>FNAW01000030.1 GCA_900102115.1 Blastococcus fimeti
GTGGAGGCTGGGACCCGGACTGGTAGTAGGCAAGCGATGGGGTGACGCAGGAAGGTAGTCCTACCGGTGAGTGGTAGTACCGGTGCAAGGGTGTGGCCCGCGGGGTAGGCAAATCCGTCCCGCACGAGGGTGAGACCTGACGCATAGCCGAATGAGGCGAATTGGATGATCCTATGCTGCCGAGAAAAGCCTCTAGCGAGTTCCGAGCGGCCCGTACCCCAAACCAACTCAGGTGGTCAGGTAGAGAATACCAAGGCGATCGAGCGAACTGTGGTTAAGGAACTCGGCAAAATGCCCCCGTAACTTCGGGAGAAGGGGGGCCATCTACTGTCAACCGCCTTGCGCGGGGTAGCGGTGGGTGGCCGCAGAGACCAGTGAGAAGCGACTGTTTACTAAAAACACAGGTCCGTGCGAAGTCGTAAGACGATGTATACGGACTGACGCCTGCCCGGTGCTGGAACGTTAAGGGGACGGGTTAGCCGCAAGGCGAAGCTCAGAACTCAAGCGCCAGTAAACGGCGGTGGTAACTATAACCATCCTAAGGTAGCGAAATTCCTTGTCGGGTAAGTTCCGACCTGCACGAATGGCGTAACGACTTCTCAGCTGTCTCAACCACAGGCTCGGCGAAATTGCACTACGAGTAAAGATGCTCGTTACGCGCGGCAGGACGGAAAGACCCCGGGACCTTTACTATAGCTTGATATTGGTGTTCGGTTCGGCTTGTGTAGGATAGGTGGGAGACTGTGAAGCGGGCACGCCAGTGTTCGTGGAGTCATCGTTGAAATACCACTCTGGTCGAATTGGATGTCTAACTTCGGTCCGTGATCCGGATCAGGGACAGTGTCAGGTGGGTAGTTTAACTGGGGCGGTTGCCTCCCAAAATGTAACGGAGGCGCCCAAAGGTTCCCTCAGCCTGGTTGGCAATCAGGTGTCGAGTGCAAGTGCACAAGGGAGCTTGACTGTGAGACCGACGGGTCGAGCAGGAGCGAAAGCTGGGACTAGTGACCCGGCACCGGCATGTGGAAGCGGTGTCGCTCAACGGATAAAAGGTACCCCGGGGATAACAGGCTGATCTTCCCCAAGAGTCCATATCGACGGGATGGTTTGGCACCTCGATGTCGGCTCGTCGCATCCTGGGGCTGGAGTAGGTCCCAAGGGTTGGGCTGTTCGCCCATTAAAGCGGTACGCGAGCTGGGTTTAGAACGTCGTGAGACAGTTCGGTCCCTATCCGCCGTGCGCGTAAGAGACTTGAGAAGAGCTGTCCCTAGTACGAGAGGACCGGGACGGACGAACCTCTGGTGTGCCAGTTGTACCGCCAGGTGCACTGCTGGTTAGCTACGTTCGGCAGGGATAACCGCTGAAAGCATCTAAGCGGGAAGCTCGCTTCAAGATGAGGTCTCTCACCGGGTCAACCGGGTAAGGCCCCCGCCCAGACCAGCGGGTTGATAGGCCGGAAGTGGAAGCACCGCAAGGTGTGGAGCTGACCGGTACTAATAGGCCGAGGGCTTGACCACACACACC
>FNAW01000028.1 GCA_900102115.1 Blastococcus fimeti
CACTCGGTCTCCTAAGAGACACCGGCGCTTCGGGTGGTTAGCATCGCTGGGTTCAGCATGGGCGTTCCTTCGCGGGTACGGGAATATCAACCCGTTGTCCATCGACTACGCCTGTCGGCCTCGCCTTAGGTCCCGACTCACCCTGGGCGGATTAGCCTGGCCCAGGAACCCTTGGTCTTCCGGCGGGGGAGTTTCTCACTCCCCTCTCGCTACTCATGCCTGCATTCTCACTCGCGTGGCGTCCACGGCTGGATCACTCCGCCGCTTCTACCGCCACACGACGCTCCCCTACCCATCCACACACCTGGCCGGCCCACACAAGGACCGACAGGCAACGCATGAATGCCACGGCTTCGGCGGTGTGCTTGAGCCCCGCTACATTGTCGGCGCGGAATCACTTGACCAGTGAGCTATTACGCACTCTTTCAAGGGTGGCTGCTTCTAAGCCAACCTCCTGGTTGTCTCTGCGACTCCACATCCTTTTCCACTTAGCACACGCTTAGGGGCCTTAGCCGATGATCTGGGCTGTTTCCCTCTCGACTACGAACCTTATCGCCCGCAGTCTCACTGCCACGCTCTCACTTACCGGCATTCGGAGTTTGGTTGACGTCAGTAACCTTGTGGGGCCCATTAGCCATCCAGTGCTCTACCTCCGGCAAGAAACACGTGACGCTGCACCTAAATGCATTTCGGGGAGAACCAGCTATCACCGAGTTTGATTGGCCTTTCACCCCTACCCACAGCTCATCCCCTCAGTTTTCAACCTAAGTGGGTTCGGTCCTCCACGCGGTCTTACCCGCGCTTCAACCTGGCCATGGGTAGATCACTCGGCTTCGGGTCTAGGGCACGCGACTCAAACGCCCTGTTCGGACTCGCTTTCGCTACGGCTACCCCCCACGGGTTAACCTCGCCACGTACCACTAACTCGCAGGCTCATTCTTCAAAAGGCACGCAATCACCCCGCACCCGAAGATGCTAAGGCTCTCACGGCTTGTAGGCACACGGTTTCAGGTACTATTTCACTCCCCTCCCGGGGTACTTTTCACCTTTCCCTCACGGTACTTGTCCGCTATCGGTCACCAGGGAGTATTCAGGCTTAGCGGGTGGTCCCGCCAGATTCACACCGAATTTCACGGGCTCGGTGCTACTTGGGATAACGTTCGGGAGAAGCAGAGTTTTCGTGTACGGGGCTCTCACCCTCTACGGCGACCCCTTCCAGAGGCCTTCCACTAACCCAACTTTTTCTTACTCCCTGCACCCTCGGCAGAGGATACGGAACGGTCCCACGACCCCGACCACACAACGCCTGCCGGCTATCACATGCGATCGGTTTAGCCTCATCCGCTTTCGCTCGCCACTACTCACGGAATCACGGTTGTTTTCTCTTCCTGTGGGTACTGAGATGTTTCACTTCCCCACGTTCCCTCCACACGCCCTATGTGTTCAGGCGCGGGTCACACCACATGACTGGTGCGGGGTTCCCCCATTCGGAAATCCTCGGATCAACGCTCGGTTGACAGCTCCCCGAGGCTTATCGCAGCCTCCTACGTCCTTCATCGGCTCCTGGTGCCCAGGCATCCACCGTGTGCCCTTAACAACTTGGCCACACAAAAATCCCACACACCACCCCCGGAAGGAGATGTTGTGCGGGCCTACAAGAACTCTCGAATACAACTAAGAGTCAGAAGATGCTCGCGTCCACTGTGCAGTTCTCAACGTACGACCAGACACCCTCCACATGA
>FNAW01000027.1 GCA_900102115.1 Blastococcus fimeti
CGGCGACGCCCTCGGACACCGGCTGCGACAGCTCCTCCGGGTCGGTCTCGTCGATGACCGTGAGGTCGGGGGCGAGCAGCTGGTCGACCAGGTAGGGCTTCATCAGCGAGCCCCCGTTGGCAACGGCGGCAGCGACCATGGCCGCCTGCATCGGGGTCATCTGCACGTCCTGCTGGCCGATCGAGCTGATGCCCAGGGCGGCGTCGTTCTCGATGTCCCCGACGGTGCTCCCCTCGACGCGCAGCGGCATGTCGAAACGCTCACCGGTCATGCCGAAGGCCTCGGCCATGGACCGGACCTCGTCCTCGCCGAGGTCGATGCCGAGCTGGGCGAAGGCGGTGTTGCAGGAGATCGTCAGCGCGTCGATCAGCGGCTGCTCCCCGCTGCCGCTGCACGCCGAGCCGTTGAAGTTCGTCAGGTCCGTGCTGGTGCCGGGCAGCCGCAACACCTGGGGTGCCGGGACGACGGTCTGCGGCGTGTACCCGTTCTCCAGCGCGGCCGCGGCCACGATCACCTTGAAGATCGAGCCGGGGGAGTAGCGCTCGCTGATGGCCTGGTTGGTGCGCGGGTCGGGATCGGCCGCCTCGAGCCCTGCTGCCGCGTCCCGGACCGCGTCGAGGTCGTGGCCGGCCAGCGAGTTCGGGTCCCAGGTCGGCGTGCTGGCCAGCCCCAGGACCGCTCCGGTCGAGGGGTCCAGGGCCACGACCGCACCGACCTGGCCCTCGAGGCCCGCCATCGCGGCCTGCTGGACGGCGGGGTCCAGGGTGAGGACGACGTCGCCGCCGGAGGGGTCCCGGCCGGTGAACAGGTCGGAGATGCGGCGCACGAACAGCCGGTCGTCGGTGCCGGCGAGCAGCGCGTTCTCGGCCTCCTCGATGCCCCGGGCGCCGTAGATCACCGAGTAGTAGCCGGTGACGGCGGCGTACAGGCCGGCCTGCGGGTACTGCCGCAGGTACTTCAGCCGGTCGTCGGTGGGCGTGGACAGCGCGATCGGCTCGCCGGCGACGACGATCGCGCCGCGCTCCCGCGAGTACTCGTCGGCGAGGACGCGGGTGTTGCGCCGGTCGTCGCGCAGTTCGTCCGAGCGCACCA
Source organism: Blastococcus fimeti (assembly GCA_900102115.1). Lineage (GTDB taxonomy): Bacteria > Actinomycetota > Actinomycetes > Mycobacteriales > Geodermatophilaceae > Blastococcus > Blastococcus fimeti. The sequence goes on from FNAW01000027.1 coordinate 1,093, forward strand.
CCTGGATGTAGTTGATGTTGACGATCAGCAGCGTGAAGAGCACCAGGACGCTGATGGCCACGCGGCGCAGCGGGGCGTTCACTTCTGCACCACCTCGGTCGGCGCGTCGGTGAGCCGCTGCGGTGCGACGTGCGGCACGGCCGGGCGGCGGGCGGCGTCGCTGATCCGCACGAGCAGGGCCACCAGGCCGAAGTTCGCCACGAGCGACGAGCCGCCGTAGGCCAGGAAGGGCGTCGTGAGGCCGGTCAGCGGCAGCAGGCCGGTGACCCCGCCGAGGACGACGAACAGCTGCCAGGCGACGGCGAAGGAGAGCCCGGCGGCCAGGAGCTTGCCGAAGGGGTCCCGCACGATGAGCGAGGAACGCAGGCCGCGCTCGACGAGGATCAGGTAGACCATGATCACCGCGGCGAGGCCGAAGAGTCCCAGCTCCTCACCGATGGCCGAGGCGATGAAGTCGCTCTTGGCGATGGGCACCGCGTCGGGCCGGCCGCCGCCGAGCCCGGTGCCGAACAGCCCGCCGGTGCCCAGCCCGAACAGCGACTGGGCCACCTGGTAGCCGGAGCCGTCGTAGTAGGCGAAGGGGTCCAGCCAGGTGTCCACGCGGGCCTGGACGTGACCGAAGGCCTGGTAGGCGATGGTCGCGCCGCCGGCGAACAGCAGCAGGCCGATGACCAGCCAGCTGGACCGCTCGGTGGCGACGTAGAGCATCAC
>FNAW01000026.1 GCA_900102115.1 Blastococcus fimeti
CGCCGTCTCCTGGGCCAGCTCCTTCACCTCGTTCGCGACGACCGCGAAGCCCTTGCCCGCCTCACCGGCCCGCGCGGCCTCGATGGTCGCGTTCAAGGCCAGCAGGTTCGTCTGCTCGGCGATGCTCGTGATCACCTTGACCACGTTGCCGATCTCGGTCGAGGACTCGCCCAGCTTGGCCACGGTGGCCGTCGTCCGCTCGGCGGCGAGCACCGCGCGGCCGGCCACCTCGGACGCCTCGGCGGCGTTGGACGCGATCTCCCGGATCGAGGCGCCCATCTGCTCCGCGCCGGCGGCGACGGTCTCCACGCTGCGCGAGACCTCCTCCGCCGCACCCGCGACGACACCGGACTGGGCACTGGTCTCCTCGGCCGACGCCGAGATCTGCGCAGACGAGGCCGACAGCTCCTCCGACGAGGCGGCCACCGCGCTCGCGGCGGCCACGATCTCGCCCATCGTCGTCGCCATGGAGCCGGCCGCGGTGTTGAGGGCGGCCGTCATCTGGCCGACCTCGTCGTGCCCGCGCACCGGCATCCGCACCGTCAGGTCGTTCGCGGCCAGGCGCTCCAGCCCGTTCTGCACGCCACGCACCCCGCGGACGATGCCGCCCGACACCACGAACGCCAGGCCGCCGCCCAGCAGGAAGGCGACCAGCGAGACGACGACCGAGAGGATCACCGTCTCGCGCTTGGCGTCGTCGACCTGCGCCTCGGTCTGCGCGACCCGGGCGTCGACGGAGTCGACCAGCTCGGTCATGGCCTGGTCGAGCACGTAGAAGACGTCCCACTTGTCGCCGTTGGACAGCGCGTCGCCCTCGTCGAGCCGGCCCTGCGACCACAGCGTGAAGATCTGCTCGTTGTAGCCGCTCATCGCCGTCCAGTTCTCCTGGATGACGGCGAGGCTGGCCTCCGCGTCCGCGTCGAGCTGGTCCCGGTCGATGTCGAACAGCTGCTGGAAGCCGGCGGCCCCGTCGCGGTAGTTCGCGACGTTGTCGCCGCCCGGCGCGGCGGCCGTCTCGCCACCCACCACCCGGGCGTTCCACGCGGTGATGTTCTGCCAGTTGGCGGCCCACAGCAGGTCGTAGCGGGCGTCCTCGACGGTCCGCTGGGCGTCGATCGCGGCGCTGGCCTGCTCGTGGAGCTCCCCGACGCGCTGCGTGCCGTTGATGCCGGCCACGGTGGCCGCCAGGGTGCCGAGCATCAGCGCTGCGCTGATCGCGAAGATGCGGGTGGAGATCCCGCGGTCCCGGTACCAGTGCCGGGCGGGCCCGGTCTCGCGGAACCGCTCGGTGCGTGCCTTCGACATGTTCGGTGTTCCTCGCTCGGCGCAGCGGCTGCGTGGGAGGCCGCTCGTTCGGGAGAACGCGGAATGCGTTCCCGAACAGGATGTGGCACCGGTTCGTTCGTATTCACATTCGCACCACGCGTGTCGCGCAACCGGGCGAGAATGGCGGGTCACCGCATTCCGGAAGCCGATGAGTCGACTCCGGAATGCGGTGACCGCGATCAGTAGGTGAAGCGTCCCACCGTGGTGCGCAGGTCCGCCGCCATCCGGGAGAGCTCGTCGACGGCGACCCGGGTCTGGCTCAGCGCCTGCGTGGTGGAGTCGGCGGCCGAGGAGACGCTGGTGATGTTCTCCGCGATCTGGCCCGACCCCGAGGCCGCCTCCTGCACCGACCGCGACATCTCGTTCGTCGTCGCGGTCTGCTCCTCCACCGCCGAGGCGATGGTGGTCTGCCGGTCGGAGATCTGGGCGACGATGGCGCTGATCTCACCGATCGCCGCGACCGCTGCGCTGGTGTCGCCCTGGATGGCGTTGACCCGGCGGGCGATGTCCTCGGTCGCCTTCGCCGTCTCCTGGGCCAGCTCCTTCACCTCGTTCGCGACGACCGCGAAGCCCTTGCCCGCCTCACC
>FNAW01000025.1 GCA_900102115.1 Blastococcus fimeti
GACCGGCAGACCACCATCGCCTCGGCGGTGGAGGAGCAGACGGCGACGACCAGCGAGATGTCGCGGTCGGTGCAGGAGGCGGCCTCGGGGTCGGGGCAGATCGCGGAGAACATCACCGGCGTCAGCGCCGCCGCGGACTCGACCACGGAGGCGCTGTCCCAGACCCGCATCGCCGTCGACGAGCTGTCCCGCATGGCGGCCGATCTGCGCACGACGGTCGGGAAGTTCAGCTACTGAGCCGCGCGGCCTCGGGCCGCACGCCGGGGAGCGCACGGCCGACCGGTCGTGCGCTCCCTGCCTGTCCGGGACGCATTCCCCAGACCCTGCCGACCATTTCCGTGTCGACAAGACGGCACGTCCGGGTCGGTCGTCGGCAAACTTTCCGCGATCAATTCGACACGACGTGTTCCGGAGCCACGACGGGTTACCTGTTGCCCATTCTGTGCTCTGCAATCGCATTCGGCGCATCCGCAGAAGGGGATGTGTCACCAGGCCGAGCAGGAGAGACACCGTGACCGTCCCCACCAGCACCCCCCGCCCCGGGCGGGCCCCCGGCGCCTGGTTCGCCGACCGGCCGGTCGGCTTCCGCATCGGCGTCGTCGTCGCACTGCTCGTCGCCGTCCTCGCGGGCACCAACGGGTTGGCCCTCTCCCGCATCTCCGAGATGTCGGCGGACCAGGAGCGCATCTACGTCGAGAACCTCAAGCCGCTGAACGCCCTGTCCGCGGTGCAGCGCGCGACCGCGGCCCACCGGGCCCGGGTGCTGGAGTACGCCGTGTCCGACCCGGCCCGCCGGGTGGAGCTGCTGGGCGAGATGGACGAGAAGCAGGCCGACGTCGACGCCGCTCTCGGCGAGTACGAGCCCTTCGTCGTGAGCCAGGAGGCGATGGACGCCTACGCCACCGCCCGCGCGCAGTTCCTCGCCACCAACCAGAGCCAGCTCTTCCCGGTCGCCGACGCCGGGGACCTGGTCTCCTACGCCGCGATCTACCGCGAGGTGTCCAGCCCGCTGCTCACCGCGATCGCCGACGGGCTGGAGGAGGAGGGCATCGCCCAGGCCGACCAGGCCGCGGCCCGCAACGCCGAGGCCGTCGAGGACGCTGCCTCCGCGCGCCGGCTGATCCTCGTCGTGGCCGTGCTCGCCGGGCTGGCCGCCATCGGCCTCACGGTCGTCGTCGTCCGCCGGATCACCCGCACCGTGGCCGGTGTCCAGGCCACGGTCGCGGCCATGGCCGCCGGCGACCTGACCACGCGCACCGGCATCACCTCCCGCGACGAGCTCGGCCGGATGGCCGCCGGACTGGACGCTGCGCAGGCCAACATCGCCGAGGTGCTGACCGGCGTCGTCGCCTCGGCCGACGCCGTCGCCGCCTCGTCGGAGGAGCTGTCGGCGTCCTCTGCCCAGATCTCGGCGTCGGCCGAGGAGACCAGTGCCCAGTCCGGGATCGTCGCGGGTGCGGCGGAGGAGGTCTCGCGCAGCGTGCAGACGGTCGCGGCCGGCGCGGAGCAGATGGGTGCCTCCATCCGCGAGATCGCCTCGAACGCCGCGGAGGCCAGCGAGGTCGCCTCCCGCGCGGTGACCGCTGCCGAGAAGACCACCGCCACCGTCACCAAGCTCGGGGACTCCTCGACCGAGATCGGCAACGTGGTGAAGGTGATCACCTCGATCGCGGAGCAGACCAACCTGCTGGCCCTGAACGCGACCATCGAGGCCGCGCGGGCCGGTGAGGCGGGCAAGGGCTTCGCCGTCGTCGCCAACGAGGTCAAGGAGCTGGCGCAGGAGACGGCGAAGGCGACCGAGGACATCGCCCGCCGGGTGCTGGCGATCCAGGGCGACACCACCGCTGCGGTGTCCGCGATCGAGGAGATCAGCTCGATCGTCGCCCAGATCTCCGACCGGCAGACCACCATCGCCTCGGCGGTGGAGGAGCAGACGGCGACGACCAGCGAGATGTCGCGGTCGGTGCAGGAGGCGGCCTC
>FNAW01000024.1 GCA_900102115.1 Blastococcus fimeti
CCCGGGGCTGGTCGGTGCCGCGCTGGCCGCGGCGGGGCTGGCAGCGCTCACCGCGTCGGCCCTCCTGCGCCGGCGGGAACTCCGGGCGGAACACCCGTCCCACCAGGCTCAGCCCGTTCGCGCCGTACAGGTGGAGGAGCGGGTCGGGCGGTAGCGTCGGGCAGCCGCCGGTCCGTACCCGTCCGTCCCACCCGGGGCGCTGCGGAGGCCCGGCGGGTTCGCAGCCCCAGGAGGATCCAGCCGTGCAACTGGAGAACTCGTTCAGCGTGCCCCTGCCCGTCGACGAGGCGTGGCGGGTCCTGCTCGATCTCGAGCGGATCGCGCCGTGCATGCCCGGCGCCACGCTGGACTCGGTCAGCGGCGACGACGTCAGCGGCTCGATCAAGGTCAAGCTCGGGCCGATCAACCTGACCTACCAGGGCAAGGCCTCGATCGTCGAGAAGGACGAGGTCGCGCACCGGGCGGTGATCGAGGCGCGCGGCAAGGACCAGCGGGGCAACGGCACCGCGGCCGCGACGATCACCGCGAGCCTGGCCGCCGACGGTCCCGGCACCCGTGTGGACGTGCGCACCGACCTGACCATCACCGGCCGGCCGGCCCAGTTCGGCCGCGGTGTCATGACCGACGTCGGCGACAAGCTGCTCGGTCAGTTCTCCGACAAGCTCGCCGCCCAGCTGGACGCCCCCGCTCCTGCCGCCCCCGCCGCTCCGGCGCCGGGCCCCATCGCGGCGGTGGCCGGCACCGCGACCGGTGCGGTCGAGGAGATCGCCGCCTCCGTCGAGCAGCTGCCCGGCGAGAGCGCGCCTGCCAAGGCCGTGAAGAAGGCCGCCGCCGCCACGAAGAAGGCAGCGGCGAGCGCCACGGAGAAGGTGACCGAGCCCGTCGCTCCGAAGGCGCCGGCGAAGAAGGCCGAGCCCGCGAAGAAGGCCGAGCCGGCGAAGAAGGCGGCGCCGGCGAAGGCAGCACCCGCCAAGAAGGCGGCCCCCGCCGCCAAGAAGGCCGCGCCCGCGGCGAAGAAGGCGGCCACCCCTGCGCGCCCCAGCGGGCCGCCCTCCGGCCCCTCCGGCCCGCCGGCCCGCCCGGCCACGGGTGCGCCCGTCCGCAGCGTCCCGGCGGCCGGACCGCGGCCCGTCGCCCCGGCTCCCGTCGCCCCCGCTGCCGTCGCGACGCCCGCGAAGCCGGAACCGATCGACCTGCTCGAGGTCTCCGGTGCCGGCCCGGTGGTCCGCTACGCGCCGTTTGCCGGAGCTGCGGCGGCGGTCCTCGCCGTGGTCCTGCTGGTCCGTCGGAAGCGTCGCCGGCGGAGCTGACCGATCGGGTCGGCCAGGGTGCCTGGCCCGGGGAGCCTGCGAAACCCGCGCTGAGCGGCCTACTCAGGGACAGTTCGCGGTGGCTGAGTCCCGACCGTCAGCCGTCGCACATGCGATCAGGAACGTGGCCAGTACGGCGTCCATCCCGGCTCACCGCGAGCGGTGCGGTCGACGGCCTGGGCGTTGTCGGCGGCCAGGTTCCGCGCCAGGTGCTCGACCGCGTACGTCACCTCGTCGGCGTCCGCCGGATAGCCCGTTCCGTGGTTCTCCAGCATGAGAAACCATTCCGTGCTGCCTCCGGGGCGCTCGACGCGCAGCTCGGTGGACAAGAGCTGCGCGGTCTCCGGGGGACACCCCGTTGCGCGCAGGGCAGCCGCCAGAGGCCCTGTCATCCACGGCTCGACGGGGGGCAGCACATCTGAAGGCACCGCACGACGGTATAGCGGCCCCGTCCAACGCACTGTTCCTGACGCCGCCTTCTGGACGGGTACGAGAGTCGCACAGTTGGCCCCATGCCATCTCTCCTTTGGCTGACCCCCAGGCCGCTGACCGGCGGAAACTGTCGGACCCCGGTCCTATCGTCATACGTATGTTCGACCTGGGTGGCAGCCACGGGGTAGCGGTCTCGGTCGCGCCGCTGCACCCGCCCTCGTGGCCGGATCCGGCGCTGCCACCGGGGGTGACGGCGCGGCCGTCGCGGCTGGGTGACCTTCTCCCGGTCGGTCGGCGGTCGGCGGCCGAGATCGCGGCGGAGCTGCAGCGGGTGCAGCGGGCGAAGTCCGGGTTGGCCGCCTACGAGGCCGAACT
>FNAW01000023.1 GCA_900102115.1 Blastococcus fimeti
CAGGAAGCCCGAGATCACGAAGAAGACGTCGACGCCGATGAACCCGCCCGCGGGCCAGCCGAACACGTGGTCGGCCACGACGAGCCCGACGGCGACCGCCCGCAGGCCCTCGATGTCACGACGGAAGTGGGCCTCGCGCCCCGTCACCGGAGCCCTCCTCCCGGCGTCCGGCCGACGCGCCCCGGGCTCAGAGGACACCCAGGGCCGCCACGAGCTCGGGACCGATCCGCTCCGCGTACTGGACGGTGATGTGCCGCCCGTCGAAGTAGACCGGCGTGCTGCCGACGATGGTCGGGCAGATCCCGTCGAGGCAGAACCACGGCTCCGGGTCGATCGCCAGCACGCCCGTCGCGGCGGCGACCTCCTGCTCGGTGGCCACCTGCGTCGCGAAGGTGTCCACCGGACCCTCGAGGCAGTCGTGGGGGCCGTTGATCCCGGTCGGGCAGTCCTGCAGGTTGGCCGAGCCGGGCGGCGCGGAGAGCAGGACGATCTTCGCCCCGGACGGCTGCAGCCGCCGGACCACGTCGGTGAGGCCGTCGCGGAAGGCCGTCCGCTTGTCGAGGGACTCGTCGAGCATCGTGGCCGTCCACGCGTTGGTGAGGATCACGAGGTCCGGCCGGGTCTCGACGATGTGCTCGATCGCCCAGTCCCGGTGCCGCTCGCAGCGGGTGAAGGGCTCGCCGTTCAGCACGGTCATCGCGGTGATGTTGGGGCACTGGCCGTCCGACAGCGCGATCACCGACCAGCCGAAGGGCACGAGCGCCTGCCGGAGCGCGGGCACCCAGGCCGCGGCGTAGGAGTCACCCATCAGGACGGCGCGCTTCGGGGCGTCGGCCGCGCCGAAGCGGCACCGGTCGAGCATGTCGGCGTCGACGCGGAGGCAGTAGGTCGGCCAGACGTCGACGCCGTAGGTGGGCAGCTCGTCGAAGCTCGGGTCCAGGTCGGCGGGCCACTCGGTGGCCAGCGTCGCGGCCTGGATCTCCTGCTGCAGAGGGGTGAGCGGCGGGGCTCCCGCGTCGACGGCGTCCTGGTTCGCCGACGCCGCGGCACGGGCGGCGTCGGCCCGGGCGTTCCCGCCGTCGCCCCAGGGCACGACGACCACCGCGACGACGGTCAGCACCGCGACCGCCGCGGCGCCCAGCCCGACCGCGCCGGCCCGGATGAAGACGGGCCGGGCACGGGTCGGGTCGACGGGCCGGTGCGGCAGCAGCCAGTTGGTGTGCAGGACCGGCTGCTCGATGCAGTAGTAGGACACCGTGGCCAGGGCCAGCGCGACACCGACGGCGACGGCGTAGTAAACGTCCGAACCGGGGGTCAGGAGCGCGCCGGTGATGATCAGGACGGGCCAGTGCCACAGGTAGAGCGAGTAGGAGATCGCCCCGAGGAAGCCGGCGGGCGCGCTGCCCAGCATCCACCGGGAGCCCGGGCCGCCCGGTGCGCCACCCCAGGCCAGGAGCAGAGCCGTGCCCAGGACGGGCAGCGCGGCGGCGCTGCCGGGGAACGGCGTCCCGTCGTCGATGACGAAGGCGGCGACGGCCACGACGGCCAGGCCGGTCCAGGCGAGCAGGGCGCGCAGCACGCCGGGGAGGCGTTGCAGCTGCGTCGCCGACACCGCGACCAGGGCACCGACGCCCAGCTCCCAGGCGCGGGTGAAGGTGGAGAAGTAGGCCGTCACCGGCGAGGTGTCGGTCGCGTGCACCGACCAGGCGAAGGACGCCGCCGTGACCGCCCCGAGCAGGAGCAGGAGCGCGGGGGTGGAGGAGCGCGAGGACGTGGCGGCGTGCGATCCCCGGCGTCGTCGCCGGCCCAGGCCCGGGAGCGCGAACGCCAGCAGGATCAGCGCCGGCCAGACGACGTAGAACTGCTCCTCGACCGACAGCGACCAGAAGTGCTGCACCAGGGACGGCGCCGCCGTCCCCTCGAAGTAGTCGGTGCCCTGGCGGGCGAAGTTGATGTTCGCGCCGAACAGCGCTGCCCAGACGACGTCGTGGACGGTCTCCTGGAAGCGGCCGCCGAGGAAGACGAGGTACGTCGCCACCGTGGTGGCGGCCAGGGTCACCAGGGCGGCCGGGAGCAGCCGGCGCGCGCGCCGGGCGTAGAACGCGCGGAAGGAGATCCGGCCGGTCCGCGAGCGCTCGCGCACGAGCAGGCCGGTGATCAGGAAGCCCGAGATCACGAAGAAGACGTCGACGCCGATGAACCCGCCCGCGGGCCAGCCGAACACGTGGTCGGCCACGAC
>FNAW01000010.1 GCA_900102115.1 Blastococcus fimeti
GGGGAGACCGCGGGGGGGAGCGCTGTTCCGGAATGCCACACCTCTGTCTCGACCCCTGCCGGGCCGCATCCACCCGAACGGCTCCCGGCGCCGTGCCGCGTGGGGCTACAGGGACACCTGCAACGTGCCGATGCTGGTTGTGCCACGCCTTTTCTGATCGGAGCCCCATGCCCCACGTCCTGGTCGTCGACGACGATCCCGTGATCGCCGACCTCGTCGCCTTCCGGCTCGGCCGGCTCGGCCTCGAGGTCTCGGTCGAGGCGGACGGCGAGGCCGGCCTGGCGGCTGCCCGCGCACTGCACCCCGACCTCGTCGTCCTCGACTGGATGATGCCGCGGATGAACGGCCTGGAGGTCTGCGCCGCCCTGCGCGCCGACGCCGACCCCGGGCTCGCCCGGACGCCGGTGCTGCTGCTCACCGCCAAGGCCCAGGAGCCCGATCTCGAGCGAGGCTTCGCCGCCGGTGCCACCGACTTCGTCGCCAAGCCGTTCAGCACCCGGGAGCTCATCAGCCGCGTCACCGCCGCGCTGCCGCCCGGCAGCATCCAGGCGTGACCGTGGTGCCGGGCCCCGTGCTGCTCGCCGGCACCGGGGTGACCGGACTGGTCGTGCTCCTGCTCCTCTCGGTCGGCGGGGCACACCTGGCCCGCCGACGCCGGGAACGGCGGGACGCCTCCCGCCGCGCCGAGCTGACGCCGCTGATCTACTCCCTGCTCGACGGCGAGCAGACCACCCGGTCGCTCGCCGACGCCCCTGCCGTCCTCGACGACGTCGTCCTGCACCTGCTCCCCCAGCTGCGCGGCAGCGATCGCCAGGTGCTGCGCGACCTCCTGGTCTCGCGCGGCGTCGTCGACCGCGCCGCGGAGCAGGTCTCCGCCCGGGCGCCGTGGCGCCGCGGCCGGGCCGCGATGCTGCTGGGCGCCACGGGCAGCACGCGGTACACCCCCGACCTGGTCACCCTGCTCGGGGACCGCTCCCCCGACGTCCGCTCCGCCGCCACCCGCGCACTGGGCAAGGCCGGCGACGTCGCCGCCGTGCCGCACCTCCTGGCGGCGCTCACCGCGGTCCGCCCGGTGCCCTCCGGCATCGTCGGCATGGCCCTGCTCGACGTCGGCACGGCCGCCCTGCCCGCACTGCGCGCCGCACTGGACTCCGGCGCGGCACCGGCGCGGGCACTGTCCGCCGGGCTGCTCGGCCTGCACGGTGACCTCCCCGCCACGGCCGCGCTCACCGCCGCCCTCGACGATCCCGGCGCGCCCACCGACGTCCGCCGCGCCGCAGCCGGCGCCCTCGGCCGCATCGGCGCCCCGCAGGCCGGCGACGCCCTCAGCCGGGCGACCGTGCTCGCCACCGATCCGGCGCTGCGTTCGGCGGCGGCCGAGGCCCTGGGACGCATCGGCGACCCGGAGTGCGTCCCCGCGCTCGCCGCCGGGATGTCGGCGTCCGACCTGCGGGTGCGGACCGCCTGCGCCGACGCGCTCGCATCGATCACGCCCGAGGGCCGGGACCGGCTCCGCGTCCTCGGCGCCCTCGACGGCCCGGCCGCGCCCGCGGCCCGGGCGGCTCTCGACGCGGTCTCCTCGGGGATCCGTCGTCCGCTGGCCGGAGCCCACTGATGCGCGAGTTCGTCGTCGACGCCCTGCTCGCCGCCGGCTGGGTCCTCACCGCCCACGTCGCCCTCTTCCACCTGGTCACGCTGCTGCTGGTGCTCGCGGGCGCCCGCCGGGTGTGGCACAACCGGCACTGGCGCGGCGTGGAGGGTCACGACGAGACCTTCGCCAGCCCGCTCACCCCCGCCGTCTCGATCCTCGTGCCCGCCCACGACGAGGAGGCCGGCATCCTGGACACGCTGTCCGCCGCCCTGGGCCAGAAGTACCCGGCCCTCGAGGTCGTGCTGGTCGACGACGGCTCCACCGATCGCACGTTCGCCCTCGTGGCCGAGCGCTACGCGCTCCGCGAGGTCACGCCGCGGCCCACCGCCGACCTGCCCGTCGACGGCGCGATCCTCTCGGTCCACCGCGCGACCACCGGGGACCCGCTGCTGGTCATCCGCAAGGACAGCGTCGGCCGGCGCTCGGACGCCCTCAACGCCGCCCTCAACCACGCCCGCCACCCGCTGGTGTGCATGGTGGACGCCGACTCGCTCCTGGAGAACGAGGCGCTCCTGCAGGTCTCCCGGCCCTTCGTCGAGGACCCCGACAACGTCGTCGCGGCCGGCGGGGTGATCCGGGCGGCCAACGGCGCGCTCACCGACCGCGGGACGATGGTCGAGCCGCGACTCTCCCGCCGCTGGGTGGTCCGGGTGCAGGTGATCGAGTACCTGCGCTCGTTCCTGCTCGGACGCACCGGCTGGGCCGACGCACAGGCCCTGCTCATCATCTCGGGCGCCTTCGGGCTCTTCCGGCGCGACGTCGTCCTGGAGGTCGGCGGCATGGACCCGAACTCCCTGGCCGAGGACGCCGAGCTCGTCGTCACCATCCAGGAGCACCTGCGCCGTCAGCGGCGTCCGCACCGCGTGGTCTTCGTCCCCCAGACGGTCTGCTGGACCGAGGTGCCCGAGAGCTGGCAGGTGCTGGGCCGGCAGCGCAAGCGCTGGTCGCACGGCCTCGGCCAGCTGCTCTGGAAGCACCGCCGGATGATCGGCAATCCGCGCTACGGCCCCATCGGCGTGCTGGCCCTGCCGTTCTTCCTGCTCTTCGAGCTGCTCGGGCCGGTGATCGAGGTCGTCGGTGTCGCCGCCGTCGTGACCTCGATGGCTCTGGGACTGGTCGAGCCGGCCGTCGCGGGAGCGGTGCTCGTCCTCGCCGTCGCGCTCGGCGTGCTGCTCTCGGCCACCGCGATCGCGGTCGAGGAACTCACCTACCACCGCTACGGCCGCGGCCGGGACCTGCTCGGGCTCATGGGCGCCGCCGTCGTGGAGCACCTCTGGTTCCGGTGGGTGCACTCCTGGTACCGGCTGCGCGGGCTGGCGGCCGCGCTCGCCCGCCGGTCGCCGGTGTGGACGGCGATGCCCCGGGTGGGCTTCTCCGGCGACGCCGCGCCCGCCGGACTGCTCGTGCCCGCGGAGCGACCGGTGCCGGCGGATCGACTGGTGCGCGCCGCCTCCTAGCCGGGCGGCTCGGCGGGGCATCCCCTGGCGCTGATCTCGGCGAACTGGGTGACCAGCTCCGGTGAGACGGCCAGCGCGTCGTGCCACCGCTTCCACTGCTCGTGCGTGAAGCCGGCGGCGGCGAGGTGCGTGTCGAGCTCGATGGTGAACTGCGCCTCGTCGGCGTAGTTGGCCGACGCGACCGTGCACTGCCGGGCGAACTCGACCTCGGCGATCCGTCCGGTCGCCGCGTCGGCGGGCGTGCCGGTGGGCGTCGCCGCGGCGGGCTCGGCTGCCGGTTCCTGGGCGCCGCAGGCGGCCGTGGTCCCGAGCACCGCCAGCGCGGCCAGGGCGACGAGCCCCCGCGCCAGGCGGCGGTCACCGCACCACAAGGGTCACCGTCCCGGATGCGGTCCGCGGGGCGGCGGAGGTGTAGGCGATGACGAGCGGCAGCGTGTAGGTCCCGCGGGTCATGCCCGTGGTGTCCAGGCGGAGGGCGACCTGGTCGGTGGAGCGCCCGATCAGCGCGGGGCCCATTGCCGGGCGGCTCACGGCCGCATCGCCGGGATAGCCGACGACGAGCCCGGCGGGCAGCCGCCCCGCGCGGACGGTGAAGTCCGCGAGGTCCGCCTGCCCGGCGCTGAAGGCGAGCTGGACGAAGGCGTTGCTCCCGGCCGGGACCGTCAGGTCGGTCGTGCCCTGGGTGAAGTCCGGCCCGGTGGCGGGGACGACCGGCACCGTGACGGTGACCGTGGTGCTGAAGTCGCGCGCCTTGTCGTCGTTGCCGCTGCCGACCTCCTTGCACTGCCCGTTGTCGCCGCAGGTGCTGGTGTAGGCCGACACGACGGTCAAGGGGAACGACGAACGCTGCGTGTGGGGCACCTGCACCTTGAACGCGGTGAAGTCGCGCGTGCTGCCGACGAGGGTCTCCGAGCCGTACAGCGAGGTGTCGGCGCCGCCGCGCGTGGTCGGGTAGCTGACGGTGACCCCGGCGGGTGCGCTCACCGTCGTCGACCAGTTCGTCACGGTCTGGTCGCCGGTCCAGACGATCGACAGCCAGGCGGTCTGGCCGGGGACGACGGCGGCGGTCTGCGTGGTGAGCGCACGGACACCGGTCTTGTCCACGTCCGCGGCCGCCGGGGACGTGCCGAGAAGCGGAGCGGTCAGCACCGCGACGAGGGCGAGGACGAGGACGGCACCCCGCCGGCGTCCCGACATGCGCGCGAGCGCCACACTGCCCCCCGGGTCCTCCCCGACGGGGAGACCATGGTGGGAGCCCGTCCGCCACGGAACGCTAGCGGTCGGATCGCCCGCCACCGGATCGCGCGGCGGGCAAGACCTGCCGAAGAGGGACCTGCCGATCGGGACGCCCGCGCAGGGCGCGGCGTCCGACTCCCCGCCCCCGGCGCCGGGTCAGGGACACTGGGGGCATGCGTTTCCTGCAGCGGCCCGAGCACGACCTCACCTACGCCGACGTCTTCATGGTGCCCAACCACTCGACGGTGGGCTCCCGGCTCGAGGTGGACCTGACCACGCCGGACCGCGTCGGGACGACCATCCCCGTCGTCGTCGCGAACATGACGGCGATCTCCGGCCGGCGCATGGCCGAGACGACGGCCCGCCGCGGCGGCCTCGCGGTGCTGCCGCAGGACATCCCGGTCGACGTCGTCGCCGAGGTCGTCTCCTGGGTCAAGCAGCGGCACCCGGTCTACGACACCCCGATCACCCTGTCGCCGCACTCCACGGTGGGCGAGGCGCTGTCGCTGCTCACCAAGCGTGCGCACGGGATCGTCGTCGTCGTCGAGGACGGCTCACCGGTCGGCGTCGTCACCGACGGGCAGTGCCAGGGCGTGGACCGGTTCACCCAGCTGTCCGAGGTGATGACCCGCGAGCCGCTCACCATCCCGGCCGGCACCGACCTGCCGAAGATCTTCGACGTCCTCTCCGGCGAGCGGGTGAGCGCGGCGCCCGTGGTCGAGGGTGACCGGCTGGTCGGCGTCGTCACCAGGAAGGGCGCGCTGCGCTCAGCGATCTACACACCGGCCGTGAACGCGGAGGGGCAGCTGCTCACCTCGGCCGCCGTGGGCATCAACGGGGACGTCGCGAGCAAGGCATCGGCCCTGCTGGCGGCGGGCGTGGACGTGCTCGTCGTCGACACCGCGCACGGGCACCAGGAGAAGGCGATCGAGGCGCTGCGCGCGGTGCGCTCGGTGGCGGGCTCCGTGCCCGTCGTCGCAGGCAACGTGGTGACGGCGCAGGGAACCCGCGACCTGATCGAGGCCGGTGCCGACGTCGTCAAGGTCGGCGTGGGCCCGGGCGCCATGTGCACCACCCGGATGATGACCGGCGTCGGCCGGCCCCAGTTCTCCGCCGTCGAGGAGTGCGCGGCCGAGGCCCGCTCGCTGGGCAAGCACGTGTGGGCCGACGGCGGCGTCCGGCACCCGCGCGACATCGCCCTCGCCCTGGCCGCGGGCGCGGCGAACGTGATGGTCGGCTCCTGGTTCGCCGGCACGTACGAGTCGGCCGGCGACATCCACGACGACGGCTCGGGCCGGCTCTACAAGGAGTCGTTCGGCATGGCGTCGGCGCGGGCGGTCAAGGCGCGGACGGCGACCCAGAGCGGGTTCGAGCGGGCGCGGGCGGGCCTGTTCGAGGAGGGCATCTCGTCGTCCCGGATGTACCTGGACCCCGCCCGCCCGGGCGTCGAGGACCTGATCGACCAGATCGTCGCCGGCGTGCGGTCCTCGTGCACCTACGCGGGCGCCCGCACGGTGGACGAGCTGCACGAGCGCGCGGTGCTGGGGGTGCAGAGCGCGGCCGGGTACGAGGAGGGCCGCCCGCTGCCGACGTCCTGGTGAGCTTCGCGTGAAGCCACTCCCCCTGCCGGTGTTCGAGGCGCTGGTCGCCGACGCGCTCGACGAGGTGCCGCCCGACCTGCTGGCGCTGATGGACAACGTCGTCGTCCTGGTCGAGGACCGGAACCCCGAGGAACCGGACCTGCTCGGCATCTACGAGGGGTTCGCCCTGACCGAGCGCGGCTGGGAGTACGGCGGGGCGCTGCCGGACCGGATCATGATCTACCGCGAGGCGATCTGCGACATCTGCGAGACGGCCGAGGAGATCGTCGAGGAGGTCACGATCACCGTCGTCCACGAGATCGCGCACCACTTCGGCATCGAGGAGGAGCGCCTGCACGAGCTCGGCTGGGGCTGACCCCGCCCCCCTCCCGACTTTCCGCACCGAAAGTCTCGGACTTTCGGTGCAGAAAGTCCGGGGGAGCGCGGCGGGTAGCGTTTTGCGACGTGCCCGACAACATCGCCGCCACCGGCAAGCTGCCGATCAAGATGCTGCACGACCGCATCCTGGTCGCGCTCCGCAAGGAGGACGGTGACCGGCGGTCCAGCGGCGGCATCCTCATCCCCGCGACCGCCCAGGTGGCCAAGCGGCTGGTCTGGGGCGAGGCCAAGGGCGTGGGCCCGAGCGTGCGCCAGGTCAAGGTCGGCGACCAGGTGCTCTTCTCCCCCGAGGACCAGCACGAGGTCGAGGTGCACGGCGAGGACCTGATCATCCTCCGCGAGCGCGACGTGCACGCCGTCGCCGCCGAGCGCATCGAGGAATCGACCGGCCTGTACCTCTAGGTCTCGGTCAGGACGGCGGGGACGGCGGCTCGGCGCGGGCGTGGCGGGTGATGACCGCGGTCATGTCCTCCAGCCACCTGCGGACGACGGCCAGCTCCTCGTCGCTGTAGCCCTCCATCGCGCCCACCAGGTCACGCGCCAGTCCGCCGAAGTGCTCGGCACCGGCGGCCATCGCGGTCTGGGACATCTCCAGGCCCACGCGCCGCCGGTCCTCGGGATCGCGCACCCGCCGGACGTGGCCCACCCGCTCCAGCCGGTCGACCAGCGCGGTCACCGACGCCGAGCGGAGGTCGACCGCCTCGCCCAAACGGCCGGCTGTCAGCGCCTCCCCCCGGCGGGCGGCGTCCATGATCGCGACCAGCGCCCGGACGTCGGTGCGGTTGAGCCCGTGCACGTCCGCGAACCGCTGACCGACCGCGTCCAGCTCGACGTTCAGCCGGCGCAGCAGGAGGCCCAGCTCCTGGCGGGCACGGGTCGCCTCGTCGTCCACCCAGCACCTCCGCTCGCACGTCGTCCCGGTCCGCGATAATCTCTCGACGATCGAGATAATCGACCGTCAAGGGACATCATGCCTCGCCGCACCCGCATCCTCCGCTGGCTGATCCCGGCCCTCGTCGCCATCGCCTGGCTCGTCCTGGCCGGTCCGCTGGGCTCCTTCAGCGGCAAGCTGGCCGAGGTCTCGGAGAACGACTCCGCCGCCTTCCTGCCCGACAGCGCGGAGTCCACCCGGGTCACCGAGCTGAGCCGGGCGTTCCAGAGCGAGCGCACCCTGCCGGTGATCCTGCTCTGGGAGAGCGAGGACGGCGCCCTCGACCCCGCGGTGCAGGCCGAGGCGCAGAACCGGCTGGACCAGGCGATCGCGATCGCCGAGGACGCCGGCGCGCTCGAGGGCGAGGCCTCCCCCGTTCTCCCGTCCGAGGACGGCGAGGCCGTGCAGGCGGTGCTGCCGTT
The DNA here is from genome assembly GCA_900102115.1 of Blastococcus fimeti. GTDB lineage: Bacteria > Actinomycetota > Actinomycetes > Mycobacteriales > Geodermatophilaceae > Blastococcus > Blastococcus fimeti. The sequence continues at coordinate 7,677 of FNAW01000010.1, forward strand.
CGACCCCGACCTCGGCGACACGCTCAACGAGGTCATCGCCGACCTGCGCGGCCTGGACGGCATCGACGGCACCACCGCCTTCGTGACCGGCCCCGGCGCGATCTTCTCCGACTTCTCCGAGGGCTTCTCGGGCATCGACGGCCTGCTGCTGCTCGCGGCGTTCGGCGTCGTCCTGCTGATCCTGCTGGTCGTCTACCGCAGCCCGCTGCTGCCGTTTCTGGTCATCGGCACCGCCGGCATGGCGCTGGTCGTGTCCCTCGCGGTCGCCTACTTCCTGGCCAAGCAGGGCTGGATCGCGGTCAACGGCCAGAGCCAGGGCATCGCCTCGATCCTGGTCGTCGGCGCGGCGACCGACTACGGCCTGCTGCTGGTCGCCCGGTACCGCGAGGAGCTCCGCCAGGAGGAGTCGAGGTACACCGCGATGCGGGTGGCCCTGAAGCAGTCCTGGGAGCCGATCCTCGCCTCGGGCGGCACGGTCATCCTCGGCGTCCTGTGCCTGCTCTTCTCCGACCTCGGCTCCAACCGCGGCCTCGGCCCGATCTCCGCCGTCTGCATCGCCTTCGCCATGCTCGCCGCGCTCACCTTCCTGCCCGCGGTGCTGGTGCTGTTCGGCCGGGCCGCGTTCTGGCCGTTCCGCCCGACGTACGGCGAGGAGCACGCCCACGGCACGGGCTGGGAGCGGATCTCCACCTCGGTCGGCCGCCGTCCGACCCGGTACCTGCTCGGCAGCGTCGGCGCGCTCGTCGTCCTGGCGCTCTTCCTGCCCACCTTCGACTCCGACGGCATCCCGCTGTCCGAGGCCGTCCGCGGGGGTTCCGAGTCCGGCGAAGGCCAGGAGGCCATCGCCCGGCACTACGAGGCCGGCGCCGCCAGCCCGGCCGTCATCATCACGCCGGTCGAGAGCTGGCAGGAGGTCGCGGACGCCGCGGCCGGGACCGACGGCGTGGCCGAGGTCGAGCCGTTCACCGGTGCGCCGGCCGGGCCGCCCGGAGCCGGCGGGGGCGAGCCGCTCGAGGTCGACGGCCTGGTCCGCCTCGAGGCCACCCTCGACGACGCCCCGGACAGCGAGGCCGCGCAGAGCACCGTCTCCGACCTGCGGACGACGGTCAGCGACGTCGACCCCGACGCCCTCGTCGGCGGCTCGTCGGCGCAGGACCTGGACACCCAGGAGACCGCCGCCCGCGACCTGCTGGTGATCGTCCCGCTGGTGCTGCTGGTGATCACCGTCGTGCTGGCCCTGCTGCTCCGCGCGGTCGTGGCGCCGCTGCTGCTGGTCGGCACCGTCGCGCTCAGCACGGCGGCGACGGTCGGCGTCGCGGCGCTCGCCTTCGACCACCTGTTCTCGTTCCCGGGCAGCGATCCGCAGGTGCTGCTGATCGGCTTCGTGTTCCTGGTGGCGCTGGGGATCGACTACAACATCTTCCTCATGACCCGAGCCCGGGAGGAGTCGATGCGGCACGGGACCCGGGACGGCGTCCTGCGAGCGCTGGCGGTGACCGGCGGGGTGATCACGAGCGCCGGCCTGGTGCTCGCGGCCACCTTCGGGGCGCTGACCGTGCTGCCGCTGGTCATCCTCATCCAGCTCGGGTTCCTGGTCGGTTTCGGCGTCCTGCTGGACACCTTCGTCGTCCGCACGCTGCTGGTGCCGGCCGCCGTCCACCTGCTCGGCGACAAGGTCTGGTGGCCCAGCGCGCTGGCGAAGGGCCCGACCGAGCCGGACGCCGACGACGACCGCGAGCTCGAGCGCGTCTAGCCGAGTGCCGGGTTGCGGTCGTCGACACGCACCGGCGCGCCGGACGAAGTGACCGTGACCCCGCACTCGGCGGGAGCGTCAGCCGGCGACGGCGATCCAGCCGATCAGTGCGACACCGACCAGCACCCACGCCAGTGGGACGCGGTCGACCCAGCGGGCGGCGCCGAGCAGCCGATTGCCGAACAGCACCCAGGCGGCGACCGTCGTGCCGAGGGCGACCACCGGGTAGACCCACCACGCCAGGATCACGAACACGGCGGCGACCGAGTCCCAGTTCGCCAGGCCCATTGTCCCGCCGACGGCCAGGAAGAACCACGGGAGCAGGAACAGCAGGTAGGAAGCGTAGCGGCGCGGACCCCCGAAGGGCCTAGACCGCGCCGGACCGCACCCGGGCCAGCCAGTCGCCGGCCTCGGCGAAGGCGTCGTCGGCCGACTCGGGCGGCACGGGGCGGTTCTCCCGTCCGTCGGCGCGGGGGTAGGAGCCCAGGAAGCGGACGTCGTCGCAGACGCGGTGCAGCGCGGCCAGCGCCTCACCGACCCGGCGGTCGGCGATGTGCCCCTCGCAGTCCAGCGAGAACGAGTAGACCCACAGCCGCTCGCGCAGCGGCCGCGACTCGATGCGGGTCAGGGAGATGCCGCGCACCGAGAACTCGCGCAGCACGTCCAGCAGCGCCCCGGTGCGGTCGGTGACGACGGCGACCAGCGAGGTCTTGTCGTTGCCGGTCGGCGCGGGCAGCGGGCCGGGCCGGGAGACCAGCACGAAGCGGGTCACGGCGCCGGCGTGGTCGGCGATGCCGTCGGCGAGGGAGTCCAGCCCGTAGCGCTCGGCCGCGATGGCGGCGCACACCGCGGCGTCGTACTCCCCCGCGGCGACGGCTGCGGCTGCCCCGGCGGTCGAGCTCGCGGGTAGCGGCGTGATCCCGGGCAGGTTCGCCTCCAGCCACCGGCCGGTCTGGGCCAGGGCGTGCGGATGGCTGGCCACCGAGCGCACGTCGGCCAGCGTCGTCCCGGGCCGGACGGCCAGGGTGAACGCGACCGGCAGGAACACCTCGCGGGTGATGACCAGCGGATCGCCGTCGGTCAGGCCGTCCATGGTGGCCGGGACCGAGCCCTCCACCGAGTTCTCCAGCGGGACCAGCCCGGCGTCGGCATCCCCCGAACGGACGGCGGCCAGCGTCGCCGGGACACTCGCCCGGGGGGTCCGCGTTCCCTCGCCGGTGTCAACGGCGGTGCTCAGCGCGGCTTCGGCGAAGGTACCCTCGGGCCCGAGATAGGCGAACCGCGTGGGAGACGTGCTGGGTTGCATCCCGGGCATCCGACGAGGGTAGTGCGGGCGGGTCACGGCGAGTGCGCGACCCGGGGGAAGCTGCCTCGCTGATCGGAGGATCCGGCGCACACGCCCGGACGACGACCCGCGACTGGAGGTGGCGTGCCCCCCGCCTCACCAGCCGCTGCCTCCCGCGCGCTGTCGCCGACCGAGCTCGATCGGCTGCGCGCCGCCCTCTGGCGCCTCCTGGGGACCGGGGACCGGGACGACGCCGCCTTCCGCGACCTGGTCGACGACGTCGACGACGTCCTGTCGTCCACCGCCGACCCGTACTGGGTGGCGTGGCGTTCGGCGCTGGCCGCCCGCCGCGGGCTGGCCGACGGCGATCCCGACGCGACCACCGAGGCGATCACCGCCGCCCGGGAGGCGCTGCACGGCTGCCTGCCCTCGGTGTGGACGGCGCTCACCCTGGCCTACCTGGCCCACCTCGAGGTCACCGCCGACCACGTCGACGCCGCGATGCTCATGGCGGTCGACGCCAGCCTGCAGACCGAGGAGCCCTCCGCGCAGGAGCCCTCGCGCGCGCTGCTGCAGGCGCACCGCTGGCTGTCGCTCACCCTCGCCGGCCTCGACCTGGAGGAGCTCGCCGTCGCGCACGCCGGCCGGGCGCACCGGGTGGCCGCCCAGCTCCCCGACGTCGACGACCAGTGGCGGACGCTGCTGCTCAGCGCCCAGCAGCACGTGGAGCTGGCCCAGACACTGCACCGCCGGGGCGACGAGCAGCACGCCGCCGAACTCGCCGAGGAGGCGATCGGCTGCGCCACCGCCGCCCGCGGGCTCGACCGTGAGCCGGAGCCGGCCGAGGCCGACCTGCTCGACGTCGTCCAGGCGTGGGCGATGACCTGCACCGACGACCTCGACGGGGCGCTCGGCCCGCTGCGCCGCGTGCACCGGCACGTGCAGGCCGACGGCGGGGTGTGGCTGCGCGGCTACACCGACCTGGTGCTCGCCCGACTGCTGGCCCGCCTCGCCGCTCGCGACGGCGACCTGATCCGCGGCGAGGAGGCGGTGGGGCTGCTCGTCGACGCCTCCGGCGCCTTCGCCGCCTCAGGTGACCGGCGCCGGTACCGGCAGTGCCTGCTCGAGCTCGGGCAGAACACCGCCGACCTGGGCCGCCCGGCCGAGGCGCTGCACTGGCTGGAGGCCTACCGCGCCGACACCGGCCGCGCGCACGCCCGCGGCCGCGAGCTGTGGGCGGAGATGTTCGTCCGCCGGAGCCGGCTGCGCGAGGCCGAGCGGCAGGCGGCGGTGCTGCGCCGGCACGCCCTCGAGGACCCGCTCACCGGCCTGGGCAACCGGCGCTCCGCCGAGCGCCGGCTCGCCGGCCTGCGGTTCGGCGAGGAGCCCCTGTCGCTGGCGGTCGTCGACGTCGACCGGTTCAAGGAGGTCAACGACGGCGCCTCGCACACCCAGGGCGACGTCGTGCTGCGCCGGGTGGCCGACCTGCTGCGCGAGCACAGCCGCACCGGGGACGAGGTGTTCCGCTGGGCCGGCGACGAGTTCCTGGTGCTGCTGCCGACGGCGACCGAGGCGCAGGCCGTCGTCGTCATGGAGCGGCTGCGCGCCGCCGTCGCCGCGGCCGACTGGGGCGACCTGCGGCTGACCGAGCCGGTCACCGTGAGCGTCGGCGTCGCCACCGCGCCCGAGGTGGGCGAGGGCCAGCCCGAACCGGTGGTCGGCTGGCGGGCGCTGTTCGACACCGCCGACCTGCTGCTGTTCTCCGCCAAGCGCAGCGGCCGCAACCGGGTGCGCGCACCCGGCGGCGGGCCGGGCGACGGGTGGACCGGGGCATGACGACGGCAGCGGGATGGGACAGGTGGGACGCGACGGGCGGTGGACGGCGCGTTCCCGACGACGTCCTCGACAGTGACGGAACTCCGGTGCACAGTGCGCTCGTGCCACCCGGAGCCCTGCATCAACGGGTGACGGCCGCGCTGGCGAACTGGCAGCTGGACGACGCCGAGCAGCTGCTCGCCGGCGTCGACTCCGAGCCCTCGCCCTACCAGGCGAACGAGCCCGACCCGGTCACCGCCGGCGGCGCCTCCGACCTGGGCCGCGCCTGGGCCGACACCCTGCGGGCCGAACTGCTGGTCCGCCGGCTGCGGGTCGCGGGGTTCACGCTGGTCGGCGAGCCGGTGACCACCGGCGGCCCCGAGTCCGAGCGCGAGCCCGCCCTGGACCTGCACGCCGGGGTGGCCGAGCTGATCGACGGGGACGGCGAGAGCGCCGACCCGCGCTCGGAGTCCGCGTCCTGGGCGGCGCTGGCGATCGCGCTCGTCCGGTCGGCCAAGGCGGCCTTCGACGCGACCGACGACACCCTGCAGCGCGCCGCCGGCCTGGCCCGGCACGCGCGCATCGAGCTGCTCTCCCGGCGGATCGACGCCGCCATGGACGAGGCGGTCGAGGCGGCCAGCCTGCTCGATCCGGGCCTGCCCCCGAGCCGGCTGCTGGTGGACACCCTCGGCACGCTGGCCGGCGTCCTCGCCGACCTGGAGCTGATGCCGCTGGCGCTGGACTTCCAGCGCCGGGCGCACGAGGCGGCGCAGTGGGCCGCGACCGACCCCTCGCTCCTGGAGCCGGGCGACGGCGACCCGGACGTGCTCGTCGCCGGCGCGGCCACCCGGCTCGGCGAGCTGTGCGCCGAGCTCGGCGAGGGGCTGCTGGACGACGGGCTCCCCGAGTCGGCGGACCCGCACTTCGCCGAGGCGCGCACCCTGGCCGAGGAGGCCCTGCAGCTGCTGCCCCCGGAGGCGCCCGGCGTCGTCGCGGCGCAGATCGTGCACGGCTGGGCGCTGGTCGGCCTGGGCGAGCACGCCGCCGCGACCGGGCCGCTGCGCTCCGCCGTCCGCATCACCTCCGCCTCCGACGACCGCGCCCAGCGCGCCTCCGCCCAGCTCGCGCTGGGCCGGACGCTGCGCCGGCAGGGCGACCCCGCCGGCGCCGACGAGCACCTGGTCTCGACCCTCCAGCTGGCCACCGAGCACGGCCTCCCCCGCCTGCGCCGCGCGGCCCTGCGCGAGCTGTGCACGCTGCACGCCGAGCTGGACGACGCCGGCCGCGCGCTGCCCTACCTGCAGGCCTACCTCGCCGACGAGCTGGACCGGGTGGACGAGCGGCGCACCCGCTGGGTGGAGCTGTTCGGCCGGCGCAAGAGCCTGCTGGAGACCGAGCGGGCCGCCGGGCAGCTGCGCCGGCAGGCCTACGAGGACCCGCTCACCCACCTGCCCAACCGGCGGTACGCCGAGGCGCGGTTGGACGGGCTGCTCGCCGGCGGCGGGATCCCCGCGCTGGCCGTCGTCGACGTGGACCGGTTCAAGTCGATCAACGACGCGATCGGCCACCCCGGCGGCGACGCCGTGCTGCGCGCGGTGTCCGAGCTGCTCATCGCCGGCGTGCGCGACACCGACGAGGTCTGCCGCTGGGCCGGCGACGAGTTCGTCGTCCTGCTGCCCGACACCACCGCGGAGCAGGCCGAGCGCGCGCTCGAGCGCACCCGCCGCAAGGTCGCCGGCTACGACTGGGCCACCCTCGGGCTGAGCACGCCGGTGACGATCAGCGTCGGCATCGCCTCGGCCGCCCGCGGCGACGACCGGCGCACCCTGTTCGCCGCCGCCGACGGCGTCCTCTACGACGCCAAGCGCAGCGGCCGCGACCGCGTCGTGCGGCTGTCCGGCGTCACCCAGAAGCGCGCCGGCGGCAGCCCGCTGGACGTGCTGTTCGGCGGCCCCGCCCCGACGGAGCGGCCGACCGAGCAGGTCCTGACGGTCGAGGACCTCCCGACGGTCGAGGACGTCCCCCCGATCGAGGACGTCCCCCCGATCGAGGCCGTCGCAGCGGTCGAGGCCGGCACCACCCCCGACGACGGCTTCGCGCCGCTGCTGGTGGTCCCGGAGCCCGCCGACCCGCCGCTCGGCGTGGACCGGCCGGACGAGCCGCTGCTCGGCCCGCCGCCCGCAGCGCCCGCACCCGCGACCGCCGGGACGCCCGCGAGCACCCCGCCGCCCGCCCCCCGGCCGCCCGAGCCGGAGGTCGTCTGGGCGACCGGGCGCACCACCGAGCAGGTGCTGGCGCTGGTCCGCGAGGCGCGCCGCGAGCACCCCGACCGCCCCGCGCTCGTGCTGCGGGCCGGCGCGGAGACGCTGGTCGCGCTCGCCTCGGAGCACGACGCGTACACGACCATGGACGCCGCCGCGATGGCCGCCGCCGTCGGCCCGCTGCCGGAGCAGGTCGGCCGGGTCGCCGTGCTGTCCGCCGGGGGCGCCGACACCGCGGTCGCCGCAGAGGCCGCCTTCGTCGCCCGCGTCTCGGGCAGCGCCGCCGTCCGGCACGACGACGTCGCCGGCAGCCGGTTCCGCACCCTGCTCGGCGAGCCCGGGCGGCTGCCCGACGTCGACTGCCTGGTCGTGGTGGCCGGCATGGACGCCGGGCTGGTCGCGGCGCTCGGCGGGCTCACCGACGTCCCCGTGGTCGCCGTGCCCACCTCGGCGGGCCGCCCCGGCGGCCTCGGGGGCTTGAGCGCCCTGATGACGCTGCTCACCGCCGCCCCCGGCGTCGCGGTCACCGACGTGGACAACGGCTGGTCGGCCGGCGCCTTCGCCGCCCGGGTCGCCCGCCGCGCCGCCCGCTGACCCCTCCCTCCCGCCCGCCCGCCCGCCCGCGAAGTTGATCATCGTCTCCGTGCCCGCGACACTGCCCGGCACGCCGACAGCACGCGCACGCCGCCGATGATCAACTCGATGGCGGGGCGGCGGCTGCCGCGGCGGCTGATCCAGCTCTTCCTCGGCCTCGCGCTCTACGGCGTCTCCATCGCCGCCCTGGTGCTGGCCGACCTGGGCGTCATGCCGTGGGACGTGCTGCACCAGGGGCTGGCCCGCCAGCTCGGCTGGTCGCTGGGCACGGTGATCATCGTCGTCGGCGTGCTGGTGCTGCTCGCCTGGATCCCGCTGCGCGAGCGGCCCGGCATCGGCACGGTCGCCAACGTGGTCGTGGTCGGGCTGGTGGCCGACGCGGTGCTGGCCCTCGTCGATGCGCCGTCGTCCCTGGCCGTCCGCATCGCACTGGCCGGCGGAGGAATCCTGATCAACGCCGTCGCCACCGCCGCCTACGTCGGCGTGCGGCTGGGCCCCGGGCCGCGGGACGGGCTGATGACCGGGCTGGTCCGCCGCACGGGCCGGAAGGTCGGGCCGGTGCGCACGGCGATCGAGGTGCTGGTCGTGGTCTCCGGCTGGCTGCTCGGCGGCAGCGTCGGGGTCGTCACGGTGGTCTACGCGCTCGCCATCGGCCCGCTGGTGCAGCCGCTGCTCCCCCGGCTGACGGTGCCCGGGCGCTAGTCCCGGACCGGCGCCCGCAGCCCGCGGAGCACCACCGGGACGACGGCGAGCACCAGCAGCGCGGTCGCGGCCGCGCCGCCCAGCGCCCAGGCGGCGAACACCAGGAGACCGGCGAGCTCCACCCCGAGCCCGGCCACCGAGGTGATGGTCGCCCGGGCCGGGCCCTCGATGCGTTCCTGCAGCCGGGCCTCGGCGACGACCAGCACCGCCAGGTACAGCCCGTAGGCGAGGGCCAGGGCGGTCAGCGCCGCGGGGCCGGGAAGCACGACGACCGCGCCGAGCAGCAGCCCCGCCGTCGCCAGGGCCGCCGGCAGCGCTCCGTCGGGGAGCCCCTCGGCACGGCCGCCGAGCTCGGCGCCGGCGGCGCCGGCGAGCGCGACGACGAGGACGGCGAACGGCACCGCTCCCGTCGGCACGCCCCGCTCGGCGGCGAGCACCGGGAAGTACTCCTCCATGGCGTCGAGCCCACCCACCAGGGCCACCGCGACGACGGCGATCCGCAGCGGCGGGTGTCGCACGACCTGCCCGGCGCCCGCCCGCAGCGCGGCCAGCAGGGCGCCGGGCCGCTCGCGCGGCGGCTCCGGGAAGCGCGTCGCGAGCGCCGCGGCGGCCAGGCAGGTCGCCGCGCTCACCCAGCCGACCAGCACGAACCCGCCGACGGCGTGCAGCCAGGTCGCCGCGGCCGCGGTGGGCACCTGGACCAGCAGCTCGGCCGCCGTCATCCGGCCGTTGACCCGGGCGAACTCCTCCTCCGCGCCGGCGTCGCGCAGTCCGTCGAAGACCAGCGCCTCGGCGGTGCCGGAGTAGAGCGAGCTCGACACGCCCCAGAGGACGAAGCCGGCCGCGAACCCCGCCGTCCCCGGCGCGACGGTCCACAGGGCGAAGGCCGCCGCCTGCAGCACGCCACCGCAGACCAGGACACCGCGCCGGGACCACCGGTCGGCCAGCATCCCGGCGGGTACCTCGGTGAGCAGCGAGGTGACCGACCAGACGGCGAACAGCGCGGAGACCCCCGCCGTCGTCAGGCCGCTCTCGAGGAAGAGCAGCGCGTACAGCGGGTACAGGGGCACCAGCTCGGAGAGCGCGGCCCAGCCCACCGCCAGCCGGGCGAGGGACCGGGCGGGCGGTGTCGGTGCATGCGGGGTGGATCAATGTCGGCGCATGGACGGCACCGTAGCGCCGTCGTCCGACCGTCGCAGCCGGTTTCCGCACGGCACCGGCTACTCTTCCCGGCGAAGGGGAGTAGCCCCCCGTCCGCTGGTCGACATGCTGGCGCGCCCGCTCGCGGGCCGCCCGGTCAGCGGGTCCGCGCCCCGGCGCGGATGGGCGAGACCTTCGATCGCAGCCATCCCGTGCTGCCGGTCGGAGGCTGCCCTGGCTCCGCTCGGCGGTGCCTCGCGGAAGTAGGAACTCGTGGTCCTGTCGGTCGTCCTGGCCGCGTTCGTCCTGGTGCTCCCCGTGGAGCTGCCGGACAAGACGCTGTTCGCCAGCCTGGTGCTCGCCACCCGTTTCCCCCCGGTGCCGGTGTTCGTCGGCGTCGCGGCGGCATTCGGGCTGCAGGTGGCGATCGCGGTCACCGCCGGCTCGCTGCTGTCGCTGCTGCCCGAGGCGCTGGTCAGCGGCATCGTCGCGCTGCTGTTCCTCGTCGGCGCCGTCATCCTCTGGCGCAGCGCGAACAGCGGTGCCGAGGACGCCGACGACGCCGGTGAGGGCCGCGAGGGCTCGTCGTTCCTCCGCGTCGCCGCCATCTCCTTCGGCGTCCTGTTCGCCGCCGAGTGGGGCGACCTCTCCCAGCTCGCCACCGCGGGGCTCGCCGCGCGCTACGACGACCCGCTGTCGGTGTTCGTCGGCGCCTGGGCGGCCCTGCTCGTCGTCTCCGGGCTCGCCGTGTTCCTGGGCAAGAACCTCGCCGACCGGCTGCCGATCGCGCTCATCCGCCGGGTCGCGGCCGGGCTGTTCGTCGTCTTCGCCGCCGTCGCCCTCGTGGAGACGATCCGCGTACTCACCGCTTGACCCTGACGCCACGTCAGGCGGTTGTCTTCTCCCTGTCAGAGGAAGGGAGGACCCGATGAACGTGGGCGAGGTCGCGGCACTGGCCGGCGTCACGGTGCGCACGCTGCACCACTACGACCGGATCGGGCTGCTGTCGCCGTCCGGGCGGACGGCGACAGCTACCGGCAGTACGCGCCGGCCGACCTGGACCGGCTGCACTCGGTGCTGCTGTACCGCGCGCTCGGGTTCTCCCTCGAGGAGGTCGCGACCCTGCTGGACGACCCGTCCGCCGATCCCGCCGAGCACCTGCGCCGCCAGCACCGGCTGCTGCTCGACCGGCTGGACCGGACGTCGGCGATGGTCGCGGCCGTCGAGAAGGAACTGGAGGCACGAGCGATGGGGATCTCCCTGAGCCCGGAGGAGCGGTTCGAGGTGTTCGGCGAGCACGACCCGGCGCAGTACGACGTCGAGGTCGAGGAGCGCTGGGGCGACACCGACGCCTACGCGCAGTCGAAGCGGCGGACGGCGGCCTACTCGAAGCAGGACTGGCTGCGGATCAGGGCCGAGGCCGAGGACCTCGAGTCGCGGTTCGCCGCCGCGCTGGCCGACGGCGTCCCGGCCGACTCGCAGCGGGCGATGGACCTGGCCGAGGAGCACCGGCAGCAGATCACCGGGACGTACTACGACTGCCCGCCGGAGATGCACGCCGCGCTGGGCCGGATGTACGTCGAGGACGAGCGGTTCGCCGCGCACTACGACCAGCGGGCACCCGGGCTGGCCCGGTACGTGAGCACCGCCGTCCAGGCCAACGCGCGGCGCTCGGGCTGACCGACGGCGTTCCCGTCCGGGCCCGCGGAGCGCAGGGGCGGCACCGAGACCGATGTCACCCCGTGCGCTGCCGGCCCACCCCCGGCGGGCCCGCATCCTTGTGGGGGTGGGTTGGGTGATGGCGCGGCTGCAGCAGCCGTGGGTGCAGCGGATGATCCGGGCGGCGCTGGCGGCGGGTCTCGCGTGGCAGGTGGCACTGCTCCTGCCGCCCACCCTGGCCGACTACGCCTACTACGCACCGCTCGGTGCGGTGATCGCCGTCAGTCCCACGATCGCCGACTCGGCCTCGGCCGCCTGGCGCAGCGTCGCGGCCATCCTCACCGGCTTCGGCCTGGCGGTCGGGCTCTACGAGCTCACCCACGCGGTGCCCAACGCGCTCACGGTCGCCGCGATCGTCGCCCTGGCGGTGCTCGTCGAGCAGTTGCGGCTGTGGCGGGAGCAGGCCAGCTGGGTCAGCTTCGCCGCGGTGCTCATGCTCACCGTCGGGCTCGACGACCCCGACACCTACGTGCTGCGCTATGCCGGGCTGACCATGCTCGGCGCGGCCATCGGCGTGCTGGTCACCACGGTGCTGTTCCCGCCGCTGCAGCTCACCCACGCCGTCGAGCAGATCTCGCAGACCCGCGCCCTGCTGGCGCGGCACCTCACGGACATCGCGGCCACGCTGCGCGACGGCCGGGTCCCCGACCAGTCCGAGTGGACCGACCGCAACCGCCGGTTGGACCGCGCGCTGGACCGGATGCGGTTCGCCGCCGGCCGGGTCGAGCGGGCCCGCCGCGCCAACCCGCGTGCCCGGCGCTGGCAGGGCCGCGCGACGGAGATCCGCGAGGAGGCCCGCGCCGTAGACCGCGTCGCGGTGCTGGTCGACGACCTCACCTCGCTGGTCGTCGAGTTCCACCCGCACCGGCGCGGCATCGACCAGGTCGACGCCGGCACCGGCTGGGTGCTCGCCGACACCCTCGACAGCCTGGCCGGCGTCGTCTGCACGCCGTACCACACCACCGACGGGTCGACGCCGGACGAGCGCGACGAGCAGATCGCCCGTGCCGGCTCCGCGCTGCACCGGCTGGTCACGCTGCTGCGCGAGTCCACGGTGGACGACGACGAGGGCTTCTTCGCCCTCGGCGCCGTCGCCGTCGGTGTGCGGCGCAGCCTGGCCGCGCTCCAGGCCGAGGAGCCCCGCCCGGTCGTCCCCGTCTGAGGGTCAGACCCGGATGAGCAGCTCGCCGTGCATCATCCCGAGCCAGCCGTCGTCGGCGTCCCGCCATGCGCGCCAGGCGTCGGCCAGCACGTCGAGCTCGGCCGGTGTGGCCAGCCCGTAGGCCACCGCCTGCTCCGCGAAGGACGACGCCGTCGCCCGCCCCGCCCACGAGTTCCCCCACCACTCGCGCTCGGCCGGCGAGGCGTAGCACCAGGACGACGTCGTCGCGGTGACGTCCCGCAGCCCGGCGGCGTGCGCCCAGGCGAGCAGCCGGCGGCCGGCGTCGGGCTCGGCGTCGTTGGCCCGCGCCACCCCGTAGTAGACCTCCAGCCAGCGGTCCAGGCCGGGGTTCGCGGGGAACCAGGTGAAGGTCGCGTAGTCCACGTCGCGGACCGCGACCAGCCCGCCCGGCCGGCAGACCCGTGCCAGCTCGCGCAGCGCGGCGACCGGGTCGGTGAGGTGCTGCAGCACCTGGTGGGCGTGGACGACGTCGAAGGACGCATCGGGCAGGTCCAGGGCGTAGACGTCCCCGACCGCGAAGGTCACCTCGACGCCGGCGCTCGCGGCCGCGGCGCGCGCCTCGCCCAGCGGCTCGGGCGAGAGGTCCAGCCCGAGCACCCGGCCGGGCGCCACCCGCGCGGCGAGGTCGACGGTGATCGTCCCGGGGCCGCAGCCGACGTCGAGCAGGTCGAGCCCCGGCCGCAGCGAGGGCAGCAGGTGCGGCGCGGAGTTCTCGGCGGTGCGCCAGCGGTGCGACTGCAGGACGGGCTCGGCGTGCCCGTGCGTGTAGGTGTCCACGCGGTCAGTCCTACTCCTGCCGTCCCATTCAGCGAAACGGGGTTCCCGCAGAGTGGGATCAGAGCTCGTCCCCCAACACCTGCTCCGCGACGGCCACGGCCCGCGCCCGGTCCTCCGGGACCAGCCCGAACCGCGTGCGGCGGTCGAGCAGGTCGGCCACCGTGCGCGCCCCCTCGGCGCGGACGGCGAAGCGCAGCTCCCCCACCGTCTCCGGGCGGCCGGCGACCACGAGGTCGGGACCGAGCTCCTCGACCAGCGGCGCCTCGGTGCCGTACCGGGCGACCAGCCGGGCGGGGGCCGCGAGCGCGTCCAGCGCCGGGCGCGGTGCTGCACCCACGAGCGGCAGCCGGGCCGTGGTCGAGCGCGCGCTCCCGCCCAGCCGGGCGGCGACGGCGTCGACGGTCTCCTCGGCCATGGCGCGGTAGGTCGTCAGCTTCCCGCCCACCACGGAGAGGACCGGTCCGTCCCACGACAGCAGGTGCTTCCGCGACAGGTCGGCGGTCGCGTTCCCGGGGCCGGACCCCGCGGACTCCGGCAGCACCAGCGGCCGGTAGCCGGCGTAGGCGCCCACCAGGTCCTCCCTGGTCAGCGGCTCGGCGAGCACCTGGTTGACCGTCGCCAGCAGCTGCTGCACCTCGGCGTCGGAGGGCTGCGCGTCGTCGTCGGGGACCGGCCCCTCGACCGGCTCGTCGGTGATGCCCAGGTAGACCAGCCCGTCGGCCTGCGGCAGCGCGAAGACGTACCGCGACCGCGAGCCGGGCAACGGCACCGTGAGCGCGGCCGAGGGCGAGCCCAGCCGGTCGGCTCGCAGCACCAGGTGCGAGCCGCGCGAGGGCACCAGCCGGATGCCGGGCGCCAGCCGAGAGGCCCACACGCCCGCGGCGTTCACGACGGTCCGCGCCCGCAGGGTGAGCGCCTCGCCGTCGACGTCGGCGTGCACCTCGGCGGAGCCGAGCGCGACCGTCGACGTGCGGTCGACGGCGGTCACCGTCGCCCCGGTCAGCACCCGGGCGCCGTGGGCGGCCGCGGTGCGGACCAGGGCCACGACCAGGCGGACGTCGTCGCTGAGCTGCCCGTCCCAGAAGACGACGCCGCCGCGCCCGGGCCGCACCGCCGGCACCAGGCGGCCGACCTCGTCGGCGTCCACCCGCCGGGTCGAGGGCAGCGAGCCCCGGCCGCCTGCCACGGAACGCCGTACCAGGTCACCCAGCCGCCCGCCCGCGGCGCCCAGCGCGCTGACGTCGCGGCCGGCGGCGTCCGGGATGAGGAACGGCAGCCGGCGGACCAGGTGCGGCGCCGTGGTCCCCATGAGGACGGCGCGCTCCCGGGCGCTCTCCCGCGCCAGGCCGATCTCGCCGTGCGCGAGGTAGCGCAGCCCGCCGTGCACCAGCTTCGACGACCACCGGCTGGTGCCCGCGGCCAGGTCGGTGCGCTCGAGCAGCACCACCGACAACCCGCGGGCCGCCGCGTCCAGGGCCACGCCCGCGCCGGTCACCCCGCCGCCGACCACCACGACGTCGACCAGCGACCCGGCGACCTCCTCGAGGTCCCGCCGACGCCGCTCGGGCGAGAGCGCGCCGGTCACTGCGATCTCCCACGCACGGGCACCGGCAGACTGTAGCCGTGGCCGAACAGCCGGAACTGACGATCCAGGGCTGGGGTCCGTCCCCCGCCGGACATCCCGCCGACGCCGCGGGCGACCGCACAGCCGCGCTGGAGGAGTCGCTGCCCAAGGCGGCCCGCCGGCACCTGGCCAAGGAACTGGGCTGGACACCACGGCGCACGCCGCCGGTGCCGGTGCCCGAGATCCGGCTGACGCCGACCCGCCTCCCCGAGCCCACCCTCGCGGCCCTCACCGCGCTGCTGGGCGAGGAGAACGTGCGCACCGACCGGGAGTCACGGCTGCTGCGCGCCGGCGGCAAGAGCTACCTGGACCTCCTGCGGCGGCGCGCGGGGGACGCCACCGACGCCCCGGACGCCGTCGTCCTGCCCGGCACCACCGAGGAGACCGCGGCGCTGTTGGCGCTGTGCAGCGTGCACGACGTCGTCGTCGTCCCGTTCGGGGGCGGCACGAGCGTCGTCGGCGGGCTGGCCGGCGTGGACCCCGACGACCGGCCGGCGGTCGCGCTGGACCTGCGGCGGATGGCCTCGGTGCAGGAGCTGGACGTGCCCTCGTCGATGGTGACCGTCGGGCCGGGCATGCGCGGGCCACAGCTGGAGGAGGCGCTCGGCAAGGAGGGCCTCACCTTCGGTCACCTGCCGCAGAGCTGGGAGTTCGCCACCCTCGGCGGCTACGCCGCCACCCGCAGCTCGGGGCAGGCCTCGACCGGCGTCGGGCGGTTCGACGACCTGGTCGCCGGGCTGACGCTGGCCACGCCGTCCGGCGTCCTCGAGGTGGGCCATCCGCCGGCCTCGGCCGCCGGCCCCGACCTGCTCGGGCTCGCACTGGGCTCGGAGGGGACGCTCGGCGTGATCACCGAGCTGCGGCTGCGCGTGCGACCGAAGCCCGCGACGACGTCCTACGAGGGCTGGTCGTTCCGCACCTGGGCCGCGGGGATCGCCGCGCTGCAGCGGCTGGCGCGGCACGACCTGCTGCCCGACGTCGTCCGGCTCTCCGACGTCGACGAGACGCGGGCCAACCTGCTCATGTCCGGCGGCACCGGCGCCCGCGTGCTGCGCGGCATGCTGCGCGCCCGCGGGCACGGCGAGGGCTGTCTGCTCGTGGTCGGCTGGGAGGGGCTGCCGGACATCGTGCGGGCGCGCACGCGGGCGGCGTCGGCGCTGCTCCGGTCGCGCGGGGGCATCCGGCTGGGGCACTCGGTCGGCGAGTCGTGGCGCACGCACCGGTTCGGGGCGCCCTACACGCGGGACACGCTCCTGGACTCCGGGCTCATGGTGGAGACGCTGGAGACCGCGGCCACCTGGTCGGCGCTGCCCACCGTGTACGACGCCGTCCGCCGCGCGCTGCGCGAGTCGCTCACCGGCGGCGGACGTCGTCCCCTGGTGATGACGCACCTCTCGCACGGCTACCCGACCGGCGCCTCGCTCTACTTCACGGTGCTCGCCGACCGGGACGAGGAGCTGCCGATCCAGCAGTGGCTGAACGCCAAGCGGGCCGCGACCGACGCGCTGCTCGCCGCCGGCGGGACGCTCACCCACCACCACGCCGTCGGCGCCGACCACCGCCCCTGGCTGGAGCGGGAGATCGGGCCGCTGGGCGTCGAGGTGCTGCGGGCGGTCAAGGCACGGCTGGACCCGAAGGGCATCTGCAACCCCGGCGTCCTGCTCCCCGACTGACGCGCGCGGCGACGCCGCGGACCGGGGTCAGGGGTCCGCGGCGTCGTGGGGACGGGCCGGGTAGGCCCTAGAACGCGTGGCCGAAGGAGAAGACGCGGTCCGGGTCGACGGCCGCCTTCACCTCGGCCAGCCGCTCGTACACGCCGGGCGGGTAGGCAGCGGCCACCTCGTCGGGTCCGGAGACGTCGCCGAGGAAGTTGATCGGCGTCCCGGCGGCCTTCCACGGGGCGAGCGCGCCCAGCACCGCGCGGCCCACGGCCGGCACGACCTCGGCCAGCTCCGGCACGAACGGCCCCAGCGCCATCAGGGTGAAGGCGCCGTCCCGGCCCGCGACGGCGTTGGGCACCTTCGCCGGGCGGCCCAGCGCCCCGCCCATCAGCCGGATCTCGACCATGATGATCGGGATCTGCGCCTGCGGGCCGGCGACGGCGAGCAGCGCCTCGACCCCCTCCTCGGTCAGCTCGGTGAGCATCTGCCCCTTCTCCCACGCGGGCATCGGGTCGACGGGGTCCATGTGGATGGAGTCCATCTCGTCGGTCCGGATGGGTCCGATGAAGCCGAGCAGCACCCGGCCGGCGTCCCGCATCGGGGCCAGCAGGCGCTCGCCCTCCCGGACGTAGGTCCCGGAGTAGGCGTACCGCAGGTGGACGGCGGTCTGCCCGCGCAGCGGCGGCGGCACGAACTCGGCGTCGGGCATCCGCAGGATGGCGATCGAGGTGCCGACCTCCTCCGGCAGCGTCGGCGCCCACCGGCGGAAGGCGTGCAGGACGGCGGCCATGTCCTCGCCGGCGAAGAAGATGCCCCCGGCGTACAGCCCGCCGACCGGCACCAGCTCGATCTCGATCGCGGTCACGACGCCGAAGTTGCCCTTGCCGCCGCGCACCGCCCAGAACAGCTCCGGCTCGGAGTCGGCGGACAGGGTCCGCTGCCGTCCGTCGGCGGTCACGATCTCGACCGCGCGGACGGCGTCCGCGGCGAAGCCGTAGTGGCGGCCGAGGGAGCCGACCCCACCACCGAGGGTGTAGCCGACGACGCCGACGTCGGACGACGAGCCGCACAGCCCGGCGAGGCCGAACTCGGCGGCGGCGTCCATGACCCGCTTCCACTTCACGCCGGCCTCGACGCGGGCCACGCGCCGCCGCGGGTCGATGGACACGCCCTGCATCCGGCGGGTGGTGATCATCATCGCGCCGGCGGCGTTGCGGACCGGTCCGTGACCGGTGGCCTGGACGGCGACGCCGAGGCCGTGGGCCACGGCCCAGGAGACGGCGGCGGCGACGTCGGCGGCGCAGGTGGCGCCGACCGCGATCGCCGGGGTGTGCTGCACCGCGACGTTCCAGGTGGCCACCTCGGCGGCCAGCCCGTCGTCGCCGGCGGCGTAGACCGGGCCGTGCACCCGGCCGCGCAACCCCTCCACGTCGACGGAGGGGACGGGCGGCGCGAGGGTGTCGACGGCCGCCGCGTCCCGAAGGACGACGGACTGCTCGGGCGCGCGGGGCGTGGGGAGAGACATGCGGGTTCCTTCTCGAGGCCGCGGGTTCCCGCCGCGGATCGGGGGCGCCGCGTCGGCCGCGGCGGGAGGGACGGGAGGAGCGTGGGACGCCCCGCTTGACCGCCGCTTGCAGCCGACTAGGAGGCCGACTTGCGGGACGCCGACGTTGCAGCCCGCACGCGCAGAGGGGTACCGGGAGGGCCCCGGCGCGAGGAAGATCCCTCCCCGTGCGCTTCCGAGTCCTCGGTCCGCTCGAGGTCGCCGGTCCCGACGGCGAGCTCCTCGACGTGGGCGGGGCCAAGCCCCGGGCCCTGCTGACCCTGCTCCTCGCCGACGCCGGCCGCGTCGTCGGCATCGACCGGATCGTGAGCACGCTGTGGGGCGAGCAGCCGCCGCCGACGGTCACCGGCACCCTGCAGGCCTACGTCTCGCACCTGCGCCGGGTCCTGGAACCCGACCGGGGGCCGCGCGAGGCACCGACGGTGCTGGTCACCCGCCCGCCGGGCTACCTGCTCCGCGTCGGGCCCGCCGACCTGGACCTGCTCCGGTTCGCCGAGCTGGTCGAGGCAGGGGACCGCGCGGTGACCGACGGCGCCCCCGAGCACGGGGTGGCCCTGCTGGACGAGGCGCTGGGGCTGTGGCGCGGCGAGCCGTTGGCCGAGCTGGGCGATCTCCCGTCCGCGGCGAGCGACCGGCTGCGGCTGACCGAGCTGCAGGTCCGCGCCCGCGAGCGGCGCTGCGACGCCCTGCTGGCCCTCGGCCGGCCCGAGGCCGCCGTCCCCGATCTGCAGCACCTGGTCGCCGAGCACCCGCTGCGCGAGCGGCTGTGGGCGCGGCTGGTCACCGCGCTGTACGCCGCCGAGCGGCAGGCCGACGCCCTGGACGCCTGCCGCCGGTGCGCCGTGCTGCTGCGCGAGGAGCTCGGCATCGACCCCGGGCCCGAGCTGCGCGACCTGGAGCAGGCGGTGCTGCGCCAGGACCCGCGACTGCTCGAGCGGCTCCCCCGCCCGGTGCTGCCGGCCGCCCCCGCACCGGCGCCGAGCACGTCGATCGACGCCCTGGTGGGCCGCCGCACGGAGTTCGACCAGGTGCGCGCCGTCGCCGAGCAGGTGACCGGCGGCCGGGCGGCGGTCGTGGTCGTCGAGGGCGAGGCGGGCATCGGCAAGACCCGGCTGACCGAGGCGGTCGCCGACGGCGCCCGGCTGCTCGGCTGGTCGGTCGCGTGGAGCCGGTGCGCCGACGACGCGGGCGCCCCGGCGCTGTGGCCCTGGACCCAGGTGCTCGAGCAGCTGGGGCAGCCGGAGCTCGACCCCGCCGGCCTCACCGCGGAGGACGACGCCGACGCCGCCCGGTTCCGGCTGTTCCAGGACCTGCGCGCCCGGCTCACCGCGGCGGCCACCCGGCCGGTGCTCGTCGTCCTCGACGACCTGCAGGGGGCCGACACGACGTCGGTGGCGCTGCTCGGCCTGCTCGCCCGCCACCTCCCCCGCGCGCCGGTGCTGCTGATCGTCACCGCGCGCACCGTGGGCGAGCAGCTGCCCGAGCCCGTGGCCGACTGCCTCGGCCGGCTGGCCCGCGAGCCGACCGCCACCTGCCTGCGGCTGGGCGGGCTGGCGGCCGAGGACGTCGGCGCGCTGCTGGCCGCGCAGCTGGGCTCCCCGGGCGACCGCGCGCTGGCCGCCGCGGTGCACGACCGCACCGGCGGCAACCCGTTCTTCGTCGTCGAGCTGTCCCGCTGGATGATCGGCGCGCACGACCGGCACCTGGACGACGTCCCGGTGCCGCCGTCGGTCGGGGAGGTGCTGCGCACCCGGCTGGCCCGGCTCCCCGAGGGCACCCGCGCCGTGCTGGAGCTGGCCGCGGTCGCGGGCCGCGAGGTGTCGCTGGACCTGCTCGAGGCTGCGGGCACGCCCGCGGAGGAGGCGCTGACCGCGATGGACTCCGCGGTCGCCGTGGGCCTGGTGGCCGCGGGCGCGGGGCCGTGGAGCTGGCGGTTCACCCACGCGCTCGTGCAGGAGGTGCTGGCCGGCGACCTGCCCGCGCTGCGGCGGGCGCGGCTGCACGCCCGGATCGGCGAGGCGCTGGAGCGGCGGATCGCCGGCTCCACCGACGACGGCCTGGTCGAGCGGCTCACCCACCACTTCGTCGGGGCGCTTCCCGTGGTCGGCCCCGGGCCGGCGCTCGTGTACCTGGCCGCGGCGGCCCGTGCGGCGCGGGCCCGGCTGGCGCACGGGGAGGCGGCGGCGCACGGCCGGCAGGCGCTGGCGCTGCTCGACCCGCTGGCCCCCGACGCCGCCCGCACCCGGCACGACCTGCTCACCGCACTGGGCAACGACCTGCTGCGCAGCGGGCAGCTCACCGAGGCGCGCGGCGTGGTGGCCGAGGCGATCGCGCTGGCCCGCCAGCTCGGCGACCGGGAGTGCCTCGCCGAGTCCGCGGCGGTCTGGGGCAGCGTGACGCTCTGGAACTGGCGGCCGCACGGCGTGGTCGACGCCGACATGGTCGGGGTCCTGGAGGACCTGCTCGCCGCGCGCGGGGACGACGACGACCCGACCACCGCGCGACTGCTGGGCACCCTGGGCGT
The DNA here is from genome assembly GCA_900102115.1 of Blastococcus fimeti. Classification (GTDB taxonomy): domain Bacteria; phylum Actinomycetota; class Actinomycetes; order Mycobacteriales; family Geodermatophilaceae; genus Blastococcus; species Blastococcus fimeti. The sequence continues at coordinate 28,279 of FNAW01000010.1, forward strand.
GGAGCTGGCCTTCGGCCCCGACGACCGCGGGGTGCAGGCGGCCCAGCGGGCGATCGAGATGGCCCGGCGGATCGGCGACCCGGAGCTGCTGGGCCGCACGCTCAACAACTTCTGCCTCGCGGTGTGGGGCCGGCCGGGCGCGGCGGAGCGGCGGCTGGCGGCCACCGACGAGGCGCTGGGGCTGGCCGGCCGCGGCCTCCCGCGGCGCACCGAGTTCATGGCGCACCTGCACCGGGCGTCGATCCGGCTGCACCTGGGCGACCTGGCCGGGTTCGAGGCCGACCACGACTCCGCCCGGCGCATGGCGGTGTCGCTGAGCGGGCCGGAGGTGCGGCCGCACGTGCTCTGGCAGGCCGGCGGGCTGGCCTGGCTGCGCGGGAACGCGGCCCGCGCCGAGGAGCTGACCACCGAGGCCTACGAGCTGTTCCGGCGGGTCACCCCGCACGCGCGGCACGCCTACGCGGCGCACCAGTTCACCCTGCGGCGGGCCGACCACCGCGAGGCCGACGCGCTGCCGCTGCTGGTCGAGACCGGCGACGAGGGCAACCCCCTGCTGCAGGAGATGGCGGTGCTGGCCGCCGCGGAGTCCGGCGACGTCGCCGAGGCCCGCCGGCTCCGGGCCCGCTGGGGGCGGACCCCGGTGCGCGACTGGGCCAGCGACGTCGCCGTCTACCTGCAGGCGGAGAGCTCGCTGTGGCTGGGCGACGAGCCGGACTGGGCGGCCGCCGAGGGCTCGCTGCTGCCCTACTGCGGCCGGCAGGCGGTGCTCGGGACGCCGGCGCTCAGCCTGGGCGCCTACGACGAGCTGCTCGGCCGGATCGCCGAGCGCCGCGGAGATGCCGACGGCGCCCGGCGCTGGTGGGCCGGCGCCCGCGAGCAGGGGGTGCTCGTCGGCTCGCCGCACCAGGTGGCCCTGGCCGAGTCGCACCTGGCCCGGCTGCCCGCGCTGAGCACCCCCGCCTGAGGCTCAGGTGGCGATGCCGCCGTCCACCGGGATGATCGTGCCGGTCAGGTAGGAGCCCGCCCGCGAGCTGAGGAAGACGGCGATGCCGGCCATGTCGTCGGGCCGCCCGATCCGGCCGAGCGGCACCCGCTTGGTCATCTCGTCGCCGGCGGCGGCCAGCGTGGCGGCCATCATCTTGGACTCGAACGGCCCCGGGGCGACGGCGTTGACCGTGATGTGCCGCGGCGCGAGCTCCTTGGACAGGTTGCGGGTGAGCTGGTGCACCGCGGCCTTGGACGTCGAGTACGAGTACGTGCGGGCCGCGGAGGGCTGCAGGCCCGCGATGCTGCCGATGTTGATGACGCGGGCCGGGTCCTCGTGCGAGGCCGCCTTCTCCAGCAGCGGCAGGAACGCGCGGGTGACGAAGAACGGCGCCTTGAGGTTCAGGTCGAGGATCTTGTCCCAGGCCGACTCGGGGAACTTCTCCAGGTCCTCGCCCCACGTGGCGCCGGCGTTGTTGACCAGGATGTGCACCTGCTCCTCGCGCTTGCCGACCTCCTCGGCCAGCCGGATGCACTCGGCCTCCTTCGAGACGTCGGCCGGGATGGACACGACGGTGCCGAACTCGGACAGCTCGGCGACGGCGGCGTCGCCGGCGTCGGCCTTGCGCGAGCTGATGTAGACGCGCGCCCCGGCCTGGAGGAAGCCGCGGGCGATCATCATGCCGATGCCCCGGGTCCCCCCGGTCACCACCGCCACCTTGCCGGTCAGGTCGAACAGGTCCACGCCGCACCTCCGTCGTCGGGCTCCCGGCTGCGCTGCCGGCCCGCCCCGCACCCTAGCCAGACCGCCCGCGGGCCTCCCGCGAGCGCCGGGCGCCGGGCGCTGTGCCAGCCTCGGGCCATGACCCCGTCCCCTGCCCTGGGCGCGACCAGCGAGGTCGGCGCGCTGCAGACGGTCCTGCTGCACCGGCCCGGCAACGAGCTGCGGCGGCTGACCCCGCGCAACAACGACCAGCTGCTGTTCGACGGCGTCCCGTGGGTGGACCGCGCGCAGGACGAGCACGACGCCTTCGCCGCGGCGCTCACCGACCGCGGCGTCGAGGTGCTCTACCTGGACGCGCTGCTGGCCGACGTCCTCTCGTTCCCGTCGGCGCGGGCGGAGCTGATCGGCGCCGCCGTCGACGACCCGCGGCTCGGCGCCTCGCTGCAGCGCGCCGCCACCCGGCACCTGGCCTGGCTCGCCCCCGACGAGCTCGCCGCGACCCTGATCGCGGGCCTGGCGCACGACGAGCTGCGCGGCGGCCGCGGGCTGGCCTACGAGGTGATGGACCGCTCGGACTTCGTCGTCCCGCCGCTGCCGAACCTGCTGTTCACCCGCGACTCCTCGGTGTGGATCGGCGACGAGGTCGCGGTCACCTCGCTGGCCATGCCCGCCCGGCACCGGGAGAGCACGATCACCGCGGCGGTCTACACCCACCACCCGCGGTTCGCCGGCAGCGAGCAGCTCTACGGCGCGAACCTGGAGCACCTGGAGGGCGGCGACGTCCTGCTGCTGGCCCCGGGCGTGCTGGCCGTCGGGGTCGGCGAGCGGACGACGCCCGGAGGCGCCGAGCGGCTCGCGCGCCGGCTGTTCGCCCGCGGGCTGGCGCACACCGTGCTGGTCGTCCCGATCGCCCAGCAGCGCGCCACGATGCACCTGGACACCATCGCCACGATGGTCGACGTCGACGCGATGGTGATGTACCCGGCGATGGCCGACTCGCTGCGGGCCTGGACGGTCACCGCCCCCGACGGCGTGGCCGACGACGCCGATCCGGTGGAGCTGTCGGTGACCGGACCGCGGCCGTTCGTCGAGGCCGCCGCCGAGGCGATGGGCATCGACAAGCTGCGGGTGATCGACACCGGGCTGGACCCGGTCACCGCCGAGCGCGAGCAGTGGGACGACGGCAACAACACCCTCGCCCTGGCGCCCCGGCTGACGGTCGCCTACGAGCGGAACACCGTCACCAACGCCGCGCTGGAGGCCGCCGGCATCGAGGTGGTCCGGATCGCGGGGTCGGAGCTGGGCAGCGGCCGCGGCGGCCCGCGGTGCATGTCCTGCCCCGTGGCCCGCGGGGCCCTGTGATCCACTCGCGCATGCGCGCATCCCTCGCCCTCGCCGGATCCGCGGCCCTGGCCGCCGCCGTCAGCACGACCGCGCGGCGGATCTCGGGCTTCCGGCCGGCGGGCACCGCCGTCGAGCCCGCCGACCTCACCGGGCTGGACGCCGACGGCGCCGCCGGGCGGCTCGCCGAGCTCATCCGCATCCCCACCGTCTCCTCCGACGACCGGTCGGAGATCGACCAGGAGGCGTTCGCCCGCTTCCGCACCCGGCTGACCGAGCTCTACCCCCGGACGCACGCCGCGCTGGAGCGCGAGCAGCTCGGCGACGGCGCCCTGCTCTACCGCTGGCGCGGGCGCACCGACGAGCCGCCGCTGGTGCTCATGGCCCACTACGACGTCGTCCCGGTGGAGGGCCAGGACTGGAGCCGCGACCCGTTCGCGGGGCTGATCGAGGACGGCGTCGTGCACGGTCGCGGCGCGATCGACGACAAGGGCTACCTGGTCGCGATCCTCGAGGCCGTGGAGGCGCTGGTCACCGAGGGCTTCACGCCCCGGCGCGACGTCTGGCTCTCCTTCGGCAACGACGAGGAGGTGACCGGGGTCGGGGCGCAGCTCGCCGTCGCGGCCTTCACCGAGCGCGGCATCCGCCCGTGGGCGGTGCTCGACGAGGGTGGCGCGGTGGTGACCGGCATGTTCCCGGGGGTCCCGGGGCAGGTCGCGGTGGTCGGGCTGGCCGAGAAGGGCCGGCTCGACGTCGAGCTCGTGACCACCGACGCGGGCGGGCACGCGTCGTCGCCGATGCCCGGCGGCGCTCCGGCGCGGCTGGCGAAGGCGATCACGGCGCTGGACGAGCACCCGTTCCCCGCCCGGATGAACGCCGTCGTCCTCGGCATGGTCGACGCCGCCGGCCGGCACGCGCCCGGGCCGCTCCGGGCCGTCTTCGCGCACGCCGACGTCCTCGGCCCGGTGCTCGCGCGGGTGCTGTCCCGAGCGGGCCGCGAGGCCAACGCGCTGGTCCGCACCACGGTGGCGGTGACCCGGCTCGAGGGCAGCAAGGCGTCGAACGTGCTGGCCACGACCGCCAAGGCGAACCTCAACATCCGCATCGCCCTGGGCGAGACGGTCGCCTCGACGGTGGACCGGCTGCGGCAGGTGATCGGCGACCCGACGGTGGAGCTGCGCGTGCTCGCCGGCGGGGCCGACCCCTCGCCGGTCTCGCGGGTCGACAACGAGGCGTATGCGACGGTGGCCGCGGCGGCGAAGGCCGCCTATCCCGACGCCGTCGTCGCGCCGTACCTCATGGTGCAGGCCAGCGACTCGCGGCACTTCGCCGAGATCTGCGACAGCGTCTACCGGTTCATGCCGTTCGACGTCACCCGCGAGGAGCTGGCGGCGCTGCACGCCGCCGACGAGCGGATCCCGATCGCGGCGCTGCACCGGGGCGCCGGCTTCGTCCGGCACCTGCTCCGCAGCATCTGACGGACTTTCGGCACCGAAAGTCCGGACCCTCGGCGGACTTTCGGTGCAGGAAGTCCGCGACCGCAGGGGACCTCCGGTGCAGGAAGTCCCCCGCGGGCGTCAGCGGATGGTGATCTGCCGGGAGAGCAGGCCGGCGCGGGCGCGCCGCTCGTCGGCGTTCAGCGGCTTGGTGACGGCCAGCGCCTCCTCGAGGCGGGTCTGCCACTGGGTGGCCGGCTCGATCCACTCGTCCGCGGGGGTGTCGGCCGGCAGGTCCCACACCGGCACGACCAGCCCGTGCGCCCGGAACGCGCCGGCGTAGCGGGTGCCCTCGCCCAGCAGCATCGGCTCGCCGGCCGCCCGCAGCCGGGCCAGCGCGTCGAGCAGCTTCTCCTCCGGCTCCGGACGGACCCAGCGCAGGTGCGCGCGCTCGTCGGTCGGGCGCACCCAGTAGGCCGCGTCCAGACCGGCCAGCCGCACGGTCGGCAGGATCGCCTCGTTGGCGTGCTCGAGCCCGGCCTGCGCCGCCGGGTTGGGGTCGGTGCCCTCCAGCCAGAAGCCGAAGTCGTCCCGCACGGTCACCTCGAACGGCGCCGAGGCGTCCAGCAGCTCCTGCAGCCGGGGGCCGGCCGAGCCCGCGCCACCGATCGGGCCCGGGTCCACCGGCGCGCCGGCCGGGGCCTCGAGCGCGGCGGCCAGCGCGGTGCCGAGGTCGCGGCTGACGTCGTCCGAGGAGCTCTGCAGCTGGACGCCGAGCATGATCTCGCCGTTCGCCCGCACCAGGGCGGGGGCGCCGCCGGGCAGGATGCTGGCGAGGGTCACCTCGCGGCCGTCCGTCGTCCTCAGCACGGCCGTCGCGGCGGGCACCAGCTCGCGCAGCGCGACCCAGTCGGCCTCGCCGGGCAGGCCCTCGAAGGAGCGGATCACCGGCGGCGCGTAACCCGAGCCGTGGCAGTGCTTGTAGCGACGGCCGGAGCCGCAGGGGCACGGCGCCTTCGGGTTGACGCCCTCCGGCGCGGCGGCGGGGGCGGCGGAGCGCTTGCGGGACGACATGCCCGCCAGCGTAGGTGGGCCCGTCGAGCCGGCGCCCGCCGCGCCCACCTCCACGCCGAGTGCGACGAAGTGGTGGTCATCGGCGGCCGATCGCCACGACTTCGTCGCACTCGTCGTCCACGGACGGGTGGAACGGGCGTCGGTGCCCCGCTTTCCTAGGCTCGCGGGCGTGACCTCCGCACCGCTCGACCTCACCGATCCCACCGTCGTCGCCGACCCCTACCCGTCGTTCGCGCGGGCCCGCGCGCAGGCGCCGGCGCAGTGGCACGAGGAGATGGGGCTGTGGTTGGCGTTCACGCACGCCGAGTCCAACGCGGTGCTGCGCGACCGGCGGCTGGGCCGGATCTGGTCGGACAAGGCCCCGGCGGAGCGGTTCGAGAGCTTCAACCTGATCCACCGCAACGCCATCCTGGAGATGGAGCCGCCCGAGCACACCCGGCTGCGTCGGCTAATCAGCTCGGCGTTCGCCCGCGGGCACGTCGAGCGGCTGCGGCCGTGGGTCGAGGAGCTCGCCCGGTCGCTGGTCGACGAGCTGGTCGAGCGCTCGGGCGGCTCGGAGCCGGTCGACCTGCTCTCCGGCATGGCCGAGCAGCTGCCGGTCGCCGTCATCGCCGAGCTGCTGGGCGTGCCCGAGGCCGACCGCCCGCTGCTGCGTCCCTGGTCCAACGCGATCGTGAAGATGTACGAGTACGGGCGGACGACGCAGATCGAGGACTCCGCCGAGCGGGCCGCCGACGAGTTCGTCGCCTACCTGCGCGCGCTGGCCGCCGAACGGCGGAAGAACCTCGGCGAGGACCTGGTCAGCCACCTGGTGTCCATGCGTGACGCCGACGGCGACCGGCTCACCGAGGACGAGCTGGTCACCACCTGCATCCTGCTGCTCAACGCCGGCCACGAGGCGACGGTGAACGTCAGCGGCAACGGCACGCTCGCGCTGCTGCAGCACCCCGATCAGCTGCAGCGGCTGCGGGCCGACCGCGCGCTGCTACCGACGGCCATCGAGGAGTTCATGCGCTACGACTCCCCGCTCCAGCTGTTCGAGCGCACCGCCACCGAGGACGTCGAGATCGGCGGCATCACCGTCGAGCGGGGCCAGAAGATCGCCGCGCTGCTGGGGGCGGCCAACCGCGACCCCGCCGTCTTCGCAGAGCCGGACACCTTCGACGTCGGCCGCACCGACAACGGGCACATCACCTTCGGCGCCGGCGTGCACTTCTGCATCGGTGCGCCGCTGGCCCGCGTCGAGCTGCAGGCCTCGTTCGGCGCGCTGCTGGACCGGACGACGACGTTCGAGCTGGGCGGCGAGCCGCTCCGCCGTCCCGAGTTCGTCATCCGCGGCCTGCAGACGCTCCCCGTCGTCCTCGCCTGACCCCCACCAGGGCAGAAATGGCCATTTCTGCCCTGGCGTGACCGCGGGGCCCCGGCTGGATCGTGAGCGCGGTCACTGGCAGGATCCGGGCCATGCGCGGCCTGATGCAGGACAGCCCCCTCACCATCGACACGATCTTCCGGCACGCCGAACAGCACTACGGCGACGTGCCGATCGTGACCAACGGGCCGAAGGGGGTCACCCGCAGCACCTACGGCGAGTGGGCGGACCGCACCCGTCGGCTCGGCGGCGTGCTCGACACCCTCGGCATCAGCTCCGACGGCCGGGTCGGCACCTTCGGCTGGAACAGCCAGCGGCACCTCGAGCTCTACTTCGCCGCCCCGTGCACCGGCCGCGTGCTGCACACGCTCAACATCCGGCTGTTCCCCGAGCAGCTGACCTACATCGCCAACCACGCCGAGGACGAGGTCGTGTTCGTCGACCGCTCGGTCTTCGGCCTGTTCTGGCCCCTGGTCGACACCATGACGACCGTCCGGCACGTGGTCGTCATGGAGGACGGCGGCGACGCCGAGCTGCCCGACGACCCGCGGATCAGCGACTACGAGACCCTGCTGGCCGCCGCGTCGCCGGTCGAGTTCGACGTCCAGGACGAGAACCTGGCCGCCTCGATGTGCTACACGTCGGGCACCACCGGCAACCCCAAGGGCGTCGTCTACTCGCACCGCTCGACGGTGCTGCACACGATGGCCGCGCTCTCGCCGAACGCGTTCGGGCTCAGCGTCCGCGACGTCGCGATGCCGGTCGTGCCGATGTTCCACGCCAACGCCTGGGGCATCGCGCAGGCCGCCCCGGCCGCGGGCGCGGCGCTCGTCTTCCCCGGCCCGATGATGCAGGCCGAGGCGCTGGCCGACCTGATCGTCGACGAGGGCGTCACCTTCACCGCGGGCGTCCCGACCATCTGGCAGGGCGTGCTGCCGCACCTTGCGGGCAGGAAGCACCAGCTGCGCGAGATCGGCTGCGGCGGCTCGGCGGTGCCCAAGGCACTCAGCGAGGCCTACCGCGAGCAGGTCGGCCTGCCGATCCTGCAGGCCTGGGGCATGACCGAGACCTCGCCCGTGGCGTCCTCCGGCATCCTGCCCAGGCGCCTCCAGGACGCCGACGACGAGACGAAGGCCAACGTCCGCGCCCGCGCCGGCATCCCGCTGTTCGGCGTCGAGGCCCGCATCGTGGACGCCGACACGCTCGAGCCGCAGCCCTGGGACGACTCCGCCACCGGTGAGCTGCAGGTCCGCGGGAACTGGTGTGCGAAGGAGTACTACAACCCCGACGCCGGCGTGGAGCTCACCACCGCCGACGGCTGGATGAAGACCGGTGACGTCGCCGCGATGAGCGCCGACGGCTCCATCCGCATCGCCGACCGCACCAAGGACCTGATCAAGTCCGGCGGCGAGTGGATCAGCTCCGTCGACCTCGAGAACGCGATCATGAGCCACCCGAAGGTGGCCGAGGCCGCGGTCGTCGGGATCCCCCACCCGAAGTGGGACGAGCGGCCCCTGGCCTGCGTCGTCGTCAAGCCCGGCGAGACGCTGACCGAGGAAGAGGTCCTCGAGCACCTGAAGCCGCTGGTCGCCAAGTGGTGGATGCCGGACGCCGTCGAGTTCATCGACGAGGTGCCCAAGACCAGCGTCGGCAAGTTCTCCAAGAAGGACCTGCGCGCCAAGTTCGCCGAGTACGAGCTGAAGTCCTGACCCGCTTCTCCGCGGAAGAGCAGGCTGCTTTTCCGCGGAAAGCAGGGTCAAGATCATGGAGCGCCGGCTGTCACCGGTAGCCTGGGGTCATGCAGCTCCTGTGCCCCAAGTGCCACAACGTGATGGCGCAGTACGAGCGCAACCGCGTCCTCGTCGACCAGTGCACCGAGTGCAAGGGTCTGTTCCTCGACCGCGGTGAGCTGGAGAACCTCATCGCGGCCGAGCGTGCCTACCTCGACGCCGAGGAGGGGCGGCCCGTCGCGCCCCCGCAGGCACCGCGCCCTCCGGTGCCCGACCCGTACGACCGCGATCCGCGGAACTACGGCGAGCACCGCTACGACGAGCGCTACTACGGCCGCAGCGACGACCCGAAGTACGCCAAGAAGAAGCGGCGCAAGAGCATCCTCGAGGAGCTGCTCGACTTCTGAACCGCGTGAAGCCCCGGACTTCCGGTGCAGAAAGTCCGGGACTTTCGGTGCAGAAAGTCCGGGCGGGTCCGCCTAGCGGACGAAGGGGGGCTGCCCGGTCTCGCTCACCATGGGCTTGCCGGCGGCCTCCCAGTCGCCCATGCCCCCGGCGACGTTGACCGCGTCGTAGCCGTTCTGGTTCAGCCAGGCGGCGACCCGCGCCGAGCGGCCGCCCCCGCGGCAGGTCACGTACAGCGGGTCCGCCTCGGGGAGGTCGTCGAGCCGGCTGGGGATCTGGCCCATCGGGATGTGGGTCGCGCCCTCGACGTGGCCGTGCACCCATTCGTCGTCCTCGCGGACGTCGAGGATCACGGCGTTCTCGGGCAGCTCGCTCACGGACACGGTCGGAACCTGCTGCGGCATCACGCGTTCCATCGTGGCACGGGCCGGCGGAGCGCCGCCGACTGCGAGGATGACCGCGATGACCACCGCCCCCTCCCCCGTGCGGGAGCCCGCCTGGTCGCTGCCCCGTTCGGCCATCGGGCTGTGGCTGACCGAGAGCCTGATCACGGCGGCCGTCACCGTCGCCGTCGTCGTGGCGCTGCTCGTCTGGATCCCCGACGACCTGGGCGGGCCGATGCCGTTCCTGCGCTGGGCCGTGCCGATCGCCGCCGCCCTCGACGTGCTGGTCACCGTCGCCGTCCGCCCGTGGTTCAAGCACCGGGTCTACCGCTGGGAGGTCACCGCGGACGCCGTCCACACCCGCACCGGCTGGCTCAGCCAGACCTGGACGCTGGTGCCGGTCTCCCGGATCCAGACCGTCGACGTCACCCGCGGGCTGCTGCAGCAGGTGTTCGGGCTGGCCACCGTGGCGGTCTTCACCGCCTCCAGCCAGGGCACGGTGCGCATCTGGCATCTGGAGCACGGCATGGCGCAGCGCGTCGCCGACGACCTCGCCGCCCGGGCCGAACGGGTCCGGGACCAGGCGACGTGACCGAGCAGGCGACCGGGCCGGTGCCCGCGCGCCGGACGTCGCCGCGGATCGTCCTGGTGCACACCGCCACGTTCCGGCAGGCGCGGCAGCTCGTGCCCTACGCACTCCCCGCGCTGGCGGCGGTCGGGCTGGGCGGTGGTCGGTGGACCGTCGTCGGCCTCGTCGTGGCGATCACCCTGGTCTCGCTGGCGACGGCGGTCCTGTCCTGGTGGCGGTTCAGCTACCTCGACGGACCCGGCGCCGTCGTCGTCACGCGCGGGCTGCTGTCCCGCTCCGTCCGGACCGTCCCCACCGACCGGGTCCGCGGGGTGGAGGTCGAGGCGCCGCCGCTGCACCGGCTGGTGGGCCTGGTCCGGCTGCGGATCGATGCGGCCGCCGGCGGGAGCGCCGGCGCCGGCAAGGACGACGAACTGCTCATCGACGGCGTCTCCCCCGCGGAGGGCGACCGGCTGCGGACGGCGGTGCTGAGCTCCCGCGGCCGGGTCGTGCCCGAGGACGCCGCGGCACCCGTGCCGGAGGAGGTCGAGGAGGAGTTCGCCCGGTTCGACAACCGCTGGCTCCTCTACGCGCCCCTCGTCGGCGGCTACCTCGCCGTCCCGCTGGCCGCCGTCGGCGCGCTGTCCCGGGTGGTCGACGAGGTGCCCGACGGCGTGCTGCCCGACGTGGACGGCCCGGCGATCGACTCCCCCGGCGGCGTGGTCGGGGTGGTGGCGGTCGCCCTGGTGCTGCTGGCCGCCGGCGCCGTGATCGGCGCCGCCATCGTCAACTGGCGCTTCCGGCTGGTGCGGCGCGGCGGCTCGCTGGTGGCCGTCCGCGGGCTGCTCACGCGGCGGCACACCGAGCTGGAGATCGACCGCATCCGCGGCGTGGCCGTGGCCGACGGCGCCGGCATGCGGCTGGTCGGCGCGGCCCGGGTCACCGGCCTGGTCACCGGCCTCGGCGACGCGCAGCGCCGGGGCCAGCTGCTCCCGCTGGGCCCGCGCGCGGAGGCGGAGGAGCTCGCCGGGCGGCTGGTCGACGACCCGGGGCCGCTCACCCGCCATCCCACCGCGGCCCGGCGCCGGCGGATAGTCCGGGCGACGGCGGCCGGGCTCCTGGTCACCGCCGTCGGGGCAGTGCTCACCGCGACCGCCGGCTGGTGGCCGCTGCTCGTGACCGGCGTCGTCCTCACCGCCCTGGGCGTGCCGCTCGGGCGGGGCCGCTACGCCTCGCTCGGGCACGCGACCGGGCCGCGCTCGTTCGCCGTCCGCGTCGGCTGGCTGGTGCGCGAGCGGGCGGTCCTGGAACGGCGGGCGGTGGTCGGCTGGCAGGTGAAGCAGTCGTGGTTCCAGCGCCGGGCCGGGCTGGCCTCGGTCGTCGCCTGCGTGGGCGCCGGGCGCGGGGGATACATCGCCCTCGACATGGCCGCCGACGAGGTCGCCGCGTTCACGGTCGCGGCGTCGGAGCCGTGGGCCGAGCAGCTCGTGCCCCTCACCCCCGGTGAAGTCGAGACGAACCGTTCCCGAACACAGGCGTGACGATCACGGGCGCGGGTAGCTGCGCCACCGATGAGGTCCTGGCCCGCTCACCCGGCCCGCCCGCCGGCTGACCGGGCGTGCCCGCCGGGGCCGGTGTCCAGCCCGACCCGGCCGGCCAGGGCGGCGGCCTCCACGCGGGTGGTCACGTCCAGCCGCCGCAGCAGGTGTGCGACCAGCCGCTTCGTCGTCCGCTCGGAGACGTGCAGCGTCGTGGCGATGTCCACGGTGCTCACGCCCTCCGCGATCAGTCGCCACAGCCGCCGCTCGTCGGCGGTGAGCTGGTCGGCGACGCCCTGCTCCCCGCTGGGGGTGGCGTCGGCCAGCAGCTGGCGCAGCAGCGCCTCGGGGACCACCGACCAGCCGTCCAGGACGGCGAGCAGCGGCCGGACCAGCGACTCCGGGTCCGCCGTCTTCGGCAGGAAGCCGGCCGCGCCTGCCCGCAGCGCCTCGATCGCCGCGTCGGCCTCGGCCAGCCCGGACAGCGCCACCACCCGCACCGTCGGATCGGCCCGCCGGATGGCCGCGATCGCCCTCGTGCCGCCGGGGGGCGGCATGTGCAGGTCCACGATCGCGACATCGGCGTGGTGCCGGCGAACCAGGGCGGCCGCGGCCGAGGCGTCGTCCGTCGTCCCCACCACACGCACCCTGCCGCCGCTCAGGCCCGGCAGGAGCAGGCTCAACCCCCGGGTGAACAGGGGGTGGTCGTCGACGACGACCACGTCCACGGGGGATCCGCGTTCAGCAGCGAGCGCGTCGTCGATCTGCGACATCACCCTCCCGTCGGCCGTCGTCCACCGGTAGTGCCGACCAGCTCCTGCGAGGACATGCCCATGACGCTCGCTGCTGACGCATCCATCTCGAGGCCGGGCTCCGGCCTGCTCGACGACCTCGTCCGGGTCCTGCGCGCCCACCTGCCCCGGCGACGGCCCCGGGTCGACGTCGAGGACGAACCCACGCCGGAGGACGCCGTGCTGCGGGCCCTCTGCCACGACATGCGCAGCCCGCTGGCCTCACTGGAGGCGGCGCTCGGCTCGCTCGACGGGCCGCCCGACCGGGCGCGGGACCTTCTCGACCTCGCCCGCGCGCAGACCGCCCAGCTCTCCTCGATGCTGCGCACGGCCGATGCCACCGGCGGCGCCGTGCGGCGCACCGGCCCGCGGTTGCTCGTCGACGTCCTCGCCGCGGCGGTCGCCGCGGCCGGGCTGTCCCGCCGCCTGCTGACCGTCGACGTGCTCGACGACGCCGGGGACGTGCCCGTGGCCGACGCCCGCGTGCAGCGGATCCTCACCAACCTGCTGGAGAACGCGCACCAGCACGGGGAGGGCCGGCCGGTGCGGCTGACGGTCACGCTCCGCTCCGGCTGGGTGCGCCTGGCCGTCACCCAGGCCGGCGTCCCGGTCGACCGGGTGGTCGGTCACCTGTGCCGGACCCGGCCGCCGGTGGACCTGACCGGCCTGGGGCTGTGGTCGGTGCAGCGGCAGACCCGTGAGCTGGGTGGACGGCTCAGCTGGGCCGACGACGGCGAGGAGTTCACCCTCACCGTCTGCCTCCCCGACAGGTAGGCCCCCGGGGGCCACCGGTCGGCACGAAGGGGCCACGGGCGGCGGGCAGATCCCTGGTGTCACCGCATCGGCGGCGGCGCCACGACGACGACCTGGGGAGAGCCCGTGTTCACGCACACCCACGCCCTGCAGTACGAGGCCAAGCCCGACGGTCCGGACCCGGACTTCGCCCGCAAGATGCAGGAGGTCCTCGGCGGTCAGTGGGGCGAGATGACCGTCGCCACGCAGTACCTGCTCCAGGGCTGGAACACCCGCCTGCCCGGCAAGTACAAGGACCTGCTGCTCGCCATCGGCACCGAAGAGCTGGCTCACGTCGAGATGATCGTGACGATGATCGACCGACTGCTCGACCACATCCCGCTCAAGCCGGACGCCGCCGACCGCACCAAGGAGGCCGCCGCCGGCTACGGGCAGCACAACCCGCAGCACCCGATCGCCAACGGCGGTGGTGCCAGCTACATGGACAGCATGGGCAACCCCTGGACCGGCGCCTACGTCACCGCCAGCGGCAATCTGATGGCCGACTTCATGTACAACGCCACCGCCGAGATGCAGGGCCGGCTGCAGGTCGCCCGGCTCTACAACATGACCGACGACCCGGGCGTCAAGGACATGCTCCGGTTCCTCCTCACCCGCGACCACTACCACCAGCAGCAGTGGCTGCACGCGATCGAGGAGCTCAAGGAGGACGGCCTGGAGGGCGTCCCGGTGCCCGAGGCCTTCCCGCTCTCGGAGGAGGTCGGCGACCTGGGCTACACGTTCATCGACGCCTCCGACGGCCCGCTGGCCGCCTCCGGACGCTGGGCGAACGGCCCGTCCTACGACGGCCGCAGCACCTACTCGGCCCGTCCGATCGAGGCGACCGCCGACGCGCCGATCCTGCCCCCGGGCGACCCCCGCCTGTACGGAACCCCGCAGACGGACACCACGACGATGCTCCAGAAGGCCAAGGACATGCTCAAGTAGGCCTCCGGGTCTGCTTCCCCTGCTCCACCGCGCCGTCGCCGCGCCGGCGACCGGAGCTCCCGAGTTCCGGTCGCCGGCCGGCGGGGCGCCTCCCCCGGAGGTCCTGCCGTGCACCTGCACCTTCCGCACCTGCCCGTCCCGGCGGTGCTGCTGTCCGTCGTCTACGCCGCGGCCGTCGCCGTCGCGCTCGCCCATCCCGGGGAGCACACCCTCGCCGGGCTCGTCGTCCTCGCGGGGCTCGTCGGCCGCTGGGCGCTGCGCAGCCGGCACCCCGCCGCGGCCCCGGTGGCGCTCGCCGTCGCCGAGAGCACCGGCGCCGTCGACGCCGTCCTCCCGGCCGAGCCCGCGGTCCCCGCCGCCGCGGCCTGACCTGCTCGACGTCTCGACTACCGCGGTGCGGACGCGAGTACCGCGCTGCACGGCGGTACCGGGGCACGTCCCGCGGTAGCGGGCGCCACCCGCGCGGTGTCGCAGCCGACCTCGCCGCACACCGCGCGAGGCGCGCGCCCCCGCGGTGGGGACGCGCGCCTCGGCTGACCGAACCTCAGTGCTGGACGGCCTTCTCCGCCCCGATGCCGGTGAACGCCCGCACCTCGAGCTCGGCGTTGAGCAACACGTCCGGCTTCTCCTTGGAGAGCTTGGACCCGAGCCACCCGAGGAAGAACGACAGCGGGATCGAGACCAGGCCCGGGTTGTTCAGCGGGAACCAGGAGAAGTCGACGTCCTGGATCAGCGACGTGCTCTTCCCGGTCAGCTCGTTCACCGGCGCACCGGAGACCACCGGCGAGAAGATGATCAGGCCGATGCAGGCGATGAGCCCGCCGTAGATCGACCACAGCGCGCCCTGGGTGGTGAAGTTCTTCCAGAACAGCGTGTAGATGATCGTCGGCAGGTTCGCCGACGCCGCCACCGCGAAGGCCAGCGCCACCAGGAAGGCGATGTTGATGCCGGCCTGCAGCGCGAGGATGCCCAACCCGATCGCGACCGCCCCGATGACGACGGCGGTGATGCGGGCGACCCGCACCTCGCCGTTCGGCGGGACGTTGCCCCGCTTGATCACCGATGCGTAGACGTCGTGCGCGAAGGAGGCCGACGCGGTGATCGTCAGACCGGCCACCACCGCGAGGATCGTGGCGAACGCGACGCCGGCGATGATGCCCAGCAGCACCGTGCCGCCGAGCTCGAAGGCCAGCAGCGGCGCGGCGGCGTTGACCGCACCCGGCGCGGCGAGGATCTCCGACGGGCCGACCAGCGCCCCGGCGCCGTAGCCGATGACCAGGCTGAACAGGTAGAAGATGCCGATCAGCCAGATGGCCCAGACCACCGAGCGGCGGGCGTCCTTGGCCGTGGGCACCGTGTAGAAGCGCATCAGCACGTGCGGGAGGCCCGCCGTCCCGAGCACCAGGGCCAGGCCGAGGGAGACGAAGTCCAGCTTGGAGGTCTCCGTGGCGCCGTACTGCGCCCCCGGCGCCAGGACGTCGCGCCCCTCGACGGCGAGGTCCTGCGCGCCGCCCAGCAGCGAGGACAGGTTGAACCCGTACTTGCCGAGCACCCACACCGTCATCACGAAGGCGCCCGCGATCAGCAGCGTCGCCTTGATCATCTGGACGTAGGTGGTGCCGCGCATGCCGCCGACCAGCACGTAGAAGATCATCAGCGCACCGACCAGCGTGACGACCAGCGCCTCCGCCGCGTCACCGCTGACGCCCAGCAGCAGGGCGACCAGGCCACCCGCGCCGGCCATCTGCGCCAGCAGGTAGAACAGCGACACGGCCAGGGTCGAGATGGCCGCCGCCATGCGCACCGGACGCTCCTGCATCCGGAAGGCCAGGACGTCGGCCATGGTGAACCGGGCGGTGTTGCGCATCAGCTCGGCGACCAGGAGCAGGGCGACCAGCCACGCGACGAGGAAGCCGATGGAGTACAGGAAGCCGTCGTAGCCGTAGACGGCGATCGCGCCGGCGATGCCCAGGAACGACGCCGCCGACAGGTAGTCGCCCGCGATGGCCAGGCCGTTCTGCGTGCTGGTGATGCTGCGGCCGGCCGCGTAGTAGTCCGCGGCGCTCTTGTTGGAGCGGCTGGCCCGGAACGTGATGATCAGCGTGACCAGGACGAAGGCACCGAAGATCGAGATGTTGACGGCGGGCTCGCCGATCGTGTCGTCGGCGGCGAACAGGTCAGACACGGGTGGCCCCCTGGGTGTCGGTGGTGTCCGTGCCGGACCGGTAGTCGTGCCGCTCGAGCCGCTCGCGCATCTCGTCGGCGATCGGGTCGGTGTTGCGGTTCGCGTGCGCGACGTAGAGGTGCGTGATCGCGAACGTCGTCACGAACTGGGCGAGGCCGAGCAGGATGCCCAGGTTCACGTTGCCGAAGACCTCGGTGGACATGAAGTCCGGTGCGTACGTGGAGAGCAGGACGTAGAGCAGGTACCAGGCGAAGAAGGCGAACGTCATCGGGAAGGCGAACCGCCGGAACCTCCGCTTGAGCTCGGCGAACTCCGGCGAGTTCTGGGCCTGCAGGTACTCCTCGGGCGTCAGCAGACGCCGTTCCGTGGGCTCGGTCACGGTGCGACCTCCTGGTCAGCGTGGTCGGGCGTCACACCTGGGAGATGTGAGCCCCGTCACGGTAGGAGAGCGGTCCGGTGTCCGACGCCGGACGCCCGGCCGGTGCGCCGAGCGGTCACCGGCGGTCGCCGTACGGCAGGTCCGGCGGGACGAGCGGTCGGCCCGCACGCGCCCGACGGGCGGTTCAGCGCGGTGGGTTCCCGCGGTCGAGCTGCACCGACTCCGGGGTGTGCAGCCGGACCATGGTCCGGGCCGCGTGCCGCGGCACCCGTCGCGGCGTGACCAGCGAGACCCCCACCATGGTGAGGAAGGCCAGCGGCACGGTCCACGCGGCGGGCTGGGCCAGCAACGCCCCGCCCCAGCCCTCGGGGCCGACGCCGAGCAGGGTCGCCAGCACCGCCCCGCCCGCGCAGCCGCCACCGACGAGCATCCCGGCGATCGCCCCGACGTCGGTGAGCCGGCGCCACCAGATGCCCAGCACCAGCAGCGGGCAGAGGGTCGAGGCCGCGAACGCGAAGGCCAGCCCGACGGCCTGGGCCACCCCCACCCCCTCGGTGAGGAGGGAGAGGCCCAGCGGCACCAGGACGGCGACGACGGCGCCGGCCTGGAAGGCGCGCACCCCGCCGAACCGGCGGCCCATCACGTCCTGGCTGATCACGCCCGCCACCGCGACGGTCAGCCCGGACGACGTGGAGAGGAACGCCGCGAACGCCCCCGCCGTCGTCAGCGCGGACAGCAGCTCGCCCGCGGTGCCGGCCAGCATGCGCGACGGCAGTTCCAGCACCACCGACTCCGAGCGGCCGCTGGCCACGAGGTCCGGCGCGTAGAGCCGGCCCAGGCCGCCGTACACCGGCGGGAGGAGGTAGAAGAGGCCGAGCAGGGCCAGCACGAACAGCGTCGTCCGGCGGGCCGCCGCGCCGTCGGGGTTGGTGTAGAAGCGGACCACCACGTGCGGCAGGCCCATCGTGCCGAGGAATGTCGCGATGATGATCGAGTACGTCGTGTAGACCTCGTGCTCGACCCCGGCGAGCGGCGACACCCACGAGTCGCCGGTCCCGCCGACGTCCGCGACGTCCACCGAGGCGGGGGAGACCGCGCCGTCGCCGAGCCAGATCGCGGCCATGAACAGCAGCGGGAACAGCAGCGCCGTCAGCTTCAGCCAGTACTGGAAGGCCTGCACGAACGTGATGCTGCGCATGCCGCCGAACAGCACGTTCACCAGCACGACGGTCGCGACCAGCAGGCCGCCCAGCCAGGAGCCGGTGCCGGTGGTGGACGCCAGGGCCAGGCCGGCGCCCTGGAACTGCGGCATCAGGTAGAGCCAGCCGATGGCCACGACCAGCAGGGCCGAGAGCCGGCGCACGCCCCGCGACTCCAGCCGGCTCTCGGCGAAATCGGGCAGCGTGTAGGCGCCGGACCGGCGCAGCGGCGCGGCGACCAGCACGAGCAGGACCAGGTAGCCCGCCGTCCAGCCGACCGGGTACCAGAGCATCTCCGTGCCGAAGGCGAGCACGAGGCCCGCGACGCCGAGGAAGGACGCCGCGGAGAGGTACTCCCCGCCGATCGCCGAGGCGTTGAGCCCCGGCCGGACGGTGCGGGAGGCGACGAAGAAGTCGCTGGTCGTACGGGAGAACCGCCAGCCGTACGCACCGACCGCCAGGGTGGCGACGAAGACCGCCGTCACGCCCATGACGCTGTACCCGGCAGCCGTCATCCGGTCACGTGCGGTCGAGCACGTCGCTGAAGGCGCGCTCGTTGCGCTCCGCGGCGCGCACGTAGAGCCAGCCCACCAGCAGCAGGAACGGGTAGACGGCGAACGCCAGGAGCAGCCACGGCAGCGGCACGGCCAGCACCTCGATGTCGGAGAGGTCCGGGGCGAGCCAGAACACCAGCGGGATCCCGCCGACGAACACCGTGAGGGCGGCCAGCGCCAGCAGCGCCAGCCGAAGCTGCGAGCGGATCAGCGAGGACATGTACACCTCGCCGAGCCGGGTCTGGGCGTCGATCTCCCGGGCGGCCGGCACCCGCTGCGCGCGGGCGGCGCTGGTGCGGGGACTGGTGACGCGGACCCGGCGGGGCGTGCTCTCCGACACCGGTCACCCCCTGCCCGCGGTGCCCGGCCGGGCGCGGCGGACGAGCAGGTCGCGCAGTTCCCGGGTGTGCCGCCGACTCACGCCCAGCTGCGTGCCGCCGACGACGACGGTGCACCGGCCGGCGTCCATCCGGACCTCCTGCACGTGCTGCAGGGCCACCAGCAGCGACCGGTGGATCCGCACGAAGCCGGCGTCCTTCCACTCCTCCTCGAGGGTGGTCAGCGGCACCCGCACCAGGTGGCTGCCCGACGGGGTGTGCAGCCGGGCGTAGTCCCCCTGCGCCTCGACGTAGCCGACGCTGGAGCGGGGCACGAACCGGGTCACCCCGCCCAGCTCGACGGCGATGTCGTCGGCCGACGACGGCGCGCTCCCCGCCCGGGCGCCGACGACCCGGCGGACCGCCTCGGCCAGCCGGGCGTCGCGGACCGGCTTGAGCACGTAGTCCACGGCCCCCAGGTCGAAGGCGTCGACGGCGTGGTCGTCGTAGGCGGTCACGAACACCACCGGCGGCGGCGCCTTGAACCGGGACAGCACCCGCGCGAGGTCGACCCCGCTCAGCCCGGGCATCCGGATGTCCAGGAAGACGGCGTCGACCCCCCGTTCCTGGAGCAGTCGCAGCGCCTCGGTGGCGGAGTCGCAGGTCAGCACCGCCTCGATCCGCTCGTCCCGCTCGAGCAGCCAGCGCAGCTCCTCGAGGGCCGGCCGCTCGTCGTCGACCACGAGCACGGTCAGCCGGTCGCCGCTCACGGGTGCACCCCCGGGGCGAACTTCGGCACGCGCACCACGACCTTCGTCCCCACGCCGGGTGCGGTCTCGACGACGAGGCCGTAGTCGTCGCCGAAGGCGGTGCGCAGCCGCGCGTCGACGTTGCCCAGCCCCACCGAGTCCACCGAGAGGTCTCCCGCCAGCGCCCGCCGCACCTTCTCCGGATCCTCCCCGACGCCGTCGTCCTCGACCGTGATCAGGCACTCGCCGCCCCGGTCGGCGGCGATGATCGTCACCGTCCCGACCCCTTGCTTGTGCTCGAGCCCGTGCCGGACGGCGTTCTCGACCAGCGGCTGGAGGCAGAGGAACGGCACGGCGACGGGCAGGACCTCCTGCGCGACCCGCAGCGTGACCTGCAGCCGGTCGCCGAACCGTGCCTTCTCCAGCACGAGGTACCGCTCGATCGAGCGCAGCTCCTCGGCCAGCGTCGTGTACTCGCCGTGCCGGCTGAAGGAGTAGCGGGTGAAGTCGGCGAACTCCAGCAGCAGCTCGCGGGCCTGCTCGGGGTCGGTCCGCACGAACGACGCGATCGCGGTCAGCGAGTTGTAGATGAAGTGCGGGCTGATCTGCGCCCGCAGCGCCCGGACCTCGGCCTCCATCAGGCGGGTGCGCGACGCGTCGAGCTCGGCCAGCTCCAGGTTGCCCGACACCCAGTGCGCCACCTCGGCCACCGCCCGGACCAGCCCGGCCGACGCCGAGGAGGTGAAGGCCTGCAGGGTGCCGACCACCCGGTCCTCGACGACGAGCGGGCTGACCACGACCTGCCGCAGCCCGCAGCCGGGGTCCGGGCAGGCGAAGTCCCGGCGGTCGCGGACCACGGTGTTGCCCGACTCCAGCACGGTGGCGGCCAGCGCCGTCGTGTCCCGCTCGTGGTGCCCGGACCGGCCGTCCCAGGCGAGGGTCGCCACGGTGTCGGTGAGCGCGACCGCCGGCACGCCGAGCAGGTTGCGCAGGTGCCGGGAGGCACGCTCCGCCGACTCGCTCGTCAGCCCTTGGCGGAGCTCGGGGGCGGTGAGCGACGCCGAGTGGAGGGTGCGGAACGTCGCGTGCTCCGCCTCGGTCCCGAGGTGGCCGCGGCGCAGCCAGCGCAGTGCATCCCTCATCGACAGTCGGGGCGGCGCCCCAGCCTCCCTCCCCGTGATCGGCGCCCGCCGTCCTCCCCCGCCGGACAGTGGACAGCGAACCGTAGTTGGTGAGAGCTGGCTCACACCACCGGGCACGGCGGGCCGTTCCCGGTTCGGGGCGGGACATCCGTGCGCCGACCGCTCCACGGTCGTAACCGCGGGGACATCCCGGCCTGCTGGACTGCGGCATGGGTACGAGTGGCGGAGCGACAGGCTGGTTCCCGGTGGCTCGCGCGACCGAGGTCGGCACGGCGCCGGTCCCGGTGAGCGCCGCGGGCCGGTCCTACGTCGTCGTCCGGCTCCGACCCGGCGGCGAGGTGAGCGCGTTCCCCGCGCGGTGCCCGCACCGGCTGGTGCCCCTGGCCACGGCGTCGGTCGTGGACGGGCGGCTGGAGTGCCCGGCCCACGGGTGGCGGTTCGACGGCGAGGGCCGGTGCCAGGAGATCCCG
Source organism: Blastococcus fimeti (assembly GCA_900102115.1). Lineage (GTDB taxonomy): Bacteria > Actinomycetota > Actinomycetes > Mycobacteriales > Geodermatophilaceae > Blastococcus > Blastococcus fimeti. The sequence goes on from FNAW01000010.1 coordinate 49,357, forward strand.
TCCCTCGGGGCGGAGGGCACGCCCCCGCCGCGCGCCGACCTCTCGACCCCCTGGGCCGTGGAGGAGCGGCACGGCTGGGTGTGGATCGCCCCGGACCGGGCGGCCCTGCCCTCGCCCCCGCGGCCGACGGGCACCCCCGGGGTCGAGGCCGCCCGCGGGCCGGGACGCCCGGCCGGCCCGGTGTTCGGGAACCTCGATCCGTCCCTGGAGCACGCCTGGCACCCGGTGGCGCTCTCCCGCGAGCTGCGCGACGGCGGCTGGCTGCAGGTCCGGTTGCTCGGCCGCACCTGGACGTTGTACCGCGAGAACGGCGGGGTGAGCGCCGATCCGCCCGCGTTCGGCGTCCGCGAGCGGCTGGGCCTGGTCTGGCTCGCCCCGGCCGAGCCGGCCGACGTCCCCCTCGAGGTGCCCGAGGTCGGGAACCGGTCCTTCGTCGCCGGCTGGCTGCCCCCGCTGCGGTCCCCCGGGCCGGCCGGTCCGCTCGCCGACACCTTCCTCGACGCGACGCACGGCCCGTTCGTCCACCCGTCGACCCTCGCCGCGCTGCCGGAGACCGGCCCGTACGAGCTGAGCCGCGAGCCCGGCGGTTTCCGCAGCGTGCAGGAGCAGGAGGTGGACAACCCGGTCGACCCGGCGGTCGCCACCGGCGAGCGCCCGCTGCGCCAGCGCCGGCGCACGACCTACGTGCACCGCGCCCCGTTCCAGCTCCGACTGCGGCAGGAGTTCCTCGACTCCGGGGCGACGACGACGCTGCTCTACCTGCTGCAGCCCGAGGACGCCGACTCCACCCGCATCTACGTCTGCCTGATGCTGGCGGCCGGACCGGGGCAGCGGTTGCCCTCGCCGGCCACGGTCACCGAACAGGTGGCGCTGCAGCAGCAGGTGCTCGAGGAGGACATCGCGTCCCAGGCGGCGCTGCTGCTGCCCGGCCTGCCGCTCGATCCACGGGACGAGGTGCACGTGCCCGCCGACGCGCGCGGCGTCGCGCTGCGCCAGGCCCTCTGCGACTTCCGGATGCTCGGGCAGCGGCGGCAGGTGGCCGCCTGAGCCTGGGTCAGTCGGCCGGGAGCAGCGCACCGCACTCGGCGCAGCGCGTCGGCGGGTCCTCCTCGGCCATCCGCCCGCACTCGGGGCAGACCCGGCGCAGCCAGCAGGCCGGGTCGCCGCCCTCGTCGTCCGGTCCGGTCACGCCGCCCAGTCTGGCCCCGGTCAGACCTGGGGTGGAGGCACGGCTCCCTCCTGAGGACGACGAGATCCGGGCCGCCGCTGCCTAGGCTCGGCGCCGTGGAGAACTCCCTCGACCGCTCGGGCGACCGGTTGCGCCGGCACCCGTTCGCCGTCGACGCCGCCCTCGCGGGCGCCGTCTGGTTCTGCACCGTGCTGCTGCCGATGGCCTCTTACTGGCAGTCGCGCAACGCCGCGTTCCTCGTCGGCACGCTGATGGTGGTGCCGCTGGCGTGGCGCCGGCGCGCGCCGGTCCCGGCCGCGGCGGCCGTGGTGGCCGTCGGGCTGCTCGAGCTGGTGTTCTCCGACGACTTCCTCGCCGCCAACGTCGCGGTGCTGATGATGGTCTACGCGCTGGCCGCGTACGCCCCGCGCTGGGCGGCGACGGCCGGCCTGGTCACCGGGCTGGCCGGCGCCGTGCTGGCCGCGGTGCGGTACTGGAACTACGGCGTCGCGGCGTCGATCACCCCGGTCGCGCTGGCGATCGGCGTCTCCGTCGTCGCGGCGTGGGCGCTGGGCAACCTGCGCCGGGCGCGGCTGCAGCAGATGGCCGCGCTGGAGGAGCGGGCGCAGCTGCTGGAGCTCGAGCGCGACCAGGAGATGCGGCTGGCCGCCACCACCGAGCGGGCGCGCATCGCCCGCGAGCTGCACGACGTCGTCGCCCATTCCCTGTCGGTGGTGATCGCGCAGGCCGACGGCGGCCGGTACGCCGGGAAGGCGGACCCGACCGCGGCGACCGACGCGCTGGAGGCGATCGCCGCGACCGGCCGGCAGGCGCTCACCGACATGCGGTCGCTGCTCGGGGTGCTGCGCGAGGGCGGCGGCGAGGAGTACGCGCCGCAGCCGGACGTAGCGGCGATCCCCGCCCTGGTCGAGGACGTGCGGGCCAGCGGGCTGGACGTCGACCTGATCGTCGAGGGCGAGCCGCAGCCGCTGCCGGCCGGCCCGCAGCTCGCCGCCTACCGGATCGTCCAGGAATCGCTCACCAACGTGCTCAAGCACGCCGGCCCGGCCTCGCGGGCGTGGGTGCGCCTGCAGTGGCGGCCCGACGCGCTGGAGCTCTCGGTCCTCGACGACGGGCGCGGGGCGTCGGCCGCGATGGTGTCCCCCGACGGCAACGGCCAAGGGTTGCGCGGGATGCAGGAGCGCGCCCAGCTGCACCGCGGGCGCCTCGAGGCGGGTCCGCGGCACGGCGGCGGGTTCGGCGTGCACGCCGCGCTGCCCTACGGTTCGCGACGATGACGAGTTCCCCGATCCGCGTGGTCGTCGTCGACGACCAGCAGATGGTCCGCGCCGGTTTCCGCATGGTGATCGACTCCCAGCCCGACCTGACGGTGGTCGGGGAGGCCGGCGACGGCGGGAGCGCGGTGCAGCTGCTCCGGAGCACGCCGGCCGACGTCGTCCTCATGGACATCCGCATGCCCGGCGTCGACGGCATCGAGGCCACCCGCCAGGTCACCGCGCTGCCCGAGGCGCCCCGCGTCGTCGTCCTGACGACGTTCGACCTCGACGAGTACGTGGTCGCGGCCATCGGCGCCGGCGCGAGCGGCTTCCTGCTGAAGGACGCCCCGCCGGAGGAGATGCTGGCCGCCGTACGCACCGTGCACGCGGGCGACTCGGTGATCGCGGCGTCCTCGACCCGCCGGCTGCTGCAGCACGTCGCGCCGATGCTGCGCGGCGCGGCGCCGTCGGCCCCCGGCGGTGGGGACGACGCCGCGCTGGCCGAGCTCACTCCGCGGGAGCGCGAGGTGCTGGTGCAGATGGCGCTCGGCGCCTCGAACACCGAGATCGCGCGGGCCTTCGTGGTCAGCGAGGCGACGGTGAAGACCCACGTCGGGCGGGTGCTGTTCAAGACCGGCTCCCGCGACCGCGTGCAGGCCGTCGTCCTCGCCTACCGGACCGGCCTCGTGCAGCCGGCCGACCTGCTCCGCGACGCCTGACCTGCGCCTTTCCGCGGAAAGGCAGACCGCTTCTCCGCGGAAGAGCAGAGAAGCCAGCCGTCGCTGTGGTGCTGGCAGCCCCGCAGGTAGAAGTTCCGGCCGTCGTGCTCCTGAGTCATCAGCCCCGGACCGGGTTGTCGGTCAGCGCCAGCAGGAGGCCTGTCCCGAGGACGGCGACCATCAGGCCCACGAGGCAGGTGACGATCCAGCCGGGCGCCTGCCACCGACGCGCCAGCAGCAACCCCACCGCGGGTGGGCAGACCGCGACGATCCCGGCGACCCGCGCCGCCGAACGGGCGTGCTGCACCTGCTCCGCCGTCGGCAGCTCGCCGAGCGGTGGCCAGGCCGAGCGCACCGCGACCACGGCCGCCAGGGACGCCGCCACCAGCCAGAGACCGAGGAGCGCGGCCAGGACTCGGTCGCGGTGTCCAGTTGCAGCACCGACGACGCCACCCATGCTGCCCACCTCCGGCCCGATCTCCGCCCGGAGGATGACACGACATGGTCCTGGGGACGCAGGAGGCGCGTGCGGAAGAACGGTCCCTGCTCCGACGCGGGAGGACGGCCCGGGGCGGGAGCGTGATCACCGTTGCCGCATCCCCCGCACCGGAGGTCCGAAGTGTCCGTTCCCGTCATGACCGTCCCCGGCGAGCCGCCCGCCCCCGCCCGGACGACCGCCGCCGTCCGCGCCACCGGGCTGCGCAAGACCTACGGCAGCGGCGAGACCGCGGTGCATGCGCTGGCCGGGGTCGACGTCACCTTCGCCGCGGGCGAGTTCACCGCGATCATGGGCCCGTCGGGCTCGGGCAAGTCCACGCTCATGCACTGCCTGGCCGGCCTGGACACCGCGACCGCCGGCGAGGTGTGGCTCGGCGACACCGCGCTGACCAGCCTGCGCGATGACCAGCTGACCACGCTGCGCCGCCAGCGGATCGGCTTCGTCTTCCAGTCGTTCAACCTGCTGCCGGTGCTCGACGCCCGCGAGAACATCGTGCTGCCGATGCAGCTGGGCGGCCTGCGGCCCGATCCGGCCTGGTTCGACGCCGTCGTCGCGCGGCTCGGCCTGCGCGAGCGCCTCCGCCACCGCCCGCACGAGCTCTCCGGCGGCCAGCAGCAGCGCGTGGCCATCGCCCGCGCCCTGCTGCCGCGCCCCGACGTCGTCTTCGCCGACGAGCCCACCGGCAACCTGGACTCCCGCTCGGGTGCCGAGGTGCTCGGCCTGCTGCGCTCCAGCGTGAAGGAGACCGGGCAGACCGTCGTCATGGTCACCCACGACCCGTCGGCCGCCGCCTACGCCGACCGCGTCGTCCTGCTCGCCGACGGCCGGCTGGCCGGCGACCTGGCCGACCCCACCGCCGAGTCCGTGCTCGACGCGCTGCGCGGACTGGGGGGCTGAGCCGATGCGCACCGTCGTGCTCGCCCAGCTCCGCACCCACGCGGCGAGGCTGATCGCCTCCACCCTGGCCGTCGTCATCGCCGTGGGCTTCGTCGTCGCCACCCTCGTGCTCAACGAGACCTCGCGCAGCACGGTGCTCGACACCGTCGGCGCCCGGTACGTCGACGCCGCCGCCGTCGCCAGCACCACCCTCGACCACCCCTTCACCGACGACGACGTCGCCGCGCTCGCCGACCTCGGCTCCGTCGGCGCCGTCGCCCCCTCCTACGAGACCGGCGTCCAGGCGTCGGTGCCCGGACGGCCCGGCTCGCAGTACCTGCTGGTCGAGTCGGTCGCCGATGCCCCGCAGCTGCGCTGGCAGGAGCTCTCCGCCGGCCGGCTCCCGAAGGCCACCGGCGAGGTCGCTGTCAGCGACCGCGCCCGCGCCGAGGTCGGCGACGTCCTCTCCGTCTCCGTCTACGACGCCGAGGGCGAGGAGACGACGGCGGAGGCGACCGTCACCGGCATCGTCGACCTGCAGGGCGACCCCGAGGCCGGGCTCTACGGCCGCGGCTTCGTCACCGAGGAGCAGGCCCAGGCCTGGGGCGCCGTCGACCCCGTCCAACTGCGGATCGCCGCCGGCCCCGGCTTCTCGGCCGACCAGGTGCGCACCGACGTCGCGGCCGCGGTCCCCGGCGACGTCGTGGTGCGCAGCGGGGAGGAGCAGGCCGAGAAGGCCGCCGCCGACCTGATGGGCAACTCGACCGCGCTGGCCGCCGTGCTGCTGGTCTTCGGCACCGTCGCCGTCGTCGTCGCCGGGCTGGTCATCGCCAACACCTTCGCCGTCCTGCTGGCCCAGCGGACCCGCGAACTGGCCCTGCTGCGCTGCGTGGGCGCCACCGCCCGGCAGGTCCGGCGCAGCGTCCTCGGCGAGGCGCTGGCCACCGGGCTGGTCTCCTCGGCCGTCGGCGTCGCGCTCGGCATCGGGCTGGCCGCCGGGGTCTCGACCCTGGTGGGCAGCAACTCGGCGATCCCGCTGTCCGGCGTGACCGTCCCGCTCTACGCGGTGCTCGCCGGCCTCGGCGTCGGCACCGTCGTCACCGTGCTCGCCGCCCTCGCGCCGGCGCGGGCCGCGACGAAGGTGGCACCCCTGGCCGCGCTGCGGCCGGTGGACTCCGCGCCGCTGCGCTCGCGCCCGGGCCTGCTGCGCCTGGTCCTCGGGCTGCTGCTGGTCGTCCCGGGCGTGCTGCTGCTGGCCGCCGGCGTCGTCACGGCGTCGGTGCTCGTCGCGCTGCCCGGCGGGGTGCTCAGCTTCCTGGGCGTCGTCCTGCTCGCGCAGCGGGCGGTGCCCCCCGTCGTCGCGGCCGCCGGCCGGCTGGCCGGCCGGTTCGGCGGGGTGCCGGCCCGGTTGGCGGCGGGCAACGCCACCCGCAACCCCCGGCGGACGGCGGCCACGGCGACCGCGCTGCTCATCGGCGTGACGCTGACCAGCGCCTTCGTCGTCGGCGCGGCCTCGACCAAGGCCACCGCCCAGGCCGGCCTGGATGCCGAGTTCCCCACCGACGTCCTGGTGCGGAGCTACGACGCCGACCTGCCCGATTCGCTGAGCCGGACGCTGCTGGACGTCGACGGCGTGCAGCGCGCGGCCGGGGTGATCGGCGGCGACGTCACCGGACCCGACGGCGAGCCGGTGTTCGTGCAGGCCGTCGATCCCACGGAGGCGGCGACCGTGCTCCGGTCCACCGACAAGGTCGACCTGCCCTCGACCGGCGTGGCGGTGCTGCCGGAGTGGGCCGCCGAGTCCTGGTCCGTGCAGGACGGCGCACCCGTGACGTTCGCCGTCGACGGCCGGACGGTCACGCTGCAGGCCCAGGTGACCGGACTCGAGCAGGGACTGCTGATGGAGCCGGACGCGCTCCGCTCGCTGCTCCCCGACGCCGGCACCTCGGAGCTGTGGCTGCTGCTCGACGACGCCGACCCGGACGGCCAGGTGGGCACCGTGGACGACGTCACGGACGTGGTCGCGGAGGCCGCCCCCGAGGCGCAGGTCACCGGCGTGGTCACCATGCGCGACCAGCTCAACAAGGTGCTCGACATCCTGCTGCTGGTCGTCACCGGGCTGCTGGGCGTGGCCGTGGTCATCGCGCTGATCGGCGTGGGCAACACGCTCGCCCTGTCGGTGGTGGAGCGGCGGCAGGAGAACGGCCTGCTGCGTGCGCTCGGGCTCACCCGGGGCCAGCTGCGCGGGCTGCTCGCGTGGGAGGCGGCGCTCGTCGCCGGCGTCGCCGCGGTGCTCGGGGTGCTCATCGGCGGCGCCTACGGGCTGATCGGCGCGGCCTCGGTGCTCGGCGAGCTGGGGCCGATCGTGCTCGACGTCCCGTGGCTGCAGGTCGCCGCGATCGTCGTCGTCGCCACCCTGGCCGGGCTGCTCGCCTCGGTGCTGCCCGCCCGCCGCGCCGCCCGCACCTCCCCGGTGGCCGCGATCGCCGCCTGATCCTGCTTTTCCGCGGTAGAGCAGCCTGCTCTACCGCGGAAAAGCAGGGCGGGGTGGTGTGAGGTTCCACGGGAAACCTTCGACGGCGTCGGCGGGACTGGGACACTCGGGGACGTGCCATCCCTCCGCCGCCGTGCCGCCCTCACCGCCGCCGTCCTCACCGGACCGGTGGGGTGGCTGACCGCCGCTGCCTGGGGCCTGCCGACGGCGCTGGGCGCGCACCGCCGCAGGCTGCGGCCGGTCGTCGCCGGATCGCCGCACTTCGCCGACGGCAGCTTCCACAACACGCTGCCCACGCCCGCGCTCGCCCCGGCCAACACCCGCGACGGCCTGCTGCGGCAGTGGCACGAGGAGCGGCACGTCGGGCTGCCCGGTGGGCCGATCCCGCTGGTCGAGGCGGAGCTGCCCGCCGACGCCGCCGAGCTCGCGGTCACCTGGTTCGGGCACGCCAGCGCGCTGCTGGAGGTCGACGGCCGGCGGGTGCTGGTCGACCCGGTCTGGGGGTACCGCGTCTCGCCGTCGCCGGTGTTCGGGCCGACCCGGCTGCACGAGCCGCCGATGCCGATCGAGGACCTGCCCCCGGTCGACGCCGTCCTCATCTCGCACGACCACTACGACCACCTCGACCTGCCGACGGTCCGGGCGCTGCTGGCCACCCAGACCGCGCCGTTCGTCGTCCCCCTGGGCATCGGCGAGCACCTGCGCAAGTGGCACGTGCCCGAGGAGCGCATCGTCGAGCTGGACTGGGACGGCGCGCACGAGGTCGCCGGCCTGACGCTCACGTGCACCGAGGCGCGGCACTTCTCCGGCCGCTACTTCCACCGCAACACCACGCTGTGGGCCTCCTGGGCGATCACCGGCCCGCGGCACCGGGTCTACTTCGGCGGCGACACCGGCTACACCCCCGCGTTCGCCGCGATCGGCGCGCGGCTCGGCCCGTTCGACCTGACGCTGCTGCCGATCGGCGCCTACAACGACGCCTGGCACGCCATCCACATGGACCCGGAGGAGGCCGTCCGCGCGCACGGCGACCTCGGCGGCGCCGTGCTGCTGCCCATCCACTGGGCCACCTTCAACCTGGCGTTCCACCGCTGGGCCGAGCCGGTGCAGCGGCTGCTGGCCGCCGCCCGGCCTCGGGAGATCGCCGTCGTCGTCCCGCGGCCCGGGGAGCGGATCGACGTGCTCGACCCGCCGCCCCTGTTCGACTGGTGGACGGCGGTCGGCTCGGCGGCCGATGCGCAGGGCGACTCGGCCGGCGTGGGCAGCTCGGTGCTCGCCCGCACGCTGACCCGGCTGACCGCGCTGCTGCCGGGCTGAGCCCTAGCGCAGGAGCTTCGACATCCGCCGGTCGGCGAGCGGCTTGCCGCCGGTCTGGCAGGTGGGGCAGTACTGCAGCGAGGTGTCGGCGAAGCTGACCTCGCGCACCGTGTCCCCGCAGACCGGGCACGGCAGGCCGGTGCGGGCGTGCACCTGCAGCCCGGAGCGCTTCTCGCCCTTCATCGTCGCCGCACGCTGGCCGACCTGGCGCTCGAGCGCCTCGGTGAGCGTGCCGCGGACGGCCTCGAAGAGACGGACCAGTTCGTCGTCCTTGAGCTTGTCGGCGCCCTTGAACGGCGAGAGGCGGGCCGCGTGCAGGATCTCGTCGGAGTAGGCGTTGCCGATGCCGGAGAGCAGCGTCTGGTCGGTGAGCGCGCCCTTGAGCTGCCCCGACCGGCCCTTCATCAGCGCGGCGAAGGTCTCCAGGTCCACCTCGAGGGCGTCGGGGCCCAGCCGCGCGATGCCGGGCACCTCGGCCGGCGAGCGGACGACGTAGATCGCCAGCCCCTTGCGCGTCCCCTGCTCGGTCAGGTCGAAGCCGTTGCCGTCATCCAGGTGCACCCGCAGCGCGAGCGGCCCCTTGCCCGGCTTGGGCGGCGCCGTCGGCAGGTTCTCCCGCCAGTGCAGCCAGCCGGCGCGCGCCAGGTGGACGACGAGGTGCAGGCCGGAGACGTCGAGGTCGAGGAACTTGCCGTGCCGGCCGGCACCGGTGATCTCCAGACCGCCGAGCGCGGACAGCGGCGGATCGAAGGTCTTGATCGCCTGGACGGCGGCGAGATCGGCGCGGGTGAGCACCCGCCCCACCGCGTCGGCGCGCAGGAAGGCGGCCAGGGCCTCCACCTCGGGCAACTCGGGCACCCGACCATGATCGCGCGGATCGCGCGCCTCCGCCGTCCTCGATCAGGGGACTTTCGGTGCAGAAAGTCCGGGACATTCGGTGCAGGAAGTCCGTCGGGGGGCGGGCGGCGGCGTTCGTTCCTACGCTCGGCCGGGTGCCCACGTCGCTGCTCTGGTTCCGGCGGGACCTCCGGCTGCACGACCACCCCGCGCTGCTCGCCGCCCGCGACGCGGCAGGCCCGGACGGCGACGTCGTCCCCGTGTTCGTGTTCGACGACCGGCTCTGGAGCCCCTCCGGCGAGCCCCGCCGCCGCTTCCTGCTCGACTGCCTGACCGCCCTGGACGCCGACCTCGACGGCGCGCTGGTCCTGCGGTCCGGCGACCCGGCGCGGGTGATCCCGCAGCTCGCCCGCGAGGTGGGCGCGACCACCGTCCACGTCAGCGCCGACACCGGCCCGTACGGCCGGCAGCGGGACGCCGCGGTGGAGCGCGCGCTGGACGACGTCCCCCTCGTGCGCACCGGCTCGCCGTACCTGGTCACCCCCGGCCGGGTCACCACCCGCACGGACACGCCGTTCCAGGTCTTCTCGCCGTTCGCCCGCGCCTGGCGGGAGCACGGCTGGCGAGCACCGGCGGGTGCGCCCGACGGCGTCCGCTGGCGCACGGGCGTCCGGTCCGACGAGCCGCCGCCGGCACCCGCGGTCGCCGCCGATCTGCCGCCGGCCGGCGAGCGGGCCGCGCTCGAGGCGTGGGAGCGGTTCCGCGACGAGCGGCTGACCGGCTACGCCGAGGGCCGCAACCTGCCCGGGACGGCCGGGACCAGCCGCATGTCGGCCTACCTGAAGTACGGCTGCATCCACCCGCGCACGATGGTCGCGGACCTGGCCGGCGAGGAGGGCGAGTCGGCCCGCCGCTACACCGACGAGCTGGCCTGGCGGGACTTCTACGCCGACGTGCTGTGGCACCGGCCCGACTCGGCACGGGAGTACCTCAAGCCGGAGCTGCAGGGGATGGGGTACGACAGCGGGCCGGCGGCCGAGGCGCTGGTGCGTGCCTGGGAGACCGGCCGCACCGGCTTCCCGATCGTCGACGCCGGCATGCGCCAGCTGCTCGGCGAGGCCTACGTGCACAACCGGGTGCGGATGATCGTCGCCTCGTTCCTGGTGAAGGACCTGCACCAGGAGTGGACCCTCGGCGCCCGGTACTTCATGCAGCACCTCGTCGACGGCGACCTGGCCAGCAACAACCACGGCTGGCAGTGGGTCGCGGGCACGGGCACCGACGCCTCGCCGTACTACCGGGTCTTCAACCCGATCACCCAGGGCAAGAAGTTCGACCCGGACGGCGCCTACGTGAAGCGCTGGGTGCCGGAGCTGCGCGACCTCGATCCGAAGCACGTGCACGAGCCGTGGACGGCGCCCGGCGGCATCCCGGCCGGCTATCCCGAGCCGGTGGTCGACCACGCGCACGAGCGCCAGGTCTCCCTCGACCGCTACGCCGCCGTCCGCGCGCGCTGAGTCAGGCGCCGCGCAGTCGCGGCGCCGCAGCGGCCGCGTCCCGGACCGTCGAGGGGTCGGCGGCCAGCGTCCGACCCCACCCGACCAACCCGGCGACGTCGATCCCGTGCGGCGGCTCCCCCGCATAGGGGACGACGTTGCCGACGCCCCGCTCGAGCAGCGTCGTCGCCCCGCGGGCGTTGCCGCGGGCGGCGTGCGTGAGCCCGACGGCGAGCTGGGCCAGGCCCCGCCACAGCTGCCGCTCCTCCGGCACCGCGGACTTCCACGCGTCCTCGAGCACCTCGTGGGCGTGGAACGGGCGGCCGGCGTCCAGCAGGGCCTGCGCCTCGGCCAGGGCGACCAGCGGCGCGCGGACGATCCCCTCCGGCGCCCGCGGCTCGCCGACGGCGTCGTGCGGCAGCGGCCGGCCGAGCGCGTCCCGGGGACGGGCGTTCCGGGCGCGGCCCTCGTCGTCCCGGTCGCGCGTCGTCACGGGCCCATCCTGCACCTGATCGGGCAGCCGGAAGAAGTTCGGCATTCAACTGCATCCGTTCCGAGAAGCGCCCGGGAAGAGGGGATGACAGGCACCACCACCCTCTGGAAGGACGATCCATGAGCACCCTGCGCACCCTCGGCAGCGCCGCCGGCGCGGCTGCCGTCGTCGGCGGTCTGGTCCTCGTCGCCACCCCGGCGACCGCGGCCGACACCGCCACCGTCTCGGTCCTGCACGGCATCCCGAACACGCCGGTCGACGTCTACGCCAACGGCGAGCGGCTGATCGACGACTTCCAGCCCGGCACGCTGACCGACGCCCTCACGCTTCCCGCGGGCGCTTACGACCTGGCGATCTTCCCGGCCGACGCCCCCGACGGCTCCGGCGAGCCGCTGCTCGAGGCCGACGACGTCGCCGTCCCGGCCGGCGCCAACGCCACCGTGGTCGCGCACCTCGAGGAGGACGGCAGCCCGACCCTGACGCCGTTCGTCAACGACGCCTCCCCCGTCGCGGCCGGCCAGGCCCGCGTGACCGTCCGGCACACCGCCGCCGCCCCCGCCGTCGACGTGCGCGCCGGTGGCACCCCGGTGGTCGAGGGGCTGACCAACCCCGACGAGGCGACGCTGACCGTCCCCGCCAGCACGATCACCGCGGACGTCACCCTCGCGGGCACCGACACCGTCGCGATCGGCCCGGCCGACCTGACCCTGGCCGAGGGCACCTCGACCATCGTCTACGCCTGGGGCAACGGTGAGGCCGGCTACGACCTCGCCGTCCAGACGATCAGCGGCATGCACTCGATGCCCGCCGGCGTCCCCGGTGGCTCGGCCGGCCTGGCCGACGACACCTCCTCGCTGCCGATGGTCGCCGCCCTCTCGGTCGCCGGCCTGGCCGTCGCCGGTGCCGGTGTCGCCCGCGTCGCCCGCAACCGCGGCTGACCGGAGCAGTTCCGTGCGACCCGCCGCCGCCTCCGCCGTCCTGGGCCTCGCCCTGGCCGTCGGCGCACCGACCGCCTGGGCGCTGACCCGGCCGGAGCCGGCGGCGGGCATCCCGGTGGAGCAGGCTCTCCCCGCGCCGGCCGCCCCGGCCGGCGCGGGGGACCTGCCCGCCCTCCCCACCGTCACCGCACGGGACGCCGCCCCTGCGGCGGCGGTGGCCGCGCCCGCACCGGCCCGCATCAGCGTGCCGGCGTGGGGCGTGGATGCCCCCGTGGACGCCGTCGGCATCGCCGCCGACGGCCAGATGGAGCTTCCCGACGACGTCTCGCGCGTCGGCTGGTACCGGTTCGGGCCGGCACCCGGCGCCGACGGTTCGGCCGTGCTGGCCGGGCACGTCGACGACCGCGAGCAGGGCACCGGCGCCCTGTACCCGCTGAAGGACGCCGCGGTGGGCGACGAGGTGACCGTCACCGACGCCGCCGGGACCGCGACCCGCTGGCGGGTGGTCTCCCGCCAGGTGATCACCAAGCAGGCGCTGCCGCTCGACCGGTTGTTCGCCCGCGACGGCGCCCCGCGGCTCACGCTGATCACCTGCGGCGGGCCGTTCCTGCCCGAGTTCCGCAGCTACCGCGACAACGTCGTCGTGGTCGCGGAGCCGGTTCCGTGAGCGGGGCGCTGGCCGTTCGCAGCCCGATCCTGGGTAGCGTTCGGGGCGTGGATCACGTACCGGGGACGCGCAGCAGCGTCGCCCCGGACGACGCCGAGGTCGGTCGCCGCTTCGCCGCCGGCGACGAGCAGGCGCTCGCCTGGGCCTACGAGCGCTGGGCGGGACAGGTGCACGGCATGGCGGTGCGGGCCTTCGGTCCGGGGCCGGACGCCGAGGACGTGACCCAGCAGGTGTTCGTCGCCGCCTGGACCGGCCGCGCGCGGTTCCGCCCCGACGACTCGCCCCTGCCGGCGTGGCTGGTGGGCATCTGCCGGCACAAGATCGCCGACGCCTGGGCCCGCCGCGACAAGCACCGCCGCGAGGCGGAGGCCGCGATGACCGAGGCGCAGGCACGGCCCGGCGGGCCGGTCACCGCCGGCGTCGACGGCGCCGCGACCGACCGCGTGCTGCTGCTCGACGAGCTGGACCACCTGGGCCAGCCGCAGCGCGGCATCATCGAGCTCGCGTTCTTCGAGGACCTGACCCACGCGCAGATCGCCGAACGCACCGGCCTGCCGCTGGGCACGATCAAGAGCCACATCCGGCGCACACTGGAGCGCCTGCGAACCCGGTTGGAGGTGGACGGTGCAGCACTGCACGCCTGAACAGCTTGCCCTCGCGGCACTGCAGGAACCCCTCCCCGCGTCCGACGCCGCGCACCTCGACGGGTGCGACACCTGCCGCGCCGAGGTGGCCGCGCTGCGCCGCGCCCCCGACCTGCTCTCGGTCCCGCAGCTCGCCGCTCCCGGCGCCGCGGTCCCGCCGCCACCGCGGGTGTGGGATGCCATCGCGGCGGCCACCGGCGTCAGCGCCGTCCCCAGCCCCTCCACCACGTCCGAGCCGGCGCCCGCCCTGGGCGCGGTACCCCCGCCCCCGGTGGAGGCGGATCCCCCGGGCGGCACCGTGGTGCCCTTCCGCTCCCGCCGGCGGCCCGTCCTGCTGGTGGCGGCCGCCGTCGTCGCCGGGGCCGTCGTGGGCGCCGGTGCGGTCGCGGTGGTCCAGTCCACCGGTTCGGACGGCAACGGCGACTCGGTGACCACCGTGGCGCTCGCCCCGCTGCCCGACGCCGACGCCTCCGGGGTCGCCGACGTCGTCGTCCGCGCGGACGGATCGCGCGTGCTCGAGCTCGAGCTCGACGCACCTGCCCTCGAGGGCAGCTACTACGAGGTCTGGCTGATCGACCGGGCCGTCGACGGCATGTTCCCGCTCGGCGTCGTCGCTCCCGGCACGCAGACCGTCGAGCTGCCGGCAGGGCTGGACCTGGCCGAGTTCCCCCTGCTCGACGTCTCCGTGGAGCCGCTGGACGGCGATCCGACGCACTCGGGGGTCTCGGTGGCCCGGGGGGATCTCGACGCCTGACCGGGCGGCTCGCCTAGCGTTGTCCTCCGTGACGTCCTCGCCTCCCGGCCTCCTCCCGCACGACGACCTCGGTGCCGCCTGGCGCAAGGCGCGCCCCCGGCCCGCCGGCAGGCACCTGGACAGCGCGGCGAGCAGCCGGCAGAGCTCGCGGGCGCTGGAGGCCGCGGCGCACCACGCGCGGCACGAGGCGGAGCTCGGCGGGTACGTCGCCGCGCAGGCGGCGGAGAACCTGCTGCAGCAGGGCCGGTCGGTGATCGGCGGGCTGGTCGGCATGGCGGCCGCCGACGTCGCCTTCGTCGAGTCGGCGCGGGCCGCGCTCGCGGCCCTGCTGACCGGCTGGCGGCTGCCGGCCGGTTCCCGGGTCGCCTGCCTGCCCGGTGAGTACGCGCCGAACATCGGGCTGCTCGGCACCTACGGGCTGCGCCCCGAGCCGCTCCCGGTCGACGGCGTGGGCCGGGCCGACCTCGAGGGCGTGGAACGGCTGCTGCGCACCGACCCGCCGCGGTTCGTGCACCTGGACCACATCCCCAGCCACCGCGGGATCGTCCAGCCCGCCGCGGAGATCGCGGCCATCTGCCGCGCCGCCGGGGTGCCGCTGGTGCTGGACGCCGCGCAGGCGCTGGGGCACGTGGACACCGACGTCGGCGCGGACGTGGTCTACGGCACCTCGCGGAAGTGGCTCGCCGGGCCGCGCGGCGTCGGCGTGCTGATCGCGCGGCCGGCCGTCGCCGCCGAGCTCACGCCGGTGATGCCCGGCGGCCAGGACCTGCCGCCCATGCGGGCGTTCGAGAGCGTCGAGGGGCACATCGCCGGCCGGATCGGGCTGATCATGGCGGTCGGGGAGCACCTCGCCGCCGGGCCCGACCGGGTCCGGGAGCGGCTGGCCGGGATCGGACGGGCTACCCGCGCCGTGCTGGACGGGACGGCCGGCTGGACGGCGATCGAGCCGTCCGACGAGCCCACGGCCACCACCACGCTCCGCCCGCCGGACGGCGTCGACGTCGTCGCCACCCGGGCGCGACTGCTCGCCGAGCACGGCATCGTGGTCAGCGCGCTGGGGCGGGAGCGGGCCCCGGGCGAGATGGCCGGCCCGGTGCTGCGCGTCTCGCCGCACCTCGACGTCGCGCTCGAGGATCTCGAGGCACTCGCCGAGGCGCTGTAGCCGGGCGGCTCAGTCCAGCGGCTCCTCGTCGACCTGGACGTCGATCTTCGTGCTCTTGCCGACCTCGGTGACCGTCACGGTGACCCCGTACTCGACCGGGTCGTCGCCCGCGGTGAGGGTGCAGCGCGTGCTCGCCCCCTCCTCCTCGTCGAGGCCCTCGGGGCAGGTGATGTCCGGGCGCGAGCCGACCTCCTGCTCGAGGGCGTCCTCCGCAGCATCGGCGACCTCGGCGTCGGACAGGGAACTGGTCCCCAGCGACACGGCGCCGCAGGCGGTCAGCGTCCACACCGAACCCGCCATCAGGACGAGCAGCAGGCGACGGGGACGGGACACGACGCTCCTTCGAAGCAGGTGGGCGGACCTGGCGACCCTAGCCGCCGAGGCGGACACCGGACACGGCCCTTGCGCCCGGACCACGATTGCTTCTATGGTTCATTACATGAGTAATGAACCCAGGGACCGAGCCCGCCCTGGAGTCGATCGGTGAACGAGGACGCCGGTCCCATCTTCCGCCAGGTCGCGACGGAGATCGAGAACGCGATCGTCGACGGCTCCCTCGCCGAGGAGAGCCAGGCCCCCTCGTCCAACGAGCTGGCCGCCTTCCACCGGATCAACCCCGCGACCGCGGCCAAGGGCCTGAACCAACTGGTCGCCGACGGGGTCCTCTACAAGAGACGAGGAGTTGGGATGTTCGTGGCCACCGGCGCCCGCGAGCAGCTGCTCAAGCGGCGGCGCAGCGAGTTCGCCGACCAGTACGTCCGCCCCCTGATGACCGAGGCGCAGAAGCTCGGCATCTCCGCCGGCGATCTCGCCGCCATGATCGACGACTGGGAGACCCAGCGATGACCCCGTCCCCCACGCCGGTGGTCGCCACCGTGCGCGACGTGACCATGCGCTTCCGCGAGCACACCGCCCTGGAGGGCGTGACCACCGCCTTCGCGGAGAACACCATCACCGGGCTGCTCGGCCGCAACGGCGCCGGCAAGACGACGCTGATGCAGTTGCTGACCGGCCACCGCATCCCCACCACCGGACGGGTGGAGGTGCTCGGTGCCAGCCCGTACGAGAACGACCGCGTCCTGCGCGACATCTGCTTCATCAAGGAGGGGCAGCGCTACCCCGACCACTTCCGCGTCCGCGACGCCCTCACCGCGGCCGCGATGGTCTTCCCCGGGTGGGACGGCGACCTCGCCGCCGCCCTGGTGGCCGACTTCGACCTGCCGGCCAAGCGGCCCGTCAACAAGCTGTCCCGCGGCATGAACTCGATGGTCGGCATCATCATCGGCCTCGCGTCCCGCGCACCGCTCACGCTGTTCGACGAGCCGTACCTGGGTCTGGACGCCGTCGCACGGCAGATGTTCTACGACCGGCTGCTCGCCGACTACGCCGTGCACCCGCGCACGATCGTGCTCTCGACGCACCTGATCGAGGAGATCGCGAGCCTGCTCGAGCGGGTCCTCCTCATCGACCGCGGTCGGGTGCTGCTCGACGCGGACGCCGAGTCGCTGCGGGACAGCGCCGTGACGGTGACCGGCCCAACGGACACGGTGCAGGCCTTCGCCCGGCAGCACGACCTGCTGCACACCGAGACCCTCGGCGGCTCCAGCCGGGCCGTCGTCCGCATCGGCGGTGCTACCGATCGACGCGCGGCAGCAGCGCAGGGGCTGTCCGTCGAGCCGACCAACCTCCAGCAGCTCGTCGTCGCGATGAGCCTGCAGACGCCCGCCGTGCGCGGGTCACTCCACCCCACCCGCCCGGCCGACCTCGAGGAGGTCTCCTCGTGAACCGCGTCCTGCAGGCCGCACGCCTGCACCTGATCCACCCCCTGGTGATCCTCGGGATCCCCTGGCTCGTCGTCGGCATCAGCTTCGCCATCAACGCGGCGGTCTGGCACCTCACCCCCGCCGGCGAGGACGACGGCGGGTTCACCGGCGGGATCCTGGCGCTCTACATCACGGTGCTGGTGGTCTACGTGCAGGCGGTGACGCAGCTCCTGCCCTTCTCG
>FNAW01000021.1:7500-9477 GCA_900102115.1 Blastococcus fimeti
GATCGCACTTGAGAAAGTCAAAGTGGGTAGTGAGGGTAGCTGATTGACTTGAAAATGCTCTGTCCTTCACTTGTGCTGGTTGAGACCTTTGTACTGTCATGACACACACCAAGAGTACTTGCTCGCAGCAGCATGCGGATGGTCAGGACCACTAGATATAGCGCCCAGTGACACCAACTGTTCTGGAGAGCAACCGTTCTTGAGATCTGACCGAGATCTGACCCGATCCGCACCAGCATACGCCCATGGACTGGGGGACTTGGTGGACTGGGGGACTTGTTGACTCGGTCTCTGACAACTTGTTTCCCACAAAAGAGTCACTTCTGAGCACGGTCTCTGCCTCGCCTACAGTCTCCTACCAGCTTTACTTAAGAGCGCAGGGCTGGTTGACAAGCTGGATCTCGAGATCGGTCAGGGGACTGGGGGACTTGTGAATTTCAACTGGATGTATCTCGCGCACTCTAGCTTCTAGGTCGCCCAGAAGCCATGTATAGGCTGCTCCCACTACTCTCAACCACCCAGCAAGCATACATGCATGCACACCCCGAGACGACCCCGCAGGAAGACATCACCCACTTTGTGAACTGGGGGACTTGTGGACTGGGGGACTTGCACTGAAATCACTCTCTCAACCCGCCCACCCGGCACTCACCGCCCCAGGACCTACCCTCCATCCTCCCAGCACCCAGCCAGGCCTACCCACCACCCGCCTACCGCACAGGCACCACCCATCCACTGTCACGGGTCTTCAGCAATTTGACCCGGGCGGAACAGTTGGCTGCAAAGCCCAAAACATGCATTGGTACGGTGGCAAAATATTTTTGACATTTTTTGTCCAAATTACGTCCTACGGTTTTTGCAACATTTGTGCAACGGGTCAGATACTCCCTTTCCTACTACATGAAGGGAGTAGACATCCAAGGATGAGACAGTATCAGAACGGTCGGCAACGGCACTAGTAATGCAGTCTCATCTGGAAGGCGTCTTCTCTCTCGATCGTAAAGGGCCAGCTCAATGGTCCATTAGGAGTAGGTGATGAGGGTTGAGCAGGGTTTCCTGGTACCTCTTGTTGCTTGCAGTCTATCCGAACGTGGTTGAAATCACGGGATGGTAGTTAAACTAATGGGCTACACCGTTGAGTGTCATCCGTGAGGGTGTCAGGTGCCTAGGGCTTTTGCAAGCCGACTGTTAAAGTACTACTTGGTCCGGGGGCAATCCCGCAAGGCGAAGGATAACCTACAGTCGTTTGTTATAGTCGGCCGGTGTTACGGTTCCTACATGGCTATTCCAACTGATGACTCGTCTGAGTGTCTGATTTCGGTCAGACTGATGATGGGGGAAAGGAGGAATCGGGTTAAATCAATATGCAACAGAAAAGGGTGGAACAGGTCGATCTGTAGTGCTCCTTGGACGAGCCCCTAGTAATTGCATTTGAATCCGGCAAGTCGAGCTGTTGTGTAATGCTTCAGCTTGCAAATTAGGAAAAGTGGGTTGCTTATCGTTGGTTACACTCTGGCCTTAAACACTTGGAGGTGCGTCAGGACGAGCTGCTTTATTGCGGACGTCCTGTACAGTCTCCACTGTGGTTCTGATACCAGGCTCCGGCCTGGTTGACTGAACTTAGGACTTTGTGAAGACGGAATCTGGGAGCTTGGCGTGTCAGTACTTGGGCTTCAAAGCGAACTAAGGGTACCTCGTATTGACACTCAAGATTGTTTGATCTAGTAACAAACTCTTGTCTATTCAGTCGCTGCTTGCAGTGGTCTGATTAGACCCGACGGTTGATTCGTTCACTGTCGTGTCGAGATAGTTACCTGGTTGATCCTGCCAGTAGTCATATGCTTGTCTCAAAGATTAAGCCATGCATGTCTAAGTATAAACAAATTCATACTGTGAAACTGCGAATGGCTCATTAAATCAGTTATAGTTTATTTGATGGTATCTTGCTACATGGATAACTGTGGTAATTCTAGAGCT
>FNAW01000009.1 GCA_900102115.1 Blastococcus fimeti
GACCCTCAGGTCCGCGCGGCGCATGGAGAACAATACATGGCCATCCGGGGTCTCTGCAGGGGGGGGTCCCCGCCCCCCGTCCGGCCCCGTCCGGCAGCGCCGTGGGAACGATTCGCCGGGCTGCCCTCAGGCGACGCCGCGTGGCCGGAACTGGACGCTGACCCGCGGCCCGACCGGCTTCGTCGTCTTCGGGATGCAGTGCTCCCAGGTGCGCTGGCAGGTGCCGCCCATGACCACCAGGTCCCCGTGCCCCAGGGGGAACCGGAGACTCGGCCCGCCCGTCACCGGGCGGAGCAGCAGCGGGCGGGGAGAGCCGAAGGAGACGATCGCGACCATCGTGCTGCCCGAGCGGCCGCGGCCCAGGCGGTCGCCGTGCCAGGCGACGCTGTCCCGGCCGTCGCGGTACAGGCACATCCCCGCGCTGACGAAGGGCTCACCGAGCTCGGGCCCGTAGTGCGTGTCCAACGCGGTCCGTGCGTCCGTGAGCAGCGGGTGGGGCAGCGTCTCGCCGGCGCCGTACCAGCGCAGCAGTCGCGGCACTGCGACCTCGCGCTCGTACATCTGGCGCCGGTCCTCCCGCCAGCCGATGTCCCCGAGCAGGACGTCCAGCACCTCGTCGGACCCGGACACCCACCCCGGCAGGTGATCCACCCAGGCGCCGGCGCTCAGCTCGTGCCGCTGCACGCGTCCGGCCAGGAGCGTCAGGGTGGCCTCCTCGGCCACGTCCCACATCGACGGCTGATGGGCGAGCGTCATGGCCGGAACGCTACTCCGACTTCTCGCACATGT
The DNA here is from genome assembly GCA_900102115.1 of Blastococcus fimeti. GTDB lineage: Bacteria > Actinomycetota > Actinomycetes > Mycobacteriales > Geodermatophilaceae > Blastococcus > Blastococcus fimeti. The sequence continues at coordinate 790 of FNAW01000009.1, forward strand.
GTGCGAAAACCTGTGGACAGACGTTCGGTCAGGCGGTCAGCGCGAGGGCGAAGGGCAGCACGGCCGAGGCCCCCGCTCGCCGCAGCTCGCGCCCGGCCACCGTCATCGTCCAACGGGAGTCGGCCAGGTCGTCGACGAGCAGCACCGGCCCGGTGAGCGTCGCGAGCCGCTCGCGCAGCTCGGGCCCCACGACGATCCGGTCCCACACCGCGGCCAGCCGGAAGGCGCTGTTCCCACCGGGCTGCCCGGTCGGGCCGCCGTGCGCGAGGGAGAGCTCGCCCAGGTACTCCAGCCGCCCCATCCGGGCCAGCCCCTGCGCGACACCCGTGATCAGTCGTGGACGGCGACGCGACGGCACCGACACCACCGCCACCGGCCGCTGCGACCAGTCCCAGGCGGCCAGCACGCGGGCGCACGCGCGGAGGAGTTCGTCGTCCGGGGGGACGTCGGAGATCGACCGCTGCACCGGGACGTCGAACGCGGCGTCCGGGTCCTCCTCGATGCCGGGCGCCTCGAGGTCCAGGACGACGGTCCCGCCGACGCCGTCGTCACCGAGGAGGGTGCGCAGCCGCTGGCCCCAGCCCAGGTCGGTGAGCCGGGCGACGGCCCGGCCGGGCTCGAGCTGGTCGGCGGCGGCGATCTTGCCCTTCACGTCCACCCCGAGCCGGTCGGCGCCGGTGGGCCACTGCGCCCGGGGCGCGAGCTCCACGCCGGGGCGGTCGAGCGCCGCCGACGCGGCCTCCGCCGCGGCCTCGGGCACGTCGGTCGAGTACCAGGGGCCGGCGCACACGTCGCAGCGTCCGCAGGGGGCGGCCGTGGGATCGTCCAGCGCCGACTGGAGGAAGGCCATCCGGCACTCGGCCTCGTCGACCGGCTTGGCGTAGGCGAGCATCGCGCGCTGCTCGGCCTCGCGGGTCCGCGTGACCCGGGCGTAGCGGTCGGCGTCGTAGACCCACGGCTCGCCGGTGGAGCGCCACCCGCCCTGGACCCGCTCGACCGCGCCGTCGACGGCCAGCACCTTGAGCAGCAGCTCCAGCCGGGAGCGGCGCACGTCGGCCACCGTCTCCAGCCGGGCGACCGACCAGGCCTTGCCGTCGGCCATGGCGGTCAGCACCGCGGCGGCGTGGTCCTCGCGCGGCATGGACGAGGTGGCGAACCACTGCCAGATCGCGATGTCCTCGGGCCCGGGGAGGAGCAGCACGTCGGCGTGCTCGACGGCGCGGCCCGCACGACCCACCTGCTGGTAGTAGCTCACCGGGGACGAGGGCGCGCCCAGGTGGACGACGAACCCGAGGTCGGGCTTGTCGAAGCCCATGCCCAGGGCGGAGGTCGCCACCAGGGCCTTCACGCGGTTCTCCCGCAGGGCCTCCTCGGCGTCCTTGCGGTCGGCGTCGTCCAGCCGGCCGGTGTAGGAGCGCACCTCGTGCCCGGCGTCGCGGAGCAGGGCGGCGGTCTCCTCCGCCGCGGCGACGGTGAGCGTGTAGACGATGCCGCTGCCCGGGAGGTCGCCGATCCGGGCGGCCAGCCAGGCGAGGCGGGCGCGGTCCGAGGGGAGCCGCAGCACGCCCAGGCGCAGCGAGTCACGGGAGAGCGGGCCCCGCACCGTGGTCACCTCGACGCCGCCGGCGCCCAGCTGCTCGGCGACGTCCTCGACCACCCGCTCGTTGGCCGTCGCCGTCGTCGCCAGCACCGGCGTCCCGGCCGGGAGCGTGCCCAGCAGATCGCGGATGCGGCGGTAGTCGGGGCGGAAGTCGTGGCCCCAGTCGGAGACGCAGTGCGCCTCGTCGACCACGACCAGGCCGCAGCGGGCGACCAGGCCGGGCAGCTGCTCCTCGCGGAACCGGGGGTTGGTGAGGCGCTCCGGCGAGACGAGCAGGACGTCGACGTCGTCGGACGCCAGACGGGCGGCGATGTCGTCCCACTCCGTCATGTTGGCGCTGGAGATCTCCACCGCCCGGATGCCGGCGCGGGCGGCCGCGGCCACCTGGTCGCGCATCAGGGCGAGCAACGGGCTCACGAGCAAGGTCGGGCCCTTGCCGCGGCGCCGGAGGAGGGCAGTCGAGACGAAGTAGACCGCCGACTTGCCCCAGCCGGTGCGCTGCACGACCAGCGCCCGCTGCGAGCGCTCGACGAGCGCCGACACCGCGGCGTCCTGACCCTCCCGGAAGACGGCGTCGGGCCGACCGGTGAGCTCGCGCAGCACGGCCAGCGCCTCGTCGGCGATCTCGAACGACGGCGCGACAGTGGTCATGCCCCCGACAGTAGGCACCGCGGGTGACAGGACCGACCAGCGCGCGCGTCCTGTGGACGACGGTGGAGAATCCACAGGCGATGGCACACCACGGGCAGCGACCGCCGGACAATCACGTGCACACGCACTGGTCCTGGGACACCGCGGACTCGTCGACGATGCGGAAGGCCTGCGAACGGGCCGTGCAGCTCGGGCTGCCGGCGATCGCGTTCACCGAGCACCTCGACTTCACCGTGTGGGACCCCGACGACCGGGCCACCGACGAGGGCCTGGTCGAGCGGCACGCCTCCCGGCACGCGGAGATCGACGTCGACGGCTACTTCGCCGAGCTCGAGGAGGTGCGCGGCCGGTTCCCGGAGCTGCGCATCCTGTCCGGCGTCGAGACGGGAGAGCCGCACCTGTTCGGCAGCAGCGTGGCCTCCTACCTGCGGCAGGCGCCGGTCGACCGGATCCTCGGCTCGCTGCACTCCCTGTCCCAGGACGGCCGCCTCTACGGCGTGGGCCACCTGCTGTGGCAGGACGACGACGGCACGATGCGGCGCTACCTCGGCGAGCTGGTGGACATGATCGAGAGCAGCGCCGTCTTCCAGGTGCTCGCGCACGCCGACTTCCCGCGCCGTTACTGGCCCGGCGGCACCCACCGGTACGTGGAGAAGGACTACGAGGAGGAGTACCGGGCGGTCTTCCGCGCGCTGGCCCGGTCCGGGCGGGCCCTGGAGATCAACACCAGCAGCCCGCTGGCCTCGGCCGACCAGATGCGCTGGTTCCACGAGGAGGGCGGGGAGGCGGTCAGCTTCGGCAGCGATGCGCACACCCCGGCCGCGGTGGGACAGAAGTTCGACCTCGCCGTCGACGTGGTGGAGGCCGCGGGCTTCCGCCCCGGCCGCGACCGGTTCGACTTCTGGCGCCGCTGAACCTCGCTCAGGCGATGCGGGGCAACGGCACGGTGAGGGGCGGCGGCGCCAGGCGGACCGCCGGGGGCGGCGGGGGCGGCGGCGTCCGGGTGATCGCGGTGTCGGGGAAGACGAAGCGGTAGGTCGTCTCGTTGTCCTGCACGGCGAAGGTCTGCCCGTCGGGCCCGGCGTGGTGCAGCACGAGCCCGTCGACCCGCTCGGCGACCCGGCGCAGAGCCGCGGGGTCGGAGACGTCGACGACGCTCCGGCCGGGGACGAGCCCGGCCACCGGCAGGATGCGCGCGGCGTTGCGGACGGCGAACTCGTCGGCGGCGTCCCCGGTGCGCGGCCGGCCGATCCAGCCCGCCAGCGCGGTGACGAGCACCGCGAGGACCAGGACGGCGCCGGCGATGAGCCGGGCGGCGCCGATGGGCAGGTCGACGCCGAGCACGGTGAAGGTCCGGGCCACCTGCGCGTCGACGGAGACCGGGACCGCGCCGGTCGGAGCGAACGCGGCCTCGGAGGTCGGGGGGCGCAGAGCCACGGTGTCCATGGAGAAGGTCAGCGGGTCCAGGTCGGCGGCGGTGAAGGCCTGCCCCTGGACCGATCCGGTCACGTCGACGACCGGCGTGACGAGGATGCTCGCCGAGCCGGCGCTGCCGCCGATCTCCGCGTTGTGCCGGCCGACGAGGGCGGCGGCGAGCGTGGGGTCGATCTCCGTCGCGGCGGTGGCCGCGCCGTCCTGCACCGCGACCGCGGGGCTGCTGCCGAGGGCGGCGCTCCAGCCGTCGGCGGTGGCCACGGAGAGGTCCAGCCGCACGGTGCCGGCGACAGCGTCGAGGCCGGGAGCGTCGACGGTGTGCTCGAAGGAGACGGTCAGCGCGTCGACGAGCTTGGTGTAGATCGGGTCGCCGGTGGTGAGGGCGCCGGTCGGGTACGTGGTCCCCGCCTCGGCGACGCCGGAGTACGTGAACCGTCCCTCCTGCTCGACCGGCCGGCTGCTGGCCTCCGTCTCCGTCGACGGGAGCGCGAGCAGGACGCCGCCGGCGCCGGCGGCGAGGAGGGCGACCGCGCCGGAGGCGATCGCGACCTGGCGGGCCTGCGCGCGGGTGGGCATGGAGAAGGTGGGGAGGGTGAGGGACGGGGACGTCCGGGCCGGAGCGGCGCGGTGACGGGGGGCCTTCCCACCCTTCCGCTTCCGGTGGGTGGTGCCGAACAGCCCGAAGGCGACGGCGAACATCAGCGCCAGCGACCACGGCGAGGCGATCGCGGCCAGGACCGTGCCGCCCTGGGGCACCTGGCGGAACAGCTCGCCGAGCAGCTCGTCGGCGGTCGGCTCGTCCTGGTCGAGCCAGTCGTTGTTGTCGCCCTGGAAGACGAACCGGTCCCCTTCGACGGCGACGATCCGGTGCATGACGACCGTGTTCAGGCTGGGGGAGAAGTAGGCCGCCACGTCGCCGACCTCGTAGGAGTCGGCGGGGCGCAGCACAGCGAGGTCACCCGTGGAGAACCCCGGCTCCATGCTGATGCCGTGCGTGGTGACGTACGTCGTGGAACCGCCGAGCTGCGACGGCCAGAACAACCAGGCAGCCACCAGCACCAGCGCGGCTACGGCGCTGATGCTGGCGGCTCTGGCTGCGGAGGTCACGGTCGCTTCCGGCTCGTGCGGTGGGGTGACCTCTCGGGCACCCCCGATACGACGGGATTACTCGGAAACCGTCAGGGCGATGCTGTCGAAGTCGTCGATCTCGGTGCCCGGGATGTCGCACGAGACGGGGTGGGTGACCGCGAACGTCTCGAAGTCGCACTGCACGGGCGCGAAGATGTTCGTCCCCTCGTTCTTGACGGTCAGCCAGGCGACCAGACCCTCGTTGGCGACATCGAGGGAGTAGTCCCCCACGAGCTCGAACCGGATCTCGTCGACGATCGACTTGTCCGCGTTCAGCACGTAGTCGACCTGCTCGGTGGTGGCGCCGGAGACAGTGGCCTCGTCGTAACCGGCGACGCTGTCCTCGACCGTGTTGCTGGCGGTGAAGGCGGAGGTGGCGATGCCGGCGGCAGCGACCGCAGCACCGGCGAGCAGAACGCGCGACATGCGCATGGGAGCTTCCATTCTCTCAGTGGCCCAGGCCCCCGCTCGAGTGCTTCTCACCCGGTGTGGGGATGGCTGCGCCGTCATCCTTGACAGGGCAGCTTTCGGCAATGGCCGGGCCGTATTAACTCCTGTCCCAAAAGAATCTGGAGTCACCGAATCGACTCCGCGAGACGCTGACCAGCCGTTGAACGCCAGGGGCCCAGAACCGGATCGGTTCTGGGCCCCTGGCGTTCAGCGCGATGCCGCCGCGCGTCGGCGGTTCCGGGTCAGGCGACGGTCGTCTCCAGGGTCACCGGGACGTTGCCGCGGGTGGCGTTCGAGTACGGGCACACCTGGTGGGCGGCCTCGACGAGCTGCTCGGCCGCGGCCTGGTCCAGCCCGCCCAGCTCCACCGAGAGCGTGATCTCCAGACCGAAGCCACCGGCGTCGTTGGTGCCGATGCCGACGTCGGCGGTGACCGCCGAGTCGGTGAACGTCACCTTCTTCTCGCGGGCCACCGCCTTGAGCGCGGAGTGGAAGCACGCGGCGTACCCGGCGGCGAAGAGCTGCTCGGGGTTCGTCGCCCCGCCCGGGCCGCCCATCTCCTTCGGGACGGCGAGGTCGAGGTCGACCAGGCCGTCGGAGGAACGGGTGTGGCCGTTGCGCCCCTCGCCGGTGGCGGTGGCTGTGGCGGTGTAGATGGCGGGCACGAGGTCCTCCGGAACGTCGACTGCGGCAGAACGGTCGTTCTGCTTCGACTCCACCAGACCACGGATGCTCGCGTGCCGCAATACAGAACGTTCGTTCTGCTAACGTGACGCGTGTGACGCCCCCCGTCCGGACCTCCGCCGCGCGCGACCGCCTGCTGGCGACCGCCTCGGCGACCTTCTACGGCGAGGGGATCCGCGGGGTCGGCGTCGACCGGATCGTCACGGAGGCCGGCGTCACCCGGGCGACGTTCTACCGGCACTTCCCCGGCAAGGACGACCTCGTCGTCGCCTACCTCCGGGCCATCGACCTCGCCGTGCGCGCGCGGGTCGGCCAGGTGCCGGAGGACGACCCGGAGGCCGCCGCCGGCCTGGTCCGCGCGATCGCGGGCGGGATCGCGGACGAGCTGTGCTCGCGAGGCTTCCGCGGCTGCCCGTTCATCAACGCCGCCGCCGAGTTCCCCGATCCGGCCAGCCCCGTGCACCGCGCCGTCGTCGAGCACCGGACGTGGCTCGACGACGTGCTGACCCGCGCGTTCGCCGCCGCCGGGCGGCCCGACCCGGCCGAGGCGGCCCGGCGGTTCGTCATGCTGCGGGACGGCGCGATGGTCGCCGGGTACCTCGGCGACCCCGAGGCGGCCCGCAGCACGCTGCTGGCCGCCGTCGAGGACCTGCTGCCCGCGTGACGGGTCAGGGCAGGATCGCGTCCACGTAGCCGCCGTCCACCCGCAGCGCACCGCCGGTCGTCGCCGAGGCCAGCGGCGAGGCGAGGTACACGCACATGTGGGCGATCTCCTCGGGCTCGATGAGCCGGTGGAGCAGCGAGTTCGGGCGGTGCAGCCGCATGAACTCGCGCTGCGCCTCCTCCCATGGGAGGTCACCGACGAGCGATCGCACGAACTCCTCGACGCCGCGGGTGTGCGTCGGGCCGGCGATCACGGAGTTGACGGTGACGCCGGATCCGGCCGCCTCCTTGGCGAAGCCGCGGGACACCGCGAGCAGCGCCGTCTTGGTGACGCCGTAGTGGATCATCTCGGCCGGGACGGCGACCGCCGAGTCGCTGGCGATGTACTGGATCCGGCCCCAGCCACGCTGACGCATCCCCGGCAGGTAGGCGCGGGTCAACCGCACGGCGGTGAGCACGTTGGTCTCGAAGTAGCGGCGCCACTCGTCGTCGGAGATCTCGAGAGCAGGCTGCGCGCCGAAGATGCCGAGGTTGTTGATCAGCACGTCGGCGTCGGGAACCGCGTCGAGCAGGGCCGCCGTCCCCTCGTCCGTGGTGACGTCACCGGCGACGCCCAGCACCTCGCCGTCGATGCCTTCCGCCGCGGCGTCGAGCGTGGTCTGGTCGCGACCGGTGAGGACGACGCGGGCACCGGCACCGGCCAGGCCGGTGGCGATGGCCAGGCCGATGCCCTGGGAGGAACCGGTGACGACGGCGGTCTTCCCGCTCAGGTCGATCTGCATGCCCGGGTCAAGGCCGCGGGCCCGGCCGGTGTTCCGCCGGATTAGCGCGAGTAGTACTCCACGACCAGCTGCTCCTCGCAGATCACTGGCACCTCCTCGCGGCTCGGCGTCCGCTCGTAGCGGGCGACGAGGTCGGCCAGCCGGACCTCCAGGTACTTCGGTGGCTGGGCGTGCGCGCCCGAGGCGGCGACGAGGAACGGCTCCTTGCCGCGCGACTTCTCCGCGACCTGGATGAAGTCGCCGGGCTTGAGCCGGTAGGAGGGGCGGTCGACGCGCTTGCCGTTGACCAGCACGTGCTGGTGGGTGACGAACTGCCGCGCCTGGTAGATCGTGCGGGCGAAGCCGGCGCGCAGGACGGTGGCGTCCAGCCGCGACTCGAGGTCCTGGATCAGCGCCTCGCCGGTCTTGCCCCCGGTGCGCTTGGCCCGGTCGAACGCCGCGCGCAGCTGGGACTCGCTGATGTCGTACTGGGCGCGCAGCCGCTGCTTCTCCTTGAGGCGGGTGGAGTAGTCGCTGTCCTTGCGGCGCTTGCGACCGTGCTCGCCCGGCGGATAGGGACGTCGCTCGAAGTAGGCGACCGCCTTGGGGGTGAGGGCGATGCCCAGCGCGCGGCTGATCCGGATCTTGGGCCGGGGTGTGTTCACAGGAACCTCCGTCTTTGGTTAGGCTCACCTTACTACTCATCACACGAGCCCCGAGGTGGTCCCCATGACAGCTGGACACAGGCGGAGCCGGCTCCGCGCCGGCACGCCGGCTCCGGTCACCGCGCCATCCGGGGCGGGCGGTCAGCCGTCGCCGGCCGAGCGCGCCCGCACGGTCGCCGCCCGGTCCGCGGCCGCACTGCACGTCCTCGGGACGGGGACGACGCCCGCACTCGCGGTGACCACGACGGCGGACGGACGCACGCTGGTCGTCGTCCCCACGTCGGGGCCGCTGGTCCAGGCGCTGGCCGACTCCCCCGTCGGCGACCTGCCGGCGCGGCTGACCGTGACCGACCGCGCGCCGTCGGTGCTGCGGCAGCCGATCCGCGCGCTGGTCGAGATCGCCGGCTGGCTCACGCCGGTGCCCGCCGCCGACGTGCCGGCCGCCGTCCTCGCCTTCGCCGAGGGCTGCCCGTGCGACGTGCTGTTCGAGGTGGGGCTCACCGCGACGCTGCTGGAGCTCGACGTCGCCGACGTCGTCCTCCACGAATCGCACGCCGTCGACCACGTCGAGCCCGAGGACTTCGTGGCCGCCGCACCCGACCCCGTCACCGCGGCCGAGACCGAGCTGCTGACCGCGCAGTCGGACGCCCTGGCCCGGTTGCGCGTCCGGGTGCAGGCCTGGGCCGGACGGCGGGACGACGTCCGCCTCCTCGGCCTGGACCGCTTCGGCGTCCGCTTCCGGGTGGAGTCGTTGCGCGGCGGCTACGACGTGCGGGTCGCCTTCCCCGAGCCGCTGACCCGGAGCGAGGAGTTCGCCGGCGCCGTCGCCGGGCTGCTGAGCTGCGCGCTCGACTGATCCGGCCGCGCTGGTCGGGACGCCGCCGCTGTGCGACGGTCCTGCGATGACCTCCTCCGACGGCGGCCGACGCGGCCTGCAGATCACCCTGGGCGCGCTCGCGGCCATCCCCCTGGCCTCCGGGCTCGCCGGCGCCCTCGTCGGCCCCACCTCGCTGCCCGACGCCGGCGCCGTGTCGCCGAGCGTGGAGAGCGAGTACCGCTACGCGCACGCGATCTACGCCGCCGCGGCCCCGCTCATCTGGTCGGCCGTGCCGCGGATCGAGCGGAAGGGCGCCCTGGTGCGCGGCGTCTCCGGCGCCCTCTTCCTCGGCGGCGCGGTCCGGCTGCTGGCCTGGCGGAGCACCGGCCGGCCGCACCCGGCGCTGGTCGGGGCCACCGCCCTCGAGCTGCTCGGCCCCCCGCTGCTGGTGGCCTGGCAGCGTCGCGTCGCCGGCCGCGCCGGCACGGCCTGAGGACCACCGGGACCACCCGGCCGGTGGTGGTGCGACGATGCGCGTCGCCCGCCGCCGGTCGCGGGCGTCCGTGCTGGTCGAGGAGGCCCCGATGGCGTTCGGTTGGAAGCTCTACGGGGACGGCAAGACCCTGCCGCTGGGTGAGGCGGTGGCCCCCGACGAGCGGCTGACCTGGCCGCGGACGGTGGGCATCGGCGCGCAGCACGTCGTCGCCATGTTCGGGGCGACCTTCGTCTTCCCGCTGCTCATGGGCCTGGACCCCAATCTCGCGATCATGATGAGCGGGATCGCGACGATCGTGTTCCTGCTCGTCGTGCAGGGGAAGGTGCCCAGCTACCTGGGCAGCTCGGCCTCCTTCGTCGGCGGCGTCGTCGCGGTGCGGGCGGCGGGCGGCTCGGACGCCGACGTCCTCGGTGCGCTGCTGGTCTCGGGCGTCGTCCTGGCGCTCGTCGGCCTGGTCATCCACCTGGTCGGCGTCCGGGTGATCAACAGGGTCCTGCCCCCCGCCGTCACCGGCGCCGTGGTGCTGTTGATCGGCTTCAACCTCGCCCCGGTGGCGACCTCGACCTACTGGCCGCAGGACCAGTGGGTGGCGCTGGCGACGATGGCGTTCGTCGTCGTCGCGTCGCTGCTGCTGCGCGGCTTCCTGGCCCGCATCTCGATCCTGCTCGGGCTGGTGTTCGGCTACCTGCTGTCGATCCTGCTCGACTGGGCGGCCGGCCCGCTGGGATCGACCGGTGAGGACCGGGTCGACTTCACCGCGGTCGGTGACGCCCGCTGGTTCGGCCTGCCGGACGCCACGGCGCCGTCGTTCTCGCTGAACTTCTCGCTGCTGGTGCTGCCGGCGGTGATCGCGCTGGTCGCGGAGAACGCCGGCCACGTGAAGGCCGTGGCCGAGATGACCCGGCGCGACCTCGACCCGGTGATCGGCCGCGCCGTCGCCGCCGACGGCCTCACCACCGTGCTGGCGACGTCGGTCGGCGGCTCCCCCACGACCACGTACGCGGAGAACATCGGCGTCATGGCCGCGACCCGCGTCTACTCGACGGCCGCGTACTACGTCGCCGCGATCGTCGCGATCGGCCTGGGGCTGGTGCCGAAGTTCGGCGCGCTGATCAACGCGATCCCCGGTGGCGTGCTCGGCGGGATCACCGTCGTCCTCTACGGGATGATCGGCCTGCTCGGCGCGAAGATCTGGAAGGAGAACCGCGTCGACTTCGCCAACCCGATCAACCTGGTGCCGCTGGCGGCGGGCATCGTGATCGCGGTCGGCAACTCGGGCGACGCCGCCCCGCTGCTGCAGATCACCGACGACTTCTCCCTCGGCGGGATCGCGCTGGGCACGATCGTCGCGGTGGGCGGCTGGCACCTCGCCCGTGCGCTCGCCCCGGCGGAGATGCGGTCGTCGCTGACCCTCGAGGGGCCGCACCCCGCGGCCGGGTCGACCTTCGGGCACGTCCACGGCGCGGAGGACGACGCCGCGACCACCGCGGAGGCGGGCCGCACGACGTCCTGACGGGTCGGGCAGATCGGTTGCCCACCACCGGGTGGCGCAGGTACCGATCGCCTCGGCCACTGCCGATACCGCCAGTCGGTGACGGGAGTTCCGGTCGCCGGACGACCCGAGAAGGACCGATGAGTCGACTCACGCGCAAGGCCAGCACCGCCACCGCTCCCGCCGTGGTCCCCCGCGACGTCGAGGCGGTCGAGGCGGTCATCAACGCCCTGAACGACGGGGTCGCCGACAGCGCGGCGGCGCACCGGACGATCGTGACCACGCTGACACGAGAGCTGGACCTCGACTACGGCGCCGCCTGGCTCGTGGACGACGACGGCGGGTTCTCGCTGGCGGCCGAGGGCGGCAGCTATGCGCCCACCATGCGGGCCGCCCGGGTCGAGCGGCTCATGCCCGGCGAGGGCCTGGCCGGCGCCGCGATCAGGACCCAGGATCCGGTCCTGGCGAACGAGACCACCGACCCGGCGTTCTGCGGTCGGTGGAAGGCCGCACAGTCGGCCGGTGCCACCCGCGGATGCGTGCTGCCCATCGTGGACGAGCGCAGCAAGGTCGTCGGCCTCTACGAGTTCTACAACGACCGCGAGCTGCCGTTCTTCGGCGGCAGGGAGTCCAAGTGGCGCTCGCTGCGCGGCGTCCTGGTGCACGCCCAGCGGGCCGCCGTGGCGCGGACGCAGCTGCAGGAGACGCTGAACGACCGCGAGGCGGTGACCACCGTGGTGACGACGGTCGGCGGGGCATCCAGCCAGGAGCAGGCGCTCCGCCTCGCACTGGACACCGTGCGCAGCTCCTTCGGCTGGGCCTACGGCTCGTACTGGGCGCTGGACGAGTCGTCGAACGTGCTGCGGTTCCAGCAGGAGTCCGGCTCGGCCGGTGAGGAGTTCCGCGCCGTCACGCTGAGCGCCAGCTTCGCCGAGGGCGTGGGCCTGTCCGGGCGCGCCTGGCGGGCCCGGGAACTGGTGTTCGTGCCGGACATCGGCAAGGTGACCGACTGCGTGCGGGCTCCGGCTGCGCAGCGCGCCGGGGTGAAGTCGGGCGTCTGCTTCCCGCTCGTCGTGAGCGGGCGGGTGATCGGGACGATGGACTTCTTCGTCACCGAGACCATCGAGCTCTCGGAGTCGCGGGCGGCGTCGCTGCGCAACGTGCAGCAGCTGGTGTCGCAGCGGCTGGACGTGCTGCGGCGCAACGAGGAGAGCGCGGCGAACGCCCGCGAGCTCCTGGTGACGGTGGCGCGGCTGCGCGAGGCGGCGAACGAGGCCGGCCGGGTGGCGGAGAGCGCCGTGACCCAGGCATCGGCGATGACCGGCGACGTCGTCGCGCTGGACGAGGCGTCGGCCGCGGTCGGCGAGGTCATCCGGATCATCTCCGGCATCGCCGACCAGACGAACCTGCTGGCACTCAACGCCACCATCGAGGCGGCACGGGCCGGCGAGGTGGGCAAGGGCTTCGCGGTCGTGGCCAGCGAGGTCAAGGACCTGGCCCGCGAGACGGCGAAGGCGACGCAGCGGGTCGCCGACCAGATCGCCGGCATCCAGTCCAGCTCGAAGGCCGTCGCCGAGGGCATCTCCACGACCGGCGAGATCATCGGCCGGCTGGACGAGGTGCAGAACCGGATCGGCGAGGTGCTCGGCGAGCAGGAGCGCATGGCGCAGCTGATCGAGGCCGCGGGCTAGGGCTTCTCGGGGCTAGCCGCGGCGGGACGTCCAGCCCTGCTCGCGGAGCCGCTCGAAACCGTCCAGCAGCACGTCGAGGGCGAACTCGAACTCGAACTGCTCGTCGCAGCCGCCACCGACGCGGGAGAGATCCCCGGAGGTGGCGGCTGTCGCGATCTCGAGGATGTGCGGGAAGCGCTCGGCGAACTCGGCGGCCATCGCCTGCTGCTGCTCCGGGCTCGATGCCGGCGCCGACGGGTCGCGTGCCTCCTCGAACAGCTCCGGGCTGAAGCCCCACATCCGGTTGCCCAGCGCGTGCATGACGTGGTGGGTCAGATCGGGGGAGAACCCGCCGGCGCGGAACATCCCGGCCAGCGAGTCCATGTAGGCCAGGACCACCGGGGTCCGGCTGGTGCGCGACTCGATCGCCTTCCGGGCCCACGGGTGCCGGAGCACCGCCTCCCTGGCCGAGAGCACGCGGCGGCGGACGGCCTCCCGCCAGTCCAAGGACGCGTCCGCCGGATCGATCCCGCCCAGGACGACGTCGACCATCCCGTCCAGCAGTTCATCCTTGTTCGCGACGTGCTTGTAGAGCGCCATCGGGACGACGCCCAGCTCCTGGGCCAGCCGTCGCATGCTCAGCGCCTCGATGCCGACGGCGTCCGCCAGGGCGACCGCTGCGTCGAGCACCCGGTCGCGGCTCAGCGGCGCCCGTCGCGTCGTGCCGCCGGTCATGGACACCCCTCACCGTTGACAGGCGTACACCGTACACCTATGGTCCGAGTCGCGGGTGTACGCCGTACACCTGACTGAGCCGGAGGGCAGCACCATGGGATCCACCAGACCGAACGCCGTCGCCGCGGGAGTGTTCTTCCTCGTCGCGTTCGCCGCCGCCATCGCCGGCCTCGCGCTCTACCAGCCGGCGCTGGGCGATCCGGGCTACGTCCTGGGCGCGGGCTCCGACCCGCAGGTGCTCCTGGGGGGCTTCTTCGAGCTTCTGCTGGCCGGCTCGTGCATCGGCACCGGCGTCGCGCTCTACCCGGTGGTCAAGCGGTACGGCCCCAGCGTCGCGCTCGGCTACGTCTGCGGGCGGCTCCTCGAGGCCGCCATCATCTCCATGGGCATCGTCGCGACCCTCTCGCTGGTCAGCCTGCGCCAGGCCGCGCCCACGGGCGACGACGAGGCGCTGACCACCGCCGCCCGGACGCTGATCGCCCTGCACGACTGGACCTTCCTGCTCGGCCCCGGCCTGGTCATCGGCGTCAACAGCATGCTGCTGGCCTGGCTGATGCTCCGGTCGCGGCTGGTGCCCGCGTGGATCGCCCGGCTCGGACTGACCGGCGGCGCGCTGGTCCTCGCCTCGTCCACCGCCGTGCTGTTCGGCCTCTACGCACAGACGTCCGCCATCGCCCTGGTGGCCGCGATCCCCGTCGCCGCCTGGGAGCTGTGCCTCGCCGTGCGGCTGATCGCCACCGGCTTCAGACACCTGGCCGATCACCCCGAGATGCCCATAACGGCAGGCGCATGAGGCTCTAACACCGGCGACTGCGCTCAACACCGAGGACGCCCGGTCTCAGGTTCAGCGACGCCTCGGAGCCGACGCGTTGGCACGCGCCTTCACTGACGGGTCAGTCACCGGGGCGAGTTCGCCATCAAGTCAGGCTGCAGACACACCAATTGCCGACTAAACGCAGCGAACCTTCAGACCCTCGCTGCACCGTCCTCTTGTAGTGCAGCCTCGCCGCCCCCGTTCGAAGGCACCTTCGACTCCAGCGATCCTGCGCGACGCTTCCTAGGCGGCTTGCTGCCAGCTTGACCATCACCGCCCGGCTGTCCATCAACGGGGGGCCGCTGCTTCCCTACGGTGGCGGCATCCTGATCCTCAATCCGATCCGCGTACTTCAAGCGCTCGACCGCTTGCCGGAAGTCCTCGAACCTAGGCACCGGCTGCGTTAGATCCCCTTCAATCTCGAATTCTCGTCTGATCTCCGCCAAGTCGTTCCGGCGGTTATCAGAGTGGCGGCTGTCGGTCAGGGAGTAGTCGATCTCTCGGAGCAGCCCCCTTGCGCGGTCCTTACGTATACCGGATGTTTCATCGCGCAGAAAGCCGTTGACCGCCCGGTCCAGCCGCCGCATCTCACGACGCTCAGCTTCGTCCAACTCGGCGCGTGCTAGGACTTCGCTGAGTGCTCCCAACAGCGTCGAGAAGTTGCGAAGCAACTGGTCGATTGACCCGTCGTCCTCCCCGCCTTCAGCGTCCAAGACCGTTACCACTTCCCGAACAAATCCGACTTTATCGATACTCCCTTCTGGAAATACGGATGCATAGGCGGCCGACAATGCGTCGCAGACGCTCCCCTCGTGGTCCGGCAATAGAGCCGCGATCGTATCCGTCGTAAAGGAAAGCGCCTCTCCAGATGAGTACCCACCAAAGTGCTCGGCATACCGCCGCGCGGCCCCCGCCGCGATGGGCAAGGGGATAAGATCTTCAATCTCCTTGGCCACGACGTCAGGAGCCAGTTGCAATCCCTCAGAGAGTACCCACTCGTCTAGCATTACAATGTAGCCATCCGAAAGTACCCGCTTGCCTCCCACCGCGCTCTTTCTGAGGGCCTTTCGGGCTTCCTTGCCGGATTTATCCCCGTCCAATAGCACAACACAGGGCGGCTTCAGTTGGTCGCGACCCCTCGCGAGGTAGACCATGTAAGGAATGGCCGAGGCCGACCCGGCCGCCACAATCGTCACTTCATTGAGATTGATTACCTCATGGCTGGAAACACCCCTCCGAACCAGAGCCGACGAGACTCCTGCGAGCAGGACCTGATCGGACACCCCCTCCACGAAGAGGTTTGATCCCCCAATGAACGCGGTTTCAGCGACGTAGGCCCCAAGAGAGGAGCGCAGAGGCTCATAGTGATTCTTGGTCGCGTCTCGGACGACCCTGGTTCCCTCGTCACCGACGCCCTTGTCCAGCACGCGAATGCGCTCTCCAGCATTCCTATTTATGAGGAATGGAGAGTGTGTCACGTAAATGACCTGATCCCGACGAGGCGAGTCCTCTGGGAAGCTATAGTCTTCCAACACTCGCAGAAGATCTTGCTGGCCTGAACTCGAGAGATAAGCATCGGGCTCATCCAGCAGCAAGACGTCATGCCGGCCAGCTTGCGGCCTATGCGCTCGCAGCTGAACTAGGTAACTCAGGAAGAACTGCAAGCCTTTACTTCGTTCGCCGAACGAGTAGTCCGTACCCGTTCGATCCCTGATAGTGAAGGCGAGCTCCCTCTCGCGGGCCTCTACACGCAAGTCAAAGTCGCGGTCCTGGGTCCACCATCTCGGAAAGTTTAGGTTGCGAGAGATTGCAGCGTTCATAGCGCGCACAAGCCCGCTAATGTGCCCCTCATGCTCGTCTCGGATCGCGGTAGATAGCTCCTTGAACGCTTCCGGGTCGATGCCCGCAACATCAGTGAGCAGTTTCCGCCCGAGGGCGAACTCTTCAGCCCTCTTGCGTTCAGCAACCTGGTCCACACTGCCACCGGACAGCCGCGGAAAGATGGCGATACCGAGCTCCTGCGGTGAATCCCAGTTCTCTTTCGCGAGCGCGTCGAGAAGTCCATCCCGGAATTTGCGCCGGGAGAAGGAGCTGAGATCTTCTCCCGCGAGTGCACGGATGGACATGCTGTCGGGGATGGCTAGGTCGGTACGCAGTTCGTGAAATGTCGGCAGGATCCCTTGTAGCTCGAGCTCCTGCTCGGCCGTGAGTGGGAAGCGGTCATCCTCTTCGGGCCCCAGAAGAAAGGTTGGGAGCTCCCCCGGACGGTAGAAGGAAAACTCGCGGCCCACATCGGTAGCTATGCCAAATGTGGAGAGAAGCGAGGCCTCTGCTTCGGATTCGACCTCGAATATGCCCCCGAACTCGGGCGACCGCATGGCGCCCCGTTCGACCGAAAAGAAGGTTGAATAGCGGCAGAAGTCTCGCCGACTAATTCCGTCTCCGGTAAGGAGAGCCTTCACTGCGCCAAGGAGATGGCTTTTTCCCGCTTCGTTCGCGCCGACCACTGCGGTGATGCGGGGGTCTATGTCGACTCGAACGAAGGGGAACCACCCCTCGGACACGTCCTCCCATGGCTTTGGTCTTGCGCTCTTGCGCGCCTTCCGCTCGTAATCGAAGTTGAAGGATTTGTAGAACCGAACATCAACTGCCCGCAACCGCACAACGGCCTCCCGTCCGACGGCGCGCTCCGCCGCAGTGAGTGTGACCCTAGGCACACACGCAAGACCGAGCCACTCGTACCGACACAGCTACGTCCTGCATGGGGGCGCGGCCGCCGTCGCCCGACATCGGCGCCTATGGGCGGCCGCCGGGGCTGTGGGATGCGTGTGCCATGGCGTCTCAATCAACGGGGCGGCTGTGGGTCAGCACCCACCCGGCGACGGTTGCGACGACGACCCAGCCGGCCAGCACCGCGATCGAGCGCGCCTCGGCATCCCCCTGCGCCAGCACCATCGTCGCCTCGGCCGGGTCCAGCCACTGCGCCAGCTCCAGGTTCCAGGCCCGCACCAGCGGCAGCACGCCCATGATCAGCAGGTACAGCGACGTGAGGGCGGCCGGCGTGTTCGCCGTCGCCGCACCGACACCCGCGCCGATGACCGCGAAGGCCGCACCGGCGCCGACCGCCGTGACCAGCGCCTGACCGGTCCCGTCCCAGTTCAGGTCGGCCACACCCACGGCGGCGATGACCGCCAGCGACAGCCCGGCGGACACCGCGGCGAAGGCGGCGCCCAGCACGGCGACCGCGACCGACTTCGCCGCCAGCACGCGTCCGCGCTGCGGCACCAGCAGGAACGTCGTCTGCACGGTCCGGTGGGTCCACTCCCCCGCCGTCGACACCACACCGAGCGCCAGCAGCACGAGCCCGGTCATCGAGCCGACGATGCCGATCGGGCCGGCCACCCAGCCGAACTCCGCGTCCGTCGCAGCCAGGGCCATGCCGGCCGGACCGAGCAGGGCAGCGGACGCCGCGAACGCCCGGCCGGAGCGGTGCGACAGCGACTTGCGCATCTCCAGGCCGACCAGGGTGGGCAGGGACGGACCGGTCCGGCGCGCCTCGACGGAGCTGCCGAGCGAGGGCGCGGAGGAGGTCAGGGTGGTGGTCACGAGAGGGTCCCTTCGGGCGTGGTGAGCTGGAAGAACAGGTCCTCGAGGCCGCGCTGCACGGGGCGCAGGTCGAGCAGGACGTGGCCGCCGGCAGCAGCCACCGCGCCGATGTCGGCGGGACGGGCACCCGGGACGACGAGCGCGCCGTCGTCCCCCGGTTCCACGTGGAACCCGGCCGCCTCGAGGGCAGCACCGAGGGCGGAGGCGTCCGCGGCCCGGACGACCGCCCCGTCCGCCCCGAGCAGGGAGGCGACCGACCCGTCGGCGACGATGCGTCCCCCGCCGATCACCAGCAGCCGGTCGACGGTGTGCTCGACCTCGCCGAGCAGGTGGGACGAGAGCAGCACCGTGCCGCCGCGCGCCGCGTGCCCGCGGAGCAGGTCACGCATCCAGCGGATGCCCTCCGGGTCCAGGCCGTTGACCGGCTCGTCGAACATCAGCACCGGCGGATCGGCCAGCAGCGCCCCCGCGATCCCGAGCCGCTGGCGCATGCCCAGCGAGTAGCCGCCCACCCGCCGCCGGGCGGCGTCGGTCAGGCCGACCTGCGCCAGCACCTCGTCCGCGCGCTCCGCCGGCACGCCGATCGCCGTCGCCAGCAGGCGCAGGTGCGTCCGTCCAGTGCGCCCCGGGTGGACGGCGGAGGCGTCGAGCAGCGTGCCGACGACGGCCCCCGGGTTGGGCAGCTCGCCGTACGGCCGTCCGTCGACGGTCGCCGAGCCGGCCGAGGGCGGCACCAGACCGGTCATCATCCGCATCGTCGTCGTCTTGCCGGCGCCGTTCGGGCCGAGGAAGCCGGTCACGGTCCCCGGTTCGAGGGTGAAGGAGACGTCGTCGACGACCGTCCGGTCGCCGTACCTCTTGGTCAGTCCGCTGACCGTGATCATGGGTTCCTCCGCAGCTCGTCGAGGTGAGGACGACGAATCTGCCGAGCCGGCACCGCCTCCCGCGTCGGCCGCGGGCCGCGATCCGGGGTCCCCGGACGGCGGGACGCCGTCATCCGAAAGTCGATCCGGCCGTGGACTCCCGGGCGACCCGCGGGCATCCGGCCCGGATCTACGCTCCGCCGCATGAGGCTCCGCGACCGTCTGTGGCCGGGCCTCGGCGCGCGCGGGCTCTGGCTCGAGGTGCACGTCGCGGGAACCTGCTCGGCGGTCGCCGCCTTCGAGGTCGCGGCGCTGAACCCCGGCCCCCTGGGCTCCCTCCTGCTGATCCTCTGCGGCGTCGTCCTCGGCCTCCTGCTGCTGGCCCTGCGGCGACGTGCACCCCTCGTGCCGTTCGTGCTCGGCGCGACCATGGCGGCGATCGGCATCGCCACCGGGCTGCTGATCTCGGCCTACGCCGTCGCGCGGTACGTCGCCTCGTGGCGCACCCGGGCGGGGGCGGGCGCGCTCGGGGCCCTCGCAGCCGCCCGGCCGTGGGAGGTCGACAGCGCGAACGAGGCCGTCGGCGCCGTGGGAACGGCCGCGCTGCTCGTCCTGCTCCCCGGCGCGCTCGGCATCTGGCAGCGCACCCGCGCCCAACTGCTGGCCGCCCTGCGCGAGCGCGCCGAGAAGGCCGAGGCCGAGCGGGAGCTGCTGGCGCGCGACGCCGTGCTCACCGAGCGGACCCGCATCGCGCGCGAGATGCACGACGCCGTCGGGCACCGGGTCAGCCTCATGGTGCTGCAGGCCGGCGCGATCGAGATGGCGGCGCAGGATCCCGACCGCGTCGGGCAGCTCGCCGGGCAGGTGCAGACCGCCGGGCGCAGAGCCCTGGACGAGCTGCGGCAGATGGTGGGTGTGCTGCGCGCCGGCGACGTCGACGAGGAGGCGCCGCTGGGCCCGCAGCCCGGGCTCGAGGACCTGCCCCGGCTGGTCGCGCAGGCACGGGAGGCGGGCATGGCGGTCGAGCTGACGCTGCCCGCCACCGACGTCGGCCCGCTCGTCGGCCGCGCCGCGTACCGGATCGTGCAGGAGTCGCTGACGAACGCCGGCCGGCACGCCCCCGGTGCCGCCGTCCACGTGACCGTCGAGCGGACGGGATCCGAGCTCGCCGTCCGCGTGGTCAACGGACCGCCGCACGAACACGGGAGAACGTCCCGCGACCACGGGAGGACGCCGGGCGGCGGCTTCGGGCTCGTGGGGTTGGGTGAGCGGGTGCGCACCCTGGGCGGCCGGCTGACGGCGGGGCCGCGGCTGGACGGCGGGTTCTGCGTCGAGGCGGTGCTGCCCACGTGATCCGGGTCCTGCTGGTCGACGACGAGGAACTGGTGCGGTTCGGGCTGCGCACGGTGCTCGAGTCCGTCGGTGGCTTCGAGGTGGTCGGGGAGGCGGGCAACGGCGTCGACGGCGTACGGGCGGCCCGCGAGCTCGCCCCGGACGTCGTCCTCATGGACATCCGCATGCCGCTGATGGACGGGCTCACCGCGACCGAGCAGATCCTGGCGCTGCCGGAGCCGCCGCAGGTCGCCGTCCTGACCACGTTCTACCTGGACGAGTACGTGTACGCGGCCCTCGCCGCCGGTGCCGCCGGCTTCCTGCTCAAGGACACCCCGCCGCGCGGGATCGCCGCGGCGGTGCGGGCGGTGGCCGACGGCACGGCCACGCTGTCGCCCCAGGTGACCGCCACGCTGATCGAGTCCTACGTCGACCGCCGGGCCGCGCCGCGGCGGGCCGAGGCGCTGCGGCGGGTCGCCGAGCTGTCCGACCGCGAGCGGGAGGTGCTGGCGCTGCTGGGCACCGGCGACTCGAACGCCGAGCTCGGCCGGCGGATGTTCGTCAGCGAGGCGACGGTGAAGACCTACGTCTCGCGGCTGCTCACGAAGCTGGACCTGGCGAACCGCACGCAGGCCGCGATCCTCGCCCACGAGGCAGGGCTGACGGAGAACTGACGTTCAGCCGGCCCGCGCCGGGGTCGAGCCGCATGTCGCCAGCACCTGCCACGGAACGCCGTTCCGCCCGGCGACACGCCTCGGCACCACGACTGCTCGTGCGCCGAGGCGCGAGATCACCGCTTCAGGCCGCCATGCTCCCCGCGGCGCGCAGCCGGCCCGGCTCGTCGTAGGGGCCGTCACCCCCGGCCTTCATGAGCATCACGATGCTCGCGGCGAGGAACCACACGAGAAGGAGGATGAAGCTGGCGAACCCGACGATGCCGACGAAGCCGTCCTCCTCCCCCGGGTCCTCGAACACGCCGGTGAGGCTGGCGATCAACAGCACCGCCGCCACGGCAGCGAGCCAGCCCAGCCACGCCGGCAGCGCCCTCGTGCTCACGATCGCCGCGGCAACGCCCAGGAACATCGCCGCACCCGCGGGCAGGACGACCGCACCGACGGTGTTGTCCAGCGCTGCGAGTGCCGCCAGAGAGGTGGGCTCCAACTCACCGGCGTACTGGACGAGCGCCAGGTACAGCCCCTCGGACACGAGGATCACCGCCATGAATGCCGCGGCCGCGAGCGCGAAGAGATCCGTCAGCATCCCGGCCGGCCCCTCCCACCTGCGCAGCCGGCTCCACAGTCCGGCCAGCAGCACGAAGACCGCGATGTCGGCGAGGAAGCCGAAGAGCAGGGACCACTGGTGCCCCGTGCGGTCACTGATCAGGTCAGCGGCGATCTGGTCGGGGGGATCGGTCGCCATCGGCGTCGACGGGGTGAAGAAGCTGGCGATGAACAACGCGATGAAGATCAAGCCGGCGATGCCGGCGATGCGGTCCGCCCGGCTGTGAAGATCGCCCCCGCGAGCCATGGGACGCCCGGCGCTCTGCATGCCCGATTCCGATCCGTTCCTCGCCTCCATGACGTGACTCCTTCCGGCCTGTGGACCAGCCACCAGCCGGCCGGCCCGGCGCTGAGAAGTGTGAACCCCCCTCGGGCGCCGCGGCAGCCCTTCGTGCGCAGCTTCCGCGCTGCTCGAACCCGTCGGCCGTCATCGGCCGGCGCATCGCCATGACCCCGTAGCCCGGACCGCGCGCCGATCTTGTCCAGGGCTCCGCCGGAGGCCACCATGTCGGCAGCCACGGGGGGAATCAGGCATGAGGTGGTTGGAGCGTGTCGCGACCGGGCAGACGCCCGGGCCGCGTCCGGCGGTCGCCGCCGTGAAGACCTACCGCTACCTGCGGCTGGCGATGGTCGCCATGGTGCTCGGTCTGGCCGTCGCCGTGGTCCACGAGGTGCTGCGGGTCGAGGGCAACTGCTGGCAGACGTCGCTGAGCGGCTACTACTACACGCCGGTCCAGAGCGTCCTCGTCGGTGCGCTG
Source organism: Blastococcus fimeti (assembly GCA_900102115.1). Taxonomy (GTDB): domain Bacteria; phylum Actinomycetota; class Actinomycetes; order Mycobacteriales; family Geodermatophilaceae; genus Blastococcus; species Blastococcus fimeti. The sequence goes on from FNAW01000009.1 coordinate 22,689, forward strand.
GTAGCCATCGGCCTCTGCCTGGTGGCGCTCAAGGGCAGCACCGACGTCGAGGACGTGCTGCTGAACGTCGCGGGCGTCTGCGCGCCGTTCGTCGCCGTGGTGCCTATCGCCGATCCCGGCTCGTGCGGGGTCGTGACCGACGGGGTGAACCGGGACCTGAACGTCGCGAACAACGTCACCGCGGTGCTCGCCGTCGTCGGCACCGCGCTGGCGACGCTCGCCGTCCTCTGGTGGCGCAACCGCCGCACGCCGACGGGCGAGCCACCCCCGACCCGGATCGAGTTGCTCGGCTACGCGGGGTCGGTGCTGATGTTCGTCACGGCCACCGGCGTCTTCGTGCTCCGGCCCGAGGAGTTCGACCGGTACGGCCACGCGGTCGCCGCGATCACCATGTTCGTGCTCGTCGCCGCCGACGTCGTCGTCAACGCGGTGAACCTCTACCTCGAGCGCCGGGACAGCCCGGCACCGGTCCGGCGGATGAACCGCTACGCCTGGATCGCGCTGGCGATGGTCGGCTGCGCCGCCGCGAGCGGGGTCGTGGGCCTGCTCGGCGTCGAGCACTGGCTGCTGGTCCTCGAGGCGAGCCTGATCGGCTGCTTCGCCGCCTTCTGGGGCTTCCAGACCTGGGAGCTGTGGGACCAGGGGCTCCGCGAGGAGCCGCCCGCCGGCGGGACCTCGATCCCTGCTTTTCCGCGATAAGCGTTCTGCTTTACCGCGGAAGAGCAGGCATCAGCGAGGCGTCAGCCGACCTGCTCCAGCGTCGGGTAGTCGGTGTAGCCCTCGGCGCCGGCCGCGTAGAACAGGTGCGGCTGCGGCTCGTTCTCGGGGTGCTCGCCGGCCCAGCGCTCGACCAGGTCCGGGTTGGCGATGACCGGCCGGCCGACGGCGACGGCCTCGGCGTGGGCGTCCTCGATCAGGCCGAGCGCCTCCTCGCGGGTGGTCACCGAGGCGAAGCCGCTGTTGGCGATCAGCGGGCCGCCGAAGCGCTGCCGCAGGTCCTGCACGAGCTCGCAGCCGGGCTCCTTGTGCAGCACGGAGAGGTAGGCCAGGCCGAGCGGGCGGAGCTGGTCGAGCAGCGCGCCGTAGGTGAGCAGCACGTCGGCGGCGTCCGTCTCGTAGGCGCCCTGGATGTTGTGCTGCGGGGAGATCCGCAGTCCGACACGGCCCGCGCCGATCGCCTCGGCGACCGCCGTGACGACCTCGACGACGAAGCGGGCGCGGTTCTCCGGCGTCCCGCCGTAGGAGTCGGTGCGCTCGTTGGACGCCGGCGACAGGAACTCGTGCAGCAGGTAGCCGTTGGCCCCGTGCAGCTCGACGCCGTCCAGGCCGGCGGCGATCGCGTTGCGCGCGGCCTGCACGAACTCGTCGCGGACCCGGGCGAGCTCGTCGCCGGCCAGCGCGTGCGGCACCGGGTACGGCGCCTTGCCGGTCGGGGTGCGGACCTCGCCCTCGATGGCGATGGCCGACGGCGCCTCGGGCTCCAGCCCGTCGTTGATGTCGGGGTGGCTGACCCGGCCGGCGTGCATCAGCTGCATCACGAGCTGCCCGCCGCGCGCGTGCACGGCGTCGGCGACCCGGCGCCAGCCCGCGATCTGCTCGTCGGTGACGATCCCCGGCTGGCCGGGGTAGCCGCGCGACTGCCGGTTCGGCCACACGCCCTCGGTGATGATCAGGCCGAGGCTCGCGCGCTGCCGGTAGTGCTCGACGATCAGGTCGTTGGGGACGCCGGCCGCTCCCGCACGCAGACGGGTGAGCGGCGCCATGACGACGCGGTTGGCCAGCTGGAGGTCGCCGAGGGCGATCGGTGAGAACAGATCCACGCCAGGCACATCGCGCTCCGACACGGAGCGCATTCCGTCGTGCGATCTACGTCACTGCACTGCCCTAGGGTGTCGCCGTGATCAACTCCGGGCGGGTCCGCCGTCCCCTGTGTGCCGCGGTCCTCGCGGTGGGCCTCGTGCTGAGCGGCTGCTCGTCCGACGACGACGACGAGAACGCCGGCGCCGCGGAGCCGACCGAGGCCGCGGAGCAGCAGGGCACCGATCCGCTCCCGCCGCTCCCCGACGACGTCGCCCTGCCGATCGTCTTCGTGCACGGCTTCGCCGGATCGGCCCAGCAGATCGAGTCCAACGCCATGCGCCTGGTGGCCAACGGCTACCCCGCGGAACGGATCGTCGCCTACGACCACGACGGTGCCGGCCTGGACATCCCCGGCTACGCCGCCGGGCTCACCCAGCTCGTCGACGAGACGCTCGCCGAGTTCGACGTCGAGCAGGTCTACCTGATCGGCCACTCCCGCGGCACCGCCGTCGGCAACCTCTTCCTGAGCGACCCGGCCTCGGCCGCCAAGGTGGCCAAGTACGTGGCCATCGACGGCCGGCCCTGCCCCGAGCCGCAGGTCGTCCCCTGCATCGCGCCGGTGCAGGCCCAGTTCCCCGGCCAGACGCACGTCGAGGTGGCGACGTCGAAGGAGTCCTTCGCCGTGCAGTACGAGTTCCTCGTCGGCGAGGCGCCCGAGGTGGTCGACATCGTGCCGCAGCGCGAGCCGGTGGAGATCTCCGGCCGGGCGGTCAACTTCCCGGCCAACACCGGTCGCGACGCGACCCTGGACATCTGGGCGATCGACGCCGCCACCGGCGCCCGCACCGGCGACGAGCCGCACGCCAGCATCGAAGTCGGCCCCGACGGCGAGTTCGGCCCCGTCGAGCTCGAGAACGCGGCCCACTACGAGTACGCGCTCAGCTCGGACACCTCGCCGGTCGTCCACCACCTCTACCTGCAGCCCTACGTCCGCAGCAGCGCCTTCGTCCGGCTGCTCTCCTCGGAGCCCGACGGCACGATCCGGCAGAACACGAACCTCGGCGACGACCACACGGCGCTGGTGATCATGCGGATGCGCGAGTGGCACGCGCAGGGCGACCCCGACGTCCTCGAGATCGGCGTGGACGACGGCGAGCCGGTGGACGTGATCACGGACTTCGTGGGCAACAGCGCCATCGGGCTGCACGTCCACGACGACGCCGCCACCCCCGGCGAGAGCACGCAGGCGTTGCTGCCCTACTTCGGCGAGCAGCCGTTCCAGAGCGGCATCGACGTCTTCCTGCCCGCCGACGCCGACGCCGACGGCACCGTCACCGCCCGGAACCTGCCGCGCGGCGACGCGAGCCGGCCCCAGACCCTGAACGTGCCGAACTGGCCGTCCAGCGGGCACACCGTCAGCCTCGTCTTCGCCGACTGGGCGGTCGACGGGGCCTGACGGGGCTCAGACCCCCAGCAGGCGGCGGGTCTGGCGGCCGCGGGCCACCAGCGAGCCGTCCAGCGCGCGCAGCTCGACGTCGTCCACGGCGACGGCGTCGTCCGCCCAGACCGTGCGCTGGTCGACCCGCACCCAGGCGCCGGACGGCGGGGGCGAGCCGGCGAGGTGCGCGGTCAGCTCCACGGTCGGCATGGAAGCCGGCACGGTGCGGACGGCGAACAGCGAGGGCGGCAGCGCGTCGAGCAGCACCCCGAGCTGGACCAGCGGGGCCAGCTCGGCGCCGCGGATGCGCACCCACGCGTGCAGCCGGGGCTCGGCACCCCCGCCCAACGGCCGGGTGCTCCCGAGCGCCCGGATCTCGGTGTGCTCGCCGACCGGCACGTAGTCGCGCGGCAGCTCGAACGGCTCGCCGTCCTCCAGCCGGGGCAGCGGCTCCCCCGGCCCGAACTCGCGCGCGGGCGACACCGGCCCGGCCGAGGTGAGCACCTGCGCGACCGCCCGCAGGGCGCCGTCCTGCCGCAGCTCGCCGCGGACGCTCCCCGTCCGCCCGGCCCGGTCGGCGACGGCGGCGACCTCGGCCTCGACGTCGGTGGCCACGCCGCCGAGCAGGTGCGCGGTCACCGCGCGCGGCGCGGCACCCGAGAGCTCGGCCGCGGCGTCGAGCAGGTGCCCGATGACCAGGCCGCCCTGCGTACTGGTGAACGAGCGCCAGCTGGGGTCGAACACGAGCCGCCGCGGGGTGCCGACGGCGGGAACGGTGGTGACGGTCATCGGACCGGCTCCGATCGATCGATGGGGGCGGGCATGGGAGCCGGCACCGCGACAGGGGCGGGAAGCTGCAGGTCGGCGTGGTGCCCGCGGCCGACCGCCAGCGCCAGCAGGCTCGCAGCCGCGGCCAGCCCCACGGTGAGCGCCCACCCGCGCTCGGCACCGGACAGCTCCCCGCCACCACCTGCGACGGCGGCCAGGAGGATCGAGACCCCGAGCGTCGCGCCGATCTGGCGGAAGGCGCCGAAGGTGGCCGTGCCGGTCGCGAGGGAGGCGGGTGGCAGCGAGGACGACGCGGCGGCCGAGAGGTTGGTGAGCGTCAGCCCGACGCCGATGCCGGTGAGCACCTGGCCGGGCAGGAAGTCGGTGGCGAAGCCGCCCTCCTCGCCCACCCGCAGGATCCAGACCAGCGCCCCCGAGGCGAACACCGCCGAGCCGATCGCGGCCACCGGCCCGCACCCGATGCGGGCACCGAGCCGGCCGGCCGGGATCGCGGTGAGCGCGGCCAGCGCAGGGCCCGGGATCAGGGCGAAGCCCGCCTCGATGGAGGAGTACCCCCAGCCGCCGGTGAGCCACAGGACGTTGCCCAGCAGCATCCCGCCGAAGCCGGCCATGAAGAACGCCATGGCCAGGTTGGCGAGGGTGTAGGAGCGCACCCGGAACAGCGCCAGCGGCAGCACCGGGACGACGCCGCGCGGCACCCGGGCCGCGCGCAGGCCGACCAGCGCACCGGCGACGGCAGCGCCCGCGAACGCGCCCAGCACGACGCCGCTGCCCCAGCCACGGTCGGGGGCGTCCACCAGCGCGTACGCCAGCAGGCCGACGGAGAGCACGAGCAGCGCCGCGCCCACCAGGTCGGGACGCCGGGTCTCGGACTCGTCCCGCGACTCCGGGAGGACCCGCAGGCCGATGACCAGCGCGGCGATGCCGACGGGGATGTTGACCAGGAAGATCCAGCGCCAGGAGAGCTCCAGCAGCAGCCCGCCGATGGGCGGCCCGAGGGCGGCGGCCACGCCGCCGACCATCGACCACACGGCGATCGCCGTCGCGCGCCGGGCCGGGGGGAAGGCGTGCAGGAGCAGCGCCAGCGACGTCGCGGTGATCATCGCGCCGCCCACCGCCTGCACCACGCGGAAGGCGACCAGGCTGCCCACGCCCCAGGCGAACGCGCAGCCCAGCGAGCCGGCGAGGAAGGTGGCCAGGCCGGCGAGGAAGACCCGCCGCCGCCCGATCCGGTCGGCGACCCGGCCGGCCGGCGCGAGGAGGGCGGCGAAGACGATCGTGTAGCCGTTCAGCACCCAGGACAGCGCGCCGGTGGACGTCTCGAACGTCTCGCCGAGCACCGGGAACGCGATGTTCACGATGAACAGGTCGAGCGAGGAGAGGAAGACCGCTGCGGAGACGACGAGCAGCACGAGGCCCGGGCTCCGGGCAGGAGCCGCCGTGGGTGATGCGTCCGCCGCTGCGCTCATGGCACCCCGCCTCGTCCTCGGTTCGTCTGCCGAACCGACTCGTCCGGACCGTACACGAGTTGGTTCGGTATGCGAACCTTGAACGGTGACGAGCCGACTGGACGAGCTGCCGGGCCGGCGCTGCTCGATCGCGGGCGCCCTCGACGTGGTCGGCGACCGCTGGGCGCTGCTCGTCGTCCGCGAGGTGGCGCTGGGCGCGCACCGGTTCAGCGAGATCCGGCGCGGAACCGGCGCGCCCCGCGAGCAGCTGACCGCGCGGCTCAACGCGCTGGTCGACGCCGGCGTGCTGGAGCGGAAGCAGTACAGCGAGAGCCCGCCGCGCTGGGACTACCACCTGACGAAGGCCGGCCGGGACCTGTGGCCGGTGCTGCAGGCGCTCATGCAGTGGGGCGACCGATACGTCGCCGACGACCCGCCGGTCGAGCTCCGCCACGCGGGTCACCGGATCACGGCGTCCTGGGTGTGCGACGTCTGCGGCGAACGGATCGGCCGCGACACCGAGCGGCACGTACGCGAGCGGCACGAGCCCGCCGAGGGCCCGCTCCCCGGCTGACGCCCGTCAGGCCGGCAGGACCTCGAGCGGGACGCCGGTCTCCTTCTCCGAGACCGCCCACAGGACGTCGATCTGCTTCTGCAGGTCGTACCGGCGCAGGATCGGCCGGCGCACCGGCGGCCCGTTAGAGCCGAACCGCGGCGCGTAGAGCTCCCCGCCGGCGGCGGCCGGGTCGGTGGCCGCCCGGAGCTGCGGCCGGGCGCCCTCCAGCGGCGTCATGCCCGAGCGCGCGGTCATCGCGTGGGCGATCGCTCCCACCCAGCCCCCGCCGCCCTCGCGCACCGTCCGCGCCTGCAGGTCGGTGTTCGACAGCCCCGGGTGCGCGATCAGCGAGGACGCCGCGACCCCGGCGCGCGCGAACCGCTGCTGGAGGCCGAGCCCGAAGTGGTAGTTGGCCATCTTGGCCCGGGCGTAGGAGCCCCAGGCCCGGTACTTCCGCGTCATGTGCGGATCGGCCGGATCGAGCGGACCGCCCATGAACCGAGCGGTGCTGGTCACCGTGACCACCCGTGCCGCGGGCGCGCGGAGCAGGGCGGGCAGCAGGTGCGCGGTGAAGGCCCAGTGCCCGAGGTGGTCGACGCCGAGCTGCATCTCGAACCCGTCGACCGTGGTGCGCTGCGGCATCGCCATCACGCCGGCGTTGTTCACCAGCAGGTCGATCCGCTCGTGCGCGGCCAGCACGGTGTCCGCCGCCGTCGACACCACCGACAGGTCGCCCAGGTCCAGCGGCACCACCTCCAGCGACGCCGCCGGGTACCGCTCCCGGATCCGCGCCGTGGCCGCCGTCGTCTTCTCCGGGTCCCGGGCGGCGACGACGACGTGCGCTCCGGCGCCGGCCAGCGCCAGCGCCGTCTGGAAGCCCAGGCCGCCGTTGGCGCCGGTCACCACCGCGGTGCGGCCGCTCAGGTCGGGGATGTCCTTCTCGGTCCAGGCCACGGGCCGATCCTGCCGCAGCTCAGCGCAACCGGCCGGTCGCCCGCAGCTCGACCGCGGTCAGCACCTCCCAGCGCACGGCGCTGCTGCCCGGCCGGACCACCCGCCAGTAGCGGGCGAAGGCCCTCCGACTGGCGGGGTCGGTGGCCTTCACCCGGGTCTCGGAGCTCAGCTCCGTGCCGCCTCTGCTGGGGGTGAGCCGGAAGTCTATCGCCACCTTCACCCAGCCCGGCGTGGCCCAGGCCCGCAGCCGCCCGGCGTCCAGGGCCGGCCCGGGCTCGCCGCCGGACAGCCGCCAGGGCTGGAGCACGCCGCCGAACACCACCGACGACGGCGGGTCCGAAGCGAGCAGCGGCACGGGCAGGGCGTCGAGGAAGGGCCGGTCGTGCAGCTCACCCAGCCCGCGCCCGGAGAGCACCACCGGCAGGAACCGGGCCGCCGAGAGCACCAGCGTGACCGGCAGCCCGGAGAGCGTCACCCCGTGCAGCGAGTCCCAGACCAGGCCCGGCTCCGCGGCGATCCAGCGCGTCTGCCGGGTGACGTGGTCCGGCCGGGGGACGACGTCGTCGAGCTGCACCGGCTCAGCCCAGCGCGGCGTAGACGGCGCGCACGTAGGCCTCGCTGCGCGGCGAGCCGAGGAGGCCACCACCCATCCTGTTCATCATGTAGCTGATCGTCAGCCGCCGGTCGAGGTCCAGGACGACCAGCGAGCCACCCCAGCCGCCCCAGAAGAAGGTCCGACCCTCGGGCACGTAGGGCACCACCGGCGAGCCGAGGCAGAAGCCGTTGCCCCACCGGAACGGGGCGCCCAGCACCAGATCCACGCCGTCGGCCTGTTGGTCGAACACCTTCTCGATCGTGGCCGGCGAGAGCAGGCGGACGCCGTCGGCCTCGCCTCCGAGGCTCAGCACCCGGAGCGCCTTCATCACGCCGCGGGCGTTGGAGTGCCCGTTGAGGGCGCCGAGGTCGGCGGCCCGCCACTCCGGGGAGTTCGCCGCGGCGGCCGAGGCCTTCGGTCCGGTGAAGGTCTTGACGCCGACCGAGTCCGGGTCCGGCGCCGGCCCGCCGCCGTCGGGCCGCGGCGGGGCGACGACGGGGGCGATCCGGGAGACCTCGGACTCGCGGGCGCCGATCTGGAAGTCCGCACCCAGCGGGTCGGCGATCCGGTCGGCGACGAACTTCTTGAACGTGGTGTTGGTGATCCGGCGGATGACCTCGCCGACCAGGTGGCCCTGGTTGTTGGCGTGGTAGCCCGACGCGGTCCCCGGCTCCCACCAGGGGCGCTGCTGCGCGAGCCGTTCGGTGGCCGAGGTCCAGTCGTACATGTCGCGGATGGAGAAGGGCCGCTCCCAGCCCGAGACGCCGGACGTGTGCGACAGCAGGTGACGGACCAGTACGTCCTTCTTGCCCTTGGCGGCGAACTCCGGCCAGTAGAGGGCGACCGGCGCATCGAGGTCCAGCTCGCCCCGGTCGACCAGCATCAGCGCCGAGAGCGCGAGCACGCACTTCGTCGTCGACCAGACGTTGACGATGGTGTGCTCGGACCACTCCTGGGTGCGCTCGGCGTCGCGGTGCCCGCCCCAGAGGTCGACGACGGTCTCGCCGTCCCAGTCGACGGCGATCGACGCGCCGAGCTCCTCACCCGCGTCGAGCTGCTGGGCCAGCGCCTCGCGCACGCCGGCGAACCGCTCGTCGCACCGGCCGTGGACCTCGGCCAAGAGAGCCTCCTCGTCGACGGGTGGCCCCGTTGCCGCACCCGTCCGGCGATCAGACCACGAGCGCACCGGAGGGACAACGTGGGCGTGGCGCCGGCCCTGTGCCGGAAACGCCGCTAGCACGAGACGCTGCACACGTCACCCATTCGGGGCTGTTAGTTTCCTGTGACCATCGAGGTGGGTAGTAGGCGACCATGTCCAACTCTGCTTCGAACGCCTCTTCCCACGAGGGAGACCGTCGACACGACCGTCGGGCCAACCCCATGGGTGCCTACGTGGCCACCGCGGGTGTCCTCGTCTTCCTGATCAGCGTCTTCCTCGACTGGGTGTCCACCCAGGACGACTCGGTGACCGGGAGCGGTTACGAGACCGACACCTCGATCCCGCTCGTCGCCTACCTGGGCCTCGGCCTGGCCGCGGCGCTGCTCTACGCCCTCAACCGGGCGCGCGGTCGCCAGCACCGTGGCCTCTCGCTGACCACGATGGCTGCCGGTGTCGCTGCCACCCTGCTCGCGCTGAGCTACGTCATCGACGCCCCGGGTGCCCTCGAGCGCGGCGGTGACTACTCCGCCGAGATCGGCACCTGGATCGGCCTCATCGGTGGCCTCGTCTGGACCGTCGGCGCCTTCCTGCTCGCCAAGGAGCCCGAGGGTGACGACGACTGGCACGGCGCCGAGCGCGTCGACACCGGGCGTAACGCTCACTGATCGACCCTCGGGTGCGCACCGCACCTGACGCGTGAACGCGAACGGGTGTCCGCCCGGAGCTCCGGCTCCGGGTGGGCACCCGTTCGTCGTACGCGGGCCCCTGCCCGCCGGGGGTCAGTCGCGGGGCAGCCGACGGCGGTGGTGGCTCTTCGCCCCGTACATCGCGAGGTCGGCGCGGGCGATCACCTCGTCGGGCGTCTCCCCCGCGTGTCCGACGGCCACGCCCACGCTGACGCCCACCGGCTGGTCGGGCAGCCCCCCGAACGGGGCGAGCACGGTGGCCGCCACCCGCTGGGCCAGCGCCACCATGGTGGGTTCGTCGGACCCCGGCCGGAGCAGGACGAACTCGTCGCCGCCGAAGCGGGCCACCACATCGCCGGGCGCCGACAGCTCCACCAGCCGCCGGGCCACCTCGGCGAGCACGCGGTCCCCCACCTGGTGCCCGTACTCGTCGTTGACCTGCTTGAACCGGTCGAGGTCGCAGAACAGCACGCCGACGTCGGGGCCGCCCGCGACGTCGAGATGCCGGTGCAGCGCGTCGAACAGCGCGGCCCGGTTCGGGATGCCGGTGAGCAGGTCGGTCTGCGCCCGGTGGTGCAGCCGCTCCTCGCGCTGCCGGTCCGCGGTCACGTCGATGCCCACGGTGGCGACGGCGAACGGCCGGCCGGCGTCGTCGGTGAGCACGGTGTTGCGCATCGCCACCCGGCGCCGGACGCCCTCCCCGGTGAGCCAGTCGGCCTCCTGCGGGTGCGCCCGGCCGGTCTCCACCGCCCGGGCGATGGCGTCCTGCGCCAGCTCGACGTGCTCCGGGACGACGTAGACCTCCCAGAACCGCTGCCCGAGCAGCCGCTCGGGGCTCCGCCCGGTGAACCGCTGCAGGGCCGGGTTGGCGAAGAGGATGCGGCAGTCCGCGCCGATGATGCAGACCAGCGCCTCGGTCGCGTCGATGAACGCGGTCACCAGCGCCATGGCGCCGGCGCCCGCCGTCTCGAGGTCCCGCCCGGTCACCGGCAGGGGATTCCCCGTCCCGCCCCACCCGACACCCGGTTGCGGAACCAGCGCGTGCGAGCGGCCGCTCAGCCGGCCAGGACGGCGTCCCGCTGGGCGAGGCCGGCCAGCCGGGCGTACCGGCCGCCGAGGGTCAGGAGCTCCTCGTGCGTGCCCTGCTCGACGACCCGCCCGGCGTCGAGGACGACGATCCGGTCCGCGTCGCGCACGGTGGAGAGCCGGTGGGCGATGGTGATGGTGGTGCGGCCACGGCTGGCCTCGTCTAGCGCCGCCTGCACCGCCCGCTCGGTCGCGTTGTCCAGCGCGCTGGTGGCCTCGTCGAGCACGAGCACCGCCGGGTCGCGCAGGAGCGTGCGGGCGATCGCCAGGCGCTGCTTCTCGCCACCGGAGAACCGGTGGCCCCGCGCGCCGACCACCGTGTCGTAGCCGTCGGGCAGCGCCGCGATGACGTCGTGCACCTGGGCCCGCCGCGCGGCGGCGACCATCTCGTCGTCCGTGGCGTCGGGCTTGGCGTGCCGCAGGTTCTCCCGCACCGTGCCGTGCAGCAGGTAGGTCTCCTGGGAGACGACGCCGACGATCCGCGCGAGGTCGCCCAGCGCCAGGTCGCGGACGTCGACGCCGTCGATCAGCACCCGGCCGGCCGTCGGGTCGTTGAGGCGGGCGACCAGCGAGGCGAGCGTGCTCTTGCCCGAGCCGGTCTCCCCGACCAGGGCCAGGGTCGAGCCGGCCGGCACCTCGAGGTCGACGTCGCTCAGCGCGGGACGGACGGCGTCGGGGTAGCGGAAGCCCACCCGCTCGAACCGGACCTCGCCGCGCACCGCGGCCGGGTCGACGGCCACCGGGTGCGCCGGCTCGTCGATGTCGACCGGCAGGTCCAGGTACTCGAAGACCCGGCTGAACAGCGCCATGGAGGCGGTGAGCGAGACGCCGATGTCGAGCAGTTGCATGAGCGGGCGGAACAGCGCGCCCTGCAGGGTGGTGAACGCGACCAGGGTGCCGATGGTCATGCCGCCCGACGTCGCGGGCAGGCCGGCGGCCAGGTAGATCAGTGCGGGGATGCCGGCGAAGACGATGCTCATGGTCGCCATCCGCCACCGGCCGGCCAGTTGCGAGCGGACCTCGAGGTCGACGAGGAACGCCGACGTGCCGGCGAAGCGCTGCGACTGGGCGGGGCCGGCGCCGAGGGTCTTGCCCAGCAGGACACCGCTGACCGAGAGCCCCTCCTCCACCTGCGAGTGCAGATCGGCGAGGTGGCGCTGACGCTGGGCCGTGATCGCCCGGCGCATGTGCGCGACCCGGCGGGTGAGCCAGACCGCCGGCGGCAGCACCACGAGCGACAGCAGGGACAGCCGCCAGCTCAGCACCGCCATGGCGACGGCGGTGCCGATCACCGTGGTGGCGCTCGAGGCGAAGGACGTCGCGGTCGAGGTGACGACGGACTGCATGCCGCCGATGTCGTTCATCAGCCGCGACTGCACCTCACCGCCCTTGGTGCGGGTGAAGAAGCCCAGCGACTGGCGCTGCAGGTGGGTGAAGACCGCCGTCCGCAGGCCGTGCATGACCCGCTGGCCGACGGTGGTGGACAGCCAGGTCTGGACGACGCCGAAGACCGCTGTGAGCACCGTGACGGCGAGCATGCCGCCGACCGCCCACAGCAGCAGCGGGACGTCCTGCGCGGGGATGGCCTCGTCGATGACCAGCCGGATCAGGAACGGCGTGGCCAGCGCGACGACGGAGGACGCGACGATCAGGCCCGTCACGACGCCGAGCTGGGCGCGATAGGGGCGGAAGAGCGCTGCGACCCGGCTCCAGCGGACCGGGGAGCGCTCGAGCTGGGCACGGTCGGCGGGGTCGGGCCTGCGGCCCGGAGAGCCGCCGCCGGGGCCGCCGCCCCGGCCGCCCATGGTCATGTCGGTGATACCGCACCTCCTGTGTGATGCTGAGGTTACCTCATGGTCCGGTAACCACCGCGTCTCCGCTAGTGTTCCCCCGTGGGCGACGAACCGACCGGCGAGCTGGGCGAGCTGCTCATGCGGGTGGCCCGTACCCAGCGCCGCCGTTGGCGCGAGGCGCTGGCCCCGTGGGACCTCTCCCCGCACCAGGCCCGCGCACTCCGGGTGGTGAGCGAGCGGGACGGCGTCCGGTTGTCGGACCTGGCCGAGGCGCTGCACATCGCCCCGCGCTCGGCGACCGAGGTGGCCGACGGGCTCCAGGAGCGGGGCCTCGTGGAGCGCACCCCCGATCCCGGTGACCGCCGCGCGGTGCTGCTCCGCCCGACGGACGAGGGCCGCCGGGTCCGCGCCGAGGTCGGCCGCGCCCGTGCCGCGGACAACGAGGAGCTGCTCGCCCGCCTGTCCCCCGACGACCGCGCCACCCTCACCCGGCTGCTGACCGCGCTCCTCGACTGACGGCCGCCCCGGCGGCAGGATGCCGCCGTGGACCTGACCCGGCGCGAGGTGCTCGCCTTCCGGACGCGTGCCCAGCAGCTGGGCCGGGCAGCCGGCACCCTGGCCGACACCGCCGTCCTGGACCTGGGCGTGCAGGACACCGGTACCGACGGCGCGGCCTGGGCGCTGGCGGTCCGCGGCGTGCCCGACGTCCCGGCGGACGAGGTCGTCCTCGCGTGGACGCTGCGCGGCGCTCCGCACCTGTACCGGCGGGCCGACCTGCCCGCCGTCGCCGCGGCCACCGCGCCGTTCTCCGAGGCCGACGCCGGCAAGCGCATCTTCGACGCCGCCCGCGCGCTCCGGGCCGCCGGCATCCCGGTGCTCGAGGGGCTGGACACGATCGCGGCGCGGATGCGCGAGATCGTCACGGCTCCGACGGTCAAGGGCGAGATGTCCAGCCGGCTGACCGCCGTCCTGGACGAGCCGTACCTGCGCGACTGCGTGCCGTGCGGCGCGATCCACGCCTACGAGCAGCCGTTCCGGCTCGCCGCGCTGCGGGCCGGACTCGAGCTGGAGCCCGGCACCTCTCCGCCCGTGCTGCGGCCGGTTCCGGGCTTCGCTCCGGTCGAGGAGCCCCCTGCCCGGCTCGACGTCGTCCGCGGGTACCTGCGGCTGCTCGGGCCGGCCACCCCCGCGCACGTGGCCGGGTACCTCGACGCCCCGCTGAAGGACGTGAAGGCGCGCTGGCCCGCCGACGCGGTGGAGGTGACGGTCGAGGGGGAGCGCCGCTGGATGCTCGCCGAGGACGCCGACCAGGCGGCCGGCGCGACCGCGGAGGGCGCCGTCCTGCTCGGCAGCCACGATCTCTTCCTGCAGGCCCGGGACCGCGCCACGATCGTGCCGGACCAGAGGGCCGCCAAGGAGCTGTGGCGCACCATCGGCCGCCCCGGCGCGGTGCTGGCCGACGGCGACGTCGTCGGCACGTGGCGGGCACGGAAGGCGGGGAAGGCGCTGGACCTCGCGGTCGAGCCGTTCGGCCCGGTCCCGCCCGCCCTGCGCGCCGCCGTCGAGGAGCAGGCCGAGCGGCTGGCCACGTTCCGCGGGCTGGCGCTGCGCGCCGTCGCGATCAGCGCCTGAGCGCGGCGGCGGTCGCCTCGTCGGCGGGCAGGAACGCCTCGATGCTCAGCTCGGCCGCGGTCAGGTCGACCGCCGTGCCGAACGTGGTCACCGTGCCGAGGAAGCTGAGCACCTCCTCGCCGGCCCGCAGCCGCAGCGGCACCACGATGCCGTTCGGCGGGGTCCGGTCCAGCCCGCCGGGCAGCGCGAGCAGCTCGCGGTGCAGCGCTGCCAGGCCCGGATCGCCGGCGAGGTGCGCCTCGCGGCCCAGCCGGTGCAGCACGTGCCGGCGCCACTGCGGCAGGTTGAGGATCCGCGGCGCCAGGCCGTCGGGGTGCAGGCTCAGCCGCAGCACGTTGACCGGCGGCTCGAGCAGGTGCGGCGCGACGCCGTCGAGGAGCCCCGCGAGCGCGCCGTTGGCGGCGACCAGGTGCCACGCCCGGTCGACGACCAGCGCCGGGAACGGCTCGTAGGCCGCCAGCACGAGGTCGAGCGCGGCCCGGACCGACGCCATGTCCGGATCGCCGAGGTCGCGCCGCCGGTAGACGGGCGCGAAGCCGGCCGCCGCCAGGAGCTCGTTGCGCGCACCCAGCGGGATCTCCAGCTGCTCGGCCAGGAGCAGCACCATCTCCCTGCTGGGCCGCGCCCGCCCGGTCTCCACGAAGCTCAGGTGCCGGGCCGAGACGCCCGCCTCGCCCGCCAGGTCGAGCTGGCTGAGCCGGCGGCGCTGCCGCCACTGGCGCAGCAGGTCACCGACGGACGCCTCCACTGCGAGTGCGCTGCTCACGACGCCGACGCTAGTGACGACGGGGTGCGCTGTCCCTTACCTCGGAGGTAATCGACGCCCCTCCCTGCCGGGGCCACGGTTCCTGCCATGACCACGACGCGCACCGCACCCGCCGCCTCCCCGTCCACCCGCGCCGGCGGACTGCTCCGTCCGGCCCTCCGCCTCGACGCCGTCGTCACCGGCGCGAACGGAGCCGGCTACCTGCTCGGCGCTCCGCTGCTCGACGGACCGCTCGGCCTGTCCACCGGCCTGCTCCGCGGCGTCGGCGCCTTCCTGCTCGTCTACGCGGCCGCCGTCTGGCTCGTCGCGGCCCGCCTGCGGATCTCCGGCCCCGCCGTCGAAGCGGTCATCGGCGCGAACGCGCTGTGGGCCGCCGGCAGCGTCGTCGTCGCCGTCGTCGGCACCGGCTCGCTCACCGGGCTCGGCGCCGCCTGGCTGGTCCTGCAGGCCGCCGTCGTCGCCGGCTTCGCCGCCGTCCAGCTCGTCGGCCTCCGCCGGCGTTGACCACCTCCCCGAGAAGAAGAAGGAGCACGCCATGACCGCCACGCCCGCCCACGCCGACCGCTACCTGGCCGCCTGGAACGAGACCGACCCCGATGCCCGCCGCGCGGCGGTCGACGAGGTGTTCAGCGCCGACGTCCGCTACACCGACCCGATGGCCGACGTCCGCGGCGCCGAGGCGCTCGCCGCCACCATCGGCGCCGTCCAGGCGCAGTTCCCGGGCTTCGTCTTCCGGCTGGCCGGGCCGGCCGACGCCCACCACGACCAGCTCCGCTTCACCTGGGAGCTGGGCCCCGAGGGGGTCGAGGCGCCGATCGTCGGCTCCGACGTCGCCCTGCTGGACGCCGACGGCCGGATCAGCACCGTCCTCGGCTTCCTCGACCGGGTGCCGGCCGCCGCCTGACACCGTTCCGTCCACGGTCGGCCTCTGCCCACCAGGCGTGGGCAGAGGCCGACCGTGCGGGGAGGAGGTCCCCGCAGCAGACTCGGGGGGTGACCGAGCCACGCGAGGACGACGAGACCAACAATCTGCACCCGGGCCAGCACGACGAGGGTGGGCACGGGGGCATGGCCACCCGCGAGCGCGACGCGAAGAAGGACGACGCGGAGCAGGACTGACCGCCGAGGACGACCGACCTCAGCGACGGCGCAGCCGCCACCGCCGGCGCACCGCGGGCTGCGGGTCCGGGGACGGTGGGGGAGGCGGCGGGCGCTCGCGCAGCCAGCCCTCGACGAGCGCCTCGACGTCGGCCAGGCCGGGGACCGCTGCCCACCGGCTCTCCGCCGGCAGCCGCCAGAAGGCCTCGACCCGCGCGTTGTAGTCCTCGGCGAGCGCCCGGACCTCCGCCTCCGTGGCCAGCCGCGACGCCCGCTCGGGCAGGTCGTCGCGTTCCCGCCGCAGCCGCAGCCCCGGCGGGAGCATCGCCCCGGTGTCCACGCCCTCGCGCCGCGCCTTGGCCAGCGCCCAGTCGTAGGCGGTCTCCTCGCGGTCGAGGTTCGTCAGCGGCCGGCCGGCCCCGGGCAGCGCCGTGAAGTCGCCGCGCTCCTGCGCCTGGGCGATCTGCCGGTCCACCCACGTCTCGAAGGACATCCCCGGCGGCTTCCGGTCGGTCACGCCCTCCACGATACGAGTGACGGAGAACTCGCCACCCTCCTCTCACGTAAGGGTCGAGTGTGGTGCACGATGGACGGCGATGTCCGCCATGCCTGCCCTCCGCCCCACCCGTCCCGCCTGGCTCGACCCGCGGGTCGCCCGCACCGAGGTCCTCGCCGGCCTCGTGGTCGCCCTGGCGTTGATCCCGGAAGCCATCAGCTTCTCGATCCTGGCCGGGGTCGACCCGCGCGTCGGTCTGTTCTCCTCCTTCGTGATGGCCGTGGTCATCGCCTTCACCGGCGGCCGCCCGGCCATGATCACCGCAGCCACCGGCGCGATCGCGCTGGTCGTGGCGCCGCTGGCCCTCGAGTACGGCGTCCAGTACCTGTTCGCCGCGGTCATCCTCGGCGGGATCTTCCAGATCCTGCTCGCCGCCGCCGGCGTCGCCAGGCTCATGCGGTTCATCCCGCGAAGCGTCATGGTCGGCTTCGTCAACGCGTTGGCGATCCTCATCTTCACCGCACAGCTGCCGCAGCTGACCGACGTCCCGTGGCTGGTGTACCCGATGGTCGCCGCCGGCCTGGCGATCATCTTCCTGCTCCCACGGATCACGACCGCGATCCCGGCGCCCCTGGTCGCGATCGTCGTGCTCACGACGCTGGCGGTCACCCTCGGCTGGGACCTGCCCGACGTCGGCGGCGAGGGCGACCTGCCCGACAGCCTGCCGTTCTTCCTGCTGCCCGATGTCCCGTTCACCGTCGAGACGCTGGGCGTCATCGCCCCCTACGCCCTCGGGGTGGCCCTCGTCGGGCTGATGGAGTCCCTCATGACGGCCAAACTCGTCGACGACATCACCGACACCCACTCCGACAAGACCCGCGAGTCGTGGGGCCAGGGCGTCGCCAACGTGGCCTCCGGCTTCTTCGGTGGCATGGGTGGCTGCGCCATGATCGGCCAGACGATGATCAACGTGAAGGCGTCGGGCGCCCGCACCCGGCTCTCCACGTTCCTCTCCGGCGCCTTCCTGCTGGTGCTGGTCGTGGCGCTGGGCGACATCGTCGCCGTGATCCCGATGGCCGCCCTCGTCGCGGTGATGATCTTCGTATCGATCGCGACCTTCGACTGGCACAGCCTGCAGACCATCCACCGCATGCCGAAGAGCGAGACGACGGTGATGCTCGCGACCGTCGCCGTCACGCTGCTCACGCACAACCTGGCGATCGGCGTCGGCGTCGGCGTGCTGGTCGCCTGCGTGCTGTTCGCCCAGCGGATCGCCCACCTCGTCGACGTCACCCGCGTGGTGGAGGGCGGCACGGCCCGCTACTCCGTCGCCGGCGCGCTGTTCTTCGCATCCAGCAACGACCTCTACACGCAGTTCCAGTACGCCGAGGACCCCGCCGACGTGGTCATCGATCTCTCCGGCGCCCAGGTCTGGGACGCCTCCACGGTCGCGGCGCTCGACGCGATCACGCACAAGTACGCCACCCGGGGCAAGCAGGTGGAGATCGTCGGCCTCGACGAGCACTCGCTCACCCGGTTCGAACGGCACACCGGGCAGCTCGGGGCGGGGCACTGATGCCTTCCCGCACCGGCCTCCTGCAGATCGGCCAGGTCGCCGAGCGTACCGGGCTGAGCCTGCGGACCATCCGGTTCTACGAGGAGAACGGACTGGTCCGTCCCACCTCGCGCAGCGACGGCGGCTTCCGGCTCTACAGCGACGACGACGTCGCCCGGCTCGAGGTCATCAAGCAGATGAAGCCGCTGGGCTTCCGCCTCGAGGAGATGCAGGAACTGCTCGACCTCCTGGCCGGGCTCACCGAGAGCCCCGGCGACACCGAACTCGTCGATCGGCTGCGGATGTTCCAGGAGGCGGCCGCCGCCCGGGTGCAGGCGCTTCGCGAGCAGTTGGCCGTGGCCCAGCACTTCGCGGCGGACCTGGCGAGCCGGCTCGCCTGAGCCCGGCCCCCGATCGGGTACGACCGCGCCGCAAGGGGATGCGCGGGGGGCGGTCGGAGGCCAGGCTGGTCCGGTGCCGCAGACCGCCACCGGGCTCCCGGGCCTCCCGCCCGGGCTGACCGGGCCGGTGGGCGTGCAGCTGGCCAAGCCGGTGCGCGAGATCCCGCCGGTCAACGCCCTGCCCGGCGGTTGCCGGTACGAGCCCAAGTGGGACGGATACCGGCTGGTGATCGTGCGCACCGCGGGCAGCACGCGGCTGTGGTCCAAGCAGGGCCGCGACCTCACCGACCGGTTCCCCGACGTCGCCGCCGCCGCGCTCGCCCAGGTCCCGGCCGGGACGGTGCTCGACGGCGAGGTCGTCATCTGGCACGACGACCGGCTCGACTTCGGCCTGCTGCAGAAACGCATGGTCGCCTCGCCCGGCCGGATCGCCGCGCAGGTCGCCGCGCACCCGGCGTCCTACGTCGCCTTCGACGTGCTCGCCCTCGGCGGGGCGGACCTGCGGGAGAAGACCCTGGGCCGCCGCCGGGCGGAGCTGGAGACCCTGTCCGCCCGCTGGGCGCCACCGATGCAGCTCTCCCCCAGCACCGCCGACCCCGCGCTGGCCCGGCAGTGGTTCGAGGACTTCCGCGCCGCCGGCGTCGAGGGGCTCGTCGCGAAGGGCGCCGGCTCGCGGTACGCGCCGGGCCGCCGCGAGTGGCTCAAGGTCAAGAGCTGGGAGAGCACCGAGGTGGTCGCCGGCGGCGTGATCGGTCCCCTGGACCGCCCCAGCCAGCTGGTGGCCGGCCGCTACCGCGACGGCGAGCTCGTCGTCGTCGGCCGGACCGTGCCGCTGGACCCCCGGCAGAGCGCCGAGCTGGCCGCCGTCCTCGAGCCCGCCGACGACGACCACCCGTGGCCCGACCGCATCGGCACCGGCCGGTTCGGTGGCGGTCGGCTGTCGGTGCCGCTGACCCGCGTGCGGCCCGGGGTCGTCGTCGAGGTGAGCGCCGACGCCGCCCTGCAGGCGGGGGTGTTCCGGCACCCGCTGCGGTTCCTCCGCGTCCGCGCCGACCTGCGTGTCGAGGACCTGCCACCCCTGCCCTGACCTGCACGGGGACGCCGCCGACACTCCACCTCCCCCGCTCGGGTGATCCCCCGCAAGGTCTGCCCGATGCGTGACGATGGAAGGCCGTGAGCGCTTCCGCCGTCCCGACCGCCCGTGCCGCCTGGCAGCACGCGGCGGTGGCCGTGCTGGTGGTCGTCGTCGTCGTCACCGCCGTCCCCATGGGGCCGTGGCGGCCGGCCGCGGAGGTCGTCCTGTTCAACCTCGGCCTGGCCGCCGCGCTGACCGCACTCCGCCGGCACCGGACGCCACTCGCCGTCGCCTGGCGGGGGCTGGCGCTCGGGCTGTCCGTCTTCGCGCTCAGCTGCGCCGCCGAGGTCCTCGAGCTGAGCGGGATCGCCGCCGGCCCGGCCGGCGTCGCCGAGTCGGTCCTCGACGTCTGCGCCTACGCCGCGATGGGCGTCGGCGCGCTGGGCGTGATCGGCGGCGGGCCACGGCGCCGCGATGCCAACACCTGGCTGGACACCGCGACCCTGCTGCTCGCCTGTGGGCTGGCGGTGCTGGCGGTCAGCGGCAACCGGCCGTCGCCCACCGGCGACGCCGTGGAACTCGGGCTCGGCGCCCCGGTGCTGACCGTGGTCCTGCTGATCGTGTGCGTCCCGCTGGCGATCACCCACGGCCGCCGCTCGGTCAGCAGCACCGCGCTCCTCGTCGCCGCCGTCCTCACCGTCGTCGGGTACGGCGGCCGGATCGTCGTCGGGACGCCGCTGCGCGAGAACCCGTTCCTCGACCCGCTCCCCCTGCTCGCCGTCGCCGCCCTCGTCCTCGCCGCCCGCCACCCGGACGTCGCGCGGATGGGCCGCAGCACCGGGCTCGACCGGCAGGACTCCACCACCCGCGTCCTCGGCCTGGGGGCCGCGCTGCTGGTCAGCCCCGCCCTGCTGCTCCTGTGGACGCTCGGCCACGGCGGAGTGGGCTACGTCCTCGGCGCCGGCAGCACGCTGCTCACCGGCTCCGCGCTCTGGCGGCTGCTCGCGCTCAGCCGGGACCGCGAGCGCACCCGCGCCGCCCTGAGCGCCAGCGAGGCCCGGCTGCAGCTGCTGCTCGAGCACTCGTCGGACGTCATCGCCATCGTGGACTCCGCCGGCGCCATCGCCTACATGAACCCGGCCGTGCAGTCCCTCCTCGGGCGGCCCCCGGCCGAGTACGTCGGCCGGCAGGCGATCGACCTGGCCGACCCGCGCGATCAGCCGCGGCTGCGCGCCGCCGTGGCCGGCGGCGGCACCGAGGACATCGACCTGCGCGTGGAGCACAGTTCCGGCGGCACCCGGTGGGTGGAGATGCGGATCAGCGGCCGCGTCGCCTCCGCCGGCATCGAGGGCTGGGTGGTCAACTTCCGCGAGGTCACCGACCGCAAGCTCTTCGAGGAGGAGCTGCGCCGCCAGGCCCGGACCGACCCGCTCACCGGTCTGCTGAACCGCACCGCGTTCTCCGAGCGCCTCGAGGAGGCGACCGGCTCGCTCGACCCCGCCGCCCCGCCCGCCGTGCTCTTCGTGGACATCGACGAGTTCAAGGGCGTCAACGACACCCTCGGCCATGCGGCCGGGGACGACCTCCTGACCACCGTCGCCGCGCGGCTCACCGCCGCGGTGCGTGCCGAGGACGTCGTGGCGCGGCTGGGCGGCGACGAGTTCGCCGTCCTGCTGCCCGATGCCGACGACGACCGGCTCCGGGAGGTCGCCGACCGCCTGGTGAGCTCGCTCCGCGCACCCCTGGCACTGAGCGGGACGACGCTGTCGGTGACGGCCAGCATCGGTGGCGCACTGGGCGCCCCCGGCGACACCGCCGACCGGCTCCTGCACCGCGCCGACACCGCGATGTACGAGGCCAAGCGGTCCGGCAAGGACTCCGCGTCCCTGATCGGCAGCGGAGTGGCGAACCCCGCCTGACCCGTCAGCGCAGCCGGGTGGCGAGCCGGACGGTGAGACCGCCGGGCCCGGGCAGCAGGTCGACGTGGTCGAACAGCTTGCGGGCGAGCCACAGCCCCATGCCACCGCGGCCGAGGTCCGGCCCGTGCGCGGGCTGGAACCCGGCGAGCGGGTCGGAGAACCCGACGCCGCGGTCGGTGATCTCGCAGATCAGCTGGTCGGGGCCGGCCCAGACGCGGGCGGACACCGGGGGCACCCCGTGCCGGAAGGCGTTCGAGGCGACCTCGCTGACCGCCAGGTGCAGGTCGCCGGCGAGGTCGGGATCGTCCACGTGCGCGGCGATGACGGCGCCGAGCCGGTGCCGCAGGTCGGCCAGTGCGGTCGCCTCGGTGATCGCGAGGAGCGGCGCGGTGTCCTCGACCGGCTCGCGCGGGACGGGCAGCCGGCGCAGGTAGGTGGCGGGGTCGTCGAAGTCGGGGCTGGCACGACGGGCGCCGCCGACGACCAGGTCGGGGTGCGTGGCACGCGCGCACTCCATGACCTCGTCCGGGAGGATCCGGGAGTCGTAGACGCACAGGCCGGTCAGCGGCTCACCGGCCAGCAGCACGTTCCGGGCGGCCTCGTAGCGGCACCCCTCGCGCCAGGTGCGCGGCTGCGGCCCGAACTGCACCGCACCCACCACCCGCAGCCAGCCGGACCCGGTACCGCGGGCTCGCTCGATCAGCCGCCGGGTGACGGTCAGCGCATCCGGCGCGCGGGTGTCCAGCAGGGCGATGCGGGGATGGTTCTCGACGGCGCCGGCGGACAGACCCAGGCCGGCGCCGATGAGCCTCGCCGCCTCCTCCGGGAAGGCCAGCACGGTGGTGTCACCGGCGGCGAGGCCCTCCTCGAGGAAGGGCAGGCAGGAGGCGAGCAGCTCGTCGTCCGAGGAGATCACCGCCGCGGCGTGCGGCCGGGAGTGGACGGGGCCCTGGCCCGCGCGCGCGCCGGGCAGCGCGGAGTGCTCCGCGTGCTCCCCCGCCGCTCGGTCCACCGACCCTCGTCCCGTTCCGGGCCGGGGTGCCCCGACCATTCACCCAGTCTCGGACATGCCGGCCGGCCGTGCGGACCCGGGGCACCCGATGGGGTGGCCCGGCGCAGGGCGGACCGGCCCCGTAGCCGGGTGCCGCGGGGAGTCTAGCCAGCCCGGCCGCCGGATCCCTGCCACCATCGACGACCGTGACCGACGAGCGCGAGACGCTGACCTACGAACTCTTCGGGACGGCGAGCCGCGAGCTCGCCGAGCGCGTGGCGGACGACGGCTACGAGCCCGACCTCATCCTGTCCATCGCCCGGGGCGGTCTCTTCCTCGCCGGCGCGCTCGGGTACGCGCTCGACGTCAAGAACCTGTTCACGATGAACGTGGAGTTCTACACCGGCGTCGACCAGCGGCTGGACCTCCCGGTGGTGCTGCCGCCCACGCTGGACCGGGTCGACATCACCGGCAGCAAGGTGCTGGTCGCCGACGACGTCGCCGACACCGGCAAGACCCTCGAGCTGGTCCGGAACTTCTGCGCCGGCTACGTCGCCGAGGTCCGGACGGCGGTCGTCTACGAGAAGCCGCAGTCGCTCGTGAAATGCGACTACGTGTGGCGGTACACCGACCGGTGGATCAACTTCCCGTGGTCGACGCTGCCGCCCGTCGTCCGGCGCAGCGAGCGCCCCGGCCACTGAGCCGACGCTCAGTACCGGAAACGCGCGACCGAGGCGTGCAGCGAGGTCGCCATCCGGGCGACCTCGTCGATCGCGGCCTGCGCGTCGCTCATCGCCCGGGTCGTGGACGTCGTGGCGGTCGCGACGGCGTCGATGTTCGCCGCGATCCGTCCGGCCGAGACAGCCGCCTCGGCCACGTTGCGGTCCATCTCCGTCGTGGTGGCGGTCTGCTCCTCGACCGCGGCGGCGATGGTGCTCTGCGAGTCGTTGATCAGGCCGATGATCGAGGAGATCTCCCCGATCGCCCGTACCGCGCCCTCGGTGTCGGCCTGGATGGCCTCGACCCGGGCGGTGATGTCCTGGGTGGCCTTCGCCGTCTCCTGCGCCAGCTCCTTCACCTCGTTGGCGACGACGGCGAAGCCCTTGCCCGCCTCGCCCGCGCGGGCGGCCTCGATCGTCGCGTTGAGCGCCAGCAGGTTGGTCTGCTCGGCGATGCTCGTGATCACCTTGACGACGCCGGCGATCTCCAGCGAGGACGCGCCCAGCTTGGCGACGGTGGCCGTGGTGTCGTCCGCCGCGGTGACGGCCCGGGCGGCCACCCGGGACACCTCGCTGGCGTTCTGCGCGATCTCGCGGATCGAGGAACCCATCTGCTGCGAGCCGGCCGCGACCGTCTGCACGTTGTCCGACACCTGCTCGGCCGCGCTGGCCACGGCGCTGCTCTGCTGCGAGGACTCGTCGGCGAGCCGGGCCATGTCCCGCGCGCTGGCCGAGAGCTGCTCCGTGGCCGAGGCCAGGGTGGTGGAGCTGTCCCCGATCGCCGTCATCACCGCACGGACGTCGGCCATGGCGGCCTCGAGCGAGACGGCCATCTGCCCGACCTCGTCCTTGCTGGTGACGTTCGCCGAGCTGCGCAGGTCGCCGTCGGCCAGGCCGGCCAGCACGGCGCGGACGGCGTTCAGCGGGCGCACGACCGACCGGGTGACGACCCAGCCCAGCAGGGCGAGCACCAGGACGCCGACGACGGCGACGCCGATCGCCTGCCGGATCGCGGTGGCACGCTCGTCGCGGCTGCTCGTGGCGGCCCCCTCCGCGTAGGCGGTGACCGCCTCGCCCATGGCGGGCAGCTCGTCCTCCAGGGCGGCGAACGCGTCGGCGAAGGCGGGATAGGCGGCCGTCGCGGCGGCCGCATCCGTCCCGGTGGTCGCGACGATCCAGGCCGCGGCCCCGAGGTACTCCTCGACGGCCGGGACCACCGACTCGACCGCGGCGTCCACCTCCGGGGCCAGGCTGTCGGCCAGCGCCTCGGCGACGGTGTCGCGCAGCGTCAGGTCGTGCTCGGCCAGGTCGGCGACCGCACCGTCGTAGAGGGTTCCGGTGCCCCCGCTGAGCAGCGCCTGGAGCACGTCGGCCCGCACGGCGTCGTGCATCATGTCGGCGAGCAGCACGTGGCCGGTGAGCTCTGCCCCGGCCAGCACCTCGTCGGTGCGCTCCCCCGTGTCCTGCAGGGCGCCGACCGTGACGACGGCGAAGACGCCGAGCGCGCCGGCGCCCGCCGCGACGAGCGCGGTCAGCTTCACCCCGAGCGGCCGGTCGGACCAGAGGGAACGCGGCATCGGGCAACTCCATCGCCGGATCGATCGGTGGAGGCCCACCATGGCGGGTTCTTCGGCCCCGGCTGGAGCGTCTCCAGCGGAACGCCCGAGGTCTGAAGTTCTTTCCCGTTCCGCTATCGACGGCGCGGGTCAGCCGTGCACCAGCCGGTAGAAGCGGAAGAAGTCGTGATCGACCGGTAGCACCTCGACGTCGGCGAACCCGGCCGCCCGTGCGTAGCCGGCCAGGACGGCCGGCCGCATGACCGTGCCGGTCGCGGCCGACGGCTGGACCGACATCGCGTCCGGCAGGCAGCAGGTGAGGCTGTAGCCGTACATCAGCCGCTCGACCTCGTCGCCGGGCGCGCTGAAGGTCTCCGCCACCCGCTCGTCGACCACCAGGACCGTCCCGCCGGGACGCACCATCGCCCGCATCGCCGACAGGACAGCGACCGGGTCGGGCAGGTCGTGCACGCACTCGAACGCCGTCACCAGGTCGTACTCACCGGCGCCGGTGCGCTCGCCGACATCGGCGAGGGAGAAGGAGACGCGGTCGGCGACCCCGGCCGCGACGGCGTTGCGGCGGGCCTGCTCCAGGGACGGTCCGTCGACGTCGAACCCGTCGATCCGCGCCGCGGGGTAGCCGGTCGCCATGCCGATCGAGGACCACCCCAGGCCGCAGCCGACGTCGGCGACCCGGCCGCCGGCGCGGAGCACGGCGTCCACCTCGGGCAGGGCCGGGAGCACCTCGGTGACCAGCGGCCCGACGAAGAAGGGCCGGTTCGCCGCGGCCTGCCCCTCGCGCGCCTCGGGTCCCATCTCGGCCCAGCTGAGCCCGCCGCCGGTGCGGTAGGCCTCGGCCAGGCGCGGGACGTTGCGGGTGAAGGCCATGGCCAGCCGGGCCAGCGGCGCGGCGTAACCGGGGTCGTCGTCGTCGACCAGGACGGCGCGGTGCTCGTCGGGCAGCGCGTAGCGGCGCTCGTCCGGCGCCAACGCGGCGTCGTCCACGGTCAGGTAGCCGGCGACGGCCTGCTGCTCGAGCCACTCGCGGACGTAGCGCGGGTGGGTGTCGGTGCGGACGGCGAGCTGCGGAGCGGTGGCCGGGGTGTTGGCGAGGGCGCGGTACCACCCGAGCCGGTCCCCCAGGTCCACCGCGGCCGCCTCGAACGCGCCGATCACCGCGGCGAGCAACCGGTCGCCGAGTGCGGGGGTTCCGCGCTGCGTCGGGATCTCCGTCATGCCCCCACACCGTGGCCCGGGCGGTCGCCGCGGACAAGAGGTCTGCCGACGGCGCGGGGGATCAGCGCCGGGTGGAGACCGTCACGGTGAACTTGGGGGTCTGCTCGGCCACCCGCGTCGGGCCGACGAGCCGGGTCAGCGTCGGCTTGTAGCGCAGCGCGCTGTTGTAGACCGTCCACAGCTCGCCGCCGGGCCGCAGGACCCGTGCCGCGGCGGCGAAGAGCCGGTCGGCGGCGGTGGTCACGACGGCGGCCCCGACGTGGAACGGCGGATTGCAGACGACCAGGTCGACGCTCCCCGCCGGCACGGTCTCGGCGGCGTCGTCCCGGATGACCTGCACGCGTCCCTCCAGGCCGTTCGCGGCCGCCGTCGCGGAGGTGGACGCGACCGCGGCGGCCGACTGGTCGGCGGCCAGCACCTGCAGGGCCGGTCGCGCCGACGCCAGCGCGGCGGCGAGGACGCCGGTGCCGCAGCCGAGGTCGAGGGCGACGGCAGCGTCCGGGGCCATGGCGCCGAGCCGGCCGAGCAGCGCCCGGGTGCCGATGTCGACCTTCGTGCCGGCGAACGCGGCGCCGTGGGCGCAGACGGTGAGCCCCAGGTCGGGGTGCTCCTGGCGGCGGGGGAAGGACGCCGTCCCGGGACGGGGCCCGCGGGCGACCAGCACGCGGGACTTCTGCCGGGCCAGGGTGGCGGAGACGTCGGTGAACGACGCGCCGAGGACGTCGTTCATCGCGTGGGTCATGTGCTTGACCCGGCCGCCGACGAGCACGGTCACGTCGGGGGCGGCGACGTCGGCGATCCGCTCGGCGATCTCGCGCAGGGCGTCCAGCGCCTTCGGGGCCTGGACCAGCACGAGGCCCGCGCCGACCGCCACCTCGTCGAGGGGCAGCGAGCGGTACGTGCCGGCCAGGCCGGTGCGCTCGGCGTTGCGGGCCAGCGCCCGCTCCCCCACGAGCAGGTCCTGCGCGACCCGGACGTCCCGGGCGCCGTGCAGCGCGACGGCGCCGAGGGTCAGCGCCCCGTACGAGTCGTCGACGACGGCGACCTCGCCGGGGCCGCAGAGCGCGAGCGCGGCCGCGCCCTCGTCGAGGAGCAGCCGGTCGGTGGCGTCGACCGCGACCAGCTCCGGCGCCTCGACGTCGGGGGCGCGGCGGAGCTGGGCGAACAGATCGGTGCCGGACATGGTCACCACTCTGCCCCACGGCCGCGCCGGCTCCCGCGGCACCGAACGCGCTCCTGCGCCCGCCGGCACGACCGTCAGATCGCGGTGGCCCCTGGGTCGGGTCGTGGTCCTCCCCCGGCCCGCGAGCCGGTCGTGCACGACCGATCACCCCGCGGGGAGCGCAGGACGGGCTCCGGGCATGATCGGCGATGTGTCCCTAACCACACGTGAGTGGCAGCTGGCGGCCCGTCCGCACGGCGAGCCGAAGCCCGAGGACTTCCGCCTGGTCGAGGTCGAGCACCCCGATCCGACCGAGGGCCAGGTCGTCGTCCGGATGCTGGCCATGTCCGTCGACCCCTACATGCGGGGCCGGATGAACGCCGGGAAGTCCTACGCGGCCGCGTGGGAGGTCGACGAGACGATGCAGGGCGGCGCAATCGGCCGCGTCGTCGAGAGCTCCTCCGCCGACGTCCCCGTCGGCGCGCTGGTGTCGACCAACGCCGGCTGGCGGGACGTCGCCGTCCTGGACGCCCGCACCGTCCAGGTCCTCCCCGAGCTGCCCGGCATCCCGCCGAGCTACCACCTGGGCGTCCTGGGCATGCCCGGGCTCACCGCCTGGGCCGGCCTGTTCCGCCTCGCCGAGTTCAAGGCCGGCGACGTCGTCTTCGTCTCCGGTGCCGCGGGCGCCGTCGGCAGCATCGTCGGGCAGCTCGCCCGGCTGCACGGCGCGGCCGCCGTCATCGGCAGCGCCGGCACCCCCGAGAAGGTCCGCTGGCTGACCGAGGAGCTCGGCTTCACCGCCGCCTTCGACTACCACGACGGCCCGGTCGCCAAGCAGCTCGCGCAGGCCGCGCCCGACGGCATCGACGTCTACTTCGACAACGTCGGCGGCGAGCACCTCGAGGCCGCGATCGGCGCCTTCAACGAGTTCGGCCGTGGCGCGCTCTGCGGCGCCATCTCCAGCTACAACGCCACCGAGCCGGCGCCCGGCCCGCGGAACATGGGCCTGATGGTCGGCCGGAAGCTGAGCCTGCGCGGGTTCATCGTCAGCGACCACGCCGACATGCGCGGCGAGTTCATCGAGAAGGTGACGCCGCTGGTCACCTCCGGCGAGCTCGTCGTCCGCGAGACCGTCCGCGAGGGGCTCGACCAGGCCGTACCGGCCTTCCTCGACCTCCTGCGCGGCGGCAACACCGGCAAGATGATCGTCAAGCTGGCCGACGACCAGGCCTGAGCGCATCGCCGCCACCCCGGGCCCTCGGCCCGGGGTGGCGGCATCCTTGCGGTTCCCGTCCGCCGCGGCCCTCGTCCGCGCCGGGCGTCGTCCCTAGCGTCGACGACGTGATCGACTGGAGCACCTCCCCGGGCGAGGCCGCCGCGCACTTCGCGCACCGCCTCGCCGTCGAGACCGACGTCAGCGACGTCGCCACCGCCCTGGACTCCGGCGCGCCGGGCTTCGTCCTGCTCGACAGCCGCAGCGCCGCCGCCTGGGCGCAGGGCCACGTGCCGGGAGCGGTGCACCTGCCCGGCCCGGAGATCGCCGCCCGCGCCGACGCCGAGCTGGACCGGTCCGTCCCGGTCGTCGCCTACTGCTGGGGCCCGGGCTGCAACGGGGCCACCCGGGCCGCGCTGACGCTGGCCCGGATGGGCTTCCGGGTGCGGGAGATGATCGGCGGCTTCGAGTACTGGGCCCGCGAGGGGCTGCCCGTGGCCACGGCGGACGGCGCGGCCCGGCGCCCCGCCGACCCGCTCGCCGCGCCCCTCGGGATCAGCTGCGGGTGCTGAGCCGCGGCGCGGGGTCCCCGGCGAGGCGGGACCACAGCAGCTCGTCGTGCGTCTCGCCGTCCCCGTACCGGTAGGAGCGTCGCAGCCGCCCTTCGCAGGTGAAGCCGGCCTTCTCCGCCACCCGTCCCGACGCGTCGTTCTCGACCGCATGGCAGAGCTCGATCCGGTGGACCGGCAGCGCGGCGAACGCCCAGCGGCACACCGCGTCCACGGCGAGCGCGGCGAGCCCGCGACCGCGCGCGGCGGGCACCGTCCAGTACCCGACCGACGCGCCGCCGTGGAAGCGGTCGATCGAGTGCAGCGACACCGACCCGAGGACGGCGTCGCCTCCGCTCCCGTCCACGACGGCCCACGAGGCGTGGTCACCGGAGCTCCAGTCCAGCCGGCGGCCCAGCAGCACGAGGGCGTCGGCGCGCGAGGCGACGCCCCCGCCGTTCCACTGCGTGATCGCCGGATCCTGGAACGCCGCCCACACCTCGTCGACGTCGTCCTCGCGCCACGGCCGCAGCCGCACCGGGCCGGCGGCCAGCTCGAGGGGCTCCAGCGGTTCGAACGGGGGCGGTGCACTCACGGACCGATCCTCGCAAGCCGCGCGGGCGGCGCCCTACCCGGCCGAGCCCGGGCGGGTCATCGGCTTGTGCGACTTCCCGGCGATCGCGTCGGGCAGCACCGCGGACAGCTTGCCCATGAGCTTGCTGGTCACCGAGCCGGCGAACACGCTCGCCTCACCCTTCATCAGGCCTTCGAAGCCCTGGCGGGCGACCTGGGCCGGGTCGTCCTTGCTGTCCGAGGCGCCCAGCTTGGTGTCGGTGGCGTCGGCCCGGTCGAAGAACTCGGTGTCGGTCGGCCCGGGCAGCAGCGCGGTGACGGTGACGCCGGTGTCGGTGAGTTCCTCGCGGATGCCGAGCGCGAGGAACTGCACGAACGCCTTGGTCGCCGAGTAGACGGCCTGGAACGGCTCCGGCGCCTGCGAGGCGACCGAGGAGGTGAACAGGATCCGCCCCTGGTCGCGGGCGACCATGTCCTGGACGACGTGCTTCGCCAGCTGGACCGTCGAGGCACAGTTCAGCTCGACCATGCCGAGCTCGGCGTCGAGGTCGGTCTCGGCGAACCGGCCGGCGACGCCCACCCCGGCGTTGAGCGCGGCGGCGTCCAGCGGGCGACCGGAGCCGCGCACGGCCGCGACCACCTTCTCCACCTCGGCGCGCTGCGTGAGATCCGCGCGCACGGGGGAGACCGCGGCGCCCAGACCGCGCAGCTCGACGGCCGCGGGCTCGAGCTCGTCGTCCTCCGCGACGACGACCAGGTCGAACCCGTTGTGCGCGAACTGCTTGGCGAGCTCCAGGCCGATACCGCTGGAGGCACCGGTGACGAGGGCGAGGGGACGGGCGGGCTCGGACACGTGGACCTCCGGTGCGCTGTCGGTTCGGGAACGGTCCGTCCCTTCCCCGGATGCGGGGCGCTCACCCGAGGACAGCCTTGCCTGGCCCCTGGGGGCCACGGGTCGGCCCCGACGTGTCACCGCCGCCGGGCAGGACAGGAGCGACCACCCACGCTTCCGCGTCTCCCCCGCCCGACCCACCCCTTGCGAGGCCGCCGTGTACCTGTCGAAGACCGAGGCCGCCGTCCTCCCCACCACGCTCGTCGCCGGGCCGCGGCCGGCCCCGACACCGCCCGGGCGGCGGCGGATCTGGCCGATGCTCGGTCCGGCGTTCGTCGCGGCCGTGGCCTACGTCGACCCCGGCAACTTCGCGACCAACTTCTCCGGCGGAGCGGCCTTCGGCTACACGCTGCTGTGGGTGATCGTCGCGGCCAACCTCATGGCGATGCTCATCCAGTCGCTGACCGCCAAGCTCGGGCTGGCCACCGGGCGGGACCTGGCCACCCTCTGCCGGGAGCGGTTCCCACGTCCGGTGACCTGGGGGCTGTGGGTGCAGGCCGAGGCGGTGGCGATCGCCACCGACCTGGCCGAGATCGTCGGTGGCGCGGTCGCGCTGAACCTGCTGTTCGGCGTGCCGCTGCCGATCGGCGGCCTGATCACCGCCGTCGTCGCCTTCGTGCTGCTGGCGGCGCAGTCGCGGGGGCACCGGCCGTTCGAGCGGGTCATCACCGGCCTGCTGCTCGTCGTCGGCCTGGGCTTCGGCTACACGCTGGTGGGCGCCGGCGTGGACGTCGGCGGGGTGGCCGGCGGCATGGTGCCCTCCTTCGAGGGCGCGGACAGCGTCGTGCTGGCGACCGGGATCCTCGGCGCGACGGTCATGCCGCACGTCATCTACGTGCACTCCGCGCTGACGCCGGGGCGCTACGGCGACGTCGTCACCGCCGGCCGGACCGCCGAGGGCCGGGGCCGGCTGCTGCGCGCCCAGCGGCTGGACGTGCTGCTGGCCATGGGCCTCGCCGGCCTGGTCAACGCCGCGATGCTGATCATCGCCGCCCAGCTGTTCACCGGCGGGAACGACGCCGACACCCTCGAGGGCATCCACGCCGGCCTCGGCGACCAGCTCGGCACCGGCGCGGCGCTGGCCTTCGCCGTCGCGCTGCTGGCCTCGGGCTTCGCGTCCTCGTCGGTGGGCACGCACGCCGGGCAGGTGGTGATGGCCGGGTTCCTCCGCCGGCACATCCCCGTCCTGGCCCGGCGGCTGATCACGCTGGCCCCCGCGCTCGCGGTCCTGGTGTTCGGCGGGGACCCGACCACGGCGCTGGTGTGGTCGCAGGTGGTGCTCTCCTTCGGCATCCCGTTCGCCCTCGTGCCGCTGCTGTGGCTGACCAGCAGCCGCGACCTCATGGGCGGCTGGGTGAACCGGCGGACCACCACCGCCGTTGGCGCCGTCGTCGCCACCCTGATCATCGGCCTCAACGCCCACCTGCTCCTCGGCTTCGTCTCCTGACGGACTTTCGGTACCGAAAGTCCGGGACTTTCGGTACCGAAAGTCCCGTGCGCCGTGGTCCAGGACGGGGGCTACGCTCGGCGGCACAACTGAACACACATTCACAGCAGGGGAGCGCTTCGGCGCTGAGAGTGCGGGACAGACCGCAGACCCTCGAACCTGATCCGGGTCATGCCGGCGCAGGGAGTCTGGAGGAACACCATGGCCGATCAGGCCGTCTATCCGTCGTCCGCCGGTTCCGAGAACGGCCGGGCCACCAGCCGGTGGCGCACCGTCGACATCGTCGTCACCGCCGTCCTCGGCGTCGCCTTCGGCGTCGTCTTCTGGGCGTGGGGGCTGCTCTGGGCCGCGCTCGACGCACCGTTCACCGCGTTCCCGCCCGGCCAGGCCGTCATGTACGGCGTCTGGCTGCTGCCGGCCGTGCTGGCCCCGCTGATCGTCCGCAAGGCCGGTGCCGGCCTGTTCGCCGAGTTCCTCGCCGCGGTGGTCTCCGCCCTGCTCGGGTCGGCGTGGGGCACGCTCGTGCTGCTCCAGGGGCTGGTGCAGGGCGTGGGTGGCGAGGTCGGCTTCGCCGCGTTCGGCTACCGCCGCTGGGGCTGGCCGCAGGCGCTGCTCGCGGCGCTCGGCGCCGGCATCGCCGCCGCGCTGTTCGACCTGGTCAACTACTACGCCGACTGGGCCGGCACCTGGCAGCTGAGCTACGTCGCCCTCGTGGCGGTCAGCACCATGGTGATCGCGGGCGCCGGCGGCATGTCGCTGCGGCGGTCCCTCGGCGCGACCGGCGCGCTCTCGGCCTTCCCGGCCGGCCGCACACGGGTCTGACCACGCTCGACGGCACGGCGGTCGGCGCCGGGCCGGCCACCGTGCGGCTCGCCGGCTGGGGGTTCCGCTACGCCAGCCGGCGCGCCTGGGCCGCGCGCGACGTCGACCTGCGGGTCGAACCCGGGGAACGGGTGCTGCTCACCGGCGCCTCGGGCGCGGGCAAGTCCACCCTGCTGCACGCCCTCGCCGGGCTGCTCGGGGCGGACGAGGGCGAACAGCTCGGCGAGATGACCGTCGGCGGGCAGCAGCCGGGTCGGGCCCGGGCCGGGACGGCGGTGGTCTTCCAGGATCCCGACGCCCAGCTCGTGATGACCCGCGCCGGTGACGACGTCGCCTTCGGGCTGGAGAACGCCGGCCTGCCGCCGGACCGGATCTGGCCGGCGGTCGACGCGGCGCTCGACGCGGTCGGCTTCCCGTACGGCCGCGAACGCGCCACGGCCGCGCTCTCCGGCGGTCAGAAGCGTCATGTTGACCATCTCGATGATGGCCGGGACGCCACGGCCGGGCTCGCCCACCAGCCATCCCGTCGTCCCGTCGAACTCCACCTCGCTGGAGGCGTTCGACCGGTCGCCGAGCTTGTCCTTCAGACGTTGCACGTGGAACACGTTGCGCTCGCCGTCGGGCAGCACCCGCGGGACCAGGAAGCAGGAGACCCCCTCGTCCAGCTGCGCCAGCACCAGGAACAGGTCGCTCATCGGCGCCGAGGTGAACCACTTGTGGCCGGTCAGCCGGTAGCTCCCGTCCGGCTGCGGGACGGCGCGGGTGGTGTTGGCCCGCACGTCGGACCCACCCTGCTTCTCGGTCATGCCCATGCCGGCGACCAGCCCGCGCTTGCCCGCGGGATCGGTCAGCCCGAACTCGTAGGCCGACGCCGTGAGCCCCGGTTCGAAGCGGGCCGCCAGCTCCGGCGACCGGCGCAGGGCCGGGACGACGGCATAGGTCATGGTCGTGGGGCAGCCGTGGCCCATCTCGACCTGCGTCCAGCCCAGGTAGCCCACGGCCCGCCGGACGTGGGCGTGCGCATCGCCGTCCGCGGCCGCCCGCCACGGTGCGCCGGCCAGGCCGTTCTCCACCGCGGTCCGCATCAGCTCGTGCCAGGCCGGGTGGAACTCCACCTCGTCGATCCGGTGCCCGTAGCGGTCGTGGGTCCGGAGCCGGGGTGGGTGCTCGTTCGCCAGCCGGCCCCACTCCTGGGCCTGCTCGCTGCCTGCGAGCCGGCCCAGCCCGGCGAGCGAGTCCAGCGTCGCGCGATCGGCGTGCCGGACGCACGCCTCCGCCAGCGCGGCGTCCCCGGCGATCGGGTCGTGGCCGGTCAACGGCGGGACCTGGTTGGTCACCTCGTGGGTCGCGGGCATGGTCCGCACCGTACGACCCACGGCCACGGACTGCGCCGGATCGGAACGTCATGTGACGGCCCATCTACGCAGGGAAGTCAAGTTGAAAGCGATCGTTACTCTCCGCGTTCACCCGTTCGGATGTGAGCCAGGACACTCCGAGCTCTGAAACCCTCGCGTCCGCAGTTCTGGCGTGCGAGACGGACGGGTTCATAGCGTCCGCCGCGTGACGGGCCACCTGGGGATCGACGACGGCCGGGCGCTGCCTGCCGTCGGCCGCTCCTGGGCACGCCGCCTCCTCGTCTCCGGCGTCCTGGGCGCGGGGGTGTACGCCGGCCTCGCCCTGGCCGCCGACGTGGCGAGCGCGGACGAACCGGTCCCGGCCGCTCCCGTGGAGCAGACCGCCCCGGTGCCCGAACCGGCCGGTGGCGAGCCCGGCACCGCTCCCGCGCCGTCGGCCGGTGAGCCCGGCACGGTGCCGACCGCCCCGGCCACGGCGGGGTCGGGCAGCAGCGTCAGCACGGTCGAGCAGTCCTCCACCGCCGACGCCGCAGCCCCCGAGGGCACCGGCACGACCACGACGACCACCACCACGACGACGACCACCACCACGGCCGACGGCGCGACGGTCACCGTCGCCACGGTCTCGAGCACCACCTCCGGCACGTCCGCTCCGGCGCAGCCGGCGCCGAGCGCACCGTCGTGCGGTGCAGCTCCCGACGTGAGCGCCCCGTGCGCCGCGGCTCCGCCGGCGTCCGCGCCGGTGACGGCCGCCCCGGCGCCCGCGGACACCCCCGCCGGCGGCTCCACCGCCGCCCCGGAGCTGGCGCCGACGACGGCAGCGGGCCAGACCACGAGCGCGACCACGAGCACGACCAAGGCCGCGACCACGAGCAAGGCCGCGAGCAAGGCGGCGCCGTCCCGCGTCTCCGAGCCGGTCCGCTCCGCGGCGGCTCCGGTCGCCCCGCCGGCTGCGCCGCAGTCGGTGGGCACCCCTCAGCTCCCCGCGGAGCCGGCCGCTCCGCCGCAGCCGCTCTCCGCGCCCGCACCAGCCGCCCCGGTCGCAGCCGGCGCGCCCACGGGCTGCGGGCTCCAGAGCGGCGGCCCGGGCAGCCCTGCCGGCGGCGGGGCCACCGGCGCAGCCATCCTGCCGGCCACCCCGGCCCCCATCGTCCTGACCCTCAGCGCCGGACGCAGCGCCCCGCTCGAGGGGTCCATCGGCGGCCCGGTCGCCGACACGGGTTCCCGGCCCGACTGACGCCGGCCGCCTGCGCAGCCGCCCCCTCAGTCCCGGTGTGCCACGGGGGGCGCATCACGACCCAGTGCGGCTGCCCCGCTCGTACCACCCACTCGCAACACCGCAGTCAACCGCGCGCCCATCCATGGCTCTGTGGCACGCGGCGCACCGCTCCACCCACCCACTCACCCAGAACGGACAGCGATGAGACGATCAGTGCGCAATGGCCTCGCCATTGCCGGTATGGCCGGGGGGATCTTCCTCCTCGGCGACGCAGTGGCGGGCGCGTCGACCGACGCGACCGCGACGGGCGACATCACCTCCACGACGGCGGGCCAGTCCGGTGACGCGGACAGCACCAACGTCCAGGGCGTGAACGCCAGCAACGACGTCGAGAACGACGCCGAGACCGGTGACATCGACGCCGGCGGCGGCAGCCCGTCCGTCGGCGTGGTCGCCGGCAACGGCAACACCGTCGAGGCCGGCAGCGTCAAGGGCGACGTCACGGCGTCGCAGAACGTGACGACCGTCGTGAACATCGCGGTCGAGGCCAACGGCGGCACGGTCAGCGGCAGCAACAACGCCGCTGCGGGCAACGGTGCGACCAACACCGCGAACGCCTCGGGCAGCATCGACTCGACCACTGCCGGTGGCAGCGGCAAGCACGGTGACGCCGACAGCACCAACGTCCAGGGCGTCAACGCCAGCAACGACGTCGAGAACGACGCCGAGACCGGCGACATCGACGCCAGCGGCGGCAACCCGTCCGTCGGCGTCGCGGCGGGCAACGGCAACGACCTCGAGGCCGGCAGCTACAAGGGCGACGTCGAGGCCGACCAGGACGTCGACACCGAGGTCAACATCGACGTCGAGGCCAACGGCGGCGACGTCGAGGGCAGCAACAACGCCGCGGCCGGCAACGGTGCGGACAACGAGGCGAACGCCGAGGGCACCATCGACTCGGTGACCGCTGGGGGCTCCGGCAGGCACGGTGACTCCGACAGCACCAACGTCCAGGGCGTGAACGCCAGCAACGGCGTGGAGAACGACGCCGAGACCGGCGACATCGACGCCGATGGCGGCAGCCCCGTCATCGACGTGGTGGCCGGCAACGGCAACACGCTGTACTGCTCGTCGGTGAAGGGTGACGTGATCTGCAACCAGAACATCAACGTCATCATCAACATCATCGCCGAGGCCAACGGCGGAACGGTGACCTGCTCGAACAACGCGGCCGCGGGCAACGCGGCTGAGTGGGTCTGCAAGCTGCCGGACAGCAAGCCCGCCCCGGCCCCGGCTCCGGCCCCGGCCCCGGCCCCGGCCCCGGCCGCGCCGGTTGCTCACCACCACCACGACGACTGCCCCGAGCACGCGGCCGTCGCGCCGGTTGCCAAGCCCGTCGTCCACCAGGCGGCGGTCCGTTCCGCGGCTCCCGTCAAGGCGATGAGCAGCGCCCAGCCCACGTCCCAGCTGGCCTACACCGGCTCCGACGTGTCGCTCCCGCTGACGGTGGGTCTGCTGACCCTCACCGCCGGCCTGGGCCTGGGTGTCGCCACCCGTCGCCGCGAGGCGCAGGCGGCCTGACAAGGCGCCGGCCCGCCGCTCCGGTCACTCGGAGCGGCGGGCCGGACTCCACCCTGGGACGTCGTCTGCCGGTTGCCTCCGGCAGGCGGCGTCCCGCCTCGTTCCACCCGTTTCCACCCATCGGGTTCCCGGCCCGCTCTACCCGCGCCGGCGCCCCACGACACGGACAGGGGACCAGAGTGCACGGGACAGCGGAGCGCGACACGCCCGGGACGGCGGCGCCGGACCCCACCGTCCCCGCCCGTCGCACGGGCGCCGACCGGCTGCGGACGGTCGGCCGCGGGATCAGCCAGACGCTGATCACCGTCGGACTGGTCGCCCTGCTCTTCGTCGGCTACCAGCTCTGGATCACCGACCTGCTCGCCGCCCGCGCCCAGGACCAGCTCGCCGGGCAGATCCAGGAACAGTGGGCCGACTCGGCGACGGTCGACCCGCCCGCCGACTCCCCGCCGGCCGACTCCCCCACCGTCGAGCCGCCGACCGGCGCCTCCCCGGTGGCCCCGCCGGCGCACACCCCCGGCGCCATCCAGGCCGACATCGGCGACCCCTTCGCCATCCTGCACATCCCGCGGCTGGGCGAGGACTACTCGCGGGTGGTCGTCGAGGGCGCCTCGGAGGTCCAGCTGGAGCGGGGGCCCGGTCACTACGTGAACACGGCGATGCCCGGCCAGCAGGGCAACTTCGCCGTCGCCGGCCACCGGGTGGGCCGCGGCTCGCCGTTCCTCGACCTGGACCGCATGCGGCCCGGTGACCCGATCGTCGTCGAGACCGACGACTCCTGGTTCGTCTACCGCGTCCTCGGCGACGCGGACACGGGCGACTTCGACGGCGACCCCAGCGGCATCCCCGGCCGGCAGATCGTGCGCCCGTCGCAGGTCGCGGTCATCTCCCCGACCCCGGGCGGGCCGGCCACGGGCGAGGCGTCGGGCGCCTACCTGACGCTGACCACCTGCCACCCGAAGTACTCGGCCCAGCAGCGCCTGATCATCCACGCGCGGCTCGACGGCGCACCGCTGAGCAAGGCCGCTGCGCCCGACGGCCCGAGCGCCCTGCTGGGCTGACCGCCGGCCCGCTCAGGCGGGCGGACCACCGACCAGCAGCTCGCGCAGCAGGTGCAGCGCCATCGTGACGGATCGGTCCCGCACCGCCGCCCGGGACCCGCGCAGCCGCAGCGCCCGCGACAGACGCGCGTCGGGGCCGACGACGCACACGTGCACGGTGCCGACCGGCTTGTCGGCGGTGCCACCACCGGGCCCGGCGACGCCGGTGATCCCGACGCCGACGTCGGCACCGAAGCGCGCGCGGGCGCCGTCGGCCAGCGCGGCGGCCACCTCGGCGCTCACGGCGCCGTGTTCGGCCAGAACGGTGGCCGGCACGTCGAGCAGGTCCTCCTTGGCGCTGTTCGCGTAGGCCGCCACCCCGCCCAGGAGGAACGCCGAGGAACCGGCTCGAGCGCTCAGCCGGGCGGCGAGCAGACCGCCGGTGCACGACTCCGCGGTCGCGACGGTGAGCCCCCGCCCGGTCAGCGCGTCGGTCACGACGGCGTCGAGGTCCGGTCCGGTGGAGAAGATCGTGTCGCCGTGCCGCTCGGTGAGCACCTCCAGCAGCCGGTCGTAGGCCGGCTGCGCATCCGGGCCGAACCGGGTGACGATCTCCAGCTCGCCCTCGCGCAGGCACGTGGTGACCTCCAGGCCGCCCAGCCGGTCCTCCGCGTCGCGCAGGGTGGCGGCCAGCTGCGCCTCGAGCGTCCCCCACATCCGCACCGTCTCCTGGCGCAGCTCGGGGACGTCGGTGAGCAGTGCCGCGACCGGGCCGGCGGCGAGCGCCCCGGGCCACATGCCCTGCAGCTCGCCGGGCGGCCCGGGGAGGACCAGGACGACGGGCCCGCCCCGGCCGTCCGCCGGCGGGACGACCAGGCCCGGGGCCGTGCCCACCGGCTCGAGCACGGTGGCGCCCGCGGGCACCCGGGCCTGCTTCCGGACGCCGGCCGCCGTGGAGCCGGCGTCGGCCCGCCACCGGCGCATCGCCATGAGCCGCTCGACGACGGCGGCGATCCGCCGCTCGAGCTCCTCGTCCACCGCGGACGGGCGCCCCTGGAAGGCCCCGACCACCTCCGCGGTCAGGTCGTCGGCCGTGGGCCCGAGGCCGCCGGTGGTGACCACGAGCGGGACGCCGGTGCCGGCCAGGAAGGCCAGCGCGTCGCGCAGGTCGTCGGGGCGGTCGCCGACCACCACCACGTGCCCGACGTCCACGCCCAGCTCGCGCAACCGCTCGGCCAGCCACGGCCCGTTGGCGTCGGCGACGCGGCCGGTGAGGACTTCGGTCCCGGTGACGACGATGCCGGCGCGGATGCTCACCCGCCCGACCCTAGGACGGCGGTCCCCGGTGCGCCCGGCCCCCCGCCCACGGGCCCCCGGATACCGTGCGGGGACGGCCGGCCCCTCCGGCCGGTCGACCAGAGCGAGGAGGACCCGTGAGTTCGCCGACCGACCCTCAGCCGCCCGCCGAGCCCACGGTCCCGGCGCAGCCGACCACGCAGGAGATCCCCGTGGCGACCCCGGCTGCCGGCCAGCCCGCGGGCCCCGCCGCGACACCGGCCGCGACTCCCCAGCAGCTGCCCCCGCACCCCGCCGCCACCACGCCCACTCCGGTGCCGACCGTCCAGAAGACCGGCCCGGTCGGCTTCGTCCCTGGCCTCCCCGGCCAGCTCCCCCCGCCCCCGCCACCGGCCGCTCCCGCCCCCGCGGAGACGCCCGCGACCGCGACCTCGGCCTGGCCCGCCTCCCTGGAGACCGGTCCGGTGCCGCCCGCCGAGGAGCCGGTCGACGGGGAGTCAGCGCCGCCGGCACGGGAGGCCCGCGACCGGACGGCGCTGCGGACCCTGGGGCTGGTCGCCGCCGCCCTGGTGCTGCTCGAGCTCGGGCTGGGCCTGCGGTTCGGCGGCGAGTCGTTCTGGTCGGACATCCCGCTCTGGTCGGCCTTCGCCACCGTCTGCGCCGCCCTGGGGCTGGCCGGTGCCGCCGGACTGCTGCCCGGAGGCCGCCGGCCGGGCGCCGCCACCACCTGGCGGATCGCGGCGGCCGGCCTGGTGGGGCTCGCCGTCTTCTGGCTGCTGGTGGTGCTGCCCGTCGTCGCCAGCGACCGCGGCTTCCTGCTCACCGCCGCGCTGGGGTGCCTCGGTGCCGCGCTCTGGACGGGTCCGGCCCGCACCCGCTGACCGGACGGGCGGTCAGCCGTTGCCGCGGCCGCCGTTCCCCTTGCCGTTCCCGTTGCCGTTGCCGTTGTTGTTCCCGGGCCCGCTGGGCGGCCCCGCCCCCGGCCCGTTGCCGGCGGCCGGTGACCCGGCGTCGCCCGCGGGCCCTCCGGCCGCCGGCCCACCGGCGCCATCCGACGGCGCTCCGACGACGGGCTCCGGGGACGGCACGGGCTCCGGCGCGGGTGCCGGCACGGACGACGGCGGTGCGGACGGCACGGAGCTCCCCGGTGCCGCGCTCCCCGTGTCCACGTCGGTGACGACGGCGCCGTCCCCGGGGGGTGCCTCCGGCTCGCCGACGGCGTAGGCCAGCGTGATCAGGGCGCCGCGCGGAACCGCGCCGGTCGGGGAGATGCGGGTGACCGCCCCGGCCGTGCCCGGCGCGACCGGATCGGCGACCCGCTCCACGCGCAGCCCGAGCCGGCCCAGGTCCGCCTCGACGTCCACCACCGGGCGGCCGAGGTGGTCGGCCGCAGCCAGCAGCACGGTGTCCGCGGTGTCCGTCGCCGCGGCTGCGGGCGGCACCGCGGCGTCGCCGGCCAGCTGCAGCGCCGCGATGCCCACGCCGGCGCCGACCAGCAGCGCCGCCAGCGGCGCGAGCACCCGGGCGCGCCGACGGGCGCGCGACGGGTGGGCCTCCAGCGGCAGCGGGCTGGTGTCCGGCACCGGCGCCGGTGGCAGCCGGCGGCCCGCGAGCACGTCGTCGATGGCGTCCCGGAACGCGGCGCCGTCCGGCAGCCGCCGCGCGGGGTCCTTCACCATGGCGTGCTCGAGCAGCGTGCGGACCTGCTCGGGGACGTCCTCGGGCAGGGGATCGGGGGTGTCCCGCAGCTGGCTCAGGGCGATCTGCACCGAGTTCTCGCCGTCGAACGCGCGGCGGCCGGCCAGGCACTCGTAGCCGATCAGGCCCAGCGCGTAGACGTCGCTGGCCGCGGCCGCCCGGCTCCCGGCGGCCTGCTCCGGCGAGAGGTAGTGGGCCGTGCCGACGACCTGCCCCGTCTGCGTCAGCGGCACGCTCGAGGCCGAGACCGCGATGCCGAAGTCGGTGATCTTCACCGTGCCGTCCGGCGCCACCAGGACGTTGCCGGGCTTGACGTCCCGGTGCACCAGCCCGGCGGCGTGCGCCGCCGCCAGCGCGTCGGCGGCCTGCCGGAGGACGGCGAGGGTGCGGGCGACGCCCAGCCGCGGCTCGCGGGCGAGCAGCTCGGCCAGGGACTCCCCCTCGACCAGCTCCATCACCAGGAAGGCCAGCCGCTCGCCGGTGGCGGCGTCGTCGAGCTCGCCGTAGTCGTGCAGCGCCGCGATGTGCCGGTGGGCAACCAGCGCGGCGTGCTGCGCCTCGGCGCGGAACCGGGCGAGGAAGGTCGGGTCGCCGGTGAACTCGCTGCGCAGCACCTTCACCGCGACCGGCCGCGACAGCACGGTGTCCCGTGCCCGCCAGACCTGGCCCTGGCCGCCCGTCGCCAGCAGCGTGTCCAGCTCGTAGCGGCCGCCGAGCACCCGCCGTCCCGGCTCCGCCACCGACCCCACCTCGCGTCCCGTCGTCCCCCTGTCGTACCCGGCCCGAGCCGGTTACGCGACCGCGGTCCCCCCTACGGGGTGGTCGGGCCGGTCGGCACCGTCGTCGTGGCCGGTGCCGACGACGTCGTCGTGGGCGTCGAGGGGGTCGTCGTCGAGGGGGTCGGCGTCGAGCCGGCCGTCGTCGTCGGCGTCCCGGACGGCGGGGGCTGGCTGGTCGTCGCCGTCGGCAGCCCCGGCGTACCGGCCTGCAGGGTCGGCGCCGGTGCGTCGGGCTCGACCACCGTCTCGACCTCGGCCGGACCGGACGGGTCGGGGGCGACCTCGGGCACCGGAGCCGCGCTCGGGCGGCTGCTCCCGGACCCGCCGGCGGGTCGGGCCGGCGGCACGGCGTAGCGGACGACGACGACGTCGCCGGCGCGCAGCTGCCGGCCCGTGGGCGAGATGCCGGTGACCCGGTCACGGGGCTGGTCGGTGGTGATCTCCGTCTTGAGCTCGACGACCAGCCCGAGCGCGGTCAGCTCCTCGGCGACCTCGCTGACCGGCCGGCCGACGTGATCGGCGGCCGCGAGCCGCAGGCTGCCGCTGTCGCGGCCTTCGTACCAGGGTGGGCAAGGGGGGAGTTGAACCCCCACGTCCTTTCGGACACACGGACCTGAACCGTGCGCGTCTGCCATTCCGCCACTTGCCCTGGCGAGCGACGACATTAGCAGCCCTGCCGCGCGCAACCCGGGCAGGGGGGCCGTCGTTCCCAGGCAGCCGCCACAAACGTGTCGGACGACGCGCGTTGGCCGGTCCGCGCTGCGCCGCCCGGCTACGATCACGGCGACCAGGAGTACGTCCGGCCGAGCGCGAAGGAGCGACTGTGGGTGTGCTGCAGCGCTTCGAGCGACGGCTCGAAGGCATGGTCGGTCTCGCGTTCGCCCGTCTGTTCAAGGGCAAGGTCCACCCGGCCGAGATCGCCAAGGCCCTGCAGCGCGAGGCCGACGAGCAGCGCTCGGTCGTCGGCGAGGGCCGCATCCTCGCGCCCAACGTGTACGTGGTGCGCCTGGGCGACACCGACTACGAGCACCTGGGGCAGTGGTCCGACCAGCTCGCCGGCGAGCTCGCCGACATGGTCTCCGAGCACATCGACGACGAGGGCTACTCGATCTTCGACGCCGTCCGCGTGCACCTCGAGCTGGACAGCGACCTGCCGACGGGCGTCTTCGAGGTCTCCTCGGAGGTCGCCGACCCCGACGCGCCGAGCGCCCGGGGCGATCTCGCCCCCGCCGGCGTCCCCCCGCTCCCCGGCCATCCCCCGCTGCCCCCCCTCCCCCCGCTGCGCGGGCACGTCGGCGACACCGGCCGGGTCCCGCCGTCCTCCGGCCGCCCGGGCAGCCGCGCGACCATCACGCACGCCCTGGTCGTCGACGGGCCGGGCACCCGCCACGAGCTGAGCACCGGGCGCAACGTGATCGGGCGCGGCACCGAGGCCGACATCCGGCTCCCCGACACCGGGGTCAGCCGCAAGCACGTCGACGTCGTCCTGGACGGCGACGTCGCCACCGTCGAGGACCTCGGCTCGACGAACGGGACCCTGGTGAACGGCCGGCGGGTCAGCCGCCAGCCGCTCGCCGACGGCGACGTCATCCGGATCGGCCACTCGGTGCTGGTGTACCGGCGGGACGGCGCGTGACGGGGACGCCGGGATCACGCATGAGCTGGGCGGTACCGGGCACGATCTCGCCGATGGTGAGCGAGGTGACCGGCTGATGGCAGAGATCGTGGTGCAGGGATTCCGCTTCGGCTTCCTCCTGCTGCTGTGGCTGTTCATCTTCGCCGCGTTCCGCGTCGTGCGGGCCGACCTGTTCGGCGGCCGCGTCGGTCGCGTCGCGTCGGTCCCGCCCCGGGCGGCCGCACCGAGTCGGAAGCGCGGCAGCAAGGGTCCCCGCACCCTCGTCGTCACCGCCGGCCCGCTGACCGGCACCAAGATCACCCTCGGGGAGCAGCCGATCCTCGTCGGCCGGGCGGACGACTCCACGCTCGTCCTCACCGACGACTTCGCCAGCTCGCGTCACGCCCGGCTGACCAACCGCGGCGGCCAGTGGTACGTCGAGGACCTAGGCTCCACCAACGGCACCTATCTCGATCAGCAGCGCGTCCAGGGTCCGCTGCTGATCAACCCCGGTCAGCCGATCCGCATCGGCCAGACGGCCCTGGAGCTGCGCTCATGAGTCTCGTCCTGCGCTACGCAGCGCGTTCGGACCGCGGACTGATCCGCGGCAACAACCAGGACTCGGTCTACGCCGGTCCGCGACTGCTCGCGGTCGCCGACGGCATGGGGGGGCACGCGGCCGGCGACGTCGCCAGCAAGGTGGTCATCGCCGCCCTGCAGCACCTCGACGACGACACCCCCTCCGGCGACATGCTGCAGGCCCTGCGCCAGGGCGTGTTCGACGGCAGCGAGCACCTGCGCGAGGTCATCCGCGACTCCCCGCAGCTCGAGGGCATGGGGACGACGCTGACGGCGATCCTGTTCGCCGGTGGCCGGCTCGCGCTGTGCCACGTCGGCGACTCGCGCGCCTACCTGCTCCGCGACGGCGAGTTCACCCAGATCACGCACGACGACACGTTCGTGCAGACGCTGATCGACGACGGCCGGATCACCGCCGAGGAGGCCAACAGCCACCCCCAGCGGTCGCTGCTGCTGCGGGCGCTCAACGGCCAGGAGGTCGAGCCCGACCTCTCCATGCGCGAGGCGCGGGCCGGCGACCGCTACCTGCTGTGCTCCGACGGGCTCTCCGGCGTCGTCAGCGAGGAGACCCTCGCCGACGCGATGACCGATCCCGACCCGCAGACCACCGCGGACCGGCTGATCGAGCTGGCGCTGCGCAGCGGTGGCCCGGACAACATCACCGTGATCGTCGCCGACGTCGTCGACGACGACGGCCGCGGCGTGCTCATGGAGCCGGTCGTCGACGGCGCCGCGGGCGACTACATCGGGCAGCGCCAGGTCGACGGCACCTCCGCGGCCGGCCGGGCCGCGCTGGCCGATCCCGCACCGCCGCCCTCGCCACCGCCCGCACCGCCGACGGGC
Source organism: Blastococcus fimeti (assembly GCA_900102115.1). Taxonomy (GTDB): domain Bacteria; phylum Actinomycetota; class Actinomycetes; order Mycobacteriales; family Geodermatophilaceae; genus Blastococcus; species Blastococcus fimeti. Next base: position 67,099 of record FNAW01000009.1, read on the forward strand.
GGTGGCCCCTCCGCCCGCCGCCGCCCGCTGCGACTCCTCCTCGGGGCGGGGATCCTCCTGGTCGTGCTCGTGGCCGGGGCGATCGGTACCTACGTCTGGGCGCTGCAGCACTGGTTCGTCGGGGTCGACGAGCAGCAGGGACACGAGCAGGTGGCGGTCTTCCGCGGGCTGGACGTCTCGCTGCTCGGCCTGGACCTCTACCGCGTGGACCGGGACGCCGAGCTGCCGGTCACCGACCTGACGCCGGCCGCCCGCAACCGCGTGCAGGGCGGCATCACCGCCGACGACGCGGCCGACGCCGACCGCATCGTCGCGGCACTCCGCGACCAGCGGCTGCCGGCCTGTCGCACCGCCGAGGAAGAGGCCGCCGCAGAGGCGGAGGCCGCCGCAGAGGCAGAGGCGGAGGCGGAGGCCGCCCGGTCCCAGGCGCCGCAGCCCGAGGGCGCCGTCCCGACGCCGGACGGCTCGGTCCCCACCGTGCCCCCCGCCGCGCCCGCTCCCGAGGTCGCGCCCACCCCGGCCGTGCCGGGCGCCGAGCCGTCCACTCCGGAGAGCTCCCCCGACGCCGGCACGTCGGCCGCGACGACGCCGTCGTCCCGGCCGGGGGTGGACTGCCGGGAGGCCGAGTGATGGCCGGACCGACCACGGACCCCCGCGCCCCGGCCCCTGGCACCGCCGTCCCGACCCGGCGCGGTACCGAGGCGCTGCTGCTGGCCTTCGCCGTCGTGATCACGCTCGCCGCGCAGTGCATCGTCGACCTCACGGTCACCGGCTCGCTGCGCCCGGAACTGGCCACCTTCGGCATCTGGTTCACCGCGCTGTGGACCGGCGCGCACCTGGTCGTCCGGAAGTTCGCGCCGTACGCCGATCCGCTGCTGCTGCCCTGCGTCGCCGTCCTCACCGGACTGGGGCTGGTGATGATCCACCGGCTGGACATCGCCGACCCCGACTCGGGTGCCGACGCCCCCGTGCAGCTGCTCTGGGCCACGATCGGGCTGCTGCTGTTCGTAGCCGTGCTGCTGGTGGTGCGCGACCACCGGCTGCTCTCCCGGTACGCGTACATCCTCATGCTGCTCGGCCTGGTGCTGCTGACCCTGCCGGCGATCCTGCCGTCCTCGATCTCCGAGGTGAACGGCGCCAAGATCTGGATCCGGGTGGCCGGCTTCTCCATCCAGCCCGGTGAGTTCGCCAAGATCTGCCTGGTCGTCTTCTTCGCCGCCTACCTGGTGGACAAGCGCGAGGTGCTGGCGCTGGCCAGCCGCCGGGTGATGGGGCTGGAGCTGCCCCGCGGCCGCGACCTCGGCCCGGTCATCGTGGTGTGGCTCGTGTCGATCCTGGTCCTCGTCTTCGAGCGGGACCTGGGCAGCTCGTTGCTGCTGTTCGGCATCTT
>FNAW01000007.1 GCA_900102115.1 Blastococcus fimeti
CACCGCCGCCTCGATCTGCCGGAGCACCGCCGGCTCCAGCTCCCGGGCCGCATCGGCCAGCTCGGCGGCCAGGCCGAACGCCCGGGGCCGGTCCAGTTCCCCGTCGGCCAGCGCCGCCCAGGCCGCGGGTAGCCGCTCGACCAGCACCCAGGACAGCTCGCCCTGCACCGTGGCCGCCGTCCGCGAGCAGTTGAGCACCAACGCCAGCTCGTCGGCGAAGAACTCGCTCACCCCCGCCACCGGCTCCCGCCCCGGCCCGGACACCCACCCCTCGCCCGCAGACCCGGGCTCACCGATCTCCCGATCGGCGCTGTCCGGCCGCCGGGCAGCCAGCCCCACGACCAGTTCGGCCTCGTAGGCGGCCAACCCCGACTTCGCCCGCTGCACCCGCTGGAGCTCCGCCGCGATCTCGGCCGCCGACCGCCGACCGACCGGGAGCAGGTCACCCAGCCGCGACGGCCGCGCCGTCACCCCCGCAGGAAGCGGCTGCTCCGGCCACGACGGCAGCTCGAGGGGCGCGACCGACACCGCCACCCCGTACCCGCCGCCCAGATCGAACATACGTATGACGATAGGACCGGGGTCCGACAGTTCTGGCTGGTCAGACCCCGGTCAGAACGGGAACTTCCGCTTGGTGTGCTGGACGCTCACCCAGTGGTCGGTGGTGAACTCCTCGATCGCCCACTCGCCGCCGAACCGGCCCAGCCCCGAGTCCTTCTCGCCGCCGAACGCGGTGTTGTTCTCGTCGTTGAGCGGGGAGTCGTTGACGTGCGTCATGCCGGCCTCGACCCGGAGCGCGAACTGGACGCCGCGCAGGGTGTCCTCGGTGAACACGGCGCTGGACAGGCCGTACTCGGTGTCGTTCGCGATCGCCAGGGCGTCGTCCTCGTCGCGGGCCCGGATGATCGTCACGACCGGCCCGAACATCTCCTGCCGGGCGCTGGTCACCCGGTTGTCGCCCAGGAGCACGTGCGGGGGCAGCACCGAGCCGATCGGGCCGGTCGGGTCCCCGCCGAGCAGCTGCTGCGCGCCGTCGGCACGCGACTGCGCGATCTTCTCCTGGATGCCCTCGAGCTGGCGGCCGTTGATGATCGGCCCGATCACCGTGTCCGACTCGCGCGGGTCGCCCGCCTTGAGCGCGCGGGCACGCTCGACGTAGCGCTCCACGAACTCGTCGTGCACCGAGTCGTCCACGACGATCCGGTTGGTGATCATGCAGACCTGGCCCTGGTGGAAGAACTTCCCGAAGATCGCCGCGTCCACCGCATAGCCGAGGTCGGCGTCGTCCAGCACCACCAGTGGCCCGTTGCCGCCGAGCTCCAGGGACAGCTTCTTCAGCCCCGCCTTCTCCGCGATGCCCTTGCCGACGGGCGTCGAGCCGGTGAACGAGACGACCCGGGGGGTCGGGTGGCTGACGATCGCGTCGCCGATGTCGCTCCCGGACCCGATGACCACCGACAGCAGCCCGTCGGGGAGGCCGGCCTCCTCGTAGACCTTGGCCAGCAGCAGGCCGCCGGTCACCGGGGTGTCGCCGGCCGGCTTGAGGACGACGGCGTTGCCGAGCGCGAGCGCCGGCGCGACCGAGCGGTTGGACAGGTGCATGGGCACGTTCCACGGGCTGATCACCGCCACCACCCCGACGGGACGGCGGTAGACGCGGCTCTCCTTGCCCTCGATGTCGGCCGGCAGGATGCGGCCCTCCACCCGGTACGGGTAGGACGACGCCTCGTGGAAGTCGCGCAGGGTGATCGCGTACTCGAACTCGGCGGCCGGGGCGGCGGCGCCGGACTCGCGGATGTGCCAGTCCACGATCTCGTCCTTGCGGGCCTCCATGATCCGGGCCGCGCGGCGCATCACCTCGGCGCGCTCACCCGGCAGCCGCGCCGCCCAGTCCCGCTGTGCCTCCTTCGCCCGCGCGTAGGCCTCGTCGAGGTCCTCGGCGTTCGCCAGCGGGATCTCGGTCAGCGTCTCGCCGGTGTACGGGTCCGTGTCGGTCGCGGTCCTTCCCGCGCGGCCGGCGCGCCAGGTGCCGGCGATCGGCATCCGGTCGAAGCCGTCGTAGCGGGCGGGGGCGGAGCTGTCGGAGGCCATGGGCGGAGCCCTACCCCGTCGTGCACGACGGACACCCCTCGTGCAGGGCCCCCTCCCTGCGCATGCAGGCCCGGCGGGCGTTCAGGAGGAGAAGATGATCGCCCCCGCGATGCCGTTGGCGATCGACAGCACGATGCCGGCGTAGTCAGTGGCGCCGCGGGCCGGGTGGATCGGCGAGCCACCGCCGCCCGGCACGCGCCTGTCGCAGGCCGTCGGCGACCAGGACACCTGCACCCAGCGTCACCAGCAGGGTCGTGGTCCAGAAGGACGAGGCCGGCGACCAGGCAGGGGAGCGTCGTGGTCAGGTAGGGCAGCCGGAGCCGGTCGGACCACGATCACGGCCCACCTAGACTCCCTGCGTGTCCCGGCAGCCGATGATCGCCCCCAGCCTGCTCTCCGCCGACTTCGCGAACCTCGCCGCCGAGGTGCAGCGGGTCGCCGACGCCGACTGGCTGCACGTCGACGTCATGGACGCGCACTTCGTGCCGAACCTGACCCTCGGCCTGCCGGTCGCCCAGGCGATCCAGGCGGTGAGCCCGGTGCCGCTGGACTGCCACCTCATGATCGAGAACCCCGAGCGCTGGGCGCCGGGCTACGCCGAGATGGGCGCCCGCAACGTCACCGTGCACGCCGAGGCCTGCACCGACCCCCGCGCCGTCGCCCGCGACCTGAAGGCCGCCGGCGCCCTGGCCGGCCTGGCGATCAAGCCCGGCACCCCGCTCGAGGACTACCTCGACGTGCTGCCCGACTTCGACACCCTGCTCGTGATGAGCGTCGAGCCGGGCTTCGGCGGCCAGTCGTTCATCGCCGACGTGCTGCCCAAGGCGCGCAAGGCCCGCGAGCTCGTGGACGCCGGTCACCTCACCTTGATCGTGGAGATCGACGGCGGCATCAACGCCGACACCATCGAGCAGGCCGCCGAGGCCGGCGTCGACATGTTCGTCGCGGGTTCGGCCGTCTACGGCGCCGAGGACCCGTCGAAGGCGATCGCCGCCTTGCGCGCGCAGGCCGCCGCGGCGATGAACGGGTGACCGTTCCCGCCACCGAGCGCGCCGCCATGGCGCGCGCCCGCGAGCTGGGCGCAGCCGCGCTCGGCACCACGAGCCCGAACCCCGCCGTGGGCGCGGTGATCCTGGCCGCCGACGGCAGCGTCGCCGGGGAAGGCGCCACCCAGCCCCCCGGCGGTCCGCACGCCGAGGTGCAGGCACTGGCGGCAGCGGGGGAGCGGGCCCGCGGAGGCACCGCCGTCGTGACCCTCGAGCCATGCGCGCACACCGGCCGCACCGGCCCGTGCGCCGACGCGCTGATCGAAGCCGGCGTCGCCCGCGTCGTCGTCGCCGTTCCCGAGCCGACCCAGCTCGCCGGCGGGGGAGCCGAGCGGCTGCGCGCCGCCGGCGTCGCCGTGGAGCTCGGCGTCGAGCAGGACGAGGCCGAACTCGGCGCTCTCGGTCCGTGGCTCACGGGGGTCCGGGAGCACCGGCCGCAGGTGATCTGGAAGGTCGCCGCCACCCTGGACGGGCGGGTCGCGGCCGCCGACGGCAGCAGCCGCTGGATCACCGGTGAGCAGACCCGCGCCGCCGTCCACCGCCTGCGCGCCACCTGCGACGCCGTCGTCGTCGGCTCGGGGACGGCGGTGACCGACGACCCCCAGCTTACCGTTCGCGACGCCGACGGGCGGAACGCCGACCGCCAGCCGCTGCGGGTCGTCGTCGACCGCCGGGGCCGGCTGCCGGAGACCGCCCGCGTGCTCGACGACGCCGCACCCACGCTGGTCAGCCGCGCCGCCTCGCCGGCCGAGCTGCTGGCCGAGCTGTACGAGCGCGACGTCCGCCGCGTGCTGCTGGAGGGCGGCCCCACGCTGGCCGCCGCGTTCCTCGCCGCCGGCCTCGTCGACGAGGCCGTGGTGCACCTCGCACCCAAACTGCTGGGCGCCGGCCCCTCCCTGGTGGGCGACCTGGGAATCACTTCGATCACCGGGGCGCTGTCCCTCGAGACCGTCGAGATCCTCCCGTCGGGTGGGGACGTGCAGCTCCGGCTGAGGCCCACCCGGCACACTGGGGGACGACAGTCCGTCCGGAAGAGGAGCTGAGATGTTCACCGGCATCGTCGAAGAGGTGGGCACGCTCGTCGTCCGCGAGGACCAGGCGGACGCGGCCCGGCTCGAGATCCGCGCGAACCGCGTCCTGGAGGACGTCGCGCTCGGCGACTCGATCGCCGTCGACGGCGTCTGCCTGACCGTCACGTCCGTGCGGGACGGCGTCTGGAGCACCGACGTCATGGCCGAGACGCTCCGCCGCAGCAGCCTGGGCAAGGCCGAGGCCGGCAACCGGGTCAACCTGGAGCGGGCCGTCACCCCGAACACCCGACTCGGCGGGCACATCGTGCAGGGCCACGTCGACGGCGTCGGAACCGTGCTCGCCCGCACCCCGGCCGAGCACTGGGAGGTCGTCCGGATCGAGCTTCCTGCCGGCCTCGCCCGCTACGTCGTCGAGAAGGGTTCCATCACCGTCGACGGCGTCTCCCTCACCGTCAGTGCGGTCTGCGCCGCCACCGACCCCGAGCCCTGGTTCGAGGTCAGCCTCATCCCCACCACCCTCCGCGAGACCACGCTGGGCGCGCGCGCCACGGGGGACCCCGTCAACCTGGAGGTCGACGTGATCGCCAAGCACGTCGAGCGACTGCTGGAGGCACGTCGGTGACCACACCCTTGACCCGTCTGGACAGCATCGAGACCGCGATCGCCGCGATCAAGGACGGCCGCCCGGTCGTCGTGATCGACGACGAGGACCGCGAGAACGAGGGCGACCTGATCTTCGCCTCGGAGCTCGCGACGCCGGACCTCGTGGCCTTCATGGTCCGGTACACCTCGGGCTACATCTGCGTCGCCGTCACCGAGTCCGACGCCGACCGGCTGGACCTGCCGCCCATGCACCGGGTGAACCAGGACCGCCTCGGCACCGCGTACACCGTCACCGTGGACGCCCGCGAGGGCGTCACGACCGGCATCTCCGCGTCCGACCGGGCGACCACGATCCGCACCCTGGCCGACGCCGACGCCACCTCGCGCGACCTCTCCCGCCCGGGCCACATCGTCCCGCTGCGGGCCAAGGACGGCGGCGTGCTGCGCCGCCCCGGCCACACCGAGGCGGCCGTCGACCTCGCCGTCCTCGCCGGCCTCCGGCCGTCCGGGACGCTGTGCGAGATCGTCAGCGAGAAGGACCCGACCGGCATGGCCCGCGGCGAGGAACTGCGCGTCTTCGCCGACGAGCACGACCTGGTCATGGTCTCCATCGCCGACCTGATCGCCTACCGCAAGCGCTTCGACAAGCTCGTCGAGCGGGTCGCCGAGGCGATCGTCCCGCTGACCCCGGGCACCTTCACCGCCGTCGGCTACCGCAGCTCCTACGACGAGCGCGAGCACGTGGCCTTCGTCTACGGCGACATCGGCGACGGGGAGGACGTGCTGGTCCGCGTGCACTCCGAGTGCCTCACCGGCGACGTCTTCGGTTCCCTGCGCTGCGACTGCGGCCCCCAGCTCCAGGCCGCGCTGCAGGCGGTCGCCGACGAGGGCCGCGGCATCGTGCTCTACATCCGCGGTCACGAGGGCCGGGGCATCGGCCTGCTGCACAAGCTGCAGGCCTACCAGCTCCAGGACCTCGGCGCCGACACCGTCGACGCCAACCTCGACCTGGGACTGCCGGCCGACGCCCGCGACTACGGCACGGGTGCGCAGATCCTGGTCGACCTCGGCGTGCACACCATGCGACTGCTGACCAACAACCCGGCCAAGCGCGCCGGGCTGGAGGGCTACGGCCTCAAGGTGCTCGGCCGGGTCGCCCTGCCCAGCCACGTGACCAGCCAGAACCTGAGCTACCTGCGGACCAAGCGCGACCGCATGGGGCACCTGCTCGACATCATCGAGCCCGGGATCGAGGTCGCCGGCGAACCCGTGCTCGCCGACCCCCTCCCGGAGAACGTGCCCCTCCGCGTCGACGAGCAGCCCTCGTGAGTGGCTCGGGAGCGCCCGTCGTCGAGCCCGTCGACGCCGCCGGGCTGACGCTCGGCATCGTCGCCACCACCTGGCACGCGGAGCTCACCGACAGCCTGCTGGCGCGCGCCCTGGAGGGCGCCCGGGCCAGCGGCGTCGCCGACCCGACCGTGGTGCGCGCACCCGGTGCCGTCGAGCTGCCCGTGGTCGCCCAGGCGCTGGCCGAGCGGCACGACGCCGTCGTCGCGCTCGGGGTGGTCATCCGCGGCGGGACCCCGCACTTCGAGTACGTCTGCGACGCGGTGACCGCCGGTCTGACCCGGGTCGCGCTGGACGCGGGCACGCCCGTGGCCAACGGGGTGCTCACCTGCGACACCGAGGAGCAGGCCCGCGACCGTGCCGGCCTGCCGGGCTCCGCCGAGGACAAGGGCTGGGAGGCCGCGATCGCCGCGCTCGCCACCGCCCTGACGCTGCGCGACGTGCGCCGCCCGCAGCACACCACCGGATTCAGCGTGACCCCCGCCGGAGGCAGGTCGTGAAGACGTTCGACGGGCTGTTCGCCGAGCTCTCCGCCAAGGTCGCCGAGGGCGACCCCGCCTCGGGCACCGTCGTCGCCGTGCGCGACGGCGTTCACGCCGCGGGCAAGAAGGTCGTCGAGGAGGCGGCCGAGTCGTGGATGGCCGCCGAGCACGAGGGGGAGGAGCGGACGGCCGAGGAGATTAGCCAGCTCCTCTACCGGGTGCAGGTGCTCATGCTCGCCCGGGGTCTGACCCTCGACGACGTCTACGCTCACCTCTGATCTTCCCGCGTCCCCGCCCCACCCCGAGGAGTTCTCCCGTGCTGCGCATCGCCGTGCCCAACAAGGGCGTCCTGAGCGAGCCGGCCGCGGAGATGCTCGCCGAGAGCGGCTACCGCATGCGGCGCAGCACCAAGGACCTCGTGGTCTACGACCCGGACAACGACACCGAGTTCTTCTACCTCCGGCCGCGGGACATCGCCGTCTACGTCGCCGCCGGCACGCTGGACGTCGGCATCACCGGGCGCGACATGCTGCTGGAGACCGCGCCGGCCGAGGGGGAGGGCCCGACCGCGGTCGAGGTCATGCCGCTGGGCTTCGGCCGGTCGTCCTTCCGGTTCGCCTCGCCCGTCGGCTCGGGCATCGAGACCGTCGACCAGCTCGCCGGCAAGCGGATCGCCACCGCGTACCCGGTGCTGCTGCAGCGCTCCCTCGAGGAGTCGGGGATCAAGGCCGACGTCGTGAAGCTCGACGGTGCGGTCGAGACCGCGTGCGCGCTGGGTGTGGCCGACGCGGTCTGCGACGTCGTCGAGACCGGGACGACGTTGCGCGCGGCGGGGCTGCACATCATCGGCGAGCCGGTGCTGGCCAGCGAGGCGATCCTCGTGGGGCGCGACGGCGCCGAGGAGATCCCGGCGGTGGCCCAGCTGCGACGCCGGCTCCAGGGCGTGCTGGTCGCCCGTCAGTACGTGATGCTCGACTACGACTGCCCCGACGACATCCTGGCCCGCGCCACGGCGATCACCCCCGGCATCGAGGGCCCGACGGTCAGCCCCCTGCAGCGGGCCGGCTGGTCGGCGGTGCGGGCGATGGTGCGGCGCAGCCAGACCAACCAGATCATGGACGACCTCTACGAGCTCGGGGCCCGCGCGATCCTGGTCACCAGCATCCACGCCTCCCGGCTCTGAACCCGCGGCACTCCCCGGTGCCCCCGCTCGTCAGGACGGACATGCGCCGACTGCTGCTGCTCCTCGTTCCCGCCGCCGTGCTGGCGCTGTCGGCCTGCGGATCGACCGACGACGGCGACGGGGCGGCCGCGCCGACGAGCCCGGCGACCGGGGAGCCGACCGCTCCCGACCCCGCCGCAGGCGGCATATCCCAGGCCGACAACGACCTGCAGCTGGAGATCGACCTCGGCGACGGCAGTGCACCGCAGACCTGGACGCTGACCTGCGTGGGGTTCGTCGAGGGCAGCCACCCGGCGGCGCAGGCCGCGTGCGACCGCCTGGCCGGGCTCGAGCGCCCGTTCGCCCCGCTGCCGGCCGACACCGTGTGCTCCCAGCAGTACGGCGGGCCGGAGACCGCGCGCGTGCTCGGCCGCTGGGGCGGGGAGCCGGTGGATTTGGCGCTCTCCCGCGTCGACGGCTGCCGCATCGCGCAGTGGGACGCCCTGGTCCCCGTGGTGCCCGCCCCCGCCGGCTGACCCCCAGCTACCGACCGCTCAGCGCCCCCGCGTGGTGCGCTCGACCAGGTCGATCGCCGTGCACAGGCCCAGGGCCGTGGCGCGGCTGCCCGTCGGTCCGGAGGTGAGCATCGCCTCCACCGCCGGTGCCAGCGCGCCCTCGCCGACCAGGGCGTGCAGCACCGCGGCGTACTCGCCGCTGACCCGCCCGGCGGCGGCGTGCCGCAGCAGTGCCCGGGACAGCTCGGTGGTGCGGCAGGCGGCCAGCGCGGTGACGCCGGCGGCGAAGCGCGGCGCAGCGGGGTGCCCGAGCAGGACCAGCCCGGCGACGGTGCCGGCCATGACGTCGTCCCCGGCCGGGGTGAGGCCCGGGCCGACGCCGATGAGCCGGGTCGCGGTGCGCAGCGCGGCGTCGAGGTCGGCGCGGCGGACCGCTCCGCGCAGCGCCGCCAGCGGCCCGCCCGGGCCGATGGGCAGCCCCGGGAGCGCGAAGGCGCTGTGCGGGACGCCCTCGCCGTACAGGGTGGTGCGCAGCTGGCGCACGCCCTCGGGGAGGAGCGCGGGACGGGCGCTGGGCAGCCGGGGACGCGGGTCCCACCATGCCGCGGCGCTCACCGTCAGGTCGCCGACGACGATCCGGCCGCCCCCGACCTCGGCCTGGGCGTTCGGTGCCACGAGCGGGCGCCCGGAGCTCGGGCGGAACAGCACGCAGCCGAGCGGGTGGCGCGCTGCGTCACTCGTGAGGACGGCGACGACGTCGCCGTCGCGCTCGCCCGGGACGTGCAGGTACACCCCGGTGGGGGTGCTCGCGACGATGCGGGCGCGGCGGACCGGCCCGCGCAGCAGCGCGGTCACGCCGGTGCTGGCCGCCGTCGGCACGGGGGTGAGCTGCCGCGCCGAGTGCGAGGGGTGGGCGGTGGTCGCGGCCGACCTGCGGGGGAGGGGGATGGTGGGGACGCCGGCTCGTGCGGCGCGGCTGGGCGCCGCGTTCGTATGCGAGCGGCTGTCGCGGCTGGTCTCGTCGATGGTGCGCATGGTGGCCCTTCGCCGGAGGGGCGTCGGACGAGGTCGGAGCGGCCCCGTCCGGGCTCCGCTCGACGTCGTCCGCAGAGGGCAGGTGCCGCCGCGTTCTCGGGGACGGCCTAGCATCGCTGCGAGCGGGTTGAGCGGGCTTCGAACCTATGCGGCGCGTCGCACGCCCTCTTATGGCGGAACTCGCCAAGAATGCAGGTCGCCGTTCAAGGAGTCCTGACAGGATCCCGCGACTCGACGGCCACGTTGGCGACTAGAGAGGGACGCATCGTGACCCAGAGTGAGACCTCGGCGATGGCGCCCACGCAGCGTGACGGAACGGTGCCGTTTCGTCGCAACTGGGCGGTCGAGGAACCGGCGCGCGCCGAGCCGTCCCGGACCGAGCGCGGCAGCTGGCAGGAGCGCATGGGACTCACCATCGAGGACGTGCTCGACCTCCCCGGGCTGGCCGGCTCGTCGGTGGTCGCCGGCGCCGGCGGGCTCGCACGCTCGGTCCGCCACATGGTCGTGGACAACCCGGCCGACCCGTTGGCCGCCGCCGGGGTCGACGTCCTCGTCGTCCTGGGCGCCCGGCTGCCCCCGGCCGATCCGGCGAACTGCCGGGCGCTGGTCGAGCGGCTGGACTCCATGGGGACCGCTGCGCTCGCCTACCGGCGGACGGAAGGGCCGCCGCCGGTGCCCGCGGAGGTGCTCGCCGAGGCCGATCGCCGCGGGCTTCCGGTGCTGGCCCTGCCGCAGACGGTCCGCCTCGACGAGATCGTCTCCGAGGTGCTCGGCGCCGTCGTCACCAAGCAGGGCCAGGCCCTCGCGCTGTCCTCCCGCATGGACGACCAGTTCATGGAGGTGGCGCTCACCGGTGGCGGCCTCGCCGAGGTGACCCAGCGGCTGGCCGTGATGCTCGACGGCGCCGCGGTGCTGGGCCTCGGCCCCGACCGCGAGGTGGTCACCAGCGCCGGCCCCCGGGACGACGTCGCGGAGATCAGCGACTGGCTGTGGCTGCTGGACGCCGCCGCGGACGACGCCCTGGCCGAGCTGACGCCCTCCCGCCGGCTGGCCGGTGTGCGGGCCGACCGCACGGTGGTGACGCCGGCCGACGTGCTGGCCGACGCCGACCTCTCGCCGGCCGACGGCATCCTGCTCGTGCCCGGCCACCACGAGCTGCCCGGCGGTGTGGGCGAGTACGCCGTGGCCCCGATCATGGCCGGCGAGCAGCGGCACGGCTGGCTGGTCGCGGTGCACCGGACCGGCGCGATGATGGTCGGCGCCGGCGGCGTGCTCGAGCGCGCCGCGGTGATCGCCGCCCTGTCGGTCATCCGCCTGCAGGCGGTGCACTCCGTCGAGCTGCGCTTCCAGGGTGACCTGGTCCGGCGGCTGGTCGGCGGGTCGGTCGGGCACACCGAGCGGACGCTGGCCTACACCCGGTCGTTCGGCTGGCGGCTGGACGGGCCGGTCGCGGTGCTGGTCACCGCCACCGAGACCGTCGCCGACGCCGCCGGGGACCCCACTCGCGCCCTCGACGTCCTGGACCGGCTGGCCGACGGCTGGCGGTCCGCGCTGGAGTCCGAGGTCGCCGGTGCCGCCGTCGCCGGGCTGGCGACCGAGATCGTCACCCTCCTGCCGCTGGACGGCCGCACCCCCGACGAGGTGTCCGCGCTGGTCGCCGCGGTCAGCTCCCGGGTCAACGGACGGCTGCGCCGGCTGGGCCGCGTCCTGGGCACCGGGATCGGCCGGCCGGCCGGGTCTCTGCCGGAGCTCGCCGAGGCGCACCGGCAGGCGCAGCGCGCGCTCGGCGTCGGCCAGGAGATCCAGGGCGGCGCGTCGGTCACCCACTTCGACCAGCTCGGCGTGTTCCGGCTGCTGTCGCTGATCCCGGACAGCACCGAGCTGCGGTCCTACGTCGACGAGGTGCTCGGCCCGCTGGCGGACGCGACGGACGCCGACTCCGCCGACCTGCGCGAGACGCTGCTGGTGCTGCTGGAGACCAACCTCAACGTGGCGGAGTCGGCCCGCCGGCTGCACTTCCACTACAACACGATGCGCTACCGGATCGGCAAGCTGGAGCGGATGCTCGGGCCGTTCACCAGCGACCCGCACCTGCGGCTGAACCTGCTGCTGGCGCTGCACGCCGCCCGGATGAGTGGGCTGGACCAGCCGCACCGCCCGCCGCTGGAGGCGGGCATGACGCCGCCGCCGGACGACGGCCTCGACGCGCTGCTCTAGGGCTGACCCGCCAGCCATGCGTCGATCCCGGCGAGCAGGTCGCGCCGGACGGCGGCGGGCGCGAACGACGCCGTGACCGAGGCCCGGGCCAGCTCGGCCAGCGCCGCGTCGTCCCAGCCGTGGACTTCGCGGACCGCGGCGTACTCGCCCGGCAGGGTCCAGCCCGTCTCAGCAGGCACGTCGGTGGACAGCGTGACCACGAGGCCGGCCGCCCGGAGGGCCGACAGCGGGTGCTCCGCCAGCGAGGGCAACAGCCCCAGTGCGACGTTCGAGGAGGGGCAGACCTCCAGCGGGATGCCGCGGTCCCGGAGCTCGGCCACGAGCCGCGGGTCCTCGAGCACGCGCAGCCCGTGCCCGATGCGTTCGGCCCGGCCGGTCGTGAGGGCGTCCCGCACGCTGTCCGGGCCGGCGGTCTCGCCGGCGTGGTGCACCAGGTGCAGCCCGGCGTCCGCGACCTCGCCGACCAGCGCGGCGAAGGGGGTCAACGGGTACTCCTCGGCGCCGGCGAAACCGACGCCGACGACGCCGCCGTCGCGGTGGCGCCGGGCCAGCTCGACGGTCCGCGCGAAGCGCTCGACCGAGCGACGGCGGGGGTGGTCGAGGAGTACCCGCACCTCGACGCCGGTCTCCGCGCGCCCGGCCGCCAGCCCCTCGAGCACCGCGGCCAAAGGCATCTCGATGTCGCCCAGCCGTTCGCCGTGACTCGCGGCGGTGAAGGTGACCTCCGCGTACCGGACGCCCTGGGCGGCCTGGTCGGCGCAGAACTCACGGGCCACGCGGGCGAAGTCCTCCGCCCGGCGGAGGCAGTTGCGGACCGCTCCGTTGGCCTCGGCGAACGCGGCGAAGCCGGCGAACGCCCGGGGCCGGGGGATGAGGGCGACGCCGTGGTCGTCCGCGAGGTCGCGCGCGGTGGCCGGGCGCACGGTGCTCTCCAGGTGGACGTGCAGGTGGGCCGTGGGCAGGGTCGCCAGGTCGCGCACCGGCGCAGTGTACGAACGAGGATGGCGGAGGCGCGGCACCGTGCGGCGCGGAGGAGGGAACCCCACATGAGCGACCCGGCCCGTCCGCTGCAGGGGAAGGTCGCCCTGGTCACCGGCGCCTCGTCGGGGATCGGTGCGGCGACGGCGGAGGCTCTTGCCGCTGCCGGCGCCGCGGTGGCGCTCGGCGCCCGGCGGCAGGACCGGCTCGACGAGTTGGCCGGCCGGCTCCGGGCCGACGGCAGGACGGTGCTGCAGCTGGACCTCGACGTCACCGACGAGCGGTCCTGCGCCGATGCGGTCGCCCGCACCCGGTCCGAGCTCGGGGGCCTGGACGTGCTGGTCAACAACGCCGGCGTGATGCTGCTCGGCACGATCGTCGGCGCCGATCCCGAGGACTGGCGGCGGATGCTGTCGACCAACGTCCTGGGCCTTCTGTACATGACCCACGCGGCGATCGACGGCATGATCGAGCAGGGGTCCGGCGACGTCGTGAACGTCTCCAGCGTCGCCGGGCGGACCGCCCGCAAGGGCGCCGGCGTCTACAACGCCAGCAAGTGGGCGGTGAACGCCTTCAGCGAGTCGCTGCGCCAGGAGGTGACCGGCCGCGGGGTGCGGATCGGGCTGGTCGAACCGGGCGCCGTCACCACCGAGCTGAGCTCGCACATCACCCAGCCCGCCGCCAAGGCCGCCTCCGAGCAGATGCACGCGAGCATCCGCCCGCTGCTGGCCGACGACATCGCCCGCGCGGTGGTCTACATGGTCAGCCAGCCGCCGCACGTCGCGGTCAACGAGCTGCTGGTGCGCCCCACCGACCAGGAGCGCTGACCGCGCGACCCGTCCCAGGCTCCCTCAGTCGTGGAAGACCTCGATGGCGGCGCCGATCTCGACCAGCCGCTCGTAGAGGTGCTCGTAGCCGCGGGCGATGATGTCGACGTTGCGCAGCACCGAGGTGCCCTTCGCCGCGAGCATCGCCAGCAGGATGCAGACCGCCGGGCGCAACGCGGGCGGGCAGACGACCTCGGCGCTGGACCACCGGGTCGGCCCGTCGACCAGCACCCGGTGCGGGTCGAGCAACCGCACGTCGGCGCCCAGCCGGGTCAGGTCCGAGAGGTGGATGGCCCGGTTGTCGTAGACCCAGTCGTGGATCATCGTCGAGCCCTCGGCCTGCGCGGCGATCACCGCGAAGAACGGCAGGTTGTCGATGTTGAGGCCGGGGAACGGCATCGGGTGGATCTTGTCGATCGGCGCCCGCAGTTGCGAGGGGTGGATGGTGATGTCGGCCAGCCGGGTGTGCCCGTTGTCGGCCAGGTACTCCGGGGAGACCTCGTAGCGCAGCCCCATCTCGGCCAGCACCGCCAGCTCGATCTCCAGGAACTCCACCGGCGCGCGCCGGACGGTGAGCTCGGAGCCGGTGACGATGCCGGCGGTCAGCAGGCTCATCGCCTCGACCGGGTCCTCGCTGATCGTGTAGTCCACGTCGGCGTCCAGCACCGGCCGGCCGTGCACGGTGAGCGTCGTCGTCCCGAGGCCCTGGATCTCCACCCCGAGCAGCTGCAGGTACAGGACGAGGTCCTGGACCATGTAGTTCGAGCTGGCGTTGCGGATGGTGGTCGTGCCCTCGGCCCGGGCGGCGGCCAGCAGTGCGTTCTCGGTGACGGTGTCGCCGCGCTCGGTCAGCACGATGGTGCGGCTGGTGGCACCGGTCGGGGTGACCGTGGCGTGGTACTCGCCGGCCCGCGCCTCCACCTCGAGACCGAAGGGCCGCAGCGCGATCATGTGCGGCTGCACGGTGCGGGTGCCGAGGTCGCAGCCGCCGGCATACGGCAGCTCGAACTCCGGCGCCCGGTGCAGCAGCGGGCCCAGGAACATGATGATGCTGCGGGTGCGCCGGGCGGCGTCGGCGTCGATCCCGGCCAGGTCCAGCTCGTCGGGGACGACGAGGGTGAGGTCGTGACCGGCGTCGTCCCAGGTGGCGGAGACGCCGATCGAGCGGAGCACGTCGAGGATCCGCTCGACCTCGACGATGCGGGCCACGTTGCGCAGCGTCGTCCGGCCGCGGTTGAGCAGGGCGGCGCAGAGCAGGGCGACGGCGGCGTTCTTCGACGACTTCACCGCGACGCTGCCGCTGAGTAGCCGGCCGCCGGTGACCCGCAGGTGGGTGGGGCCGGTCGGGCCGACGCTGATCAGCTCGCTCTCCAGGGCCGCGGAGAGCCGGCCCAGGAACTCCAGGGTCAGGTTCTGGTTGCCCTGCTCGATCCGGGCGACGGCGCTCTGGCTGGTGCCCAGCCGGTCGGCGAGCTGCTGCTGGGTCATGCCGCGGTGCCGCCGGGCGTCACGCACCAGGGCGCCGATCCGGCGCATCGCGGTGTCAGGGGGGAGCTCGGTCAGCGTCACGCGAGCACGTTATCTCGTCTGTGAGATATCGAGGCCACGCCGTGCCGGGTCCCGGCGGGGGACTTTCCCGGCCAGGATGGGCGGATGGACGTCCTCGTCACCGGTGGCACCGGCCGGCTCGGCACCCGCCTGGTCCCGCGGCTCCGGCAGGACGGCGTCGTCGTGCGGCAGATGTCGCGGCGGGGCACCGGGCCGGGTGGCGTGCGGGGTGACCTCGCCACCGGCTTCGACCTCCGGGCGGCGCTGGCCGGGGTGGACGTCGTCGTGCACGCCGCCAGCGCTCCGCTCGGCGATCCGTGGCAGGTCGACGTCGCGGGTACCCGGCGGCTGGTGGAGGCGATCAGCCGCGAGGGGCTGCGGCACCTGGTCTACGTCTCCATCGTCGGCGTCGACCGGATCCCGTTCGGCTACTACCGGGCGAAGTTCGCCGCCGAGCAGGTGCTGCTCGCCTCGGGGCTGCCGGTCACCCTGCTGCGGGTCACCCAGTTCCACGACGTCGTCGACGAGCTCCTCGACACGGCCCGTCGCGGGCCGGTCCTGCCGGTGCCGATGGGCTGGCGCCTGCAGCCGGTGGACGTCGACGAGGTCGCCGCGCACATCGCCGGCCTGTGCGCCGGGCCGCCGTCGGGCGGGGTGGTCGAGTTCGGCGGTCCCGAGGCGCTCACCGCCGCCGAGCTGGCCCGCGCGTGGGCCGCCGTAAGGGCACCGAACGCGCGGGTGGTGGCGACGCCGGTGCCCGGCCGGATGAGCTCGGTGCTGCGGGACGGCGCGGCCCTGCCGGGCGGCGGACCCCGCGGCCGCCGCACCTACGCCGGGCACCTGCGGGGCTGACCGCAGCGTTCCTGCCGACGACCGCATCACGACGGGCGGAGTGGGTGCGACGGCCGGAAACCGCCGGATCCGCGTCGGTACCTCCGCCTAGGGTCTCGGCCGTGAGTTCTCCGATCGCCGCCCCCTCGGGGCGCACCGTCCTGGCCGTGGTCGTCACGGTGCTCTCCTGGGCGTCGGCCTTCGTGGCCATCCGCGGGGTGGGGGAGGACCTGTCACCCGGCGCGCTGGCGCTGGGCCGCCTGCTGGTCGGCACCGCGGTGCTCGCCGCCCTGCTGGCCGGCCGCGGATGGGTGTCCCCGGACCGCCGGGAGTGGGCCCTGCTCGCCGTGTGCGGCGTCGCCTGGTTCGGCGTCTACAACGTCGCGCTCAACGCCGCCGAGCGGCACCTCGACGCGGGCACCACCGCGATGCTGGTCAACATCGGCCCGATCCTCATCGCCGTCCTCGCCGGATGGCTGCTGGGCGAGGGCTTCCCGCGCTGGCTGGTGGTCGGCGTGGCGGTGGCCTTCGTGGGCGTACTGCTCATCGGCCTGGCCACCCGCGGAGCCGACGTCGACCTCGTCGGGGTCGTGCTCTGCGTGGTCGCGGCGGTGACCTATGCGATCGGCGTCGTCGCGCAGAAGCCGCTGCTCGGCCGGCTCCCCGGCCTCCAGGTCACCTTCACCGCCTGCGCCATCGGCGCCCTGTGCTGCCTGCCGTGGGCGGGCGCGCTGGTGCGCGACCTCGGCACCGCCCCCGCATCCTCCGTCGCCGGCATGGTCTACCTGGGCGTGGTGCCGACGGCGCTGGCATTCAGCACCTGGGCCTACGCCCTGACGCGGATGGACGCCGGCCGGCTGGGCGTCACCACCTACCTCGTGCCGCCGCTGGTCATCGCGCTGGGCTGGCTGCTGCTGGACGAGGTGCCGCCCGCGCTGGCCGTCGTCGGCGGAGTGGTCTGCCTCGCGGGCGTCGCGCTGTCCCGGCGCGGCACCCGCCGTCCGCGGGCCACGCAGCCCGAGGCGGTGGTCGCCGGCTGACCTCCGCCGTGGGTCGCAGCGGAGGGATGGGGTAGGCAGGCACCACGCACACGACCGGGAGGTACGACGGTGGAGCAGCAGCAGTGGGCGACGGTGGTGGAGGCGGCCACGCGGGCGCCCTCGATCCACAACACCCAGCCCTGGCGGTTCACCGCCACGGCCGACCAGCTCGACGTGTTCTTCGACCGGGACCGCGCGCTGCCGGTGCTCGACCCGACCCAGCGCCAGCAGGTCATCAGCTGCGGCATCGCCGTCGAGTTCGCCGTCGTGGCCCTGGCGGCGGCCGGAGTGCTCAGCGAGGTGGAACTGCTCACCGACGACGCCGATCCCGATCACCTCGCCACCGTGCGGGTCATCGGCGCGATCGTGCCCACCGCCGAGGACTCCGCCCTCGCCGCGGCGATCGGCCACCGGCACACGGTGCGCGATCCGTTCGAGCCACGGGTCGTACCTGCCGACCTCCTGGATCGCTTGCAGGCCGAGGCCGCGGCGTTCGGCACCTGGTTCAAGCCGGTGACGCGCTCGGAGGAGGAGGTCGCCACCGTCTTCCTCATCGACCGGGCCGAGGAGATGGAGCAGGGCGACCCTGCCTACCTCGCCGAGCTGCAGCGGTGGGTGCGCACCGATCCGGGCGCGGTCGACGGCGTACCGGTCGGCGCGGTGCCCGCTGGGGACCCGCACGCCCGCCCGTCGGACTGGACCATCCGGGACTTCGTGGTCGGCACCCGGGCGCACGAGGCCGGCTCGCCGGCCGACCCGGACGCGCCGCCGCCGGAGGTCGAGCGGCCCACGGTCGTGCTGATGGGCACCGACGGCGACGACCGGTACGACTGGCTGCAGGCGGGCCGGGCGCTGGGCCGCGTGCTGCTGGTGGCCACCGCCGACGGGATCGCCGCCTCGCCGCTGACCCAGGCGCTGGACTGGCCGGCCACGCGCACCCGCATGCGCTCACGGCTCTCGCTCGTCGGCCATCCGCAGATGCTGCTGCGCATGGGCTATCCGCGGGAGGGGGCTGTCGACAGTGCCGTCAGCGGACGGCGGCCGGTGGACGAGGTGCTCACGGTCGCGGCCTCCGGCTGAGGGGTGCGAGCCCCGGTCGTCGCTTCGGCGCGGTCAGTCGGTGCGGCGGTTCGAGGCCCACGGGTCGTCGGCGTCGAAGTCGTCCGCGGGGGCGGTGCCCTCGGACCGCCGGGCGGCGGCCTCCAGGGCCGCGTCCCGCTCACGCGCCCGCTCGGCGGCGGCGGCACGGGCGGCGTCGCGCTGCTCGCGGCGGGAGGGCCGGCCCGCGTCCGCGTCCGGGGTTGCGTCAGCGGTCGCGTCGACGGCGCGGGACCGCCACAGCGCCACCCCCGCCACGGCCAGCCCGATCGGCAGCACGTAGGCGGCGGCGCGCTCGGTGGCGCCCTCGGCGAGGACGTCGACGCCGGTGAGGAAGAACGCCGTCGCGGCCGTGCCCACCAGACCCAGCGCGACCAGGGTGGAGCCCAGCAGCTCCGAGCGCGGACGCAGGGCGTACGCCAGCGCGATCAGCCCGAACGCGCCGCCCACCAGGTACAGCGTCGCCCCGACGCCGTGCCAGGTGTCGGAACGGTCCGACGGCAGGACGCCCACCAGCAGCACGCCCACGGCGGCGACACCGAACAGGTAGGCCGCCACCCGGCCCGCCCCGGCGCGCAGCGTGGGCAGGAGCAGGACGGCACCGCCGAGGATCAGCGCCGCCTGCACCACGAAGGAGGCGTTCATCGCCTGGTGGCCCGGCCACGTGGTGGCGCCCAGGTCGCTGATGACGTCGTCGGCGCGGGAGTACCCCTCGCCCCGGAACTGCACCACGGTCTCGACGACGAAGAACTGCAGCGTGAGCAGCCAGGCGAGGGCGCCCCAGCGGAGTCGGTCGGAAGTCACGGGGTCCATCGTCCCAGCACCGGCAGGCCGGCCCGTTCGAGCACCGTGCCGAGCTGTGCCGCGGTCAGCCACGAGGGATTGCTCCCGGCGGGCATGCGCAGCACCTCGGCGTCCCGGAAGCGCGGATCGTGCAGCAGCTCGCCCCGCTCGACCGGGGCCTCGAGCCGGGTCAGGCGGACGGGGAGGACCGGGCGGTCGTCGTCGGCGGGGTCGTCGGGTTCCCGCGGCGGGCCGGTGACCGTGCCGACGGCGTGCACGCCGGGTACGACGCGACCGCTGACCCACAGCACCACCGGCTGGCCGGGGGAGACGAGGTCGAGCCGGTAGGAGCGTCGGACGCAGCGGGTCAGCTCCCGCTCCGCGCCCGGCACCCACTCCGGTGCGATCTCCGCCGGGGCCCGGCTGCTCTTGATCAGCCAGCCGGCGACGTCACCGGCCTGCAGCCGGGTCACGGCGGGGGATCGGGCGGGGCTCAGTCGGTGGCCGGGTGCCGCTCGGCGCCCAGCGGGTCCGCGTCGTCGGAACCCACGGCCTGGCGCTCCTGCTCGGTGCGGTGGGCCAGCACCTCGTCGTCCGGGTGGGGGTCCTTCGCGTGCTGCGTGCGGTCCCGGGTCACGCTCTCCTCGGGGACGATCACGTCGTCGAGGGTGGGGCCGTCCTGGGGGGCGGTCATGGCAGAGAACTCCGTCCGGAGGGGATCAACGTGTCCCGGAGGCCATAGCCCGCCCGGTGCGGGTCCTAACCATCCGCCGACCTGGCTCAGCGCGGCTCCAGCCGGGCGGCCGGCAGCCAGGTCTCGATCAGTGCGGGGCCGTCGGGACCGGCGACGGTGTAGGCGACGCGGCCCTGCCACGCCCCGCCGCGTTGCCGCCATTCCACGAGCAACCCCGGCCAGGTCCCGGGGAACTCGGGCGGGTCGCGTACCCAGCAGTGCCGGCCCTCGCCGCCGGCGCCGGCAGCAGCGTCGGCCGAGCTCCCACTGCCCTCGGCGCGAGCGGTGTGGAGGACCTCGTGCCCCGGGGCCGACCCGGCAGGCGGCCCAGGAGACACACCGGACTCCGCCGCCCGCTCCTGCAAGGAGCGTCTGCTGCGTCCGCTGTACATGCCGCCTGCCACTCGGTCAGCATGACACGATGCGAACATGTGTTCGACCGGGCCGTGCGGTGGCGGGGTGGGTGAACTCTTGGTGTCGCGTGCTGGTGATGCAGGTCATGGGATCTCGCGTTGCCGCCGCTGCGCCGTCGCGATATCCGGACCGGCTGACGGAAGCCATGTCGTCACTCTCCGCGTTCGCCATCTGACAACGGGCTACTCGGCCGCGGCGGACAGTGCGCGGACACATGCGCAGCGAGGTCGGCTCGTCACCCGTTCGT
This sequence comes from Blastococcus fimeti, assembly GCA_900102115.1. Lineage (GTDB taxonomy): Bacteria > Actinomycetota > Actinomycetes > Mycobacteriales > Geodermatophilaceae > Blastococcus > Blastococcus fimeti. The sequence goes on from FNAW01000007.1 coordinate 20,029, forward strand.
CACCATCGCCCTCTTGGCTGCCCGCGTCCCACTCCTCTCCGGAAGGAACTCGCGTGCCCGCTCGACTCGGCACTGCACCGCGCCGCCTGACCGCTCGTGCGGTCGTGCGGCGGGGTGTCCTCGGCACGGCTGCCGCGACCGTTGCGGTCGTCGGCCTGCCCGCCTTCGCGATGGCGGCGCCACCCACCGCTCCGTTCATCGCGGAGATCCACTACGACAACGACGGCGCCGACGTCGGGGAGTTCATCGAGATCCAGTTGCCCGCCGGAACGACGTCGGCGGGCCTGTCGGTGGTGCTCTACAACGGCTCCAACGGCCAGTCCTACTCGACCAGGGCCCTGCCCGCCGTGACGGCGCCGGCCGACGGCCCTGCTGTCGCGGTCCTCGACTACCCGGCCAACGGGATCCAGAACGGTGCCCCCGACGCCATCGCCCTGGTCGCCGCGGACGGCACCGTCATCGAGTTCCTCTCCTACGAGGGGACGCTGACTGCGACGAACGGTCCGGCCGCGGGCACCACCAGCACCGACATCGGGGTGGCGGAAGCAGGGAGCGAGCCGGTCGGGTCGTCGCTGTCGCGCACGTACGACGTCGGGACCGGAACCCTCACCTGGAGCGGCCCGGCGCCCAGCACGCGGGGCACCGTCAACCCGGCTGGTGGCGAGGAGCCCGGTGGCGAGGAGCCGGGTGGCGAGGAGCCCGGTGGCGAGGCCTGCGAGACCGAGCCGACGCACCGCATCGGGCAGGTCCAGGGCGCCGGTGACACCACCCCGCTCGCCGGCCAGGCCGTGACCATCGCGGGCGTCGTCGTCGGCGACGTCGAGGGCTTCAACGGCTTCTACCTGCAGGACGTCGAGGGTGACGGGAACGCCGCCACCTCCGACGGCATCTTCGTCTACAGCCCCGCCGCGGTCGACCTCGGTGACTCGGTCGCCGTGACCGGTACGCCCGGCGAGTTCGGGGGCCAGACGCAGATCAACGGCGGCAGCACCGTCACGGTCTGCGCCGACGGCACCGAGGCCGACCTGCCCGAGCCGGCCCCGCTCGACCTGCCCGCCGACGACGCCACGCGCGAGCCGCTCGAGGGCATGCTGGTCGCCCCGGTGGACACGCTCACGGTCTCGGAGGTCTACGACCTCACCAGCTTCGGCGAGCTGACCCTCTCCGAGGGCGGCATCCTGGTGCAGCCGACCGAGCTCGCCCGTCCCGGCGCCGAGGCCGAGGCCATCGCCGGGTCGAACGCCGCGCGGCGCATCGTCCTCGACGACGGCGTGACCGCACGCGTCTCCCCGGCCACGGCCCCGTACCTCACTCCGGAGACCCCGGTCCGCGTGGGTGACCAGCTCGCCTTCGCATCGCCGCTGGTCCTGGGTTACGGCTTCGACAACTGGCGGCTGCAGCCGGCCGACGGCACGGCCGGGGGCACGTTCGCCCCGCAGAACACGCGGCCGGCGGCTCCCGAGTCGGTCGGTGGGGACATCCAGGTCGGCGCGTTCAACGTCCTCAACTACTTCCTCACCTTCGGTGGGGAGGGCCGCGGTGCGACCAACGCGGCCGAGCTCGAGGAGCAGGCCGCGAAGATCGTCACGGCCATCAACACGATGGACGCCGACGTCCTGGCCCTCATGGAGATCGAGGACACCGACTCCACCGGTCTCACCCCGGGCAACGCCGACACCGCGGTCGCGGACCTCGTCCGGCGCCTCAACACGGCCGCCGGCGCCGAGAAGTGGGCCTTCACGGCGTTCCCGGACGAGCTGCTGGCCGTCGACCGGGACGTCATCCGCAACGCGATCATCTACCAGCCCACGGCCGTGACTCCGGTGGGCGACTCCGCCGGGCTGGTCGACGAGGTCAACTTCGACAACGCCCGCGAGCCGATCGCCCAGACCTTCGAGGCCGACGGCGACACGTTCACGGCCATCGCCAACCACTTCAAGTCCAAGGGCAGCGGCGACGGCGCGAACGCCGACCAGGGCGACGGGCAGGGTGCCTCGAACCTCGACCGCCAGGGCCAGGCCGAGGCGCTCGCCGGCTTCGTCGAGGACCTGCAGGCGAGCACCGGTGACGACGACGTGATGGTCCTGGGCGACCTGAACGCCTACTCGCAGGAGGACCCCATCGTCATCCTGCGCGAGGCCGGTCTGACGGACCTGGGCACGCAGTTCGACGCGGGCCGCTACAGCTACGTCTTCGACGACATGTCAGGGTCCCTGGACCACGCCATGGCCACCGACAGCCTGACGGCCAAGGTGACCGACGCCGCGCACTGGAACATCAACTCGGTCGAGTCGTTCGCCTACCAGTACACCGGTGCCGACCGGCTCTACGCGCCGAACCAGTTCCGGTCCAGCGACCACGACCCGATCCTCGTCGGCCTCGACCTGCAGGGCGAGCCCGAGCCCGAGCCGGAGCCCGAGGTCGGGAACCCGACCGGGGTGGCGAGCGGCAACAGCTGGGTCCACCCGCAAGACAAGGTGGCCTACGTCGCCGGTCACTTCGTGAACACCGACGACGTCGCGGTGCAGGTCCGCCTGCTCACCGACCACGGTCAGTCGGAGCCGCAGACGGTGGCACCGGGCGCCGCGGGGTACTTCACCGTCAACACGCGGCTGGCCGAGCTGCCCGCGGGCACCGCCACGCTCCGGGTCTACAAGTTCGTGGGCGGGCAGGGCTACCAGTCGCTGTTCCCGGTCTCGTACCCGGGCCGCAGTGCCGCAGGGGCGCCCCAGCCCTCGGCGGGCAACCCGACGGGTGTGGCCAACGGCAACAGCTGGGTCCACCCGCAGGAGCAGGTCGCCTACATCGCCGGCCACTTCGTGAACACCGACAGCGTGCCGGTACAGGTCCGGATGCTCACCGACCACGGCCAGTCCGTGGCGCAGACGGTGGCTCCCGGTGCGGCGGGCTACTTCGTGGTGAACACCCAGCAGGCGGAGCTGTCCGCAGGCACGGCCACGTTCCGGGTCTACAAGAACGTGGCCGGCAAGGGCTACCAGTCGCTGTTCACGGTGGACTACCCGGGCCAGAGCGCCGCGGGCGAGTAGTCCGGCGGGCGGTGGGTGCAGGCCACCGGGTCTGCACCCACCGGCCCCCCGAGCGTCACCTCCCGTCCATGATCGGACGGAACGGTTCCCCTCGATCACCATCACCTGAATCTGGAGCGTTCTCGATGCTTTCTGCCCAACGGACGGCGCGCGGCGTCGCCGTCGCCACCGCCGCCCTGCTGGGGGGTGGCCTGCTCGGAGCGTCGCCGGCGCTCGCAGCGCCCGCCGCCGGCCCGACCGCAGCCCAGTCCCAGCCGGCGGTCGGCAACCCGACCGGCGAGGCCAACGGCAACAGCTGGATCCACCCGCAGGACCAGGTGGCCTACATCGCCGGGCACTTCCGCAACACCGACACCGTCCCGGTGGACGTCCGCCTGCTCACCGACCACGGCCAGTCCGAGGCGCAGCGGGTGGCCCCCGGTGAGGCGGCGTACTTCACCGTGAACACGCAGCTGGCCGAGCTGCCGGCAGGCACCGCGACGTTCCGCGTCTACAAGAACGTGAGCGGCAAGGGCTACCAGTCGCTGTTCCCCGTCTCCTACCCGGGACAGGTCGCCGGTCCCGTCGACGACGGGATCACGCAGCTGCAGCTGCTGGGCATCAACGACTTCCACGGCCGGCTGTCCGCAGGCACCAACCCCGTCCAGGGCGCCGTCGCCCTCGCCGGCACCGTGGAGGAGCAGCGCGCCCGCGACGACGTCGACGCGACGCTGTTCCTCTCGGCCGGTGACAACATCGGCGCCTCGCCGTTCGTCTCCTCCAGCCAGCAGGACGTGCCGGCCCTCGAGGTGCTCAACGAGCTGGGGCTGGACGTCTCGGCCGTGGGCAACCACGAGTTCGACCAGGGGTTCGACGACCTCACCGGCCGGGTGAGCGACCTGTCCGACTTCCCCTACCTCGGCGCCAACGTCTACCGCGGCACCGAGCCGGCGCTGCCGGAGTACGCCCTCTTCGACGTGGACGGGGTCAGCGTCGGGGTCATCGGCGTCGTCACCCAGGAGACCAGCTCGCTCGTCTCGCCCGACGGCATCGCGGGCCTGACCTTCGGCGACCCCGTGGACGCCGTCAACCGGGTCACCGACGAACTGACCGACGGCGTGGCCGAGGAGGCCGACGTCATCGTCCTGGTGGCGCACGAAGGGGCACCCCAGGGTGCGGCGACCAGCACGCTGCCGGCCGAGGCGGCCAAGGACACCGCCTTCGCCGACATCGTCAACCGCGTCGACGCCGACGTGGACGCCATCTTCACCGCGCACACCCACCAGACCTACGCCTGGGAGGCGCCGGTCCCCGGTGAGGAGAAGACGCGCCCGGTGATCCAGACCGGCTCCTACGCCCAGGCGCTCGGCCGGATCGCGCTCACCTACGACGAGGCCGCCGACGAGGTGACCGCCTTCACGGTGGAGAACCTGCCGATGACGTCGCGACCGGCGGCGGAGCTCGCGGCGACCTACCCGCGCGTGGCGGCGGTCGCCGAGACCGTCGCGGCCGCGGAGGCCTACGCCACGCAGGTGGGCAGCCAGCCGCTCGGCTCCATCACCGCTGACATCACCCGGGCCTTCACCCCTGCCGGGGCCGAGGACCGGGGCTCGTACTCGTCGCTGGGTGGCCTCATCGCGGACACCTACGTCTACGGGTCCGAGCTCAGCGCGATCGAGCCCGCCGACCTCGGACTCGTCAACCCGGGTGGCCTGCGCGACGACCTCATCTACGGCGAGGGCGAGGGCGCGCCGGAGGTCATCACGCTGGCCGAGGCGAACGCGGTGACGCCCTTCGCGAACGACCTGGTCGTCACCTCGCTGACCGGCGCCCAGCTGGTGCAGGTCCTCGAGCAGCAGTGGCAGCCCGCGGGTGCCTCGCGGCCGTTCCTGGCGCTGGGCAACTCGGAGGAGCTGACCTACTCCTACGACCCGGCAGCAGCTGCCGGACAGCGCATCGTCGTGGAGAGCATCCGAATCTCGGGTGAGCCCATCGACCTCGCTCGCACCTACCGGGTGGCCACGAACGGCTTCCTGGCGGCTGGCGGTGACAACTTCCGCGCCTTCACCGGGGGAACCACGGAGCTGACGGGTCTGATCGACTTCGACGCTTTCTCGGCCTACCTCGAGGACAACTCGCCGCTGAGCCCGGAGAACTTCACCGGCCGGGCCACCGTCGCGGCGGCGACCACGCCCACCACGCCGGGTGCGGGTCAGCCGACCACGCCGACCACGCCCACCACGCCGGGTGCGGAGCAGCCGGGGACGCCGACCACGCCGACCACGCCGGGTACCCCGGCGCAGCCGGGTACGGGTCAGCCGGGCAACGGCAGCTTCTTCACGCAGCTGGTGTCCTGGTTCCAGGGCTTCGTCACGAACCTGCTGCGCGGCTGGTTCATCCGCTGACAGCTGCGCACACCTGCCGGAGGCCGGTCCCCTTCCCGGGGGCCGGCCTCCGGTCGTCGTGCCGCCGGACTCAGCCGGCGCGCTCGCCCGCCACGCCGTCGGTCAGGGTGCGCACCACAGTCCGGAGCAGGGGATGCCCGGGCAGGTGCTCGACCGGGACCGGCAGCGGCAGCGACCAGTTCGGCCGGTCCCCGGCGCCGGGCATGTTGGGCCGGCGGGGCTCGCCCACGGCGTCGTCCAGCGTCGCCGACAGCAGCAGGGACGGCGCCTGCGCGAGCAGCTGGTGCGCCCGCTCCACCGCCTCCTCCGCCGACGAGCCGTCGTCCACGCCCGGGAGGTGCTCGAGCAGCGAGGCGCGGCCGCGCTGCAACTCCTCCTCGGTGCCGGTGCCGTGCTCCCGCTGCTCCGCCAGGTCCGCGCCGCCGATCAGCCCGGCGACCGTGGGCAGGTCGTGGGTGCTGATCGCGGCCATCGCCTCGGCCGGCCAGGTGGCGGGCTCGTCGTCCTCGAACCAGAGCAGCCGGTAGGAGAGCACGCCGTGCTCCGCCATGGCCTCCCGCACGCCGTCCTCGACGGTGCCGAGGTCCTCGCCGACGACGAGGGCCTGCGCCCGGTAGCTCTCGAGGGCGACGATGTCGAGCAGGTCCTCCGCCGGGTAGCGCACGTAGGCGCCGTCGGCGGCGGTGCCGTCGCGGGGCACCCACCAGAGCCGGAACAGGCCCATCACGTGGTCGATCCGCAGCCCCCCGGCGCCGGCGATGGTCGCGCGGATGGACTGGATGAACGGCTCGTAGTCGGCGTCGCGCAGCCGCCACGGGATCAGCGGCGGCGAGCCCCAGTCCTGCCCCTGGCTGTTGAACGCGTCCGGCGGCGCACCGACGCTGACGCCGTCGGCCAGCACGTCCTGCCACGTCCAGGCGTCGGCGCCGCCGCCGGCGAAGCCGATCGGCAGGTCCTGGATGACGGTCATGCCGTCGGTGGCGGCGGTGAACTGCAGCTCCAGGGCCCACTGGAGCCAGGCGTGGAAGGCGACGACGGCGCCGTGCTGCTCGACGTAGGTGGCCAGCGCCGGGCTCCCCGGGCGCCGCAGCTCCTCGGGCCAGGTGTGCCAGTCGGCGCCGTGCACCTCGGTGATCGCCGCCCAGGTGGCCCAGTCCTGCAGGGTCTGGCCCTGCTCGTCGCGCCAGCGGCCGAACGCCTCGCCGCCGCCGTGGGCGAAGAAGATCCGCATGAGCACCTCGCGCTTGCGGGCCCAGATGGCGTCGCGGTCGATGAGCTCGCCGTCGTTCAGCGCGCGCCCGGCGTCCTCCTCGAGGTCCACGGTGTCCGCCCCCGGCACCTCGGGCACGCGCAGGTAGATGGGGTTGAGGAAGCGCCGGGTGGCCGGCAGGTAGGGGCTGGCCTCCTGTTCCGGGATCGGCGCCACGGCGTGCAGGGGGTTGATGAGCACGAACCCGGCGCCCTGGTCGGCGGCCATGCGCCGGATGCTGCGCAGGTCGCCGAGGTCGCCGATGCCCCAGCTCTCCCGGCTGCGGGCGGCGTAGAGCTGCACGGCCCAGCCCCAGCTCCGCTGCTCGGGCAGCCAGCAGCGGCCGGGGGAGACGATCAGCCGGCGTCGGCGGCCCCCGGGGGACTGGAACCAGTGGTAGCCGAGCGGGAAGTCGGCGGGGAGGGAGCCGTCGACGGACCGGACCTCGCCGTCCTCGCAGACGACGTCGATGGCGTCGACCTCGAGGGCGTCGCCGGGCCGGGCGACGATCGGTGCGCGCTCCTCCAGGTCGGCCGGCGGCCTCCCGATGATCTCGCGGAGCCGGTCGATCGTCTCCTGCGCTACCTCGTGCTCCTCGTCGAGCGCGTCCAGCCAGCTCGCATCGATGCCCCAGTCGTCCGTCGTCGGTGTGCGTGTCACCGGGTGATCCTCGCCGGGTCGGGATGAGCCCGCAGTCTCAAGGCCGGGAGCGTGGCGCAGCTCGCTTCGTGGCCGGCGCCGCCGCCGGATCCTCCGGCCAGGGGTGGCGCGGGTACCGCCCGCGCAGCTCGCTGCGCACGGCGGGGTAGCCGGTGACCCAGAAGCCGGCGAGGTCGGCGGTGGTGGCGACGACGCGGCGGGCGGGGGAGAGCAGCTCGAGCCGCAGCGGGCGGCCGGCCACCAGCGGCGCGGCGGCCCAGCCGAACACCTCCTGGACCCGGACCGCCAGGGTCGGGACGGTCGGATCGGTGTAGTCGATCCGGATCCGCGAGCCGGTGGGGACGGTCACGGCGTCCGGGACGACGACGTCCAGGTCACCCGAGAGCTGCCACGGCACCAGCGCCCGCAGCGCCGCGACCAGGTCGATGCGGGCCAGGTCGGCACGGCCGCGGGAGCCGGAGACGTCGATGCCGGCGAGCAGGGCCTCGTCGTCGACCGCGGGCCACGGCTCGCCGAGGCCGGCATGCGCCGCGGCGAGCCGTTCCCTCAGCCGTCGGGCTGCCGGCGTCCAGGTCAGCAGCCCGAGCCCCTCCCGGCGCAGCCCCTCGGTGACCGCGGCCGCCGCTGCGGCGGGATCGGGATCGCGGGCCGGGCGCTCCGCCAGCACGATCGCGCCCAGCCGCTCCACCCGTGCGCTGCGGACGTCGCCGTCGCGCCAGGCCACCTCGTCGCCGTCGGTGTGCAGCGGGCCGCCGGCCTCCAGGGCGGTCGCCTCGTCGATCGCGACGGCGGAGCGCACCCGCGCGTCCCTGCGGCCGGGAGAACGGTCGGCGACGGCGACCGCCAGCCACGGCGCGCCGGACAGCGCCGTGCCCGCAGCGAGCTCCGCCCCAGTACCTGCGGCCATCAGATAGGAGCCGCCGTCCGGCCGGCGCCGGGCCAGCCGCTCGGGATGGGCGAGGCCCACCACGAGACCCGCCGCGGTGTCGTCGGGGACACGCGGCGGAGGTACGTCGCCCACCGATCGCTCGAGGCGGGTGGCCTCGTCCTTCCAGCGCGCCGTGGCGCCGCGGTCGGCACCGGAGCGCAGCTCCCGCCAGGTGGCCAGCAGGTCGTCGCTGCGGGTGGGCAGGTCCGCGGACAGCAGCGCGACCACCTCGGCGGCGCGCCGGCGGCCCACCCGGGGAGCGCCGTCGAGCAGCGCGCGGGCCAGCCGCGGGTGCACACCGACGGCGGTCAGCGCGCGCCCCCGGGCGGTCGCCCGTCCGCCGTCGTCCACGGCGCCCAGGGTGCGCAGCGTCCGGCCCGCGACGAGCAGCGCGGCCGGTGGCGGGGGATCGAGCAGCGCGAGGCCGGCGCCGCCGGGTGCACCCCAGCAGGCCAGCTCCAGGGTGAAGGCGGTGAGGTCGGAGACGGCCACCTCCGGCTCGTCGTGCGCGGGCAGCCGGTCCTGCTCGGCCGCCGTCCAGCAGCGGTAGACCGCTCCCGGGCCCTCCCGCCCGGCGCGGCCGGCGCGCTGGGTGACCGCCGCCCGGGAGGCGCGCACGGTGACCAGCGAGCCGAGCCCTCGGGCCAGGTCGGCGCGGGGCACGCGGGCCAGGCCGGCGTCGACGACGACGCGGACACCCGGCACGGTCAGGCTGCTCTCCGCCAGCGCGGAGGCGAGGACGACGCGGCGCCGGGGGCCGGCCTGCAGGGCGGCGTCCTGCGCGGCCGGCGCGAGCCGCCCGTGCAGCGGCAGGACGTCGGCGTCCAGCCCGCTCAGCTGCCGGGTGACCGTGCCGATCTCGCCGGCGCCCGGGAGGAACACGAGGACGTCGCCGGTGCGCTCGGCCAGGGCCCGGCGGACCGTGGCGGCGACGTGGGCGAGCAGCCGGGGATCGACCCGCAGGCCGTGCGGCGGGTCGACCGGGCCGGTCGGGGGCGCCCAGACGACGTCGACGTCGTGGAGCGTCCCGGCGGCCTCCACGACGGGCGCCGGCCCGCCGTCGCCACCGAGCAGCGCGGCCAGCCGCCCGGCCTGCGCCGTCGCCGACATGGCGAGCAGCTGCAGCTCCGGGCGGAGCGCGCCGCGGACGTCGAGGGCGAAGGCGAGCGCGAGATCGGTGTCCAGGTGCCGTTCGTGGCACTCGTCGAGCACGACGGCGGAGACCCCGGCCAGCTCCGGATCGGCCTGCAGGCGGCGGACCAGGAGCCCGGTGGTGACCACCTCGACGCGGGTCGCGGCGCTGCGCCGGCTGTCCCCGCGGACGCTGTAGCCCACCCGGCCACCCACCGGCTCACCCAGCAGCGCGGACATCCGGCGGGCTGCCGCCCGGGCGGCGACCCGCCGCGGCTCGGCCACCACGATCCGGCCGGGGAGGCTGCCGGCCAGCGCGAGGGGGACGAGCGTCGTCTTGCCGGTCCCGGGCGGGGCGACCAGCACGGCGGTGCCCCGCGCCGACAGCGCCTCGGCCAGTGCGGGCAGCGCGGCGCGGACCGGGAGGTCGGTCCCCGGCGTCCCGGGCGGCGGCAGCACGGGCCCAGTGTCGCGGACGGGGCTCACCCCATCGGGGGCGGTCGTGACCGGCCCCGCTCCAGCGGGGGCGCTGCTCCGCCGACGACGAGGAGGACTGCGACGGAAGCGGGACGCGATGGAGCACGGAGCCACCGGACGGCAGCGGCTGCTGTCGTACGCCGGCTGGGTGGCTGCGGCGTCGGTGCTGCTCGCCGGCTACGGCGCGCTCGCCGGCACCCTGGCCGCCCAGGTGGTCTACCTCGTGGTGGTCTGGACCGCGACGGCGATGGCGTGGTGGTGGCTCCGGGGTGCGACCGAGCGCCTCGCCGCGGTCCTCATCGCCGTCGGGTTGACGTCGTCGTCGCTCGGCGACCTCATCTGGCAGTGCCTGGTGTGGGTGGATACCGAGCCGGACGTGTCGGTGGCCGACCTGGCGTACCTGGCCGGATACGCGGCCCTGGGCCTCGGGCTGACGGTGCTCGCGCGGAAGGCCGACGAGCCGGGGCGGCAGCGCATCGACAGCTGGATCGACGCGGCCGTGGTGTTCGTCGCCGCCCTCCTGCTGATGTGGCACCTCTCCATCGCCGAGACGGTCGGGGACGGCTCGGTGTCGCTGGGCGTCCGGGCGATCTGGACGCTGTACCCCGCACTGGACGCCGCCCTGATCGCCCTGGTGTTCCGTCTGGTCATGGTCGGCGGCCGACCGGATCGCCGCGCGCTCGCTCTCGCGGGTGGGGCGGTGTGCTGGCTGGTGTCCGACCTGGGGTACCTGCTCGCGCCGGACCAGACCTCGACCACGGGGCTGCTGGACGGCGGCTGGATGCTCGGAGCCGCGCTGCTCGCGGTCGCCGTGCGGCCCGGCCGCTCGAGCGCGCCGGTGGAGCAGGTCGCCGTCCGCGGCGACGGCATCGGCCGCCTGGCGATCTCCCTCGGGGCGCTCCTGGTGCCCGGCTCCCTCGAACTCGTCAACGACCTCACGGACGGGCCGGAGAGCCCGGTCGCGCTGTACATGGCGACGTTCGTGCTGGTAGCGCTCGTGTTCGCCCGGACCGTGCGGCTGCTCAAGGCCGAGGGGAACGCCCGCGATCGCGTGCGGTCCCAGGCGCGGCACAGCGCCGCGCTGGCCGCCCACTCCTCGGATGCGGTCATCGTCGTCGACCGGTCCGGCCTCCTGCGCAGCGACGCCTCCCGCCTGGCCGGGCTGCTCGGGTCGGCGCAGGCCGGCGACGGCAGCCTCGCCGACCTGCTGGGGAGCACCGGACTGCGCATGGAGGAGGCCCGCGTGGTCTTCGAACGGGCCCTGGCCGCCGGCGGCTCCGTGGTGAGCGCCGAGCTGCCCCGCCAGGTCGACGGGCAGGAGCTGTGGCTCGGGGTCCGCCTGGCCGACCTGACCGACGATCCGGACGTCCGCGGCGTGGTCGTCCACGCGACCGACATCACCGAGCGCAAGCGCGCCGAGCAGACCCTCTCCCACCAGGCGTTCCACGACGGACTCACCGGGCTGGCGAACCGGGCGCTGTTCACCGACCGCGTCGAGCAGGCGCTCCGGCACAACGCCCGTCACGGGGACGCCTCCGCCGTCGTCTACATCGACCTCGACGGCTTCAAGGCGGTCAACGACGGACTGGGCCACCAGGCGGGCGACCTCCTCCTGCAGGAGGTCGCCGCACGGTTGACGAGCACGGTGCGCGGCGGGGACACCCTGGCGCGCCTCGGGGGCGACGAGTTCGCGATCCTGGTCGAGCAGACCACCGGGGCCGACGAGGCGACCGTCGCCGGCGAGCGCGTGCTCGCCGCGCTGGGGCGGCCGTTCGCGATCGGCCGCCAGTTCGTGACCGTCTCCGGCAGCATCGGCATCGCGGTCGGCGACAGCGATGCCACGAGCGACTCCATGATCCGCGACGCCGACAACGCCATGTACGCCGCGAAGGCGGCGGGCCGGGGCCGCGTCGTGGTGTTCGACCCGGCGATGCGCGCGGCGGTCGTGGAGCAGCAGGAGCTGGAACGGGCGCTGCAGGGCGCGCTGGGCGGGGGCGAGCTGCGGCTGGTCTTCCAGCCCGTCGTGGCCCTCGCCGACGAGCGGTTGGCGGGATTCGAGGCGCTGCTGCGCTGGCACTCGCCGACGCTCGGGAGCATTCCGCCGGACCGCTTCGTCCCGCTCGCCGAGGACCTGGACCTCATCGGTGAGATCGGCGCATGGGTGCTGCGAGAGGCCTGCGCCACGGCGGCGGCCTGGCGGCGCTGCGTGCCCGCCGCACGCGACATGACGATGGCGGTGAACGTCTCGGCCGTCCAGCTGGCCTCCCCGGACCTGGTGGACCAGATCGCCGAGGCGCTGTCCGCCAGCGGCCTCCCGGCCTCCGCGCTGGTGCTCGAGGTGACCGAGACCGCCCTGGTGCGCGACCCGGACGCCGCAGCGCAGCGGCTGGCCGCCCTCCGCGCTCTCGGGGTGCGCCTCGCGCTGGACGACTTCGGCACCGGGTACTCGTCGCTGAGCTACCTGCGCCAGTTCACCGTCGACGTCCTGAAGATCGACCGGTCGTTCATCTCGACCATCCACGGGCCCGAGCTGCCGCCCATCGTCCGGGCGCTGATCGACCTGGGGCGCACCCTCGACCTGGAGATCGTCGCGGAGGGCATCGAGCTGGAGGTCCAGCGCGACCAGCTCCGGGAGGCCCGCTGCGACCTGGCGCAGGGCTACCTCTTCGCGGCGCCGCTCGAGCACGCCGACGCCGAGGTCTTCCTGCTCCGACAGGCCGCGGCAGTGGGGGGCGGGCGGGGCTCCGCGCGCGCGGCGCTGGCCCTCCCCGTGCCCAGCGAGTAGGCAGGGGCGGGTGTCCCGCCGTTGGCTGCTCGTGCACCCGCCGCTCCTGGGGCCGGCCGTCCTCGGGCCGCTGGCCGCTGAGCTGCGCCGCCGTGGCGCCGAGGTCGCACTGCCCGACCTCCGCGCGGCGGTGCACTCCGCCGGCGGATGGCCGCAGCGCTGGCAGGATGCGGCCGCGGCATCCGGGCCGGCCGACGCCGTCCTCGGCTTCTCCGGGGCCGGCGTGACACTGCCTGCGGTCGCCCTCGCAGCGGGGGCGCGGCGGGTGGTGTGGGTCGATGCCCTGGTGCCCGCCCGGTCCGGGTCCACCGTCGCGGACGAGGAGATCCGGCGTCTGGTGGCCGGGATGATGCACGGGAACCGCATCCGCGACTGGACGACGTGGTGGGGTCCGGACGCGCTGGACCAGCTGCTGCCCGACGAGCGGCTGCGCGCTGCCGTCCGGGCCGAGGGCCACGAGCTGCCCGCGGAGTTCTACGACGTCCCCGTCCCGGTGCCCCGGGGCTGGCCGGAGGACGGCGCCCGCTACGTCCACCTCTCGGCGACCTACGACCCTGCTGCCGCAGAGGCGCAGAACCGCGGCTGGCCGGTGGTCGGCGACGGCACGGGGGCGCACCTCGACGTCGCCGTGGCGCCGGGTCGGGTGGCCGACCTGCTCGGCTGAGCGGTCCGCACATGGCAGGACTCCGCCCGCTTGGGTAGGCATGGCCCATGCCGGTGATCGGATTCCACAACTCCCACGAGCAGATCCACCCCGCCGAACTGCTGAAGGCGGTGCGGCACGCGGAAGAGGTCGGCTTCACCGCCGCCATGTGCTCGGACCACTTCGCGCCGTGGAACCTCGACCAGGGGCACTCCGGGTTCGCGTGGTCCTGGCTGGGCGCGGCCATGGCGACGACGTCGCTGCCCTTCGGAGCCGTGAACGCGCCGGGCCAGCGCTACCACCCGGCCATCGTCGCCCAGGCGATCGCGACGCTGGGCGCGATGTTCCCCGGCCGGTTCTGGGTGGCGCTGGGCAGCGGGGAGGCGATGAACGAGCACATCACCGGCGACCGGTGGCCGCGCAAGGACGTGCGCGACGCCCGGCTGCGCGAGTGCGTGGACATCATCCGAGCCCTGCTGTCGGGGGAGGAGGTCACCCACGAGGGGCTGGTGACCGTCGACCGGGCGCGGATCTGGTCGCTGCCCGAGCAGCCGCCGGCGCTGATCGCCCCCGCGGTCACCGTCGCGACCGCCCGACGGGGCGCGGAATGGGCCGACGGGCTGGTCACCATCAACCAGCCGCACGACACCCTGCGGGAGCTGGTCGCCGCCTACCGCGACGCCGGTGGGCGCGGCAAGCTCGTCCTGCAGCTGCACGTCTCCTACGACCCGGACCCCGACCGAGCCCTGGCGATCGCGCACGAGGAGTGGCACAGCAACGTCTTCCCGCCGCCGCTGTGCTGGGACCTCGACACCCCGGAGGCGTTCGAGCAGGCCAGCAAGCACGTCACTCCTGCCGACGTCGCGGAGGTAGTGCGGGTGTCCTCCGACCTCGGGCAGCACGCCGCCTGGATCGCCGAGTACGCCGACCTCGGCTTCGAGGAGATCTACCTGCACCACGTCGGCCAGGAGCAGCGCGGCTTCCTCGACGCGTTCGGTGAGCACGTGCTCCCGCAGCTCGGGGTGACCGCGCCGGGGCCCGTCGTGGCGGTCGCGCCGTGAGGATCACCGACACCAGCGACCTGTGGTGGAAGAACGCCGTCGTCTACTGCCTGGACGTCGAGACGTTCATGGACTGGAACGGCGACGGGATCGGCGACTTCGCCGGCCTCGCGCAGCGGATCGACCACCTCGCCGACCTCGGCGTCACCTGCCTGTGGCTGATGCCCTTCTACCCGACCGCCGAGCGCGACGACGGCTACGACATCACCGACTTCTACGGCGTCGACCCGAGGCTGGGCACGCACGGCGACCTCGTCGAGGTGATCCGGACGGCGAACGACCGCGGCATGCGGGTGATCGCCGACCTCGTCGTCAACCACACCTCGCGCAGGCACCCGTGGTTCCGGTCGGCGGAGTCGTCGAAGGACTCGCCGTTCCGCGACTTCTACGTCTGGCGCTCCGACCCGCCGCCGGACACCTCCGACCAGGTCGTCTTCCCCGACCAGGAGGACAGCATCTGGACGCTGTCGGAGAAGACGGGCGAGTGGTACCTGCACAAGTTCTACAAGGAGCAGCCCGACCTGGACGTCACGAACCCGCGGGTCCGCGACGAGGTCGCCAAGATCATGGGGTTCTGGCTGCAGGTCGGTCTGTCCGGCTTCCGCGTCGACGCCGTCCCCTTCTTCCTGGAGACGGCGGGGACCGACGGCGGGGCGTTCCCCGAGCCGCACGACTACCTGCGCGCGCTGCGCTCGCTGGTCGGGCGGAGGTCCGGCAGCGGGGTGCTGCTGGGCGAGGTCAACCTGCCCTACGAGGACCAGCTGCAGTTCTTCGGCGGCCCCGACGGCGACGAGCTGACCATGCAGTTCGACTTCCTCGGCATGCAGGCGCTGTACCTGGCGCTGGCGCGGGGCGACGCCGGACCGCTGGCCGGCGCGCTGCAGGCCCGCCCGACCCTGCACCCCGACTCGCAGTGGGCCACCTTCGTGCGCAACCACGACGAGCTGACCCTCGACAAGCTCACCGACGACGAGCGGGCGGAGGTCTTCGCCGCCTTCGGCCCCGAGGAGTCGATGCAGGTCTACGGCCGCGGGCTGCGGCGCCGGCTCCCGCCGATGCTGGACGGCGACCCGCGGCGGGTCCGCATGGTCTACAGCCTGCTGTTCTCGCTGCCGGGCACGCCGGTGCTGTTCTACGGCGAGGAGATCGGGATGGGGGAGGACCTCGACGCCGAGGGGCGGCTGGCGGTCCGGACGCCGATGCAGTGGACGTCGGGCCGCAACGGGGGGTTCTCACCCGCCGAGCCCCGGAAGCTGCCCGGACCGGTGGTGAGCGGCGGCTTCGCCCCGGAGTTCGTCAACGTCGCCGACCAGCGCGACGACCCGGACTCCCTGCTGTCGTTCATGAAGCTGCTGATCCGTCGGTACCGGGAGTCCCCGGAGCTCGGCTGGGGCGGGTTCACGGTGCTCGAGCAGCCGTGCCCGGAGGTGCTCGCCCACCTGTGCAGCTGGGACGACGGCGCCCTGGTGGCGCTGCACAACCTCGGCCCGGAGCCGCGGACGGTGCCGCTGACCCTGGAGGACTGCGGCGCCGACCACCGCCTCGTGGACCTTCTGCAACCGGGCACCACGTCGCTGGACGAGCGCGGGCAGGTGGAGCTGCAGCTGGAGGGCTACGGCTACCGGTGGCTGCGGGTGGTCGGCGCGGACAGCCGCCGGCTGGTGTGATCGCCGGTCAGGTCAGCCGGCGGGCCATGAGGACGTCGTCGACGTAGCGGCCGTCGAGGAGGAACTCCTCGCGCAACACGCCCTCGACCTCGAAGCCGGCCGACTCGTAGAGCGCGCGGGCAGAGGTGTTGCCGCCGAGCACGCGGAGCCCGAGCTTGCGGACGCCGCGGCGGGTGGCCTCCTCGGCGGCGGCCTCGAGCAGCTGCCGGGCCACGCCCCGTCGCCGCACCGACGGGTCCACCGCCAGGCCCTGGATGTGCAGCACGTGCGCGTTGGACGCCAGCGGCGTCGGACGGCCGAACTGGGTGTACCCGACCACCGCGCCGTCGTCCTCGGCGACCAGGACGTCGCCCGGCGGGCGGCGCTCGAAGAAGTCGGCATCGCCGTCCCGGAGCGGCGCGACGGCGTTCTCGGGCGACCACGTCACGCGGTCGAGCTCGATCAGGCGGGGCGCGTCGGCGGTCTCGGCGGACCGGATGCTGATCACCACCGCAGTCTGCCCGACGGACCCGGCGCGGCATCACTGTGCGTCACCGGTCCACCGGGGCGGCTTCCCGGACCGGTGGGGCGGGCGGGCCTAGCGTGGCGCGGGAGGTGATCAGACATGGATGAACGCAACGGAACGACGACCACCGGCCCCGGCACCGCGGAGATCCCGGTGGTGCGTCCCGGCGGGGCGTCTGCCGCGCCGAAGGGCGGAGCGGCCCGCACGGCCGCGAAGGCAGCCGCGGCGCCGGTGACGGCACCGGCCCCGGCGGCCCCCGTCCCGGCCGCGCCCGACGTGGCCGTGGCTGACGCCCCGGTCATGCCCGAACCGGCTCCGGCCGACCGGGAGCTGCCGCCGGGAGCGCAGCCGACCGCACCGGTCAGCGTGCGGCCGTCCCCGCGCATGCCGCGCCGCGGCCCGCTGACCGTCATGGGCCCCTGGGCGCCCGTCGCCGGCGGGCTGCTCGGCCTGGTGCTCGGCGGGATCGTCGCCGCGGTCCTGGGCGGGGTGGCGGAGAGCTACGAACAGCGGCTCTCGGTCGTGTTCGTGGTGCTCGGCCTGGGCATGCTCGGCACGGCCGGCACGCTGCTCGCCGACGAGGTGCGCATCGTGCGCCAGCAGGCCCGCGACGCCGTCGTCCGCCCGCAGTGGGTGGAGGCGACCGCCGGGCTGGTGAACGGCCTGACCCCGGCGCGGCTGCTGATGCTGGGCAGCGTCGTCGTCCTGGTGCTGGCCGCCTACGTCGGGCGCGGCTGACCCGTCCCGACCGTGCGCTCCGCGGGGTCTCCCTGACCCCGAGACCCTGCGGAACGCACACCCACGGGCTAGGAGTACGCCTGGATGCCCAGGTGGACGGCCAGCCCGAGCCCGGCGACGGCGATGACCGTACGCAGGGCCTTCGCCGGAGCGCGGCGCACGACGCTGGGCCCGATCCGGCCGCCGACGAGGAACCCCAGCGCCAGCGGCAGCGCCGCGGACCAGGCGACGTCGGTGAGCACGATGAAGCCGATCGCCGCGACGCCGTTGGCCACGCCGAGGACGACGTTCTTCATGGCGTTGCCGCGGGGGAGGCCCTCGCCGGTGCTGAGCAGGTACATCGCCAGGAGCAGCACGCCGGCCGCAGCGCCGAAGTAGCCGCCGTAGATGCAGACGGCGAAGGTGCCCAGCGGCAGCCAGCGCGGATCGCGCGCCGGGTGCTGGACTCCCTCCACCAGCTCGCGCGGCGGGCGCTGGACGAGGATCGCCGCCGAGGCGCCGGCGATCAACCACGGGACGATCCGCTCGAAGGCCTCGGTGGGCGTGAGCAGCAGCAGTGCCATGCCGGTCGCGCCACCGAGGACGGCGGCGATCAGCAGCGGCCGCAGCCGGCGGCCCTGGCCGCGCAGCTCGGGGCGCGAGGCGCTGACCGAGCCGACCGCGTTGAGCACCAGGGCGACGGTGTTGGTGACGTTGGCCGTGACCGGCGGGATACCGGTGGCCAGCAGCGCCGGGTAGCTGACCAGGGAGGCGAGACCGGCGATGCTGCCGGTCAGGCCCGCGCCGATGCCGGCGAGCACGAGGAAGCCGAACTCGAGGGCGGTCATCGGCGCAGCAGCACGACGATGGCGATGAGCCCGAGGACGACGATCGCCGTCCGCAGCACGGGTTCGGGCAGCCTGCGGCCGTAGCGCGAGCTCACGGCTCCGCCCACGAGCGAGCCTGCGGCGAGCAGCCCGGCCGCCGTCCAGTTCACCCGGTCGGTGGCGACGACGACGTAGGCGCCGGCGGCGACGGTGTTCACCGCCAGGGTGAGGACGTTCTTCAGCGCGTTGAGCCGCTGCAGGGACTCGCGCAGCAGCAGGCCGAAGATGCCGATCTGCAGCACCCCCTGGCTGGCCGCGAAGTAGCCGCCGTAGGTGCCGGTCAGGTAGGCGCCGCCGAACAGCGCGGCCTTCCGGCCCGGGCCGACGTGCTGCTCGACGTCGTCGGGAGAGCGTCGCCGGGCCAGCGCGCGTTGCACCAGCGGCTGGACGGCGACCAGCACCACGGCCAGCCCGATGAGCACCGGGACCACCGCCTCGAACGTCGACGCCGGCAGGTGCAGCAGCAGGAAGGCGCCGGTGAGCCCGCCGAGGATCGAGGCGGGCAGCAGGCCCAGCAGCCGCCGGCCCTGGCCGCGCAGCTCGCGGCGGTAGCCGAAGGCGCCGGAAGCGTTGCCGGCGATCAGGCCGAGGGAGTTGCTGATGGTGGCCGGCACCGGCGGGATGCCGACGGCGAGGAGGACGGGGAAGGAGACCAGCGTCCCCGAGCCGACGACGGCGTTGATCCCGCCGGCCGCCAGCCCCGCCGCGAGGACCGCGACCATCTCCCACCCGCTCATGCGTGCATCGCGGCGAGCCTCGCACGCGGGCGGCGCCCGGGGCTCGCGGACGGCGGGTCGATCAGCTCACACCCAGAGCTGGGGCGGCGCGGGAATCCGGTCGCCCGTAGACCTCGTCGACGCCACGATGCAGCCATGAGGCTCAGTGATCTGCAGCTCGCGAACGAGGCCGTGGCCGTCAGCCACCTGGTGCTGAACAGCGGCGGTCGCCGGCTGGAGTTCATCGACGTGACCGCCGCCTTCGCCGCGGGGTTCATCCACGTCGAGCGCTACCTCAACGGCCAGGTCGTCGTCACCGCCTACCCGGCGGCCGCGGTCGAGGTCGCCGAGGACATCCGGCCGGCAGTCGGCCCACGTGGTGGCGGCGCATAGCGGCCACGCCGTTCCCGCGGGACGTCAGTCCCGCGGCCCGTCACACATCGAGACTCCTGAGCCAGTCGGTCAGCAGGGCGTTGACCTCGTCCGGCCGCTCCTGCTGGATCCAGTGGCCGGCGCCGTCGACGATGTGCGCACCGGCCAGCTTCGGCATGGTCGTCGGGAAGGCCGCGATGGCGTCGCCCATCCACACCGTGGAGGCGTCGAGGGCCCCGCCGATGAACAGCGTCGGCTGGTCGAGGGAGCGTGCCTCGAAGGCGGCGAGGTCCGCCCAGTCCCGGTCCATGTTCCGGTAGCGGTTGAGGGCCCCGGTCATCCCGGTGCGCTCGAACTCGCCGGCGTAGACGTCCAGATCCTCGGGCGTGAGCCAGGCCGGCAGCGTGTCCGCGGGAAACCGGTCCCGGAGCGCCCCGCCGGGCTGGACGCCGTGCACGTCGGGGGCGTCGGGGCCGGGCATCGTGTCGGCGGACAGTGCGGCGTAGAAGCCCGCGAGCCACCCCCGCACGTCTGGTTCGATCTCGGCCTCCGCGCGGCCGGGCTGCTGGAAGTAGCTGACGTAGAACTCACCGCCCCCGGCGTTCATCTGCGCGAACGCGTCGCTCGGCCGGGGACCGCCGGGCGGGGCATAGGGCACGCTCAGCAGCGCCGCCGCGGTGAACACGTCGGGACGCAGCAGTGCGGAGGTGGCGGCGATCCCGGCGCCCCAGTCGTGGCCGACGACGACCGCGCTCGACTCGCCGAGTGCCTGCACCACGGCCACGGCGTCGTCGACCAGGTCGACCATGCGGTAGGCAGCGACGTCCGCCGGTCGCGAGGAGCGCCCGTAGCCCCGGACGTCGACGGCGACGGCCCGGTATCCGGCCGCGGCGAGCGCGGGGAGCTGATGCCGCCAGGAGTACCAGGACTCCGGGAAGCCGTGGACCAGCAGGACGAGGGGCCCGCTGCCCTGCTCGACCAGGTGGATGCGGCCGGCCGGTGACGGGACGAGCCGGTGCCGGCCGTGGATCGTCGTCGTGTCGTGCTGCATATCGTTGCTCCTCGAGCGCCGTCGGTCGGGTCGCGGTGACGCCGGCGCCGCCGGACCGGGCGCCAGCCCAGCGTTGCGTGAGCCGACACGAACAGCCAACGGCCTTGCCGGTTCAGCAAGCTCCTCTGGCCGCGCTCCCGCGGAAGCGTGTGTCTTGTCGATCGGTGGCTGGTCCGCGGACGACTCAGCCCGCGCCGAGATCGATCCACCGGCGAAGCCGGGCCAGCTCCGCGGTGTTGTGTCGTCGGTAGCGGCCGAGTGCCCGTGGACTGTCGGCGAGGAAGACGACGGGGGTCCATCGCCGCCTGCCCGAGGCATCCCGCCAGACCAATGCGGGAAACCCGGTGACCTGCTGGACGCCGCTCCGGGGTACCCGGCGGGTGAGAAGCAGCCCGTGGACGTGCACCACGCCGCTGCGGCACTCCACGAGCAGGTGCCGGCTCCGGATCACGAGCCGTATGCCCACGGCCAGGAGCAGCGCACCTGCGATTGCCGAGACCGGCCGCGATCCCGGGCCGTCCACCCAGACGCCGACACCTGCGATGGCCGCCACCGCGCCGAGGGCAGCGTGACTCCACCGTGCGGCCGGGAGCGGTCGCAGTTGCACGCCTGCAGTAGATCAGCGACGGCAAGACTCGACGGCCAACGACCTCGAGCCGTCGCTGCCTCGAACGACTCAGACGTACCCGCGGGAACGCCGATGGGTCAGCCTTCGGTTGCCGTCGCCGGCGGAGAGACGACGGCGGCGCGTCGGCGGGCCCGGCGCAGCGGCACGAGCACGGCCGCGGCGATCACGGCGCCGACGACGAGCCACGGCAGGAGCACGCCGAGGGCGATGACAGCGGCCCCCGCGGCGGAGACGAGGGCCTTCCAGCCGGTGCTCAGCCCGTCGACGAAGCCGTCGGGACCACCGGGCGGGGCGACGCCGGGCTGCTCCAGGTGCAGGCGCAGCGTGGACATCTCGACCTGGTCGGCGAGGAACCCGCGCTGGGACTGCAGCGACTCCAACTGCTCCTGGCGTCCGGAGAGCGCACCCTCCGCAGCGAGCAGAGCCTCGGTGCTGGGCGCCTCGTCGAGCAGGGTCTGCAGCCGGGCGACCGAGGTCTGCAGCGCCGAGATCCGCGCGTCCAGGTCGACCGTCTGGCCGGTGACGTCCGAGCGGGACACCGACACGCTGGCCACCTCGCCGAGGTCCTCGAGGTCGGCCAGGACGTCGGTCAGCGCATCCGACGGCACCCGCACCACGAGGTCGGCGGACGAACCCTCGTCCTCGTCGTCCCCGGTGGCCGCGTACTCGGTGCGCTCGTCGACCCGTCCGCCGGCGGACTCGACCCGCTCGCTCACCTGCTGGGCGGCGTCGGCCGGATCGTCGACGACGAGCGACGCGGTCGCGTTGGTGATCACCTGCCGCTCGGCGTCGGCATCGACCGGGTCGCCGGCTTCGTCGGCGACGGCCCCCGCACCTCCGCTGTCCGCGCTGCTGCTCGACTCGTCGCCGGACGGGCCCGAGCAGCCGGCGGCCAGGAGCAGGGCCAGGGTCACGGCTGCGCTGCCGAGAAGGCGCCTCATGCCGGGACCGTAGGGCGGTGATCACGACCCGGACCAGGGTTGATGCCCGATCGTGACCGGCCGTTCGCGAGACCGGCCGGGTCGGGTCCGCTACCCCGTCGGGTGCGCAGGTCTGGCTCTGGTGCGGAACAGTGGCGTGCCGCATGCTGCTCGCCGTGCGTCGAGCCGTCGGGGGAGTGCTGCTAGTGGCAGCGATGCTCACCGGCTGCGCGGCGTCCTCGGAGGAGCGCGCACACGCGAACGTGCAGGACCGCCTCGACGGCGTGCACGGCGGCTTCTTGGAGCGCCGCACCCACGACCCGACGAGCACCGGCCCGGCAGCCGTGGAGTCGCTCGACCGCTACGGCTACTCGCTGGAGACCACGGTCGGCCCGGACGAGATCACCTTCCTCCGGGCGGTCGGCTCCGTGGTGCAGTCCGGTGGCGGGCTCTCGTACGAGCAGGTGTCGGTCGGCGCCTGCGTCCTGGTCACCGTGCGCTTCGGCGAGGGCGGCTCCGACCGGGGGTCGGTGACCACGGAGCCGGTCCGGTGTTCCGAGGGCGTGCAGTTCGACACCGAGAAGGGTGTACAGGACGTGGACGTCGTCACCACTGACCTCGAGACCCGGTCGGACGACGTGGGGGAGCCGCCCCCGGACCGAGCGGTGTGCCACTCCGGCGAGGACTGCACCGAAGGCGGCGGCTGACCCGGCTAGGAGGCTGTCACCGTGGCCGACCCGTCGTCCCGTCGCACGCCTCGACCCCGCTTCCGCGGGAGCGTTTCACGGCGGCTCGCCCTGGAGCCTGGCAGGGTGCCGGGTCATGCGACGGCTGACGGCTCGGCACCGGCCGAGACAGGAGACGGTCGTGAGCGACGAGGACCGCGCTGCGACGATCGCGAAGCTGGAGGAGATGTCGCCGGACCAGCGGCTGTGGCTCTTCCGGATGGCGTTCGGGATGGGCATGCTCCTCGAGTCGTCCGTCGTGGAACTCGCCGTCCCGGTGGGCCGTGCCCTCACCGGCCGGCGCGGCGTCCAGGCCGGACCGGCGCTGGGCAGCCTGCTCACCTTCCTGGCATTCCAGGCCTGGATGTCGACGCTGGCCCGCGAGGAGACGCCCGACGGCGGCACCACGCACGAGGAGGACGAGCCGAGCCCGCTCGACCGCTTCCTGGAGCGGACGCTCTTCTCCGGGGCCGAGTACCTCCCCGCCCTCGGCGCCGTGCTGCCGGCCACCGTGATCCTGCGCCAGCGGTCGGCGCTGTGGGGACTGCTGCTGTGGCCCTTTGTGCGGTTCGTCGCCGTCTTCGTCCTCGCGGCCGACGCCGCGCGACTCAAGAAGCGACGCGATGCCGACGCGGCGGAGAGCTAGTCCTTGCGGCCGGCGTCGACGACGCGGATGACGGCCGAGCCCTCCTCGTCGGAGGCGTCCAGGTCGACCTCCACGTCGAAGCCCCAGTCGTGGTTCTCCTCCGGGTCGTCGAGGATCTGCCGGACCTTCCAGACGCCCGGCTCGGACTTGTCCCAGATGAGCATCGACGGCCCGCGGGCGTCGCCGCCGGTGTTCAGCTCGGCGTGCTCGGCGAAGTAGCCGCGCACCACGGGCTCCCACCGGTCGGCGTCCCAGCCCGAGGCCTTGTCCAGTTCGCCCAGGTCGAACCAGCGCCGGCGGGCGATGAGCTCCACCCGGCGGAACAGCGCGTTGCGCACCATCGCGGTGAACGCCCGCTCGTTGCCGGTGAGCGGACGCGGTCGCGCGGGGACGGCGACCTCGGCGATCGGGCCGTCGTCGTCGGGGTTGGTCAGCGACTCCCACTCGTCGAGCAGTGAGGAGTCGACCTGGCGCACCAGCTCGCCCAGCCACTCGACCAGGTCGGTGACCTCCTCGGTGCGCGCGTCCGCCGGCACGCCGGACCGCAGCGCCTTGAACGCATCCGAGAGGTAGCGCAGCACCGCACCCTCGGAGCGGGTCAGCCCGTAGGTGTTCACGAACTCCCGGAAGGTGAACGCCCGCTCCCACATCTCGCGGACGACGGCTTTCGGCGACAGGTGCGCGTCGGCCGCCCACGGGTTGGTGCGCACGTACACCTCGAAGGCCGCGTCGAGCAGCTCCTCCAGCGGCTTGGGGTAGGTGACCTCCTCGAGCAGCTCCATCCGCTCGTCGTACTCGATGCCCTCGGCCTTCATCTGCGCGACGGCCTCGCCCTTGGCCTTGTTCAGCTGCGCCGCGAGGATCTGCCGCGGGTCGTCCAGGGTCGCCTCGATGACGCTGACGACGTCCACCACGTAGGTGTCGCTCTCCGGGTCCAGCAGGTCGATCGCGGCCAGCGCGAACGTCGACAGCGGCTGGTTGAGCGCGAAGTCCGGCGGCAGGTCCAGGGTCAGGTCGTAGCGGCGGCCGTCCGGTTCCGGCTCCGGCAGCCGCTCCAGGACGCCGGCCTGCAGCAGCGAGCGCGCGATCCCGATCGCCTCGCGGATGAGCTTGAGCTGCTTCTTGCGCGGCTCGTGGTTGTCGGTGAGCAGCCGGCGCATCGCGGTGAACGGGTCACCGGGCCGGTCGACGACGTCGAGGATCATCGCCGTCGACACCCGCATGTTGCTGGTCAGCTTCTCCGGCTCGCCCTCGACCAGGCGGTTCATCGTCGCCTCGCTCCACGGCACCATGCCGTCGGGCACCTTCTTGCGCACCAGCTTGCGGCGCTTCTTCGGGTCGTCGGCGACCTTCGCGAACTGCTTGAGGTTCTCCACCTCGTGCTCAGGCGCCTGGACGACGACGGTGCCCGCGGTGTCGTAGCCGGCCCGACCGGCGCGGCCGGCGATCTGGTGGAACTCGCGCACCTGCAGGAGCCGGGTCCGGACGCCGTCGTACTTGCTCAGTGCGGAGAACACGACGGTGCGGATGGGCACGTTGATGCCGACCCCGAGCGTGTCGGTGCCGCAGATGACCTTGAGCAGCCCGGCCTGGGCCAGCTGCTCCACCAGGCGGCGGTACTTCGGCAGCATCCCGGCGTGGTGCACGCCGATGCCGTGCCGGACCAGCCGCGACAGCGTCGTCCCGAAGGCGGAGGTGAAGCGGAAGCCGCCGATCATGTCGGCGATCGCGGCCTTCTCCTCCTTGCTGCACACGTTGACGCTCATCAGCGCCTGCGCCCGCTCGAGTGCGGAGGCCTGGGTGAAGTGGACGACGTAGACCGGCGCCTGCCTGGTGTCCAGCAGCTCCTGGATCGTCTCGTGCATCGGCGTCGTCGCGTAGTAGTGGTGCAGCGGGACCGGGCGCTCGGCGTTGGCGACCAGGGCGGTCGGACGGCCGGTGCGGCGGGTGAGGTCCTCGCGTAGCGAGGTCACGTCGCCGAGGGTGGCGCTCATCAGCAGGAACTGCGCCTCGGTCAGCTCCAGCAGCGGCACCTGCCAGGCCCAGCCGCGGTCCGGGTCGCCGTAGAAGTGGAACTCGTCCATGACCACGAGGGCGTTCCCCACGCCGTCGTTCCCGCCGCCCTCGCGCAGCGCGACGTTGGCCAGGATCTCCGCGGTGCAGGCGATGATCGGCGCGCCGGCGTTGACCGACGCGTCGCCGGTGAGCATGCCGACGTTGGCCGCACCGAAGACCCCGCAGAGGGCGAAGAACTTCTCGCTGACCAGCGCCTTGATCGGGGCGGTGTAGTAGCTGCGCCGGCCGGCCGCCAGGGCCGCGTACTGCGCCCCGGTGGCCACCAGCGACTTGCCCGAACCCGTCGGTGTCGCGAGGACGACGTTCGCGCCGCTGACCAGCTCGATCAGCGCCTCCTCCTGCGCCGGGTAGAGCGTCGTGCCGTTCGCCTCGGCCCATGCGGCGAAGTCGGCGAACAGCTCGTCGGGGTCGGCGCCCTTCGCGCGCAGGGCGGCCAGGTCGTCGACGTCGTCGAGCAGGGGAGGGGCAACGGTCGTGGTCATCAGGGGGACCAGCGTGCCTCACGGCGGATCCCTTCCCGCCGACCCGGCCGGGGGAGCCCGCGCTCCGTCGCGGTCACGATCCGGTAACGGCGCGTCTATCGCCCCCGGATGGTGGACACTGGGGAACTGTAAGGTGAACAGCAGGTGAACGAGAGGTAGCTACGTCATGCGCAACGCCGAATGCCCGGAGTGCCGTTGGGTTCCCGTCGTCGACGGGTCGGGGCGACGTCGGCTGGAGATGCGCTGGCAGCTGCCCGTGTCCGCGCCCGCGACCACGACCCTCGCGCGCGCGGCCTGACGAGCGGGTTCCGCGCGGGGGCCGCGCGGGTAGGCAGGCGGCGAGCGCCCCGGCCAGCAGTGGCCGGGACCGGTACCGACCTGCACCGGAGGAACCCCGTGTCATCGCCCCGCCCCGAGTCCCAGCCCGCTCAGCAGCAGACCCCGCCCGGCACGCTCGGCGAGATGGACCCCCGGCCCGACCACGGCGAGGAGAGCTACCAGGGCTCCGGCCGGCTCGCCGGCAAGAAGGCAGTGATCACCGGGGGCGACAGCGGCATCGGCCGCGCCGTCGCCATCGCCTTCGCCCGTGAGGGCGCCGACGTCCTCATCTCCTACCTGAGCGAGCACGAGGACGCCCAGGACACCGCCCGCTACGTGGAGCAGGCCGGGCAGAAGTGCGTGCTCGTGCCCGGCGACCTCGCCGACCGCGCGCACGTGAAGACGATCATCCCGAAGGCGGTCGAGGAGTTCGGCCGGGTCGACGTCCTGGTCAACAACGCCGCGTTCCAGATGACGCACCCGACGCTCGAGGAGATCTCCGACGAGGAGTGGGACCACACGCTGGCGGTCAACCTCTCGGCGATGTTCCTCCTCTGCAAGGACGTCATCCCGCACATGCCGGCGGGCGGATCGATCATCAACTCCTCGTCGGTGAACTCCGACATGCCCAGCCCGGACCTGGCTGCCTACGCGATGACCAAGGCGGGCATTGCCAACTTCACCGGCACCCTGGCGCAGATGTACGCGGACAGGGGCATACGGGCCAACAGCGTCGCCCCGGGCCCGATCTGGACGCCGTTGATCCCGGCGACCATGCCGCCGGAGAAGGTCGAGAGCTTCGGCGAGCAGGTCCCCCTGGGCCGCGCCGGGCAGCCCGCCGAGCTCGCCCCGGTCTACGTGCTGCTGGCCAGCGACGAGGCGTCCTACGTCTCCGGCGCGCGGGTCGCGGTCACCGGCGGCAAGCCGATCCTCTGATGGTCTTCATCTGGAGCAGCGGCTGGGGACCCCGGCGCCGTCGCCCACGGCGCGGGTACGGCGGCCGGGGGTACGGCTACGGGCCGCCCCGGGGGTACGGCTACGCACCGGGATACGGACGGCGCAACGACTCCTGCCTGCGCGACCTCCTGTTCTTGAACACCGGCTGCTGCCTGGCCAATGCGATCGGCTGCGGAGGCGATGCGTTCCTCGTGGCGCCCGTGACCGCCCGGGAGGTCCGGCGGGCCGGCACGGGGGAGAGGGGCAGCCGGCTCGCTGCTCGCATGGTCGCCGCGGTGCGCGTGTACCAGCGGGAGATCAGCCCGAAGCGGGCGCCGTGCTGCCGGTACGAGCCGACCTGCTCGGCCTACGCCGTGCAGGCGCTGGAGCGGCACGGCGCCGGCAGGGGCACGTGGTTGACCGTGCGCCGGCTCGCCCGCTGCCGACCGGGCGCGACCGGCGGCGCCGACCCGGTGCCCGGCGTGGCCTGACAGCGGGTGCGCACCGACCCACGGCGCCCTACCGTCGCGCGGTGACCAACGGCGGGGCGACGACGGGGCTGGCCACCTGGCGCGACCCCGAGTGGCGGGCCGACGCACTGGCCTGGGCCGGCGAGCAGCTGGCCCGGGCCGGGCTGGCGCTCGACGGCGAGCCGGAGCAGCCGCACGTCCGCATCTGGTCGACCGCGTTCCGGCTGCCCCTGCGGAACGGCGGCGTCGCCTGGCTGAAGGCGCCGGGGGCCGGCTCGGCCCACGAGTCGGCCCTCTCCGCGGCGCTGGGCCGCTGGTCGCCCGAGTCCGTCCTGGTGCCGCTGGCCACCGACCCCGCCCGTCGGCTGCTGCTCCTGCCCGACGGTGGCGAGCGGCTCCGCACGCACGGCAGCGACTCCTCGACCTGGGCCGCGCTGCTTCAGGCCTACGCCGTTCTCCAGCGCGAGCTGGTCCGGCACGGGGATGCGCTGCTCGAGCTGGGGGTGCCCGACCTCCGGCCCGCCGCGCTCCCGGAGCTGGCCGCCGAGCTCCTCGACGACGACGAGGCGCAGCTCGCCGGCCGGCCGGGCGGACTGGACCCGGCGGTCCGCGCGCGGGTGCGGGCCGACCTCCCTGCCTTCTCCGCCGCCTGCCGCGAGCTGGCCGGAGGGGTGCCGGCCACCGTCCAGCACGACGACCTGCACGATGGCAACGTCTTCGTCTCCGGCGACCGCTACCGGTTCTTCGACTGGGGCGACGCCTCGGTCGCCCACCCGTTCCTGAGCGTGCAGGTGGCGCTGGCCTCGGCCACCCGCGTGCTCGGGCTGCCCGCGGGGTCGTCGGTCCTGCGACGGCTCCGCGATGCCTACCTCGAGCCCTGGTCGGAGTTCGGCAGCCCGCGGGAGCTGCGGGGGCAGTGCGACCTGGC
Source organism: Blastococcus fimeti (assembly GCA_900102115.1). Classification (GTDB taxonomy): domain Bacteria; phylum Actinomycetota; class Actinomycetes; order Mycobacteriales; family Geodermatophilaceae; genus Blastococcus; species Blastococcus fimeti. The sequence continues at coordinate 48,438 of FNAW01000007.1, forward strand.
GCTGCGCGTGGCGCCGCTGGCCCGGGCGCTCACCTGGCGACGGATCCTGCGCGGCGTGCACCCCGACGAGCGAGGGGACTGGGCAGCCAGCGTGCCCGAGTGGACCGCCGAGCACCTCGCACCCGGGCCGCTGGCCGCTCCGCCGTCCTGACCCGGCCCGCCCCCAGCATGGAGACCGCTGGGGAGCCTGTGACTGCTGCGGCGGACGTGGTGTCGCCGTGCACCGAAACCCGCCGGGTTCGCATACGTTCGGTTGGTCAGCGCTGCCTCCGCGTAGTCGGAGGCGCCCATGCGCCCCCCCCCCGCGGTGGACCCGCGACAGCAACCGAGGAAGTCCATGCGAGGAAGCGTCCTGGTGCCGTCCGGCGAGGCCGACGTCACGGTCCGGATGCCGGCGTTGGCCGGCGAGCTCGCCGCCCCCCGGGCGGCGCGGCCCCAGCCGCCGGTGCACCGGGCGGACATCCAGGGCCTGCGGGCGGTCGCGGTCGGACTCGTCGTGCTGTACCACGCGGGGCTGCCCGGGCTGACCGGCGGCTTCGTCGGCGTGGACGTCTTCTTCGTCATCTCTGGGTTCCTGATCACGCAGGGTCTGGTCCGCGAACTGGAGTCGCGCGGCACGATCTCGCTGACCGGCTTCTACGCGCGCCGGGCGCGCCGCATCCTCCCCGCAGCGACGGTGACGCTGGTCGCGGTCGCCGCGGCGACCGTCGTCCTGCTCCCGGAGACCCGGTGGCTGCAGGTCGGTCGCGACGTCCTCAGCAGCGCCCTCTACCTGGTGAACTGGGACCTGGCCGACCGGTCGGTTCAGTACTCCGCCCAGGGCCAGGCCTCGTCCCCGCTGCAGCACTTCTGGTCGCTGGCGGTGGAGGAGCAGTTCTACCTGCTGTGGCCGCTCACGATCCTGCTGGTCGTCGTCCTGGTGCGCGCCGTCCGGCGCTGGTGGCCCGGCGCCGGACGAGCGGGCCGGGGGATGAGCCGCCGGCACCTCTGGCTGCCCCTGGCCCTCATCGCACTGCCGTCCCTCGCGTGGTCGGTGCACCTGACCGCCGTCGACCCGGGCCCGGCCTACTTCGTGACGACGACCCGCATGTGGGAGCTGGCCCTCGGCGCCGCGCTCGCCGTCCTCCCGGCCACGCTCCTCCTCCGGGGGAGGGCGGCGATGGTCATCGGCTGGGCGGGCCTGGCCCTGATCGGCTACGCCGCGCTGACCTTCGACGAGGCCACCGCGTTCCCGGGCTCCGCGGCGCTCATCCCCACGATCGGCGCGGTGGCGGTCCTCTTCGCCGGGCTCTCGGGGGAGCGTCAGGCCCAGAACCCGCTGCTGTGCAGCCGTCCGATGGGCTGGGTCGGCGGGCTCTCCTACTCCCTGTACCTCTGGCACTGGCCCGTTCTCGTGATCGCCACGGCGATGGTGGGCGGTCAGCTGCTCACCCGCTATGCCCTGCTCCTCGTGGTCCTGGCGGTCGTTCCCGCCTGGCTCAGCCTGCGGCTGGTCGAGAAGCCCGCCCTCTCCGCGCCGAAGCTGCGGACGGACGACGGACGCACGCTGCAGGTCGGCGCGCTGTGCATGCTGGTCGCCCTGATCGCCGGTCTCCTGCTCCAGCAGGGCGTGCTGGGGAAGTCGGACCCGGCGGCGGCTGCCGGCGCGGTGTCCGACGGCGGCGTGGCGGGCGGCAGTGCGGGTGCGGCCTCGGTGCTCGACTCGTCGGCGAACCCGGGCGCCGTGGCCCTGCTCTGGGACCCGGCCAACGGCAAACCCGTGGACTCGTTCCCCTCGGTGATCCCGACGCCACTGAGCGCGGCCGTCGACTGGCTCTCCACCACCCGTCCTGGCTGCACGCCCGACTTCCGGCTGGGCAACAGCATCGACTGCGCGCTGGCCAACCTCGACGCGTCCACGCGGATCGCGCTGGTCGGGGACTCGCACGCCGAGCACCTGGCCGCGGGAGTCCAGGAGGCAGCGGTCGCGAACGGCTGGCGGCTGGACATCCACACGATGAGCGGCTGCCCGTTCGCGGCCGTCACCGTGGACATCAACGGCGTCCCCGCCACCAACTGCGACGAGCGGAACGCCGAGGTCACCGAGAAGCTGCTGGCGGATCCGCCGGACGTCGTGGTCGTCGGCACCAGTCGGTACGCCGTCCACGGAGACGACGGGGTCGTCAGCCTGGAGGACAGCCAGCCGCTCATGGTCCGTGGCTTCCGGGAGGCGTGGGCCCCGCTGATCCGGGCCGGCGTCGAGGTCGTCAGCGTGCGGGACACCCCGCGTCCCGGTGTCCCCGTGCCGGACTGCGTCGCCATGCACCCGGACCGGTTGACCGAGTGCGCCATGGACCGGGACCAGATGCTGGACGAGGGCGGTCCCGAGGTCCTCGCCGCCGAGGGCCTGGACGGCGCGCACGTGCTCGACCTGACGCCGTGGATCTGCCCCACCGACCGCTGCCCCGCCGTCATCGGCGGCACGATCGTCTACCGGGACACCGACCACCTCACCGCGACGTACGCGCGCAGCCTCGGCGGAGTGTTCGACGAGCGCCTCCGGGCGGTCATCGGCTGACCACGCCGGTCGACGGCCGTGGCGTCGGCGGAGCGGTCGGTCAGACTGTGCGCATGCCCGCCGTCGACGACGCCGCCGGTGACCTGCCGGTCACCGCGTCCCTCGTCGTGCCCGCGGCCGCGCTGTCGTGGCGGTTCTCGCGGTCGTCGGGGCCGGGCGGTCAGGGCGTCAACACCGCCGACTCCCGCGTCGAGCTCTCGGTCGCACCGCTGGAGCTGCCCGGCCTGACCGACCCCCAGCGCAACCGGCTGGCGCAGCGGCTGGGCGACCGGCTGGTCGACGGCGTCCTCACCATCGCCGCGAGCGAGCACCGCCAGCAGCTGCGCAACCGGCAGGCCGCCCGCGAGCGGTTGGCCGCCGTCCTGCGGGCAGCGCTCGCCCTGCCGCCCCCCGCCCGGCGCCGTACCAAGCCGACCCGCGGGTCGAAGGAGCGGCGGATCGAGGCGAAGAAGCAGCGCGGCCAGCTGAAGAAGCAGCGCGGCGGCTGGGACTAGCCCCCGTACCAGCGCAGCACCCGCAGGGCGCGCAGCGTGTTCCACCGGCTCGGCCGGCCATCGCCGTCCTCCAGCGGGAAGTGGACCGCGCCCGGATGGGTGTTCTCCAGCAGCCAGGTGCCGTCCGGCTGACGCTTGCTCCGCACCAGGGCGACGGCGTCGGCCAGCCGCGGGTCCGGCCCGCGGCCGGCGGCGCGGAAGTGCTCGAGCCCGCGGAGGACGTCGTAGTGCCAGCGCGGCGGGAAGGCGAAGGCGAGGAACGCCGGATCGGCCACCTCGCCGGTGCTGCGCCGATGGAACAGCGAGCGCTCGAGCAGGTACTCCTCGCCGCGCCGTCGGGCGACGGCCACCGCGGGGCTGCCGCGCCCCGCCTGCTCGTGCGCCAGCAGCCCTTCCAGCACGTTGATCGTCGAGTGGAACGACGACCGGACCGACCCGTGCTCGGCCCAGCAGTTCCAGCCGCCGTCGTCGAGCTGGTCGCCGAGCAACCGGGCCACGACGCCGTCCACGTCCTCGCCCAGCCAGGCGCCCACGGTGACCGTCCGGCCGTTGATGCAGGACTCGACCTCGCCGTCGAAGAACCGCTCGGCGTCGTACTCCCAGCGGCAGTTCTCCCGCACGAGCGCCGCCGTCTCGCGGGCGGCGGCCGACTGCGGATCCAGGCCCAGGTCGCGCAGCAGCACCAGCGTGGGCAGCGTCGCCGTCCACGGCTGGCCCTCGTCGTCGGTCCGGTCCCAGCCCACGGCGGGGAAACAGGCGCCGCCGGCCCACTGGCCGTCGGCGTCCCGGAGGGCGAGCAGCCGGGCGCCCCAGCCCTCGGTGGCCACCCGGGCCCGTTCGGTGGTCACGAGGTCCGCCGGTGCGTCGCACAGGTCGCGCAGCACCTGCCAGCGGATCGCCGGATCGCCGTGCAGCAGCCACTCCCGCACCGTCATGGGCGCCGAACGTAGTGCGCGGACGTCCCCGCGGGAACTCCCCGGTTCAGCTGAGCCGCTGCTGCAGGTGCACGGTGACCTCCTCGCCGGCCCGGCTCTTGCCGATGGCCGAGCAGATCGCCGCGCGCAGCGGCAGCCAGTGCGGCCCCGCGCCCGACGGCATGAGGGTGGCGGCGAAGGCGTGCCCGTCGGCGGTCCCGGTCACCTTGACGGCGCGCCGGGTGCCCAGCGCCTCCGCCGAACCCGGGACGACGAGGTAGGTCGCGAAGGCGCCGTCCTTCTCGATGGGTGCGGTGAAGTGCAGGTCCAGCTGGGTCGGGGTGCTCATGCCTCCTCCGACCGCAGGGCGCCCGGCAACTCATCGGTGCGCCGGCGGAGGAACGCCCGCTCCCGGTCATTGCCGGTCAGGGCGAGGGCCTCCTCGTAGGCCTCGGCGGCCTCGGCCGGGCGGCCCAGGCGGCGCAGCAGGTCGGCCCGGACGGCGGGGAGCAGGTGGGAGCGGGGCAGGTCGAGCTCCTCGACGAGTGCCAGCGCCGCCGCCGGGCCGGCCAGCTCGGCGACCGCGACCGCCCGGTGCAGCGTCACCACCGGGCTCGGCGCCAGCGCCAGCAGTTGGTCGTACAGCGCCACCACCTGCGCCCAGTCCGTGGCGGCGGCCGTGGCGGCGTCGCTGTGCACGGCGGCGATGGCGGCCTGCACCTGGTACGGCCCGGGCCGGTTCCGGCGGAGGCACCGGCGGACCAGCTCCTGCCCCTCGACGACCAGCGACCGGTCCCAGGTGGTGCGGTCCTGGTCGGCGAGCAGCACGAGGTCGCCGTCGGCCGTCGTCCGGGCGGGACGGCGCGACGCGGTGAGGAGCATCAGCGCCAGCAGGCCGGTGACCTCCGGCTCGTCGGGCATGAGCTCCGTCAGCAGCCGGCCCAGCCGGATCGCCTCGGCGCACAGGTCGTCGCGGACGAGGTCCTGCCCGGCCGAGGCGGTGTACCCCTCGGTGAAGACCAGGTAGACGACGGCGAGCACGGCGGGCAGCCGGTCGGGCAGCTCGGCCTCCGACGGCACCCGGTAGGGGATGCCGGCGTCGCGGATCTTGCCCTTGGCGCGGACGAGCCGCTGCGCCATCGTCGGCTCGGGAACGAGGAAGGCCGCGGCGATCTCCGCGGTCGTGAGACCGCCGAGCAGCCGCAGGGTGAGTGCCACCCGCGCCGGCATCGCGAGGGCGGGGTGGCAGCAGGTGAAGATCAGGCGCAGCCGGTCGTCGCTCACGGGTCCCTCCTCACGGGGTGGCGAGTCGTCGCGGACCCGCGCCGCCTGCACGTACCGGTCGGTGCGGGTGCTCTCGCGCCGCAGCCGGTCGATGGCGCGGTTGCGGGCGGTCGTGATGATCCAGCCCGGCGGGCTGGGCGGGATGCCGTCGGCCGGCCAGCGGGCCAGCGCCGTCACGAAGGCGTCCTGGGCCGCCTCCTCGGCGGCGTCGATGTCGCCGAGGAGGCGGGTGAGGACGGCCACCGCCTTGCCGTGGTGCTCGCGGAAGACCCGGCCGATCACGGCCGCTGCGTCCGGGCCCATGCGGTCAGAACGTCTGCTGGACGGGGCGGACCTCGACCGGCAGGCCGCCGAGGATCCGGGCCAGCTTCCCGGCCCACACCAGCGCAGCGTCGAGGTCGGGCGCCTCGATCAGGTCGAAGCCGCCGATGAACTCCTTGCCCTCCGCGTAGGGGCCGTCGGTCACCAGGACGCCGTCGCCGTCGGCACGGACCACGGTCGTGCTCTCGGGCTGGTGCAGGGCGGCGGCGAAGACCCAGGCGCCCGCGGCGCGCAGCTCCTCGTTGAGCTGGGCGAGGTCGCGCATGACGGGCTCGAGGAACTCCGGCGGAGGCACCTCTCCGACGGGCTGGATGAGGTTGAGCAGGTACTGGGGCATGTCGTTCCTCCTGTGTCGCCGCCGGCGTCTCCGGCTGCTCACCTCCTGTACGAACCGATCCTGCCGGGATCGACAGCGGCCACGGAGGATTTTTCAGCCGCGGTCGAGGAGCGCGCCCAGCACGCGCGCGCCCTCCGGGAAGCGTGCGGGCTCGGGGCCGGCGAAGCTGAGCCGGAGGTACGGCGCCGTCGGCTCGGCCGGGAACCATTCCGACCCGGGTGCGAGGACGACGCCGGCCGCCTCGCACTCGGCGACCAGCCGGGCCAGGTCGGTGTCGTCGGGCAGCCGCGCCCAGAGGTGCAGCCCGCCCGCCGGGACGTGCTCGACGACCACCTGCGGTGCGTGCTCGGCGAGGCTCGCGACCAGCAGGTCGCGGCGGGCGCGCAGCTGCGAGCGCAGGCCGCGCAGGTGGCGTTCCCACGCCGGCTGGGTGACGACGTCGAGGACGGCGGCCTGCAGCAACCCGCTGACGTACATCGACTCCGCCGCCCGGTCGGCGAGCAGACGGTCGCGGGCCGCTCCGCGCGCCACGACGGCGGCGACGCGGAGGGCGGGGGAGACGCTCTTGGTCAGCGAGCGCAGGTAGACGACGTGACCCGACTCGTCGGAGGCGGCCAGTGGGGTGGGCGTGGTGGTGATGCCGAAGTCGTGCGCCCAGTCGTCCTCCAGCAGGAAGGCGCCGTGACCCCGGACGACGTCGAGCACCTGCCGGGCGCGCTCGGCCGACCACTGGGCGCCGGTCGGGTTGGCGTAGTTCGGCTGCGCGTAGAACAGCCGGGCGCCGGTCTCGGCGAAGGCGCGGGACACCTCCTCCGGATCGGGGCCGTCCCCGTCGCTGGGCACCGGCACGATCCGCACGCCGGCGCGGGTCGCGGCTTCGATCGCGCCCCAGTAGGTGGGCGACTCCATCAGGACCGGCTGCCCCGGGCCCGCCAGGGCGCGGAACGCCGCGCTCAGGCCGCTCTGGCTGCCGGGCAGCACGATCACGTCCCGGGGGGTCGGCGGGGGGACGTCGGTGGCGGTGACCGCGCGCAGCTCGGCGGCGAACCAGGACTGCAGCTCGGGCAGGCCCGCGGCCGGGGGGCGGGACAGCGCGGCGTCGCTGCGCGCCGCGCGGACCAGCGCGGCGCGCACCAGCCGCTCGGGCAGCAGCTCCCGGTCGGGGAACCCGGAGTGGAACGCGATCACGTCGTTCGGCGTGCTGCGGAGCGCGGCGGGCATGCCGGGCGAGGGTGCGGCGGGGGAGCGCAGGGCAGCGGTCTGCCAGCCGTAGTCCGCCGGCCGCGCGGCCCGTACGGCGCGCACGAACGTGCCGACGCCCGGGCGGGTCTCGATCAGCCCCTGCCCCGCGAGGGTGCGCAGCGCCTTCTGCACGGTCACCGGGCCGGCCTGGTGGCGGGTGGCCAGGACGCGGGTGGGCGGCAGCTGGGCGCCGGGTGGGGCGGTGGAGATCCAGGCCCGGAGCTCGCGGGCGATCCGGCTCCCGCTATCGTGGTCCATGACGGGACACGATAGCGCTACCCTCCCACGCATCGAAGCGATACCGAGGCCGACCCCTGCCTCGGGGCTGGCCTGGGGCCTGCTCGGGGTGCTGGCCTTCTCCTTCACGGTGCCGTTCACCCGGGTGGCCGTCGACGGGCTCGCCCCGCTGTTCATCGGCTCGGGCCGGGCGGTGGTCGCCGCCGTCCTGGCCGGGGTGGCGCTGGCGGTCACCCGGCAGCGCCGGCCGAGCGGCGCCCAGTGGGCTCGCCTCGTCGTCGTGGCCGGCGGTGTCGTGGCCGGCTTCCCGCTGCTGACGTCGTTCGCGTTGACGACGACGCCGGCGAACCACGGCGCGGTCGTCATCGCGCTGCTGCCGGCGGTCACGGCGGTCGTCGCCGTGCTCCGGACGGCCGAGCGGCCGCCGACGGCGTTCTGGACCGCGACCGCCGCCGGCGCGCTCGTCGCGGCGGGCTTCGCCTCGGGGACCTCCGGGAGCTTCGGTTCGCTGCACTGGGCCGACCTGCTGCTGTTCGGGGCGGTCCTCGCGGCCGCGGCCGGCTACGCGGAGGGCGGGCTGCTCGCCCGGGAACTTGGCGCGTGGCAGACGATCTCGTGGGCCCTGGTGCTCGCCGCGCCGGTGACCGGTGCCCTCACGCTGGTCTCCGTGGTGCAGGAACCACCGACGGGCACGCCGGGGCAGTGGGCAGCCTTCGCCTACCTCGCCTGCATCAGCATGTTCCTGGGTTTCTTCGCCTGGTACCGGGGCCTGGCGATCGGCCCGATGGCCCGGGTCAGCCAGATGCAGCTCGTCCAGCCGGTGCTGACGCTCCTCTGGGCCGGGTTGCTGCTGGGCGAGCACCTGTCGGCCGGCACGCTCCTCGGTGGGATCGCCGTCATCGCCTGCGCCGGGCTCGCCGTCCGCGTACGGGCCGCTCCGTCCGCGACGCCGAGTGCGGCGGCGACGTGAGCCGTCGGCCGTTCCTGGCCGGCTGCCCTTCGGGTCGGCCGCAGACGCCGGCGTGTCCCTGAAGGCGGCCCATGGGGGCACGACGAGCGCACGCCCTCGGCGGCTCGGTCATGTGCCTGGCGGCAGGTCCTGGGTGGCCAGGCGCTGCAGGATTCCGGCGAGATGCTGCAGGTCGTGCCAGATCGACACCGGCTGATCGGGGCGCAGCATCTCGTCGAGGGTGACGACGTCGTCCGATAATTGGCCGATGGTGAAGTCGTCGACCGATGGCGCCTCGTAGACGTCATACGTGGCCCGTGGGGCGAGCACCCAGTAGTAGTCGGCAGACAACGGGACTACATCTCCCTGGTCCGCCTGCAGCGCGGCGAGCACCCGGTCGAGCGCCTGCCGGAGCTTGTCGATGGGGACTGACAACGGGTCCGTCATAGCGGACTTGCTATCAGCAGACGCGGGACCGGGTGCACGTGGAGCAGCCGTGTCATCTCGACGTTCCCTGGGGAGGCCGCCTGAAGACAGCATCGCAGCGACACTGACGTTCCCGCAGGAACGTCGTCAAGCCGCACGCCTTGACCGCGTTTCCGCGGGAACGTCGTGGACCGGTTTTCTCCACGTGAGCACGGGACGGCATCGCGGGCGAGGGCGCGCGAACCGCCCACTGAGCGGCAACGCGACGCTCGATCGGTCCCGCCGCCGCACGATCCTCAGAGCTCTGATCCTGGGGCGTGCTGTCACTCCCGCCGACAGGCCGTTCGCGCGGAACAGGGCGGGTCATGCCGCAGCACAACTTCCTCAGGTGCTCTGGAAGGGCGCCTTCTTCGGCGTGCTGGCCGCCACGTCGTTGTGCAGCCTGATCCAGCTGGCGGCCGAGGACACGGCTCTGCTGGTCCTCTTCGCCGTGGCCGCCGCCATTCACTTCGCTGGTCTCAGCTTCGCCCTCCGCATGCGCTCATGGCTGCGACGCCCTTCGCAGTTCACGGACGTGGCCGGCGACCTCGGTGGGCCGAGCGGGCCGCCTGGGCAGGTGCCCGAGGGCGACGTCACCAGCGACGCTCCGGATCCTCCTCGCCGCGGTTCCGTCGCCACCGTCGGGCGTCGGGAATCAGTCGACGGGGCAGGCCCTCGTGGTCTCACCCGGCCTCACTCGATTCGTCCGATCTGCCGCCGACGATCTGCCGCCGACGCGGGCGCGGAGCAAAGCTCCGTGGTGGCCGCTCACGGAACCGGCTGCGCGCTGCACAGGTGGCTGGCCCGCCGGGGCGTGTGGACCGTGAGGTCTCTGTTCGGCGGCAATGGAGCTGCGGCCTGGGACGGCCTGCGGGTCGGCCGCCACGATGACCGCGTGACCGCTCGCGGCTGGGCTCTGCCCCTCGCACTGCTCGTGCTCGCGACATCCGCATGCGGCGGCGACGACCACGAGCGACTGCTGACCGGCGACGACCACGAGGGCCTGCGAGCGGGGTGGGAGCGCGGCGACCAGGGGGTGCCGCCATCCGTGATCCGGATCTACGAGGGCGAGACCCACTGCGACATGGACAGTGCCCTGCTCCTGGAGATCTACTGGCCGCCGGACGGCGGCAGCACCGAGAACGCCGGGCACACGTTCGTGCGCGACCCCGACGGTGTCTTCGCGGAGGACACCGATGGGTCGTTCGATCCCGATGCCGAGCTGCCCGGCGACGCGATCCCCACCGGCTGGGAGCACGGCTCGGGGGTCGAACTGTGGCTGGCGGACGACCTCTCGACCGCCTACGCCGTGGACGGGGACTCGGTCGAGGCGTGGCCGGCCCTCACGAGCGGCTGGATCTGCGCCTGAGCGGACCCGGCGTCGGCGGTCAGCCGGCGGCGACGTCCGTGCCGCCTTCGCGCGACCGGGGCACGCGCCCCATCAGGTAGAACTCCTCGTTCGGCATGGTGCCGGTCAGGTGCACGAGCCGGTTCGACATCGCGAAGAACGCGCTGATGGCGCCGACGTCCCAGATGTCGTCCTCGGTCAGGCCGTGCCCGCGCAGGGACCCGAGGAGGTCGGGCGTCACCGTCCACGGCTCCCGGCTGAACCGGATGGCCACGTCGAGCACGGCGCGCTGGCGGTCGTCGATCTCCGCCTTGCGCCAGTCGGTGGCGACCTGGTCGGCGAGCCGCGGGTTCCGTGCCCGGATGCGGAGGATCGCGCCATGGGCGACGACGCAGTACAGGCAGCGGTTCTCCGCACTCGTGGCGACGACGATCAGCTCCCGGTCCGCCGTCGGCAGCCCCGGGGAGTCCTTGTCCATGAGCGCGTCGTGATAGGCGAAGAACGCCCGCCATTCCGCGGGACGGCGCGCGAGGCTCAGGAAGATGTTCGGCACGAAGCCGGACTTCTCCTCGACCTGGTCGAGGCGGGCGCGCAGGTCGTCGGGCAGCGAGTCTCGCGAGGGGACCTCGAACATGACCGCGACCCTAGGGAGTCCGGGGTCGACGCGGGAGGGTCAGAGCGGCAGGGGCTGCCGGGCCATCACCCACAGCGGGAGCTCGTCGTCGGAGGTCCGCAGCTCCTCGGTCACCTCGAACCCGAAACCGCGCAGGAAGCGGACGTTCGCCCAGGAGAACACCGCGGCGGCCGCCACCTCCTGCATCGTGTCGCAGCGGACGACGACCGGCGCGAGGACGGCGGCGGCCAGCCCGCGGCGGCGGGCCGACGGCCGCACCCCGAGGTGGGCCAGCCACCAGTGCGGCACCGACGGCCGGGCGGCGCCGATCAGGGCGTCGGTCTCGGCCACGATCCGGGCGCGGTCGCCGGCGATGTAGGGGAGCTCCTGGGCCAGCGCCCGGGCCACGTCGTCCGGGAGCGGCGCGGTGCCCGCCGGTGGCTGCCAGGCGGCGACGGCGTCCACGTCGTCGGTGACCCAGGTGCTGCCGGTGGCGACCCCGCGGTGCCCGGCGTCCAGCTCGTGCAGGCGGGTGAGCCGCTGCATCCGGCCGTCGTCGGGCAACGCCCAGCGGGTCCAGCGGGAGTCGGCCAGTGCGACGGTCAGCGTCGCGGCGATGCGGGGGACGTCGCGGTTCTCGGCCGGGCGGACGTCGGGGCCCTCCTCGTCCGGGTCGTCGATCCGCCGGATGGTGGGTCCTGGGGTCACCCCGGCATTCGACCACGCCCCGGACGTGACGACGGGGGCCGCCCCCGGCAGGGACGGCCCCCGTCGGGGGTGCGGGTCGCTCAGGCGGTGAAGCCCGCGCGGTCCACCTTGCGGTGGTAGCGGTCGCCGAGCTTGCCCCCGAGCATCGCGCCCAGCAGCGTGGCGACCAGGACGGCGACCAGCGCGATGATCCCGCCGGTCGTCGCGGTGCCCTCGTCGATCGGGATGCGCGGCAGGTCGAGCCGCTGCAGCACGTTGTACTCGGAGCCGAAGAGCAGCCCCGCGGCCGCGAGCAGCAGCACGACGAGCACGCCGATGACCCAGACCGCGATGCCCTGTCGGGCGCCGTCGAAGCGCGCCATGCGGCCGGCCACGTAGCCGCCGGCCAGGTAGGCGAGGAACAAGACGACGAGCAGCACGATCCCGCCGGCGAGGCCGATGGTGTCGGCCTGGTCGGCGGCCTCGTCGGCGGTGTCGAGGCCCTGGGTCAGCCCGATCGCAACACCCCCGGCGCCGAGCAGCGCGACCAGCAGGACGGCGAGACCGGTGGCGGACAGCCAGCCGAAGAAGGCGGATCCCCACTTGAGGCCGCCGTAGCGGGACCGCTGCGCGTCGACGGCGTCGCGGGCCGCGCCCCGGGTCGCCGAGGCGCCGGGGGTGTCGGTGGACGTGGGGTCGGATGAGGCCATGGGAAATGTGCTCCAGGGGGGAGGGGCGGGCGGTGGTGGAGCGGCGGCGGCGCGGGTCGGGACCCGCGCCGCCGCGAGGATCAGCTCCGACGAGTGGTGGTCTCGTCGTCGAACTCGATCTGCTCCTTGCGGACCGTCTCGTTGACAGTCTCCTGCTCCGTGACCGTCTGGGTGTCCAGGCGCACCCGCTCGACCGGAACGGCCTCCTTGGCCACGACCGGGCGCTCGGCGTGCAGGACGACCTCGTGCTCCTCCTCGGAGATGGCCGGCCCGTCGAGGGCGTTGCCGATGTTGGCGTCGGTGATCGGCTCGCGCTCGACCCGGATCTCCTCGTGGGTGACCGGCACGGTCTGGGTGACGTTCTCGCTCACGACGTACTTGCGCAGGCGGGCCCGGCCGGCCTCCACGCGCTCGGTGCCGACGCGGAGCTGCTCCTCGGAGCGGGTCATGGCGTTGTCGGTGGTCGGGCCGGACGTGTCGTGGCCGACGGTTCCGTGGGCGTTGGTCCGGTCCGACGTCGTCCCCGTCGTCTCCGTGGTGGTGGTGTCGGCGAACTCCGTGCCGGTGCCGACGCCGTAGTAGCGGTAGAGGTCGGCCTCCTCGTCGGGGGAGAGGTGGCCGTCGGTGTCGATCTGCGGCGCGTTCTTGACCTTGTCCTTGTCGTAGGGCAGGCGGAGGTCGCTGCCGGACAGGTCGGCCTCGGCCAGCGGGACGAAGGACTCCTTCGTGCCGAACATGCCGGTGCGGACGGTCGCCCACTCGGGACGGCCGGTCTCGTCGTCGAGGTAGACCTCGCCGACGGTGCCGAGCTTGCCGTCGGCGCCGACGGCGGTGCTGCCGATGACGGTGCTGAGCTGCTGTTCGGTGATCACGTGCGCTCCTCGCGGGTTCAGGGCTGGGTTGCGGTCGTTCCTCGGGGGTAGGTGCTCACCGCCGAGGGTCGCTTCCGGCCATGCCCGCCCGTTTACGGCGTAAACAGAACTCGGGCGTGTCGTGTCGTCCCCGCAGGTCAGTCGCGCGTGTCCCCCCGCCGCGGGGTGCGACCCTCGCGCAGGACCAGCTCCAGCCGCTCGAGCAGGTTCTCCAGCGCCTCCTCGAACTCCGCCGCCGACTCGTCCAGCGACAGCAGGGACTCCAGCCGCACGACCGTCGGGTACTGGTTCAGGTCCACCGCCTCCTCGGCCGCCGGCACGCCCTCGGGCTTGTCCTCGGCGTTGACCGCGACGCCCTTCTGCGACACCTCGAGCAGCAGGTGGCCGAGCAGGAAGCTGGAGTAGGCGCGGTACGCCGACACCGCCGCCTCCTGGCTGAAGCCGCTGTCGATCAGCGCCACCAGGAACGACTCCACCCAGCGCAGGCTGCGCAGCGGCGGCCGCACCCACGGCGCCGCCGGGGGGCGCGTGGCGACCAGCGGGAAGACCTCGGGGTGGGCCAGGGCGATGCGGCGGACGCCGTGGGCCAGCCGCTGCAGGTAGTCCTGCCAGCCGTGCCCGGGCTCGAGGTGGACGTCGGGGTCGCCGTAGAGCTCGTCGATGACCGTCTCGACCACGCCGTCGAGCAGGTTCTCCCGGCTGGGCACGTAGCGGTAGAGCGCCATGGCCTCGACGCCGAGGTGGGCGCCCAGCCGGCGCATGGTGAGGGCGGAGAGGCCCTCCGCGTCGATGAACTCGATGGCCGCGCCGAGGATCCGGCGGCGGTCCAGCGCCCCCCGCCCCGACCCGGGAGCGGCGGCGGGCAGCACGGCGGCCGCTCCGCCGCGCCCCTCCGGGCTGTCGGGGTCGGCGTCCTCGCGGGGCTCGCTCACGGCTGCCCTCCTCTCCTCGATCGCGACTGTTCTCCGACGATCGTGCACCCCGGGCTGCTCACCGCCGCGGTCGAGGTCGTGTGAGGTCCTGTGCACCCAGCGTTGACGCCGTCGTGCACCCAGGGGAAACGACCGCCGTCGACGCTCGTCCCGTGCCCGCAGCCGTCGTCCCCGAGTCCGCCGCACGCGGCGCCGGCACCCTTCGGACGACGGCGACGCACTGCCCGTACTGCTCGCTGCAGTGCGGCATGGCGGTCACCGCCGGGGACCGCCCGGCGACGCTCGTGCCGCTGGACTTCCCGACCAACCGGGGCGGCCTGTGCTCGAAGGGGTGGTCCTCCACCGACCTGCTCGACCACCCCGAGCGGCTGCTGCGCCCGCTGGTCCGCGCCATGCCCGGCGACCGGACCAGCCCGCTGGTCGAGAGCACCTGGGACGACGCCCTCGGCCGCGTGGTCGAGGCGATCGGCCGCACCCAGCGCACCCACGGCCGCGACGCCGTCGGCTGCTTCGGCGGCGGCTCGCTCACCAACGAGCAGGCCTACCAGTTCGGCAAGTTCGCCCGGGTCGCGCTGCGCACCAGCGCCATCGACTACAACGGCCGGTTCTGCATGAGCTCGGCCGCGGGCGCGGCCAACCGGGCCTTCGGCCTGGACCGCGGCATGCCGTTCCCGCTCAGCGACATCGCCGAGGCCGACGTCGTCGTCCTGGTCGGGTCCAACCCCGCGGACACCATGCCGCCGGCGATGCAGTGGTTCGACGCCGGACGCGAGCGCGGCGCGCAGCACGTCGTCGTCGACCCCCGGCGCACCGCGACCGCCCGGCACGCCGCACTCCACCTGCAGCCGCTCCCGGGCACGGACCTGGCCCTGGCCAACGGGCTGCTGCACATCGCGATCGCCGAGGGCCTGGTCGACGAGGCGTACGTCGCCGAGCGGACCACCGGCTTCGACGACGTCCGCGCCGGCGTCGCCGCCTACTGGCCCGACCGCGTCGAGCGGCTCACCGGCGTGCCCGTCGAGCAGCAGCGCCGCACGCTCCTCGCTCTCGCCGGGGCGGAGAAGGCGATCATCCTGACCGCCCGCGGCGCGGAGCAGCACCGCAGCGGCACCGACACCGCGCAGGCGTGGATCAACCTGGCGCTGGCCCTCGGGCTGCCCGGCCGGCCGGGCAGCGGCTGGGGGACGGTCACCGGCCAGGGCAACGGCCAGGGCGGGCGCGAGCACGGGCAGAAGGCCGACCAGCTGCCCGGGTACCGCTCGCTGGCCGATCCGGCCGCCCGCGCGCACGTCGCGGCCGTCTGGGGCGTCGACCCCGACGACCTGCCGATGCCCGGCCGCAGCGCCTTCGAGCTGCTCGACGCCCTCGGCACCCAGGGGGGTGTCCGGACGCTGCTGGTGCTGGCGTCGAACGTCGCGGTCAGCGCCCCGGACGCCCGCCGGGTGATCAGCCGGCTGCGCGACCTGGACTTCCTCGTGGTCAGCGACTTCTTCCTCTCCGAGACCGCCGAGCTCGCCGACGTCGTCCTGCCCAGCGCCATGTGGGCGGAGGAGGCCGGCACGATGACCAACCTCGAGGGCCGGGTGATCCGCCGCCGCCGGGCGCTGGACCCACCGGCCGGCGTTCCGGACGACCTGCAGCTGCTGGCCACGCTGGCCGAGCGCCTGGGCGCCGGCGCGCTGTTCAGCGGCGATCCCGAGACGGTCTTCGAGGAGCTGCGCCGCGCCAGCGCCGGCGGGACGGCGGACTACGCGGGCATCAGCTACGCGCGCATCGACGACGAGGACGGCGTCTTCTGGCCGTGCCCGACACCGGAGCACCCCGGCACGCCGCGGCTGTTCACCGAGCGCTTCGCCACCCCGGACGGGCGGGCCCGCTTCCTGCGGGTCGAGCACGTCGAGGCGCACGAGCCGCCGGACGCCGACTACCCCTACGTGCTCACCACCGGCCGGGTGCTCGCCCAGTACCAGTCCGGCACGCAGACCCGGCGCTCGCGCAGCCTCACGCTCATCGCGCCGACGCCCCGCGCCGAGCTGCACCCCGACCTCGCCCGGCGGCTGGGCATCGCGCAGGACGACGTGCTGGAGCTGGCCACCCGCCGCGGCCGGGCGCGGTTCCACGCGCAGGTCACCGAGACGATCCGGCCCGACGTCGTCTTCGCGCCCTTCCACTGGGGCGGCGGGTCCAGCGCCAACGCGCTCACCGACCCCGCGCTCGACCCGACGTCGAAGATGCCGGCCTTCAAGGTCTGCGCCGTCGCCGTCACCCGCGTCGGGGGACCCGAGGAACTGATTCCACCCCCCGACGCCGCCACCCAGCCCCGCCCGACCGCCCACCGTCCACCGGCCGGCACCGAGCCCCGCAGCCCGGCCCGGAAGAGGAGCACCCGCGTGAAGAGCACCCCCCGTTTCCTGCACGGCGTCTATCCGATCACCGGAGAGGGGCTGACCAAGCCCGGCCCGATCGACGCCGCGCTGCGGTACACCGTCCCCTCGGGCTGCTCCGCCCAGGCGCTGTACTTCCGCGGCGGAAACTCCACCGGCGAGCTGGTCTACGTGCTCCTGCTGCGCGACGGCGAACCGATGCGCTGGTTCCCGATCGGGGCGAGGGCGGACACCCACGTGCCGCTGCGGGTGGTCGAGGACCTGCCCGGGGGCTCGGTGATCGAGCTGCACGCCGCGGCGCCCGAGGGCGTCACCGGCGAGCTCGTCCTCGACCTCGGGCTGGTGGAGGTCTAGTGGCCGGGATGGGTGGGGGCAACCTGCGGGTGCTCGGCGGTCGCCCGGAGGGCGTGACCTCGCTGCACGTCGACGACGACCTGGAGACGCGCAGCCGGATCGTCGTGGTGGGCAACGGCATGGCCGGCGCCCGGTTCGTCGAGGAGGTGCTCGACCGCGGCGGGGACGGGCAGTTCTGCATCACCGTCCTGGGCGACGAGCCGCACGGCAACTACAACCGGATCATGCTCTCGCCGGTGCTGGCCGGGGAGTCCCACGAGGACGAGATCGTCCTCAACAGCCACGACTGGTACGCCGACAACGGCGTCACCCTGCGGGCCGGCGTCCGCGCCGAGCGGATCGACACCGCCGCCAAGCAGGTGCACGCCGACGACGGCTCGGTCACCCCCTACGACCACCTGGTGCTGGCCACCGGCAGCTACTCGTTCGTGCCGCCCATGAACGGGGTCCGCCGGGACGACGGCTCGCTGCTGCCCGGCGTCTACGGCTTCCGCACCATCGACGAGACCCGGGCGATGCTCGAGGCCACCGGCCGTTGCCGGCGTGCGGTGGTGATGGGCGGCGGCCTGCTCGGGCTCGAGGCGGCCCGCGCGTTGCAGGGGCACGGGTTGCAGGTCGAGCTCGTGCACGCCATGCCGTGGCTGATGAACGCCCAGCTCGACGCCGAGGCCGGCGCGATCCTGAAGAGGAGCGTCGAGTCCCTCGGCATCACCGTGCACCTCGACGTCCTGGCCTCCGAGGTGCTGGGCGCCGAGCACGTCGAGGGCGTCGTCCTCAAGGACGGCCGGCGGCTGGACTGCGACCTGCTCGTCGTCGCCGCCGGGGTCCGCCCGCACACCGACGTCGCCGTCCGGTCGGGGCTGGAGGTGGAGCGGGCGATCGTCGTCGACGACCAGCTGCGCACCGACGACCCGGACGTCTACGCGATCGGCGAGTGCGCCCAGCACCGCGGCTCGGTCTACGGCCTGGTCGCCCCGGCGTGGGAGCACGCGAAGGTGCTGGCCGACGTCCTCACCGGCACCGACCCGGACGCCGAGTACACCGGCAGCCGCACCGCCACCAAGCTCAAGGTCGCCGGTGTCGACGTCGCCGTCATGGGGGTGAGCACCCCCGAGCGGGACGACGACGAGTTCCTGGTGATCTCCGAGCCCAAGCGCGGCGTGCACCTGTCGGTGGTCATCCGCGACGACAAGCTGGTCGGCGCCACGCTGCTCGGCGACACCCGCAAGGTCGCCTTCCTGACCCAGGCCTTCGACCGCGGTGCGCCGCTGCCCGAGGAGCGGATCCGGCTGCTGGTCGACCTCTCCGACGGCGCGGCGGAGGTGGGCGTCGCCGAGATGCCGGCCGACTCCCAGGTCTGCAACTGCAACGGCGTCTCCAAGGGCGACATCTGCGGCGCGGTCGCCGACGGCTGCGGCAGCGTCGGTGCGGTCATGGACCGCACCCGCGCCGGCAAGGGCTGCGGCTCCTGCAAGTCGCTGGTGAAGCAGATCGTCGAGTGGGCCGCCGACGGCGAGGTGACCGAGGACGCCTCCGCCTCCTGGTACGTGCCGGGGATCCCGCTGGCCAAGCCCGAGCTCATGGCCGCCATCCGGGAGCAGGACCTGCGCAGCGTCTCGGCGGTGTTCGCCGCGCTCGCCCCGGGCGGCAAGGAGGACGCGAAGTCGAAGATGGGCCTCACCTCGCTGCTCAAGCTGATCTGGGGCGCGGACTTCGTGCCGCAGAAGGACGGCGAGTTCATCAACGACCGGGTGCACGCCAACATCCAGCGCGACGGCACGTTCTCCGTCGTCCCGCAGATGAAGGGCGGGGTGACGACGCCGGCGCAGCTGCGCCGCATCGCCGACGTCGCCGAGAAGTACGAGGTGCCGATGGTCAAGGTCACCGGCGGCCAGCGGATCGACCTGCTCGGCGTCCGCAAGGAGGACCTGCCGGCGATGTGGTCCGACCTCGGCATGCCCAGCGGCTACGCGTACGGCAAGAGCATGCGGACGGTGAAGACGTGCGTGGGCTCGGACTTCTGCCGGTTCGGCCTCGACGACTCCACCCAGCTCGGCATCGACCTGGAGACCCGGTTCCAGGGCATCGAGAGCCCGGCCAAGATCAAGATGGCCGTCGTCGGCTGCCCGCGGAACTGCGCCGAGGCCTACGTGAAGGACGTCGGCGTCGTGGCGGTCGGCAGCGGCAAGTGGGAGGTCTACGTGGGCGGGGCCGCGGGCGCCACGGTGCGCAAGGGCGACCTGCTGGCCACCGTCTCCTCCGCGCAGGAGGTCATGACGCTGACCGGCCGGTTCCTGCAGTACTACCGGGAGAACGCCAACTGGCTGGAGCGGACCTACGACTTCGTGCCCCGCGTCGGGCTGGAGGCGATCCGGGCGGTGCTGGCCGACGACGCGGCGTGCGCCGACCTCGACGCCGGCATCCAGCGCTCGATCGACGCGTACACCGACCCGTGGGGTCAGGATCTCGCCGAGCCCGCGACGCCGGGCCAGTTCCGCCCGTCCCTGCCGCTGATCGACCTGCCGAAGGTGCCGGTCCGATGAGCCTGACCGACGAGCTCGCCCCGACCGGCACCGAGCGCACCCCCACCGAGCACACGGTCGGCCGGCTGGACGAGATCCCGATGGGGGAGGGGCGGGCCTACGTCGTCGGCGGCGTGCAGGTCGCGGTGTTCCGGCTGCGCGACGGCTCGCTGCACGCCACCCAGGCGGCCTGCCCGCACGCCGGCGGACCCCTGGCCGACGGGCAGACCGACGTCGACGTGCTCGTCTGCCCGCTGCACCTGTACGCCTACCGGTGGAGCGACGGCTCCGCGATCAGCGGAGCGGCGCCGATCCGGCTGTTCCCCGTCCGTGAGCAGGACGGCGACCTGGTCGTCACGGTCTGACCGGACTTTCGGCGCCGAAAGTCCGGTCCCCCGAGGGACTTTCGGCGCCGAAAGTCCTGAGGCGGGGTCGGGGGTCAGCGGTCGGCGGGGCGGGCGCGGACGTGCATCCGCTCGCCCTGGGGGCCGAAGAGCACCAACGCCTCGGCCGGCTCCGGGAACGGATTCCCGAACGTGTGCGGCACCCGGGTGTCGAACTCGACCACCTCGCCCGGGCCCAGCACGAAGTCGCGCGCGCCCAGCAGCAGCCGGACCCGGCCGGACAGCACGTAGAGCCACTCGTAGCCCTCGTGCGTCTTCTGGTCGGTCTCCTGCACCCGCCACCTGGCCGGGAGCAGCATCTTGTGGGCCTGGATGCCTCCGGCCTGACGGGACAGCGGAACCATCGTCATGCCGTCCTCGCGCTCGATCGGTCGCCCGTGCACCCGCGGGTCGGCCGGCGCCGGGATGTCGACGAGGTCGTCGAGCGCGACCCCGTACACCCGGGCCAGGGGGAGCAGCAGCTCCAGGGTGGGACGGCGGCCGCCCGACTCGAGCCGGGACAGCGTGCTCACCGAGATGCCGGTGGCGTCGGCGATGTCGACCAGCGTGGAGCCCCGGTCGGTGCGGAGCGCCCGCAGCCGGGCACCCACGTTCAGCAGGACGTCGTCGTCGGTCATGGCACGAGTTTGCCATACCGGCAAGGGTGCTTGCCGATACAGCGTTCCGGCGCGGACAGTGACCGGCATGGACGAGCGATACGACGTGGTGGTCATCGGAGGCGGCGCGGCAGGGCTGAGCGGAGCGCTCACCCTCTCCCGCGCACGACGCAGCGTGCTGGTGGTGGACGCGGGCGAACCCCGCAACGCACCGGCCGGGCACGTGCACAACTACCTCGGCCGGGAGGGCACCCCGCCGGCCGAGCTGTACGCGATCGGTCGCGGGGAGGTGGAGGGCTACGGCGGCGAGATCCGGAAGGGCCGCGTGGTGCAGGTCCGCCGCGAGGACGACGGCTTCCTCCTGGCCCTGGACGGCGGCGCGGAGGTGCGGGCGCGGCGCGTGCTCCTCGCGGCCGGCCTGGTCGACGACCTGCCCGAGCTGCCGGGCGTGGCCGAGCGGTGGGGGAGCACGGTGCTGCACTGCCCCTACTGCCACGGCTGGGAGGCCCGCGACAGCGCCGTCGGCATCGTGAGCACCGGCCCGCTGGGTGCCTACGCCGCGTTGCTGTGGCGGCAGTGGACCGACGACGTCGTCCTCTTCGTGCACACCGGCGCCGAGCCGTCCGAGGCGGATCTGGAGAAGCTGGCCGCCCGGGGCGTCCGCATCGTGCGGGGCGCAGTGGCCGGCCTCGAGGGCGGCGCGGACGTCCGGCTGGCCGACGGCGAGCTGGTCGCCCGGGACGCCGTGGTCGTGGCACCGCGGTTCGTCGCCAACGGCGAGCTGCTCGCCGACCTCGGTGCGACGCCGGTGCCGATGGAGATGCACGGCGCGGTCATGGGCACCTATCTGCCGGCCGACCCGACCGGCCGCACCGACGTCCCCGGCGTGTGGGTGGCGGGCAACGCCGGCGACCTCAGCGCTCAGGTGATCGTGGCGGCGGCGCAGGGGCTCAAGGCCGGCGCGATGATCAACGCCGACCTCATCGAGGAGGACACCGCGCGCGCGGTGGAGGCCCGGCGGAGCGTGGCGGCATGAGCGAGCACGGGCACGGACCGGCCCGCCAGCCCGCGATCACGCGCGACTCCTACGACGAGCTCTACCGCTCGGCGCCGGCGGTCTGGACCGGCCGGCCGAACGGCCAGCTCGTCGCCGAGGCCACCGGCCTGCCGCCCGGCACCGCGCTGGATGCCGGCGCGGGCGAGGGCGGCGACGCCCTCTGGCTGGCCGCGCGCGGCTGGCGGGTCACGGCGGTCGACTTCTCGCCGGTGGCGCTGGGGCGGGGCGCGGCGAAGGCGGCCGAGCTGCTGCTGACCGACCGGATCGACTGGCGGCACGAGGACCTCGAGGTCTGGACGCCGCCCGAGGCGTCCTTCGACCTGGTCACCGCGCACTACCTGCACTCGGCCTGGACCGATCGGGCGGCGATGTTCCGGCGGCTGGCCGCCGCGGTGGCGCCCGGCGGCACGCTGCTGGTGGTGGGGCACCAGCACGGCGAGCAGTGGGGGCACGGCCACGCGCACGCGCACGAGGCCGGCGCCCTCTACACGGCCCAGGACGTCGCGGCGGTGCTCGACCCGGACGAGTGGACCGACGTCGTCACCGAGACGCGGGACCGCGATCCGGGCGCCGCGCACCGGACCGGCAACCCGGTGCCGGACACCGTGCTGGTCGCCCGGCGTCGCGCCGTGTGAGCCACGTCTCGGCGATCGGAGCGGCCCGGACCGTGAAGGTTAGGCTTGCCTAAGGTAGAACTCCGGCATGTCGATCTTCACGCACGGCCGGCGGGCCACGCTCGCCGGCGCCGTCTCCCTCGTCCTGCTCAGCGCCTGCGGCACCGATTCGTCGTCCGACGACGACGACAGCGGCGGGGACGCCGGAGGCGTCTTCCCCGTCACCGTCGAGCACACATACGGCAAGGCGGAGATCCCCGAGGAGCCGCAGCGGGTCGTCTCCCTCGGCTACACGGAGCAGGACGCGATCCTGGCCTTCGGGGTCGTGCCGGTGGCCGTCCGCTACGCCTTCGGCCCGGAGGACGACGTCTTCTTCCCGTGGGCGGACGCGGCCGCGGGGGACGCGGAGCCGGAGATCATGCCGCGGACCGAGGTCGACTTCGAGGCAGTCGCAGCCATGGAGCCCGACCTCATCATGGCGGTGACCGCGGGTCTCACCGAGGAGGAGTACGACACCCTCAGCCAGATCGCGCCCACCGTCGTGGAGCCCGAGGGGTTCAAGGCCTTCGGCACCCCGTGGCAGGAGCAGACCCTGATCACCGGGCGGGCGCTGGGCCAGGAGGACCGGGCGGAGGAACTGGTCGCCGAGGTGGAGGCACGCTTCGAGGACGCTCGCGCGGACTTCCCGCAGCTCGACGGGCGCACCTTCACCCTGTCGGGCACGAGCTACGAGGGGGAGTACCCCTTCCACGCGTCGGAGGACACGCGCTCGCGCTTCTTCGTCGACCTCGGCATGACCGTCCGACCGGAGCTCGACGAGATCGCCGGCGAGGAGTTCTACGGCACCGTCAGCCGCGAGGAGGCGCGGCAACTGGAGGCCGACGTGCTGCTCTTCCAGTCCGGCTCACCGGAGGAGCGTGCGGGCATCGAGGGCGACCCGGTGCTCTCCGCCCTCCCCGCTGTGGAGGAAGGGCGCGCGGTGTTCATCGAGGGCGCCGACTACGACGCCCTCCAGTTCGTGAGCGTGCTGAGCCTGCCGTACCTGCTGGACAGCCTTCTGCCGAAGCTGGCCGACGTCGTCGGCTGAGCTGCGGGCCTGCTCCGGTGGCGTTCAGCTCCGGGGCAGGCCCAGGGCGGCGAGGGCCTCGACGACGGCGTCCTCGTGCAGCAGGTCGAGGGCCAGCAGCCGGTGCAGCAGCACGCCGCGGCGGGTCAGCCGCAGGTCCGCGGCCCGCAGCCGGGGCACGGTGGCGCCCGGCCGGCCGGCGGTGACCGGCGGGTCGAGCAGGCCGGCGCGCTGCAGGTCGGCGACGTCCTCGCGGGCGCCCCACTCCGACCAGCCCCGCGGCTCGTCCGGCAGCGGCGCCATCGGCAGCGGCACCCGGTCGCGACGGCCGACGGCGGCGAGCAGTCCCAGCCGGCGCCAGCTCAGGTCGTCGGCCAGCCGCAGCGCCCGGCCGGCCACCTCGGCGTCCAGGTCGGGGGAGCAGGAGACCTCGGCGAGCAGGTAGCCCAGGTGCCGCACCCGCCGCTCGTCGGCGGAGCGGCGGGCCGCCGCGACGACGGCCTCGGCGAGCTCGTCGGCCGCCGGCCGGCTGCCCGGACGGTCGGCGAACCAGCCGTCGGACCGGGCCGGGCGGCCCGCGCGGTGCTGGGTGGCGGCGTACTCGACGGCGAACGCCAGAGCGGCGCCGGCGCGCACCTGCTCGCGCGGCACGGGCACGGCGGCGGCCTCGGTCGCGGCGCTGCGCAGGCAGGCGGCGAGCGGGGCGGCGATCTGCACGAGGGCGGCCGCCGGGTCGAAGACGACGGTGGCCGCCGCCCGGCTCATCGAGCCGGCCACCGGGGCACCCTGCTGGATGAGGGTGCGGCCGGGCAGCTCTGCGGTCTCCTCGGGGGCGGTCACCGGGTGATCATCGCCAACCGGAGGCCGGTCCTGCACGCCGGCGGCTCCGGCCTCACCACAGCGGGTCAGCGGTGGTGAGCGGAACGGAACACGAGATCAGCCGCAGGGCGACGCCGGGGAAACCCGGAGCGGTCACCGTTCCCGCATGGCCGCTCCGACCCAGCCCACCGCGACGACGGCCCCGCCCGCCGTCGCCGCGCCGCCCGCTCCGCCGTCGTCCCGACCGGGGAGGTGGATCGACGACTGGCGCCCGGAGGACCCGCAGTTCTGGGAGTCGACCGGCAAGGGCGTCGCCCGCCGCAACCTGTTCTTCTCCGTCTTCAGCGAGCACGTCGGCTTCTCGATCTGGAGCCTGTGGTCGGTGCTCGTGCTGTTCCTGCCCGAGCCGGTGTTCGGCATCGACCCGGCCGGCAAGTTCCTGCTCACCACCCTCCCGACCGCCCTGGGCGCCTTCGTGCGGCTGCCCTACACGTTCGCCGTCGCCCGGTTCGGCGGGCGGAACTGGACGATCGTCAGCGCCGCGCTGCTGCTGGTGCCCACCATCGCCACCGCCGTCGTCCTGGAACCCGGCGTCTCGTACGGCACGCTGCTGCTGGTCGCCTGCCTGGCCGGCGTCGGCGGCGGCAACTTCGCCAGCTCCATGGCCAACATCAACGCCTTCTACCCCGACCGGCTCAAGGGCTGGGCGCTCGGCCTCAACGCCGGCGGCGGCAACCTCGGCGTCCCCGTCGTCCAGCTCGTCGGGCTGCTCGTGCTGGCGACGGCCGGCGCCGAGCACCCCCGGCTGATCCTCGTCGTCTACATCCCGCTGATCATCGCCGCCGCGGTCGGTGCGGCGCTGGTCATGGACAACCTGACGACGGCGCGCAACCAGCCGCGGGCCATGCGCGAGGCCACCCGCGAGCCGCACACCTGGATCATGTCCTTCCTCTACATCGGCACCTTCGGCTCGTTCATCGGCTTCGGCTTCGCCTTCGGCCAGGTGCTGCAGAACCAGTTCACCGGCTCCTTCGCCACCCCGCTGGCCGCGGCGTCCCTCACCTGGCTGGGGCCACTGCTCGGCTCGCTGATCCGGCCGGCCGGTGGTGCGCTGGCCGACCGGTACGGCGGCGCCCGCATCACCTGCTGGAACTTCGTCGCGATGGCGGTGGGCGCGTCGGTCGTCTGGACGGCGAGCCAGGTGGAGTCGCTGCCGCTGTTCGTCGTCGGCTTCGTGCTGCTGTTCGTCCTCAGCGGCCTCGGCAACGGCTCGACCTACAAGATGATCCCGGCGATCTTCCGCTCGCAGGCTCTGCAGAAGGTGGCCGAGGGCGGCGACCCGGAGGCCGCCGACCGGCACGCGCTGCGGATGTCCGGCGCGCTGATCGGCATCGCCGGCGCGGTGGGTGCCTTCGGCGGGGTGCTCGTGAACCTGGCCTTCCGGCAGTCGTTCATGACCACCGGCACCGGCGACTCGGCCTACCTCGTGTTCATCGCGTTCTACGTCGTCTGCGTCGCCGTCACCTGGGTCGTCTACCTGCGCCCGGGTGCCGTCCATCGGGTCTAGTCGTCGGTAGCTGGTGCCACGATGCGGGCATGGGGATCGATGTACGCCCGGCGAGCGCGTTCGACGACGTCGCGACGATGGTGGGCCCCAAGCGGCCGGACGCCCAGTCGTGCTGGTGCCTGAGCTACCGGCTGCTCAGCTCGAAGGAGAACCAGGCGCTGCTCGGCGAGGCGCGCCGGGAACGGGTGCGCGAGCTGGTGCGCCAGGAGCCGCGGCCCGGGGTGCTGGCCTACGACGGCGACGAGGTGGTCGGCTGGGCCGCGGTCCACCCGCGCGCCGACACGAGCTTCGCGAAGAACCGCCGGATCCCGCACGTCGACGACCTCGACGTGTGGTCGTTGTGGTGCATCCGCGTGCGCCCCGGGCACCGCGGGACCGGGATCAGCCACCACCTGGTGCGGGGGGCCGTGGAGTTCGCCCGCGCGCACGGCGCACCGGCGGTCGAGGGCTACCCGGTCGACAACGACGGCGCCAAGGTCGACCAGACGATGGCCTACGTCGGCACCCGCGCGCTGTTCGAGCGCGCCGGCTTCACCAAGGCCGCGGACACGCAGTCGGTGCTCAACGGCTTCCCGCGGGTGCTCATGCGGCTCGACCTCCGATAGGGCCGCTCAGACCGAGAGCCGGTACCCGCGCTTCACCACGGTGGTGACCAGCGGCGCGCCCAGAGCAGCGCGCAACCGGGCCACGGCCATCTCCACGGCATGGCCGTCCCCGCCGCCGGGCAGGCAGTCGACCAGCTCGGCGCGGGAGACGACGGTGCCGGGGCGACGCGCCAGCGCCCGCAGCACCCCCATCGGCCCGGGGGCCAGCTCGACCACCCGGCCGTCGACGACGGCGGCGTACCCGCGCACCTGGAGCGTGTGCGCGCCGACCTGGACCACCGGGTCGCGCTCGGGCAGCCGGGCGACGACCTCGCGGGCCAGGGCACCCAGCCGGGCCCGCTCGGGCTGGCGGGTCGGGATGCCCACGGCCTCCAGCGGGCCGGCGGTGACCGCGCCGACCGCGACGGCCAGTACGCGGTCCCGCAGTGCCGCGACCAGCTCCTCGCGCCGGCCGAGCTCCTCGGCGACGGCCAGCAGGCTGGCGGCCGCCGGGGCGCTGGTGAACGTCACGGCGTCCACGGCGCCCGCGATCACCGAGCTCACCAACCGGCGCACGGGGGCGACGTCCTCGGGCAGCACCCACCGGTAGACCGGCACGGTCAGCACCTCGGCCCCGGTCGCGCGCAACCCTTCGACCAGATCGGGGAGCGGATCGCCGTGCAGCTGGACGGCGATCCGCCGCCCCTCCAGCGGGCCCTCGGCGCCCGACAGCAGGTGGGACAGCACCTCGGCGGAGGACTCCGACTCCGGCGACCACGCGTCCACGAGCCCGCCGCCGCGGATCGCGCCGCGCGCCTTGGGGCCGCGGGCCATCACCCGGGCGTCGCGCAGGTGCTCGACCAGCGGCAGGTCCCACGCGTCGGCGGCCTCCAGCCAGCCGCGGAAGCCGACGCCGGTGGTCGCGACGACGAGGTCGACCGGCGCCTCGAGCACCCGGCGCGTGGCAGCCACCAGCTCCGTGTCGTCGGAGAGCGGGACGATGCGGATCGCCGGTGCGTAGACCACGCGGGCGCCTCGC
This sequence comes from Blastococcus fimeti, assembly GCA_900102115.1. Lineage (GTDB taxonomy): Bacteria > Actinomycetota > Actinomycetes > Mycobacteriales > Geodermatophilaceae > Blastococcus > Blastococcus fimeti. Next base: position 75,406 of record FNAW01000007.1, read on the forward strand.
CGGTCCAGGAGCGCGCCGAGCTCCTCCTTGCGGCGGGCAGCGGTCACCGCCACCGTGTAGCCGGCCAGGGGCAGCTCGGCAGCGGTGGCCGGATCGGTATCCGGATCGCTCACGTCGTCCCCCTCGTGGCCGGCGGTCGGCCCATCGTGCGTGCCCGGCGTTACCGGCATGTGTCCTGCAGGGGTGCGAAGCGCCCGGACGTGACCGGCGTCACCGGAGCGCCGTCCACCCGGAGGTGCGCGCGGCGGCGGGTGTCCTCCCGGGCGAACTCCGCCGTCTCCGTCGCCCCCCAACGCTGCCAGTGCGCGGACATGGCCGCACCGTCCCGTGCGAGCCCGCGCTCCAGGCGCAGCGGGGCGGGTGCCTCGACCCACACACGCAGCGTCGTCCAGGGGTCGAGCCGGCGGGGGGAGCTGCCGCACCCTTCGACGACGAGCACCGGTGCCGGGCGCACCGGCACCGGCCGGGGGTCGAACCGGTCCGCGTGCCAGTCGAAGCGGGAGTAGGCGCCGGGACGTCCGGCGGCGAGCAGCCGCAGCACACCGGCCTCGAGGCGCGCCACCGCACCGGTCAGCGTCCAGCCGGCGTAGAGGTCGTCCATGTGCACGAGCTCGGCGTCGTCGTCGAGGGCCGCCGCGAGCCTTCCTGCGAACGTGGTCTTGCCGGACCCGGCGGGCCCGTCGACGCAGACCAGCCGGGTGCCGCCCAGCAGCGGGGGAGCGGCGAGCAGGTCGGCGGCGAGCCCGCCGAACGTCAGCGTGCGGCCGGCGTCCACGTCGGCACCGGTCCGCCGCTGCTGACGACGAGTCCCCGGCTGGCGAGCAGCCGCAGGTGCGCGTCGGTCTCGGTGACGGCGAAGATCCGCATCCGCCGCTCGTACTGCTCCCAGGGCCGCGACCAGGTGAGGTGTGCGGCCAGCTGCCACGGCGTCGAGTGCGGGTGCGCGGCGATCGCGGCCAGCAGCTCGGCGAGGCGGTGCTCGTGGTGGGCGGTCAGCGAGTCCACCCGGTCGGCCAGCCCGCGGAAGCGCCACTCGTGCGCCGGCAGCACCTCGGCCGGGTCCAGGTCCCGGACGGCGGCCAGCGAGTCCAGGAAGTCGCGCAGCGGATCCCCGCCGCGGGCGTTGGTGGAGATGTTCGGGCTGATCCGGGGGAGGACGTGGTCGCCGGAGAAGAACAGCTGGGTGTCCTCCTCGGCGAAGCAGAGGTGGCCGGGCGTGTGCCCCGGCGTGTGCACGGCGCGCAGTCGCCAGCCCGGGAAGTCGGCGTGCTCGCCGTCCTCGAGCAGCCGGTCGGGCACGGCCATCGACGTCCAGCTGCCCATGTTCTCCGCGGGGCCGACGTCGGACACCGCCTCGTCCCGGTCGGCGCCGAGGCCGACGAGGAACTCGATCTCGGTGGCCACCGCGGACTGCGCGCCCGCGGTGGTGAGGTGCTGCACGGCCGTGGCGTCGGCCGGGTGCATGGCGATCCACGCGCCGCTGGCCTCGCGGACCCGCCCGGCCAGGCCCAGGTGGTCGAAGTGCAGGTGGGTGACGAGGGCCCCGCGGACGTCGGAGACGTCGCCGCCGATCGCGGTCAGGCCGGCGGTGAGCGCGGCCCAGGACTCGTCGCTGCCCCAACCGGTGTCGATGAGCCCGAGCCCGCCGCCGTCGAGGGCGAAGGCGTAGATGCTGTTGTAGCGGAGCGGGTTGTGCGGGATGGGCACCGGTATCGACCACAGGTCCGCGCGCAACTGCTCGACCGGGGGCAGGGCGCGGGCCTGCCACGCCTCGTGCTGGGCGGTGCCGGAGATCTCCACGTCCGGGCACTCTGCCAGCCGCAGGCGCCGCCCCGGCTGTCACCATGGGGGCATGTCCGGTCCCACCACCGCCACTCCCGCCGCCGTCAGCGCCGTGCCGCGGCGGTTCCGGCTGCTGCTCGTCGTCCTGGCCGCGGTCGTGCTCGCCGTGACGGTGGTCGTCGTCCTCGCGCTGCCCTCGACCACGAACACCGTCGTCGAGTACGGGGTGGTCGACCAGATCGCGCTCGCCGGCATCGGCCTGCTGCTCGCGGTCGGCGTCCTGTTCCTGGGCCGGTCCCGGGTGGACGCCGACGCCTCGGGCGTGCGGGTGCGCAACCTGTTCCTCTCCCACCAGCTCCCGTGGCAGGCGGTGCGAGCCGTCCGGTTCGACCGGAAGTCGGCCTGGGGCTCGCTGGCCCTGGAGAACGGCGACGAGGTCTCGATGTGGGGCCTGCAGGCGGCTGACGGCGAGTACGCGGCACGTGTCGTGGAGGAGCTGCGCACGCTGCGCGCCGCCGCCCGGGCGAACGATCCGGTGCGCCCGCCGCTGCTCTACGACAACTGACCGCGGGACGACCGATCACGGTGTCGCGCGGACCGGGAATGACCCCGGCCGCACGGACGCTGTAGTGTGGGCGTGCCTCCCCCCGCTACATGAGGCGCGCGAACCAACCAGCGGCCCCGCCCCGGGCCGCTGATCCAAGAGGAGCCCGCTCCCACCTGACGCCGTCCAGGCGCTCAGGTCCCCGGATCGCGAGGACCGACCCTGGTCGGTGCTCGTGTCCTGCATCCGTCCTCGGACGGTTTGTGGAACCCGGAGAGTGGGCCCCGTGAGCAGATGCTCGCGGGGCCTTCGTTCTCTCCGCACCCCGGGACGGGCGGCTCCTCACAGGCAAGAGCAGAGGAGAGGCCATCACCGAGCCCCGCATCAACGACCGCATCCGCGTCCCCGAGGTCCGCCTGGTCGGACCCGAGGGCGAGCAGGTAGGCGTCGTGTCGATCGGCGAAGCGCTGCGTCTGGCCCAGGACTCGGAGCTCGACCTCGTCGAGGTCGCTCCCATGGCCCGGCCGCCGGTCTGCAAGCTCATGGACTACGGCAAGTTCAAGTACGAGGCCGCGCAGAAGGCACGCGATGCCCGCCGGAACCAGACGCTCACCGTCATCAAGGAGATGCGGCTGCGTCTCAAGATCGACCCGCACGACTACGAGACCAAGAAGGGCCATGTCGTCCGCTTCCTCAAGGGCGGCGACAAGGTCAAGATCACCGTGATGTTCCGTGGGCGCGAGCAGTCGCGACCGGAGATGGGCTACCGGCTGCTCCAGCGGCTGGCCGCCGACGTCGCCGAGCTGGGCGTCGTCGAGTCCAACCCCAAGCAGGACGGCCGGAACATGGTCATGGTGATCGCCCCGCACAAGAACCAGGCCGCCACCGACGCCGCGCGACGCACCGCGAAGCAGGAGAAGGCCTCGGCGTCCGAGCCGGCGAACGACGAGCAGACCGCACAGGCCTGATCGACCGCCTGCGTTCGACCGCACGACCGAAGACGGCGGGTGCCCGCCGGCAGCTGCACGCTGCCGCGGGCACCGACATCCAGACGAACAGGACGAGGGACATGCCGAAGCAGAAGACCCACAAGGGCACGGCCAAGCGCGTGCGCGTGACGGGCTCCGGGAAGTTGGTGCGCGAGCACACCAACAACCAGCACAAGTTCGAGGTCAAGTCCTCGAGCCGCAAGCGCCGCGTGAGCGGGATCGGCGTCCTGTCCCCGGCCGACGCGCCGCGGATGAAGAAGCTCCTGGGCCTCTGAGCGCCCCCTCACCAACGACCTTTAGAAGAACAGGAGCACTTCCGTGGCACGCGTGAAGCGGGCGGTCAACGCCCAGAAGAAGCGCCGTAGCGTCCTCGAGCAGGCCAGCGGTTACCGCGGGCAGCGCTCGCGGCTGTACCGCAAGGCCAAGGAGCAGATCCTCCACTCGGCCACCTACAACTACCGCGACCGGAAGGCCCGCAAGGGCGACTTCCGCAAGCTGTGGATCACCCGGATCAACGCCGCGGCGCGTCAGAACGACATGACCTACAACCGGTTCATGCAGGGTCTGAAGCTCGCCGGCATCGAGCTGGACCGTCGGGTCCTGGCCGAGTTGGCCGTCAACGAGCCGGCGGCCTTCGCCACGCTCGTCGGGTCCGCCCGGGCCGCGCTCGCCGCGAACCCCGAGGCGACCGGCGCCGCTGCCTGATCCAGGCGACACCGTCCGACGCCGTCGGTGCACGACCCTCCGGGGCCGGGCACCGGCGGCGTCGGTGTCTGTGCGGCCGGGAGGCCGGGAAGAGGGACGTCGAGCATGAGCGAGCTGCTGACCGAGCGGTCGGCGCGGATCGTGGCCGCGCGCAAGCTGGTCCGCCGGGCGGGCCGGGACGCCGCGGGCCTGTTCCTCGCCGAGGGTCGGCAGGCCGTCGTCGAGGCGCTCGCCGACCCTGACGGCGTCTCCGAGGTCTTCGCCACCGAGGCCGCCGCCACCGCGCACCACGACCTGCTCGCCGCCACAGGCGTCCCCGTCCGGCTGGTCACCGAGAAGGCCGCGGCCGGCCTGTCCGAGACGGTCACCCCCCAGGGGCTGGTCGCCCTCTGCGCGCTGCGCGACGTCCCGGCCGACGACGTCCTGGCCGCGCCGCCCGCGCTCGCGGTGGCGCTGGCCGAGCTCGCCGACCCGGGCAACGCCGGCACCGTGCTGCGGACGGCGGATGCCTGCGGCGCCGGTGCGGTCGTCTTCGGCGCCGGCTCGGCCGATCCCTACGGCGGCAAGGCCGTGCGGTCCAGCGCGGGCAGCCTGTTCCACCTCGACGTCGTGCGGGGCGCTCCGCTGGAGGAGTTCCTCCCGGCGTGGCAGGCCGCCGGCGGCACGGTCCTGGCCGCCGACGGCGGGGGAGAGGTCGCCCTCGACCAGGCGGCCGCGGACGGGCGGCTGGCCGGGCCGGTGCTCTGGCTGTTCGGCAACGAGGCCCGCGGCGTGCCCGCGGAGCTCGCCGCCCTGGCCGACGCCCGGGTGCGGATCCCGATGCGTGGCCGGGCGGAGAGCCTCAACCTCGCCGCCGCCGCCGCTATCTGCCTCTACGCGACGCAGCTCGCGCAGCGCGGCTAGATCAGCTGGGCACGCTTCCAGAGGCGCTCGGACGAGCCCCCGACGAGCCCCTGCCCGCGCAGGAACGACACCAGCCCGGCGGACGCCGCGCGCAGCTTGGCCGCGTAGTGCTCGTTGGCCCGCGCCGCGGCCTTCGCCGTCGCGGGGTCGAGGCCGACGGAGGCGTACACCTCGGGCTGGACGAGGTTCTCGGCGACGATCGCCGCCACCGCGGCGACCACGGTGCGGTGCCGGCGCAGCTGCCACGTCGAGAGTTCCGGCGTGCGGCGGGCGACCTCCTCCCGGGCGAAGCGCATGTGCCGGGCCTCCTCGACGACGTGGATCTGGCTCGTCGCGCGGGTGAGCGGCTGGACGCGGTCGTCCTTCATGAGGTCGCGCTGGAAGATGTCCAGGATCTCCTCGGCCACCAGGATCGCGGCGTAGGCCGCCGGGCCGTCGCCCTTGGCGGCGAAGGCCTTGCCGAGGCGCAGGATCTTCTTCGGCGGCTGGTACGACGGCGCGCCGAAGGTCTCCGCCGTGCGGGCGAACATGACCGAGTGCCGGCACTCGTCGGCGATCTCGGTCAGCGCCCACTGCACGTGCGGCTGGGCCGGGTCGTCGCCGTAGATGTCGCGCAGGACGAGCTGCATCAGCAGGCACTCGAACCAGATGCCGACGCCGGAGATGGAGCAGTACTCGTGGATCGTGAGCGTGACCCGCTGCTCCTCGGTCAGCCCCTCCCACAGCTCGGTGCCGTAGAGGCTGGACCACTCCGGCGAGAGGCCGTAGAGGTGCTCGGGGATCGGCGCGTCCCAGTCGATGTCGACGACCGGGTCGTAGGACTTCTTGGCAGCGGAACCGAGCAGCCGTGTCGAGAGCGCCTGCCGGTCGACCGGCGCCTTGCGCGTGGCGGAGTCGTGCTGGGCGGTGCCGGGGGGCAGTGTGGCGGTCATCAGCGGTCTCCCTCGAACGTCGAGTGGGGCTGTCGAGAAAGGTAGCTGTTACGGTGAAACACATGCAACCCGCGGCGCTGGACGACCCGTCGGTCGCCGCGCCCGAGGCACCCACGGACGGCCGGCGTGCCCGGTGGACCGAGCACCGGCGTGCCCGGCGGGAGGAGCTGGTCACCGCCGCGGTGGAGGCCGTGCGGCTGGCCGGTCCCGAGTTCGCGGTCGAGGACGTCGCCCGAAGCGCGGGGGTCTCCAAGACGGTCATCTACCGCTACTTCAGCGACAAGGACGAGCTGGTCGACGCCGTCCTGGGCCGGATCTCCGACGCGATCCTGCTGCCGCGCCTCATGGGCGAGCTGGTCGCCGACCGCGCCGATGACCGCGCGCAGCTGCACGCGGTCATCGCCGCCTTCGTCTCCCTGATCGAGGACGAGCCGGCGCTCTACCGGTTCGCCTACGCCCACGCCGGCCGGTCCGGGCGGGCGGACCTGGTCGCCGCCACCGAGCGCGAGATCGCCGAGGCGCTGGGCGTGCTGATGGGCGAGCGGCTCGCGGCCGCCGGCCGGTCGTCCGACGCCGCGCTCACCTGGGCCTACGGCGTCGTCGGCATGGTCCAACTCGCCGCGCACTGGTGGTCGGCCGCCCGCACGGTGCCGGCCGCACAGCTGATCGACCAGCTGACCGACCTCGCCCACGGCGGGCTGGGCACGCTGCTGCCACCGACCCGCTGACCCACCACCCTGCTGACCCCGACCCCGCGACGGAGGAGCCGATGAGCGAGCACGAGGAGCCCGAGGGCTACGACGGCGAGGTGACCGTCAGCGTCGACGGGGAGCCGGCCCGCACCGCGCGCGCGGTGCTCGGCGCGCGGTTCGACCCGCTGGCCGGCTCGGTCGTGTGGTCCGGGCGGATCGCGCTGGCGGTGCCGGCACGCACCCGGCTGGAGCTGACCACGCCGCACGGCAGCGGCCTGGTCGAGGCGACCGAGTCCGACCCGTGGGGCAACACCCGGGTCGCCGGGATCGGCCGGCCGCCCTTCCCGGTCGAGCTGCTGGACAGCGCTGCCGAGGTCTGAGCCGGCTCAGCGCCGGACGGCGGTCCCGCCGCCCGCAGCGATGCCGAGCAGCCCCGGGACGTCGTCGGCGTCGGCGGGGCACAGGGCCATCCCGACCCGGACGCCCAGCGTCACCTGCTCGCCCACCACGACGAAGGGGGCGCTGACCGCGTCGGCCAGCGCGGCGGCGATGCGCGCCGCTTCCTGGGCCGCGGTGGCCGGCGCCAGCTCCGGCACGGCGACGGCGAACCGGGTGGCGCCGAGCCGGCCCACCGGATCCCCGTGGCGCAGCCTGCCCTGGAGCCGCCGGACCGCGGCGCGCAGGACGTCGTCCGCGGCCTCGGACCCGAAACGCTCGGCGAGGACGCCGACGCCCTCCAGGTCGACCGTGAGGACGGCGAGCACACCGCCGCCGGTGCGTGCGTTCCAGCTGGCGACCTCGAGCAGGGCCTCGGTCCGCCGCCGGCTGGTCAGGCCGGTGGCCGGGTCGGTGCCGACGAGCTCCGCCAGCCGGGCGCGGTGGTCGGGCTCAGGGGACCGGGGCGCCGGGATCGCGGCCGCCGCAGCCGCGGAAGCGGTCGGGACGGCAGCGGGCCGCGGGGCGACGCGGGAGAGCAGGGCCCGGGCCGCCGCGACCACCGTGGCCCGCTCGTAGGTCAGGGCGTACTCGAACTGGCGGTCCATGTCCGGGCCGGTCGAGCCCAGGTCCCGGGCCAGCAGCGCTGCGGCGAAGTGCGGGCCCAGCACGACGACGTCCCACTCGTCTCGCACCGGGTCGGCGGGGGCGAGGGTGGCGCCGCGGACGCCGGGCAGGGGCTCCACGTCCAGGCCCTCGCCGACCGCGCAGACGAAGCCGGTGGCGGCCGCCAGCTCGGCGTACCGCCGCTCGGTCGACGGCGTGACGTGGCGGGCCTCCTGGAAGGTGCTCGCGACCACGCAGGTCTCGCCGACGCCCACGGCCTCGCGCTCGAGCTGCTTGCTGAGCTCGACCAGCAGCGACTTCGGCGAGCGCCGCAGCCGGGTGCCGCGGGGCAGGCAACCGAACGGTGAGCCCGGATCGTCGTCGGACGCCTCGGGCTCGGGGGTGGGCAGGACCAGCTCGCCGGCGGGGCGGTCGAGCTGGGCGCCGGCCGCCGGGCGGCCGAGGAACCAGCCCTGGCCGAGGACGGCTCCGAGCGAGAGCGCGGTGTCCAGGTGGGCCTGTGTCTCGATCCCCTCCGCCAGCACCAGCGCGCCGGTGCTCTCCGCGTAGGCGTTCACCGCGTTCATGACCCGGGCGATCGCGGGGCCGGGGCGGCCCTGGACCAGCCGCAGGTCGAGCTTGACGACGTCGGGACGCAGCAGTGGCATGAAGGACAGCGACATCGGGTCGGCGCCGACGTCGTCCAGGGCGATGCCCCAGCCGAGCCTTCGGACGCGCTCGACCGTGCGCAGCAGCTCCGCGGGGCGGGCGGCGAGCGCCCGCTCGGTGACCTCCAGGACGATGCGCAGGTTCCCGGGCGCGGTGGCGGCGATGGCCAGCAGGTCGGCCAGCGGGGCGGTGTCGAGCACCTCGGGCTCGACGTTGACGAAGACCATGGTGGGTGCCAGCAGGCCGTGCTCGACCGCGCCCCGGAACGCCGCGGCGCGACAGGCCCCGTCGAGCTCGGCGAGCCGGCCGGCCGCGCGGGCGGCGGCGAACATCGCGTCCGGGCTGGCGAGCGGGCCCTCGGGCCCGCGGGCGAGCGCCTCGTACGCGACGACGCGGTCGCTGTCGAGGTCGACGATGGGCTGGAAGACGCTGTGCACCCCGCCGCCGAGCACCCGGTCGAGGGCATCGGCGAGGGGGGCGGGGTGGTTGCGGTGCACATCCCGACATCGGCCGGCCGCGCGCCGGTGCTGAGCCGAGTCCGCCGCCCCCACCCCCGACGGGTGAGGGCGGCGGATCCGGGGTCAGCGCGGGACGAGCGCCTGGCGGGCGGACTTCCGGGCGTACATGTCCATGTCCGCGCTGTGCAGCAGGGCGCCGAACTCCTCGCCGTCGGCCGGGTAGACGGCCACGCCGACGCTGGCGCCGACGCGGACCTCCCTGCCCCCGGCCTCCCTCTCGACGCCCACGGCCGCCGACAGGTCGTCGGCCACGCGCCGCGCCTCGCTCGCGGCGGTCCCGGGGGCCAGGCCGGGGAGCGCGACGAGGAACTCGTCGCCGCCGAGCCGGGCCAGCAGGTCACCGCGGCGCAGCCGGCCGCGCAGCGTCCGTGCGACCGACTGGAGCAGTTCGTCCCCGGCGGCGTGGCCGAGGTCGTCGTTGACCGCCTTGAAACCGTTCAGGTCGACGAAGAGCAGCGCGACGGTGTCCGAGCCGCTGCGCGCGTCCCAGAGCGCCGTCTCCATCTGCTCCTCGAGCCGCCGCCGGTTGGGCAGCCCGGTGAGCGGGTCGGTGTAGGCCAGCTCCTCGATGCGGGTGAGGAACGCCCGGTTGCGGTCGCGCTCCTGCAGCAGCGCCCGCTCGGCCACCACGCGTGCGGTGACGTCGTGCTGCACCCCGATGTACTGCAGCAGGACGCCGTCGGAGTCGAAGACCGGAGCGAGGTGGATCTCGTTCCACCACGGCTCCTTGTCCGAGCCCCGGAGGTTCAAGACGGTCTCCCGGCACTCCTCGCCCCGGTCGATGGCGGCGCGGATGCGGGCGACCGCGGCCGGGTCGGTGTCCGGGGACTGCAGGAACCGGCAGTTGCGGCCCAGGACGTCGTCGCGGGAGAGCCCGGCGAGGGTCTCGAACGCGTCGTTGACGTAGATGAGCGGCTGGTCGGGCAGGCGCATGTCGGCGATGGTGACTCCGCTGGTCGTGGCGGCCAGCGCGCTGCGCAGCAGTGCGTCTCCGTCCGGCCCGACGTGCAGCCCGTCGGGTGCCACGACAGGGGCGGGCGCGGTGAGGACCGGGCGCTCCGGCGCGGCCGGCAGGGCGGGGCCGGTGCGGGGGACGACACGGGTCAGCAGGGCGTGCGCGGCCCGGATGACCGTCGCGCGGTCGTAGGTCAGGGCGTACTCGAAGGTGCGCTCCAGGTCCGGGCCGTCGTCCCCGAGGTCGCGGGCCAGCAGCGCGGCGCTGAAGTGCGGGCTGAGGACGACGACGTCCCACTCGCCCCGGACCGGGTCGGACGGGTCCAGTGCGGCGCCGCGCACCCCGGGCAGCGGCTCGACCGGCAGGTCCTCGCCCAGGGCGCACACGAAGCCGGTGCGTTCGACGAGGTCGCGGTAGCGCTGGATGGTCGACGGCGTGAAGTGGCGGGCCTCCTGGAAGGTGGCCGCGACGACGCAGGTGTCGCCCAGGCGCATCGCCTCCCGCTCGAGCTGCTTGCTCAGCTCGATGAGCAGCGACTTGACCGAGCGGCGCAGCGGCACGCCGGCCGGCAGGCAGCCGAACGGCGAGGTGTCGACGGCGGCGGCCGGCGGCGGGGCCAGCGCGAGCTCGCCGGCCGGGAGACCGGGCGCGGCACCCGGACCGGGGCGGCCGAACAGCCACCCCTGGCCCAGCGTGGCGCCCAGCGCGCGGGCCATGGCCAGGTGCTCGTCGTTCTCGATGCCCTCGGCGAGCACCAGGGCACCGGTCCGCTCGGCGTGCGCGTTGACCGCGTTCATGATCTCCGCGACCGCGGGTCCGGGGCGGTCCTGCACCAGGCGCAGGTCCAGCTTGATCACGTCGGGGGAGAGCAGCGGCAGGAACGCCAGGGACATCGAGTCCGCGCCGACGTCGTCGACGGCGACGCCCCAGCCCAGGCTGCGGACGCGCTCGACGGTCCGCAACAGCTCCGCCGGCCGGGCGGCCAGCGCGCGCTCGGTGATCTCCAGGACCACCCGGAGGTTCCGCGGGGCGTCCTCGGCGATCGCGAGCAGGTCGTCGAGCGGGGCGCTGTCGAGCACCTCCGGCTCCACGTTGACGAAGACGGTGAGCGGCGCCAGCAGCCCCTGCTCCACCGCGCCGCGGAACGCCGCCGCACGACAGAGCTCGTCGAGCTCGGCCAGCCGGCCGGCGGCGCGCGCCGCGGCGAACAGCTGGTCGGGGCGCTCGAGCGGGCCCTGCGGGCCCCGGGCGAGCGCCTCGTAGGCGACCACGCGGCCGGTGTCGAGTTCCACGATGGGCTGGAAGACGCTGCGCACGCCGCCGGGGGCCAGCGCCGCCTCGAGGGCGCTGTGGGGGTGCTCAGGGAAGAAGTCCACGCCCGGCCATCGGCTGCGGCGCCCCCGGAGGTGAGGCGATCCGGACGGTCTCACCCCGTGGGGTCACGGATCCGCCCGCCCGCCCCGACGCCCGCACCTGGCGGGACGCGGCGGCGCGCGAACCGGAACCCAGGCGCGGCCGGGGGCGGACGGCGGGCAGAATGGCGTCCCGTGTCTGGCGCCAACGATCCCTACGACCCCAAGCAGGTCGCCGCCCTCTCGCCCGAGGCCCTCGACGATGCCGTCGACGCGGCCCGGACGGCGTTCGCCGGGGCGGCGGATCTCGAGGGCCTCGCCGCCGTGCGGCCGGCCCACCTGGGCGACCGCGCGCCGGTGCTGCTGGCCCGCCGCGAGCTCGGCGCGCTGCCGCCGGCCGCCCGGAGCGACGCCGGCAAGCGGGTGAACGCCGCGCGGGTCGCCGTCACCGAGGCCTACGCCGCCCGGCTGGCCGAGCTCGAGGCCGAGCGCGACGCCCGGGTGCTGGCCGAGGAGCGGGTCGACGTCACCCTGCCCTGGGACCGCACCCCCCGCGGCGCCCGGCACCCGCTGACCACGCTCACCGACCGGATCGCCGACATCTTCGTGGGCATGGGCTACGAGGTCGCCGACGGCCCCGAGCTCGAGGCGGAGTGGCTGAACTTCGACGCGCTCAACATCGGCCGCGACCACCCGGCGCGCACGATGATGGACACCTTCTTCGTCGCCCCGGAGGACTCCGGCCTCGTGCTGCGCACGCACACCAGCCCGGTGCAGGCACGCACGATGCTGTCGCGCACGCCGCCGATCTACGTCGTCGCCCCGGGCCGGGTCTACCGGACCGACGAGCTCGACGCGACGCACACCCCGGTCTTCCACCAGGTCGAGGGGCTGGCCATCGACCGCGGCCTGACCATGGCCCACCTGCGCGGCACGCTGGACCACCTGGCCCGCTCGCTGTTCGGGGCCGACGCGATCACCCGCTGGCGGCCGTCGTACTTCCCGTTCACCGAGCCGTCGGCGGAGTTCGACGTCTGGTTCCCCGAGCACCGCGACGGCCCGCGCTGGGTCGAGTGGGGCGGCTGCGGGATGGTCAACCCGCGGGTGCTGGTCGCCTGCGGCATCGACCCCGAGGAGTACTCGGGCTTCGCCTTCGGGATGGGCATCGAGCGCGCCCTCCAGTTCCGCTCCGGCGTCGGCGACATGCGCGACATCGTCGAGGGCGACGTCCGCTTCACACGACCGTTCGGAGTTGAGCAGTAATGCGGGTCCCCATCGGCTGGCTGGCCGAGTACGTCGACGTCCCCGCCGGGACCTCGGTCGAGGACCTCGACACCGCCTTCGTGCGGCTGGGCCTCGAGGTCGAGGAGATCCACCGCCCCGAGCAGGTGACCGGTCCGCTGGTCGTCGGCCGGGTCCTGGAGATCGAGGAGCTGACCGGTTTCAAGAAGCCGATCCGCTTCTGCCAGGTCGACGTCGGCGAGGCGGAGCCGCGCGGCATCGTCTGCGGCGCCCGCAACTTCGCCGTCGGCGACACCGTCGTCGTCGCGCTGCCCGGCGCGGTGCTGCCCGGCGGGTTCGAGATCGCCAGCCGGAAGACCTACGACCGGATCTCCGACGGGATGATCTGCTCGGTCCGCGAGCTCGGCATCGGCGAGGACCACGCCGGCATCCTCGTGCTGGGCGGCGAGGGCGCCGACGTCCCGCCGCCGGGCACGCCGGCCGGCCCGGTCACCGGCCTGGACGACGTCGTCATCGAGCTGGCCGTCACCCCCGACCGCGGCTACTGCCTGGCCATGCGCGGCATCGCTCGCGAGATGGGCACCGGCCTGGCCGCGCCCTGGCGCGACCCGGCGACGGCGACCCCGCCGGCGTGGTCCGGCGCTCCCGCCTGGTCGGTGGCCGTCGAGGCCCCCGAGCGCTGCGACCGGTTCTCCATGCTGGCCATGGAGGGGCTCGACCCGACCGCGTCCAGCCCGTGGTGGCTGCGTCGCCGCCTCACGCAGGCCGGCATCCGCAGCATCTCGCTGGCCGTCGACGTCACCAACTACGTGATGCTCGAGCTCGGCCAGCCGATGCACGCCTTCGACCGCGACAAGGTCACCGGCCCGATCACCGTCCGGCTGGCCCGCGAGGGCGAGGAGCTGGCGACCCTCGACGGCACGACGCGCACCCTGGCGGCGGGCGACGACCTGCTGATCACCGACGACACCGGTCCGATCGGCCTGGCCGCGGTCATGGGTGGCGCGACCACCGAGATCGGCGACCGCACGACCTCGGTGCTGCTGGAGGCGGCGCACTGGGAGCCCACCGGGGTGGCGCGTACGGCGCGCCGGCACCGGCTGCCCAGCGAGGCGGCCAAGCGCTTCGAGCGCGGCGTCGACCCGGAGCTGACCGTGGTCGCCCTGGCCCGCGCCGCCGACCTGCTGTGCGAGTACGGCGGGGCGAGCGTCGTCGGTGGCGTCGTCGACCTCGACACCCGTGGCCCCCGGCCGCAGATCCCGCTCGACGCCGGCCGCCCGGCCCGCGTCGCGGGGGTGGCCTACACCCCGATGCAGGTCGCCGAGCTCCTGACCGCCGTCGGGTGCTCCGTCGACGGCGACGGCACCGACCTGCTGGTCACCCCGCCGTCCTGGCGGCCCGACCTCACCGATCCGGCGGACCTCGTCGAGGAGGTCGTCCGGCTCGCCGGCTACGACGACATCCCGTCGGTGCTGCCGACCGCCCCGCCCGGCCGCGGCCTCACCGACGTGCAGCGCCGCCGCCGCGCGATCGGTCGCGCGCTGGCCGAGACCGGCTACGTCGAGGCGCCGTCCTACCCGTTCGTCGGGACGCCGGCGCTGGACGCCCTCGGTCTGGCCGACGACGACGAGCGGCGACAGGTCGTGCTCGTGCGCAACCCGCTCTCGGAGGAGGAGCCGGCGCTGCGGACGACGCTGCTGCCCGGCCTGCTCGCCACCCTGGCGCGCAACCTCTCCCGCGGACAGCGCGACCTGGCGCTGTTCGAGCACGGCGCGGTGTTCCCCGGTGGGGTGCGCACGCCGGCCCCGCTGCCGGGCGTCGACGACCGTCCGGACGACGAGACCCTCGCCGCGCTGCTCGGCGCGGTGCCGGCCCAGCCGTGGCACGTCGCCGTGGCGCTGGCCGGCTCCCGCGAGCCGCGCGGGTGGTGGGGCGCCGGTCGGCCCGCGACCTGGGCGGACGCCGTCGAGGCCGCCCGTCGGGTCGCCGCCGCCTCCGGGGTCGAGCTGACCGTCCAGGCGGGGGAGCGGGCGCCGTGGCACCCGGGCCGGTGCGCGGAGCTGCTGGTCGGCGACGTCGTGGTCGGCCATGCCGGTGAGCTGCACCCGCGGGTGTGCGCGGCGCTGGAGCTGCCCGCCCGCACCTCGGTGATGGAGCTCGACGTCGACGCGCTGCCCGCGGCCGCCGTCGCCGTCGGCCCGCCGATCTCGGCCTTCCCGCCGGTGCTGCAGGACCTCGCGCTCGTGGTGCGGGACGAGATCCCCTCCGCCGCGGTCGCCGAGGCGCTGCGCAAGGGTGCCGGAGAGCTGCTGGAGTCGCTGCGGCTCTTCGACGTCTACACCGGGGCCCCGGTCCCGGCCGGCTCGCGGTCGCTGGCGTTCGCGCTGACGCTGCGCGCACCGGACCGCACGCTGACCGGTGAGGAGGCGGCCGCCGTGCGCGACGCCGCCGTCGCCGCCGCGGCGGCCGCGACCGGGGCGGAGCTCCGTGGCTGAGCTGTCCGGGGTCGCCCTGGTCACCGGGGCGGCGACCGGCATCGGGCGCCACCTGGTCGAGGGCCTGGCGGCCCGCGGCATGGCCGTGGCCGGGATCGCCCGCACCGCGGACCGGCTGCGGACGGCGATGGACGAGGTCGCCGCCGCTACCGGCGGGCGCACCCTCGCCGTGGCCGCCGACGTCACCGACCGCGCGTCGGTGGAGGAGGCGGTCGGCGTCGTGCGCGAGGAGCTCGGGCCGATCGCGCTGCTGGTCAACAATGCCGGCCTGATCGACGAGTTCGAGGTGCCGGTCTGGGAGGCCGATCCCGACCAGTGGTGGGACGTCGTCTCCAGCCACGTGCGAGGCGCGCTGCTGACCGTGCGCACCGTCGTGCCGTGGATGGTGCTGCGCAACAGCGGGCGGATCGTGAACATCGCCAGCGGCATGAGCACGCGGGGACATCCGGACTTCTCGGCCTACTCGGTGGCCAAGACCGGGCTGATGCGGCTGACGGAGTCGCTCGCGATCGGCCTCGAAGGATCGGACGTGCGCGCGTTCGACGTGGCGCCGGGCGTCGTGCGCACTGCCATGTCGACGTCGATGTCCGCGCACGCGGGCAAGACCGACTGGACGCCGCCGGAGAAGGTGGTCGAGCTGGTCGCGGCGATCGCCGCCGGCGAGCTCGACCAGTGGTCGGGCCGGTTCGTGCGCGCCGGAAAGGACGACCTCGACGTCCTGCGCGCCACCTCCCCCGAGGACGCCGCCCGTCAGCTGCGGCTGCGGCCCTACGGGGACGGCGACCCGCTCGGCTGAGGCCGCCGTCGTCAGAAGACCGTGGGCAGCGCCAGCGGAGCGATGTCGACCGCCACCGGGACGTCGGCCTCGAGTTCGATCAGCTCGCCGTCCAGCTGCAGCGGCATCGGCGCCAGCGTGGTGAATGCGTAGTGGGTGGCGCTGGGCTGCGGCCCGAGACCGCGGGTCGCCGCGCGCACGGCCATGGCGAGCACCCGGAGCTTGCCGGTCTGCCGCTGGATGATGACCTCGAACCGGCCGTCGTCCGGCGCGCCGCCCTCGCTCAGCCGCGCGCGCTTGGCCATCTCGTCGATGTTGGCGAACACGAGGCTGTCGATCTTGCGCCGCCGGCCGTCCTCGAGCCGGATGGGGAAGGGCCGGAAGCGCGCGAAGCCGCGGACCACCGACGCGATCTCCCGCCACGAGCCCTTGCCGCCCTTCTCGAGGTCGACGGCGACGACCGGCGTGAGACCGACCCCGATGTAGGAGTGCGCGTACCGCACCTCCGCGTCCTCGCCCGATCCGACGGTGAGTCGCAGCAGGTCCAGCCTCCGGACGTCGCCCGCGACGATCGCGTCGGCCAGCGGCCGCTCGCGGGTCACCCGCCGGTGGTCGTTGGCGTTGCCGGCCGCCCGGACCGCGCAGACGGCGCGGTCGTTGCCGGCGTCCATCAGCCCGTTGACGACCTCGTTGTAGCCGCCGTCGCCGCTCACCGAGACGACGAGCGGGGCCCCCGTCCGGGCGGCGTCCCGGGCCAGGTCGCGGGCGTGCCCCGCGTGCTGGGTGGGTGCGAGCTCGAGAGGCACACCGGGCAGGCGAGCCACCAGCTCGTCGCGCAGCTCGGTCGCGGACTCCTCGGCGTTGCCGGTGCTCTGCGGGTTGAAGATGATGACGATCCGGTCGAACGCGGTCACGTCCGCTCCCTGCCCAGACGGGCCGCCGGCAACCGGACCTGGGGATCGTTCACCCAGCGCACGCTGCTTCCGGGCGCTCAGCAGTCGAAGACCGACCAGCAGATGTCGTTCCGGACCCGCTGGTCGTCGAGGACCAGTTCGCGCACGGCGTCGGGGAGCTGCTCGCGCTGCCAGCGGCACTCGGCCCGGCCCGCCGCCTCGTTCTCGCCGGCTGGCGCCGCCACCCGCGCCGCCTTGATCGCGTACGCGGCCGCGCCCAGGTCGTGGGCGGCGACATGGGCGACGACCGCCGCCTGCCCCGCGGCGTAGGCCGCGTGCCGGGCGGCGCCCTGCAGGTCCCGTGCCGCTCCCATGGCGTGACCGCCCGCGGCGCGCGACGCCATCATCGGCACCTCGCCCCGCGCCCAGGCGCGGGCGTGCGCGATGGCCGTCCGCGGCCTCGGGTCGTCCGTCCGGACGGATTCGAACAGGTGCAGCACGTGCTCCGCGCAGGCCGCGGCCCACAGGGCGAGCAGGTGGTGGTTCTCGTCGGTCAGGGTGCCCCCGCGGCGGACGGTGGTCAGCCGGGGGTCACGCACCTTCGGCAGGATCATCAGCCCCCTTCCTACTGCACGTCCGCCCGCTCGGTTCGGCACCGGATATGGAAGTGAGCAGTCATGCATGGTCGTGTATGGTCATGCATCGTGAGCACAGGGCAGACGTGGACGGTCGGGGTCACCGGCGCCACCGGGTACGCCGGGGGAGAGGTGTGCCGCCTGCTGGCCGCGCACCCGAACCTCCAGCTGACCGGGGTGCATGCCAACTCGAGCGCCGGCCGACGCCTGGGCGAGCTGCAGCCGCACCTGCTGCCCTACGCCGACATGGTCGTCCGGCCCAGCGACGCCGCGAGCCTCGCCGGGTACGACGTCGTCGTCCTCGCGCTGCCGCACGGGGAGTCCGCGGCCATCGCCGCCCAGCTGCCCGAGGACACCGTGGTCATCGACTGCGGTGCCGACCACCGGCTGACCGACCCGGCGGCCTGGGCGCGCTGGTACGGCGAGGGTGGGGCGGCCTGGGCCGGCTCCTGGCCCTACGGCCTGCCCGAGCTGCCCGGCCAGCGGGAGAAGCTGGCCGGCGCGCGGCGGATCGCCGTCCCCGGGTGCTACCCGACCTCGGTCACCCTGGCCCTGGCCCCGGCGCTCGCCGCCGGCCTGATCGAGCCCGAGGTGGTCGTCGTCGCGGCGAGCGGGACCAGCGGCGCGGGCAAGTCCGCCAAGCCGCACCTGCTCGGCAGCGAGGTCATGGGCTCGGTCAGCGCCTACGGCGTCGGCGGGGTGCACCGGCACACGCCGGAGATGATCCAGAACCTGTCGCAGGCGGCCGGGATCCCGGTCTCGGCGAGTTTCACGCCGACGCTGGTGCCGATGAGCCGCGGCATCCTCGCCACCTGCTCGGCCAAGCTCGCGCCCGGCACGGACGCCGCGAGCGCCCGGGTCGCGTACGAGAAGGCGTACGCCGACGAGCCGTTCGTCCACCTGCTGCCCGAGGGCCAGTGGCCGACGACGTCCCAGGTGCTCGGTGCCAACACCGTGGCGTTGCAGATCGCCGTCGACGCCGACGCCGGCCGGCTCGTCGTCGTCGCCGCCGTCGACAACCTCACCAAGGGCACCGGGGGAGCGGCACTGCAGTGCGCCAACCTCGCCCTCGGCCTTCCCGAGACCACCGGTCTCCCTCTGGTTGGAGTAGCACCGTGAGCGTCACCGCCCCGAAGGGCTTCAGCGCCGCCGGCGTCGCCGCCGGTCTGAAGTCCAGCGGCGACCCCGACGTCGCGCTGGTGCTCAACACCGGCCCCGACGACGTCGCCGCAGCCGTCTTCACCACCAACCGCTTCCCCGCCGCCCCGGTCGTCTGGAGCCGCCAGGTGCTCGCCGGCCAGCGCTGCCGGGCCGTCGTCCTCAACTCCGGCGGCGCCAACGCCTGCACCGGGCCGGAGGGCTTCGCCGACACGCACCGCACCGCCGAGCACGTGGCCGAGGAGCTGGGCCTGGGTGCGGTCGACGTCGCCGTCGCCAGCACCGGGCTGATCGGCATGCGGCTGCCCATGGAGAAGCTGACCGCCGGCATCTCCGAGGCGGTCCAGGCGCTCACCGAGGACGGCGGCCCCGATGCCGCCCGGGCGATCATGACCACCGACAGCGTGCCCAAGACGACCGTCCAGCAGCGGGACGGCTGGAGCATCGGCGGCATGGCCAAGGGCGCCGGCATGCTGGCGCCCAGCCTGGCCACGATGCTCGTCGTCCTCACCACGGACGCCGTCGTGCCGGCCGAGATCCTGCAGCCCGCGCTGAAGACGGCGACCGGGCTGAGCGTCGAGCGGGTCGACTCCGACGGCTGCCTGTCCACCAACGACACGGTGATCGCGCTGGCCAACGGCGCGAGCGGCATCAGCCCGAGCGCTCAAGAGTTCACCGAGGCGCTGGTCGCGGCCGCCACGGACCTGGCGATGCAGCTGCTCGCCGACGCCGAGGGCTCGACCAAGGACATCGCGATCACGGTCCGCAACGCGGCCAGCGTGGACGACGCGCTGACCGCGGGCCGGGCCTGCGCCCGCAACAACCTGCTGAAGACGGCGCTGTTCGGCAACGACCCGAACTGGGGCCGGGTGCTCGCCGCCATCGGCACCACCGACGCCGCGTTCGAGGCCGACCAGGTCGACGTGACCATCAACGGCGTCACCGTCTGCCGGGGCGGCTCCATCGGCGACCCCCGCGAGGGCGTCGACCTCTCCGGCCGGGCGATCACCATCGACGTCGACCTGAAGGCCGGCACCGAGCAGGCGACGATCTGGACCAACGACCTGTCGATCGCCTACGTCCACGAGAACTCGGCGTACTCGACGTGAGCGCCCCGGAACCGGAGCCGCACGTGACCACGGTGCACGACGACGCCGCCCAGGACCCCACCCCGCCGGACGTCTCGATCGACCTGGCCACCCCGCCCCGGCGGATCGGCACCCACCGGGTCATGCGCACCCACGACCCCGAGGGCGACGCCCGCCGGATCGCCGTGCTCACCGGCGCGCTGCCGTGGCTCAAGGAGTTCCACGGCAACGTCGTGGTGATCAAGTACGGCGGCCACGCGATGGTCGACGACGAGTGCCGCCGCGCCTTCGCCGACGACATGGTCTTCCTGCGGACCTGCGGGATCCTGCCCGTCGTCGTGCACGGCGGCGGCCCGCAGATCACCGAGATGCTGGGCCGGCTGGGCATCGAGAGCGAGTTCCGGGGCGGCCTGCGGGTCACCACGGAGCAGACCATCGGCGTCGTCCGGATGGTGCTCACCGGGCAGGTCACGCCGGAGGTGGTCGGGCTGATCAACCAGCACGGCCCCCTGGCCGTCGGCCTCTCGGGTGAGGACGGCGGACTGTTCACCGCCGAGCGCACCCAGGCGGTCGTGGACGGCGAGCCGGTCGACATCGGCCTGGTCGGCGACGTCGTCGAGGTCGACCCCGCGCCGGTCCGCGCGCTGCTGGAGGCCGGGCACATCCCGGTCATCGCCACCGTCGCCCCGGACCGGGACGGCGTCGTGCACAACGTCAACGCCGACACCGCCGCCGCGGCCGTCGCCGTCGCGCTGGACGCGGTGAAGCTCGTCGTCCTCACCGACGTCGAGGGCCTCTACGCCGACTGGCCCGACCGCGACTCGCTGGTCCAGCAGATCGACGTCGCCGAGCTGGCCGAGATCCTGCCCGACCTGGACGCCGGGATGGCGCCGAAGATGGCCGCCTGCCTGCGGGCGGTCCAGGGCGGGGTGAAGCGGGCGACCGTCGTCGACGGCCGCACCCCGCACGCCCTGCTGCTGGAGATGTTCACCACCGAGGGCACCGGGACGATGGTCGTCCCGGCCCTGCCGACACCGACCCACGCCACGACGATCCAGGAGGAGGGCACAGCACCATGACGCACACGGAGGAGCTGGGCCGCCGCTGGTCGGCCGTGATGATGGGCAACTACCGGACGCCGCCGGTCGCACTCGACTCCGGTTCCGGCGCGACCGTCCGGGACGTGGACGGAGTCGAGTACACCGACCTGCTCGGCGGCATCGCGACGACGATCCTCGGCCACGCCCACCCCAGGGTCGTCGAGGCGATCACCACCCAGGCCGCGAAGCTCGGGCACGTCTCCAACCTGGCGATGCACGAGCCCGGCGTCGCGCTGGCCGAGCGGCTGCTGGAGCTCGTCGGCCGCCCCGGTCGGGTGTTCTTCTGCAACTCCGGCGCCGAGGCCAACGAGGCCGCGTTCAAGGTCAGCCGGCTGACCGGCCGGCCCCAGGTCATCACCGCCGAGGGCGCGTTCCACGGCCGGACCATGGGCGCGCTGGCGCTCACCGGCCAGCCGTCGAAGGCCGCGGCGTTCGCTCCGCTGCCCGGGGGCGTCTCCTACGTTCCCTATGGCGATGCGGAGTCGCTGACCGCCGCTGTGGGGGACGAGACCGCGATGGTGCTGCTCGAGCCGATGCTCGGCGAGGGCGGCGTGCTGCCCGCCCCCGCCGGCTACCTGGCCGCCGCGGCCGCGGCCGCAGCCGATGCCGGGGCGCTGTTCGCCCTGGACGAGGTGCAGACCGGCATGGGGCGCACCGGCCACTGGTTCGCGCACCAGGCCGACGGCCTGCAGCCCGACGTCATCACGCTGGCCAAGGCGCTCGGCGGTGGGCTGCCGATCGGCGCGATGCTCGCCTTCGGTGGCGCCGCCGACCTGATGACCGCCGGATCGCACGGCTCGACCTTCGGCGGCAACCCGATCGCCGCGGCCGCCGCGCTGGCGGTGCTGGACACCATCCGCGACGAGGGCCTGCTCGAGCGCGCCAAGGAGATCGAGCACCGGTTCACCGCCGGCATCGAGGGCCTGGGCCACGCCGGCATCAGCGGCGTCCGGGGGAAGGGCGCCCTGCTGGGCGTCGTCCTCACCGCCGACGTCGCCGCCGGACTCGAGGCGCAGCTGCGCACTGCCGGGTTCCTCACCAACGCCGTGGCGCCGGGCGTGCTGCGGCTCGCTCCGCCGCTGGTGCTCACCGACGCGCAGATCGACGCCTTCGTCGCCGCGCTGCCCGCCGCCCTCGATGCCACCCTCCAGGAGTCCGACTCGTGACCCGCCACTTCCTCCGGGACGACGACCTGAGCCCGGCCGAGCAGGCCGAGGTGCTGGCGCTGGCCGCCTCGCTCAAGGCCACCCGGCACACCGCCGAGGCGCCCGTTCCGCTGCGCGCCGCCAACGGTGTGCCGCGGGCGGTCGCGGTGCTGTTCGACAAGCCCTCCACCCGCACCCGCGTCTCCTTCTCGGTGGGCGTGGCCGAGCTCGGTGGGTACCCGCTCGTCATCGACGCCGCGAGCAGCCAGCTCGGCCGCGGCGAGCCGATCGCCGACACCGCCCGGGTGCTCGACCGGCAGGTCGCCGCGATCGTGTGGCGGACCTTCGGCCAGGACCGCATCGAGGAGATGGCCGCGGCCAGCCGTGTCCCGGTGGTCAACGCCTTGACCGATGAGTTCCACCCCTGCCAGATCCTCGCGGACCTGCAGACGGTCATCGAGCGCAAGGGCTCGCTGGCCGGCCGGTCCATGAGCTACCTGGGCGACGGCGCCAACAACATGGCGCACTCCTACCTGCTCGGTGGCGCCACCGCCGGCATGCACGTGCGGATCGGCTCGCCCGAGGCGTTCCAGCCCGATCCGGACGTGCTGAAGCGGGCGGCCGAGATCGCCGCGGAGACCGGCGGCTCGGTGGCCTGGACCCCGGACGCCGCGGCCGCCGCCGACGGCGCCGACGTCCTGGTCACCGACACCTGGGTGTCCATGGGGCAGGAGGGCGAATACGACGCGCGCATCGCCCCGTTCCTGCCCTACGCCGTCGACGACGCCGCGCTGACCCGCGCCGCCGACGACGCCGTCGTCCTGCACTGCCTGCCTGCCTACCGCGGCAAGGAGATCGCGGCCGACGTGATCGACGGGCCCCAGAGCGCGGTCTGGGACGAGGCCGAGAACCGGCTGCACGCCCAGAAGGCGGTCCTCATCTGGCTGGTGGAGCGCTCGTGAGGCAGCGACGATGACTTCGCCGAGCCGCAGCGCGCGCCAGGCCCGGATCCGCCAGCTCATCGAGTCGGAGTCGGTGACCTCCCAGACCCACCTCGCCGCGCTGCTGTCCGGTTCCGGCATCGAGGTCACCCAGGCCACGCTGTCGCGGGACCTGGAGGAGCTGGGGGCGGTTAAGATGCGCGGCTCCGACGGCGCCCCGGCGTCCTACGTTCTGCCGCCGGAGAACGCGCCGCTGCGCCCGGCCCAGACCGCACCGGCCCGGCTGACCCGGCTGCTGGCCGACCTGCTCACCGGCGCCGAGGGCAGCGCGAACCTCGCCGTGCTCCGGACGCCGCCGGGCGCGGCCCAGTTCCTCGCCTCGGCGCTGGACAAGGTCGGCCTCCCCGACGTCCTGGGCACCATCGCCGGGGACGACACTCTGCTGGTCGTCTCGCGCGACCCCGACGGCGGGGCGGCGCTGGCCGACCGGCTGCGCGCGCTCGCCGAGCGGACGCCGGCCGTGTACCCCGAACTGCAGAACGACCTGGAAGAGGACGCCGGCACGTGAGCGACAACCCCCTTGGATCGCAGACCCGGCTCTGGGGCGGCCGCTTCGGCGGCGGCCCGTCGCCGGCGATGGCGGCGCTGAGCAAGTCGACCCACTTCGACTGGGTGCTGGCGCCCTTCGACCTGGCCGGCTCGCGCGCGCACGCACGGGTGCTGCACCGCGCCGGCCTGCTGGCCGACGACGAGCTCGAGCAGATGCTCGGCGCCCTCCGGGAGCTCTCGGACGAGGTCGAGGCCGGCACGTTCACGGCCATCGAGAGCGACGAGGACGTGCACGAGGCGCTCGAGCGCGGGCTGACCGAGAAGCTGGGGGCACTCGGCGGCAAGCTCCGGGCCGGCCGCAGCCGGAACGACCAGATCGCCACCGACCTGCGGCTCTACCTGCGCCACCACGTGCGGGCACTGGCCGGCGAGCTCTCCTCCCTGGAGTACGCGATCGTCGGCCTGGCCGAGCGGTACGCCGACGTCGCCGCCCCCGGCATGACCCACCTGCAGCACGCCCAGCCGGTGCTCATCGCCCACCAGCTGCTCGCCCACGCGCACTCCTTCGCCCGCGACGTCGACCGGCTGCGTGACTGGGACAGGCGCACCGCGGTGAGCCCGTACGGCTCCGGCGCGCTCGCCGGGTCCTCGCTCCCGCTGGACCCCGACGCCGTCGCCGCGGAGCTCGGCTTCGACCGGGCCACCGACAACTCGATCGACGGCGTCAGCGACCGCGACTTCGCCGCCGAGTTCTGCTTCGTCGCCGCCCTGATCGGCGTGCACCTCTCCCGGCTGGGGGAGGAGGTCGTGCTCTGGACGTCGACCGAGTTCGGCTGGGCGCGGCTCGACGACGCCTGGGCGACCGGGTCGTCGATCATGCCGCAGAAGAAGAACCCCGACATCGCCGAGCTGGCGCGAGGCAAGTCCGGCCGCTTCGTCGGCAACCTCACCGGCCTGCTCACGATGCTCAAGGGTCTGCCGCTGGCCTACGACCGCGACCTGCAGGAGGACAAGGAGCCGGTCTTCGACTCGCTCTCCCAGCTGCTGCTCCTGCTGCCCGCCGTCACCGGCATGATGGCCACCCTCACGCTGCGCCCCGAGGTGCTGGAGGCCGCCGCACCCCAGGGCTTCGCGCTGGCGACCGACGTCGCCGAGTGGCTGGTCCGCCAGGGGGTGCCGTTCCGCTCCGCCCACGAGATCAGCGGCGAGATGGTCGCGTTCTGCGAGTCCGCCGGGCTCGAGCTCGACGAGCTGGACGACGCCCAGCTCGCCGGCATCGACGAGCGGCTGACGCCGGACGTGCGCACGGTGCTGTCCGTGCGCGGCGCGCTGGCCGCCCGCAAGGCCCGCGGGGGGACCGCCCCCGAGCGGGTCGCCGAGCAGCTGACCTCGCTGGCCGAGCTCGCCCGGCAGCACGCCGAGTGGGCGTCGTCCTCACCGGTGGCGGCAGCGCTCTGACCGCTGCGTCGTCCCCGGGGCCCGACCCCTCCGAGCCCGAGCCGGGTGCCCTCCTGCGCGAGGAGGACCTGCTCGGGCCGGTCGACGTCGTGGCGCCGTCGCTGCTCGGCTGCTGGGTGGTCACCGACCGCCCCGAGGGGCGGGTGGCGCTGCGGCTGACGGAGGTCGAGGCCTACTCCGGCGAGGGGGAGGACCCGGCGTCACACGCCCACCGCGGGCCGACCCCGCGCGCGGCGATCATGTTCGGCCCGCCCGGCCGGCTGTACGTGTACTTCAGCTACGGCGTGCACTGGTGCGCCAACGTCGTCGTCGGTCCGGAGGGCCGGGGCTCGGCGGTGCTGCTCCGCGCCGGCGAGGTGGTCGCGGGGGAGAGGCTGGCCCGATCCCGCCGCCCCGCTGCCCGGGTGGCGCGGGACCTCGCCCGCGGGCCGGCCCGGCTCACCCAGGCACTGGCCATCGGCCCCGACGACCGGGGTGCGGAGCTGCTCGACCCGTCGTCGTCCGTGCGGCTGCACCGGGGGACCCCGCCGGCCGCGGTGTCGGCCGGACCGCGGGTCGGCATCAGCCGGGCGCAGGATCTGCCGTGGCGGTTCTGGCAGACCGACGCCGCCTCCGTGAGCGTCTTCCGGGCGGGTGGGAAGCCCCGCCGCGCCGCCACCGGGCAGGATGGACCCCCGTGACCGGAGCACCTGTGAACGACGTCATCGACGAACTGCACCGCCGCGGGCTGATCGCCCTGAGCACCGACGAGGCCGCGCTGCGCGTGCACCTGGCCGAGGGACCGGTCACCTACTACGCCGGGTTCGACCCGACGGCGCAGAGCCTGCACGTGGGCCACCTCGTGCAGTTCATGGTCCTCCGGGCGCTGCAGCGGGCCGGCCACCGTCCGGTCGTGCTGGTGGGTGGTGCGACCGGTCTGATCGGTGACCCCCGCATGACGGCGGAGCGGCAGCTCAACGACCGGGACGTGGTGGCCGGGTGGGTGCAGCGCATCCGCGAGCAGGTCGCACCGTTCCTCGACCTCCCGGCCGAGCGGGACGGACTCCCCGCGCCGGTCTACGTCAACAACCTCGAGTGGACGCAGCCACTCTCGGCGATCGACCTCCTGCGCGACATCGGCAAGCACTTCCGGGTCGGCCAGATGCTGGCCAAGGAGGCCGTGTCGGCGCGGCTCAACTCGGACGCCGGCATCAGCTACACCGAGTTCAGCTACCAGATCCTGCAGGCGAACGACTACCGCGAGCTGCACGCGCGGCACGGGGTGACGCTGCAGACCGGGGGCTCGGACCAGTGGGGCAACATCACCGCCGGCATCGACCTGGTGCGGCGCACGTCGGGGGCGAAGACGCACGCGCTGTCGACCCCGCTGGTGACGAAGTCCGACGGGCAGAAGTTCGGGAAGTCCGAGGGCGGCGCGGTGTGGCTGGACCCCACCCTCACCTCTCCGTACGCCTTCTTCCAGTTCTGGCTGAACGCCGACGATGCCGACGCGCGCACGTGGCTGCCGCTGTACTCGGAGCGATCGGCCGAGGAGGTCCAGGCGCTGATCGACGAGAGCGTGGAGCGGCCGGCAGCCCGGGCGGCGCAGCGGGCCCTGGCGGAGGAGCTGACCCTGCTGGTGCACGGTCCGGAGCAGCTCCGCCAGGCCGAGGCGGCCGGGCGGGCGCTCTTCGGCCGGGACGACCTTGCCTCCCTGGACGCCGGGACGCTGACCGCCGCGCTGACCGAGGCGGGGGCCGTCACGGTGGACGGCGAGCTGCCGTCCGTCGCCGTGCTGCTGCAGCGCTCCGGGTTGGCGGCCAGCCTGTCGGAGGCCCGCCGCACCGTGAAGGAGGGCGGCGCCTACCTGAACAACGAGCGCGTCACCGACGCCGACGCGGTACCCGGCGACGACGCCTGGCTGCCCGGGGGCTGGATGGTGCTGCGGCGCGGGAAGCGGGCGGTCGCAGGCGTGCAGCGGGGCGCCTGACCAGGCTCGCCGTGCCGTGTGAACGCCGGATGTGCCGCGTGTGACGGTCCGGTGTCGGGCGTCACTCCGGGGCGGTTTGACACCGCCTGCCGAGGCACGTAACTTTCTCTCTGCGCCGCGCGGACCTGAGGGTCCGCCGGACCGGGACCTGCCTCTGGCGGTTCACGGAAACCGGCGTAGTGTTGGACATCAGCTGCAGACGGAGCCCGGAAGGGTCGAGTTTGTGCGCGTCCGCTCTTTGAGAACTCAACAGCGTGCCGAAAGTCAGTGCCAAGTAATACCCCGTGCCGGGTCTTCGGATTCGGCTGGGATTCCTTTGGTTGATTGATATCGAGAGTGCTAGCTCTCGGTTCTCAGCTGCGATCAAATCATCTACGGAGAGTTTGATCCTGGCTCAGGACGAACGCTGGCGGCGTGC
>FNAW01000008.1 GCA_900102115.1 Blastococcus fimeti
GACCGGCAGACCACCATCGCCTCGGCGGTGGAGGAGCAGACGGCGACGACCAGCGAGATGTCGCGGTCGGTGCAGGAGGCGGCCTCGGGGTCGGGTCAGATCGCGGAGAACATCACCGGCGTCAGCGCCGCCGCGGACTCCACCACCCAGGCGCTCACGCAGACCCGGACGGCGGTGGACGAGCTCTCCCGCATGGCGTCCGACCTGCGCTCGACGGTCGGCCGGTTCACCTTCTAGCAGCCCCCGGACGACGGTCCGGACGGACGGCCCCGCGACTCCCGGTCGCGGGGCCGTTCGTGCCTCCGGGCGGTCACTGCCATTCCGCGAACGCTTTGTCGACAATCCCGGAGCGGTGACCCGACGGGTCGTCACAATTGTCGACAGACGTTGCCCAATCGTGTCCGTGCACTTCCGCGACACGCACGATGAATGTGTAGCGACTCAAATCTCGCCGCCCTATGTTCGCCCCGTTGACCTTTCCCCGGTGCGAACGGACGTGTGCGAAGTGGCGAAGAACGGTGGTGGGAGACGCGTTCTGGCGAACATGTCCGTCTCACGCAAGATCCTGGCGTCGGTCTCCGTGGCGGTGCTCGCCGGCGTCGCGGTCGGCGCGGTCGGCGTGGTCTCGCTCGACGACGCGGCCGACCAGTCGGCGACCAGCTACCAGGAGAGCACCCGCGGCATCCTGGAGGTCGGCGAGATGCGCTCGCAACTCCTGAAGCTGCAGCTCGACCAGGCGATGGCCTACGTGCAGACCGTGCCGGAGACGCAGGCCCAGTTCCGCGAGTCCTCCGCGGCCGCCGCCACCGCCGTCGGCGAGGCCGCCCAGCGCTACCTGGAGACGTCGCCCACCGCGGCGCAGCGGGCGACCGTCCAGGAGGTCATCGACACCTACGCCGCCTACACCGCTCTCAACGACCAGCTCGTCGCCGCCACCGCCACCGGTGACGTCGCCACCATGGGCGCCCTCTACGCCCAGACGCAGCCGCTGATCCCGCAGATCGGCACCGGCATCGACGCCCTCCTCGTCTCCGAGACCGCCGAGGCCGAGGCCGCCTCCGCCGGCGTCGCCGACACCGCGTCCGACGCGCGGACCCTGCTGGTCGCCGTGATGGTGGTCGGCGCGCTCGCCGCCCTCGGCCTGGGTTGGCTCGTCGCCAGGACCATCCGTCGCACCCTGCAGGCCGTCCAGCACGTCGCCGAGGGCATCGCGACCGGCGACCTCACCCGCAGCACCGGGGTCGACCAGCGCGACGAGCTCGGTCGCACGGCCGCCGCGCTGGACCGCGCGCAGGCCGAGCTGCGCACCGTCATGGCCTCGGTCGTCGCCTCCGCCGACGCCGTCGCTGCCTCCTCGGAGGAGCTGTCGGCATCCTCGGCGCAGATCTCGTCCTCGGCGCAGGAGACCAGCGCCCAGTCCGGGATCGTCGCCGGCGCGGCCGACGAGGTGAGCCGGAACGTGCAGACCGTGGCCGCCGGCGCCGAGCAGATGGGCGCCTCTATCCGGGAGATCGCCGCCAACGCCGCGGAGGCCAGCGAGGTCGCCGCGCGCGCCGTCACCGCCGCGGAGACCACGACGGCGACGGTCGCCAAGCTCGGGGACTCGTCCGCGGAGATCGGCAACGTCGTCAAGGTCATCACCTCGATCGCCGCGCAGACGAACCTGCTGGCCCTGAACGCCACGATCGAGGCGGCGCGGGCCGGTGAGGCGGGCAAGGGCTTCGCCGTCGTCGCCAACGAGGTCAAGGAGCTGGCGCAGGAGACGGCGAAGGCCACGGAGGACATCGCCCGCCGGGTGCTGGCGATCCAGGGCGACACCACCGCTGCGGTGTCCGCGATCGAGGAGATCTCGAGCATCGTCGCGCAGATCTCCGACCGGCAGACCACCATCGCCTCGGCGGTGGAGGAGCAGACCGCCACCACCAACGAGATGAGCCGCTCGGTGCAGGAGGCCGCGGACGGCACGGGCCAGATCGCGGCGAACATCGCCAACGTCTCCGGCGCCGCCGACTCCACCACGCAGGCGCTGACCCAGACCCGGGCCGCCGTCGACGAGCTCTCCCGCATGGCCGCCGACATGCGGAGCACCGTCGGGCGATTCACCTACTGAGTCGACCCTGAGCACTCCAGATCCACCCGCGACGGGGTGGCGGCCGATCCGGCCGCCACCCCGTCCGGCTTTCCGGTCAGGTCAGGAATGGCGCCAAGTCGACTCCGGAAATGGCGTGACCTGCCTTTCTGAGGGAATGGGCCCGACACGTTCCGAACGGCGCGGCGTGATGCGGGATCCGCTCTACCTTTCTGGAGCCACCCCCTCGGGTGGCGGATAGGCCGAAGGACCGGCCCCGGCGCAGACAACCCGCCCTTTCCCATGGAGAAGTGTCATGACCAGTTCCGCCCGCACCGCCACTCCCACCCGCGCGGGTGGAGGAATGTCCTGGTGGGCCGACCGATCGGTCACGGTGAAGATCTTGAGCACCGTGGGTGTGGCATCCGTGGTCGCCACGACCATCGGCGGGCTGAGCATCATGGGCATGAGCCAGGCTGCAGCCGACGCCGACGAGCTGTACAGCAGCAACCTGCTGGGCGCCGTCGAGGCGGCCGAGATGGACAGCCTGGTCCACGAGATGCGCGTGGTCACCCGGGACACCCTCCTGGCGCCGACCGCCGAGCGCCGGCAGGAGCGCCTCACCCGGGCCCAGGAGCTGCGGAACGAGTTCGCTGCCACCGTCGACGCGTACGTCGCGACCGGCATGACTCCGGACCGCATCGAGATCCTGGACCACATCGAGACGGAGCTGCAGGCCTACGTCGCCGTCCAGGACGGCGTCCTGGCGCCGCTGGCCGCGACCGGCGACGTGGCGGGCTGGCTGGCTGCCAACGACGCGCAGGGCACCCCGGTCGTCGACGCGCTCCGCGCGGAGGTCACGGCGCTGACCGAGCTGGAGATGGACGAGGCCCGCGTCGCTGCGGCCGGCGTGCAGGACAGCGCCGCCAGCAGTCGCACCACCACGATCGTGGTCGCGGTCGTCGGCATCGTCGCGGCCGCGCTGCTGGGTTGGTTCGTCGCCCGCGGGATCGCCCGCTCCGCCCGCCGTGTGCAGGACGTGACCGAGGCACTGGCCGCCGGCGACCTCACCACGTCCAGCGGGATCACCTCGAACGACGAGCTGGGCCGGATGGGCCAGGCCCTGGACGCCGCCGTCACGAACCTGCGCGCCGTCCTCGGCGAGGTCGCCGGCTCCGCCGACGCCGTCGCCGCCAGCTCCGAGGAGCTCTCCGCCTCGTCCGCCCAGATCTCGGCCTCGGCCGAGGAGACCAGCGCCCAGTCCGGCGTGGTGTCCGCCGCCGCGGAGGAGGTCAGCCGCAGCGTGCAGACCGTCGCCGCCGGCGCCGAGCAGATGGGCGCCTCGATCCGCGAGATCGCCAGCAACGCGGCCGAGGCCAGCGACGTCGCCGCCCGCGCCGTGACCGCTGCCGAGAAGACCACCGCCACCGTCACCAAGCTCGGCGAGTCCTCCGCGGAGATCGGCAACGTCGTCAAGGTCATCACGTCGATCGCGGAGCAGACCAACCTGCTGGCCCTGAACGCCACCATCGAGGCGGCCCGGGCCGGGGAGGCCGGCAAGGGCTTCGCCGTCGTCGCCAACGAGGTCAAGGAGCTGGCCCAGGAGACCGCCAAGGCCACCGAGGACATCGCCCGCCGGGTGCAGTCGATCCAGGGCGACACCAGCGCCGCCGTCGCCGCCATCGAGGAGATCTCGAGCATCGTCGCCCAGATCTCCGACCGGCAGACCACCATCGCCTCGGCCGTGGAGGAGCAGACCGCCACCACCAACGAGATGTCCCGCTCGGTGCAGGAGGCGGCCTCGGGCTCGGGCCAGATCGCGGAGAACATCACCGGCGTCTCCACGGCCGCCGACTCCACGACCCAGGCGCTCACCCAGACCCGGACGGCGGTCGACGAGCTCTCCCGGATGGCCGCCGACCTGCGCACCACGGTCGGCCGCTTCACCTACTGAACACCGCGGTCCCCCTCGGGGGGGCGGGTGCCGATAACGATCCGGACGGCTGCGGCCGGGCGGCGCGATTCACCTTGAGTCCGCCGCCCGCCGCGCCGAGAACCCAGCGGGGCGACTGCGTCCCGCTTGCGAAGCAGAGAGAGAGACACCCCGTGGACGGTCTGGACGACATCGTCGAGGAGTTCCTGGTCGAGAGCCACGAGAACCTCGACCAGCTGGACTCCGACCTGGTCGCCCTCGAGCAGGAGCCCAACTCCCGCGAGCGGCTGTCCAGCATCTTCCGGACCATCCACACGATCAAGGGCACCAGCGGCTTCCTGGCCTTCAACCGGCTGGAGGAGGTCACGCACGTCGGCGAGAACATGCTGTCGCGGCTGCGGGACGGCGAGCTGGCGCTGACGCCGCACCGCACCAACGTGCTGCTGGAGATGGTCGACACGGTGCGCGCCCTGCTCGCCTCCATCGAGGCGAACGGCGGCGAGGGCTCCGTGGACGTCTCCGCCTCGGTCGCCGCGGTCACCGCGGCGATGGAGGAGACCCCGGCCCCGGCCCCGGTGGTCGAGCCGGAGCCGGCGCCCGCCGCGGTGACGGCTCCTGCCACGGCCGCCGCCAAGGCCAAGGCTCCCGCCAAGGCCCCCGTCAAGGCCCCCGCCAAGGCCCCGGCCAAGGCGGCTGCGAAGGCCCCCGCCAAGCGCACCCCCCGTCCGAAGGTCGCCGTGCCCGCGCCGGCCCCCGTTCCCGCCGCCGAGCTCATCGAGGACGTGACCCCCGCCGTGCCCGAGACCCTGCCCGAGGAGACCGCCGACCACGAGGCGCCCGCCGTCGAGGGCACCGGCGGCCAGCCCCGCCGCGCCGTCGCCGACAGCACCATCCGGGTCGACGTCGACCTGCTCGACGAGCTGATGCTGCTGGTCGGGGAGCTCGTGCTGACCCGCAACCAGATCGTGCAGAACGTCGCCCGGCAGACCGACACCGACCTGATCCGGGCCTCCCAGCGGCTGAACCTGATCGCCAGCGAGCTGCAGGAGGGCGTCATGAAGACGCGCATGCAGCCGATCGACCACATCTGGTCCAAGCTGCCCCGCGTCGTCCGCGACCTCGGTCAGCAGTGCGGCAAGTCGGTGCGCCTGGAGATGGAGGGCCGCGAGACCGAGCTGGACAAGACGCTCCTCGAGGCCGTCAAGGACCCGCTGACCCACCTGGTGCGCAACTCCGTCGACCACGGCATCGAGGCGCCCGAGGCGCGCAAGAAGGCCGGCAAGGGCAGCGAGGGCGTGCTCACCCTGCGCGCCCGGCACGAGAGCGGCCAGGTCGTGGTCGAGGTCGCCGACGACGGCGCCGGCATCGATCCCGTCAAGCTCGGCGCCAAGGCGGTCGAGCGCGGGCTGATCACCCCCGACGCCCTGGGCCGCATGAGCCCGTCGGACATCCTGCAGCTGATCTTCCTGCCCGGCTTCTCCACCGCCGCGGCCGTCACCAACGTCTCCGGCCGCGGCGTCGGCATGGACGTCGTCAAGACCAACATCGAGTCCATCGGCGGCACCATCGAGGTCGAGTCCGACCCGGGCATCGGCACGGTATGCCGGCTGCGCATCCCGCTGACCCTCGCGATCGTCCCGGCGCTCACCGTCGAGTGCGCGACCGACCGCTACGCCATCCCGCAGATCAGCCTGCAGGAGCTGGTCAGCCTGGACGCCGAGAAGGCCGCGAACGCCGTCGAGGAGGTCGGTGGCGCGCAGGTCTACCGGCTCCGTGGCGAGCTGCTCCCCCTCGTCCGGCTCACCGACGTCCTGGGCCTGACCTCCGAGCGGCACGACGGCCACGTCGTCATCGCCGTCCTCCGCTCCGAGGGCCGGCGCTTCGGCCTCGTCGTGGACCGGGTCATCAACACCGAGGAGATCGTCGTCAAGGCGGTCGGCGGCCAGCTCAAGCAGATCGGGCTGTACTCCGGCGCCACCGTCCTCGGGGACGGCACCGTCGCGCTCATCCTCGACGTGCAGGCCCTCGCCCGCCGCGCCCTGCGGACCGAGACCGCCGAGCGCCAGGAGTCGCGCGCCTCGGTGAGCTCCGCCGCGGCCGCCGAGACCGAGCGCCAGCGCATGCTGCTCGCCTCCATCGGCGGCGGCCGGCGCGTGGCGATCCCGCTGGACACCGTCACCCGGCTCGAGCAGGTCCGCGCCGACGCGGTCGAGAAGGTCGGCAACCGCGAGGTGGTGCAGTACCGCGGCGCCATCCTCCCGATCGTCCGGCTCGACCGGCACCTGGGCGCCTACGGCGAGAGCGACCGCGAGGTCCTCGAGGTCATCGTCTACGCCGACCACGGGCGCAGCGTGGCGATCGTCGTCGAGGAGATCCTCGACATCGTCGACGGCGAGTCCGCGGTGCGCAGCGACATCGACGACCTCGGGCTGCTCGGCTCCGCCGTCCTCGGCGACCGCGTGACCGAGCTGCTCGATGTCCGTGCGGCGATCCTCGCGGCCGACCCGGCCTTCTACGCGGGACACCCCGCCCCCGCAGCCGCCCTGGCGGCCCCTGCCAACCCGGCCCACCCCACCGCACTCACGCCGGCCGGCGTTCCCGGCTCCTACCTGGAGGTCTGACGTGACCGCGACCGACTACGCGACCAGCGACGGCTCGGTGGCCTCGGCCACCAGCGGACAGCTGGCCACCTTCCGGCTCGACGGCGACCTGTACGGCGTCGAGGTCGAGCACGTGCAGGAGGTGCTGCGCAGCCAGCAGCTCACCCGCGTGCCCCTGGCGCCCAGCGCCGTGGCCGGCCTGATCAACCTGCGTGGCCAGGTGGTGACGGCGATCGAGCTGCGCGAGCGGCTCGGCCGCCCGGCCCGCCCCGAGGGCACCGACGCCGTCGTCATCGTCGTCCGGCTGGACGGCGAGGCGGTCAGCCTGCTCGTGGACTCCATCGCCGACGTCGTCGACGTGGACGCCGCGGACTTCGAGGCGCCGCCGGACACGCTCGAGGGCCAGTCGCGCGACCTTATCCGCGGCGCCTACAAGCTGGACGGGCAGCTGCTGCTCGCGCTGGACGTGCACAAGGCGGTCAGCGCCTAGTCACTCTCCGGAGTTGCTCGATAGCACGAACCGACTCAACACGCGGCCGTCACCCCGGCAGGCTCCTGCCATGGGGTGACGGTCGCGTGGCGTTCCGGCGCGGTTACCGCCAGCATGGGGACTCCACGATCCCTCTCCCTCGGAGGCGCGCTGTGCCGTACACGCTGGTCAGTGCCGCCACCCTCGGGTTCGACCTGGTCCGCCTGCCCGCCGGCCGGGCGGTGGCGGGGGTGCTGCTCTCCGCCCTGCAGGCCGACGACGCCGCGCTCGCCCGGCTGGGCGCCGCGCACCCGGCCCGTGGCCTGGAGCGCGACCAGCGGCTCACCCTGGCCGTCCGCTCCCGCCGGGCGCGGGAGATGGCCGTCGCCGTGCCGCACGTGCGCACCGCCGCCGCCGGCGCCCGGGCCGCGGGCGACCGCGCCGCCGTCCTGGTGGAGCAGCTCGAGCAGGGCACCATCGGCGACGCCCCCACCCTGGAGCGGTTGCTCCGCGACGACGTGCTGGGCGCCGAGCACCCGGCCGCCGGTCTGCTGGACGCCGAGCTGCTCGCCGAGACCGCCGACGTGCTGGCCGACGCCGCCATCGGCTACTGGGCCGCCGGGGTGCTCCCGCCCCTGGTGCGCCGGGAGCTCACCGCCTCCTACGACCGCGTGGCCGACACCGCGCCGCCGGCCGGCCCCGAGAGCCTCGACCTCGGCGCGGCCGGGGCCGAGCTGACCGCCTTCCTGGACGGGCTGCGCGCGCTGGACGACGCCGGCCGGGCGCGCTGGCGTGCTGCGGTGGACGAGGGCCGCGCCGAGCGCCGCCCGTGGGCGGCCGCCATGCACGAGGCGTCCTGGGCCGCGCACGTCTCCGGCCGCATCCGCGTGCTCGCCACCGCACAGCTGCACGCCGTCCAGGCCTTCCTCGACGGCGGGTTCGACCGGCACGACGGCGCCGCCGGGGCGTGGAACGCCGTCGCCGGCTGCGTCCAGGGCATCGCCATGGGCGACCTGCTCGACGAGGGCGCACTGACCGTCCTGCGCGCGCCGCTCACCCGCACCGCCTGACCCGGCCGCCCGCCCTCGCCGGCCGGGCGACAGCACCTCCGGCGAGGCCGTCGGCGACGGAAACCGCAGGTCCGGGATGCGCGCCGGAATGGCGCACGATCGCCTTCCCGGCGATGTCGACAAGGCACCTAAATGCTTTTGCGCCCGCCATTCGGGCGGTCGCCGCGAATTGCGTAACGGTTGGGTCCGTCGCCTTTTCTTCCGCCCTGTTGCCGCCGATGCTCATGGTGCGGATGTGACGACGGGAAAGCCCCGGAAAGCACCGCTGAGGCACGACCGGTCCCGCTCAAGAAGCTGGGATCCGGTGCCGATACAGCAGTGATCAGTCCTGTCGGGCTGCACACCGGCAGGAATCCAGGAGGACGCACGTGAACCCGATCCGGGTGATGGTGGTCGACGACTCGGTCGTCGTCCGCAAGATCGTGACCGACGTGCTGTCCGCCGACCCGGGCATCGAGGTCGTGGGCACCGCCGTCAACGGCAAGGTCGCCGTGAGCAAGCTCGAGCAGCTCAAGCCCGACCTGATCACGATGGACATCGAGATGCCGGAGATGAACGGCATCGAGGCGGTCCGCGCGATCCGCGCCGCCCGCAACCGCGTTCCGATCATCATGTTCAGCACGCTCACCGAGCGCGGTGCGACCGCGACCCTCGACGCGCTGTCCGCCGGCGCCAACGACTACGTCACCAAGCCGGCCAACGTCGGCAGCGTCGCGCAGTCCATGGAGAGCGTGCGCGAGCAGCTCATCCCCAAGATCAAGGCCCTGACCGGCCGCCCCGTCGCCCCCGCCCGGCCGGCCGCCCGGATCGCTCCTCCTCCCCCGGTCGCTCCCCGCACCGGCCCCGGCAAGAAGCCCGCCGTGCTGGTCATCGGTTCCTCCACCGGAGGCCCGGAGGCCCTGGCCAAGCTGCTGCCGCAGCTGCCGGCGTCCCTGCCCGTGCCGATCCTGCTCGTCCAGCACATGCCCCCGGTGTTCACCCGCCAGTTCGCCCAGCGCCTCGACCGGCTCTGCGCGCTCCGCGTCGTGGAGGCCACCGACGGCGTTCCGCTGCAGCCGGGCACCGTGCACCTGGCCCC
Source organism: Blastococcus fimeti (assembly GCA_900102115.1). Lineage (GTDB taxonomy): Bacteria > Actinomycetota > Actinomycetes > Mycobacteriales > Geodermatophilaceae > Blastococcus > Blastococcus fimeti. The sequence continues at coordinate 9,219 of FNAW01000008.1, forward strand.
CGGCGACCACCACCTCGTCGTCCGGCCTGGTCGCGGCACGCACACCACCGGGCTGCACCAGGGCCCGCCCGAGAACTTCTGCCGCCCCGCCGTGGACCCGCTGTTCCGCTCGGCCGTCACCGCCTACGACGGCGCGGTGCTCGGCGTCGTCCTGACCGGCATGGGGTCCGACGGCCGCAACGGTGCCGGCGAGATCCGCGCCGCAGGCGGCACGGTGGTCGCCCAGGACCAGGCCAGTTCCGTCGTCTGGGGCATGCCCGGCGCGGTCGCCCAGGCCGGCCTCGCCGACGAGATCCTGCCGCTCGACCGGATCGCCGAGGCGATCCAGCGCCACCTGGCGGGGGTGCCGACCAGCCGGACCGCCGCCATCGCACCGGTTCCCGGCCGCGCCGTCCTGTCCGGAGGGAACCGATGACACTCACCACGACGAGCTTCGACTGGGTGCGCCACCTGGTGCACAAGGAGAGCGCGATCGTCCTCCAGCCCGGCAAGGAGTACCTGGTCGAGGCGCGGCTGCTGCCGATCGCCCGCCAGGCCGGTCTCACCGACGTCTCCCAGTTCGTCGAGTCGGTGCGCATCCGCCCCGACGCCGACAGCACCCGCCGGATCGTCGAGGCCCTCACCACCAACGAGACCTCGTGGTTCCGCGACGGCGACCCGTTCACCGCGCTCACCTCGACGGTCCTGCCGTCGCTGCTCGGCGCCCGCGGCCCGAACGAGCGGCTGCAGATCTGGTCGGCGGCGTGCTCCAGCGGCCAGGAGTCCTACACGATCGCGATGCTGCTCGAGGACGCGCTGCCCAACGCCGCGTCGCGGGTGTCGATCACCGCCACCGACATCTCGCGGGAGATGGTCGAGCGCACCCGCGCCGGCCGGTTCAGCCAGCTCGAGGTCAACCGCGGTCTGCCCGCCCCGATGCTGGTCCGCCACTTCACGCGGGCCGGCACCGAGTGGGAGGTCGCGCCCGCGCTGCGCCGCATGGTGACGGCCAGCCAGTGCAACCTGGCGGCACCGCTGCCCCGGATGGGCCCGTTCGACGTGGTCTACCTGCGCAACGTGCTCATCTACTTCGACCTGCCCACCAAGCAGGCGATCCTCCGCCGGGTCCGCGACCTCATGCGCCCCGACGGCTGGCTGTTCCTCGGCGCGGCTGAGACCACGCTCGGGGTGGACGACTCCTGGGAGCGGGTCGTCGTCGGCCGCAGCTCCGCCTACCGCCCGTTGAAGGGGAAGTGATGCGTGCTCTGGTGATCGACGACTCGCGCGCGATGCGCCGGATCGTCTCGGGGATCCTGGAGGGTCTCGGCTACGAGACCCAGCAGGCCGGCCACGGCCGCGAGGGCCTCGACGCCCTCGAGGGCCTGGCGCCCGACCAGCTCCCCGACCTGGTCTGCGTGGACTGGAACATGCCGGTCATGGACGGCCTGCAGTTCGTCTCCGCCGTCCGCTCGAACCCGGGCTGGCGCTCGATGACGATCATGATGGTCACCTCCGAGAGCGAGCACACCCAGATCGTGCGCGCCCTGGCCGCCGGCGCCCACGAGTACGTCATCAAGCCGTTCACCGCCGACGCCATCCGCGACAAGCTCGCGCTGCTCGGCCTGCTCCCCCAGGAGGCCGTGCTGTGACCACCCTCGACAGCGGCGAGCGGCGCCGCACCAGCGACACCCGGCCGGTCATCACCGACCTGATCGACGAGGTGACCGTCGAGTCGATCGCCCAGGAGGCGTGGATCTCCCTGGTCGGCGAGGACGAGGTGCTCGTCCCGCTGCCCGGCGGGCCCGTCGCCGACCCGGTCTCCAGCTGGGTCGACGTCGTCGGCCCGTGGACCGGGAGCGTCGTCCTCACCACCGGGCGGCGCACCGCCGAGGAGCTCACCCGGGCGCTGCTCCGGGAGCACTCCCCCGAGGTGCTCGAGGACGAGGACGTCGCCGACGCCTTCGGCGAGATCGCGAACGTCGTCGGCGGCAACGTCAAGGCGGCGCTGCCCGGCTCCTCGGGCCTGAGCCTTCCCGACGTGGGCGAGGCCCCGGCCCTCCGCAACCCCGACGACCTCTGCCGCGTCGAGCTCCAGTGGCGCGGCGAGCCGCTCTCCATCTCCGTGCAGGGGGCGCTCCCGCCGCTCCCCGCCGTCTCCTGACCCGCACCTACTGCCGAGAGAACGAGGTACCGCTGTGAAGATCCTGATCGCCGACGACAGCCGCGTGATGCGGCAGATCGTCATCCGCACGCTGCGGCAGGCCGGCTTCGACGACCACGACATCGTGGAGGCCGAGGACGGCGCCGACGCCTACGCCAAGGTGGGTGCCGAGAAGCCCGACCTGGTGCTGTCGGACTGGAACATGCCCAACATGACCGGGATCGAGTGCCTCCAGGCGCTGCGCTCGGCCGGCTCCACCGTCCCGTTCGGCTTCGTGACCTCGGAGGGCTCCCCCGAGATGCGCGAGAAGGCGGCCAACGCCGGCGCGCTCTTCCTGATCGCCAAGCCGTTCAACGAGGACACCTTCCAGGAAGCCCTCAGCGGGGTGATCGCGTGACCGCCCCCGGCACCATCCCCCTGCCGGCCGCCAAGGACGTCCGCGACATGCTCACCGGCCTGGTGGGCAAGCCTGTGAACGTGACCCCCGGCTCCCCGGTGACCCCGACGCCCGAGCGGCCCGTGGCCGTGGCCGTCTACGTCGACCCCGGCATGAACGTCAACGCCCTGTGCCTCATGGACCTGGGCGCGTCGGCCTACACCGGCGGTGCGCTGGCCCTGCTGCCCCCCGGCGGCTGCCAGGACGCGGTCGAGGAGGACGGCGAGCTGACCGGCATGCAGGTCGAGGCGCTGCACGAGGTGGTCAACGTCCTCTCGGCGCTGTTCAACACCCAGGGCGCGCCGCACTCGAAGCTGCACAAGCTCTACGCGCCGGGCGAGGAGATCCCCGGCGACCTGGCGGGCATGCTCGCGGCCTTCAACCGGGTCGACCTGGCCATCGAGATCCCCACCTACGGCAAGGGCGCTCTGTCGCTTGTGCTGCCGTAGGGAGCACCACCCACAGACGCCCCGGGGCGGCGCCGGAACTCGCGTTCCCGCCGCCCCGGGCGCTGTGCTGGTCAGGCGGGGACGGAGGCGTGGTCCTCGACGCTGGGCAGGCAGGCCCACACGTGCTTGGTCCCGGTGTCGACGTACCAGCCGTGCGCCACCGAGAGCCGCGCGACCAGCTGCAGCCCCATGCCGCCGTAGGCGGGGTCGCGGTCGACCTCCGGTGCCGGCATGACGTCGGGCGCGCGGTCGCTGACGTCCAGCAGCCATCCGCCGGAGCCAGCGATGACCGTCGCCACGACGGGGGACTCGCCGTGCCGCAGCGCGTTCGAGGCGAGCTCGTCGAAGGCCAGCACGAGCTCTTCGCTCGAGGAGTCCTCGGCGTCGGGCGGGAACCCTGCGTCCCCGAGCCGGCTCCGCAGTCCGGCCCGCGCGGCGGGCAGTTCCGCGAGCGCGGCCAGGTGCCAACGCCACACTTCCCCGCGACCGTCCGGTAACGGTCGTAGCGGCCAGGCCAGTCGACGCGCCATGCCTCTCCCTCGATCGCCCTCTGCTGGACCCCTCCGGAATGCCCCGCGGGACCGATCGGAAACCGCCCGGCGCCGGGCTTCTGCGCCCGCACCGCCGTGGCTCTGGTCACGAGGGGTGAATTCGACGCCTCCGTCGTCGTCGCTTGGGGCTGGCGGTGCCGCCGTGCGGCACAGTGGTCGCCGTGACCCCGGAGGAGTCGGCCCACCTGCCGGGCGACCTGCTGCTGCAGGCCGTCGAGGGCATGCACCGGCCGATGTTCGTCCTCGACCAGGACTGGCGGTTCCGCTACGTCAACCCGGCCGGGGCCGCAGTGCTCGACCGCACGGTCGCGGGACTGCTCGGCCGCGACATCTGGACCGAGTTCCCGGAGGCCGTCGGCGGCCCGTTCGAGGCGCTCTACCGCGAGGTGCGGCGGACCGGGGGGACGGGGGGTACGGAGGCCTGGTTCGATCCGCTGCGCAAGTGGTTCCGCGCCGACGCCTTCCTCACGCGGGCGGGGCTCGTCGTGACCTACGACGACGTCACGGAGCAGCACCGCATCGCCGAGGAGCGCGCCGCCGCGGTCGACGCGCGCGAGCGGGCCGCCGCGGCAGCGGCCTCCGCCGCGCGGGAGGCCGAGCAGGCCGGCCGGCACCTGATGCTGCTGGGCGACATCAACCTGGCGATGACCTCGACGTTCGACACCGACGAGGCGGTGCAGCGGTTCGCCGAGCTGGTCGTGCCGCAGCTCGCCGATTGGTGCATCGTCAGCGTCGTCGATGCGGACGGGACGCGCCGGGACGTCGGCCGCGCGCACCGCGACCCGGCGATGGTGGCCGCCATGCACCACTACGCCGATCTGCGCGTGACCACCAATGACGCCACGGCACCGGTGCCGGCGATGCTGCGCGACCCGAGGCCCGTCGTCCTGCCCGAGATCACCGACGAGATCGTGCGGAGCATGGTCCCGGTCGAGGCCGCCCGCGAGGCGCTGGCACCGCTCGCCCCGGCCGCCGCCGCCGCGTTCCCGCTGCTGGCCCGGGGTGAGGTGATCGGCGGGATCACGCTGGTGAACGGGCCCGAGCGCGGGGCGCACACCCCGGTCGAGCTGCGGACGGCGGAGATCGCGTCCCGCCGCGCGGCGCTGGCCCTCGACAACGCCCGGCTCGCAGCCGCCCAGCAGCAGGTCGCCGAACGCCTGCAGATGAGCCTGCTCTCGCCCCCGGTGCAGCCGGACTCCCTCGAGCTGTCCGTGCGGTACCGGCCGGCGACCCAGGGGATCGCCATCGGCGGCGACTGGTACGACGCCTTCCTGCAGCCCGACGGTGACACGGTCCTCGTGATCGGCGACGTCATGGGCCACGACATCGAGGCCGCGGCCGCGATGGGGCAGGTGAAGACCCTGGTGCGGGGCATCGGGTACGACCGGCTGGACGCACCCGCCGGGCTGCTCCGCCGCGTCGACCACGCGATGGTCGGGCTGGACGTGCCGGCGATGGCGACGGCGCTGGTCGCCCGGATCGAGCTCGGCGTCGACGGCGACGGCCGCCCCGCCCGCCGGCTCCGCTGGGCGACCGCCGGGCACCCCGACCCCCTCCTGCTGCTCGACGACGGCACGGTGCTCGACCTCTCGGCGCCGATCGGTCCCCCGGTCGGCATCGGCTGGCTGGGCCCCCGCACCGACGAGGTGAGCCCGCTGCCCGACGGCAGCACCCTGCTGCTGTTCACCGACGGGCTCTTCGAGCGGCGGGACATGCTCCTGGACGAGGGGCGCGACCTGCTGCGCGACCTGGTCGCCCGGTCGTCGGGGCTCCCCCTCGAGGAGCTCTGCGACCGGCTGCTGGCCGAGATGCTCGGTCCCGACGTCGAGGACGACGTCGCCGTCCTGGCCGTGCGGGTGCACCCGCTGGGCGCCGAGCGCCCCGCCGAGGCCGGCCCGGAGCTGCTGCCTGCCGCCCTCCCGCACACCTGACCCAGGGCAGAAATGGCCGTCTCTGCCCTGGGGATCAGTCGGGGTGGCGCAGGAGGTAGCGGCCGAAGTGCGGCACGGTGAACGCGATCTGGCCGCGCTCGGCCGAGTACACGAGCCCCTTCTTGATCAGGGAGTCGCGGGCGGGGGAGAGGGACGCGGGCTTGCGGCCCAGGGAGAGCGCCACCTCCGACGTCGCCACCGGTGCGCCGCCGGGGCCGCCCAGCTCGGCCATCGCGTGCATGTACTCGCGCTCAGCGGGCGTGGCGCGGTCGTAGCGCGAGCCGAAGAAGCCGACCGCCAGCTCGGTCTCGGCGACGGGAGCGGCCATGGCGACGTCGTCGGCGGTGATGGGGGAGGCGGCGGCGACGTCCCAGGTGACCTTGCCGTAGGCCTGGACGAAGTAGGGGTAGCCGTCGGCGGCCTCGTAGAGGGCGTCGAGGGCGCCCCGGGCGAACTCCACGCCTTCGCGCTCGGCGGGCGCGATCAGCGCCCGGTCGGCGGCGTCGCGCTCCAGCCGGTCGATGCGGAGGTAGCGGAACAGCCGCTCGGAGTAGCTCTTGGACGCCGAGAGCACCGCGGGCAGGTGGGGGAGACCCGCCCCGACGACGATCAGCGGCGCGCCCTGCTGGGAGAGCTCGTGGCAGGCGGCGCAGATGGCGGAGACGTCGTCGGGCTGCACGTCCTGCATCTCGTCGATGAACAGCGCGATCCCGCTGCCGATGTCGGCGGCGACCCCGGCGGCGTCGCTGAGCAGCTCGACCAGGTCGATCTCCATGTCGCCCGAGTCCGCCCGGCCCGTGGCCGCGGGGACGTCGATGCCGGGCTGCCAGCGGTCGCGGACCTTGGCGTCCGCCGGCGCGACCCGCTGGGCGAAGGCCTTCACCACGCCGAGCACCTCGGCCACGGACTCCTGGTCACCGTGCCGCGGCCCCAGCTCGCGCAGCGCCATGTGCAGCGCGGAGGAGACCGGCCGGCGCAGCGACTGGTCGGGGCGGGCCTCGATCTTGCCGGTGCCCCAGCCTCGGGAGATGGCCGCGGAGCGCAATTGGTTGAGCAGCACCGTCTTGCCGACGCCGCGCAGCCCGGTGAGCACCAGCGAGCGCTCGGGCCGGCCGTGGGCGATCCGCTCGAGCACCACGTCGAAGGCGGACAGCTCGCTGTCCCGCCCGGCCAGCTCGGGTGGCCGCTGACCGGCGCCGGGGGCGTAGGGGTTCCGCACGGGATCCATGTCGAGCACGGTATGCCGTCGTCTAGCCCGATCCCTAGACGTCGGTAGAACGACCTAGCGCGTGTCGTGATCCGCCTCTGCCGGCGTCTCGCGTCGTCTAGCGACGACTCTAGACAGCGCAAGACCTGTAGAGATCCCCGGTGCACGCGTCGCCGACCGCTAGCGTCGCGGCGTGATCAAGTTCCTGCTCAAGGTGGTCATCCTCGGCGCGGTCTTCTACGGGCTGACCTACTTCGAGGTGCTCCCGGGCCTCGACGTCGACCCGAACCCGGACGGGCCGCTCGGCGAGTACGGCACCTACCTGTGGATCGGGCTGATCTTCGGCGTCGTCAACGCGATCGCCGGCCCGGTCCTGCGGTTGCTGTCGCTGCCCTTCGTGCTGCTGACGCTGGGCCTGTTCCTGCTGGTCATCAACGCGGCCCTGCTGGGGCTCACGGCGGCGATCACCGACCGGCTCTCCGTCGACGGGTTCGGCACCGCGGTCATCGGCGGCCTGATCCTCGCGATCGCCGGCTGGGCCGCCGACCAGGTCCTGGACCGCTGACCCCCGCGTCGCCGGGCCGGGGCGCCCCGGGCGCAGTAGCGTCCGGGACATGGCGAGCACGTCCGGCTCCCTGACCGAGTTGGCCGCCCTGGAGGCCGCCCGCGAGGAGAAGCGGCGGCTGCTCGAGCAGGCCGCCCGGGCGGCGGTCGACGAGCTCGGTCCGGACGCCGACTACCCCGCGGGCTGCACCGCCGACGACGTGCCGGCGCTGCTGCGCCGGTACTACTGGAGCGAACCCTCGGCCGAGGTGCTCGCCCGCGCACCGCGCGAGCTCGCCGCCCTGGCGCTGGGCCACGTGGCGGCCGCCCGGACCCGGCCCCCCGGCGCGGCGCTGGTGGACGTCGTGCGGTCGCCCGACGGCGTGGCCGTCCTGCGGCTGGCGATCGACGACATGCCGTTCCTCGTCGACTCGGTCACCGCCGAGGTCGTCCGGCAGGGCGTCGCGATCGCGCACGTGGTGCACCCGGTGATCGTGGTCCGCCGCGACCTGCGTGGGCGGCTGCTCGCCTTCTGCGACAGCGGCACCCCCGGGGGCTGCGGCCCCGACGCCCTCGCGGAGTCGTGGATGGCGGTGGTCCTCGACGGCCCGCTGGACGACGAGGCGCAGGGCGACCTGGTCACCGGCCTGCGCACCGTCCTCGACGACGTCCGCGCCGTGCACGAGGACGGCCCGCGGCTGCGCGCCCGGCTGCTGGACCTCGCGGCCACGCTCGACGGGCTCGCGCCCGGCGAGGTCACCGACCCCGCCGACGACCCCCAGGAGGCGGCCGAGCTGCTGCGCTGGCTGGCCGAGGGCAACGTCGTCCTGCTCGGCGCCCGTGACGTCGACCTGGCCGCGGGGGAGGAGCCCCCGTCCCCCCGGCCCGTGCCCGGCAGCGGGCTCGGCGTGCTGCGCAGCGACACCGACCAGAGCGCGACCTCGGCGACCCCCGAGGCGGCGCAGGTGCCCGGCCGGCACCTGCTCACCGTGACCAAGGCCGACGTCCGCTCGTCGGTGCACCGTCGGGCCTGGCTGGACCTGATCGCCGTCACCGTTCCCCGGGCGGCCGGCGCCGGAGCCCGGCAGCACCGGTTCGTCGGGCTCTTCCCGTCGTCGGCGTACACCGCCGGCGTGCTGGACGTGCCGCTGGTGCGGCGCCGGGTCGCCGAGGTCGTCGCCCGAGCGGGCGTGCCCGCCGACAGCCACACCGGCAAGGAGCTGCTGCAGGTCCTGGAGACCTATCCCCGGGACGAGCTGTTCCAGCTCGGCGCGGACGAGCTGCTGCCGGTGGCCGACGCCGTCCTGCACCTGCAGGAGCGCCGCCAGACCCGGCTGTTCCTGCGGCAGGACCCGACCGGCCGGTTCTGGTCCGCGGTCGTCTACCTGCCCCGCGACCGGTACACGACCGCCGTCCGCCTGGCGATGCAGCAGCTGCTGCTCGAGCGGCTCGGCGGCACGGGCATCGAGTTCACCGCCCGGTCCACCGAGTCGGTACTGGCCCGGCTGCACTTCGTCGTCCGCCTGCCGGTCAGCCGCAGCGGGCCGGCGTCGCCGGCCGCCGTCGACGCCGACGCGCTGCAGGCCGACCTCGCAGCCCGGGCCCGCAGCTGGACCGACGACCTCGCCGACGCGCTCACCGTTCGCCACGGCGTGGAGGGGGAGCGGCTGTTCGCCCGCGTCGCCGACGCCTTTCCGGCCGCCTACCAGGAGGACTTCGCGGCCGAGCGGGCCGTGGACGACCTCGCGACGCTCGACGGGCTGACCGAGGGGCAGCTCGCGCTGCGGTTGTGGACGCCGGCCGGCGCCGGCCCGGGGGAGCGGCGGCTCACGGTGTACCGGGTGGGGGAGCGGCTGCTGCTCTCGGACGTGCTCCCGCTGCTGCAGCACATGGGCGTCTCCGTCGTCGACGAGCGGCCCTACGAGATCGACCGGATCGGCGCCCCGCTGTCCTGGATCTACGACTTCGGGCTGACCCTGTCCCCGACCACCGGCCCCACTGCCGATCTACCGCTGCTGCGCTCGCTGCCCGAGCGGTTCACCGACGCGCTCGACGCGGTGTGGCGCGGCGAGGCAGAGGACGACGGCCTGGGTGCGCTGGTGCTGCTCGCCGGGCTGAACTGGCGGCAGGTCGGCGTCGTCCGGGCCTACGTGCAGTGGCTGCGCCAGGCCGGACTGCCCTTCAGCCAGGCCTACGTCGAGTCGACGCTGGCCGGGCACCCCGACGTCGTGTCCCGGCTGGTGGCGCTGTTCGAGGCGCGCTTCTCCCCGCGGGTGGCCGGCGGCCGGGAGGAGCGGCAGGCGGTGCTCGCCGAGTCGCTGCGGCAGTCGATCGGCGAGGTCGCCTCGCTCGACGCCGACCGGGTGCTCTCCTCGCTGCTGGCCGCGATCACCGCCACCCAGCGGACGACGTACTACGCGATGTCCGCCCCGCCGTACCCCGTCCTGGCGCTCAAGCTGGACCCGGCGTCCGTGCCCGACCTGCCCGAACCCCGGCCGGCGCGGGAGGTCTGGGTCAGCTCGCCGCGCGTCATGGGGATCCACCTGCGGTTCGGCGCGGTCGCCCGGGGCGGGCTGCGCTGGTCCGACCGCCGCGAGGACCTGCGCACCGAGGTGCTCGGCCTGGTCAAGGCGCAGATGGTGAAGAACACCGTCATCGTGCCGACCGGCGCCAAGGGCGGCTTCGTCGTGAAGCGGCCGCCCGCCGACCCCTCGCGCGAGGCCCAACTCGCCGAGGGGCAGGCCTGCTACCGGATCTTCATCGGGGCGCTGTTGTCGCTCACCGACAACCTGTCCGACGGCGCGATCGTGCCGGCGGAGCGCGTCGTCCGGCACGACGGCGACGACACCTACCTGGTGGTCGCCGCCGACAAGGGGACGGCGACCTTCTCGGACCTGGCCAACTCCATCGCGCTCGAGCGCGGCTACTGGCTGGGCGACGCCTTCGCCTCCGGTGGCTCGGTCGGCTACGACCACAAGGCGATGGGCATCACCGCCCGCGGCGCCTGGGAGTCGGTCACCCGGCACTTCCGCGAGCTCGACCTCGACGTCCAGCGGCAGGAGTTCACCGTCGTCGGCATCGGCGACATGTCCGGCGACGTCTTCGGCAACGGGATGCTGCTGTCCGAGCACATCCGGCTCGTGGCCGCCTTCGACCACCGGCACGTGTTCGTCGACCCGGCGCCGGACGCGGCGGCGTCCTTCGCCGAGCGGCAGCGGCTGTTCGCGCTGCCGCGCTCGTCGTGGGCCGACTACGACCCGGGCCTGATCAGCGGTGGCGGCGGGGTGTGGCCGCGGACGGCGAAGTCGGTGCCGGTGTCGGCGCCGATGCGCCGGGCGCTCGGGCTGGACGGCGCCGTCGGCTCGCTCAGCCCGGAGGCGCTGATCCGCGCGATCCTGCTGGCGCCGGTGGACCTGCTGTTCAACGGCGGCATCGGCACGTACGTGAAGGCGGCGGGGGAGAGCGCCGCCGACGTGGGGGACAAGGCCAACGACGCCGTCCGGGTGGACGGCGGGCAGCTGCGCGCCCGGGTGGTCGGGGAGGGCGGCAACCTCGGGCTCACCCAGCGCGGCCGGATCGAGTACGCCCTGGCCGGCGGACGGGTGAACACCGACGCCATCGACAACTCCGCCGGCGTCGACACCTCCGACCACGAGGTCAACATCAAGATCGCGCTCAACGCGGTCGTGGACGCCGGCGGGCTGGACCCCGCGGGCCGCGCGGCACTGCTGCAGGAGATGACCGACGACGTCGCCGCCGCGGTCCTCACCGACAACTACGCCCAGAACGCCGCGCTCGCCGGCGAGAGCAGCTCGGCGCGCAGCCTGCTCGACGCGCACGAGCGGTTCATGGCGGCGTTGGTGCGCAGCGGCCGGCTGGTCCGCACCGTCGAGGCGCTGCCCGACGACCGGCAGCTGGCCGAGCGGCGCCGGGACGGCCAGCGGCTCACCGGCCCGGAGCTCTCAGTGCTGCTCGCCTACGCCAAGCTCGACACCGACGCGGCGGTGCTCGGCTCCTCGCTGCCGGACGACCCTGCTTTCGGCCACCTGCTCGCCGACTACTTCCCCGCCGCGCTGCGGGAGCGGTTCCCCGACGCGATCGCCGGGCACCCGCTGCGGCGCGAGATCGTCGCGACGGCCCTGACCAACCGGTCGGTGAACGTCGCCGGGGTGACCGGTCTCTACCGGCTGGCGGAGGAGACCGGCGTCCCGGCCGCGACGGTCGTCCGGGCGCACGCGATCGCCCGCGCCGTCTTCGCCGTCGACCGGCTGTGGGACGCCCCCCGCCCGCTGGACAACCGGGTGCCGGCCGCCGTCCAGGTCGAGCTGCGCGAGGAGGCGACCCGGCTCGCCGAGCGGGGCGCCCGCTGGCTGCTGCGGCAGCGCGACGTCACCGCCGAGCCGACCGTCCCGCTCGGGACCGTGACGGAACGGTTCGGGCCTCCGGTCGCGGCCGTCCGGGCCGGGTTGCCGGGCTGGCTGCTGGGTGCGGAGGCCGAGGCGTTCGCGGCTCGGGCGGCGCGACTGCGCGACGCCGGGGTGCCGGACGAGCTGGCGGCCGAGGTGGCCGCGGCGCCGCTCATGCCCGCCGCGCTGGACCTGGCCGTCGTCGCGGAGCGGACCGGCGCGCCGGTCGAGCTCGCCGGGCGGGTGATGCAGTGCCTGGCCGAGCGGCTCGGGCTGGTACCGCTGCGCGAGCTGGTGGTCGCACTGCCCCGCGACCGGCGGTGGCCCTCGATGGCCCGGGCGTCGCTCCGCGACGACCTCGCGCTCGAGCAGGCCTCGCTCACCGAGGACGTGCTCGCCCTGCGCACCGGGGACGACGACGACCCGCAGGCCCTGGTGGCGACCTGGGTCGAGGGGTGGGATGCCGCCCAGGCGCGCGCCGCCGCCCAGCTGGCCGACATCGCCGGCGGGGCCCGGCAGGAGCTGGCCGAGCTGCTCGTGGCGGTGCGCACCCTGCGCGGTCTGCGCCGACGCCGCGCGGCCCGCCGCGTCCCCCGCCCCGCCGGGCAGCAGGAGTGAGCGCGCTAACCCGCTCTGGCCCCATCTAGCGCCGACGCTAGAGAGTCGTAGAAGCGGTCAGAGGACCGGGCGGCGCTCGCCGAAGCGGGTGGCCTGTTCGAAGGCGTGGCCCACCTCGAGCACCCGGTGGTCGGCGCGGGGCGGGCCGACGATCTGCAGCCCCACCGGCAACCCGTCGGGCGTGAAGCCGCCCGGCACGGACAGCGCCGGACAACCGGTGGGGGAGAGCAGCGTGCAGGACCGCATCCACGCGAGGTAGTCCGCCTGCGGCTCCCCGGCGATCTCCGTCGGGTACTCCAGCTCCACCGGGAACGGCAGCACCTGGGTCGTGGGTGCGAGGAGCACGTCGTACCGGCCGAAGAACTCGACCACCCGCTCGTGCAGCGTCGTGTGCAGGCGCTCGGCGCGGGCCAGGTCGGCGCCGGTGAGCCGCGCCCCCATCGCCGCGTTCCAGCGGATGGACTCCTTCACCTGGTCCGGATGGCGGCGCACGAGCTCGCTGAACGAGGCGTCGAACAGCCAGGCCCGCAGCGTGCCGAACACCTCGTCGGCTCCGGAGAGGTCGGGGCAGTCCTCGCTGACGCGCGCACCCAGCGCCTCGAACACCGGGAGGGACGCCGACAGCACCGAGCCGATCGCCGGATCCACCGTCACCCGGCCACCCAGGTCCGGCGCCCAGGCGACCCGCAGGCCGTCGAGCCGCTCCGGCAGGGGTGCGGCCAAGCCGGCCGGGTCGTCGGAGAGCGAGATCGGCACCCGCGGGTCGGGGCCGGCCAGCACGGAGAGCTGCAACGCCACGTCGGCGACGGTCCGGCCCAGCGGACCCTGCACCGACAGGGTCGACCAGGCCATCGGCGCCGGCCAGGTGGGCACCCGTCCCGGCGTCGGGCGCAGACCGACGACGTTGCAGAACGCCGCCGGGTTGCGCAGCGAACCGCCCATGTCGCTGCCCTCGGCCAGCGGCACGAAGCCGGCCGCCAGCGCCGCCGCGGCGCCGCCGGAGGAACCCCCGGCGGACAGCCCGTGTCGGTAGGGGTTGTGCGTCGCGCCGAACACCGGGTTGACGGTGTGCGACCCGGCCGCGAACTCGGGCACGTTGGTCTTGCCGATCCTGATCGCGCCCGCCGCCGCCAGCCGCGCCACCACCAGCTCGTCCTGCCGCGGCACGGTGTCCCGGTGCAGGGGCGACCCCCACGTCGTCCGCATGCCGCCGGTGGCGTGGGTGTCCTTGTGGGCGACCGGCAGACCGTGCAGGGGCCCGACGGGTCCGCCCCGGACGAGGGCCGCGTCAGCGGCGTCGGCGGCGGCCCGCGCCGCCTCGTCGTCCCTGGTGACGACGGCGTTGATCGCGCCGTCGTACCGGTCCAGCCGCGCCAGGTGCGCCTCCAGCAGCTCGCGCGCGGACACCTGACGGGAGCGCACCAGCGCGGCCAGCTCGGTGGCGGGGCGGGCGCACAGGTCGTCGTCGCCGGTGGTCACCGGGCGAGCGTGCCAGGTAGCGCCGTCCCGCCGGTGCCGCCCGCGTGCGCCGCCGTGGGCCGGGGCAGGGACCATGGAGCGCGATGAACACCGATCAGGACGGCCCCACCTTCGCCGAGCTCGGCCTGCGCCCCGAGCTGCTGCAGGCGCTCAGCACCCTCGGGTACGAGGAGCCCACCCCCATCCAGCTGGAGGCGATCCCGCTGGTGGTCGAGGGGCGCGACCTGCTCGGCCAGGCCGCGACCGGCACCGGCAAGACCGCCGCCTTCTCGCTGCCGGTGCTGCAGCACCTCGAGGCGCACCGCTCGGGCCGCTCGCCGATCGCGCTCGTGCTGGTGCCGACCCGCGAGCTGGCGGTGCAGGTGTCCGAGGCGTTCCACCGCTACGGCAAGGACCTCGGCGCCCGGGTGCTGCCGGTCTACGGCGGTGCCCCGATCGTCCGCCAGCTCCGCTCGCTGGAGTCCGGTGTCGACGTCGTCGTCGCGACGCCCGGCCGCGCGCTGGACCTGCTGAACCGGGGCAGCCTGCGGCTCGACGAGATCGCCACCGTCGTGCTCGACGAGGCCGACGAGATGCTCGACATGGGCTTCGCCGAGGACCTCGACGCCATCCTGGACGCCACGCCGGAGCAGCGGCAGACCGTGCTGTTCTCCGCCACGATGCCGCGCCGGCTCGACTCCCTGGCCCGCCGGCACCTGCGTGACCCGGCCCGCATCACGATCGCCAAGGAGCAGGCCCAGGCCGGCGAGGCGCCGCGGGTGCGGCAGACCGCCTACGTGGTCCCGCGCGGCGCCAAGCCCGCGGCCCTCGGCCGGATCCTGGACATCGAGGCGCCGACCGCGGCCATCGTCTTCTGCCGCACGCGCGAGGAGGTCGACACCCTCACCGAGACGCTCAACGGCCGCGGCTACCGCGCCGAGCCGCTGCACGGCGGCATGAGCCAGGAGCAGCGGGACAAGGTCATGGGCCGGCTGCGCAGCGGGACTGCGGACCTGCTGGTCGCCACCGACGTCGCCGCCCGCGGCCTGGACATCGAGCAGCTGACCCACGTCGTCAACTACGACGTCCCCTCGGCACCGGAGTCCTACGTCCACCGGATCGGCCGGGTGGGCCGCGCCGGGCGCGAGGGCGTCGCGATCACTCTCGCCGAGCCGCGGGAGCACCGGCAGCTCAAGACCATCGAGAAGGTCGCCGGCGCGACCATCTCGGTGCAGACCGTGCCGACGGTCGCCGACCTCCGCACCCGCCGCCTGGACCTGACCCGCGCGGCGCTGCGGGAGAGCCTGCTCGGCGACGAGCTCGACCGCTTCCGGGTGGTCGTCGAGACCCTCGCCGACGAGTTCGACCTCATGGAGGTGGCGCTCGCGGCGGTCAAGCTGGCGCACGAGGCCGTCGGCGGGGCCGACGACGAGGAGGAGATCCCGCAGGTCGCGTTCCGGACCGAGCGGGACGCGGGGCGTGGCCCTGCGGGGCAGGGGAGCGGGCGCGGGGAGCGACCGGCCCGGCGCGTCCCGGGCGGACCGACGGCGCGGCTGTTCGTCGGTCTGGGCCGGGAGGCCGGCATCCGGCCCGGCGACCTCGTCGGCGCCATCACGGGGGAGACCGAGCTCCGGGGCAAGGACATCGGCTCGATCGAGATCCACCAGCGGTTCGCCCTGGTCGAGATCCCCGAGCCCGCGGCCGACGAGGTCGTGCAGGCGCTGCGCGCCACGATGATCAAGGGCCGGAAGGCCACGATCCGGCGCGACCGGGCCTAGAGCGCGGGCTGGGCCCCGTCCAGGTCCTCGCGGTGCAGCCGGACGGCGACGAGCGCGACGTCGTCGTCCGGACGGCCCTGCACCAGCCGCTCGATCAGCTCGTCGAGCAGGTCGTCCAGCGGTAGCCCGACCAGTTCGACGAGCGCGTCGCGCAGCCGCGTCATGCCGGCGTCGAGGTCGGAGTCGCGTCGCTCGACGAGGCCGTCGGTGTAGAGCAGCACCGTGGAGCCGTGGTCGAGCAGGACCACCGACTCCCGCCGGACGGCGGCGGAGTCGACGCCCAGCATGAGGTCACCGACCCACGGAGCCAGCTCCGCGACGGTGCCGTCGCGGTGCACCACCATCGGCGGCAGGTGCCCGGCGTTGGCCCACCGCATCCGGGTGACGCCGCGGCGGCGCTCCGCCGGCGTCTGCTCGAAGCGGGCGATCGCCGCGGTGGCCAGCGTGCCGAGCTGGAGGGTGGACATCGAGGAGTCCAGGCCGCGGAGCACCTCGACCGGACCGGCGTTGCTGTACGTGGCGATCCCGCGCAGCAGGCTGCGCAGCTGACCCATGGCCGCGGCGGCCTCGGTGTCGTGACCGACGACGTCGCCGATGACGAGCATGGTGCTGCCGTTGGGCTGGAGGAAGGCGTCGTACCAGTCACCGCCCACCCGGGCCGCCTCGGCGGCGGGCAGGTAGCGCACCGCGATCTCGGCGTGCTCGGGTTTCGGAGGCTCGGTGAGCAGGCTGCGCTGCAGGCCCTCGGCCAGCTGCTGCTGGGCGCTGAACAACCGCGCGTTGTCCCAGGCGAGCCCGGCACGGTCGGCCACGTCCTGCGCGATCGCGACGTCCTCCTCGGTGGGGGCGTGCCCCGCGGCGTAGAAGAGGGTGAGCAGGCCGACGGTGCGGCCGCGGGCGCGCAGCGGCAGCGCCACCTCGGTGGCGGGGTCGAGGACCTTGAGCAGATCACGGGCCGGACCCGGGGGGAGCACCTCCAGGACGTCGGAGCCGCTGAAGGTGGCCGCCTCGCCGGAGTGCAGCGCGCGGGCGACCGGGGCGGTCATGGGCATCGCGTCGAGCCGGACCTCGCGGTAGCGCTCGAGCAGGACGCGCGCGGTGGGGTCGACGTGCCAGCTGCCGACGTCCCGTGGCGCCCCGTCGGCGCCGATGACGGTGACCACGCAGAAGTCGGCCAGGGCCGGGACCACCAGCCTGGGCAGTCGCGCGGTGGCCACCTGGGTGTCCAGCGTGCCGGCCAGCTCCGCGCTCACCTGGGCGAGGGTGGCCAGCTGTCGGGCCCAGCGCTCGGCCCGTTCCTCGGCCGCCCGGCGCTCGGTGACCTCCAGGAAGTAGACGGACAGGCCGTCGGGGGTCGGCCAGGCGCGCAGCTCGTACCAGCCGTCCAGCGGGGCGGGGTAGTAGGCGTCGAACGAGACCGGCTCCCCGCTGCTGACCGCCTTGCGGTAGCTCTCCTCGAAGATGCCGGCCACCGTGGCGGGGAAGGCCTCCCAGAGGACCTCGCCCAGCAGCTCGTCGCGGCTGTGCCCCAGCAGGCGCTCTGCCTCGGCGTTCACGTGACTGAACCGCCACTCGCGGTCGAGGGAGTAGAAGCCGGCCGGCATGGCCTCGAGGACGCGGGTGACCCGCGTCGCCGCCTCGCGCTCGCCGGTGGTGTCGTAGGCGGCGCCGATCAGCCGGTCGGTCCGGCCGTCGGGGCCGGGGAGGCACCGGCCCCGGGCGTGGATCCAGCGGGTCTCCCCGTCCGGGAGCACGATCCGGTACTCCACGTCGTACTCGCCGCAGGTGTCGGTGCTGGCCTGCAGGGCGGCGGCGTGCCAAGCCATGTCGTCGGGGTGCACCCGCGCGTTGAAGGCCGCGAGGGACTCGTCGAACGATTGCGGGTCGGAGTAGCCGAACATCCGCTGGAGCTGCTCGTCCCACAGCAGTGTGCCGGTGGACGGTTCCCAGTCGAACGTGCCGACCTCGCCGGCGTCCTTGGCGAGTTCCCAGCGCAGTCGCTCGTTCTCGTACTGCTTCTGCAGGGCGAGGAGCTGCTCGGCGAAGGAGACGTGTTCACCGCCGTCGGGACGCGTCTCGACCTCCGGGCGTCCGCCGTCAGGGGCGGTCGTCCGGTCGGGGGTTGCGTCCACGAGGTGCCTTTCTGCCCGGGGGCGGCCCGGTCCGTCCGGCATTCGGCCCGTGTGCTGGAGCCTGCGCCGTACCCCGCAGGTTATGCCACGCCCGCCGCGTCGGACGCAACCATCCCCGGACGAGCGGGGCGCGTCAGATCGCGGGCTCGACCAGCGTGAGGGCGGCGCCGCCGGCATGTTCCACGTGCAACCCCGCGCGCCTCAGCAGTCGCCGCAGCCCCACGACGTCCGAGGGCTCCGCGGTGGTCGCCGCCAGCAGCCGGGCCAGCCGGCCCTTCGTGGCCTTGTTGAAGTGGCTGACGACCGACCGGGTGCCGTCGGGGCGCTCGCTGAGCACCTGCACGGTGACCGCGCCGGCCACCGGGGCCAGTGCGGCGTAGGCGCCGCTGCGCAGGTCGACGACGAGGCCCTGCTCGGCGGCGAGCACCGGTGCGAGCGCCGGCCGCCACAGGGCCCGGAGCGTGGGCAGTCCCGGCAGCGCGGAGCCGGCGGAGAGCCGGTAGGCCGGGATCCGGTCCCCGCCGCGGACCAGCCCGAACAGCGCCGAGCCGACCGCGAGGCGGGCGTCGGCCCGGGCCCGCTGGGCGCGGGTCAACGAGGCGACGTCGAGGGCGTCGTAGAGCACGCCGGTGTACCGGTCGAGGACCGGCAGGGTGGCGCTGGTCCACAGCTCGGCGTTGCGGGCGATCTCGTCGTCCTGGCGCGCCGAGACCCCGAGCGCCGCGCGGGCGGCCGGGACGTCGTCGGCCAGCTTGACCAGTGCCTCGACCAGCTCGGTCCGGACGCCGCCGAGCTCGGGGGCGCTGAGCGCGGCGAGGTCGAGCGGGGGACCGTCCCCGCCGGGGTGCTTGGTCTCCGACGGCGGCAGCAGGACGAGCACGCGGTCAGTCCTCGAGGTCGACGATCACGGGGGCGTGGTCGCTGGCGCCCTTGCCCTTCCGCTCCTCGCGGTCGATGAGGGCGCCGGTCACCCGACCGGTCAGAGCGGGGGAGCCGAGGACGAAGTCGATCCGCATGCCCTCGCGCCGCGGGAAGCGCAGCTGCGTGTAGTCCCAGTAGGTGAAGACGCCGGGGCCGGGGGCCAGCGGCCGCACCACGTCGGCGTATCCGGCGTCGACGACGGCCTGGAACGCGGCGCGCTCGGGCGGGGAGACGTGGGTGGAGTGGGTGAAGACGGACATGTCCCAGACGTCGTCGTCCTGGGGGGCGATGTTCCAGTCACCCACGAGCGCGATGGGGGCCTGCGGATCGGCGGCGAGCCAGCCGCCCGCGGCGACGCGCAGTGCCTCGAGCCACTCGAGCTTGTACTGCAGGTGCGGGTCGGCCAGCGTGCGCCCGTTGGGCACGTAGAGGCTCCACACCCGGACGCCGCCGCAGGTGGCGGCGATCGCCCGCGCCTCGGGAGCCGGGTCGACGCCGTCCTTCGAGGACCAGGACGGCATGCCCGGGAAGCCGACCTCGACGTCGTCCAGCCCGATGCGGGAGAGCACCGCGACGCCGTTCCACTGCGAGTGGCCCACGTGCGCCACCTCGTAGCCGAGCGCGCTGAACACCATCTCCGGGAACTGGTCGTCCCGGCACTTGGTCTCCTGCAGCGCCAGCACGTCGACGTCGTGCCGCTCCAGGAACGCGGCCACCCGGTCGGCCCGGGTACGGATCGAGTTCACGTTCCACGTCGCCAGGCGCATGTGCCGATTGTCGGCCTACCGGCCGACACCGCGTCCAGGGCCCCCCGCTCCTCACACCTGGACGGGCGCCTGCCCCTTGGCCAGCATGCGCGCGCGCATGCGCTCGCGGCTCTCGACGAACTTGGTGGCCTGGGCGTCCAGCCCGGTGAGGAACTCCGCCAGCTGCTCGCGGGCCTGCTCGCCCTCGGGGCCGAAGTCGCTGCGGTCGAAGACCTTCCAGGTGCGCAGGATGGGGCTGACGACCTCGTCGTGGTGCAGCCGCAGGTCGTAGATCCCGGCCTTGGCGATGATCGTCGAGTTTTTCCGGAAGTTCGCCATGTTCGCGCCGGGCATCTCGAAGTTCATGACCTCGTTGGCCACGGCCTTCATCGTCTCGTCCGGGTCGATGTCGAACGCCGCGGTGACCAGGTTGCGGTAGAAGATCATGTGCAGGTTCTCGTCGGTGGCGATGCGGGCCAGGAGCTTGTCGGCGATCGGGTCGCCGGTGGCCTTGCCGGTGTTGCGGTGCGAGACGCGGGTCGCCAGCTCCTGGAAGGAGACGTAGGCGACCGCCTCGAGCGGGGTCTTGTCCCCGGAGTCGTAGCCGGTGGTCATGTAGTCCATCCGGGCCCGCTCCAGCTCGACCGGGTCCACGCCACGGGTGACGACGAGGTAGTCGCGCAGCGCGACCCCGTGCCGTCCCTCCTCCGCCGTCCAGCGGCCCACCCACTGCCCCCAGGCGCCGTCGCGGCCGAACCGCGTGGCGATCTCCCGGTGGTAGCTGGGCAGGTTGTCCTCGGTGAGCAGGTTGACGAACATCGCGGCCTTCGCGGTCTGGTCCAGCCGCGACTGCTCGGGCGACCAGTCCTCGCCTCCGAGGAAGGCGAAGTTCCGGCCCTCGTCCCACGGGACGTAGTCGTGCGGGTGCCACTCCTTGGCCATCCGGATGTGCCGGTCGAGATTCTCGGCGACCACCGGCTCGAGCTCGGTCAGCACCGCGGCCTGCGGGGACGTCTGGGACATGAGGACCTCCGGGTCGACTCGACCTACGCCGTCGTAACCTACGCGGCCGTAACCATCGGGTCACGTACCCGGTGGGTGCCCAGTCGACGTCCTCCGCACGCGCCCCGACGCGCATCCGGCGTGTCGCCCGGTCGGGGGTACCGCAGCGGGGATGTCCCCGAGCGGCGGCCCGGGGCCCGCATCGGTGGGAACATGGCCGGGTGAGCAGCGCGCCCGACGACCCCGGTGGCGCAGTCTCCCCAGCACCAGCAGCCTCCCCGGCACCGCCGGCCCGGGCCCCGCGCCGGGCGGGCAGCTTCCGCGCCGCGCTCGGCTGGACCGTGCTCAACGCCCTCCTGCCCGGCACCGCCTTCCTGGCCGCCGGCCGGCGGGTGCTCGGCGGCGTCGTGCTCGGGGTCTTCCTGCTGCTCGCCGCCGGCGGGGCGTGGATCGCCACCGGCGGGCAGCGCTCGGCGGTCCGCGCGTCCGTCGACACGTCGTCGCTGCTGTGGATCGTGGCCGGCCTGGCCGTCGGGGCGCTGCTGTGGTGCGCCGTCGTCGTCGCCGGGTACCTGCTGCTGCTGCCCCACGGCACGCCCCGGGGCCGCCGGCTCCTGGGCGGCGGGGTGGTGCTGCTGCTGGTCGCCGCGGTGCTGGCCCCCGCGGTGGTGGCCGGCCAGGTCGCGATGACCCAGCGCGACCTCATCGCCGAGGTGTTCACCGACGAGGGCCGCTCCGCGACGGTGGACCAGGACGAGCCGAACCCGTTCGGCAGCAAGGAGCGGGTGAACGTGCTGCTCCTGGGCGGCGACGGCGGCGAGGGGCGCGAGGGCGTGCGCACCGACACCGTCATCGTGGCGAGCATCGCCACCGACGACGGCGCGACGACGCTGTTCAGCCTGCCCCGCAACCTCGAGGACCTGCCCTTCCCCGCGGACAGCCCGCTCGCCGCGCTCTACCCGGACGGCTTCGATGCCGGCAGCGAGAGCGAGAGCCTGCTCAACGCCGTCTACCGCAACGGCCCGGCGATGTACCCCGACGTGCTCGGCCCCACCGACAACGCGGGGGCGGACTTCCTCAAGCTCGGTGTCGGCGAGGCGCTGGGCATCGAGATCGACTACTACGTGCTGATCAACCTCGAGGGCTTCAGCCGACTGGTCGACGCCCTCGGCGGGATCACCGTGAACGTCAACTACTGGGTGCCGATCGGCGGCGAGCCGTCGGTGGGCACCCTGCCCGACGACTACATCGCCCCCGGGCCGAACCGGTTCATGGACGGCGCCACCGCCCTGGCGTTCGCCCGGGGCCGGTTCGGGCTGACCGACTACGACCGGATGGACCGGCAGCGCTGCACCCTGGACGCGATCGTCGACGCCGCCGACCCGATCACCCTGCTGCGCAAGTACCAGGAGCTGGCCCGCACCACCAAGGACATCGTCTCCACCGACATCCCCCGGTCGGCACTCGGCGACTTCGTCGACCTGGCGTTCCTGGTGAAGGACGCCGGCATCCGCAGCGTCGTCTTCGACGACTCGGTGATCGACCCGGCCTACCCCGACTACGACAAGATCCGCGGCGCGGTCTTCCTGGCGCTGTCGGGGCCGGTCCCGGACGACGCGGCGGACGGCACGGACGAGCCGACGCCGTCGCCCCCGGCCGAGCCGGAGGGGTCGATCGCCCCGAGCGACGTCCGCGACGCCTGCGCCTACGACCGGGCGGCGGCCGAGCTGGCGCTGCTGGCGGGCGAGCCCCCGACACGCGGGAACTGACCGGCGCCGGTCCGCTCGCGGGGGGTCAGCTCGCGGGTGGGGCCATCGCCATGATCTGGAGCAGGTTGCCGCAGGTGTCGTCGAGCACCGCGGTGGTGACCGGCCCCATCTCGGTGGGGGGTTGGGTGAACCGGACCCCCAGCCCGGTCAGCCGGTCGAACTCGGCCCGGACGTCGGCCACGGCGAAGGAGTTGTAGGGGATGCCGTCGGCGACGAGGCCCTGCTTGTAGGCCTGCGCCGCGGGGTGCTCGTCGGGCTCGAGGACGAGCTCGACGCCGTCGGGCTGCTCGGGCGAGACGACGGTCAGCCAGCGGTGCGCCCCCATCGGGACGTCGTTCTTCGGCACGAAGCCCAGCACGTCGGTGTAGAACCGCAGCGCCTTCTCCTGGTCGTCCACGAAGACGCTGGTCAGGGTGATCCGCACGGGTCCTCCTCCTGGGGGTCGATGCGCCACCGGTCGGTGATGGCGCGCAGCGGTGCGGTGTCCAGGTCGTGGAACTTGTAGCGGCCCTCGCGCCGCGACCGGACCAGCCCGGCGTCCTCCAGCACGCCCAGGTGCTGGGAGACCGCCTGGCGGGTCGAGGACAGCCCGTGCCGCGTGACGAGCCGGTTGATCAGCTCGAACAGCGTCTGGCCCGAGCGCTCCTGCAGCTCGTCGAGGATGGCGCGTCTGGTCGGATCGGCGAGGGCCCTGAACACGTCGCCCACACCTCCACCATAGGCAAGCGAACGCTTGCATGACAACCCCCGGCGCCGCGCGCGGAGCTTCGCGGGAGGATGGGCGGCGTGCCCGCCGTCGACGTCCGTCCCCTGACCGCCGTCGACGACGCCCTGCGGGCCGAGCTGCTGGCCTGCTGGGTCGACGTCACCAACGCCGGCGGTGCGGTCGGTTTCGTGCCCCCGGTGACCGACGCCGACGTCGCACCGGTGCTCGACCGGCTGCTCGAGGGTGTCGCCTCGGGGCGGGACGTGCTGTGCCTGCTCGCCGAGGACGGCGCGACGGCGGGCTTCGCCGTCCTCGTCGGCTCGTCCTCTCCGCTACGCCGGCACTGGGCGACCGTGCTGCGCGTGCAGGTCCACCCGTCCCGCCAGGGCACCGGGCTCGGTCGCGCCCTGATGGAGGGCGTGCACCGCATCGCCGCCGGACGGGGCTGGGAGTTCCTCTCGCTCAGCGCCCGCGGCGGCACCGGCGTCGACGGGTTCTACCGGGCGCTGGGGTACACCGAGGTGGGGCGGCTGCCGGGGGCGGTGCGCGTGGCGCCGGGCGACGACCGGGACGAGGTCCTGCTGGCCCGCCCGCTCTGAGCCGCCCGCGCCGTCGGCTCCCCCGCCCCTCTGGTAGACCCGGGGCATGACCGCAGGCTCCCCCGACCGCTCCCCCCGTCGCACGCCCGAGCAGGACCGGGCCCGGCAGATCGGGTTGTTCGTCCTCGGCGTGGCCGTCGTCCTGCTGCTGTCGTCGGTCACCTGGTTCGGCAGCGACCAGAGCGGCGTGGGCATCGCGCAGATCGTCTGCGGGCTCGTGGTGGCGGGCGTCGGTGGCTTCCTCGTGCGGAGGGCCGACACCCGCCGCTGAGGTCAGCCGCCGTAGGGGCGTTCCCGCGACAGCTCCTCCTTGGCGACCCCGCGGATGTGCACGGCGTCGGGGCCGTCGACGATCCGCAGCGTGCGGGCGCTGGCGTAGAAGCGGGCCAGGATCGTGTCGTCGCTGACGCCCGCGCCGCCGTGCAGCTGGATCGCCCGGTCGATGACGTCGAGCGCGACCTTGGGCGCGGCCACCTTGATCGCCGAGATCTCGGTGCGGGCGCCCTTGGCGCCGTACTTGTCGATCAGGTCGGCGGTCTTGAGGACGTACAGCCGCGCCTGGTCGATCTCGATGCGGGAGAGCGCGATCGCCTCGCGCACGGTGCCCTGCTCGGCGAGCGGGCGGCCGAAGGCGACCCGGTCCTTGCTGCGCTGCACCATGAGCGCGAGCGCGCGCTCGGCCATGCCGATGGCCCGCATGCAGTGGTGGATCCGGCCCGGGCCGAGCCGCGCCTGGGCGATCATGAAGCCGTCGCCCTCGCCGGCCAGCAGGTTGCCCACCGGCACGCGGACGTCGGTGAACCGCAGCTCCGAGTGGCCGTGCTGGTCCTGGTAGCCGAACACCGGCAGGTGGCGCACGATCTCGAACCCCGGGGTGTCGCGGGGGACCAGGATCATCGACTGCTGGCGGTGCGGCGGCCCGTCGGGGTCGGTCTTGCCCATGACGATGAAGATCTGGCAGCGCTCGTCGGCGGCACCCGAGGTCCACCACTTGCGGCCGTTGATCACGTACTCGTCGCCGTCGCGGACGATCGAGGTCTGGATGTTGCGGGCGTCCGAGGAGGCGACGTCGGGCTCGGTCATCGCGAAGCCGGAGCGGATCTCGCCCTCCAGCAGCGGGGCCAGCCAGCGCTGCTTGTGCTCCTCGGTGCCGAAGAGCATGAGCGTCTCCATGTTGCCCGTGTCGGGCGCGCCCACGTTCATCGCCTCGGGGGCGAGGACCGGCGACCAGCCGGTGATCTCGGCGACCGACGCGTACTCGAGGTTGGTCAGGCCGCCGACCTCGTGGTGGAAGAGGTTCCACAGGCCCCGCCGGCGGGCCTCGGCCTTGAGCTCCTCCAGGACCGGCGGGTGCCCGTGGTCGTCGTGCCCGCGCTCGGCGCGCCACCGGTCGTAGACGGGCTCGGCGGGGAAGACGTGCTCGCGCATGAAGTCCCAGGCACGGGCGGTGACGTCCTCGGCCTTGGCGGAGAGAGCGAAATCCATGCTCCGCACGGTAGCTGTGGATGTGACCCACGTCGCACCGGACGGACGTGCCCGGTGCGACGTGGATCAGCGGGTGGTCAGACCGAGCGCCGGCTGTCGACGGCGTTGCGGACCGGGCCGAGCGCGATCACCAGCCCGACGAGCGTGGTGAGGATGTGCAGCACGTTGTCGGCGGCGTTCAGGTTGAGGAAGTCCCAGTCCTCGCCCACGGCGATGAGGCCGTAGATGGAGGCGGCCCCGTAGCCGACCGCCAGCAGCCAGCCGTACGTGCGGGCGCCGGCCAGCGTCCGGGCCAGCGCCAGACCGGCGGCGCCGATGAGGATGTGCACGACGTTGTGCATCGGGTTGATCATGAACCCGAGCAGCGTCTCGCCCTCGTGGTGCGCCGGCACGCCGTTCTCGTTGCCGAAGAAGTTGTCGAAGCCGGTGATGAAGAAGCCGATGATGCCGATCAGCAGGTAGATCGCGCCGAAGGCGAGGGCGAGCAGTTCCGGCCAGGTCTTGCCGGCGCGCCCTGTACCGCTGCGGTCCGCGGATGCGGCCATGGGAACCTCCTGGGAGTCGAGGCCGTCCGGTTGGGGCGGCTCGGTCTCGATACCCCCGGCTCACCTGCGATAACGGCGGTCCCCCGGACGTGTGGCCGGATCGTGACCGGTGCGGTCGGGTCCGTCAGTCCCTCGTGCGGGCCGTCGGCCTGGCCCGGCGGACGACGAACGGCCCGATCGCGAGCAGGTCGACCGGCGCGGAGCCGAAGCACTCCAGCGCATCGCGGGGGTCGTCGACCATGGGCCGCCCGGCGGTGTTCAGGCTGGTGTTGACGACGACGGGGATGCCGGTCCGCCGCTCGAAGGCGGAGATCATCCGGTGCACCAGGGGCTGCGTTCCCGGGTCGATCGTCTGGATCCGCGCCGTCCCGTCGACGTGGGTGACCGTGGGGATGCGGTCGCGCCACTCCTCGGCGACGTCGTGCACGAAGAGCATGTAGGGCGAGGGGATCGGGCCGCGGCTGAAGATCTGCGGCGCCCGCTCCAGCAGCACCATGGGCGCGACGGGGCGGAACTGCTCGCGGCCCTTCACGTCGTTCATCCGCTCGAGGTTGGCCGGGTGGCCGGGGTGGGCGAGCAGCGAGCGGTGGCCGAGCGCGCGCGGGCCGTACTCGCTGCGGCCCTGGAACCAGGCGACGATGCCGTTGTCCGCGAGCACCTCCGCGACGACCTCCGCGACGTCGTCCGGGCGCTCGTAGTCGATCGCCGCCGTCCGCAGCACCGTCTCGATCTCGTCGTCGCTCCAGCCGCGGCCGAGCGCGGCGCCGGGCATCGGCTGCGTCTCCTCGCCCAGGTCGCGGGCGACGTGCAGCGCGGCGCCCAGGGCGGTGCCGGCGTCGCCCGCGGCGGGCTGGACCCAGACCTGCTCGAACGGGCTCTCGGCCAGGATGCGGGTGTTGGCCACGCAGTTGAGCGCGGTGCCGCCGGCGAGGGTGAGCGTCGTCTCCCCGGTCTGCGCGTGCACCCACCGGGCGAGGTCGACCAGCACCTCCTCGAGCCGGGTCTGGAGGGAGGCGGCGAGGTCGGCGTGCGCCTCGGTCCACTGGTCGCCCTTCCCCAGGCGGGGTGCAAACCCGGTGAAGTCGATCTTCTCGGTGCGGAAGCCGCCGTCGTCGGTGGCGCGGATCAGCTCGGAGAGCTCGCCCAGGAAGCGGGGCTTGCCGTAGGAGGCCATCGCCATGACCTTGAACTCGTCGGAGCTGCGCAGGAAGCCCAGGTGGTCGGTGAGCTCCTCGTACAGCAGGCCCAGGGAGTGGGGGAGCGCCTGGCCGGCGAGGACCTCCAGTTGCCCGTCGACGTAGCGGCCGGCCAGGTGGCTGTGCGCCTCCCCGCGGCCGTCGAGCACGAGGACGGCGTTGTCCCGCCGGCCGGCGTGGTCCGGGGCGGCGAGCCCGGCGGAGGCGGCGTGCGCGACGTGGTGCTTGACGAACCGGACCTTCGCCGGGTCCAGCCCGGGGAGGGCGTGGGCGAGGAAGTCCGGCGCCATCTCGGCGTACTTCTTCCGCATGGTGTCGCCGAGGTCGTTCAGGCCGGTGGCCTCCGGCGTCGTCATCAGCGCGGGGTCGAACGAGTAGGCGACGGCGTCGAGCTCGTCGGCGCGGATGCCGGCCTCGGCGAGGCACCACGCGGCGGAGAGCTCGGGCAGCTCCCAGGCGCTCCACGGGAGGGGCCGCTTGCCGTGCTTGCGCCGGCTGAACCGCTCCTCCTCCGCCGCGGCGACGACCCGCCCGTCGACGACGAGCGCCGCGGCGGGGTCGTGGTAGATCGCGTTGATGCCGAGGACCTTCACGCTGCTGCTCCTCCCGAACGCCTCCCGGTGAGCATGGCGAGGGACGGGCCGGCCCGCAGGTCGGAGCGGTACCGCCGGGTCCGGTCAGGGCCGGATGCGCAGCAGGTCGTTCGCCAGCACCGCCGCGAGCCCGAGGGTCTTGTAGCCCACCTCGTCGAACAGCACCGTGATCCGGTCGTCCTCGACCCGCATGACCACGCCGTTGCCCCACTCGGTGTGCTCGACAGGGCTCGTGACGGGGAACGGGGTGTCGTGGTCGTCGGGGCCGGGGTGCTCGTGGGCGATGCCGGACGTGCAGTTGTCGCAGTTGCCGCACGGCTGGTCGAGCTGCTCGCCGAAGTAGCCGAGCAGGAGCTGGCGCCGGCACTCGGTGGTCTCGGCGTAGCCGCGCATCATCTCGACGCGGCTCTGGTCGACCTTCTCGTGCTGCTCGGCGAGCTCGCGGGCGGCCGCGGCGGCCTCCCAGGGGCTGGGGGCGTCCTCGGCCGGGTGGGCGGCGCCCTCCTCGTCGATGACGACGGCCTCGACCTGCTCGAGGAGGTTGAGGTCGCGGACCAGCGGGCTGGCGGCCCGGCCGGTCTCCTCGCGGAGGGTTCGCACGTCGACGCCGTCGTCCAGGCCCACGGCGGGCGCGGCGGCGACCAGCCCGGCGACCTGCTGCAGCTCCTCCTCGGCGGGGGTGCCGGCGGCGAAGAAGCGGCGGATGCCGAGGTCCTCCTGGCGGTAGACCAGCACGGCCAGCGCCGGGTCGCCGTCGCGGCCGGCCCGGCCGATCTCCTGGTAGTAGCTGTCCACCGAGTCGGCGGGTTCGGAGTGGATGACGAAGCGGGTGCCGGGCTTGTCGATGCCCATGCCGAAGGCGGTCGTGGCGACGACGACGTCGAGCTCGTCGTCCATCCAGGCACGCTGGGTCTCCTCGCGGTCGGCCTTGCTGAGGCCGGCGTGGTAGGCCTGCGCGCGCAGGCCGCGGTCGCGCAGATCGTCGGCGATCGTCTCGGTGCCCTTGCGGGTGGCGCTGTAGACGATGCCCGGGCCGAGGCCCTCGCCGATCTGGGTCAGGACGCGGTCGAGCACGCCGAGCTCCTTGCCGCGGGCGTCGGCGTGGTGGTCGACCTCCAGCCGGATCTCGGGCCGGTCGAACCCGGCGACGACGATCGCGGGCTCGGTCATGCCGAGGCGCTCGACGATCTCGGCGCGGACCGGCGGTGCCGCGGTGGCGGTGAGCGCCAGGACGGTGGGGGAGCCGAGCTGCTCGACGGCGTTGCCCAGCCGCAGGTAGTCGGGGCGGAAGTCGTGCCCCCACGCTGAGACGCAGTGCGCCTCGTCGACGACGAACAGCGCCGGCGCCGCGGCGGCGAGGGCGTCGACGACGTCGGGCTTGGCCAGCTGCTCGGGGGCGAGGAAGAGGAAGCGGACCGTTCCGTCACGGAGGTCCTCCAGCGCGTCGCGCTGGTCTCCGGCGGACATCGTGGAGTTGAGCTGGGCGGCGCGGCCGGCCTCCGCCTCGAGCTCGGTGAGCCGGTCGACCTGATCGCGCTGGAGCGCGATCAGCGGGGAGACGACGACGACCGGGCCGGCGAGCAGCTGCCCGGCGACCTGGTAGATCGCGGTCTTCCCGGCGCCCGACGGCAGCACGGCGAGGGTGTCGCGGCCACCGACGACGGCCTGCATCGCCTCCTCCTGGCCCGGGCGGAAGGAGTCGTAGCCCAGGACGTCGCGGGCGAACTGCCGGATCCGGCGGGTCCGCACGGCGGCGGTGGCGCCTGCCGGGTTCTCGTCTGGGCTCTCGTCGTCCGAGCTGGGGTCGTCGGGGAGCTCGTCGGTGCAGAGCTCGGCGGTCGTGGTCTCGGTGGAGGCGCGCGGCACCGGTTCCCTCTCCCCGGGGCCGGAGATCGACAAACCGTGCCGAGTTTCACCGGCGATCCGCGCATCCGTCCGGACGTTCCCGCGGGAACGTCCGCGTCATCCTGCCGACCCCCGGTCGGCCTCGCGGCGGCGGACGAACTCCCGGTGGTCCATGAGGACGCCGATCGCCCACGCCATGTTCAGCCGCTCGTACGGGACGTCGCGCGGCGTCGGGCGCGGGGGAGCGCCGTCGGGGAAGAGGATCCGGTCCAGCCGCCCGCTCTCCGCCGACGCGGAGACCGGACGCGGGGCTCTGGACGGGCTGCGCCCGGCCCGACGGTCGTCGCGCGGTCCGCCGGGTCGCGGTCGTTCCGATGCCCGGGTGTGGTCGCGGGTGTCGGGAAGGCCTCGCCCCGGACGGGTCCGGTGTCGGTGCCCGACCGGAGGCGTCGACGGGCGTGACCGACGTCGGTGCAGCGCATCGGTCCGGCTCGGGACGTCCGCTGCTGCCTCGTCGTCCGAGACGGTCCCGCCGGGACCGCGCTCGTCCTGGGCCGCCGAGGGTGGCCGTCGGCCGATCGTGGTGTCGACCGGGTGCACGCCGGCGTAGGCATCGTCTCCGCTGGCAGGATCGGGAGCGGGTGCGTCCACGCCGGCGAGGAAGGCGGCGTCGGCGCTGCCCCACAGGCGTGTGCCGTCGGGCGCGGTGACGATCAGCCGTCCGTCGCGCCGGCTGAGCACCAGGTCGTGCTCGTGGACCAGGCCGTGGTCGACATCGCAGAGGAGCACCAGGTTGCCGATGTCGGTCCGCCCGCCGAACAGCCAGTGCCGCATGTGGTGCATGTGGAGGCGCTCGAGGCGGGTCTCGGGGCAGCCCGGGCGTGCGCATCCACCGTCGCGGCGGAGGAGAGCGCGGCGCTGCCCCTTCGTCCCGCGGCGCTGCCGGCGTCCGAGGTCCAGCGTTTCGCGGCCGCGCCCGATCATCCCGACCACGGTCGCCTCGCAGAGCATCCGCCGGGTCTGGCGGCCGGTCAGCGCCGGGCCGCCCTCGACGTACGCCCGCCCGGCGGCGGTGTCGTCGGCGAGGACGTCGGCGTCGACGTGCACGACCACCTCGCGGCGCGGAGGGTCGCCGGGACGGCGCCGCTCCACACCGGCCCCCGCCTCGACCAGCTCGGTCAGGGCAGCGATGCGGCGGGCGGTGGTGCGTTCCCGGACGCGGCCGGCCGCCGCGTCCTCGGCGCAGCGCTGCTCGACGTCGCGGTCGACTGTGCCGCCGGCGGCGCGGGTCCGCTCGTGGACGGCCAGCGCCTTCGTCGCCTACGCCCGTTCGCGGCGGGCGTCCCGCTCGGCGCGGCCTTCGACGGCGGACAGGAAGGCGGCGCCCTGGACCCCGGGCACGCGGATCGTGACCGTGAGGAAGCCGTCGTCGTCGTACCAGTGCCGGAAGGACTGCAGATCCTCTGCCCGGGTGGCGTCCCCGGCGACGGCATCGTCGGCGCGGCGCCACTGGCGGCAGAACCGCTCGGTCTGCGACGCGGTCGCGGTCAGCGCGAACTCCACCAGCTCGGCCTCGCAGTCCGGGGCGGCGATCCGGGTGAGGGCGCGCACCTTGGAGTAGGACAACCGGCCGGCGGCGAAGGCGGCCTCGATCCGCGGCAGCCCGGTCAGGGCCCGGGCGACGCGGACGTGTTCCCGGGCGGCACCCGGCCCGAGGCCGCACTGCCAGGCGAGCCAGTGCGCGCAGGACAGGATGCCGACGCCGTGCCAGCCGCCGCGCCGGTCGAACTCCGCCACCAGCCTCAGCCAGCTGGCCGTCGCCGCCGCCAGCCGCACGGCGCCGGTGGTGATGGCCGCCGCAAGCTCTGCCATCGGGGTCTCGTCGGTCGTCTCGTTCGATCGCATGTTCGAACACTAGAGCGGGCCTGTGACAGTTCTCGCTGGTCAGAGAGGGGGTGACGTTCCCGCGGGAACGTCGGCGGAGCCGGGCGCGGGGCGGTGAGCAGCGGGATCAGCTGAGGGGTGAGCGGCGCGGGCCGACGTCGGCGCGCTCCGCGGCGGACCGACCGGCGAACCAGCCGCCGGAGTCGACCGAGGCCCGGCTGCGGCTGGTGCGCAGCTTCGGGAACAGCTGGGCGACCGCGGAGTCCACGGCCTCCCGGCGGGACCGGAGCACCGGCAGCAGGTCCATCTCGCGTTCCGCCGCTGCCGCGGCGGTGGCGCGGCGCCGGGCGTCCTGCAGCCGCTCGCCGATCCGGTGCGCGTACCCGAGCACGAAGGCCCGGCGGAAGGCTCGGGGCGAGGAGGACGGTCCCGCCGTGCGCTCAGCGGCCGCGAGACCCTGCGCCACCTGCAGTAGCAGCGACGTGAACAGCAGTTCGACGGCGTCGAGGTCGGCCCGCCCGCCGATGATCGTGGCGATGCCCAGCCCCTGGTACCAGACCAGCCGGACGTCGTTGGCCTCCGCGACCGCGCCCAGGAGCTGCACCTTGGCGCGGATGTAGGGATCCGCGACGTGCACCCGTCGCGTCTCGACGTCGCCGGCCGGCCGATCACCCTGCAGCACCGCCGCGTCGACCGCGTGCCGGGTCATCAGCTCCTGCGCCTTCGCGGTCAGCGTCTCCGCCTCCTCGGCGAACTCCGTCGCCTCCGCCTTGGCCAGCAGCCCCCGGATGACGCGCAGGGCGCGGTCCTCACCGGCAGCCCCACCCGGGGCGGGAGTGCGGCGCCGGGCCGCGCCCCACTGCGACGGCGGTGGCACCAGCAACTCGATCCGCGCCGTGGACCGCAGCATCCCGAGCAGCTGGAGGGCGATCCGCCAGGCCTCGACCGGCGACCGGCGCTCCGCCCGTTGCCAGGTGGTCACCACCGAACCGTCCCGGGCCTCGAGGGCGCCGAGCTCGCGCAGTTGGCCGACCCAGGTGTCCGGGGCCCGCTCGACGGCCGACGTGCGCCGCGCGTGCTCGGCGATCAGGGCGACGGCCAGCGGCACCGAGCCGGCGGTCGCCTTGCGGCGGGCCGCGTGGGCGACGTCCGCCGGCTGCCAGCCGCGCTCCCACGTCCCGTCCAGGGCCTCGAGCAGGGTCCGGGTGACGGAGCCGTCGGCGTCGAGCTCCAACCCGTGGGCCACCAGGGTCGTGGCCAGCTCCGCCGCGGTCTCGGCTTCGGTGAGCAGGAAGGCCCGGTGCTGGAGCAGGTCTGCGAGCCAGGCGTCGTCGATCACGTCGGGCATGCTGCCCCGTCCTGCCGACGGCGCGGCCGACGAGGCTGTGGACGACGCGGCGCCGTCCACAACCGTGGCTAGGGTCTTGCCGTGGCCGCCACCTACCGGATTGCCGAGGCGGCGGCTCTGCTCGGCGTCAGCGACGACACCGTCCGGCGCTGGATCGACAGCGGCCGGCTGCCCGCCTCCCGCGACGGCGGCGGACCTGCCGTGGTGGAGGGCGCGGACCTCGCCCGCGTCGCCGCCGAGATGCACGAGGCACCCGCGCCCGGCGTCACGCGCTCCTCGTCGGCGCGCAACCGGCTCACCGGCATCGTCACCCGCGTCCTCCGGGACACCGTAATGGCCCAGGTGGAGATCCAGGCCGGCCCGTTCCGCGTCGTCTCGCTCATGTCGCGCGAGGCCGCCGACGAGCTCGGCCTCGAGGTGGGCGTCCGGGCGGTCGCGACGGTCAAGGCCACCCAGGTCAGCGTCGACGTCCCGTAGCGGGCGGACGTCCTCGATCGGACGCACCTGCGGTCCCCGACGCCGAACAGCTTGCGCACGAGCGGAGGAATCTGCTCTGCTTCTCCGCAGACACGGCCGATGGGGCCGGGCGTCGGGAGAGGACCGGATGCGCCGGCAGGCCCCGCTCGCGCTGCTCGGGTGCGCCCTGCTGCTCGTCGGCTGCGGGGGCTCGGACGGGCGGAGCAGCACGCTCACCGTCTTCACGGCCGCCTCGCTGACGGACGTCTTCGCGCAGCTCGGCGAGGAACTGGAGGAGCAGCGCCCCGGACTCGACGTGCGCTTCACCGTGGCCGGCAGCTCGACGCTGGCGGCGCAGCTCGTCCAGGGCGCCCCCGCCGACGTCTTCGCCTCCGCCGACGAGCGGCAGATGGCCGTGGTCACCGACGAGGGGCTCGCCGACGACCCGACGGTCTTCGCCGCGAACGTGCTCACCATCGCCGTTCCGGAGGGCAATCCGGCCGGCGTGACCGGCCTGGCCGACCTGGCCCGCGAGGAGCTCGCGGTCGCCCTCTGCGCACCCGAGGTGCCGTGCGGCGCCGCGGCCGAGCGGCTGCTGGTCACCGCCGGGGTCGAGGCCCGGCCGGACACGTTCGAGGCCGACGCGCGGGCGGCGCTCACCAAGGTCGAACTCGGGGAGGTGGACGCCGCCCTCGTCTACGTCACCGACGCCGCAGGCCGCCCGGACGCCGTCGACGCGGTCGAGATCCCGCAGGCGGACGCCGCGGTCAACGAGTACTCCGTCGCCGTCCTCACCGACGCGCCGGACCCGGACGCCGCCCGGGCCTTCGTGGAGCTGCTGCTGTCCGCGGACGGCCGCCGCCTGCTGGCCGACGCCGGGTTCCGGCAGCCGTGAGCCGCCGGGACGGCGAGCGGACCGGCGCCGGCGTGCCCCTGCCGCTGATGGTCCCG
This sequence comes from Blastococcus fimeti, assembly GCA_900102115.1. Lineage (GTDB taxonomy): Bacteria > Actinomycetota > Actinomycetes > Mycobacteriales > Geodermatophilaceae > Blastococcus > Blastococcus fimeti. The sequence goes on from FNAW01000008.1 coordinate 42,914, forward strand.
GCGGCGCTGGCCGTCGCCTTCCTCGTCCTGCCGCTCGCCGGCCTGCTGGTTCGCGCGCCGTGGTCCGGGCTCGGCGCGCAGCTCACCGCCCCCGGGGTCGGCTCGGCCCTGCGCCTCAGCCTGGTCTCGGCCACCGCCGCGACGGCGGTCTCCCTCGTGCTCGGCGTCCCGCTCGCCTGGGTGCTCGCCCGCTCGCGCATCCGCGGCCGCGCCGTCCTGCGCGCGCTGGTCACCGTGCCGCTGGTGCTCCCCCCGGTGGTCGGCGGCGTCGCGCTGTTCCTCGTGCTCGGCCGGCAGGGCGTCGTCGGCTCCTGGCTGGACGAGACCTTCGGCGTCACGATCCCGTTCACGACGACCGCGGTGGTGATCGCCCAGACGTTCGTCGCGATGCCCTTCCTCGTGGTCAGCGTCGAGGGCGCGCTGCGCGCGGCCGACGCCCGGTTCGAGGACGTGGCGGCCACGCTCGGCGCCGACCGGTGGACGACGTTCCGCCGCGTCACCCTGCCGATGGTCGCGCCGGGCGTCGCCGCCGGCGCGGTGCTCTGCTGGGCGCGGGCGCTCGGCGAGTTCGGGGCGACGATCACCTTCGCCGGCAACTTCCCGGGGACGACGCAGACGATGCCGGTCGCGGTGTACCTGGCGCTGCAGCGCGAACCGGAGGCCGCCGTCGCCCTCTCCCTGGTGCTGCTCGCCGTCTCGCTGGCCACACTGCTGCTCCTGCGGGACCGCTGGCTGGGACGGGCAGCGGCGTGAGCCTCGCCGCCCAGGTGCGCGTCCAGCGGGGGATGTTGCACGTGGAACTCGACGTCGAGGTCGCCGACGGCGAGGTGCTCGCCGTCCTCGGGCCGAACGGCGCGGGCAAGTCCACGCTGATCCGCGTCCTCGCCGGGTTGCTGGCCCCCGACGCCGGCCGGGTCGAGGTGGACGGCGTGCCGTGGGACGACGTCGCCCGCAGCGTCCACCTCGCGCCGCACCGCCGTCCGCTGGGCATGGTCTTCCAGGACGCGCTGCTGTTCCCGCACCTGTCCGTGGCCGACAACGTCGCGTTCGGGCTGCGCACCCGCGGCACCGCCCGCGCGGCCGCGCGGGCTGCTGCGGAGCGCTGGCTGGCGCGGGTGGAGCTCGACGGCCTGGGCGGACGGCGGCCCGCGGAGCTGTCCGGAGGGCAGGCGCAGCGGGCGGCGCTGGCGCGGGCGCTCGTCGGCGATCCGGCGCTGCTGCTGCTCGACGAGCCGCTGTCGGCGCTGGACGCCCGCACCCGGCTCACCGTCCGGGCCGTGCTGCGCCGGCACCTCGCCGCGTTCGCCGGCAGCACGGTGCTGGTCACCCACGACCCGGTCGACGCGATGGCGCTGGCCGACCGGGTCGTCGTCGTCGAGGAGGGCCGCGTGGTGCAGGCCGGCACCCCGGTCGAGGTGAGCCGGCGGCCCCGCACCGACTACGTCGCCCGGCTGGTCGGCCTCTCGCTGCTGCCCGGGACGGGGAAGGGCCGGTCCGTGCGGCTGGACGGCGGCGGCGAGGTGGCGGTCGCGGACGAGGTCGCCGGTCCGGTGTTCGCGGCGGTCCGCCCGGAGACGGTGGCCCTCTACCTGGCCCGGCCCGAGGGCAGCCCGCGCAACGTCTGGCCGCTCCGGCTGGCCGGCGCCGTCCCGCACGGGACGACGGTGCGCTGCGAGCTCGAGGGCGCCGTGCCGCTCGTCGCCGACGTCACTGCGACCGCCTTCGCCGAGCTCGGCCTGGCCCCCGGCGCGGAGGTCTGGGCGGCGGTCAAGGCCTCCGAGGTGGCGGTCTACGCACGCTGAGAGAGCCCGCTGGGAGAGTGGGGCCATGAGCTGCGCCGCCGTCGTCCTCGCCGCCGGGGGCGGCCGCCGCTACGGGATGCCGAAGGCGCTGGTCGAGTACGAGGGCAGCCTGCTGGTCGAGCGGGCCGTGCGGACGGCGCGCGCGGCGTGCGACGTCGTGCTGGTCGTCCTCGGGGCGCAGGCGGTGGACGTGTGGCGCACCGCGGATCTCAGCGGCGCCACCGTGCTGGCCAACGGGGACTGGGAGACCGGCATGGCCTCCTCGCTCCGGACCGGGCTCGACGGACTGCGCGGCTTCCCCGGAACCGTCGACGCCGCGCTGGTCACGCTCGTGGACATGCCCGGCATGACGCCGGAGGCGCTGCGCGCCGTCGCCGCGCACGCAGCACCCGATGCGCTCGCCGTCGCCACCTACGACGGCGTCCGCGGGCATCCGGTGCTGCTCGGCCGCGAGCACTGGGCCGGCGTGATCGGGACGGCGACCGGCGACGAGGGTGCCCGGCGCTACCTGGCGGCCCACTCGGGCCCCGGAGGCGAGGTGACCGAGGTCGACTGCACCGGCCTGGCCGATCCGGCGGACCTCGACGTCCCGCCGCCGGGGGTACCTTCGGCGCCGTGATCGCCGGGGCCCGGATTGTCAGAGTCGTCGACGAGCCGCTCTCCGTCGCCGAGCACGAGGACGCCGTCGCCGACAAGGCCGCCGGCGCCGTGGTCTCCTTCGCCGGCGTCGTCCGCGACCACGACGGCGGCCGGTCGGTGACCGAGCTCGAGTACGTCGGGCACCCCACCGCCGAGCAGGTGCTCACCGAGATCGCCGCGGAGTTCGCCGCACGCGAGGGCGTGCACGCCGTGGCGGTCAGCCACCGCATCGGCCTGCTGGGCATCGGCGACGTCGCGCTCGCCTGCGCCGTCAGCACGTCGCACCGCGGGGCGGCGTTCGCCGCCTGCGCCGACCTCGTGGACGAGGTGAAGAAGCGGCTGCCCATCTGGAAGCGCCAGGTCTTCACCGACGGCGAGGAGGAATGGGTGGCCTGCCCCTGACGGTGGGATGCTCGCACGCGTGACCCACCTCACCAGCCCCGACGAGCTCGCGGCCGCGCTCGAGGGCACCGGCTACCTGCCCGACGAGGGCCTCGCCACCGCCGCCTACCTGGCGCTGGCGATGCACCGGCCGCTGTTCCTGGAGGGGGAGGCCGGCGTCGGCAAGACGGCGCTGGCCCACGCGCTGGCCGAGGTCACTGGCCGGCCGATCTACCGGCTGCAGTGCTACGAGGGCCTGGAGGCCAGCCAGGCGCTGTACGACTGGGACTTCGGCCGCCAGCTGCTGCACCTGCGCGCGGCCGAGGCCGCGCACGCCGCCGACAACCCCGACGCCCTCGAGGCCTCGCTCTACGACCGGCGCTTCCTGCTGGCCCGCCCGCTGCTGCAGGCGCTGGAGGACTCGCCGTCGGTGCTGCTCATCGACGAGATCGACCGCGCCGACGACGAGTTCGAGGCGTTCCTGCTCGAGGTGCTCTCGGACTTCACCATCTCCATCCCCGAGCTGGGCACCGTCCGCGCCGTGACGCCGCCGCTGGTGATCCTCACGTCCAACCGCACCCGCGAGGTGCACGACGCCCTCAAGCGACGCTGCCTCTACCACTGGCTGCAGCACCCCGACTTCGACCGCGAGGTGGCGATCCTGCGCCGCCGGCTGCCCGAGGTGACCGAGCAGCTGGCCCGCGAGGTGGCCCGGGCGACGGCGCGGCTGCGCACCCTGGACCTGCTCAAGCCCCCCGGCATCGCCGAGGCGATGGACTGGGCGACGGCGCTGCACACCCTCGGCGCCCGCGAGCTGGACCCCGACACCGCCGCCCGCACGCTCGGCGCGGTGCTCAAGTACCGGGAGGACACCGAGCGCGTGCAGCAGCAGGTGCGGGGGGTGCTCTTCGGTGCCTGAGGTCCGCATGCCGGAGACCAGCACCGCGACCCGGGACGTCGTCGACACCGTGCTCGGCTTCGCGCGCACGCTGCGGGCCGCCGGGGTGACGGCGTCGCCGGACCGCGTCGAGGCGATGCTGGCCGCGGTCGGGCACCTCGACGTCCTCGACGCCTCCGACGTCTACTGGGCGGGCCGGCTGACGCTGTGCTCCTCGCCGGACGACCTGGACCGCTACGACGCCGCCTTCGCCGCGTGGTTCGGCGGCGAGCGGCCGCGCGCCCCGCACCCGGCGGCGCCGGAGCTGCGGGTGGTCTCGACGATGGCGCCGCTGGACGCGGGTGAGGGCGAGGGCGAGGAGTTCTCCGGCTCGGAGGAGCTCGCCGTGCAGGCCAGTGCGGCCGAGGTGCTGCGGCACCGCGACGTCGGGGAGCTGAGCCCGGCCGAGCGCGAGCACCTGCGCCGGCTGTTCACCGTGCTGCGGCCGGCCGCGCCGATGCGCCCGTCGCGGCGCCGTCGGCCGAGCTCGGCCGGCCCCGTCCACCCGGCGCGCACCGTGCGCCGCGCGCTGCGGGACGGCGGCGAGGTGACCCGCCTGCTGCACCGCCGGTCGGCCCCGCGGCACCGCCGTGTCGTCCTGCTCGTCGACGTGTCCGGCTCGATGAGCCCGTACGCCGACGCGCTGCTGCGCTTCGCGCACGTCGCGGTGCGGGCGCGACCGTCGTCCACCGAGGTGTTCACGATCGGCACGCGGCTGACGCGGGTGACCCGCGAGCTGCGGCTGCGCGATCCCGACCGGGCGCTGGTCGCCACCGGCTCGGCGATCCCGGACTGGTCGGGCGGCACCCGGCTGGGCGAGGTGCTGAAGGCGTTCCTCGACCGGTGGGGGCAGCGCGGCACGGCCCGCGGCGCCGTCGTCGTCGTGTGCAGCGACGGCTGGGAGCGCGGCGGCACCGAGCTGCTGGGCGAGCAGATGGCGCGGCTGCGCCGCCTGGCGCACGCCGTGGTGTGGGTGAACCCGCACAAGGGCCGGGAGGGCTACGAGCCGCTCGCCGGCGGCATGCGGGCGGCGCTGCCCTCGGTGGACGTCTTCGTCGCCGGGCACAGCATGGCCGCGTTCGAGGAGCTGTCGGGGGTGATCCAGCGTGCGTGATGTTCTCGAGGACCTGGTCGGCTGGTGGCAGGCGGGGGAGACCGTCGGCATGGGCACCGTCGTCGCCACCTGGCGGTCGGCGCCGCGGCCGGCCGGCGCGTCGATGCTCGTCGGCCCGGACGGGACGGCGGTGGGCAGCGTCTCCGGCGGCTGCGTCGAGGGCGCGGTCTACGAGGAGGCGACCGACGCCGTCGAGACCGGTGAGTCGACGCTGCGGCGCTACGGCGTGAGCGACGACGACGCCTTCGCCGTCGGGCTGACCTGCGGCGGCATCCTCGACGTCTTCGTCGAGCCGATCTCGCGGGAGTCCTTCCCGGAGCTCGGCGAGGTCAAGGAGTCGGTCGACCGGCACGAGCCGGTCGCCGTCGTCACCTGCGTGAAGGGCGGCGACGACCGGCTCGGCCGGCGGATGGTGCTCTGGCCGGACCGGGCCTCGGGCAGCTTCGGCCTGCAGCGCCTGGACGACGCCGTGGCCGCCGACGCCCGCGGCATGCTCGTGGCCGGCCGCACCGGGATGCTGCACTTCGGCCACGACGGCGAGCGCCGCGGCGACGACCTGGAGCTGTTCGTCAACTCCTTCGCCCCGCCGGCCCGCATGGTCGTGTTCGGCGCGATCGACTTCGCCGCCGCGGTCGCGCGGGTCGGCTCCTTCCTCGGCTACCGGGTCACCGTGTGCGACGCCCGCCCGGTGTTCGCCACGCCGAAGCGCTTCCCCGAGGCCGACGAGGTGGTCGTCGAGTGGCCGCACCGCTACCTGCAGGGCGAGGTCGAGGCGGGCCGGATCGACGAGCGCACCGTCCTCTGCGTGCTGACCCACGACCCGAAGTTCGACGTCCCGCTGCTGGAGGTCGCGCTGCGGCTGCCGGTGGCCTACGTCGGCGCGATGGGCTCGCGGCGCACCCACGAGGAGCGGCTCGAGCGGCTGGCCGAGGCCGGCCTGTCCACGACGGAGATCGACCGGCTGTCCTCCCCCATCGGGCTGGACCTCGGCGCGCGCACGCCGGAGGAGACCGCCGTGTCCATCGCGGCGGAGATCATCGCCGGCCGGTGGGGCGGCTCCGGGGAACGGCTGACCGGGACCGAGGGGCCGATCCACCGCACCGCCGACCGCTGACCTGCGCGGGGACGCGCCGGTAGGTGTGGCCCAAGTCACCCCGAGGGGGTAAGACTCGGGGGACGAGACCCGGTCGGAACCCGGGCCCACACGGAGCAGCGATCCGAGCGGAGGATTCGTGACCCAGATTTCGGTGCGCGTCGACGGGGCGGCCTACACGGACGAGGTCGAACCACGCACGTTGCTCGTCCACTACCTGAGGGAGCAGCTCGGCAAGGTCGGCACCGTCGTCGGCTGCGACACCAGCAACTGCGGCGCCTGCACGGTGCACCTGGACGGCGAGGCGGTGAAGAGCTGCACGGTGCTGGCGGTCCAGGCCGACGGCAGCGAGGTCACCACGATCGAGGGGATCGCACAGAACGGGACCCTGCACCCGATGCAGAAGGCGTTCCACGAGCTGCACGGTCTCCAGTGCGGCTACTGCACACCGGGGATGATCATGGCGTCGATCGACCTGGTCGGCGACAACCCGGACCCCAGCGAGCACGAGGTGCGCGAGGGCATCGAGGGCAACCTCTGCCGCTGCACCGGCTACCAGAACATCGTCCGCGCCGTGCAGCAGGCGGCCGCCGAGATGCGCGGGGCCCAGGCATGACCGCCGTGGAGGACCGGCCGGTCACCGCCGGCCCGGCCAAGGAGGTCGGCCAGGCGCGCAAGCGCAAGGAGGACGCCCGGCTGATCACCGGGAAGACCACCTGGACCGACAACATGGTGCTCCCGGGGATGCTGCACCTGGCCGTCGTCCGCAGCCCCGTCGCGCACGCGAAGCTCGGGACGATCGACGTCGAGGCGGCGCGCTCGGCGCCCAACGTCGTCGCCGTGTTCACCGGCCGCGATCTCGCCGAGGAGCAGGGCTCGATCCCGTGCGCCTGGCCGGTGACGCCGGAGATGGTCAACCCCGGGCACCCGTCGGTCGCCGTGGACGAGGTCAACCACGTGGGCGAGGCGGTCGCCGTCATCGTGGCCCGCAGCAAGACCGCGGCGCAGGACGCCGTCGAGCTCGTCGACGTCGACTACGACCCGCTGCCCGTCGTCCTCGACATGGACCGGGCGCTCGCCGACGGCGCCGCGCTCACCCACGACCACGTGGCCTCCAACGAGAGCTTCCGCTGGATCTTCGACGCCGGTGAGGCCGGCACGGGCTCGAGCACCGACGAGGCGTTCGCCAACGCCGACGTCGTGGTCAGCCGGCGGTTCGTCCAGCAGCGGCTGATCCCGGCGTTCATGGAGCCGCGGTCCACCGTCGTCCAGCCGCAGGGCGACAACTACACGATGTGGTCCTCGACCCAGGTGCCGCACATCCTGCGGATCATGCTGGCGATGACCACCGGCGTCCCCGAGCACAAGCTGCGGGTGATCGCCCCGGACGTCGGGGGCGGGTTCGGCGGCAAGCTGCAGGTCACGCCCGAGGAGGTCATCACGCTCCTGGTGGCCAAGCGGCTCGGCAAGCCGGTGAAGTGGACCGAGACCCGCAGCGAGTCGCTGATGAGCGCCCACCACGGCCGCGACCAGATCCAGTACGTGGACATCGCGGCCGACCGCGAGGGCAACGTGCTCGGCCTGAAGGTGCACATCCTCGCCGACATGGGCGCCTACCTGCGGCTGGTCACCCCGGGCGTGCCGATCCTGGGCGCGTTCATGTTCCCGGCGATCTACAAGTTCCCGGCCTACCGGTTCGACTGTCAGGGCGTCTTCACCAACAAGACGCCCACCGACGCCTACCGCGGCGCCGGCCGGCCCGAGGCGACCTTCGCCATCGAGCGAATCATGGACGAGCTGGCCGTCGAGCTCGACATGGACCCGCTCGAGCTGCGCCGCAGGAACTGGATCAACGCCGAGGAGTTCCCCTTCACCACGGTCGCCGGGCTCGAGTACGACAGCGGCGACTACGAGCAGGCCACCCAGCAGGCGCTGGAGCTGCTCGGCTACGACGAGCTCCGCGAGGAGCAGCGCCGGCGGCGCGAGTCGAACGACCCGGTACAGCTGGGCATCGGGTTCTCCACCTTCACCGAGATGTGCGGCCTGGCGCCCTCGCGGGTGCTCGGCTCGCTCTCCTACGGTGCCGGCGGCTGGGAGCACGCCTCGATCCGGATGCTGCCCACCGGCAAGGTCGAGGTCATCACCGGCTCCACCCCGCACGGGCAGGGGCACGAGACGGCGTGGAGCCAGCTCGTCGCCGACGAGCTCGGCGTGCCGTTCGAGGACATCGAGGTGCTGCACGGCGACACCGCGATCTCCCCGCGCGGCCTGGACACCTACGGCTCCCGGTCCCTGGTGGTCGGCGGGGCCGCGGTGGTCAACGCCTCGCAGAAGGTCGTCGCGAAGGCACGCACGGTCGCCGCGCACCTGCTGGAGGCCAGCGAGGACGACCTGCAGTTCGAGTCCGGCACGTTCTCCGTCCGCGGGACGCCGGGCAGCGGCGTCTCCATCCAGGAGATCGCGCTGGCCACCTTCGCGGCGCACAACTTCCCGGAGGGCGTCGAGCCGTCGATCGACGCCGACGCCACCTTCGACCCGGTCAACTTCTCCTTCCCGCACGGCACGCACATCTGCGCGATGGAGGTCGACACCGAGACCGGCATGGTGTCGATCCGCAAGTACGCCTGCGTCGACGACGTCGGGAAGATCGTCAACCCGCTGATCGTCGAGGGCCAGGTGCACGGCGGCCTCGCCCAGGGCATCGCCCAGGCCCTGTACGAGGAGGCCGTGTACGACGAGGACGGCAACCTCACCACCGGCACGTTCGTCGACTACCTGGTCCCCTCGGCCGCCGACCTGCCGCACTTCGACACCGGCAACACCGTGCACGAGGCGCCCGGCAACCCGATCGGCGCCAAGGGCGTGGGCGAGGCGGGCTGCATCGCCTCGACCCCCGCCGTCGTCAACGCGGCGCTGGACGCCGTCCGCCATCTCGGGGTGTCGGACATCCTGATGCCGCTGACCCCCGAACGCGTCTGGCGGGCGATCCATCGCGGCGGGGACGGCGGGGACCGGGCCACGGCGGGCACCAACGCCTACGGCGGCGCCCAGACCGAGACCACCGCAGGCGTCTCGACGCCGGAGTCGCGCCTGGGAGGCGACCGATGATCCCGGCCGCGTTCGACTACGCCCGCCCGACCACCGTCGACGAGGCGCTCCGCGCGCTGGCCGACGGGGGCGAGGACGCCAAGATCCTCGCCGGCGGGCAGTCGCTGATCCCGGTCATGCGGCTGCGGCTCGCGGCACCGGCGATGGTCGTCGACCTGACCCGGGTGACCGAGCTGCGCGGCGTCCGGGACGACGGCGACGCGCTCGCGATCGGCGCGATGACGACCCACTCCGACGTCATCGCCGACCCGCTGATCCGGGAGTCCGCTCCGCTGATCGCCCAGGCCACCGAGACCGTCGCCGACCGCCAGGTCCGGCACCGGGGCACCTTCGGCGGCGCGCTGGCCCACGCCGACCCGGCCGGCGACCTGCCGGCGGTCGCGCTCGCCCTGGACGCCGAGTTCGTGCTCGCCGGCCCGGGTGGACGGCGCACCGTGCCCGCGCGGGACTTCTTCGTGGACTACCTGACCACGGCGCTGGCGGAGGACGAGCTGCTGGTCGAGGTGCGGGTCCCCAAGCTCGAGGGCTCCTGGGGCATGCACTACGAGAAGTTCAACCGGGTGGCCCAGGCCTGGTCGATCGTCGCCGTCGCGGCGGCGGTCCGACGGGAGAACGGGCACATCGCCGAGGCGCGGATCGGGCTGACCAACATGGGCCCGACCCCGCTGCGGGCGACGGCGACCGAGCAGGCGCTGGCGGGGGCGGACGCGGGTGAGGCGGCGATCGCCGAGGCCGCGCGGCACGCCGCCGAGGGCACCGCACCCAGCGACGACCTCAACGCCCGGGCCGACTACCGTGCGCACCTGGCCGAGGTGCTGACCCGTCGGGCGGTCACCGCGGCCGTCGGGCTCTAGGCCAGGAGGACCGCGTGCAGCTGGAGAACTCGTTCACCGTGCCCGTCCCCGTCGACGAGGCGTGGCGGGTGCTGCTCGACATCGAGCGGATCGCGCCGTGCATGCCGGGCGCCGTCCTGGACTCGGTGACCGGCGACGACTTCACCGGGCGGGTCAAGGTGAAGCTCGGCGTGATCACCATGACCTACCAGGGCAAGGCGTCCTTCGTGGAGAAGGACGAGGCGGCCCACAAGGCGGTCATCGACGCCCGCGGCAAGGACCAGCGGGGCAACGGCACCGCCGCCGCGCTGGTCACGGCCACGCTGGCGGCCGAGGGCGACAGCACGCGGGTCGACGTCGTCACCGATCTGAACATCACCGGCCGTCCGGCCCAGTTCGGCCGCGGCGTCATGACCGACGTCGGCAACAAGCTGCTCGGCCAGTTCGCCGACAAGCTCGCCGCGCAGCTCGGCGAGGGCGACCGGGAGCCCGAGCCGCTCGCGGCACCCGCCCCCGAGCCGGTCGCGGAGTCCACGACCGGGTCCACCACCGGGTCCCCCGCAGGCCTCGCGGCGGTGCCGGAGGCGGCGCCGGTCGCCGAGGCGGTGCGGTCGGTCCCCTCGATCCCGCGCCCGGTGGAGGAGCCCCGGCCCACGGTCCAGGCCCGGACGCAGCCGGAACCGGAGCCGATCAACCTGCTGGAGGTCGCCGGAGGTGCCGCGGCGGCGCGCTTCGCTCCGCCCGCGGCCGCCCTCGCCGCCCTGCTGCTGGTCCTCTGGTGGGTGCGTCGCCGTCGCTGACGGGGACTTGATTGTGCACCACCTAACGTGAGATAACTGGAGTGCGGCGGTCTCCCGTCGCGCTGCTCCGGGCGTTCCCGCGGTGAGCGGGCGACCGGAATGGGGCGGGATGCAGCGGCCGGACAGCGACCACGTCCTCGCGACCATGCCGGTCGGGTTCATGGCCGTCTCCGCGGACTGGGTGATCACGCACGTCAACCCGGCCGCGGAGCAGTCGCTGATGCTCCACGCGAGCGAGCTGGTGGGGCGCGACTACTGGGCGGCCTACCCGGCCAACATCGACAACGAGTTCGGCCGGACCTACCGCGCCACGATGGTCGACCGCGTGATCCGGTCGATCGAGTCCTTCTACCCCGAACCGCTGAACCGCTGGTACGACGTGGAGGCCGTGCCCGTCGACGACGGCGGCCTCTACTTCTACTTCTCCGACGTCACCGAGCGGCGGGTGGCCCAGGACCGGCTGACGCTGCTGGACCGCGTCGGCGCCGAGCTCGCCGGCACGTTCGACGTCGCCGCCGCGGCGGCGCGCGTCCCGGAGCTCGTCGTCCCCGTTCTGGCCGACGGTTGCCTGGTCACCCTGCTGGACGAGGACGGCCGGCCGCAGGGGGTCGGCTCGTGGCACGTCGACCCGGGCGCACGCGCCCTGGTCGATCGGTACGCGCAGGTCCGGCTCGCGGACCTGCCATCCACCGCGCCGCTCCTGCGGGCCCTCCGCGACGGGGAGATGGTCGGCTTCTCCGGAGCCCGGGCGCTGGAGACGCTGCCCGAGGGGGAGCCCCGGGCGTTGCTGGAGAAGCTCGCCTTCGGGTACGGGCTGACCCTCCCGCTGCGGGGGCACGCCCGGATCGTCGGTGGGCTGACGCTGCTGCTGCCGGACGCCGAGCCGCCGGGTGAGCGACACCTGGCCACCGCACGCCAGGTCGCCGACCGGATCGGGCTGGCGCTGGACAACGCGCGCATGTTCGACCAGCAGCGCCAGCTGGCGGAGGGGCTGCAGCGCAGCCTGCTCACCGCGCCGGTGCAGCCCGAGCACGCCGAGATCGTCGTGCGCTACACCCCGGCCGCCGAGGCCGCACGGGTGGGCGGGGACTGGTACGACGCGTTCGTCCAACCCTCGGGGGCATCGATGCTGGTCATCGGCGACGTCGTCGGGCACGACACCGAGGCTGCCGCGTCGATGGGCCAGCTGCGCTCGCTCCTGCGGGGCATCGCCACCTACAGCGACGGGTCACCGGCCGAGGTGCTCCGGGGGCTCGACGGCGCGATGACCCAGCTCCGGGTGGACACCTACGCCACCGCGGCGGTCGCCTGCTTCGAGCCCGACGGGGCCACCGGCGAGGTCCGGATGCGCTGGTCCAACGCCGGCCACCTGCCGCTGCTGGTCATCCGCCCCGACGGGACGCTCGCCGATCTGGGGCCGTGGCAGGGGGACCTCATGCTGGGCGTGGAGCCCGCGACGCCGCGGAGGGACGCCAGCGTCCGGCTCGGGGAGGGTTCGACGGTGCTGATGTTCACGGACGGGCTGATCGAGCGCCGGGCCCGCGACCTGGACACCGGGATGGCCCGGCTGCGCGAGCTCGCCGGCGAGCTGGCCGGCCGGTCGCTGGGCGACCTCTGCGACGAGATCATCGAGCGGATGGTGGGCGGCCGGGCCGAGGACGACGTCGCCCTGGTCGCCATCCGGCTGCGCGCGCGCCGGGACTAGCGGACGCCGGCGTTCCCGGCGGGGCGCCCGGGCAGCGGCGGCGGGTCCATCCCGGCCGCCATGAGGGTGCTGAGCATGCGCGCAGCGGCTTCGACCACGCGCAGCTCGCGCACCGCGCTGCGCGGTTTGGCGCGGAACGCCACCCCGCACAACGTGCCGAAGAGGCTGCCGTCGGCGCGCACCAGCGGCACCCCCACGTAGGCGGCCACATCGGCGATGGAGCCGGTGGTGCGGGAGGCGTACGCGGGAACCGCTGCGGTGACGGTGGCCAGTCGCGGCGCGCGGCCCTCGGTCATCTCGCGGCAGAAACTGCGCTCCCACGGCAGTTCCATGCCCGGTGCGGCGGCGCCCTCGGGGTGCGCCAGCAGGATCACCTGCCGCTCGTCGACGACCTGGGTGACGAGCCAGACGTCCCAGCCCACGTACCCGGCCAGGAAGGCCAGTGCCCCCTCCGCGGCCGAGCACCAGTCACGCCACGGGGCGACATCGCTGCCAGGAGCCGGAACCATATCGGCACATTCCGCCGTGTCGTGCCCGGCGTCAACCGCACCGCGCGCCGGTCAGCGGACTCCGGCGAGCCCGTCGTCGTCGGGCTTCTCGGCGCGCTCGAGCGCCTCCTCCTCGGCCTGGGCCTCCATGAGGTGCGCCTCGCCGGCGACCGTGGCCGCCGCGTCGCCGTGCGACTCGCCGTACACCTGCTCGGCGCGGCCCAGCAGTTCCTCCGCCTTGGCCTTGGCCTTCCCGAAGATGCTCATGCGCCCATCCTCCCTGTCACCCTCCGGCGAACGGAGGCAGCACGTCCACGACGGCTCCTGGTGACAGCTCCAACGCCCGGTTCCGGGTCTGCGTTCCGTCGACGAGGAACGAGCAGGCGGTGAGCACCTTCGCCATCCGGGCGCCGTGCGCGTCGACGATCTGGCCGACGAGCTGGTCGAGGGAGGCGGCGTCGCGGGTCTCGGCGTCGACACCGGAGGCCGCGCGGGCCCCGGCGAAGTAGCGCACGGTGACGGGCACACTCACCCCCCGATCGCCGACATGGGCCGCGTCGGCTGCAGGAAGCTCGGGTCGTCGATGCCGTGCCCGGGCAGTTTGCCGAGGGTGGCGATCCGCCAGCGGTCGGCGATCTCCTGGTCGGTGGCGCCCTCGCGCAGCGGCGTCCGCAGGTCGGACTCCTCGCGCGCGAACAGGCAGTTGCGGATCTGCCCGTCGGCGGTCAGCCGGGTGCGGTCGCAGCTGCCGCAGAACGAACGGGTCACCGAGGCGATGACGCCGACCGTCGCGGGGCCGCCGTCGACGAGCCAGCGCTCGGCGGGCGCGGATCCGCGGGCCTCGGTGTCCGGCGTGAGCACGTGCGCCGCCGACAGCCGCTCGAGGATGTCCTCGGCGGTGACCATCTCGCCGCGGGTCCAGGCGTGGTGGGCGTCCAGCGGCATCTGCTCGATGAAGCGCAGCTGGTAGCCGTGCTCAAGGCAGAAGTCGAGCAGCGGGACGGCGTCCTCCTCGTTCATCCCGCGCAGCAGGACGGCGTTGACCTTGACCGGGGTGAGCCCGGCGCGCTGCGCGGCGGCCAGCCCGGCGAGGACGTCGTCGAACCGGTCGCGGTGGGTGAGCTCCTTGAACCGGTCGCGGTCGACCGTGTCCAGGCTGACGTTGATCCGGTCCAGGCCGGCAGCCGCGAGCGCCGGTGCCACGCGGGCCAGGCCGATGGCGTTGGTGGTGAGGCTGACCTCCGGGCGCGGGGTCAGTGCCGTCGCGCCGGCCACGATGCCCACCAGGCCGGGCCGCAGCAGCGGCTCGCCGCCGGTGAAGCGGACCTCCTCGATGCCGAGGTGCTCGACGCCGATGCGCACCAGCCGGACGATCTCCTCGTCGGTGAGCACCTCGACCTTCGGCAGCCAGTCCAGCCCTTCCGGCGGCATGCAGTAGGTGCAGCGCAGGTTGCAGCGGTCGGTCAGCGAGACCCGGAGATCCGTGGCGACCCGCCCGTGCCGGTCGACCAGCCCGCCGGAGCCCGGCGCCGGGGCCGGGGCCGCGGCGCGCCGCACCACGGGGTCGGGCAGCTCGGCGCTGGTCATGGCCCGAATGTAGCCGCGACTGCGCCGACATGCGGTGCCGTCGTCCGTCCGCCCCCGGCTAGGCTCCCGGAGCCACCCGAGGGACCGGCGGAGCTCTGGGCCCGCACTCGCCCGTGGCCAGGAAGCGCGAGAGCCCGTGTCACCCCGCACCGTCTTCGATCCCTACCTCCGCCTGTTCGCCGTCCCCGGCTCGCGGGCCTTCGCCTTCGCCGGCTGGGTCGCCCGGCTGCCCGCCCCGATGCTGGGCCTGGGCGCCGTCCTGCTGGTGGAGGAGGCGTCCGGCAGCTACGGGTTGGCCGGCGCCGTCTCCGGCACGCTCGCGTTGAGCTTCGCGGTGGCCGGGCCGCAGTGGGCCCGGGCGATGGACCGCCGCGGCCAGGGCGCGGTGCTGCGCCTGGCGATGGTCGCGATGGCCGTCACCGGCGTCGCCTTCGCCGTGGCCGTGCAGCTGGACGCGCCCCGGTGGAGCTGGTTCCTGCTCGCCGCGCTGACCGGGGCCTCGGCACCGAACGTCGGCTCGATGGTGCGGGCGCGGTGGTCCGCGGCGCTGGACTCCTCGGGCCGGCAGACCGCGTTCGCGTTCGAGGCGGTCGTCGACGAGGTGGTGTTCGTCCTCGGCCCGCCGCTGGTCACCCTGCTGGCGACGCTGGTCGCGCCGCCCGTCGGCTTCCTCACCGGCATCCTGCTCGGTGTCGTCGGCGGCCTGTCCCTGGCCGCGCAGCGCGACACCGAGCCGCCGCTGCACCCCCAGGAGCGCTCCGCCACCGGCCGCCGCCGGTCGGTGGTGACGCCCACCCTGCTCGTCGTCTCGCTCACCTACCTGGCGGTGGGCACGGTGTTCGGCGCCATCGACGTCGTCGTCATCGGGTTCGCCGAGGCCGAGGGCGCCAAGGCGTTCTCCGGCCTGGCGCTCGCCGTCTTCGCCGGCGGCAGCCTGGTCGCGGGGCTGGTCTACGGGCTCGCCCGGCCGGCCCGGTCGCTGGCCGCCCGGTTCGTGGGGACGGCGCTGGCGTTCGCGCTGGCCGCCCAGCTGCTGTGGGCCGTCGGCTCGCTCCCGGTGCTCGTCCTCTGCGGCTTCCTGGCCGGGCTGACCATCGCGCCGGTGCTCGTGTCGGGCACCTCGCTGGTCGAGTCGCGGGTCGGCCGGAGCGTGCTCACCGAGTCGCTGGCCTGGACGATCACCGGCCTGACGCTCGGGGTCACCGTCGGCTCCGCGCTGGCCGGAGCGGCCGTCGACTCGTGGGGAGCCCAGCAGGCGTTCGCCGTGCCGGCGTCGGCGGCCGCGGTGGCGGGCGTGCTGGCGTTGGTCGCCGCGCCGCTGCTGCGGAAGCGGGCCGGTGTGACCCCGGCGACCTCGGAGGAGCGGGTGAACACGGCGGCGCAGGGGTAGGCGGGGTGAGGCCCGATCGCGCACGACCCGTCGCGCGGGGGCCCATCCGTCGAGAGGACACCCTGTGGCTGCTGCTGTGCCCACCATCGCCCTGAACAACGGCGTCGAGATCCCCCAGCTGGGCTTCGGCGTCTACCAGGTGCCGCCGGAGGACACCGCCGACGTCGTCGGCCAGGCCCTCGAGGTCGGCTACCGGCACATCGACACCGCGGAGATGTACGGCAACGAGAAGGGCGTCGGCGAGGCCATCGCCCGCTCCGGCATCGACCGCGGCGCGATCTTCGTGACCAGCAAGCTGAACAACGGCTTCCACCGCCGCGACGACGCCCTCCGCGCGTTCGACCAGACGCTGGCCGACCTCGGCACCGACCACCTCGACCTGTTCCTCGTCCACTGGCCGCTGCCGGGCATCGACGTCGACTTCGTGGAGACCTGGAAGGCCATGGAGGAGATCTACGCGGGAGGCCGGGCGAAGGCCGTCGGCGTCTCTAACTTCAACGCCTCCCACCTGCGCCGGCTCTTCGCCGAGACGGAGGTGCGGCCGGCGGTGAACCAGATCGAGGTGCACCCCTACCTGGCGCAGGACGAGCTGCGGGCCTTCGACGCCGAGCACGAGATCGTGACCGAGGCGTGGTCGCCGATCGCGCAGGGCAAGGTCCTCGACGACCCGGCCATCGTCGCGATCGCCGAGCGGCTCGAGCGCACGCCCGCCCAGGTCGTGCTGCGCTGGCACGTGCAGCGCGGCGACGTCGTCTTCCCGAAGTCGACGTCCCGGAAGCGCATGGAGGAGAATTTTGCGCTGTTCGACTTCGAGCTCGGCACCTCCGACATGGCGGCGTTGACCGGCCTGGACCGCGGCGAGCGCACCGGCCCCGATCCGGACACGTTCAACTACATCCCGGGCTGAATTCCCCTGCCCACGGGCCCGTCCGCCCTCCGGCGGGCGGGCCCGCGCGCGTGTGTGGGGCCGCTGTCCCGTCGGTGACCCGGCGCGCGTGGCGCGGCGTCAGGGCATGATCGCGACCGACCCTGCGGCCCGACCGCTGGGCGAGAAGACCGGGGGACCGTCCTGCGAGCCGTGCGCACCGCCCGGTGGGGCCGCGTCGCCCGCCTGCTGACGACGCTGGCCGTCGTGCTGCTTGTGGGTGCCGGCGCCGTGGCCGCGAGCGAGCTGGTGCACCCGCGGAGCTTCGCGGAGGCGGTCCCGGTAGCCGAGGCCGATGCGCCGGCGGTCGCGTCGTCCGCTCCCCCGGCGCCCGTCCCCTCCGAGCCGGCGGTGGCCGTGCCCGTCCCGCCGCCGGCCTTCGACCGCGGCCTGCGGTCGATCGACGACCCGAACAGCGCCTGGGTGGTCGTGAACAAGCTGCGGCCGCTGCAGCCCCTCGGCTACGCGCCCGCCGACCTGGTCGACGTCGGCGGGGGGATGCACCTGCGGGCGGAGGCGGCGCAGGCGATCGCGGCGCTGCGGGCCGAGGCGGCGGCGGCCGGCGTCGACATCGAGGTGCAGAGCGCCTACCGCTCCTTCGAGTACCAGCAGGGGCTGTTCGGCAACGCGACGGCGCGGTTCGGCGTCGCCGGCGCGGAGCTGCGCAGCGCACGGCCCGGCTACAGCGAGCACCAGACCGGCCTGGCCGTCGACGTGGGCGGCGGGGGCTGCGACATCGAGCGCTGCTTCGGCGACACCGCGGAGGGCCGCTGGGTGGTGGCCAACGCGCACCGGTGGGGCTTCCTCGTCCGCTACCCGGCGGGTTCCGAGCCGATCACCGGGTACCAGTACGAGCCCTGGCACCTCCGCTACGTCGGACCGGAGCTGGCGACCGAGATGCACGCGACCGGGGTGGCCACCCTGGAGGAGTTCTTCGGGCTCCCTCCTGCCCCCGGGTACGCCGCCGGCTGAGCGCTGCCCGGCACCGTCGGGAGGAGGCTCAGTCGGTCGTGACGAAGTCGATCAGTTCCTCGACCCGGCCGATCAGCTGCGGCTCCAGGTCGGTCCAGGTGCGCACGCGGGCCAGGATGCGCTGCGCCCAGACGTAGCCGGTGTCGTCCTCCCAGCCCAGGCGGCTGCAGACGCCGGTCTTCCAGTCCTCGCCCCGCGGCACGGTCGGCCAGGCCTTGATCCCGACGACCGAGGGCTTCACCGCCTGCCAGATGTCGATGAACGGGTGGCCGACGACGAGCGCGTGCGCGCCGGTGATCTGCTCGGCGATCCGGGACTCCTTCGAGCCCTTCACCAGGTGGTCGACGAGGACGCCGAGGCGCCGGTCGGGGGAGGGGCGGAACTCCTTCACGATCGAGGGCAGGTCGTCCACGCCGTGCAGGGGCTCGACGACGACGCCCTCGATCCGCAGGTCGTGGCCCCACACCTTCTCGACCAGCTCGGCGTCGTGCTTGCCCTCGACGTAGATGCGGCCCTGGCGGGCGACCCGGGCCCGCGCACCGGCGACGAAGGTGGAGCCGGAGGCGCTCCGCGCGGGCGCGGTCGGGGCGGCCTGCTTCGGCCGCACCAGGACGACGGGGCGCCCGTCGACCCAGAAGCCGGGGCCCAGCGGGTAGCCGCGGACGCGCCCGTGCCGGTCCTCGAGGTGGACGACGTCCTTCTCGCAGCGCACGACGGCGCCCACGAACCCCGAGCTGGGGTCCTCCACGACGAGGTCCTTCTCGGCCTCGACCGTGGGCACGGGCTTCTTCTGCGTGCGCGGGTGGACGAGGTTGTCGTACGGCGAACGGGGAGGCACCCGTCGACGCTAGGCAGACGCGCGCGCCGACTCCGGGACGACGCGCCGGACAGTGACGACCCGGACACGCCCGGGCGCAGCCGGTGTGACGCTGCGTGATCGAACGGACCGGCCAGTTGCGTGTCGCAACCGGCGCGCCGGCGAGCGGGACGCGCGTCGCTGAACAGGGCGGACCTCGTCGTCCTCCCGCGATCGTGACCCCGCGTCACGGCTACCGCGTGCGGGGCGCAACCCGGAGGAGCCCCAGCGGATCGCCTCCGCTCGTTTCGGGACGCGGCTCCCGGTCACCCATTCGGGTGACCGCGAACACCCTCAGCAGATGGGAGCGCATCCACGATGATCGGCACCGAGACCCTCGACCGCGTGATCGGCAAGGACGTCTACGACGAGGCGGGCCAGAAGATCGGCTCGGCCGGAGAGGTCTACCTGGACGACGAGACCGGGCAGCCCGAGTGGGTCACCGTCCGCACCGGCATGTTCGGCACCAAGGAGACCTTCGTCCCGATCCGGGACGCGGACCTCACCGACGACGGTCTGCGCGTACCCGTGAGCAAGGACCGGGTGAAGGACGCCCCGAAGATCGACACGGACGGCCACCTGTCGCCGCAGGAGGAGCAGGAGCTCTACCGCTACTACGGCATGGGGACCGGCGGCACCGGGACGGAGACGACGGGCCGCGAGCACGTCGCCGGCACCGAGTCGACCACCGTCATGGCGATGGAGGACACCTCCGGCCGGCACATGGCCGGCACCGGCACCGTCGGCACGGGCACCACCGACACCGACACGAACCGGCACGGGACGGTCGGCCATGACACCTCCGGCCCGACCACCGACGACGCCATGACCCGTTCCGAGGAGCGGATGACCGTCGGCACCACGACGGAGGAGACCGGGCGGGCCCGGCTGCGCAAGTACGTCGTCAGCGAGAACGTCACGCAGACCGTCCCCGTCACGCGCGAGGAGGTCCGCGTCGAGCGCGAGCCCATCACCGACGCGAACGTCGGCAACGCGATGGACGGCCCCGCCATCAGCGAGGAGGAGCACGAGGTCACGCTGCACGCCGAGCGGGCGGTCGTGGAGAAGGAGGCCGTGCCCGTCGAGCGCGTGCGCCTGGACAAGACCACGGTCACCGAGCAGGAGCAGGTCTCGGCCGACCTGCGCAAGGAGGAGATCGAGGTCGACGGCGCCCGGGACGACGAGCGACGCAGGTGACCTCGGCCCCGCGGCTGCCGGGGCACTGAACACGGCGGCCGGCCGGGCGACCTCTGATGCCCCGGCCGGTCGCCGGATTTCTGGGCCCCCTCGGGGGCCTCAGTCGGCGAAGCAGGCCGCCAGCGCGCCGACCATCAGCGGCACGTCGAGCGCCGAGGCGAGTTCCCGGCACGAGTGCATGGCCAGCTGCGCCATTCCGACGTCCACCGTCGCGATGCCCAGCCGGGTCGCGGTGAGCGGGCCGATCGTGCTGCCGCACGGCAGGTCGGCGCGCATCACGAAGGACTGGGACGGCACCCCGGCCTCGGCGCAGCGCTCGCGGAACCAGCCGCCGGTCGCCGCATCGGTGGCATAGGCCTGGTTGGCGTTGAGCTTCACCACCGGCCCCCCGCCGAGCCGCGGCTGGTGAGCCGGCTCGTGCCGGTCGGACCGGGTCGGGTGCACGCCGTGCGCCATGTCGGCCGAGACCAGCACGGAGCGGGCGATCGCCCGGTGCACCGCCTCGGCGTCGCCGGGGTCGGTGCCCGTGGCCAGCCGGCGGACGACGTCCTCGAGGAAGCTGCCGCGCGCCCCGGACATCGAGCCGCTGCCGATCTCCTCGTGGTCGTTGCACACCAGCACCTGGGTGCGCTCCCCGGCCGGCGCGGCGAGCAGCGCGAGCAGCCCGGCGTGGCAGGAGGTCAGGTTGTCCAGCCGCGGGGCGGCGATCCAGGTGCCGTCGGCACCGGCGCGCGCGGCGGGCTGGGTGTCGGCCAGCACGAGGTCGTGCCCCACGACGTCGTCGGGGTCGGCGCCGGCCGCGGCCGCCACGGCCTCGACCAGGCCCGGCTCCTCGCCGAGGTCGCCGGCCCACACGGGGACCAGGTGCCGCTGCGGGTCCAGGGTCAGCCCCTCGCGGACGGAGCGGTCGAGGTGGATCGCCAGCGAGGGGAAGCGCAGCGGCGCCCCGGGCAGCCGGACCAGCGCCGTCCCTCCGCCGCGGAGCGCGAGCCGGCCGGCGACGGTCAGCTCCCGGTCCAGCCAGGTGTGCCACAGCCCGCCGCCGTAGGGCTCGACGCCGACCAGCCGGTAGCCGGCCTGCCGGACGTCGGAGTGCGGGCGGACCTTGAACGTCGGGGAGTCGGTGTGCGCGCCCACCAGCCGCATGCCGGTGTCGCCGAGGGCGCCGGTGCCCACGCGGAAGGCGATCAGGCTGCCGGAGCGGACGACGAAGTGGCGGCCTCCGGAGGTGAGGTCCCACCGGTCGGCCTCCGCCAGCTCGGTGAAGCCGGCCTCCGTGAGCCGCCGGGCCAGCTCGGCCACCGCGTGCGACGGCGACGGCGAGGCGTCGACGAATGCGCGCAGGTCGTCGCCCAGGGCGAGCTCGGAGGCGGCGAGGTCGGCGGGGGAGGAGGCGTCCGGCGTCGGCATGCCCGTCATCGTGCCCGACGCAGCAGGGCGCGGCCCGCGCCGCGGTGGGATGCTCCCGACCGTGCCCACGCCCCCCAGGGCAGAAATGGCCATTTCTGCCCTTCCGCACGCGTACGACGTCGAGATCGTCGGGCTGGTGGCCTCGCCCGGGCACCGCTACGGCGGCCGGCCGGGGGACGTCGTGCCCGCCCAGGACGGCGACCGGCGAGCCGAGGTCGAGGTCCGGGCGGGGTTCGGCGTCCTCGGGGACCGGTACGCCGGCCGGCCGGCCCACCGCGACGCGCAGGTCACCGTGCTGGCCGCCGAGGCGGTGGAGGCGCTCGCCGCGGAGCTGGGCACCGGTCCGCTGGACCCGCTGCTGACGCGGCGCACCGTCGTCCTGCGCGGGGCGGAGGTCGAGGCGCTGCGGGGGCAGGAGTTCTCGCTGGACTGCGGAGCGGGCGAGGTGCGGCTGCGCGGTGGCCGCCCGGCCAACCCCTGCGCGTGGCTGGGCACGGTGCTCACCCCGGGCGCCCACCGCGGGCTGCGCGGCCGGGCCGGGATCCGCTGCGCGGCGCTGACCGGCGGGATCCTCCGGCTGGGCCCCGCCGTCCTCCGCTCCGCCGTGCCGCTGGACCCCGCCGCGGCCGGGCGGTCGGTGCGCCCGACGCGGCCCCGCTGAGCGCCCGCCTCTGCCACACTCCCGGCCGTGCGGCTGCTCGGCGTGGGGCGGGACGCGGACGTCTTCGCCCTCGACGGGGCCCGGGTGCTGCGCCGCTACCGGGATCCGCAGCGCTCGGCCGAGCGGGAGGCGCGGGTCATGGCGCACGCCCGCGCCGCCGGTCTGCCGGTGCCCGAGGTCTTCGACGTCGACGGCGCCGACCTGGTGCTGGAGCGGATCGAGGGGCCGACGATGACCTGGGCCCTGGCACGTCGGCCGTGGACGCTCGCCGCGCAGGCGCGGGTGCTCGCCGGGCTGCACCGGGCGGTGCACGAGGTGCCGGCACCGGACTGGCTCCCCGGCGTGGGCGACGTCGGCGGCACGGAGCTGCTCCACCTGGACCTGCACCCGGAGAACGTGCTCCTCACCGCCGGGGGTCCGGTGGTCATCGACTGGACCAACGCGGCCCGGGGGCCGGCGGAGGTCGACGTCGCGGACGCCTGGCTGGTGATGAGCGTGGGCAGCGTCCCGGGCGGGCGCCTGCAGGCGGCGGTGGTGGGCGCCGCGCAGGGCACCTTCGCGCGGCTGTTCCGCCGCGCGGCCGGCCTCGACCTGGCCGCCGCCCTGCCCGCCGCTGCGGCCCGGCGGCTCGCCGATCGCAACCTGGGCGACCGCGAACGGGCGGCCATCCGCCGTCTCGCGAACCGGGGGTGAGCGCTGCGTCACGCCTTCCTGGCAGGATCCTGGACGCCCCGGTCACCCCGGGTCCGCCCTGCCGAGGAGTCCCATGCGCATCCGTTCGCTCACCGCCCCCGCCGTGCTGGTCACCGGCGCCCTCCTGCTCTCCGCGTGCGGCGGTGACAGCCCGCTGGAGGGGAAGACCGGCGCCGAGGTGGCCGAGCTGGCTGCCGATGCCCTGGTCGAGGCCGGCTCGGTCCACGTGAGCGGCGAGATGACCGACGACGGCGAGACGGGCGAGATCGACCTCCGCCTGGAGGGCGACGACGCCGCCGGCACCATCACGATGGAGGGCGCCGAGATCGAGATCATCAGCGTCGGCGGCACCGCCTACCTCCGCGGCACCTCCGACCTGGTGTCGATGCTGGGCATCCCGGCCGAGGCCGCCGACCAGATCGACGGCAAGTGGATCGAGCTCCCCGGTGACGCCTCGGAGGACTTCGCGGACTTCTCGCTGGAGGGGATCGCCGACGAGCTGCGCTCGCCCGACGACGCCAAGGACGAGACCCGCAAGGACGAGCTGGACGGCGACGACGTCGTCATCGTCGAGCAGGAGGACGGCAAGTCGCTCGTCGTCAAGGACGACGACCCGGCCTACCCGCTGGAGATGCGTGGCGGCGGCGACTCCGAGGGCACGCTGACCTTCCGCGACCACGGCGAGAAGCAGGACATCGAGGCGCCCGACGACATCGCCGACCTCGAGAGCATCCTGGGCAGCTGAGCTGCGCACAGGACCGGCCGGGGCCCACGGGACCCGGCCGGTCCTGACCTCCACCCGCCGCCCGCCCGGGCGGCTCCCGTCGAGAGGCGTCATGTCCGTCGAACCCGTTCCCGCTGCCGCGGCGCCCGCACCCGTGGTGGGGCTGGGCCGCGAGCGCGAGGTGCTCACCGTCGCGCTCGCCACGCACCGGCACGTCGTCCTGGAGGGCCCGCCGGGCACGGGCAAGTCCACGCTGCTGCGCTCGGTGGCCGCCGAGACCGGCCAGGACGTCGTCTTCGTGGAGGGCAACGCCGAGCTGACGCCGGCCCGGCTGATCGGCCAGTACGACCCCTCGGCCGTGCTCGCCGGGGGGTACCTGCCGGAGAACTTCACCGACGGCCCGCTGCTCACCGCGATGCGCGGCTCGGGCCTGCTGTACCTCGAGGAGCTCAACCGGATCCCCGAGGAGACGCTCAACGTCCTCATCACCGTGCTCACCGAGGGCGAGATCGCCGTCCCCCGGCTGGGCACGGTGCACGCGACGTCGGGCTTCCGGCTGATCGCGGCCATGAACCCCTTCGACGCGATCGGCACCGCCCGGGTGGGACAGGCCATCGCCGACCGCATGTGCCGCGTCGTCCTCGGCTACCAGTCGGAGGACGCCGAACGGGCGATCGTCGCCGGGGTCACCGGCGCGGGGGAGCCGCAGATCGCGCTCGCGGTCAGCCTGGTGCGGGCGACCCGGGAGCACCGCGACCTGCGCACCGGCTCGTCGGTGCGCGGCGCCATCGACCTGGTGCTGCTGCTCGACGGACTCCTCCGGATGCGCGGGCAGGAGCTGGCCGGCGGCCGCGAGACGGCCCGGGACGCCGCCCACGCGGCGCTGTCCGGCCGGATCCGGGTGACCGAGGGCGTCGAGCGGACGCCGGAGGCCGTGCTGGACGAGATCCTGGACGAGGTGTGGCCGGTGGGCTCGGCGCCGCCGGAGCCCGGCGAGGCCACCCCGGGCGAGGCCCCCGAGCTCGCCGGTGGTGGTCAGGGAAAAGCACCGGGCCCGTCGGCTGAGACGGGCACCGAGCAGCCGAGCATCCCGCGGCGCGACGCCGCGTCCCGGCGCGGTCCGTCGACGACGGGCCGCCGGGAGATGCAGCTCCGGCACCAGGCCTTCTCCGAGGTGAGCCCCGAGGTGGGCGAGCTCGACGAGGACGCCTTCGCCGGACTGATGGGTGCCGACCCCGACGCCGCGGCCGCCCTGCTGGCCGATCTGGCGACCGCCACCGACCGGGAGCTGCGCTCGGCCGCACGCCGGCTGGCGGCCCGGGTGTTCGTGCAGGTGGGCCGGGTCGGCGCGACCCGGGCGCGCGGCACCCGGCGGCTGGTGCCGACGCGGCGTCCCGAGGGGGACCTGGACCTCGACCGCACGCTGGACCGCTGGTCGGGCGTCTGGCCACCGGCCGCCGAGGACCTGGTCACCCGGAACTGGACCGGCTCGCGGCGGGCGGTCTGCCTGGTGGTCGACCGGTCCGGGTCGATGCAGGGGCTGGGGGTCGCGATCGCGGCCGTCGCGGCGGCCGGTGTCGTGCTGGCGGCCGACGAGCGGCTGCAGACCAGCGTGCTGACCTTCGCCGACGAGGTGACCGTGCTGCAGCCCCTGGGCCGGCACCGGGCCGCGGAGGACGTGGTGCTCGACCTGGTGGGTCTGCGCGGGCACGGGAAGACCGACCTCGCGGTCGCGCTCCGTGGTGCGCGGCGGGAGCTGACGCCGGCGACGGCCGACGAGCGGGTCGTCGTCCTGCTGTCGGACTGCCTGTCGACGGCGGGCGAGCCGGCCGAGACGGCGCTGGCCGGCATCGACCGGCTGCACGTGCTGTGCCCGCTGCCGAGCGAGGAGGCCCTGGACGCTGCGCGCCGCCTGGCCGCGCGTGGTGGCGGGCGGATGGAGCCGGTCCGGTCCCTGACCGACCTCGGGCCCGCCCTCACCCGCTTGCTGGGGTGAGGACGGGCCCGAGGGGTGTCGTCCGGAGGACGACGGTGTTACTGCCGGTCGGCGTCCGTGTAGACGATCATGCCGCGGATGTTCTTGCCGTCCCGCATGTCCTGGTAGCCCTGGTTGATGTCCTCGAGCTTGTACTTCGTGGTCACCAGCTCCTCGAGCTTGAGCTGCCCGGCCTGGTAGAGCGAGAGCAGCTCGGGGATGGCGTTGCGCGGCGCGAGGCCACCGAAGATGGCGCCCTGCAGGTCCTTCTGCATCAGGGTGAGGTCGAACAGGCTCAGCTTGACGTCGACCTTGTCGAAGCTGCCCATGCCGGTGACGACCGCGCGCCCGCCCTTGCCGGTGATGCTCATGGCGGCGGCGACGTCCTCGCCCTGGATGTCGCCCACGGTGATGATCACCTTCTCGGCCATCCGGCCCCAGGTCAGCTCGTTGATCTGGGGGGTGGCCTCCTCGATGCTCGCGTAGGTGTGGGTGGCCCCCATCTCCATCGCCCACTCGCGCTTCTGCGCGACCGGGTCGATGACGATGACGCGCTTCGCGCCGGCCGCCGCTGCGCCCTGCACCGCGTTCATGCCGACGCCGCCGGCGCCCATGACGACGACGTTCTCACCGGGACGGACGTCGGCGACCTTGGTCGCGGAACCCCAGCCGGTGGTGACGCCGCAGCCCACGAGGGCGGCGATCTCGAGCGGGATGTCGGGCTCGATGCGCACGACCGAGGCCTGGTTGACGGTGATGTAGGGGGAGAAGGTGCCGAGCAGGCACATCGGCGAGACGCCCTGGCCCTTGGCGGTCACCCGGTTGGTGCCGTCGGAGATCGCCTTGCCGCCGAGCAGGTGGGCGCCGAGGTCGCAGAGGTTCTGCTGACCGCGCGAACACGGCGGGCACTTGCCGCAGGCGGGGATGAAGGCGGTGACGACGTGGTCGCCCTCCTTCAGGTCGGTCACGCCGGGGCCGACCTTGATGACGGTGCCGGAACCCTCGTGCCCGCCGAGGCTGGGGAAGCCGACCGGGGTGGCGCCGGTGACGAGGTGCTCGTCGGAGTGGCAGAGGCCCGAGGCGGCCAGCTCGACCATCACCTCACCGGCCTGCGGGTCACCGACCTCGATCTCCTCGACCGACCACTCCTCGCCCACGCCCCACAGAATCGCGCCCTTGGTCTTCACAGATGTCCCTTCGATCCGAGACCCGCCAGAGGTGGCGGGTTCGCAGCACGACAGTGCTCCGGGTCACTCTTAGCACCTCCGGGCGACCCGTCAAGGTGGAGGCTCCGTCCCTGGCACCCGGGTGCCACCTCCGCGAGGGCCCGGGAACACTGGGCCGCGTGTCCGGCGAGCCCGTGGTCGTGGTCGGCGCCGGGCCCGTGGGGCTGACGGCGGCGCTGCTGCTCGCCCGGCGGGGGCTGCAGGTGCAGGTGCTCGAGCGGCACCGCACGCCCTACGAGTTGCCACGCGCGGTGCACCTGGACGACGAGGTGTTCCGCGTGCTGCAGGACGCGGGCGTCGCCGACGAGCTGGTGCCGCTGACCCGGCCGATGGCCGGGCTGCGCCTGGTCGACGCCGCGCACGCGGTGCTGGCCGAGTTCCGCCGGGAGCCCGGTGCCGGCGTCAACGGCTGGGCGGCGGGCTCGCTGGTGCACCAGCCGGACCTGGAGGCGGTGCTGGCGGCGGCCGCCGCCGGGACGCCGGGCATCGAGCTGCACCGCGGGTGCGAGGTGACCGGCCTCGCTCCCCACGGCGACGGCGTCGTCGTGACCGTGCGCGGGCGGGACGGCGGGGCGGACCGGTCCGTCCGGGCGGCCGCCGTCCTCGGGTGCGACGGGGCCAACAGCACCGTCCGCGCGCTGATCGGGGCGCGGATGCGCGACCTCGGTCCGGCCGACCGCTGGCTCGTGCTGGACGTCCGCTCGCCGGTGCCGCTGCCGCTCTGGCCCGGCGTCACCCAGGTCTGCGATCCGGCCCGTGCCGCGACCGCCATGCCGGTGACCGGGGACCGGTACCGCTGGGAGTTCCGGCTGGCGCCGGGAGAGACCGTCGCGGACCTGACGACGCCCGGGGCGCTGCGGCGGCTGCTGGCGCCGGTCGACCCGGCGGCCGTCGAGGTGGTGCGCGCGGTCGAGTACACGTTCCGGGCACAGCTCGCCGACCGATGGCGGGCCGGGCGGGTGCTGCTCGCCGGCGATGCCGCCCACCTGACGCCGCCGTTCGTCGGGCAGGGTCTCGGCCTCGGCCTGCGGGACGTGCACCAGCTGAGCTGGAAGCTGGCCGCCGTCCTCGCCGGGGCGGCCGGCGACGACCTGCTCGACAGCCACCAGGCGGAGCGGGAGCCGCACGCCCGCGCGCTGATCCGGCTGGCGCTGCTGCTGGGCCGGCTGATGACCGGCGGCGGCCGCGGCACGGCGGTGCTGCGCCGGGCCGTGCTGGCCGTCGTCCGCCGGATCCCCGCGGTGGCCCGGCTGGCCACCGACAGCCGGACGCCGTCGTTGCGCGGGCCGCTGCTCGACCGGCGCGGGCGGGCGGGCCGGCGGCTGGTGGGCGGCCTGGTCCCGCAGCCGGAGGTGGTCGTCGAGGGGCGCCGGTGCCGGCTGGACGACGTCCTGGGCCCGGGCGGCGCGACGCTGACGGCGGAGCTGCGGGTGCGCCGCACCGACGGCAGCGAGGTGCGGGTGGAGGACCCCTCCGGGACGCTGCGGCGCTGGCTGGGCAGCGCCGGCGAGGTGCGGATCCGCCCCGACCGGATCGTCGCCTCCGCCGGCTGAACGGCCCGCCGAGTCGGCCGCCCACCCCGACCGGCACGATGGGGGGATGCACGATCCGGACGACCAGTCCCCCAGGGCGGTGGGCCGACGCGTGCGGCGCGCGGCGTCGGGCAGCGGGCCGGTGCCCGACGACCCGGACGAGCGCGAGGCCGCCCACGAGCTGGCCCTCGACCACCTCCACGTCCTCGACCGCCAGCGCTACTGGGCGCCGGCGATGTTCGTGCTGCTCGCCGTGCTGGCGGCCGGGGTGGCGGTCACCGGGCCCGCGTGGCTGTGGATCACGGTTCCGGTGTGGCTGGCGGCCGCGGTCGGGCACTCGTACCTGCGCGGCCGGGTGCGCGCCCGGGTGGACCTCCTCGCCCCCGGCACGCCCCGGCTGGACTGAGGTCGGCCGGGGCCGGTCCCCGGGAAATCGCTGGCCCCCGGGCCGCCGGCGACCTAGCTTCGCCACCCGTGTCCTCTCTGCGCGTCTACCGAGTGACCGTCCGCGGCGTCTTCGACGGCCTCGACGAGGAACAGCGCGCGTTCCTGCGGGAACGGGCCGCCGAGCACGACCTCCTGACGTCGGGCTTCACCGAGGAGGGGGCGCTGGCCTACGACGCGGCGCTGCGGCCGTTCAGCCACCGGGTGATCGTCCGCGTCGAGGCCGGGCCCGACGAGCAGGCGCACGCGCTCGCCGCCGGTGAGCTGTCCGCCATCGAGCGTCTCGAGGCGCTCGGTATGCCGTACCGGGGCCTGCGCTCGTCGGCGGTCTGCACCGACGACATCCGCATCCGCCGGTAGGCGACAGCGCTGCGGGGTACCGGAACCTCCATGAACATCGACAAGAACCAGATCCTGCAGCTCCTGAAGTCCCAGGGCGACGACGCGAAGGCCCAGCAGGCCGACTCGGAGCTCCCGGACCAGGTGGACACCGACAAGGACGCCGGGCTGCTCGCGAAGTTCGGCATCGACCCGATGGAGCTGATCACGAAGTTCGGCGGCGGCAAGCTCGGTGGTCTGCTGGGCTGAGCTCCGCAGGCGTCTGCAGGAGCTGCCGGGACGACGCGAAGCCGAGCCTCTCGTAGACGGGCACGGCCCTGCTGCTGGAGTGCACCGTCACGCGCGTCGCCCCCAGGCGGCGGGCGTGGTCCGTCGCCGCCCGCACGAGCACCGCACCGATACCCCTCCCGCGCTGCTCCGGCAGGACGAAGACGCTCTGGATGTCGGCCGAGAGCCGAGCCGTCGTGCCCGGTCTCGGCACCCGCGGGACGAGCGCGAGCCAGGCCATGCCCACGACCTCGGACCCGGGGTGGCGCGCGACGAACGCGACGTGCGAGTCGGCGTGGTCGGCCCACCAGGCGTCCAGGTCGCCGGCGAACGCCTCGACGGACTGCCGCGCCTGCTCCTCGGGTGCCGCGAACAGCCAGAGCAGGTGCGCCAGCTGGGACACGTCCTGCCGCCCTGCGAGGCCGACGTCCACGTGGCCAGTCTGTCCTGCAGTGGCTCCCTGCGGAGCCGATCCGAGCCCGCACCGCTCCGACGTGCGCTGAGGCTCCTGGCCGGAACCGGGTACGGCGGGGATGGTGGAGGTGTGCCCGCAGGGCGCGGGCAGCACATCCCAGGAGGCAGCAGCATGACGCAGCGGTTCACCGGCAAGGTCGCGTTCATCACCGGAGCGGCTCGCGGACAGGGCCGCGCCCACGCCGTCCGGCTGGCGTCCGAGGGCGCCGACATCCTGGCGCTCGACCTCGCCGGTCCGCTGCCCGCCGGGGTGCCCTACGACAGCGCGACGCCCGACGACCTGGCGCAGACCGCCAAGGAGATCGAGGCGCTGGACCGGCGGGTGCTGACCCACGAGGGCGACGTCCGCGACCTCGAGGGGATGAAGGAGTTCCTCGCCCGCGGGGTGGCCGAGCTGGGCCGGCTGGACCTCGTCGTCGCCAATGCCGGGATCTGCATCCCGGCCACCTGGGACGAGACGACGCCGCAGATGTTCCAGGACACGATCGACATCAACGTGGTCGGCGTCTGGAACACGGTGGTCGCCAGCGCGCCGCACGTCATCGCCGGTGGCGAGGGCGGCGCCATGGTCCTGACCAGCAGCTACGCCGGCAAGAAGATGCAGCCGTTCATGATCCACTACACGGCCAGCAAGCACGCCGTCACCGGCATGACGCGCGCCTTCGCCGCCGAGCTCGGGAAGCACGGCATCCGGGTGAACTCGCTGCACCCCGGCGGCGTCGCCACCCCGATGGGCGGCGGCGACATGATGGGCGCGATCGAGCACACCAACGCCAGCAACCCGAAGCTCGCCGGCATGGGGACGACGTTCATCGAGCCGGCATGGGGCACGTCCGAGGAGATGGCCGACGCCGTGGCGTTCCTGCTCTCGGGCGAGGCGCGGTTCATCACCGCCGAGCACCTGTCGGTGGACGGCGGCGCGCAGTACTTCTGACGGCCCGTGCGGTGCGGGAGCCCCGAGGGGCTCCCGCACCGTGGGGGCTCAGGCCTCCTGGCGGGAGGCGGCCGGGGAGGTGCTCAGCGTGGCGTTGGCGACGGCGGAGTCGCCCAGCTGTCGCTCGAAGCCCGGCGGGATGACCAGGTCGTCGCTGCTGAGGTCGGCGACGTTCGACTTGCCCAGCCCGATCATCGCCGAGCCGAGGCCGTCGCGGAGCAGGTCGAGCACGTTGCCGACGCCGGCCTCGCCGTTGGCGCCGAGGCCCCACAGGTAGGCGCGGCCGATCATGACGGCCTTGGCGCCGAGGGCGAGGGCCTTGGCGACGTCGCCGCCGCGGCGGATGCCGCCGTCGAGGAGGACCTCGACCTGGTCGCCGACGGCCGCCGCGACCGAGGGCAGGGCGCGGATCGAGGCGGGCGTGCCGTCGAGGTTGTTGCCGCCGTGGTTGGACACCGAGATCGCGGTGACGCCGGCGTCGACGGCGCGCTTGGCGTCGTCGACCCGCATGACGCCCTTGAGCATGAAGGGCTTGTCGGTGCCCCACAGCTCGCGCAGCCAGGCGACGTCCTCCCAGGTGGGCATGGGGGACTGCATCCACTGGCCGTAGGCCTCGAAGAACGTCGGGGCCTTGTCGCCGGGGGTGGCGACCATGTTCGGCACGGTGAGGTCCGGGATCCTGCCCGTCTTCGCGAAGTCCCACAGCCAGCGCGGCTTGAGCAGTACCTGGGGGGCGTAGCGGCGGGCGGCCTCGAAGTTGATCTTCTCGGGGATGAACGGGCTGCCCCAGTCGCGGCCGTAGGAGAACGACCAGTCGAGGGTGGCGATCAGCCCCGCGGCGCCGGCCCGGCGGGCGCGCTCGACCTTGGCGGCCATGACGTCCCGGTCGCCCACCCAGTACAGCTGGAAGAACGTCTTGGGGTTGGCCGCGATGACCTCCTCCATGGGCTTGCTCGCCATGGACGACAGCCCCATGGCGGTGCCGCGGGAGGCGGCCGCCCGGGCCACGTCGACCTCGCCACCGGGGGTGACGGCCTGGACGCCGGTGGGGCTGATCATGATCGGCATCGAGAGCTCCTGGCCCATCACGGTGACGGCCATGTTCTTCTCGTTCGCCAGCCCGGCGGTGTGCGGGGCGAAGCCGATCTCGGCGAAGGCGGCGAGGTTGTCCTCGGCCGTGAGCCCGCGCTCGGAGCCGGCGACCAGGGCGCCGTAGACGCCCTTGGGCAGCCGCTTCTTCGCCCGTCGCTGGGCCTCCGCCACCGACTCGAACCAGGGGTTCGCCATCTGCTGCTCTCCTGTCGCCCGGGGCCGCCCCGTGCTCGGGGTGACCGCCTGATCTGCTGCCCCGGCCGGGAACGGTCGGTGGCACTGAGTGCCAGGCTACCCGTTCAGCAGGAGACGAGCGCCACACCTGCGGGGGAGACGGTCAGCGGAGCAGCCCCGGGAAGCCGGCGGTGAGCTCCGCGAACGCCTGCCGCAGGTGGGTGCCCAGCGCGGAGCGCTCGTCGGCCAGCCACGCCTCGAACGCCGTCGTCGCGGCGGCGCGGGTCGTGGCGGCGACCAACCGCGGGACCAGGTCGGTGGCGGCCGTCCCGGAGCGACCCGCGACGTGCCGGGCGACCACCCGGTCGACCTCGGCGAACCGCAGCTGCGAGTGCGCCAGCAGCGCCGGCTCGGTGAGGATGAGCAGCATCCGTTCACGGAGCAGCGGCAGCTCGGCCACCGCGTAGTCGTTCACCTCCACGTAGGCCGCGCAGACCGAGGCGAGCACCGGCTGGGCCGGGTCCGTGGCGGCCAGCAGCTCGTCGAGCCGCGTCACGTGCGCGGCGAAGTCGCCCCACACGGCGTCGGCCTTCGTCGCGAAGTACCGGAAGAACGTGCGCCGGCTGATGCCGGCCGCGTCGGCGACCTCGTCGGTCGTCACCTGCTCGAAGCCGCGGAGCGTGAACAGGTCCAGCGCTGCCCGCTCGACGCGGGCACGCGTGCCCTCGGCCGGGGCGCCCGGCGGGGCGGTCTCGATCGCGGTCACGCACGCATTGTGCCTCCGCCGGGTCCCGGCCACGGGGGATCGGGGACCCCCGGTTGCCCCGTGGCACCCGGTGTCATTAGCCTCCCTGCATCCGTCCGTGACCGCGATCACCAGGAGTGCGCCATGCCCGAGAACCACGCTGACGTCGACGCCGCCCCGGCCCCCGCCGCCGAGGAGACCCTGGTGGAGGAGTCGCTGGTCGAGGAGGTCTCGATCGACGGCATGTGCGGCGTCTACTGAGCGACGAGCACACTCCTGTGACCGCGGCCGTGACGCCGGTGGAACCCCCGGCCGAGGTCGCGTTCGACCCGGCCCGGCCCTGGCGGCGCGCCCGCTCGGTCGCGCTGCGGCCGGAGCCCTTCGGCGCGCTGGTCTACCACTTCGGCAACCGGAAGCTCTCCTTCCTCAAGTCGAAGACCCTGGTCGCCGTCGTCGAGGCGCTCGCCGACCACTCCAGCGCGAACGCCACGCTCGCCGCCTGCGGCGTGACCGAGGCCCAGCACCCCGCCTACGTGAAGGCGCTGGCCGACCTCGCCCGCTCGCAGATGATCGAACCGAATCCCGAGGGGACCCCGTGACCGCCGTCCTGCCGTCCCGCACCGCCCGGCCCGACCGACCCGTCGGTGGCCGGCTGATCGACCAGTTCGAGTACGGCCTGGACGCGCCCATCTGCCTGACGTGGGAGCTCACCTACGCCTGCAACCTGGCCTGCGCCCACTGCCTGTCCTCCTCCGGACGGCGGGATCCGAACGAGCTCTCCACCGCCGAGGCCGAGGCGGTCATCGACGAGCTGCAGCGGATGCAGGTCTTCTACGTCAACGTCGGCGGCGGCGAGCCCACGGTGCGGCCGGACTTCTGGCACCTGCTCGACTACGCCATCGGCCACGACGTCGGCGTCAAGTTCTCCACGAACGGCATCAAGCTCGACAAGACCCGCGCCGCCCAGCTGGCCCGCACCGACTACGTCGACGTGCAGATCTCCCTGGACGGCGCCACCGCCGAGGTGAACGACCGCGTCCGCGGCGCCGGCTCCTACGCCACCGCGATCCGGGCCCTGGAGAACCTGGCCGAGGCCGGGATGAAGGACTTCAAGGTCTCCGTCGTCGTCACCCGCGAGAACGCCGGGCAGCTCGACGCGTTCAAGGAGCTCACCGACTCGTTCGGCGCCCAGCTCCGGATCACCCGGCTGCGGCCCTCCGGCCGCGGGGCCGACGTGTGGGACCAGCTGCACCCGACGCAGGCCCAGCAGCGCGAGCTCTACAACTGGCTGCTGGCCAACGGCGTCGGCGTCCTCACCGGCGACTCGTTCTTCCACCTGTCGGCGTTCGGCGAGGCCCTGCCCGGGCTCAACCTCTGCGGCGCCGGCCGGGTGGTCTGCCTGATCGACCCCGTGGGTGACGTCTACGCCTGCCCGTTCGCCATCCACGAGAACTTCCTGGCCGGCAACGTGCGCGACGAGGGCGGCTTCCAGCGGGTGTGGCAGCAGTCGGAGCTCTTCGCCGACCTGCGCAACCCGCAGACCGGTGGCGCCTGCACCAAGTGCGCACACTTCGACGCCTGCCGCGGTGGCTGCATGGCGGCCAAGTTCTTCACCGGCCTGCCCCTCGACGGCCCCGACCCCGAGTGCGTACAGGGCTACGGCGAGAGCGCCCTGGCCGCCCGGGACCTCGAACTGGTCACCCCGCGCAGCCACATCGACCACTCGCACAGCGGTCCGGTGCGCGGGCAGCCGACGCTGCTCGGGATCCCGTCGATCCCCAGCAAGATCTGCGACGAGTCCCCGCTGGCGGGGCTCGACCTGCGCTGACGCCCCGGACCGCCCGACCGGATCCCGGCGCAGGCATTGTCCGGCGGGCTGGGTCCCCCTAGCGTCGCGGGAAGAGGCGCCCGCCACTCTCGTGGCGGCGCCTCTTCCCGAGGGTGATCGACGACGAGGTCGAGGGGCAGACATGGGCAAGCTGGACGGCAAGGTCGCATTCATCACCGGCGCCGCTCGAGGGCAGGGGCGGTCGCACGCGCTGCGGCTCGCGCAGGAGGGCGCCGACATCATCGCGGTCGACGTGCTCGACCAGGTCGGCTCGGTGGGGTACCCGCTGGCCACGCAGGAGGACCTGGACGAGACCGTCCGGCTGGTCGAGGCGCTCGACCGGCGGATCGTCGCGAGCAAGGCCGACGTCCGGGACTCCGCCGCGCTGAAGGCGGCGGTGGACGAGGGGGTCTCGCAACTCGGCCGTGTCGACATCGTGCTGGCCAACGCCGGGATCGCCAGTTTCGCGCCGGTCGGGGAGCTGACCGACGAGATGTGGGACGACATGATCGACATCAACCTCACCGGTGTCTTCAAGACGGTCCGGGCAGCCCTCCCGCACCTGCGGGCGCACGGGGAGGGTGGCGCGATCGTCATCACCAGCTCGACGGCCGGCATCAAGGGCATGGCGAACCTCGCGCACTACGTGTCGGCCAAGCACGGCGTCGTGGGGCTGATGAAGACGCTGGCCAACGAGCTCGCCCCGGAGATGATCCGGGTCAACTCGGTGCACCCGACCTCCGTGGACACCGACATGATCCACAACGAGGCGATCTACGGGCTGTTCATGCCGGACAAGGCCGCGTCCGAGGTGACCCGCGACGAGGTCGGCGAGATCTTCCAGGCGCTCAACGCGCTGCCGATCCGCTGGGTCGATCCGGTCGACATCAGCAACGCCGTCCTGTTCCTGGTCAGCGACGACGCCCGCTACATCACCGGCGTCCAGCTGCCCGTGGACGCCGGCTCCGTGATCAAGTGACGGGCCGCCGCCCACTCCCCGCCGGAGGCGCACCTCCGGCCCTCCGAGAGGACGATCGCTGACCGAGCACAGCCTCCACACCACCGGCGACGATCCCCTGATCACCGGCAGCCGGGTCACCGGCGATGACGGGGCCTCCGTCCTGGCCGTGCGCAGTCGCGTGGCTGCCCACCTGGTGGGACGGGCACGCGAGCTCGACCTGCTGCTGGCCGCGGTGGCCGCCGGTCGTGACGTCCTGCTCGAGGGGCCGCCGGGCACCTCCAAGTCGACGCTCCTCCGCTCGATCACCGCGGAGTGGGGCATCCCGCTGGTGTTCGTCGAGGGGAACGCAGACCTCACCCCGACCCGGCTGGTCGGGCACCACGACCCGGCCCGGGTGCTGCGCGAGGACTACTCACCGGACAACTTCGTCCCCGGCCCGCTGGTCGAGGCGATGCGCAACGGCGGGTTCCTGTACGTGGAGGAGTTCAACCGCGCGCCCGAGGACACCCTGAACACGCTCCTCACCGCGATGGCCGAGCGCCGCATCGCCATCCCGCGCGTCGGCGTCGTCGAGGCGCTGCCCAGTTTCCGGGTGATCGCCTCGATGAACCCGTACGACAACATCGGGACCACCCGGTTGTCGTCCTCGGTGCACGACCGGCTCTGCCGCCTGGCCATCGGCTACCAGGACGCCGAGGCCGAGCGGGGCATCGTCGGCCGGCGCACGGGCGTGGAGTCCCCGCGGCTGATCGCCGACGCCGTCGCCCTGACCCGGGCGACGCGGGAGCGCGACGACGTGCGGCAGGGCAGCAGTGTCCGCGGAGCGATCGACACGGCGCTGGTCGCCGCCCAGCTCGCGGCCATGCGCGGGGTGCCGCTGCCCGACGAGCCGTCGGTCGCGCCGCCGCGCGGGCTGCCGGAGGAGTACACCGGCGTCGTCCTGGACGCCGTCCTGCTGGCGCTGTCCGGGCGGATCTTCCTCGACGAGACGCTGGAGACCACCCCGGAGTCCGTACTGCGCGAGATCTGGGAGGACCACTTCCTGCTGCAGCCGGCCGCGGCCGACCCCGGTTGAAGAGCCGTCGAGGCGGACTCCCCGGTGACCCGCCGGAGCCGGTCGGGGGCGGCCCGCGGCGCCAAGCCGCTGCGCCGCCGGCCCAAGCAGCTCACCGAGCAGCCGGCGCTCTACGAGCCGGCCCGCGGCGGGGGAGGGCTGGCGCTCTCCTCCGGTGACCGGAGGCGGACGCGCACCTCGGCCACGCGATCCGGTGGGACGACCTCGGGTACCACCGACGAGCCGGCCGACCTGATCGCGCTGGCGGACCTGGCGACCGAGAGCTCCGTCGACCAGCTCACGCGTCAGCGTGCGCGGCAGATCGCGCAGCGTCTGTCCGTGCCACGGCCGCCGCGGACCCGGCGTCCGCGGCGCGGAGTGGGCGAGCTGACCAGCACGCCCTGGAGCGGCGGCTCCGACGAACTCGACCTGGAGCGGACCCTCGAGGCGATCGCCGGGAACCCCTGTCCGGAGGAGACCGACGTCGTCGTCCGGGAGCGGGTACGGCAGCGGCGCGCGGTGGTCCTGGTCGTCGACGTGTCCGGGTCGATGAAGGGTGAGCGGCTCAGGACGGCGGCAGCCACCGTAGGGGCGCTGGCGGGGGAGCTCGTCCGGGACCAGCTCGCCGTCGTCGCCTTCTGGTCCGATGCGGCGGTGCTGGTGCGCATGGGCGAGCCGGTGGAACCGCTCGCCGTGCTCGACATTTTGCTCAGGGTTCCTACGCAGGGCCTCACCAACGTCACCTTCGCCCTGGAGACGGCGGCGCGGCAGCTGGCCACGGTGCCGCAGAGGGATGCGCGCGTGCTCCTGCTGTCCGACTGCGTGCACAACGCCGGGCCCGACCCGCGGCTGACGGCAGCCCGCCTTCCGCGCCTGGACGTCCTGCTGGACACCTCCGGGGAGGACGACGTCGAGCTCGGCCGCGACCTCGCCCGGGCCGGGCGGGGTCGGCTGCGGCTGGTCCGCGACCACCGGGACGTCGCCGTGGCGCTGAGCGCCGTCTTCGCGGACTGATCCACGACATGCCGACCACTGGCTGACCCCACCCCTTCGGGGGGAGGGGCTGTCGGTGGGCTGCGGAACCGGATCGGGCACGCCGATCAGGACGAGGTGATCCTCGAACTCCGCACGCGAGCTGCGCGGCTGCTGCCCTCGGGCCGCCGGCTGCCCGAGGCGGTGTGGCAGCGCCGCCACACCGCGATCGTCCGCCTCGCCGCCGGGTGCGCCCTCGGGCTCGTGGTCCTCGCCTGGGTGTGGGGGTACGGGCAGCCCGCCGCGGTCGCCGTCCTCGTCTCCGTCGCCGGCCCGCTCGCCCTCGCGGTCGCGCCGGGGTTGAACCGCGTGGTCCGGGCGGGTGCGACGACGTGCAGCCTGATGGCCGCCTCGATCGCGCTCGTGCACCTGTGGGGCGGGGTCACCGAGGCGCACTTCGTGTTCTTCGTGATGATCGGCGTCGTCTCGCTGTACCAGGACTGGGTTCCCTTCGGCATCGCCGTCGTGGTCGTGGCCGCCCACCACGGCATCCTCGGCACGCTCTACCCCCACGCGGTCTTCGGGCACGGCGGGCTCGGCAACCCCTGGATGTGGGCCGGCGTCCACGCGGCGTTCGTGCTGGCCGCGAGCCTGGCGCACCTCTCCTCGTGGCGGCTCAACGAGGACCAGGTGCTCAGCGACCCGCTGACCGGCCTGGCCAACCGCACCCTGCTCGAGGAGGTCACCCACCGCCTGCTCGCCCGCGGCGGGGCCGTCTCCCTGCTCTTCATCGACATCGACGACTTCAAGGCGGTCAACGACGGCCGCGGGCACTCCGCCGGTGACGAGCTGCTGCTCGTGCTGTCCGAGCGCCTGCGCGGCTGCGTCCGTCCCGGCGACGTCGTGGCCCGGATCGGCGGGGACGAGTTCGCCGTCGTCGTGGACGGCGGCCCGGACGTCGCCCGTGCCGTGGGCGAGCGGACGCTGGTCGCCCTGTCCGTCCCCGTGCCGCTGGACGACGGCCCGCTCACGGTGCACTGCAGCGTCGGCGTCGCCTCCGCCACCGATCCCGCCGACCGCACCGCGGGAGCACTGCTGCGCAACGCCGACCTGGCCATGTACCTGGCGAAGGCGCAGGGCAAGAACCGGCTGGTCGTGTACGCCGACGGCATGGCCGAGGCCGCCCGCCGCCGGGCCGGCCTGGCCCAGGACCTCGCCGTCGCGGCCGACGCCGGGCAGCTGGAGGTCCACTACCAGCCCACGGTCCGCCTCGCCGACGGCCGCACCACCGGCTTCGAGGCCCTCGTCCGCTGGAACCACCCCACCCGCGGCCTCGTCCCGCCGGTCGAGTTCATCCCGCTCGCCGAGGAGACCGGTGCGATCGCCGGCATCGGCAGCTGGGTCCTCCGCGAGGCGCTCCGCCAGGGCGTCGCGTGGACGGCGGAGACCGGCGAACCCCTGCGCATGGCCGTCAACCTCTCCCCGCGGCAGTTCCACGACGGCAGCGACGTGACCGCCCTCGTCGTCGCCGCGCTGGCGGAGACCGGCTTCCCCGCGGACCAGCTCACGCTCGAGGTGACCGAGGGCGTGCTCGTCCAGGACGGCGACGCCGTCGTCGCCCAGCTCCAGTCGCTGCGCGCCCTGGGCATCCGCATCGCGATCGACGACTTCGGCACCGGCTTCTCGGGCCTGTCCTACCTCCGGCACCTGCCGGCGGACATCATCAAGATCGACCGCAGCTTCGTCATGGACCTGCCGCGCGGCCGCTCGGCGGTCACCCTGATCACCTCGATCGTCGAACTGGCCCGCACGCTGGGCCTGGACATCGTCGCCGAGGGCGTCGAGACCGAGGGCCAGCGGCAGGCGCTCGCCGATCTGGACTGCGGCTCCGCGCAGGGCTACCTGTTCGCCCGGCCCGAGCCCGCCGACCGCGCGGGCGCCGCCCTCGCCGCCGGCATGCCCGTGCGCAGCTAGACCGGCGACCGGGTCAGAGCTCGACCTTCTCGTTCTCGCCGCCCTCGATCCGCCGGCCGGTCGCCTTGGCCTTCACGAAGCTGAAAGCGGTGGCGAGCCGGCCGCCGGGGCTGTCCCAGTACTCGGCGGAGTCGCCCTCGACCTTCAGCAGGACGACCGACGGGTCCTCCGGCCCCTGCGGGAACCAGGCCTCGACGCCGCCGTTCCACAGCTCCTTCTTCTTGGCGACGTCGTCGACGACGGTGGCGGAGCCGGTCAGCGAGACCCGCGTACCGCCGGAGCCCACGCCCACGTTGACCTGGGGCGCGGCCTGGATGTGCTGCACCGGGTGGGAGTCCCGCTCGGCGAAGAACCAGAGGTCGCCGTCGAACTCGACCGCCTGCAGCGTCATGGGCCGGCTGGTGAGCGTGCCCTCCGGGGTGGTCGTCGTGAGGAAGCCGAACCGCTGACCCTTGATCAGCTCGGCGACCTTGCGGGTGTCCTCTGCGCTCATGGGGAGGCCCTTCCCCGGCCCGGGCGCCCCGACACCCTCAGACGGCGTCGAGGTACCGCCAGGCGCCGTCCTCGCGGGCGAACCGGCTGACCTCGTGCTGCTCGCCGCGCTGCCCGCCGGAGATCCGGTGCGCGACGAACTCGACGGTCCCCTCCGCCGCCAGCAGCCCGCCGCCGCCGGTGGCCACGACGTCCAGCCCGACCCAGCGGACGTCGGGATCGAGCTCCAGCGCCGCCGGTGGCCGGGTGGTCGAGTGCCAGGTGGCGAGCAGGTAGGCGGCGTCGCCGACGGCGAAGGCGCTGTACCGCGACCGCATCAGCTGCTCGGCGGTCGCCGCCGGGGCCGCGCCGGCGTGCAGGGGGCCGCAGCAGTCGTCGTAGGGCAGGCCCGTTCCGCAGGGGCAGCGCCGGTTCGCCATGCACCCAGTCTGGTGCTCCCTAGGCTGCCCGGGTGACCCAGCTCGCCGGCGCCGTGTGGCCGCAGATCCCCGAGGCCGCGCTGCTGGTCGTCCCGCTGGGCTCGGTCGAGCAGCACGGCCACCACCTGCCGCTGGCCACCGACACCACCGTCGCCGCCGCAGCGGCGCGGGCCGCGCTGCCCGGGCTGGCCGGCGCCCTGCTGGCGCCCGCGCTGCCGTACGGCGCCAGCGGCGAGCACGAGGGCTTTCCCGGGACGGTGTCGATCGGCACCGAGGCGCTGACGACGGTGCTGGTCGAGCTCGGCCGGTCGGCCTGCCGGTGGGCACCGCGGCTGTTCGTGGTCAACGGCCACGGCGGCAACCTCGAGGCGCTGCGCGCGGCGGTGCCGCTGCTGCGGTCGGAGCGCCGGGACGTGGCCTGGTTCCCCTGCGGGGTGCCCGGCGGGGACGCGCACGCCGGCCGCACCGAGACGTCGCTGATGTTGCACGTGGAACCGGCCGGTGTGCGCGAGGCCGACGCGGTGGCGGGGGAGACCGCGCCGCTGGCCGAGATCCTGCCGCGGCTGCGGGCCGGCGGGGTGCGGGCGGTCAGCCCGACCGGGGTGCTGGGGGATCCGTCCGGGGCGTCGGCCGCGGAGGGAGCGGAGCTGCTCGCGGCCATCACCGCGCGGTTGGTGGAGGCGGTGCGCCGCTGGGAGGTGGATCCCACCGGGCGGCTCAGGAGCTGAGCCGCCCGGCGGGGCCGGGTGTCCGGCTCAGGCCAGGGCGTCGGCGAACAGCGGAACGGTCGTCTCGAGCGCGTAGAGGATGCCCGGGGCCGTGCCGATCGAGAAGGCACTGGCCGGCGTCTCCTCGAGGACCACGACCCGTCCGTCCTGGACCGACGGGAGTGCCTGCCACAGCGCGTTCGAGGTGAACTCGGACGCCTCCACGTAGATCGGGAAGGCGACGGTGAGCCCGGCGTCGAGGAGCGACACCTGCTCCTCGCTCACGTCGACGAAGAAGTTGTCGGTCGCCTGGTCCTGGATCTCCGGCTTGTTGACGAAGCCGAGCTCCTCCATGAAGTCGACGCGGGCGTCGCCCTGCACGTAGGCGCCGAAGCCCTCGGACGTGAAGGCGGCGACGGCGACCTCGGTGCCCTCGAACTCGGGGTGCGCGCCGGCGGCGTCCTCGAACGCCTGCGCGACCTCCGCGGCGAGGTCGTCGGCCTCGTCGGTCTTCCCCAGCGCCTGGCCGACCAGCTCGAGCTGCTCGTCCCAGGACGTCTGGTAGGCCTCGACACCCTCGGGCTGGCCGATCGTGGGGGCGATCTGGCTCAGCAGGTCGTACCGCTCCTGCGTGCCGTCGGACTTGGTGTCCAGGATCAGGTCGGGCTCGAGCGCGGCGATCGCCTCGAGGCTGGGCTCCAGCGTCTCGATGATCTCCGGGGCCTCGTCGTACAGGCCCTCGGACCACGGGCCGACCCCCTCGCCGCCGAAGGCGAGCCAGTCGCTGGCGCCGACCGGCTGCACGCCCAGGGCCAGCGCCGTCTCGGCGTCCCCCCAGCCCAGGGCCACGATGCGGGTCGGCTCGTCGGCGATCTCGACGTCGCCGAAGGCGGTGGCCACGGTGACGGGGAAAGCGCCGGAGGAGCTGCCGCCGCCGGAGGAGGAGCCGGAGTCGTCGTCGGAACCGCAACCGGTGACGACGAGAGCTGCGGCGGCCAGGACGGCGGCACCGCG
This sequence comes from Blastococcus fimeti, assembly GCA_900102115.1. Classification (GTDB taxonomy): domain Bacteria; phylum Actinomycetota; class Actinomycetes; order Mycobacteriales; family Geodermatophilaceae; genus Blastococcus; species Blastococcus fimeti. The sequence continues at coordinate 84,852 of FNAW01000008.1, forward strand.
GAGGAGTGGGCGGGCGGGCATGGGGACTCCTTCGAAGATCAGGTAAGGCTGACCTAACCACACGATCGCCGGGAGACGTGCGCCGCCCGTCCTCCGGATCCCTCCGGGCAGCCGGGCAGACTGCCCGGGTGACCGGATCGGCGGCGGCTCCCGTGGCTCTCCCCGCGGCTCCGGAGCTCCGGCTGCCCGACGGCTTCGCCGTCCGCCTGGACCCGCGGGTGCGACGGCGCGACGGCGGGACGACGCTGCTCGGCGGCGCCCCGCTCCGGCTGCTGCGGCTGGCCCCGCGTGCCCGGGCCCTGCTGGCCGACGACCGGCTCGTCGTCCGGGACGGCGCGACGGCGGCCCTCGCCGCCCACCTGCTGGACGCCGGGCTGGCGCATCCCGACCTCGCCCCCGCGCCGGACGCCACCGGCGTGACCGTCGTGATCCCGGTGAAGGACCGGCCGGTCGAGCTGGCCCGGCTGCTCGCCGCGCTGCGCAGCGATCCGGTCACGGCCGAGCTGCCCGTCGTCGTGGTGGACGACGGGTCGGCGGCCCCCGTGCGCACCGACGACGCCGTCGTCGTCCGGCACGGGACCGCGCGCGGCCCGGCGGCGGCGCGGAACGCCGGGCTGCGGGCGGTGCGGACGCCGTTCGTCGCGTTCCTGGACTCCGACTGCGTGCCCCGCCCGGGGTGGCTTGCCCGGCTGCTGCCGCACCTGGCCGACCCCCGGCTCGCGCTGGTCGCGCCGCGCATCGTCGCCCTGTCCGGCGAGGGGTGGCTGTCCGGCTACGAGGCGGTCGAGGGCGCGCTGGACATGGGGCGGCAGGCCGCGCCCGTCCGCCCGCTGACGGCGGTCTCGTACGTGCCGAGCGCGGCGCTGCTGGGCCGGACCGCGGCGCTCGCCGGCGGGGGCTTCGACGAGGCGATGCGGGTGGCGGAGGACGTCGACCTGGTGTGGCGGCTGACCGGGGCCGGCTGGCGGGTGCGGTACGACCCGGCCGCCGAGGTCGCGCACGAGCACCCGACCGGGACGGCGGAGTGGTTGCGCCGCCGGACCTTCTACGGCACCGGCGCAGCGCTGCTCGCCGCCCGGCACGACGGCCTCGTGTCCCCGCTCGTCGTCGCCCCGGACGTGGCGGCCGCCGTGGGGCTGGCCGCGGCCGGCGGCCGGCGCGGTCGGGCGGTGGCCGCCGGGTTGCTCGCCGTGCGGGCGGTCCGGCTGTCCCGGCGACTGGCGCGGCCGGGGGAGCGCCCGCCGCTGGGGCTGGCGGCCGTGCTGACCGTGCGCGCGACCGGCGTCTCCGCCCGCGCGATGGCGCGGGCGGTCACCCGCCACCACTGGCCGCTGGCGGCCGCGGCCGGCGTGCTGTCACGGGCGGCCCGGCGCCGCCTCCTGGGGGTCGCCGTCCTCGAGGGGCTGCTGGCCTGGCTGCCGCACCGGCACGAGGTCGGACCGTTCCGTCACGCCGCGGCCCGGCGGCTGGACGACCTCGCGTACGGGGCCGGGCTGTGGGCGGGGGCCGTCCGTGCCCGGTCCGCGGCCGCACTGCTGCCCACGCGGCCGCCCCGTCCGTGACGTCCGTGTGAACAATCCGCCATTCGCCGCCGATCCGGAATGACCGGCCTCCCCCGCTCCTTGCGGCCCCCTGTGACCACCCTCTCCGAACGTCCGGCGCCCGCACTCGCGACCGCGCCGGCGGTCCCGGTGCCCGGTGCGGCCCGGACCGCCCTGATCCTGGGTGCGTTCGTGGCCATCGGGCCGCTGACCATCGACATGTACCTGCCGGCGCTGCCCACGATCACCCGCGAGCTGGAGACGACGTCGGCCGCGGTGCAGCTGACGCTGACCGGCACCCTCGTCGGGCTGGCGCTGGGGCAGCTGGTCCTCGGGCCGCTGTCCGACGCCTACGGCCGGCGGCGCCCGCTGCTCGCCGGCACCGCGCTGCACGTGCTCGCGTCCCTGCTGGTCATCATCGCGCCGAACCTGGCCGTGCTCGGCGCGCTCCGCGTGCTGCAGGGCGTCGGGACGGCGGCCGGCGCGGTGATCGCCATCGCCATCGTGCGCGACCTGTACACCGGCCGGGCCGCGGCACGGATGCTCTCCCGCCTGTTCCTGGTGCTCGGCGCCGCGCCGGTCCTCGCCCCGACGATCGGCGGCGAGATGCTCCGGTTCACCTCGTGGCGCGGGATCTTCGCCCTGCTGGCGGTCTACGGCGTCGTCATGGTCGTCGTCGGTGCGCGCCTGCTGCCGGAGACCCTGCCGCCGGAGCGCCGCCGGTCCAGCGGCGTCACCGGCACGCTCCGGGGCTACCGCGAGCTGCTGCGCGACCGCGCCTACGTGGGCCTGGTCCTCGTCGCCGGGCTCACGATGGCCGGGCTGTTCAGCTACGTCTCGGGGTCGGCGTTCGTCTACCAGGGCGAGTTCGGCCTCGACGAGCAGCAGTTCGGCCTGCTCTTCGGCGCCGGCGCCGTGTGGCTCATCGCCGCGACCCAGCTCAACCCGGTCCTGCTCGGCCGCTGGTCCCCGGCCCAGATCCTCGTCGCCGGCACGGTGGCCGGGGCGCTCGCCGGAGCCCTGCTCGTGGTGCTCGCCGTGACCAGCACCGGCGGGCTGTGGGGCGTGGCGCTCAGCCTGTGGGCCGTGCTCTTCGCCTGCGGCCTGGCGCTGCCCAACGCCCCCGCCCTGGCGCTGTCCCGGCACGGCGACGCTGCCGGCACGGCCGCCGCCCTGCTCGGCGCCGTGCAGTTCGGCGTCGGCGCCCTGGTCTCGCCGGTCGTCGGCCTGCTGGGCAACGACGCCGCGGCCATCGGCATTGTGGTGGTCACGGCGCTGGGGTTGGCGATCGCCCTGCTCGTGCTCGTCGTCCGCCCCTGGCAGCTGCCCCTCGACGACGACGCCCAGCCGGTCGCCGTCCACTGATGCAGGTGACCGACCCGACCTACCCGGCGCTCTCCCCCCGGCGCGTGGCCGCGGCGATCGTCGCCCTCGCGCTCGGCGGGTTCGCCATCGGCACCACCGAGTTCGTGACCATGGGCCTGCTGCCCGACGTGGCCGAGGGCGTCGACATCGACATCCCGACCGCCGGGCACGTGATCTCGCTGTACGCGCTGGGCGTCGTCGTCGGCGCGCCGGTCCTCGCCGCCCTGGGTACCCGGCTGCCCCGGCGGGGGCTGCTCATCGGGCTGATGGTCGCCTTCCTCGTGGGCAACGCCCTGACCGCGCTGGCCCCGGGCTACGGCCCGCTGCTGGCCGCGCGCTTCCTCGCGGGGCTGCCGCACGGCGCGTACTTCGGCGTCGCCTCGCTCGTCGCTGCCTCGCTGGTGGCTCCGCACCTGCGCGGGCGGGCGGTGAGCTCGGTGATGCTGGGCCTCGCGGTCTCCAACGTCGCGGGGGTGCCGGCGGCGACGTGGCTGGGGCAGCAGCTGGGCTGGCGCAGCGCGTACTGGGCGGTGGTGGTCATCGCCGCGCTGACCATCGCCGCCGTCGCGGCGGTCGTGCCGGCGTCCCCGGCCGACCGGGCGGCCACGGTGCGCACCGAACTGGGGGCGTTCCGTCGTCCCCAGGTGCTGCTCACCCTGCTGGTGGGCGTGGTCGGGTTCGGCGGGATGTTCGCCGTCTACAGCTACGTCGCGCCGCTGGTCACCGAGGTGTCCGGCCTGTCCCGGGGCGCCATCCCGCTCGTGCTGCTGGTCTTCGGCACCGGCATGGTCGTCGGGACGGCGGTCGGCGGGCGGCTCGCCGACCTGGCGCTGTTCCGGTCCCTGGTGGGTGCGAACGTCGCCATCGGCGTGGTGCTGGTGCTCATCCCGCTCGCCGCCCGGACGCCCGTCACGGTCGTCGCCGCGATCTTCCTGCTGGGCGCCACCTCGTCGGTCCTGGTCGTCTGCCTGCAGATGCGCCTCATGGAGGTCGCGGGGGAGGCGCAGATGCTCGGGGCGGCGCTGAACCACTCCGCGCTCAACGCCGCCAACGCGCTCGGCGCCTGGCTCGGCGGCCTGGTGATCGCGGCGGGCGCCGGGTACACCGCCC
>FNAW01000006.1 GCA_900102115.1 Blastococcus fimeti
CTCCCCCCTCGGACACAGCAGAGAACCCCCACGGTCGCCGACCGTGGGGGTTCTGTCGTTCGCTGCTGGAACGCCGGCCCGCGGGGTCAGCGGTCGGGCGGCTCCTCGACGGTGAAGCCGGTCGGGTGGGCCCGCTCGAGCGTCTCTGCGAGCGGGTCTGCGATGCCGTCGGGGTTCTCGACGGCGGTGATGCTCCAGATGAAGGCGGTCGGGTCGCGCCAGAACCTCGTCGTCGCGAACAAGCCGGCGGCCCGCGCCACGTCGCGGGCGCACAGCGCCTCCTCGAAGCCGGCGAGCCAGGAGGCGTCGTGAGCATGGGCGACGACGACAGGACAGAAGCGTCCGGTGCACAGGTCCGACCGGCTCCTCGACGGCGTTGCGCAGGGCCCTCGCTCGGCCGGCAGCTGAGCCCCGGGCGGTTGACCGGCGCTGAGCGCGGGGCCAGCATGACCGGACCAGCGTCCTCCGGACGACCGCCGTGCGCATGTCCCTAGGAACGGGGAGAGCACATGAGCAACGCAGAGACCATCACGGTGCCCCATCTCGGCACGTCGACCATCGGTCACCAGCTCGGCAAGGCCTACGACGCCTCTCTCCCCACGCTGGTCATGGTCAACTCGTTCACCACCTCGGTGGAGCTGTTCCGACCCCAGTTCGCGGACGAGAGGCTCATCGCCACCGCCAACCTGCTCGCCATCGAGCCGTACGGTCACGGCCGGACCCGCGCCTCGTACGAGCAGTTCACCTACTGGGACTCCGCGATCGCGAACCTCCAGGTCCTCGACGCGCTCGGCATCCGCGAGGCGTTCGTCCTGGGCACGTCCCAAGGCGGGTGGATAGCGGCCCGCATGGCCTTGCTCTCCCCCCACACCGTCAAGGGCATCATCCCGCTCGGCACGTCGATGGACGCCGAGACCCAGCGCAGCCGAGACCTCGGATGCTGGGACGGGGTCGGTTTCTGCGCGCCGGCCATCGCCGCACTCGCCGGGAGCGTCGGCGATGACTGGGTGATCCCGACCGAGCTCGTCGACGCCGTCCTCGTGGAGGGGTTCGGCGAGAACGTGCGGCCCGAGGAGCGCACGTTCTGGCACACGACGCACCAGCAGAACTACGTCGGCGATGCGGGCCGTGCACGCCTCCGGACCAGCACCATCAACCTGAGCGACCGCGACGGCCTGCACAGCCGCCTCGACGGCGTGCGATGCCCCGTCCTGTGGATGCACGGCACCGCGGACCGGGTGTACTCCGCCGCCAACGCCCGAGAAGAGATCGAGCTCTTCGTCAACAGCGCGAACGCTGAGCTCCGAGTCGTCGAGGACGGCCAGCACTTCCTGAGCGCCTCGCACCCCGAGGACGTCAACCCCGCGGTGATCGAGTTCATCAGCCGCTGGACGTAGCTGCGCCCCGTGGACAGCACCGCGGCCAGGTCACCAGCGCGGTGATGAGTCGGAGGTTCGGCTAGGACTGCCACCTCTTGCGTACGTCCTCAGCGAAGGCCGCGTACTCCCGGACGGGGAGGACCTCTTCGAGCGTGAGGTGATGACTCATCGGCAGGGCGCCCATCACGATCTGGTCGAGCTGGTCGTGCGACTCCACCTCCACGATGCCGAGGACGCGGCGCTGCCCGGCGACCTTGTACAGGCTCTTGATGACCCCGCCCTCGATGGCGGCGAGCGCCGCCTGCGTCTCCTGCTCCCAGACGTCCCAGAACTCGTCGGGATCGAGCCGGGTGTGGTCGACGCGGAAGCTGACGTGAAACAACATGGGAACCTCCTCGGGAGGGGCAAGGGCGCCCCCGACCGACGCCGTGCCGTCGCGGTGGCCGACAGGGTGCTCCTGGCTCCCCTCCGAGACAAGAAGTCCCACAACGGTGCAGACGGGATGCAGGCCTTCGGTTCTCCGGGGTGTCTTCGGCGCGGGCGAAGCCCGCTTGCCCAGGCCGAGGCGCCGGCCCGGCCCGGCCGGCGGAAAGCGCGCTACCGGAGCGCGGTCGCGGCCCTGCGCCGGCCGGCGAGCGCGTAGACGGCCACGACGGCGATCACCCCGACACCCATCCCGCAGAGCGTCCAGCGCAACCCGATCTCGTCGGCGAGCAGGCCCAACGGCAGTGCGGCGATGCCGAAGGCGCCGAAGCTGAGCATGACCAGGCCCTGCACCCGCCCGTGGAAGTCCGGGTCCGCCAGGTCGAGCAACTGGGACTGGTTGCTGGTCTGGAACGCGAGCATCGCCGCACCGACGGCCAGGAGCACGACCACTGCGACGTAGGCGGTCGGCGCGATCGCCAGCGCGCACACCGCCAGCCCGAAGACGGCGCCCGCCCCCACGAACACCCGCCGGCGCCGGACCCACGAGCCGCGCCGCCCCAGGAACACGCCTGCCGCGACGCCGCCGACCGCGGAGGTCGCGGACAGCACTCCGTAGCCCGCGGAGCCGAGGCCGAACAGGTCGCTGGCGATGGTCGGCATGAAGGCCAGGTAGGGCATCCCCAACATCGTGACGCCGATGCCGCACCACACCAGGGCGTTGAGCTCCCTGTGCCGGTGCACGTAGCGCACGCCGTCGGCCAGCTCCCCCAGCGGGGACCGGCCGGAGGGCTCCCCCGGCAGGCCGGCCGGGAGCGCGGCGGTGAGGAGCACCCCGATCACCGCCAGGACGGCGCTGAACAGGAAGATCGCCTCGATCCCCCACGTCACGGCGCCGATGACCACACCGGCCAGCGCCGGGCCGACGACCCGGTTCACCTCGGCGTTGACCAGCAGCAGCGAGACGGCCTGAGGCAGCGAACCGCGCGGGACGAGCTCGGCGAGGAACGCCATCCGGGCGGGGCCGAACAGGGCGAACCCCACGGCCTGCAGCACGCTGGCGACCAGCAGCATCCAGTAGGCGATGACGTCGAAGACGACGGCCACCCCGATCCCGGCGCTCGACACCGCCAGCAGGAGCACCGAGAGCTGCAGCACCAGCCGCTTGGGCAACCGGTCGGCGGCCACCCCGCCCCAGGGGGTCGCCAGCAGCAGGGCCACTCCGAACGCCAGCAGGATCCCGCCCAGCGCAGCGTTCGATCCGGTGAGCTCGAAGGCCAGCCAGCCGCGGGCGATCGCCTGCGCCATGACACCGAGGAAGACCGCAGCGGCGTTGAGGTACAGGACCAGGAAGCCGCCGAGGCGCAGGATCGCCATGGCGCCGAGCGGGAGCGGTTCCGGCGGCACGGCCCCGCCCGGGACAGGAACCGCCACTACGGGGACCTCGGGTGACGGCGGCTGGAACGCGGCAGCAGTCGCCGCGGGCTCGTCGCGCCGCTCGTCGACGTGCCGGATGGCGTCCCCGCTCATGGCCCCCCTCGTCCGGTGTCCGTGCGCAGCATCCGACAGTCCGGCCCAGCTCGGCGACGTCCGGGCGTGCCTTCGCACCCTGCCACACCGGATGCCCTCGGACGCCGGCTCCGACCCACCCGTCCCACGCCTGGCCGTCGGCCGGGTCCATCAGGCAGGCTGACGGCGACCCGGACGGTTGCGGGCGGCAGCAGGACGGAGATCTGCCATGTGGGCGCAGACGCTCAGCGGCCCCTTCCGGTTCGAACAGGTCGAGATCCCGGCCCCCGACCCCGCGGCCCTCGCCCCCCGGCACGTGCTGCTGGCCACCCGCGCAGGTGCGATCTGCGGCAGCGACCTGCCCAACTTCCGCGGCGGGTTGTGGCCCCACCCGGCCGCTGAGGACGGCTGGGGCGCCACGCGGGCTCCGGGCTTCCCTCTGCACGAGATCGTCGGTGAGGTCGTCGCCAGCCGGCACCCCGACCACTCCCCCGGTGACCTCGTCGTCGGCTGGGCGTCGATGTTCGACGGCATCGCCGAGCTCGTGGTCACCGACGGCGACGGTCTGGCCGGCTACGACGCCGGCCTGCCGCCCACCACCGCCGTTCTGCTGCAGCCCCTGGCGTGCGTGCTCTACGCCGTCGAGCAGCTCGGCGACGTCTCGGGACAGTCCGTGGCCGTCATCGGCCAGGGCCCGATCGGCCTGCTGTTCAGCCACGTCCTGAAGGCCCGCGGGGCGCGGCGCGTCACGGGCGTGGACCCGGTTGACCGCTCCGACGTCGCCTCGGTGTTCGGCGTGGACGAGGTGGTCACCGCCCGCGCCGAGCGGTGGGCGGCGCGCCTGTCCGACGCCGACCGGCCGTCGGTGGTCGTGGAGGCGGTGGGGCACCAGATATCGACGCTCGCCCCGGCGCTGGACGCCGTCGCGTTCGGCGGCCAGGTCTTCTACTTCGGCGTGCCCGACGACCCGGTCTACCCGTTCGACATGATGACCTTCCTGCGGAAGAACCTGACGCTGCGCTCGGGCGTCGCCCTGGAGCGGCGCCGGGTGCTCGCCGACGCCGGCAGCTACCTGGCGGCGCACCCGGAGCTGCGGGAGGGCTACGTCAGCGACGTCCACCCGGTCGCCGAGGTGCAGGCAGCGTTCGGCGCCGCGCTCGCTCCACGCCCCGGGCAGCTGAAGATCGCGGTCGACATGACCTGAGTCCGGCCATGGGGACCGCGCTCGCCGCTCCGCCAGCGCGCGATCGGCTCCGTCAGGCGGGGACGTCCTCCTGGTCCAGGCAGAGGATGTTGCCTTCGCTGTCCTTGAACCAGGCCGCGCGGCCCATGCCCTCCATGGACGCGATCTCGCCGTCCCAGCGGACTCCTGGCATGTCGTACACCTCGAAGGCCACCCCTCTGGCCTTCAGGTCGCGCACCTCGACTTCGATGTCGTCGACGTGCCACTGGGCGATGGTGTGCCCGGCCTGTCCGGCGAAGCTGGTCTCGTAGATGTTGAAGGTCGTCCCCCCGGCGGTGCGGTACGTCAGGAAGACGCCATCGATCTCGCGCGTCGGCGTCAACCCGAGCGCATCGGCGTAGAAGTCCCGTGCCCGCTTCAGATCGCCGGCGGGGATGTTCGCTTCGACCCTGCTGTTGCTCAGCATCGTGTCTCCCGGGTGTGTGTCCTGCCCCCGCTAGGCCGCGAAGCTATGCCCGCCGACGAGCCGCCGGGAGGGTCGTCCGGCTCTGCTGGGTCACCGGAGCCGGTAGCTCCAGCGGTAGGTCCCCGGGCCGATCCGGTGCGGGGCACTGACGTCGGGCCCGACCGCGCCCGAGCCGACACCGCGGTGCCTGGCGTCGATCCACAGGTAGGCGTGCTCGCGGGTCGGCAGGTCCTCGAGATGCCCGGCGGCGGCCAGCTCCTCGTCGGTCCAGCGGCTCACGGTGACGTCGAGGTCGTCCAGCCCGTCGACGGTGAGGACGACGCGGTCGTCGGCGTCGAGGAACCGCAGCTCCCGGACGCCGGTCCGGTTGCCGCTGGCCTGCGGGTGCACGTACGGCACCGGCCAGTCGTCGACCGCCGTGCGCCAGCGCCCCACCAGCGCGCCGGCCCGCCGGTCGGAGTAGTTCTCGTGCGGGCCGCGGCCCAGCCAGTCCACCGCGACGACGTCCGGAGGCAGCTCGAGACGGACCCCGACCCGAGGGATGTCGTCCCAGTCCCCGGGCACGGTCACCTCGTGGGTGACGCGGGGCCCCTCCACCTCGGTGCGCAGTTCGACCCGCTCGTGCGCGGAGGGCAGCCCCAGCCCCTCCCACCGTTCGGCGTGCCGCGGACCGTAGGTCTCGTTGTCGATCGGCGCCCGCCAGAGCGCGAGCCGGGTCGGCAGCTCCGGCGCGGTCGCACCGCCGGGCGGCTCCGCGTCCTCCGAGCGGGCGAGCTCGGTCTGCCAGGCCGCGACCGCACCCACCCGCAGTGTGAGGTGGGCGACCTGTCGGCCGTGCAGCCGCAGCGGGGGCACGGGCACCCGGACGTCGGCGTGCCCGCCGGGGGCCAGCGGGATGCGGCCGAGCGTGCCGGCCGCGATCTCGTCGCCGTCGACGGTGACCGCCCAGTCGACATCGGCGACGTCGGCCAGGTCGGTGAAGTCGTGCTCGTTGGTGAGCCGGACGCCCCCTCCCCCGGTCCGGGCGAAGCCCACCGGCTGGAGCACGTGCTTCAGCTCCAGCAGCGACGGGTGCGGGGTGCGGTCGGCGGCGACCACGCCGTTCAGGCAGAAGGGCCCGTCGTGCGGGTCGTCGCCGAAGTCGCCCCCGTATGCCAGCCGTTCCGTGCCGTCCGGCATCCGCTGGACGAGGGCCTGGTCCACCCAGTCCCACACGAACCCGCCCTGCAGGCCCGGGTGCCGTCGGATCGCCGCCCAGTACCGGTCGAGGTCGCCGCCGGAGTTGTTCATGGCGTGCGCGTACTCGCACATGATCAGCGGCCGGTCGGGCAGCGCGACCGTCGTCGCCCACTCCTCCAGGTCCTCGACCGAGGGGTACATGGGCGCGGCGACGTCGGTCTCCCGCCGTGGGGTGCGCCAGGACTGCGGTGGGGTCAGCCCGCCGGTGAGCGCCGCGTCGAGGTAGCCGTTCTCGTAGTGCACCGGGCGCGTGGGGTCGTAGGCCCGCAGCCACGCGGCGGCGGCGTCCAGGATCGGCGCCCAGCCGCTCTCGTTGCCCAGCGACCACATGACGATGCACGGGTGGTTCTTGTCGCGCAGCGCCATGCGCGTGACCCGCTCGAGGACGGCGGGCCCCCACTCGCTCGACGTGAGCAGGGACCGGAGGTAGGCGTGCGTCTCCAGGTTCGCCTCGTCGACGACGTACATGCCGAGCTCGTCGCAGACGTCGTAGAGATAGGGGTCGTTCGGGTAGTGCGACGTCCGCACCGCGTTGAGGTTGTGCGCCTTCATCAGCTCGACGTCCCGGCGCATCGCCGCCCGGGTGACCGTCTTGCCGGTCCTCGGGTCGTGGTCGTGCCGGTTGACGCCCTTGATCAGCACGGCACGGCCGTTGACCAGCAGCTCGTGCCCGCGCACCTCCACCCGGCGGAAGCCGACGCGCAGGCTCACCGAGTCCAGCGGCCTGCCGTCGGCGTCCACCAGCTCCACCCGGAGATCGTGGAGGTGCGGGTGCTCTGCCGACCACGCCGCGACGAAGGGGACCTCGGCCGACACGGTGGCCCCGCGGCCGGTGAACCGGTAGGCGTTGGTGGTGACGCTGGTCGGATGCTCCCAGCGCGCCCGCGCCTCCCCGACGGGCAGCCCGTCCAGGTGCACCCGGATGTGCGCCCCGTCGCTGCGCGCCTCGCCGGTCGTGGCGTGCACCGTGAGCTGACCGACGCCGGTTCCGGGGTCGCGGTCGGCGACGGCGCGGACGTCGGCGAGGTGGACCCGAGGGGTGCGGTAGAGCAGGACCGACCGGTGGAGGCCGGCGTGGTACCAGTGGTCCTGGTCCTCCAGGTAGCTGGCCGCCGACCACCGGACGACGGTGAGCACCAGCTCGGCCGGCCGCCCGGGCGTGACCAGATCGGTGAGGTCGAACTCCTGGGCGAGGCGCGAGTCGGTGCCCATGCCCACCGCGCGGCCGTCGACCTCGACGTACAGCACCGAGTCCGCGCCACCCACGTGCAGCACGATGCGCGACCCCAGCCAGTCCGCGGGTACCTCGACGAGCCGGCGGTAGACGCCGGTCGGGTTCTCGTCCGGGACGTGCGGCGGCGGGCCCGGGAACGGCATCTGGATGTTCGTGTACTGCGGCGGGTCGCCGACGTCCTGCATCGTCCAGCAGCCCGGCACCTGCACGGTCGCCTCGTGGCGGGCCGCGCCGCCGGGGCGGTCGAGCAGGGTGAACGACCACGGGCCGTCGAGCGCGAGCACGTCGGCCCCCTCGCGGAGGAACGTCGTCATCGGCAGCCGGTTCAGCTGCACCGCCTCGGGACGCGTCCAGGAGCCGGTCGCGAGCGGGGCGTCGGACTCCAGCATGCGCGGGAGCCTAGGGGGCCTGGCTCCCGCCGATGGCCCCTACGGCACCGGACTCCCGGCCGCCCCGCGGCCCCCGGGCGACCGTGGCTAGCCTGCGCCGGTGGAAGACGCGGCTGACGACCATCTCGTGCGTGTCCGCGGCGCCGCCGAGCACAACCTGCGCACCGTCGACGTCGACATCCCCCGGAACGCGATGGTCGCCTTCACCGGCGTCTCCGGTTCCGGGAAGTCCTCGCTCGCGTTCGGCACGCTCTACGCCGAGGCGCAGCGGCGGTACTTCGAATCGGTCGCGCCCTACGCCCGCCGGCTCTTGCAGCAGACGGGCGCACCGCACGTACGGGAGATCACCGGTCTTCCCCCGGCGGTGGCACTCCAGCAGCGCCGCGGAGCCCCGAGCTCGCGGTCGACGGTGGGCACCCTGACCACCCTGTCCAATCTGCTGCGGATGCTCTACTCGCGCGCCGGGATCTACCCGGCGGGGGCCGCCCGCCTGGAGGCCGACGCGTTCTCCCCCAACACCGCGGCGGGCGCCTGCCCCCGCTGCCAGGGGCTCGGTGAGGTGCACGACGTCACCGAGGACCTCCTGGTGCCCGACCCGTCGCTGAGCATCCGCGACGGCGCCATCGCGGCGTGGCCGGGCGCCTGGCAGGGCGCCAACCTGCGCAGCATCGTGACCGGGCTCGGCATCGACGTCGATACGCCGTGGCGCGACCTCAGCCAGAAGGACCGGGACTGGCTGCTGTTCACCGACGAGCAGCCGTCCGTCCTCATCAAGCCCGAACGCGACCGCATCGACCACGGCTACCACGGCACGTTCTGGAGCGCCCGCAAGCACGTCATGCACGTGCTCGCCGACTCCCAGAGCCAGCGGATGCGCGACCGGGCGATGCGGTTCGTCGAGGGCATCGCCTGCCCCGAGTGCCACGGCAGCCGCCTGCGGCCCGAGGCGCTCGCGGTGACGTTCGTCGGTCACTCGATCGCCGAGGTCAACGCGCTGTCGCTCGTCGAGGTGGCGGCGCTGCTGCGGCCCGTGGCGCTCCTCGCCGAGCCCGGGGCAGCGACGCCGACCGCGGAGTCCGGTGAGTCGACCGAGGTCGCGGTGCGGATCAGCGCGGACCTGGTCACCCGGATCGAGGTGCTGCTCGACCTCGGCCTGGGCTACCTCGGCCTCGGCCGGTCCTCGACCACCCTGTCGCCGGGCGAGGCGCAGCGCCTGCGGATCGCCACCCAGCTGCGGTCCGGGTTGTTCGGCGTCGTCTACGTCCTGGACGAGCCCTCCGCGGGCCTGCACCCCGCGGACGCGGAGCCGCTGCTGGACGTGCTGGACCGGCTCAAGGCGTCGGGCAACTCGCTCTTCGTCGTCGAGCACGACATGGACGTCGTCCGGCGGGCCGACTGGATCGTCGACATCGGCCCCGGCGCGGGCGCCGGCGGCGGGCGGGTGCTCTACAGCGGCCCGGTCGCCGGCCTCGAGCAGGTGGCGGACTCCCCCACCGGTCGGTACCTCTTCGGCCGCGCCGAGCCGATCGAGCACCGCAGCCGGACCCCGCAGGGCTGGCTGCACCTGCGTGGCATCTCCCGGCACAACCTGCAGGACGTGTCCGTCGACGTGCCGCTCGGCGTGCTGACGGCGGTGACCGGGGTCTCGGGCTCCGGGAAGTCGACGCTGGTCACGCAGGTGCTCGCCGAGGTCGTGCGCCGGCACCTCGGTGGCGCAGCGGAGGACCCGGACGATCCCGGCCTCGAGGTCGACCTGCGGGACGCGTCCGGGCTGGAGGCGTTCGACCGGCTGGTCCGCGTCGACCAGCGGCCCATCGGCCGCACGCCCCGGTCCAACCTGGCCACGTACACCGGCCTGTTCGACGCCGTCCGGAGGTTGTACGCCTCCACTGATGAGGCGCGGGCCCGCGGGTACACCGCCGGCCGCTTCTCCTTCAACGTCGCCGAGGGGCGCTGCGAGACCTGCCAGGGCGAAGGCTTCGTCGCCGTCGAGCTGCTCTTCCTCCCCGGCACGTACGCGGCGTGCCCGACCTGCCATGGCGCCCGGTACAACGCCGAGACCCTCGAGGTGCTCCATCGCGGCGCGAGCATCGCGGACGTCCTGGCCATGTCGGTCGACGACGCCGTTCCGTTCCTCGCCGACGTCCCGGCCGCGGCGCGGAGCCTGCAGACGCTCCAGGACGTCGGACTGGGATACCTGCGGCTGGGCCAGCCGGCGACCGAGCTCAGCGGCGGCGAGGCGCAGCGCATCAAGCTCGCCACCGAGCTGCAGCGTGCGAGCCGCGGCCATGCCCTCTATCTGCTCGACGAGCCGACGGCGGGCCTGCACCCGGCCGACATCAGGCTGCTGCTCCGCCAGCTGCACCGGCTCGTCGACGCCGGCAACACCGTCGTCCTGGTCGAGCACGACCTCGACACGATCGCCTCCGCCGACTGGGTCCTCGACCTGGGCCCGGGCGGCGGAGATGCGGGCGGGCGCGTCGTCGCCTCCGGCACCCCGTCCGAGATCGCCACGGCGCCGGGCAGCGCGACCGCGCCCTACCTGGCGCGGCGGCTCGCCGGCTCCTGACGGCGTGGAACAGCGGAGGCATCTCGCGGTTGAAGAGGATGAACGCTCAACTTCATGCCCTCAGGAAGAGGTCCTCTCCATGACCACGCTCGGCATCCTCGGCGCCGGCAAGGTGGGCACCGTGCTGGCCCGGCTCGCCGTCGCGGCCGGGTACGACGTGCTGATCGCCGGCTCGGGCGACCCGGCGAAGATCGCCCTGACCGTCGAGGTCCTCGTGCCGGGGGCGACCGCGACCACGGCGGCCGACGCCGCCAGCCGGGCCGACGTCGTCGTCCTGGCCCTGCCGCTGGGCAAGCACCGCGCACTCCCGGTCGAGGCGCTGGCCGGGAAACTGGTCATCGACGCGATGAACTACTGGTGGGAGATCGACGGCGTCCGCGACGACCTCACCGATCCGCGTACCTCCACGAGCGAGATCGTGCAGGCGTTCCTGCCGGAGTCGCGGGTGGTGAAGGCGTTCAACCACATGGGCTACCACGACCTCGAGGGCGGAGGCCGCCCCGCCGGCGCTCCCGGCCGGAAGGCGATCGCCCTGGCCGGGGACGAGGCGGCCGACCTCGACGCGGTGGGCCGGATCGTCTCCGACCTCGGCTTCGACCCCGTCGTCGCGGGCCCTCTGGCGCAGGGCGTCCGCCTCGAACCGGGCACCGAGCCCTTCGGCGCCGACGTCGACACCGACGAACTGCGCGCCATGATCGACCGGTTCCCCACCTCGGAGCGCGGCAAGGACGTCATCGCCGCCCGGGGATGACGTCCCTCGCCCGCACGGCGGGAACGTCCGGAACGTCGGTGTCGCTACGAGTGGTCCGGATCGGGCCCCTCTGCGAGAGCGCGTCGGCGCACGGCCCCGATCAGCAGGCCGACGAGGAGCACCACGGCCACGGCGACGGCCCAGCGGGCCAGCACGGGCAGGTCGAAGGCGATGTCCAGGACGGCGTTGACCGCCAGTGCGAGCACCACGGTCGCGAACAGGCGGAGCGCACCCTCGCTGCCACCCATGCTCCCGACGGTATCGGTCCGTCTCCTCGAACCCATGGCAACGGGCCCGCGTCGCTCGCGTCCGGCCGGCGCGCCGGGGCGTGACCCGGAGCCGTAGCGGGTCCGGGTCGAGCGACCGACCGTCCGCATGCCACGCTCAGGGGGCAGTCCTCCCGCAGGAGCACGTGGCGCCGCATGCGCCGTGCCCCCAGCGGGGACCACCCTGCCGCCGATGAAGCCAGCTGAGAGGGATCCCTGATGCAGAGAGCCGAGCCAACGGAGCTGTTCGACCTGCGGATGAGCGAGGAGGCCCGGCCGCTGTACGACCGCGTCGTCCGGTTCCTCGAGGACGTGGTCGCCCCGATGCAGGAGGAGTTCTTCCGCCTCGGTGAGGGCCGCGCCGACCGCTGGTCGTACGCACCGGGTCAGCTGGAGGCGCTGGAGGGCGCCAAGGACAAGGCCAAGGAAGCCGGCCTGTGGAACTTCTTCCTCCCCAACTCCGAGGTCGGCGGCCTGAGCAACCTCGACTACGCCTACATCGCCGTCGAGCTCGGCAAGTACCCGCTGGGCTCGGAGTCGCTCAACTGCTCGGCTCCCGACACCGGCAACATGGAGGTGCTCGAGCGCGTCGGCACCCCGGAGCAGAAGGCCCGGTGGCTCGAGCCGCTGCTCAACGGCGAGATCCGCTCGGCCTTCGCCATGACCGAGCCCGACGTCGGCAGCTCCGATGCCAAGAACGTCCGGCTCCAGGCGCTGCGTGACGGCGACGACTACGTGCTCAACGGCGAGAAGTACTACATCTCCGGAGCCGGCGACCCGCGCTGCAAGATCATGATCGTCATGTGCCAGACGAACCCCGAGGCACCGGTGCACCAGCAGCAGTCTCAGATCCTGGTGCCGATGGACACCCCGGGCGTCCAGGTGATGGAGCCCATGGAGGTGTTCGGCCGCGACGACGCCCCGCACGGTCACATGCGGATCCGGTTCACCGACGTGCGCGTGCCGGTCTCCAACATCCTGCTCGGCGAGGGCCGGGGCTTCGAGATCAGCCAGGTGCGCCTGGGCCCGGGGCGCATCCACCACTGCATGCGCGCCATCGGCCAGGGCGAGAAGGCCCTCGAGCTGATGGTCCGCCGCGGCAAGTTCCGCGAGGCGTTCGGCAAGCCGATCCTGAACCTGGGCAAGAACATGGAGACGGTGTCGCGGGCGCGCATCGAGCTCGACGCCTGCCGGCTCATGGTGCTCAAGGCCGCCAAGGCGATGGACGTGCTGGGCAACGCCCAGGCCCGCGTCTACGTCTCCGCGGTCAAGGCGATGGTCCCGGAGAAGGTCTGCCAGATCATCGACCAGGCGATCCAGATCCACGGCGCCACCGGGGTCTCGCAGTGGACCCCGCTGGCGGGCATGTACGCCAGCCAGCGCACCCTCCGCCTGGCCGACGGCCCCGACGAGGTGCACCACTTCGTCGTCGCCCGGCACGAGGCCGGCCGCTACAGCGAGCCGGCCCCGGGCCGCTCGCAGTCGCTCGGCGACGGGGTCTTCGCCGGCCCCTGAGCGGGGCCGCCCAGGGCAGCGACTGAACACGGCAGGGCCCGGTCACCACGGTGACCGGGCCCTGCCCGTCGTCGGGACCGCCTCAGGGGCGCAGGCCGCTCCGCAGCTCGTCCAGGGCCTGCGCGAGGCCGACCCGCGGCGACCAGCCCCAGCCCTGGGCACGGTCGGTCAGCAGCCGGCCGGTCCAGACGGGCTCGTCGGTCCACTCCGGCTCGACGCCCAGCGCGTCGGTCACCGTGCCCAGGTAGTCGCGCCACGTCGCCGGCTCGCCCGCCACGATCACCGGGGTGGTCCCCCCGGCCACGGGGCCCCGCTCCGCGTCGTCGGCGGTCGGGACCGCGCCCGAGGCGACGTCCGCGATCAGCGCCGCCAGGTCGTCGACGTGCACCCAGGACCAGGTCTGGGCCGGGTTCGCCTGTCGGTTCCCGTCCCGGACCGCCTGCGGCCGCAGCGTGTTCCAGACCGACGTCTCGCCGGCGCCGATGATCGCCGGCGGGCGGACCAGCACGACCGTCAGCCCACCGACCTCCGCGAGCGCGGCGTCGGCGGCGTTCTTGGTGTCCGGGTAGGCCCCGCTGCCCTCGGGGGCCAGGGCGCCGTCCTCGGCCACGTCGCCGAGGCCGGCCGAGCGGTCGTAGACCGCCGCCGTGGACACGTGCACCAGCCGGGCGACGCCGGCGTCCCGCGCGGCCCGGGCGAGGCCCGCCGTCCCCTCGACGCCCACCCGCTGCTGCACCTCCCGGGACGAGCCCATCGGGTGGACGGTCGTGACGACGGCGTCGGCGCCCTGGGTCACCCGGCGCGCGAAGGACTCGTCGGCGAAGTCGCCGACCTCTTCGTCCAGGCCGTCGAGGACGGGTGCACCGCCCGCCCGGCGGACGACGGCGCGCACCCGCGCCCCCCGCTCGGCGAGCGCCCGGCACACCGCGGTGCCCACCAGGCCGTTCGCACCGGTCACCACGACGACGGGGGTCTGCTCGGTCATGCCGCCACTGTGCCAGCGACCGGCTCGGCTCACCCCTGGAGCGGGTTCCGCTCCTCCGCGAGCCGGCCGGCGAACAGCGGCGGCAGGTAGCGCAGCATCAGGGCCGACCACACCGCGTGCGTGATCATCGACGCCTGGACGCCGCCGGTGATCCGGCGCTGATGCGCGAAGAGCAGCCCCATCGGCACGCTCGCCAGCACGAGCGCCGGGTTGCGGGTGGCCGTGGTGGCCAGCCCGTACACGGCGGTCGACACGAGCACCGGCCGGGAGGGGCCGGCCGCCGCGTACAGCGCGCCGCGGAAGAAGACCTCCTCGGCCACGCCGTTGGCGAGCGCGGTGGTGAGCACGAGGGGGTCCGACCCCTGGTCGGCGTAGCTGAGCACGGAGCCGATCGCATGGTCCAGGACGGGGATCCGGCGGGCGACCAGCGCCGCGGCGTAGAAGACCCCGAAGGCGCCGACCCCGGAGACGAGCGGGGTGAGCACCGGCCGGCGCAGGGTGTCGCCCGGCCCGAACATCCGCCCCAGGTGCAGCGGCCCGGACGCCAGCCCCCCGACCACCCAGGTCCCGGCGACGCCGAGGGTCAGCCCGTAGAAGCGCGGCGAGCCGGGCGGGGTCGACAGGGAGACCCCGAGCAGCGACGCGCCGGCCACCGCGACGACGCCGGTCACCCGCCGCCGGCGCCGGAAGACCTCGTCGCTGTCCCAGTGCTGCCGGGGCACGCGGCGCAGCAGCGGTCCGGAGGCCCGCGCGATCGCGGTCCGCAGTTCTCGGAGGGGGCGGCGGTCGCTCACCTGCGCGCCCCTCGGCTCAGCCACCCGCGGCGTCGCTCCCCCACCTGCTGCCGGCGTTCCCGCGCCCGCTCGATCAGCGCGGTCATCACCATCTCGTCGTAGCCCATCGGGTCGAAGGGGACGACCTTGCGGATGGCGTCGTCGGTGACGACCACCTCGTTGGCCATCGAGTCGATCAGCGACCGGCCCGTGGTGACGTCGACGTCGGTGACGAACGCCAGCCAGCGCGAGGACAGCTGCGGGCTGAGCAGTGGTACGGGGACGACGAACAGGTGCCGGTTCTGGATCTCGGCGATGCGGGTGAGCATCTGCAGGTACGTGAGCACCTCCGGCCCGCCCACCTCGAACACCCGCCCCTCGGCCTCGGGGGCGTCGAGCACGCCGACCAGGTAGCGGACGACGTCGCCGACCGCGATCGGCTGGGTCCGCGTGCTGACCCACCGGGGCGTGACCATGGCGGGCAGGTGGGCCACCAGCTGGCGGGTCATCTCCCAGGACACCCCGCCGTGGCCGACCACGATGCCCGCGCGGAGCACGGTCACCGGCACGCCGGTGGCGGCGAGGAGCGTCTCGACCTCGCGGCGGCTGCGCAGGTGCCGGGAGAGCTCGTCGCCGTCCTGGCCGAGGCCGCCCAGGTAGACGATCCGGCGCACCCCGGCCGCGGCGGCGGCGCGGGCGAACGCGCGGGCGGCGTCGGCGTCCTTGCGCTCGAAGTCGGGATCGTCCAGGGAGTGCACGAGGTAGTAGGCGGCCGCGCACCCCTCGAGCGCCGTCCGCAGCGAGGCCTCGTCGCCGACGTCGCCGGGTACCGGGCTGCCGGCGCCCTCGTAGCGCTCCGGCCGCCGGGTCATCGCCCGGACCTCGTGGCCGGCTTCCTCGAGCGTGGTGGCCAGCCGGCTGCCCACGAACCCCGACGCGCCGGTCACCAGGATCCTCATGGGCACAGCCTCGCCCGGACGGGCCGTCGGGGCGACCCGTGGGCCCCGGCGCCGGATACCGTGCTGCCCTCGGCGGGCCCGCTCGGGGTCGGCCACGTGCGAGCCGGAGATCCCGTGTCCTCATCCCTCGACGAGTCCTCGGCCGGGCAGCGCCGCGGTCGCCGCATCGCCATGAGCCCCTCGGAGGTGGACGCCTTCCTCCGCGAGGAGCGGACCTGCCGCGTGGGCACCGTCGGCCCCGACGGCGCCGCGCACGTCTCGCCGCTGTGGTTCGTCTGGGACGGGACGGCGCTGTGGCTGCACTCCCTGGTCCGCGCGCAGCGCTGGGCGGACCTCCAGCGGGACCCCCGGGTCACCGTGCTCGTCGATGCCGGCGTCGAGTACACCGAGCTCCGGGGTGTCGAGCTGTCCGGCCGCGCCGTCGTGGTCGGCGACGTGCCGTGGACCGGGCAACCGGACCCCGCGCTGGAGGAGCCGGTGCGGCTGTTCGGCGACAAGTACGCCGGTGGCCGCCTTCCTGCCGACAACCGGCACGCCTGGCTGCGGATCGTCCCGGAGAAGCTCGTCAGCTGGGACTTCCGCAAGAGCTGACGCCCCGTCGTCGAGGCGTCCCCGTCAGGCGCCGGCGGCCGTCTCGAGCGCCCGGCGGGTGAGCAGCCGGGCGAGGTGCCGGCGGTAGTCCGCGTCGGCGTGCATGTCGGCCACCGGCGAGGTGCCCTGGTCGGCCAGCGCCGCGGCGTCGGCGATCGAGGCGCCGGCGGCCAGGGCCTTCTCGGTCGCGGTCGCCCGCAGGACCGCTCCGCCCATGTTGGCCAGGGCCACCCGGCCGTCCACGGCCGCCGCCGCGACGATCGGCCAGTCGTTGGCCCGGCGGGTGAACTTCTCGTACCCCCAGCCGAGCGCGCCGGTGCGCGGCACCCGGAGCTCGACGACGAGCTCGTCGGGCGACATCGCCGTCTCGAAGAACCCGGTCCAGAACTCGGTCACCGGTACCTCGCGGCGTCCGCCGGGGCCCTGCAGGACGACGGTCCCGCCCAGCGCCAGCAGCGCGGTGGGCAGGTCCGACGCCGGGTCGCTGTGCGCCGTCGTCCCGCCGATCGTGCCGCGGTGCCGGACCTGGGGGTCCCCGACCAGCCCGGCGACGTGCGGCAGCAGCGGCACCTCGGCGCGGGCGACCTCGTCCCGCTCCAACTCGTGATGGCGGGTGCCCGCACCGATCGCCACCACCGCGTCCGCGCCGGAGCCCTCGACGCGGACGTAGGACAGCTCGGGGATCCCGCTGATGTCGATCAGCACCGTCGGCACGGCCAGCCGCAGCTTCATCAGCGGCAGCAGCGAGTGCCCGCCGGCCAGCAGCTTCGCGTCCTCACCGTGCTCGGCCAGCGCGCTCAGCGCCTCGTCGACGGAGCCGACGCGGACGTAGTCGAAGGGCGACGGGATCACGCCTGGACCTCCTGCGCACCCGGGACGCGGCCGGCCGCGGGGCCCGCCTGCGCCGCGGTGCGGACCGCCCGCACGATGTTGTGGTAGCCCGTGCACCGGCAGAGGTTGCCCTCCAGGCCCTCGCGGACCTCGCGGTCGGTCGGGTCCGGGTTGTCGGCCAGCAGGCCGATCGAGGCCATGACCATGCCCGGCGTGCAGAACCCGCACTGCAGGCCGTGCTCCTCGCGGAAGGCCGCCTGCACCGGGTGCAGCTCGCCGTCGGCGGTGGCCAGCCCCTCCAGCGTGGTGACCTGCGCGCCGGCGGTCTGCACGGCCAGCACGGTGCAGGACTTCACGCTGAGCCCGTCGACGATGACCGTGCACGCGCCGCAGGACGTCGTGTCGCAGCCGATGTTGGTCGCCTTGAGCCCGCACTCCTCGCGCAGGTAGTGCGCCAGCAGCAGCCGGGGCTCGACGTCGTCGGTGCGCTGCTCGCCGTTCACGGTGATGGTGACCTGCATCGAGTGCCCCTCTGCTGACGGTGGTGATCGAGGTCTACACCGTGCGCGCGCTCCGCACACTCCGGGACACCCCGGCCGCCGTCACTGCGTGTCCTGTCTTGCACGCAAGCGGGATGGGTGCCAGGTTCCGGGAATGGCGATCGCGGACACGACCAGCGGGCTGCTGCCCGGGGGCAGCATCCTGGGGGGCGGCAGCATCCTGGGCACGCGGGTGCTGCGCACCGAGGATCCGGGCTTCCTGACCACCGGCGCCGTCTACACCGACGACCTGGTCGACGAGCGGCTGGCCGGCGCCCTGCACGTGACCTTCGTGCGCTCGCCGGCGGCACACGCCCGGATCACCGCGATCGACACCTCGGTCGCTGCGGGCATGCCGGGAGTCGTGGCCGTCCTGACCGCCGACGACCTCGAAGCGCCGGCCCAGCGACCGGCGATGCCGATGTACCCGAAGCCCATGGTCCAGCCGCTGCTGGCCCGCGACGTCGTCCGGTTCGTCGGCGAGCCGGTCGCGGTGGTGCTCACCGAGGAGCTGTACCAGGGCGAGGACGCCGCCGAGCTGGTGTCGGTCGACTACGAGCCGCTGCCCGTGGTCGTCGACCCGCGGGAGGCGCTCACCGGCGAGGTGCTGCTCTACCCCGAGGCGGGCACCAACGTCTGCTTCGCCGGCCCCGCGAAGGCGGCGACGGCCGCGCCCGGGGACGACCTGGCGGCCGCCGAGGGCGCCACCGACGACGGCGGGGCCGCCACGGCCGACGCCTTCGCCGACTGCGAGGTGGTCGTCACGCAGGAGATCGTGAACCAGCGCGTGGCCGTGGCACCCCTGGAGGTGCGCGCCGCCGCCGCGGCGTGGGGCGAGGACGGCCGCCTGACGCTGTGGCTGCCCAACCAGGGCGCCCAGGGCAGCAAGCGGGCGGCGCGCGGCATGCTGGGCCTGCCCGCCGACCAGGTGCGCGTCATCACCCCCGACGTCGGCGGCGCCTTCGGGGGCAAGTTCGGCGCCGACGTCGAGCACGTCGTCGTGGCCCTGGCCGCCAAGCACGTCGGCCGGCCCACCACCTGGGTGGAGACCCGCTCCGAGAACATGCTGGCGATGACGCACGGCCGCGGTCAGGTGCAGACGGTCACGATCGGCGGCGACCGCGACGGCCGGATCCGCGCCTACCGGCTGCACGTGCTCCAGGACGCCGGCGCCTACCCGAAGATGGGCGCGCTGCTGCCCTCGCTGACGCTGCTCATGGCGCCGGGCGTCTACGACATCCCCGTGCTGGAGACCTCCTTCCAGAGCGTGGTCACCAACACGACACCGATCGGCGCCTACCGCGGTGCGGGCCGGCCGGAGGCGACCGCGGCGATCGAGCGGGCCGTGGATCTCTTCGCGGCCGAGCTCGGGATGGACCCCGCCGACGTCCGGCGGAAGAACCTGGTCGCCGCGTTCACCGAGCCGTGGATGAGCAAGGGCGGCGCCCTCTATGACTCCGGCGACTACCCGGCCGCCCTGGACACCGTGCTCGAGGCGGCGGACTACGCCGGGCTCCGCGCGGAGCAGGCGGCCCGGCGCGAGCGCGGCGACGTCCGGCAGCTGGGGCTGGGCCTGTCGGTCTACGTCGAGATCACCGGCGCCGGCTCCGAGGCCGGCGACCCGAACGAGAACGCCGTGGTCGAGGTGCACCCCGACGGGTCGGCGACCATCCTCACCGGCACCTCGCCGCACGGGCAGGGGCACGCGACGGCCTGGGCGATGCTCGCCAGCGAGGAGCTCGGCATCCCGGTCGAGCGGATCACCCTCAAGTGGGGCGACACCGATCTGGTCCCCCAGGGCGGCGGCACCGGGGGCTCGCGCAGCCTCCAGCAGGGCGGCGCGGCCGTGCGCCAGGCCGCGGGCGAGCTGATCGAGCTGGCCCGGCAGCGGGCCGCCGAGGAGCTGGAGGTCGACCCCGCCGACCTGGTGGTCGACCGGGAGCTCGCCGGTCTCCGGGTGGCCGGCGTCCCCGGCGCGTCGGTCTCGTTCGCCGCGCTGGCCGAGAAGGAGCGCTTGTTCGTCCGCAGCGTCTTCACCGCACCCGGCGCCACCTATCCCTTCGGCGCGCACGTCGCCGTCGTCGAGGTGGACGTCGAGTCCGGCAAGGCGCAGCTCGTCCGGCTGATCGCGTTGGACGACGCCGGCGTGATCATCAACCCGCTGCTCGCCGAGGGGCAGCGGCACGGTGGCCTGGCCCAGGGCGCGGCGCAGGCGCTGCTGGAGGAGGTGCTCTACGACCCCGACGGCAACCCGACGACGTCGACGTTCGCCGACTACCCGATCGTCTCGGCCACCGAGCTGCCGACCTTCGAGCTGGTGACCAGCGAGACCCCGACCAGCTACAACCCGCTCGGCGCCAAGGGCATCGGCGAGGCCGGCACCATCGGGGCGACCCCGGCGGTGCAGAACGCGGTCATCGACGCCGTGGCCCACCTCGGCGTGCGTCACATCGACATGCCGACCACGCCGATGCGCGTCTGGCGGGCGGTGCAGGGCGGCGGCAGCGTGGGCTGACCGCTGCTGCCGGGTCAGACCTCCGGGTTGAGCCGGTACAGCGCGGTGTGGTGAACCTCGAAGACAGGCTCGTCCCCGGCGAGGACCAGCGCGTCGTAGCGGACCTCGTCGTGCCGGCCCCGCCGCCCGACGGACGTGACGCGCCCGTGCGTCGTGAGCACCACGGGCAGCCGGGCGACGCCGAGGAAGCGGCAGTCGCTCGCGGTGTGGATCCAGGGCCCCAGGGCCACGTTCTGCATGAGCAACCGGTGGACCGCCTTCATCAGCATCCCCGGGTGCGCCCACCCCTCGTCCCGGTACAGCGGCAGGGGTTCACCGATCGCGTCGAGGTACCACTCGTTCCGCTCCACGGTGCACAGCTCCGAGACGCTGCCGAAGGGCCCGACGACCGGGTCCGCCACCAACCCGGGCCCGCGCGCCACCTCCGGGAAGCCGGCGAGGTCGGCAGGCTCGGCCGTCCGGTCGGCCGAGCCCACGCAGCGCACCTCGCCGTCGGGGCCGGTGGCGGTGAGCCGGCCGTCGGCCAGCTCGACGAGCAGCTCCTCGCCGTCGTACACCGGCCGGCGGAAGCGCACGTCCACCCGCCCCTCGGACAGCCACTCCTCGCCCCAGCCGGCCACCAGCGGCGTCGTGATGCGGGCGAAGAGCTCCACCCCGGGCACCAGCGCGCCGGAGAAGCCGAGCTGCCGGGCGACGCCGTCCTCGTGGATCTTGTTCGCGGCCTCCTCGACCACGGAGGCGACGAACCGGTGCGGCGTGGGGGCGTCCATCAGCCGGCGCGCAGCGGACCGTGGGTCGTCAGCCGGACGCTCTCGGGGAGTGCCCGCAGCGCCGCGAGCAGGCCGGGCGGGAGCTCCGCGCTCACGTCGGTCACCACATAGCCGAGCTCTCCCCGGGTGGCCAGCACCTGACCGTCGACGTTGAGGCCGTGCTCCCCCACCAGGGCGTCGACCCGGGCCAGGACGCCGGGAACGTTCCGGTGCAGCAGCCCGAACCGTTCCACCGACCGCCCGTGCAGCGCGACCGTCGGCAGGTTGACGCTCAGCGTCGTCGTCCCCGAGGCGAGGTAGTCGACCAGCTTGCCGGCGACGAAGCGGCCGATGTCGTGCTGGGCCTCCTGGGTCGAGCCGCCGACGTGCGGGGTGAGGATGACGTTGGGCAGGCCCCGGAGCACGGAGTCGAAGGCGTCGCCCTGCTCGGCGGGCTCCTCGGGGAAGACGTCGACGGCGGCGCCGGCGATGTGGCCGCTGAGGATGTGCTCGCGCAGCGCCTCGTGGTCGACGACGAAGCCGCGGGACAGGTTGAGGAACAGGCTGCGCGGGCGCATGCGGGCGAACTGCTCGGCGCCGAACAGCCCGGCGTTGCCGCCCCGGCCGTCGACGTGCAGCGTCACCGCCTCGGCCCGCTCGAGCAGCTCGTCGAGGCTGCCGCAGGCCTCCGCGTTGCCGAGCGCGAGCTTGTCCTCGAGGTCGAAGTAGACGACCCGCATGCCCAGGGCCTCGGCCAGGACAGACAGCTGGCTGCCGATGTTGCCGTAGCCCACGATGCCGAGGGTCCGGCCGCGGATCTCGTGGCTGCCGGACGCCGACTTGTCCCAGGTCCCGGCGTGCAGGGCCTTGTCCCGGTCGAGCAGCCGCCGGGCCAGGCTGATGATCTCCGCGATCGCGAGCTCGACCACGCTCCGCGTGTTCGAGTACGGCGCGTTGAAGACAGCGACCCCGGAGGCCGCGGCGGCCGCGAGGTCGATCTGATTGGTGCCGATGCAGAAGGCGCCGACCCCGACCAGCTCGGGACACTTCCGGAAGACCTCGGCGGTCACCTGCGTCTTGGACCGGATGCCGAGCAGGGCGACGCCGTCGAGCGCGGCGACCAGCTCGGCCGGGTCCAGCGCGCCGCGGCGCGACTCCACCTCGTACCCGGCAGCGGTCAGCAGCTCGACGGCGACCGGGTCGATGTTCTCCAGCAGCAGGGCTCTCGGCATGGTCTGGAACCTAGTCGCGGGCGTCAGGCGAAGCGGTGCGCGGCGGCCGACTGCAGGCCCAGCTCCTCCACCGACACCTGCCGCATCTCCACCTTGCGGATCTTGCCGGTGACGGTCATGGGGAACTCGTCGACGACCTTGACGTACCGCGGCACCTTGTAGTGCGCCAGCTTGCCGGTGCAGAAGGCCCGCAGCCCCTCGGCGGTGAGCGGCTCGGCGCCCTCGCGCAGCCGCACCCAGGCCATGAGCTCCTCGCCGTAGCGCTCGTCGGGCACGCCGATCACCTGGGCGTCCACGACGTCCGGGTGGGTGTACAGGAACTCCTCGATCTCCCGCGGGTACACGTTCTCCCCGCCGCGGATGACCATGTCCTTGATCCGGCCGACGATGTTCAGGTAGCCGGCGTCGTCCATGACGGCCAGGTCGCCGGTGTGCATCCAGCGGGCGGCGTCGATGACCTCGGTGGTCTTCTCCGGCTCGTCCCAGTAGCCGAGCATCACCGAGTAGCCGCGGGTGCAGAGCTCGCCCGGCTCCCCGCGCGGCAGGGTCAGCCCCGTCGCGGGGTCGACCACCTTCACCTCGAGGTGCGGGTGCACCCGCCCCACCGTCGCGGTGCGGCGGTCCAGGTCGTCGTCCGCGCCGGTCTGGGTGGACACCGGTGAGGTCTCCGTCATGCCGTAGCAGATGGTCACCTCGGTCATCCCCATCTCGCTGACCACCCGCTTCATCACCTCGACCGGGCACGGCGAGCCGGCCATGATCCCGGTGCGGAGGCTGGAGAGGTCGTAGTCGGCGAAGTCCGGCAGCCCCAGCTCGGCGATGAACATGGTGGGGACGCCGTACAGCGACGTGCAGCGCTCCTGCTGCACCGCGGCGAGCGTCAGGGCCGGGTCGAACGCGGGCGCGGGGATCACCATCGTCGCGCCGTGCGACGTCGCCCCCAGGTTGCCCATCCCCATGCCGAAGCAGTGGTAGTACGGCACCGGGATGCAGATCCGGTCGGCCTCGGTGTACCCGCACCCCTCCCCCACGAAGAAGCCGTTGTTGAGCAGGTTGTGGTGGGTGAGCGTCGCGCCCTTCGGGAAGCCGGTCGTGCCCGAGGTGTACTGGATGTTGATCGGGTCGTCGGCCGAGAGCGGGGACCCCCGCTCCGCCAGCAGCCCGCGGTCGGCGGCGCGGCCGGTCTCCAGCAGCCGCTCCCACTCGGGATCGCCGAGGAACAGCACCTCGCGCAGGTCGGGGCACTCGTCGCGCACCTCGGCCACCATCGCGCGGTAGTCGCTGGTCTTGAACTCCGGCGCGGCGACGAGGACCGAGACGCCGGCCTGCCGCAGCACGTAGGACAGCTCGTGCGTCCGGTAGGCCGGGTTGATCGTCACCAGGATCGCGCCGAGCTTCGCCGTCCCGTACTGGACGAAGACCCACTCGGCGCAGTTCGGCGCCCAGATGCCGACCCGGTCCCCCTTCCGAACGCCGAGCGCGTCCAGCCCCAGCGCGCAGGCGTCGACGTCCGCGACCAGCTGCGGATAGGTCCAGCGGCGGCCGGTGGCGCACTCCACCAGCGCCTCGTGCTCCCCCACGCGTGCCGCCGTGCGGTCCAGGTCGGCGCCGATCGTGTCGCCCAGCAGCGGCACCGTGGAGGTTCCGCTGCTGTAGGACGGGATCGCGGGCGGGCTCGGCTGGGACACGCTCTACCTCCGGTGCGGCTGGGTTCTGCGCGAGGCGGCCCGATCCGGGTCGACGCATTGTGCGGCGGCGGGGACCGCGCCGTCCAGGGCGGTCGCGGATCCCAGCGCGGTCCAAGTCGCCTTCAGTCGGCCGCAAGCGCCGCCCGCCACCCTCCTCGCGACCGGGCGCAGATCGACCTGCGCCCGCCCGGACGAGGAGACCTCGCATGACCCGCATGCTGTACCGCCTGGGAGCCGCCTGCGCGGCGCACCCGTGGCGCGTCCTGACGACCTGGCTGGTGGTGGCGGCCGCCGCCGTCGGCCTGTCCCTGACGGCGGGCGGGACGCCGCGGGACGACTGGAACGTGCCCGGCCTGGAGGCGCAGGTGGGCACGGACCTGCTCCGCGCCGAGTTCCCGGAGGCGGCCGGCGCGGTGGACCGCGTCGTCGTGCACGACCCCGACAGCGACGCGCTGCCTGCGGACGCCGTCGCCGCGCTGACCGACCGGCTGGCCGACCTCCCTCACGTGATCGCCGTGCAGGAGCCGCGCGTCTCCGACGACCGCGCGACGGCGCTGATCGAGCTGCGCTACGACGTGCCGGTCACCGACCTGGACATCTTCGGCGACCTCGCCCCGCTGGAGGACGCCGCGCAGCCGACGGTCGACGCCGGGCTGCAGGTCGCCTTCGGTGGCGAGGTGCCCGACAGCGCCGGGCTGGCGGCCGGCGGTACCGGCGAGCTGGTCGGCGTCCTGGTGGCCCTGACGCTGCTGGTGCTCACCTTCGGGTCCGTGGTGGCCGCCGGGCTGCCCATCCTGGTCGCCCTGCTCGGCCTGGCCGTCGGCTCCTCGGGCGTGCTGCTCCTGGCGGCGGTGATGGACGTCAGCACCACGGCGCCGACGGTCGCCACGATGGTCGCCCTCGGCGTCGGCATCGACTACGCCCTGCTGATGGTCACCCGGCACGTCGAGGGCCTGCGCGCCGGCCTCGGCGTGCGGGACGCGGCGGCCACCGCGACGGCGACCGCCGGCCGCTCGGTCGTGTTCGCCGGTGCCACCGTCCTGGTCTCGCTGATGGGCCTGGGCCTGGCGGGCCTGGCGACCTACGCCAGCTTCGGGACGGCGACGGCGATCGGCGTGGTCAGCGTGATGGCCGGCGCCCTGACCCTCGTGCCGGCCGGCCTGGCGCTCGCCGGTCCGCGGGTGCTGCCCCGCCGGGTCCGCTCCGGGACGGCCCTTCCCCCCGCCCGGCGGCCACTGGCCGCCCGGTGGGCCGGACGCATCGGAGCCCGCCCGCTGCCGTGGGCGCTGGGCGCCCTCCTGCTGCTCCTCACCCTGGCGCTGCCGGTCCTCGACCTGCGGATCTGGCCGGCCGACGTGAGCGCCCAGCCGGAGCAGTCGACCACCCGGCAGGCCTACGACCTCGTCGAGGACGCGTTCGGTCCCGGCGCCAACGGGCCGTTCCTCGTCGCGGTCGACCTCGACGCCGTGCCGGCGTCGGACCTCGGGCAGCTGCGGGCCGACCTGGCGGCGACGCCGGGCGTGGCCTCCGTCGCCGACCCGGTCGTCGCCCCCGGCGGCGGGGCGGCGGTCCTCGTGCTGGAGCCGACGACGGGGCCGGCCGACGAGCGCACCACCGCGCTGCTGGACCGGCTGCGGGCCGACGTCCTGCCCGACGGGGCGGCGGTCACCGGCCAGACGCCGGTGTTCGCCGACATCAACGACCTGCTCGGCCAGCGGCTCTGGCTGGTCATCGGGTTCGTCGTCGGCGTCTCGGTGCTGCTGCTGACCCTGGCGTTCCGGGCGCCGATCGTGGCGCTGAAGGCGGCGGTCATGAACCTGCTGAGCATCGGCGCCGCCTACGGCGTGGTCGTGGCGATCTTCTCCTGGGGCTGGGGCCGGCAGCTGTTCGGCCTGGACACCGACGTCCCGATCTCCAGCTGGCTGCCCATCCTGATGTTCGCCGTCGCCTTCGGGCTGTCGATGGACTACGAGGTGTTCCTGCTGGGGCGGATCCGCGAGGAGTGGCGGCGCAGCGGCGACTCCCGGTCCGCCGTCGTGGCGGGGCTCGCCTCGACCGGCCGGCTCATCTCGGCCGCCGCGGCGATCATGGTCGCCGTCTTCCTCGGCTTCGCGAGCGAGGGCGACCTGATCCTCAAGCAGGTGGGCGCAGGCCTGGCCATCGCGATCCTGATCGACGCCACCGTCGTCCGGCTGGTGCTCGTCCCGGCGACCATGGCGCTGCTCGGGCACTGGAACTGGTGGCTGCCGCGCTGGCTGGACCGGCTGCTCCCCCACCTGGACCTGGAGCCGCCGGCACCCGAGCCGGTCCCCGCCCCGGACGCCGCCCCGGACGACGAGCCGCCGTCGCGGGTGCCGGACTGGGCCGGCGCCCGCTGACGCCGGAGGGACGCCGCGTGCCGGATCGGCGCGCGGCGTCCCCGCCGTCACACGGTCGCGGGTTCGAGGACGAGGGTGCGCAGCCGCGCCGCGATCTCCTCCCGGACCGGAGCGCCGGAGAGCACGACACCGACCATCGTCAGCGAGGTGTGCGTGTGCCCCCGGGCCGCGACGTGCTCGACCGGGACGCCCTCGGCACGCAGCGCCTCGGCGTAGGCGATGCCCTCGTCCCGCAGCGGGTCGAACTCGGCGGTCACCACGATCGCGGGCGGCAGGTCCGCCAGCCGGCCCCGCAGCGGCGAGGCGGCCGGGTCGGTGCGCCGCTCCTGATCGCAGTAGTGGTCCCAGAAGTACCGCATGACGCCGGCGGTCAGCACGTAGCCCTCGGCGTTCTCCCGGTAGGAGCCGGTGTCCATGGTCGCGTCGGTGACCGGCGTCAGCAGCAGCTGACCACGCAGGGCGGGGCCGCCCTCGTCCCGGGCCCGCTGGGCCACGACCGCCGCGAGGTTGGCGCCCGCGCTCCACCCGGCGACGACCAGCGCGTCGGGGATGCCGCCCAGCTCGATCGCGTGTGCGGCGACCCAGGTCAGCGCGGCCCAGGCGTCCTCGGCGGCCGCGGGGTAGCGGGCCTCCGGCCCGTGGCGGTAGTCCACCGACACCACGACGGCGTCGCTGCGCGCGCAGAGGTCCCGGCACAGCGGCTCGTCGGAGGCGGCATCCCCGATCACCCACCCGCCGCCGTGGAAGTACAGGACGACGGGGTGCGGTCCCGGGGATGCGGGGCGGAACAACCGGTAGGCCAGGTCGCCGGCCGGGCCGGGCAGGACGCCGTCGCGGACCTCGCCGACCTCGGGCCCGAGCGGCCGGTCGGCGTTGATCGTGTCCATGAACTCCCGCAGCTGCACCGGGGGCAGGGACTCCAGCGGTGGCAGGCCCAGCTCCGCCATGGCCTCCAGCACCATGGCCACGTCGGGCTGCAGCCGGCGCACGACGCCGTCGGTGCACTGCTCGCCGTCCGGCCCGGTCATCCGGAAGCCCAGGTAGCTCCGCTCGCGCACCTCGTCGGCCACCGCCCGGTACCCGCCGACGCCACCGATGTAGGGGTAGAAGACGCGGGGCTTGCCCGGCACGTTCGCGCCCATGTACCAGGAGTTCGCGGTGGGGTGCAGCGTGAGCGCCGCGCAGTCGGCGACGTGCCGGTTCCACCCCTCCTCCGCCATCTGGGTCGGTTCGATCGTGGTCATCCCGCGGGCACGCAGGTCGGCCAGGCAGCCGGCCACCCAGTCGACGTGCTGCTCGATCGAGACGGCCATGTTCGACAGGACCGACGGGCTGCCGGGGCCGGTGATCGCGAAGAAGTTCGGGAAGCCCGCCGTCATCAGGCCCAGGTAGGTCGACGGGCCGTCGGCCCACTTCTCCTTCAGCGTCACCCCGTCGCGGCCGGTGACGTCCACGCCGACCAGCGCACCGGTCATGGCGTCGAACCCCGTGGCGTAGACGAGCGCGTCCACCTCGAAGGACTCCCCGGCGGTGTCGATGCCGGTCTCGGTGATCGTGGCGATCGGCGTCCTCCGCAGATCGACCAGGCGCACGTGCGGGAGGTTGAACGTCGCGAAGTAGCCGCTGTCCAGGCAGGGCCGCTTGGTGCCGAAGTAGTGGTCCCGCGGGGACAGCGCCTCGGCCGTCCCCGGGTCGGTGACGATCGACCGGATCTTGTCGCGGATGAACTCGGCGACGATCTCGTTGGACGCCGGGTCGGTGCCCTGGTCGGCGAAGACGCTCGTGATGACCTGCAGCTCGCCGGCCTCCCACGCGGTCTCGAGCCGCTGCCGTCGGAGGTCCTCCGGCGTCGTGACCCCCTTCAGCTCGGTGGCCTCGCCGGGGACGCCCATCCGGGACCACCGGGCCGCCTCCCGATAGGCGTCGCGGTCCGCGCGCAACTGGTCGACCCGCGCCGCCGGCGCCGGTCCGTTGTGCGCGGGGATGGAGAAGTTCGGCGTCCGCTGGAAGACGGTCAGCTGCGCCGCCTGCTGAGCGATCAGCGGGATGGACTGGATCCCCGAGGAGCCGGTGCCGATGACGGCGACCCGGCGGCCGGTGAAGTCGACGCCCTCGTGCGGCCAGCGGCTGGTCAGGTACACCTCCCCCCGGAAGCGGTCGGCCCCCTCGATCTCCGGCTCCTTCGGCACGGACAGGCAGCCGGTCGCCATCACGTAGTGGCGGCAGGTGACCGTCTCGCCGCCCGAGGTGTGCACCCGCCAGAGCTGCGCGGCGTCGTCCCACTCGGCGCCCTCGACCCGCGTGTCGAAGGTGAGGTCG
Source organism: Blastococcus fimeti (assembly GCA_900102115.1). Lineage (GTDB taxonomy): Bacteria > Actinomycetota > Actinomycetes > Mycobacteriales > Geodermatophilaceae > Blastococcus > Blastococcus fimeti. The sequence continues at coordinate 28,483 of FNAW01000006.1, forward strand.
CGGCGGAGGTCGTACCGGTCGGCCACGAACTGCAGGTAGCGGAGGATCTCCGGCTGGGTGGCGTACTTCTCCGACCAGATCCACTCCCGCTCGAGCTCCGGGTCGAAGCCGAGCGTGTAGTCGGTGGTGGGGATGTCGCACCGGGCGCCCGGATAGCGGTTCCAGTACCAGGTCCCGCCGACGTCACCCGCCTGCTCGAAGCCGCGCGCGGAGAAGCCCGCCTCGCGCAGTCGGTGCAGCAGCATCAGCCCGGCGAAGCCGGCCCCCACCACGACGACGTCGACCTGCGGCTCCTGGCGCGCGTCCCGTTCTGTTTCCTCGGCCATGCGGTCCCCCTCGGACTATGACGACGGTCACACCTGCACGGCTCTTTGTACCGGCCCGTGGGGCCGGTGAGGGTGCTTCGCGCCGATCAGTTCTCCGCCGCTCGTCGGTCGATCCCACGAGGAGGACCGGCGGAGGAGGGAACGCGATGGCGGATCCAGAGGTGCTGCGCGAGGGCGACGACGGGTACGACGCCGCGCGGCGCGTGTGGAACGCGATGGTGGACCGCCGCCCCGCGTCGATCGTCCGCTGCCGGACGGCACCGGACGTCGCGGCCGCGATCGCGCTCGCCCGGACCGAGGACCTGGAGATCGGTGTCCGGTGCGGCGGGCACGGCATCGTCGGGCACGCCGTCCCGGACGGCGGGCTGATGATCGACCTCTCCCCCATGGGCGGTGTCCACGTCGATGCGCAGCAGCAGCGCGCACGGGTGCAGGGCGGCGCCCTGCTCGGGGCCCTCGACGCCGCCACCCAGCCGCACGGGCTGGCCACCACCGCGGGCAACGTCTCGCACACCGGGGTCGGTGGCCTCACCCTCGGCGGCGGCATGGGGTGGCTCGCCCGGCAGCACGGGCTGGCCTGCGACAACCTGCTGTCCGCCGAGGTCGTCACCGCCGCGGGGGACGTCGTCCGGGCCTCCGCCGAGGAGAACGCCGAGCTGTTCTGGGGCCTGCGGGGCGGCGGCGGCAACTTCGGCGTGGTGACGGAGTTCGAGTTCCGGCTGCACCGCACCGGAACGCGGGCGCTGTCGGTCGAACTGGACTTCCCCGTGGCAGAGGCCATGACTCCGGCGACCCGGTGGCGGGACCTCGGCGCGGACGCCCCACGGCCGGCGACCCTCACGGCCTCGGTCGCCGGCGGCGTGGCGACCCTCGGTCTGGTCTGGGTCGGCGACCCCGACGAGGGCCGGCGGTACGCCCGCAGCCTGGATCCACTGGGCCACCCGATGGCCCGGCGCGACGTCGAGCTGAGCTACCTGGACCTGCAGCGGCGGGACGACGACCGCCAGGGGCACCGGCAGCGCCGCTACTGGAAGGGGCACTACCTCCCCGATCTCCCCGACGACGCGATCGCGGCACTGCTGGCCTCCGACCCCTCGTTCGCGGCGAGCCTGCAGGCCTACGGCGGCGCGATCGCCGACGTCCCCGACGACGCGACCGCGTTCGGCCACCGGTCCGCGGCCTTCGAGTACGTCGGCGCCGCCCGTTGGACCGACCCGGCCGAGGACGACGCCCGCCTGGCCACGGCCCGGCGCAGCGCGGCGGCGCTGGCGCCCTACGCCAGCGGCGTCTACGTCAACGCGCTCTCCGACGACGGCGCGGACGGGCTCCGCCGCGCCTACCCGCGGGCCGCGCTGGCCCGCCTCACCGCGCTGAAGGACGCCGTCGACCCCGGTAACGCCTTCCACCTGAACCACAACGTCGCGCCCAGCTCGGCCGGGACGGTCCTCCGCGCGACCTGACGCTCACCGGGCGGACGCCGGCCCCGCTGCCTACGGTGACCGGATGTTCTTCCTCTTCGGCTTCGGCAGCAAGGAGCGGGTGCTCGGCCCCGGAGAGGTCCGCACCTGTCCGAACTGCGCGAACACCACGACCTGGACGCGGGTGCGCGTGGTCAAGCAGGTCACCGTCTTCTTCCTGCCGATCGCCCGGTGGGGACGACGACAGCTGGAGATCTGCGGCATCTGCGGCACCGCCGTCGAGGTCTGAGCCGGGCGCTGCGCGGCCGTCAGCCGCCGGCGGCCAGGGTGCGGCCCATCTGCTCGTGGACGGCGTTGATCGCCTGCAGCGGCCGCAGCATCACGCGGAACTCGACGATCCGGCCGGCGTCGTCGCACCGGATGATGTCGACGCCGTTGACGTACTTGCCCTCGACGCTCGTCTCGAACTCGAGCACCGCGGTGTCGCCGGCGAGCACCTCCTTCGTGTAGCGGAAGGTGCCTCCCTCCCCGCCGGCCAGCGTTCCTGCCGCGGCCCGGAGGTACTGCGTCGTGACGGCCTTCCCGCGCTGGGGCGTGTAGACCACCGGCGAGTAGAAGACGACGTCGTCGGCGAGCAGCTGGTCCAGGCCGTCGGGCAGCTCGCCGTCCATGTACCGGTGCCACCGGGCGATCACGTCGTCGATCCCCTGAGCCATCGCGGATCCTCCTCGGTCGTGGGGCGCGGTCGCGCCCCGCGACGGATCCTGCCCTGACCGGCGCTCCCCGGACGCAGCGACGGCCCTCCCGGGAGTTCCGGGAGGGCCGTCGCCGTGGCGTGCTGGTGGGTGGGTCAGTGCATCAGGACCGGGGCCGGCACCGCGCCGTCCTCGTCGTCGTCGTCGAGGAGGTGCGAGACCTCCTTCTTCCGCGGCAGGAAGGCGACCGGGACCAGGGCCAGGAGGATCAGCACGAACGCGATGGTGAACGTCGTCCCGAATCCGTCGGCCAGGAACTCCAGCGGCGCGACCCCCTCGGGGATGGCCGAGGTGAGCTGGTTGGTCAGGACGACCGACAGCACGGCGGTACCGATGGAGCCACCGATCTGCTGGACGATGTTGACCAGCGTCGAGCCGCGGGCGACCTCGGAGTTGGTCAGCGACTTCAGCGCCGACGTCATGATCGGCATCATCGTGCCGCCCATGCCGAGGCCCATCACGAACAGCGCGCCGCACAGCACCAGGTAGGGCGTGTCGGCGCCGACCTGCGTGAACACGAAGAAGCCGCTCGCCATCACCAGCAGGGCCACCGGCACCGTGCGGCCGATCGGCACCTTGTCGGCGAGGATTCCGGCGATCGGCATCGTCACCATGGCGCCCAGACCCTGCGGGGCGATCAGCAGACCGGCCATCAGCGTGGTCTCACCGCGCACCTGCAGGAAGTACGACGGGAAGAGCAGGCCCGCCCCCATGAACGCGATCACGAAGACGAACATCGCGACCGTGGCGATGGTCAGCCGGCGGTTCCGGAACAGCCGCAGGTCGATGAGCGGCTTGTCCGTCCGCAGTGCGTGGAGGACGAAGGCCAGGATCAGCAGGACGCCGATCGTCGCCGACACCCACACCCGCGGGCCGAACGACGCTCCCTCGCCGCCCTCGGCGATCGAGGAGACGCCGAACAGGAACAGCGCCAGGCCGGGCGAGAGCAGCAGCATGCCCAGGAAGTCGAAGCGCTCGGTCGGGCTCGGCTGGTCCTTCGGCAGCACCCGGTACGAGTACGCGAGGGCAGCGAGGCCGATCGGCAGGTTGATCAGGAAGATCCAGTGCCACGACGCGATGTCGATGAGCCAGCCACCCAGGATCGGGCCCGAGATCGGGCCGAGCAGCATGGGGATGCCGAGCACGGCCATGAGCCGGCCGATGCGGTCGGGGCCTGCCGCGCGGGTCAGGATCGTCATGCCCAGCGGCATCAGCATGCCGCCGCCGAGGCCCTGCAGGACGCGGAAGGCGACCAGCATCTCGATCGACGTCGCCATCGCGCAGAGCACGGATCCGGCGGTGAAGAGGAACAGCGCCGCGAGGTAGAGCCGCTTCGTGCCGAAGCGGTCGGCGGCCCACCCGGTGAGCGGGATGACGGTGGCCAGCGCCAGCGTGTACGCCGTCATGGTCCACGCGACCGTCGCGTAGGTGGCCTCGAAGGCGTCCTGGAAGGTGGGCAGCGCGACGCTGACCACGGTGATGTCGAGGATCGACATGATGGCGCCGAGGACGACGACGCCGGCGATCTTGAGCACGGCCCCGTCGATCTTCTCGGGATAGGCCTGCTCGGCCGGCGGGGCGTGGGCAGTCACGAAGGGTTCTCCTGGTTCGTGCGGAGGCGGACGGAGCCGCCCGCGGGGTGTGCCTGGGTGCGGTGCACCGGATCGCACTGCGCCCGGGACGGGGCGTGCGGGTGGGCTCGTCGGTGAGCGCCGCCGGCGCGGACGTGCTGCGCCGCGAGCACCGGCCGATCGGCGTCGAGGGGACGTCCTAGCGGCCGCCGGTCGGGCTGGGCACCGGAGGACTCTATCGCCCGGGCCGGTCCCGATCATGTGAATTACCAGGCAACTCGCGATGACGGTTCGTCGCCGGCCCGTCCGCCGTAGCCTCTTCCGGGTGCACGCGGTCCCGGCTCCCGGCAGCGCCCCCTGGTGGCGCCGGCACGAGGAACGGCTGGCCCGTCGGCGGCCGCACACCGACGGCCTGACGCTGGAGGTCGTGCTGACCGAGGCGCTGGCGCTGGTCGACGCCGAGGGGATGGACGCGCTCACCGTGCGGGCGCTGGCGACCCGGCTGGGCACCGGCAGCTCCACGCTCTACCGGCACGTCGCCAGCCGGGAGGAACTGCTCGTGCTGCTCGTGGACGCGGTGCTCGGCGAGGTGCGGCTGCCCGACCCGGGGCTGCCGGGCCGGGAGCGCGTCGAGCAGCTGTCGACCGAGCTCCGCCGCGTGCTGCGCAGCCATCCCCACGTCGTGCCCGCGCTCAGCGGATCACCGATCCTCGGCCCCAACGCGATGCGGGCCTCGGCCTGCGGGCTGGACAACCTGCTCGCCGCCGGGCACCCCCCGGAGCGGGCGCGCACCGCCTACCTGGCGCTGCTGGACTACGTCCTCGGCTCGGTCGCCTTCGACGCCGCCGCGGACTCCGGCAGCGATGACGTCTTCGCCTTCGGGCTCGCGATGTTCCTGGACGGTCTCGAGAGGGGCTGACAGTTGCGAGCATTGCTCGCTAGTGTTCCGGGTCACATCCCCTTGGAGGCACCGTGGCCCGACCGACCCCAGCCGACGAGCAGCTCATCCACCAGCTGCCCGAGCTCCTGCCGGCGGTGGCGACGCCGCACCCGCACTGGCGGGAGAGCCACTTCTTCGACATCCACGACCCGTCCGGCACCGGCGACGCCGTCTTCTTCACCATGGCCGTGCGCCCCGCGCAGGACAAGATGGACAGCCTGCAGATGGGCCGGATCGCCGGTCAGCCGGTGATGCACGGCAGTGCCCGTCCGCTGGGCGAGGACCCGCAGACCCCCGAGGTCCCGGGCGCCCGGGTCGAGATCGTGAAGCCGTGGCAGGAGGTCCGGATCTGGGCCGACCCCGAGGTGGGCCCGATCGGGGTCGACGCCGTCTTCACCGCCCGCACGCAGGCCTACGGCCTCCGCCGCGGCACGATGCGCGCGACCGACGGCATCGTCTGGGACCAGAGCCACATCCTGCAGTCCGGCACCTGGTCGGGCACGTACACCGTCGACGGCGTGCGGCACAGCATCGACGGGTGGGTCGGTCAGCGGGACCACTCGTGGGGTGTGCGCGACCACGGCCGCTGCCCGCTGTGGATCTGGTTCCAGATCCAGCTCGAGGACGGGATGCTCGGCGTCTGGCACTGGGAGCTCGCCAACGGCGCCCCGATCTACACCGACGGCTGCTGGGCCGCCGCCGACGGCAGCGACCCGGTGCCGGTGGTCGGCTTCAGCTACGACGTCGACTGGCGCGACGCCGACGGAGCCGTCGTGGACTACGGGAAGAACGGCGAGCAGGTGGCCGGGATCGCGGGCGGCTGCCGGTTCGTGCTCGCCGACGGCCGGACGATCGACGTGGAGGCCGAGGGAGACTTCGTGCGGCCGTACGAGCCGTTCCACCGCGGCGGGCTCAACGTCGTCCGGGTTCGCACGGGGGACGGCCGGAGCGGCACGGCCGTCTACGAGGTGACCGGCGCCCGCCACCACCGCTTCTTCCCCGACACCGACGTGCCCGGGATCCTGCCGTGCTGAGCATCGCGGACACCCCGGAGGCCCTGACGCCGGAGTGGCTGACCGCCGCCCTGACCTCGTCGGGCTCCCTCACCCGGGGGCGCGTGGTCGACGCGGAGGTGCGGCCGCTCGGCACGGGCCAGATGTGCGACAGCGTGCGCATCCGCCTGACCTACGACGAGCCGGAGGCCGGGCCGCCGTCCCTGGTGGCCAAGCTGCCCGCGGCCGACGAGGGCAGCCGGGCCACCGCGATCGCGTTCCGCTCGTACGAGAAGGAGGTCCGCTTCTACCAGGAGCTGGCGCAGCGGCTGCCGGTCCGGACGCCGCGCGTGCACCACGCGGACATCGACGTGCCGACGGCGTCCTTCGTGCTGCTGCTCGAGGACCTCGCGCCCGCGCAGCCGGGCGACCAGCTGCTCGGCTGCGGCACCGAGGTCGCCGCCGCGGCCGTGGCCGAGCTGGTCAGGCTGCACGCACCCCTGTGGGGCGACCCGTCCCTGGCGCAGCTCGACTGGCTGCACGGCGACCCCGACGGGCGGGGCGCGCTGCTCAAGGAGGTCCTGCCGCTGCTCTGGTCGGGCTTCCAGGAGCGGTACGCCGCCTCGCTCCAGCCGCACGTGAAGCAGGCCGGCGACATCTATTTCGGCCGGCTGGACGCCCGGCCGACCGGCTCGACGCCGCAGACCGTCACGCACGTCGACTTCCGGCTGGACAACCTGCTCCTCGGCCCGGACGGCACGGTCACCGTCGTCGACTGGCAGACCTGCGGGACCGGGGTCGGGCCCAGCGACCTCGCCTACTTCCTCGGTGCCGGGCTGGCTCCCGAGGTCCGGCGGGAGGCCGAGGACGAGCTCGTCCGCGGCTACCACGACGGCCTGGTGGCATCCGGTGTGACCGGCTACGACCGGGACGACTGCTGGCTGGACTACCGGCGCGGCACCTGGGCCGGCCTCTCGATGGCGGTGCTGGCGTCCATGAGCGTGAAGCGCACCGACCGCGGCGACGAGATGTTCCTGGCCATGGCCGACCGGCATGCCCGGCACGCGCTCGACCTCGACGCCGCCGACGTCCTGTCCTGATCCCCTCCCCCATCCCCGCTCCCGAGGAGAACCCCACGTGACCGAGCACCTGATGACCATCAACGGGGAGTCCCAGTCCTCCCCCGACTCCTTCGCCGTGATCAACCCGTCGACCGGTGAGCCGTTCGCGCGCGCACCGGAGGCCACCGCCGCGCAGCTGGACGACGCCATGGCCGGCGCCGCTCAGGCGTTCCGCTCCTGGAAGCGCGACGACGACGCCCGCCGCGACGCCCTCCGGCTGGCCGCGAAGGCGATCAACGAGGCCGTGCCGCAGATCGCCACCCTGCTCACCCAGGAGCAGGGCAAGCCGCTGAACGAGGCGATGTTCGAGGTGATGGGCGTCGGCATGTGGCTGCAGTACTACGCCGACCTCGAGGTGGAGCGCGAGATCCTCCAGGACGACGACGCCGCCTTCGTCGAGGTCGTGCGCCGGCCGATCGGCGTCGTGGCCGCGATCGCGCCGTGGAACTTCCCGCTGCTGCTCGCGTCCTGGAAGGTCGCCCCGGCGCTGCGCGCCGGCAACACCGTCGTCCTCAAGCCCTCCCCCTACACGCCGCTGTCGTCGCTGGCGATGGTCGAGGTGCTCAACCAGGCGCTGCCGCCGGGCGTGCTCAACATCGTCACCGGCGGGGACGCCCTGGGTGCGGCGATGACCGCGCACCCCACGCCGCGCAAGGTCAGCTTCACCGGCTCGATCAGCGCCGGCAAGAAGGTCGCGATGGCGTCGGCGGCGGACCTGAAGCGGGTGACCCTCGAGCTCGGTGGCAACGACCCGGCGATCGTGCTCGACGACGCCGACCCGGCCGTCGTCGGCAAGCAGTTGTTCGACGCGGCGTTCACCAACAACGGGCAGACCTGCGTCGCGGTCAAGCGCGTCTACGTGCCCGAGAGCCTGCACGACGCCGTGGTCGAGGCCCTCGTCGCGGAGGCGAACAGCGTCGTCGTGGGCGACGGCATGGACGAGGCGACGAAGCTCGGCCCCATCCAGAACCGGCCCCAGTTCGACCGGGTCACCCGCCTGGTCGACGGCGCGCTCTCCTCCGGCGCCCGGGCCGCGGCCGGCGGTGCGGCCCTCGACCGGCCGGGCTACTTCTTCGCCCCGACCATCCTCACCGACGCCGCGGACGGCACCGAGATCGTCGACGAGGAGCAGTTCGGCCCGGCGCTCCCCGTCATCGCCTACCGCGACCTGGACGACGCCATCGAGCGCGCCAACGCCACCACGTTCGGCCTCGGCGCCTCGGTGTGGGCCACCGACACCGAGCGGGGCGAGGCCGTCGCCCGGCAGCTCGACGCCGGCTCCGCGTGGGTGAACACCCACGCCGCGCTGGCCCCGAACCTGCCGTTCGGCGGGCTGAAGTGGAGCGGCGTCGGGGTGGAGAACGGGCCGTGGGGCTACAAGGGCTTCACGGACATGCAGCTGCTCAACCGCCGCAAGAAGTAGCCGCAGCCGCACTCCCCGGCCGGTTCACGCGGCCGGGGAGTGCCGGTCGCGGATCAGCAGGGCGAACGGAACGGCGATGAAGGCGCACATCGCGGTCAGCAGGTAGACGACGGCGAACGGCCCCGCGGTCGTGGCGTCGCCCGCCAGCGCGGTGAACAGGCCGATGCCGACGACGGCGCCGATCTGGTTCGACGTCTGCTGCAGCGACGTCGCCAGCCCGAAGTCCTGCTCGTCGACGGCGTGCCCCATGGCGGAGACCAGCCCCGGCTGCGCGTGCCCGAAGGCCCAGCCGGACAGGGGCAGCGCGATCGCGATGGCGACCACCGAGGTGGTGAGCGCACCGACCGTCATCGACGCCATCACCAGGCCCAGCGCGGCGGCGGCGACCACCACCATCCGGCGCTCGCCGAAGCGCTGACCCCAGCGCGAGGCCGTCGGCGCCGCGCCCACGATGAAGACCGCCCGCGGCACGCTGAGCAGCGAGGTCAGGCCGGCCGACAGGCCCATCACCGACTGCATGAGCAGCGGGGTGAGCACGAAGTTGCCCATCCAGCCGGCTCCGAGGAAGAAGCTGGCGGCGGTCACGACCCGGGTGTTGCGGGACGACAGCACCCGGAGCGGCAGCAGCGGGTGGGTCGCCCGGCGCTCGATGCGCACCAGCGCCCACACGGCGAACGGCACGACGGCGAGGCAGCCGATCGGCACCGGCGACAGCCCCCACACCCCCAGCCGGTTGACCCCGAAGGTCAGCGCCAGGGTGGCCAGCGCCAGCGCGAGTGCGCCGGGGAGGTCCAGCGGCACCCGGGCCTGACCGCGCGGATCGGCCGGGAGCACCGGCACGGCCGCCACCAGCGCCGCGACGCAGACGACGGCCTGGACGGCGAAGATGATCCGCCAGCCGACCAGGTCCACGAGCGGGCCGCCGATGACGACGCCCACGACGGCCGCGCCGGCCAGCACGGCCGAGGCGAGGGACGAGACGCGCACCCGCTGCTGGGGCGGGTGCGCGCGGAAGAGCATGGCGAACGAGCTGGGGATCGTCGCGGCCGAGCCGAGCTGGGAGATGGTGCGCGCGGTGATCAGGCTGCCGGCGTTCCAGGCCAGTGCCGTCCCGATCGCGAACAGCGCGGCCACGACCATGCCGGTGAGGAACAGCTTCCGGTGCCCGCGCAGGTCGCCGAGACGGCCCAGCACCGGCGTGCTGACGGCCGCGGCCAGGAGTGGCGCCGTCGTGACCCAGAGGACCGTCGAGGGCGTCGAGTCCAGGTCCAGCGCGATCGGCTGGACGGCGATGGTGAGGATCGTCGCCGGGAAGGTGGTGGCGAACATACCGGCCAGGCAGGCCACCAGGATCCACCGTCGGCGCTCAGGGCGCGGGACGTCGGCCGGTTCGGTCACCCGGCGGCTCCCCGGTCGCGGGCGGTCACGCCGTCGTCCTCGGGCCCCCGGTGCACACCTCGGAGACTCGCACGACGCCACGACGGCCCTGCCGCCGGGCCACGGCGCGTCGCTGGCCGGGGCCTCAGGCGGTCAGCACCGCCCAGCCCTGCGGCGGCAGCTGGACGCGCCCGCCGACCAGCCGTCCGGTCCCGCACGCGACGGTGGCCGCGTCGGCCGCCGGCAGGTCGGCGGGCGCCGCCGCGAGGTTGAGGGCGACCACCACTGCTGCTCCGGCGGTACCGGACCGGAGGACGACCTGCTCGTTGGCGAGGTGCACGACGTCGGTGTGCGCCCGGGTCAGCCAGGGATGGCGTCGGCGCAGGGCGACGAGCTCCCGGTGCACGCCGAGGAGGTCGCGGGCGGTCGCGTCCAGCTCCTCGGGCGCGGGAGGTCGCGGGGGGAACTCCGGCCGCACGGCGTCGTCCCCGCCCAGGCGCTGCTCCTTGACGCCCGTCCAGCCGTACTCGTCGCCGGCGTAGAGGCTCGGCACCCCGGCCACGGTGAACAGCACCGCCAGCGCGTGGGGCACCAGCGCCGGCCCCACCGCCGAGGCGATGCGCGTGACGTCGTGGTTGCCGACGAAGGTGGACGGCACGAACGTCCGCAGCAGGCCGTTGTGCCGCTCCAGCGCGTGGGCCAGCTCGAAGAAGTTCCGCTCCGCGAGGCCGTGCCAGACCGCCTGCCACAGCTCGTACTGCGTCAGCGAGTCCATCGTCGACGCCGCGACGATCGACGCTGCGTCGCCGTGGATCACCTCGCCGGTGAACCACGCGTCGGGATGGGTGCGGCGCACCTCCGGCAGCACGCGGGCCCAGAACTCCGGCGGCACCGCGTACGCGGCGTCCAGCCGCCATCCGTCGACGCCGCGGTCGAGCCAGTGCCGCAGAACCCCGACCACCAGGTCCGCCACCGCCGGTGAGGAGTGGTCGAGCGCGACGAGCTGGTCGTGGCCCTCGAAGACGTCGGCCCGGACCGGGCCGCCCGGGCGCCAGCCGGTCCAGTCGATGCGGAACAGCCCCGCCGTCGCCGCCTCGGGGCCCTCGGCCTCCACCTGCGCGAAGGCCGGGTGCCCCCGGCCGACGTGGTTGAAGACGCCGTCCAGGCAGATCCGGATCCCCCGCTCGCGGCAGGCGTCGATGAGCCGCTGGAGGTCGTCGTCGCCCCCGAGCCGCGGATCCACGCGGAGGTGGTCGACGGTGTCGTAGCCGTGGGTCTGGGAAGCGAAGACCGGCCCCAGCGCCAGTCCGTTGAGCCCCAGCTCGACGACGTGGTCCAGCCAGGCCTGCAGCCGGTCCAGCCGGTGCACCGGAGGCTCGGCGGCTCCCCCGCCGGACGACTCCGGCCGGATCGGGGCGCCGGTGAACCCCAGCGGGTACACGTGCCACCAGAGGACGGTGTCGGGCCAGGCCACGCCGGTCACGACGCGTCTGCGACGAAGCCCCGCCAGTTGCGCATGTACTCGACGAACACCGGCGAGAGGCCCTCGGCGGTGAGGTGGTCGGGGCTGACCGGGGTCTGCACCGGCTCGAAGGCGCCGTCGCGGCGGACGTTCTCCGGGAAGTCGTGGTGCAGGATCGACGCCCGTCCGACCATCACGAAGTCCGCGCCCCGCTCGAGGGTCTCGGCCGCCTGACGTCCGGTGCGCACCTTGCCCGCGACGCCGAGCCGGGTGGTGCCGCGGTCGAGGTCGGTGAACCAGTCCATGAGGGGCCGGGCCTGGAACTCCTCCTCGACGGGCTGCTTGGCGACGTCCCACAGCGAGAGGTCCAGGTAGTCGACGGCGTCGGAGAGCAGCAGGTCCGCCGCGACCTCCCGCACCTCCCCCAGCCGCAGGCCGAACCGCTCCGGGGAGATCCGGACGCCGAGCTGGAAGTCAGCGCCGCAGCGCTCCCGCACGGCGGCGACGACCTCGAACAGCAGGCGGGCGCGGTTCTCCAGCGAGCCGCCGTAGCCGTCGGTGCGCTGGTTCACCTCCGGGGAGAGGAACTGGGCCAGCACGTAGCCGTGCGCGCCGTGCACCTCGATGCCGTCGAAACCCGCGCGCTGGGCACGGAGGGCGCCGGTCGCGAAGTCCTCGACCAGCTGGGCGATCTCGTCGGCGGTCATGGCCCGGGCGCCGGTCCCGTCGTCGTCCGAGGGCCCGACCGGCTGGCAGACCAGCTCGCGGGGCGACCGATTGCCGGCGTGGTGCAGCTGCAGCGAGGCCAGCGACCCATGGCCCTTCAGGGCGGCGGCGAGCCGGGTGAGGCCGGGCAGGTGGTCGTCGGAGAAGACGCCGAGCTGACCGGGGAACCCCTGCCCGCCGGCCTGCACGTGCGCGGCGGCGGTCATGGTCAGGCCGTGCCCGCCACGGGCCCGCAGCGCCAGCCAGTTCAGCTCCTCGTCGGACAGCCGGCCGTCGGGGTGGCTCTGGGTGTTGGTCAGCGGGGCGAGCCACACGCGGTTCGGTGCGGCGGGGCCGTGGGCCAGCGTCAGGGGCGCGAAGAGGTCGGACACGCGCCCGACGGTACGGGCGCCGTCCCGGCCGGCCCGGTGCGGCCCGGGCCGCGACGCCGTCGGACCGGCTCCGCTCAGCCGGTCGCGGCGGTGATGGTCGTGCGGGACCGGTACTCCAGGTCGCCGTAGGCCTCGCTGTGCCGCTGCATCAGGGCGGCGACGAAGGGGCACAGCGGCAGCACCTTCAGCTCCTGCCGCCGTACGTCGTCCAGCGCCTGGCGTACCAGCTCCGACGAGACGCCCCGGCCCTCGTGCCCCGGGAGGACCTCGGTGTGGGTGAAGACGACCAGCTCGGGTGTCCGGATGTACTCCGCGATCGCCGCCAGCTCCCCCTCGACACGCCCCTCGTAGCGGTGCTGCTCGGTTGCGTCGGTCATCGACACCTGCACGGGAAACCCTCTCCTGGCTGCTCGGAACTGCTCGAGCAGTAGACACGGCCGGGCGGTCCGTTGGCCAGTCCGTCAGGTGCCGGGCGGGACGAGATCGTCGAGCGGTCCCGGCCGGCCGGGAACGACGGGAGGGCAGCCGGTGCGGTGACGGAGCCTCACGTCCGGGCCCCTCCCGGGTGGGCGGCGTGGTGCCGGCCGGTCACGCGGTCGGGGTAGGAGCCGCTGAACGAGACGAGCCCCCAGATGACCGCGATCGGCACCACCCAGTTCAAGGCCAGGTCGACGAGGTGCGCCGAGGAGCGCCCGGTCGGGTGCTCGTCCAGCAGGGTCACCAGCACGCCGGCCGTGCCGATCACGACCAGCCCGGCACCCCAGGCGGCGCTGATCACCCGGTTGATCGACCGGAAGGTCGGCGAGGACCACACCTCGCGGGGCGTGGACTGCCGGGCGTACTCCTCGGTGAACGGCCGGACCGACGCGGTCACCAGGACGTAGCCGCCGAGCAGGACGCCGACCAGCGGCCGGCCCCACGTGTACAGCCAGTCGTCCACGTCGGCTCCTCCGGTGAAGCCGACGACGGCGACGGCGCCGAAGAGGACCAGGGAGACGACGTCCAGCGTCACCGGCCCGTGCCGGCGCGCCGCGAGGGCGAGCGCGAGGAGGGTCATCCCGACGGCGAGCAGGGCGCTCCAGGCGACGGCGTCGGCCGCCATCCGGGAGGCCACGAACGAGAACGCGATCCAGGGCAGGAAACCGAGGACGAAGGAGAGCCGGTTCATGGCCGGGACCCTGGCGCCGGGTCCTCCAACGCCCGTCCAACGAGCGCCGGGACGGCCCCTCGGCGGGCTCAGACGCCGTGCTGGTCGAGCCAGCGGGCGAGGGCCGGCTGCGCGAGGTAGGCGATCGTGGCGTGGGTGGCGTGCGGCACCACCTCGAGGTGGACGTCGTCCCCCTGCCTGCGGGCGGACTGCGCGAACGCGTCGGTGTCCGCAGGCAGCACGAGCTCGTCGTCGGCGCCCTGCGCGAGGAACACCGGCGCCGCGATGGCGCGGGAACCGGCCGAGTTCTGGGTCAGCAGGGACGCCCACGGCTCGGTCGTCGTGGGGTCCACGGCGAAGAAGTGGCCGACCAGCGGCCGGCCGATGCGGTGCAGCTCGCCGAGGTGGGACAGCAGGCACAGCCGGTTCATCTCGGGCAGCGCGGCCACCGCCTCGGGCGTGAGCACCCCGTCGAGCCGGGCACCCGGGACGGTGGGCCCGTAGGCGTCGGCGAAGGCCGGGAAGGCGTAGGAGCCGATGGTGACCCCGGAGATGTCGTCCAGGTGCGAGCGCACGAGCGCGGTCAGGTCCGCGGCGGGGGCGGCCGCGGCGACCGCCACGACGTCCAGCTGAGGGGCGTATTGCGGCTGGGTCTCGGCGGCCAGGAGCACGGCCTGCCCGCCCTGCGAGTGGCCCCAGAGCACGACCCGGCTGCCGGCCTGCGCCCCGTCCACGTGCTGGGCCGCGCGGACGGCGTCGAGCACGGTGTGCGCCGCGGTGGCCCCGACCAGGTAGGAGTCCGGGCCCTCGGTGCCCATCCCGGCGTAGTCGGTGGCCACGACGGTGTACCCGCGGTCGAGCATCAGCCGCATGCCCTCGATGCCGAGGAAGGGGTCGAAGCCGCGGGAGGGCGCGCACGAGGCGGCCGTCCCGGTCGTCGGATGGCCCCACGCGAGGACGGTCCGGCCGCCCGACGGAGCCGGCCCACGCGGCGTGACGACCACACCGGTCACCACGACCGGCGCGCCGTTCAGATCGGTCGACCGGTACATGACCCGCCACGCGCGCGCTCCCGGAGGCGTCCCCTCGAGGGCCGCGCTCTTGACGAGCGTTCCCGGTGCGCCGTCGGCTGCGCCGTCGGGCTGGGCGTAGAAGGCGTCGAGCCCGGAGCGCTCCGCCGCGTCGCCCGCCACCCGCGGCCCCTCCAGGACGACGAGGCCGCCGACCAGCACCAGGACCACGACCGCGGCGATCCGGAGCGCCCGGCGCCACCGCCGTCCCCGTCGCCGCACCGGGCCTGCGTCGCCGGGGCTCCCCTGTCCGTCTCGCTCCGCCCTGCTCATCGAGGTCGCTCCAGGTCTGCGGCTGGTCGTCGGGTCGGGGCGGACCCTCCCCGCGGCGGCTCCAACGGCGCTCCAACCGCCCCGCACCCCGGCGCCCGTTGGAGCGCGGTTGGACGGCCGACCGCGACGATTCCGGCACGCAGCGGCTGGGGAGGGGATCCGGTGGACGACGTCGTGTCGATCGACACCCTCGCCGCCGTGGCCGCGGTCGCGCTGGTCGCGGCCCTGCTGGTGGGGCTGCTGCCCCGCCTGCCGGTGCCCCAGGTCGTCCTCCTCCTGGTCGGCGGGATGCTCATCGGCCCCGACGCCCTGGCGATCGGCGCGCCCGGCGACGTGCGGGTGCTCGCCGACGTCGGGCTGGGGTTCGTCTTCCTGCTGGCCGGCTACGAGATCGACCTGCGGCTGTTCCGGGAGGACGCCGGGCGGCGGGCGCTGCTGTCGTGGGGCCTCTCCTTCGGCCTGGCCGCCGGCGTGGTCGCCGTCCTCGGCGCCGCCGGGCTGGTCGAGGGGTACCTGCCGGTCGTCCTGGGCCTCACCACCACCGCGCTCGGCACCCTGCTGCCGGTGCTGCGCGACGCCGGGCTCCTGGCCGGCCGGCTCGGACGTCACCTGCTGGCCACCGGCGGGGTCGGCGAGCTGCTGCCCGTCCTCGTGATCGCCGTCTTCCTCGGCAGCCAGGGGCGCCTGAGCGCGCTGGTCGCGCTCGGCGGGGTCGCCGTGCTGGCCCTCGTGCTCGGGCTGCTGCGGCACGGCGTCCCGGAGGGCAGCCGGCTGGCCGAGGTGGTGCGGGCCGGGCAGCACGAGACCGCGCAGATCACCCTCCGCGGCACCATCCTGCTGCTGCTCACCCTGGTCGCGGTCACCGACCGGTTCCACCTCGACGCCGTGCTCGGGGCGTTCCTCGCCGGCATCGTGCTGCGGCGGTGGGTGGGCACGGACGCCCCGACGCTGGAGTCGAAGCTCGACGCCGTGGGCTACGGCTTCTTCGTGCCGCTGTTCTTCGTCTACTCGGGGATGAGCCTCGACCTGCAGGCGATCGCCGAGGCGCCGCTGCTGCTGGGGCTGTTCCTGGTCCTCGTGCTCACCGTGCGGGGCGGACCGGTGCTGCTGGTCTACCGGGGGGTGCTGGAACCGCGGGAGCGCCTGCAGACCGCGCTGGTCAGCGCCACCGCGCTGCCCGTGCTCGTGGCCCTCACCGAGATCGCCGTGCGGAGCGGCACGATGTCCCCGGACGAGGCCGCAGCCCTCGTCGGTGCCGGGATGGTCACCGTGCTCGTGCTGCCGGCCCTGGTCGTGGCGCTGCAGCGCCGGGCCGGGACGCCGGTGCCGGAAGCGCCCGGCGAGGCGCCGGTGGGTCGAGGGCCGGCGGCGTCGTGACCTCGGTGCTGGAGGCCGGGTGGCAGGTCTGGGCCGCCGGCCTGCTCGCCCTCGTCGCCGCCGCGCTCTCTGCCCTGGCATCGGCGGTCCAGCAGCGGTCCGCGGTGGCCGTGCCGGACGAGCACGCGCGGGGGTTGCGGCTGGCCCGGACGCTGCTGCGCTCGCGGCTGTGGTGGACCGGCGCCCTGGCCGACTCCAGCGCGTACCTCACGCAGGCGGCCGCGCTCGGTCTGGGCTCCCTGCTCCTCGTGCAGCCGCTGCTGGTGACGACCGTGCTGTTCGCCCTGCCGCTCGGTGCCCGGTGGGCGGGGCGCCGGCTGCGCCGGTCGGACCGAGCGTGGTCGGCGGTGCTCGTGGCGGCGCTCGGCGTGTTCATGGTCACCGGGAACCCGACGGCCGGCGCGGACTCCGCGAGCTGGCGCTCCTGGTTGCCTGCGCTCACCGTCCTGGCGGCCGCGTGCGCGGTGTGCTTCGTCGGCGCAGCGGTGCGCCGCGGCTCCTCCCGGGCCCTCCTGCTGGCCGTGGCGGCCGGGATGTTCCACGGCACGTCCGCCGCCCTGACCAAGGGCGTCGTGGACCTGCTCGGCGACGGGCCCACCGCGGTGCTCGGCCACTGGAGCACCTACCTGCTGGCCACCACGCTCCTGGTCGGCACCCTCGTCCAGCAGTCCTCGTACCAGGCCGGCCCGCTCGAGGCGTCGCTGCCGGCCACCACCGTCATGGAGCCGGTCGTGGCCGCGGTGCTCGGCGTCGTCGTCCTCGGGGAGCGGCTGCAGGCGGGCGACGCGGAGTGGCTGCTCGTCGCGGTGCTCGTGACTGCGATGGCGGCGGCCACGGTGGCGCTGGCCCGGGCCTCGGTCGCGCCGGCCCCCGAGCCGGTGGTCACGGGCTGAACCACGTCAGGACGGTGCGGTCGCCGCCACCGCCCGGCCCCGGCGGCGCTCCAGCAGGGCGAACGCGAACGGCGGCAGGGACAGCACCACGCTCGCCAGCGCCAGCAGGAGCACGTAGACGGCGGTGTTCCCGGTGGCCAGCTGGCTGGGCGGGACGAAGCCCAGCAGGAACGAGGAGAGGCAGCCGAGCAGGCCGACCCCGCCCACCAGCCAGACGCCGGGCAGCCCGCCGGGGATGCGGTAAGGGCGCGGCACGTCGGGCCGGGTGTAGCGCAGCCGGATGACCGAGGCGAAGACCAGCGCGTACATGGCCACGATGACCTGCGCGGTCACCGCCGAGAGCATCCAGTAGGAGGTGCTGACGCTCGGCACGACCACGAACAGCAGGGCGAAGACCGAGCCCGCGAGGCCCTGGACGACCAGCAGCGCGACCGGGACGCCGTTGCGGTTGGTGCGGCCCAGCCGGGCCGGCGCCAGCCCCTCCCGCGCGACCACCGAGACCCCCGTCGCGGGGCCCAGGATCCAGGGGGTCAGGTGCGCGATCCCGCCGATCGCGACCACCAGGGCCAGCGGCGCGACCAGCCAGTCCGCGGAGAACGTGTGCAGCACGCTGGAGAACAGCTCCATCGTCCCGGAGACGAGGCTGATCTCGTGCTGCGGCAGCACGAAGGCCATGAACAACGAGCCGAGCACCGAGAAGGTGACCGTGACGGCCACGGCCAGGGCGATCGCCCGCGGCACCGTCCGGCCCGGGTCGCGGGTGTCCCGGGCGTGGAAGCCGGCCATCTCCATGCCGGTGAACAGCAGGATGATCCCGCCGAGGAACGCCAGGTCGTCCAGCTGCACATCGGGCACGAGCGCGCCGGCGGAGAAGGGGATCTGCGAGGCGTCGCCGCGCAGGAGGAACGCCGCGCCGAGGCCGACGACGAGCAGCGCGGGCAGGATCGACCCGGCGATCGTGCCCACCGACCCGATCACCGAGGACGCCCGCACCCCGCCGAGCGCGGCGGCCGTCGTCCCCCAGAAGAAGACCAGCATGACCACGACGAGGTAGGTCTTGTCCGTGGCCAGGGAGGGGTCTATCGCGTACGCCAGCGACGCCGCGATGAACGAGAGCACGGTCGGGAACCAGGCCACGTTCTCGGCGTAGTCGCACCAGACCGCCAGGAAGCCGGTCCGCCCGCCGAACGCCTCCTTCACCCACGCGTAGACGCCGCCCTCGCGCGGGAACGCCGTCCCGAGCTCGGCGGCGGCCATCGAGATCGGCACGAGGAACACGAGGATGGACAGCGCGAAGAGGGCCAGCATCGACCAGCCGTACTCGGCCATCACCGGCAGGTTCCGGGCGCTCACGATCGAGGCGACGTTGATCATCGCCAGCGCGAGCACGCCCAGCCGGGCGGACCGCGCGGGTGCGCTCACCGGGAGCCTCCGGGCGTCCTCGGCGCGGCCGGACGCCTCACGCAGCCGCCCGCTCCGCCGGTCCCGACGGCGACGGGACCCCGCCCACGGCGCGCGGCACGAGCAGGTCGCCCACGCCGGGGACGGCGAGGAAGCCCTCCGCCCCGGCGTAGCGCAGCCCGACGCGGGGCAGATCGGTCACCCGGCGCACGGCCAGCACCCTCGGCAGCCACTCCGGGTCGAAGCGGGCGTTGAAGTCGCGCAGCGACCGGACCTGGAAGAACGGGTTGAGCACGCCGACCGCCCACCGCGCCATCCGCTGCGCCGGGGTGAAGGGCACGTCGTCGGCGAACAGCCGGCCCCACATGGCGAAGTTCATCGACAGCCTCCGCACGCCCCGGTCCCGCAGGGAGCCGGCCGTGGAGGCGATGAGGAACTCGGTCATCCCGTTCGGGGAGTCCGGGTCGTGGCGCATCAGGTCCAGCGTGTAACCGAAGGACGGGCCGTAGGCGGGCACCAGCCGCAGGAATCCGCCGGGCACCCCGTCCGGGCCGACGGCCACGCAGAGCAGGAACTCGGGGCTGGCCCCGGCGCCGCGCACGTCCTGCGACAGGGACATCGTGAAGCCCCGCTCGGGGTGCTTGCCCCGCCAGCGGGCGCTGATGGCGTTGAGCTGGTCGACCAGGGCCGGCGGGGCGTCGGACTCGGCGACCAACCGGAACTCGTGGGTGCGGCCCACGCGGCGGACGGCGGCCCGCAGCCCCTTCCGCGCCGCCCCCTCCAGGGTGAACCGGCGGCAGTCGATGATCGCCTCGTCCCCGAGGTACACCGAGGTGAAGCCCCGCGAGGAGTAGAGCGGCATGCTGGCCTCCCGCGCCGCGAGCAGGGCCGGTGTCCAGCCCCGCTCCCCGCACATGGCGAGGAACTCGTCGAGGACCGCCACCACCGAGTTCCGCGCCCCGACCGGGTCGCCGGAGACCAGCGCGTAGCCGCCGACGTAGGTGTAGGCGAGGAACGCCTCGCCGTCCGAGGAGAAGAAGAAGCTCTTGTCGTCGCGCAGCGAGAAGTAGGCCAGCGTGTCCCAGCCGTAGGTCCGCACGAGGCGGGTGGCCCGCTCCCAGTCGCTCTCCGTGTGCGGCCGCGCGGCGACCACCGGACGGAGCAGCAGGACCGCGAGCAGGACCACGCCGGTGATCCCGAGCGCGAGCAGGGCGTCGGGCAGGAAGCGCGCGACGAAGGGCGAGTCGTAGGTGTACGGGCCGTCCAGGCCGACCAGCCCGCCGAGCACCGTCCCGAGCGCCCCGCCGAGGGTCGGAGCCGGCTCGAGGTGGTCCCGCTCGGCCCACAGCGTCGTCAGGCCGAACAACAGCACCGCGCCCAGGTAGAGCGGCACGAACCGGGCGACGCGCAGCAGGGACGGCGGATCGACCGGCGCGCGGAACCCCGACCGGTACCGCACCAGCGCGGCGAGCATCCCGAGGCACAGCACCACCGCGACCGGGTGCGGCCCCTTGAGGACGTGCGTGACGGCGGCGACCCCGAAGACGCCGACCGCCACCTGCCAGGCGCGGTACCGACGCCGCGAGAGCGAGCCGGCGACGACGAGCAGCAGCACCCCGGCGACGACCGAGCCGACGGCCCCGGCGACGGGCACCCAGAGCGGGTCGAGCTCGGTCGCCCGGCCACCCATCCGCTCGTGCAGCACGGGCAACCGGACCAGGAGCTGGAGGATCCCGCAGACCGCGGTGAGGCCGGCCAGCACGCGGACGGCGAGCGGATGGGCGCCCGCCCGCGGAGGTCCGGCGGGCAGCGGGGGCACCGCGTGCGCCGACGGCGCCATCTCCGGCAGCGCGACGACCGAGGCGTCGGTGTCCGTGGCGGTGTCCGCCGCGCGCGGGTGCGGCACACCGCCGGGAGCCGGCCCGCCGCCGGGTGGCGGGGCGAACTCCGGCCGCAGCGTGGGGAACAGGATCACCTCGCGGATGGAGTCGACGCTGGCCAGCAGCATCACCAGCCGGTCGATCCCGATGCCCAGGCCGCCGGTGCAGGGCATGCCCCGCTCGAGTGCGCGGACGTAGTCCAGGTCGACGTCACCGGCCTCCGGGTCGCCGTGCTGTTTGGCCCGTGCCTCGGCCTCGAAGGCGGCGAGCTGCTCGACCGGGTCGTTCTGCTCCGAGTACGCGTTGCTCAGCTCGAAGCCGGCGACGATCAGCTCGAAGCGCTCGACGTAGGCCGGGTCGTCCCGGTGCGTGCGGGCCAGCGGCGAGACCTCGCGGGGGTAGTCGATGCAGAAGACCGGGCCGACGACCGAGTGCTGGACGCGCTGGTCGTAGACCTCCTTCATCAGCCGCCCGGCTCCCCAGTCCGGCTCGTGGGCGAGGCCGAGCCGGTCGAGCACCGCCCGCGCCTCGGCGATCGGCATCGCCGGGTGCATCGTGGCGCCGGTCGTCTCCGCGATCATGTCCGCGAAGCGCCTGCGCGGCCACGGCGTCGCGGCCAGGTCGATGGCGTGCCCGCCGTAGTGGACGGTGAGGTCGTCCCCCAGCGCGGCCCGCGCGGCGCTGGTGACCATGCCCTCGACCAGGTCCATCATGTCGCCGTAGTCGGCGAAGGCCTGGTAGGCCTCGAGCATCGTGAACTCCGGGTTGTGCCGGGTGTCGATCCCCTCGTTGCGGAACACCCGGCCGATCTCGAACACCCGCTCCATGCCGCCGACGATCAGCCGCTTGAGGTGCAGCTCCAGGGCGATCCGCAGGTAGAGGTCCAGATCGAGGGCGTTGTGGTGGGTGACGAAGGGCCGGGCGCTGGCGCCGCCCTGGATCGTCTGCAGGACCGGGCCCTCCACCTCGGTGAAGCCCGCGTCCTCCAGGTGTCGCCGGATGGCCCGCACGGCGGTGTGCCGGATCCGGAAGACCTCCCGGGTCCGCTCGTTGACCTCCAGATCGGTGTAGCGCTGCCGGTACCGCGTCTCGACGTCGGTGAGCCCGAGGTGCTTGTCCGGCGGCTCGAGCAGCGCCTTGCCCAGGACGGCGAAGTCCTCGACGCAGATCGACAGCTCGCCGCGGCGGGTGCGCATCACCGTGCCCTCGACCCCGAGCCAGTCGCCGCGGTCGACCTCGTCGAACTCGGCGTGACGCTGGGCGCCGAGCACGGAGGTGTCGACGAACAGCTGGACCGCACCGGTCCGGTCCCGCAGCGTGGCGAAGCTCAGGTACCCCTGGCGGCGGACCAGTTCGGCGCGGCCGGCCAGCCGCACGCGGGCGGTGCTCCGCTCGTCCGGGGCCAGGTCGGCGTGCCGGGCGGCGACGTCGGCGGCGGTGGCGTCGGTCGGGAAGCGATAGGGGTAGCCCGCGGCTCCACGGGCCTTCAGCGCCTGCAGCTTCGCCAGGCGCCGCGCCCGCTGGTCTGCGGCTCGGTCGACGGTCATCGGTGCGGGTGGGCCTCTCCGGGTGCGGTTCCGTGCGGCCGGCGATCGCTCCCCGGCCCCGTCGGAGCCGAACTCTCCGGGCCGCCGCTCCAACGGCGCTCCAACCGCGCGGCACGCCGGCAGGCCGCCGGGGCGCGGGCGGGAGTTGGCGTGGGCTTGGAGCGGCCGCGCGCATCGTCGGCCGCGCCGAGCACCGCAGCGCCGTCCGGGCCGCCGCGTCCGCAGCCCAGGGAGGGGAACCGTGGACTGGCAACACGACCTGCTGCCGGAGCTGACCGGCCGGCGCGGGCTGGTCGGCTGGCTGGTCGTGGGTTTCCTGGCGACCTTCCTGGTCACCCGGTTCGTCACGCACGCGATCCGTACCGGGCGGGGCCCCTTCCGGGACGCCAGCGTCGGCGGCGTGCACGTGCACCACGAGGTGTACGGCATCTTCCTGCTGCTGGGCACCGGGACCGCCGAGTTCGCCTACCGCCCCGACGGAGCCTGGGCCGCCGTGCTCGCCGTCCTCTTCGGTGCCGGGGCAGCCCTGACGCTCGACGAGTTCGCGCTCTGGCTGCACCTGGAGGACGTGTACTGGTCGCGGGAGGGGCGCAGCTCCGTGGATGCCGTCCTCATCGCCGCGGTGGTGGGCGTGCTGCTGCTGATCGGCGCCAACCCCTTCGACGCCGACCGGTCGCGGGGCGAGGGACCGGTCGCCCTGACCGTCCTGCTGAACGTCTGCTTCGCCGTCGTCGCCATCCTCAAGGGGCGGGTCGTGCTGGGGGTGGTCGGCGTCTTCGTGCCCTTCGTCGCCGTCATCGCCTCCGTTCGGCTGGCGCGGCCGGCCTCGCCGTGGGCCCGCCGCTGGTACCGGCGCGGAGGGCGGCGGGCGACCCGATCCCTGCGGCGCTTCCCGCCCGGTCACCGGAACCGGTGGGACGCCCTCGTCGACCTGTTCGCCGTGGTCCCCCGCCCGGTCCCCCGGTCCGCCGCGGCTCCGGGCGCCGCCGAGGAGGTCGACCCCCGCGTCCGCCCGTGAGCGCCGGGTTCCCGCTCTCGCGTGGTGCGTCGCGCAACACCTATCGCCGGAGCGCCGGATGCGGTACGCACAGGTCCGACACCACGGGGGCGGCGAGCCAGGAGGGGACCGTGCTGCCCGAACTCCCCGCCGGTGCCCTGCGCATCCGGGACCTGGGGCCGCTCGAGGTCGAGCGGGCGGGCGTTCCCGTCGGTCTGGGCGGCGCCCGGCTCGCCGCCGCGCTCTCGCTCCTGGTGGTCAACGCCGGTCAGCACGTCGGCGTCGACGCCCTGTCGGAGGCGATGTGGGGGGCCCAGTCGCCGGCGCGGTCCCCCTCGACCCTCGACTCGCACGTCTGGCGGCTGCGCAAGGCCCTCGAGCCGCAGCGCGAGCGCGGCTCGCCGTCAGCGGTCCTGCGCCACGAGCAGGGCGGCTACCGGCTGGTGGTGGATGCCGTGGAGATCGACTCGGCGAGGTTCCTCGCGGAGGCCGAGGCGGCGCGCGACCTGCTCTCCACCGGTCGGGCGGCCGATGCCCGCCGGCGCGCCGAGCGGGCCCTGCAGCTGTGGCGCGGCCGGCCCTACGCCGGCTACGCGGACGAGCCGTGGGCCGTCGCCACGGTGGCCCGGCTGACCGAGGCCCGCGACCAGCTCCGGGAGCTGCACGTGGAGGCGCTGCTGGCCGCCGGCTCCCCTGAGCGGGCCCTCCTCGCGCTGCAGCCGGTGCTGGCCGACACACCCCTGCGCGAGCGGCTCTGGGCGCTGCGGATGCTGGCCCAGCACCGGCTGGGCCGCCCGGAGGAGGCGCTGCGGAGCTACGCCGAGGTCCGCCGCACGCTGCTCGAGGAGCTGGGGCTCGAGCCGGGGAGCGAACTGCGCGAGCTGCACGGCCGCATCCTGGCCGAGGACCCGAGCCTCGCCGGCCCGCGCCCGGCTCCGGTGGCCCCACGGCTCCCCGCGGACGGACCCCCGGCCCGCCCCCGCGACGGGGAGGGGGCCGCCGAGCGCGCACCGGTGGAGGTGCACCTGCCGCACCGGGCGGCCCCGCTGGTCGGCCGGGAGGACGAGCTGGCCGCGCTGACCGAGGTCGTCCCGCGCACCGCGCTGACCACGCTGGTGGGCGCGCCGGGGTGCGGCAAGACGCGGCTGGCCATCGAGGTGGCCCGCAGGGTGGCCGACGGGTTCCCGGGCGGCGTCTGGTTCGTCGACCTCACCGCGGCCCGGGACGCGGAGTCCATGCTGTCCGCCATCGCCTCCGCGCTCGCCTTCGCGCCGGCCGACACCGCGCGCCCCGGCGCCGCCCTGCGCGCCTACCTGCAGGACCGGCGCGCCCTGCTGGTGCTGGACGGTTGCGAGCAGGTCCTGGACCCCGTCGCCGACCTGCTCGACGAGTGGTCCCGCGGGCCGGGGGCGCTGACGGTCCTGGCGACCAGCCGGGAACCGCTGGAGGTCGACGGCGAGCAGGTCCGGCCCGTCGGCCCGCTGGCCCTGCCCACGGAGGGCGACGACGTGACGGCCTCCCCCGCCGTCGCCCTCCTGCTCGACCGGCTCGCCGCCGCGGGAGCCGACCGCGAGGACCTGGGACTGCTGACCGCGGCGGTGCGGATCGCCACCGCCGTGGACGGCGTCCCGCTGGCCCTGGAGCTGGCCGCCGGCCGCGGCCGCGCGTTCAGCCTGGAGGAGATCGCCCACCAGGTCACCGCCGACCCCAGCTCGCTGGCGCGGGCGGGGCGCGGGAGCGACCACCACCGGACCGTGCGCGCGGCGATCGAGCAGAGCTACGCCCTGCTGCCCGCCGACGAGGCCGCGGTGCACCGCAGCCTCTCCGCGCTGCCCGGGCCGTTCACCGTCGCCGCGGCCGACGCCGTGCGACGGGGCGGTGGGGCCGGCGGGCAGTCCGCGGACACCGCCGACGTCCTCGCCCGCCTCGTCCACCACTCCCTGCTCAGCCCGCTCGGCCCCGCCCGCCCCGGCGGGCCGTCGCTGTTCACGCAGCTCGCCACCATCCGGGGCCACGCCGCCCACGCCGCCGCCGCCGAGGCCGGGCGGCTGCGCCGGGCCCGGGAGTCCTGGGTGGCGGCGCTCGTGCGGGACAAGCCGCCGCTGGGGCAGGTGACCGAGAGCAGCTGGTTCGACGCGCTCGACGACGACCTGCCGGCCCTGCGGGCCACGCTCCAGCACCTGCTCGTCGAGGAGCCCACCGCCGAGGGCATCTGGCTGGCCGCCCGCCTCGGCACCTTCTGGTACTTCCGCAGCAAGACCATCGAGGGCCGGGCCTGGGCCGAGCGCGCGCTGGAGCACGAGCGCCTCGCCGACCCGCTGTCCGCCGCGCTGGTCCGGCTGACGCTGGCCCACCACCTCGCCTCCGGTGGCCAGGCCGGGCTCGCCGAGCCGCACGTCGCCGCGGCCGCCACGCTGCTCGACGGCAGCGGCCACGAAACGGCGCGGCTGGTCACCGAGATGCACGTGCTGCTGACGCACTCGCTGGTGATGTCCGGTGCCGTCGGCACCGCGCGGGGGGTCGCCGACCGGGTGCGGGCGGTCGCCCCGGCCGGCGCGGACGCGGAGCTCGACCTCTTCGCCGACATCTCGGCGACCCACGTGGACAGCCTCGAGGGCGCGGTCCCCGAGGAGGTCCTGGTCGACCTGCACCGCCGCGCGCAGGACCTGCGGAACGTCCACGTGGCGCTGCTCGCCGCGGGGATCGCCGTCGACGCGGCCATCGACCGGGGCGACGCGGACCGCGGATGGGCGTGGTCGGACCGGATGGCCGCGCACCGGCTCACCCTCGGGAACACCGACGGCCCGGTGGTGTTCGAACTGCGCGCGCTGGTCGCGGCGATGAGCGACCGCCCGCGGGAGGCCGTCCGGCTGTTCTCCGCCGCCCGCACGCAGGCCCTCCGCAACGGCCTCCGGTGGCCCGCCGCGGCGCCGACGTCGCGCGTGCTGCCCGAGGTCCTGCGGTCCCTCGAGCCCGAGGAGGCCGAGCGCGCCGAGGCCGCGGGCACCCGGCTCACCCTCGCCGACCTGCTGGCCGAGCCGCGCGCGGCCGAGGCCGCATCGACCTGAGCCCGCGCCCCGACCACGACGATCCCGCGGACCGGTGCGACCGCCGTTGGAGGGGCCTTGGAGGCGGCGTCCGGAGAGTGCGCAACCGAGCTGGAGCGCACCCGCGCCCGGCGCCACCGGACGGAGACCCGAGATGCACGCCTTCTTCAAGGACACCGACTTCCAGTTCGCCGTCGAGGGCGTCCTGGGCAGCACCTACGGGCGGGCCGCCGACGTCGGTGAGGTGCTGACGACGATCGACCGGATCCCGAACCGCTCCGCACGGGCCTGGGTCGAGCAGTGGGCCGCGACCGCCGACCGGATCGCCGGCGAGGCGGGGGCCGCCGAGGCGGCCGGTCACGTCCGGACCGCGGCCGCCCGCTGGCTGCGCGCCTCGAGCTACTACTCGGAGGCCGCGGACAAGGCCGACGCCACCGGCGGCTACGCCGATCTGTGGGAGCGCCACCGCGCCGCCTGGGACCGCTTCGTCGACCTCACCGCCCAGAGCGGCGACGTCGCGATCGAGCGCCTCGAGATCCCCTACGAGGGCACCACGCTGCCGGGGTACTTCTTCCGTTCCCGCGGCGCCACCGGCGCCCGGCGGACGCTGGTCTACACCAACGGCAGCGACGGCTCCGTCACCGGCGCCTGGTCCCGGGGCATCGCGGAGGCCCTCGCCCGCGGCTGGAACGCCATGACCTACGACGGGCCCGGTCAGAACGCCGCGCTGATGCGCCAGCACCTCCCCTTCCGGCCGGACTGGGAGAACGTGCTGACCCCGGTCGTGGACCACCTGACCCAGCGGCCCGACGTGGACCCCGGCCGGATCGCGGTCATGGGCATCAGCCAGGGCGGCTACTGGGTGCCCCGGGCGGCCGCCTACGAGCACCGCATCGCGGCCGCGGTCGCCGACCCCGGCGTCGTCGACGTCTCCACCACCATGCTCGAGCAGCTCCCCCACGCCCTGGTGAAGCTGCTGGACGCCGGGAAGCGCGAGCAGTTCGACCGGGACATGGCCTGGGCGCTGAAGGTCTCGCCGGCGACCCGCACCATGCTGCAGTGGCGGATGCGGCCCTACGGGGTCACCTCGCCGTTCGACTTCTTCTCCGCTGCCCGCGCCTACGCCCTGACCGAGGACCAGCTCGCCGCCATCGCCTGCCCCGTGCTCATCACCGACCCCGAGCACGAGCAGTTCTGGCCCGGGCAGTCCGCCCGGATGGCCGCGGCACTGGTCTGCCCGGTCACGGTGCTGCCCTTCACGGCCGACGAGGGGGCCGACGGGCACTGCGAACCGGCGGCCGCCGGGCTGCGCGGGGAGCGGATCTTCGACTGGCTCGACGAGCACGTACGCGCCTGACCGGCGCGCCCGGACCTGGTCGGTCCGCCGACCGGTGACCTCACGTCCCCGGAGCCTCCTCGTCGGTGCCGGCCGCGGGGATCCGCACCGAGACCCGCAGCCCGCCGTCCGGACGCGCGGCGAGCTCCAGCGTCCCGTCGTGCGCCCGCGCGATGCTCGCGACGATCGCCAGGCCGAGGCCGGCCCCCGCCTGGCTCGCGTGGATCCGTTCGGTGCCGCGCACGAAGGGCTCCGCGAGCGTGGCCACCTGCCCGGGTGCGAGGACCTCGCCGGTGTTCTCGACGGTCAGCACCGCCTCCGCGGGACGGGCGGTCGTGCGGAGCTCGACGGTGCCTCCCGGCCCGACGTTGTGGACGATGGCGTTGTGCAGCAGGTTCGTGACCAGCTGCTGCAGCAGCGCCCGCGAGCCGACCGCCGGGGCGAGCTCACCGGTCACGCGGACGGTGACGCCGTGCTCCTCGGCGAGCGGGAGGAGCGTCTCGGCGGCCTCCTCGGCGAGCAGGGAGAGGTCCACGCGTTCCCGGGGTGAGGGCTGCTGGTCGGCGCGGCCCAGCAGCAGCAACGCCTCGGTGAGGTCCACCGCGCGCCCGTTGACGGCGAGCAGGCGGTCGACGAGCAGGTCGACGTCCCGGTCGGGATCCTTCCGGGCGACCTCCAGCAACGTCCGGGTGATCGCCAGCGGGGTGCGCAGCTCGTGCGAGGCGTTGGCGGCGAACCGCTGCTGCTCCGCGACGTGCGCCTCCAGCCGGGCGAGCATGCCGTCGAAGGCGTCGGCGAGCTCGCGGAACTCGTCCCGGCGTCCCGGGAGCCGGATGCGGTGGCTCAGCGATCCGGTCGCCGCCGTCCGCGTGGCGTCGGTGATGCGGGTGAGCGGGGCGAGCACCCGGCCGGCCAGGAACCAGCCGCCGACCAGGCCGAGCACCAGCAGGAACGCCAGCGCAGCGGCGGCCCGCGGCACGAACGCGCGCTGCAGGTCCGACCGGTTGGGGACGAAGAGCCCGGGGCCCTGCCCGCGGAAGTCACCGGTGACGATCACCGTGTCGGGCACGTAGCGGAGCAGGAACACCCAGACGACGGCGAGCAGGAGCGCGCCGGCCAGCAGCAGGAACCCGGCGTAGCTGAGCGTGAGCCGCAGCCGGACGCTCGGACCCGGCGCCCTAACCACGGGCGCCTCCCCCGGAGCCGGTCTCCCCCGCGGTGTCGTCGAGCCGGTAGCCGACGCCGGCCACCGTGGCGATGATCTGCGGCTCGCCCAGCCGCTTGCGCAGCGAGGAGACGGTGATCCGCACGGCGTTGGTGAAGGGGTCGGCGTTCTCGTCCCACGCACGCTCGAGCAGCTCCTCCGCGCTGATCACCCCGCCTTCCGCGGCGACGAGCACCTCGAGCACGGCGAACTGCTTCCGGGTGAGCGGCACGTACCGGCCGTCGCGGTAGACCTCGCGGCGGAAGGGATCCAGCCGCAGGCCGGCGATCTCGCGCACCGGCGGCCGGCTGTGCGCCCGCCGGCGGTCCAGCGCCCGCAGCCGGAGCACCAGCTCCCGGAGCTCGAACGGCTTGGTGAGGTAGTCGTCGGCACCCAGCTCGAAGCCGGAGGCCTTGTCGTCGAGGCGGTCGGCGGCGGTGAGCATCAGGATCGGCGTGCCGCTGCCCGAGGCGACGATGTGCGCGGCGATCTCGTCACCGGAGGGCGCCGGGACGTCGCGGTCGAGCACGGCGATGTCGTAGGTGTTGAGGCGCAGCAGCTCCAGGGCGGTGGTCCCGTCCGCCGCGAGGTCGGCCGCGATCGCCTCCAGCCGCAGGCCGGTGCGGATGGCGTCTCCCAGCAGGGGTTCGTCCTCGACGATCAGCACGCGCACGGGTCGAGGCTAGAGAGCGGGGACGTATCGCCGGCGTATGCGGAACGGGATACGGCCCGGCAACGCCGTCCTCCGTTGGCTGGTCCCATGTCCTCCAGCACGCAGGTCCGCATCGCCGTCGGCCCCGTCCGGACGTTCCTCGCCGTCGTCCTGGCCCTCGCCGTGGGGATCGGCGGCGTCCTCGGGTACCAGGCCCTGGCCTCTCCGTCGTCCGCCGGCGGGTCGCTGCTCGGCACCCTCACCGGAGGTGGCCCGGGTGTGGGCGTGGCCGACGGCGTCGTCCCGGACGGCACGACGGTGTTCGACGACCACGTCCCGGCCGTGGCGAACCTCGATCCCGAGCTGCTGGCGGCCCTGCGCTCCGCCGCGGCGGATGCAGGCGACGACGCGGTCGCGTTCACCGTGAACAGCGGCTGGCGCTCCCCCGCCTACCAGGACCAGCTCCTCCGCGAGGCGGTCGGCGAGTACGGGTCCGAGGAGGAGGCGGCCCGGTGGGTCGCCACCGCGGACACGTCCGCGCACGTCTCCGGCGACGGGGTGGACGTGGGGCCGATGCGGGCGATGGACTGGCTGGCGCAGCACGGGGCCGGGTACGGGCTGTGCCAGATCTACGGCAACGAGCCGTGGCACTACGAGCTGCGCCCCGAGGCGGTCGACGGCGGATGCCCGCCCATGTACCGCGACCCGACGGAGGACCCGCGGATGCAGGACTGATCGACGCGGTACCCCCGTTGGGAGGAGGCTCGCCCCCCGCGCTCAGGTTTTCCCGCCGACCGGCCGAAGGAGGAACCATGTCCTCGCTCTCCGTCGTCGACGCGGAGCTGCCCGGTCCGGGCCGCGACGACCTGGTCCTGCGGCTCACCGCCCAGGTCGCCGAGCTGGAGGCGCTCTCCCGGTTCACCGTGGAGGGCATCGCCGACCGGGCGGAGCGGGTGGCCGCGGAGGCCGAGGGGCCCGCCCTGACCGAGGTGCGCCTGCGCGCGCAGCTGGTCGTGGCGGACATGGTCCGGTGCCAGGGCGACCACGCCGAGGCCGGCCGGATCGCCCAGGAGGTCCGCCGCTGGGCGACCGAGCAGCAACGACCCTTCCTCCGGGCGCGCAGCGCCTACGTCCTCGCCGCGATCTTCCAGGAGCTCGGCGACTCCGCCACGGCGCTGGAGCACGCGGTCGAGGCGGTGGACCTGCTGGACGACGGCGCTGCACCCGAACTGCGGATCGACCACTCCCTCCGGCTGGCCGACACCCTGGGACAGCACGGGGACACCTCGGCGTCGCTGCGCTACGCCGACGTCCTGGCCCTGACCCACGAGCTCGGCGATGCCCACCGCGAGCTGGTGGTGCTCAACAACTGGGCCTACATCGAGACCCTGCTCGGCCGGTTCGAGGAGGCACTGCCCATCGCCCAGGAGCTGGAGTCCCGGTCGACCGAGTTCGGCGAGGCGCTGGGTGTGGGCCGGCTGGACACCCTCGGCCGGGTGCTCATCGGCCTGGGCCGGCTGGAGGACGCCGAGGAGGTGCTGCTGCCGGGGCTGGCACCCGAGCGGCTGGAGTCCTCCACCGACGGCGACGCCGGTGCGGACTTCCTGCTGACCCTGGCCGAGGTGCGTCGTCGGCTGGGACGGCTCACCCAGGCGCGTCAGGTCCTGGACGACTGCGTGGCGCGCTGCGACCGGCACGGCCTGACCGCCATCCGGGTGCGCGCCCGCCAGGAGCAGGCCGAACTGCACGCCGCGTTCGGCGACCACCGGACCGCCTTCACCGAGCACAAGCTCTTCCACGAGCAGCTGATGGAGCTGCAGTCGGCCCAGCGGGACGCCCGCGCCCGGGCGATCCAGGCCATGTACGAGACCGGGGAGGCGCGGCGGCAGTCCCGGCGCTACCGGGAGCTGTCACTGCGGGACCCCCTGACCGGCCTGTACAACCGCCGGCACATCGACGAGCAGCTGACCCGGCTGCTGGGTCCCGGGAGCCTGCCCGCGGCCTCGGTGAGCATCGCGCTGGCCGACCTCGACCACTTCAAGCGGATCAACGACACCCTCGGCCACGACGTCGGCGACGCCGTGCTGCGCCGGGTCGCCGTGCTGCTCCAGTCGGCGGTGCCGGCGGACGGCGCCCGGGCCCTCGGTGGGTCGTTCGCCGCCCGCATGGGCGGCGAGGAGTTCCTCCTCGTCCTGGTCGACACCTCCCCCGAGCACGCCGCGGCCCTGGCCGAGGACCTCCGCTCGACCATCGCCGGTCATCCCTGGGGCGCCATCACGGGTGACCTGCCCGTCACCGCCAGCATCGGCGTCGCGGGGGTCACCGGTTCGGCCGACCAGACCCCGGCCGCCCTGCTGGGCCGGGCCGACGCGCTGCTCTACCGCGCCAAGGCGCAGGGCCGCGACCGCGTCGTCACCGACGGCGGGTAGCCCGGAACGCCTGGGCAGGCGACTCGCCGCCGGCGGCCTTAGCGTGACCGTCGCCGCGCCGCCACGTCCACGGGGAGAGTCCGATCAGCGTGTCCGAGGAACAGAACCCCGGCCCGTCCAGCAGCACCACGACCACCGACGACGGCGGAGGACTCACCGGCGCCGTCGTCATCGTCGCCCTCGTGTCGGCGATCTCCGGTCTCCTCTACGGCTACGACACCGGGATCATCTCCGGGGCGCTGCTGCAGATCAGCGACGAGTTCGGCATCGGCAGCGGCTGGGAGCAGGTCATCGCGGCCTCGATCCTGGCCGGCGCGGTGATCGGCGCCCTGGTGTGCAGCCGGCTCAGCGAGCGGCGCGGCCGGCGCGCGACGCTGCTGATCGTCGCGACGATCTTCGTGATCGGCTCGCTCGCGGCCTCGCTGGCGCCGAACCCGGTCACGCTGTCCCTGGCCCGCGTCGTGCTGGGCTTCGCCGTCGGCGGCGCCACCCAGACCGCCCCCGTCTACGTCGCGGAGCTGGCCCCGGCGAGGTACCGCGGCCGGCTGGTGCTGTTCTTCCAGATCGCCATCGGCGTCGGGATCCTCATCGCGACCATCGTCGGGGCCACCGAGAAGGTGGACTGGCGGGTGGCGATCGGTACTGCCGTGGTGCCCAGCGCCCTGATGCTCGGGCTGATGCTGCGGCTGCCGGACAGCCCCCGCTGGCTGGTCAAGGACGGCCAGGACGAGCGCGCGAGGGAGGCCCTCGAGCGGGTCCGCCCCGCGGGCGCCGACGTCTCCGCCGAACTGGACGAGATCGACGAGCTGGTCGAGGCCGAGCGCGAGTCGGACACCCGCGGCTGGCGGGGTCTGCGGGAGGCCTGGGTGCGCCCGGCGCTCGTCGTCGGCTGCGGGCTGGCGATCTTCACCCAGCTGTCGGGCATCGAGATGATCGTCTACTACTCGCCGACGATCCTCACGGACAACGGCTTCTCCGACAGCGCGGCGCTGCGGGTGTCGGTCGCGCTCGGCGCGACCTATCTGGTCACCCAGCTGATCGGGCTGGCGATCATCGACCGGGTCGGCCGGCGACGGCTGACCCTGATCACGCTGCCCGGGGCGGCGCTGGCGCTGATCGTGTTGGGCACGTTCTTCGTCACCGGCAACGACGGCGAGGCGCACGTGCCCTACATCGTCGCGACGCTGATCGCCTTCATGGCCTTCACCGCCGGCGGTATCCAGCTCATGGGCTGGCTGACCGGCTCCGAGATCTACCCGCTGGCCACGCGCGAGGCCGGCGCCGCCGCGCAGTCGGCGTCCTTGTGGGGCACGAACCTGCTCATCACCCTGACGCTGCTCAGCATCATCGACACGATCGGGACCGGGCAGACGTTCTGGCTGTACGCCGCGTTCAACATCGCCGGGTTCGTCTTCCTGTACCGGCGGATGCCCGAGCTCACCGGTCGCAGCCTGGAGAAGATCGAGAAGCGCCTCTCCGAGGGCCGCTTCTCGCCGGCCGACTTCGCCAGATCCCGCTAGCCCCAGCGGTAGGCGGCGACCGCGGCCACGGTGCCGCCCGCGTTCGTCGACAGGTGCAGGAGCGCCGGCGCCAGGATGCTTCCGCTGCGCAGCCGGAGCCAGCCGAGCAGGACACCGGCCGCGGCCGTGCCCGTGCAGGTGAGGACCACCGAGAGGCCCTGTCCGGCGGCGCCGTCGGCCACTCCGTCGACCGGGAGGCCGCCGAGGGCGGGCCGGATGTGCCACAGCCCGAACACGACCGCGGAGACCCCCACCGCGACCGCCGGGCGCAGCCACCGCAGGAGGACGGCGAGCAGCACTCCCCGGAAGGCGATCTCCTCCCACACGACGGTGCCCAGTGGGATGCGGACGAGCACCTGATCGAGGACGTCGGCCGTGCTGCCTGCCGCATCCCGGCCGCCGCGCAGCGCTTCCCGGGAGGCCGGGACGGCGACGGCGACGGCGTAGCCCGCGGCGACGACGGCGGCGCAGGCCCCGCCCCAGCGCAGGCCGGCAGGCAGCGCCGAGCGGGCCCGACCCAGCTCGGCCCAGGACCAGCCCAGCGCACGGACGCCGACGAGCAGGGCACCTGCCGCCAGGAGGTTGACCGGCACGTACGAGCCGGGTTGGCCGGGGAACCGGTGGACCAGCACGTTGTTCCACGCGATCAGGACGACGACCAGTACCGCGCTGAGCACCACCGCGGTCCGCCGGTCTGCACCGCTGTCGGTCCCTCCCGCGCGGCCCGGGGCCCCCGTTACCGCTGGAGCACCTCTTCCAGTCGGCGCGCTTCCTCGTCGGTCCACCCGCGGGGCTGCAGCACCAGCCGCCAGCCGTCCACCGCCTCGCCGGCGAAGTTGTGACCGTGCCCCGACGGGACCTCCCCGGCGAACGGCATGTCGAGGGTCACCTGCCAGAAGCTGACCAGGGGCACCCACGTCATGTCGTCCAGGACGTCGGCGCCCGGCGGTTCGCGGAGCCAGTCGGGCTGCTCCAGCAGCAGGGACGGAGACCACCAGGAGACGGGATCGGAGGGGTGCAGCAGGTAGAGCACCCGCGTCCCGGACCACGGCGTCGCCTCCGGGGGGACGCCGTCCGCGACGTCGGCGCTGTACCGCACCGTGCGCCCGTCGCGGTAGACCGGCTCCACCTCCGGGCTGCCGGGATCACGGTCCTCGCGGAACTCGGAGTGCAGGGTGTTGAAGTACGGCGGGCCGAGGAAGACGGCTCCGGTGACCCGGTTCCGCAGGTCGAACTCGCCGCTGAAGGCCGCCTCGGCACCGAACGAGCCCAGGCTCTCGCCGAAGACGAACAGCTCCGGACGGTCGTCGGGCGGAAGCTGGGACCACCTCTCGTACACCGCGTCGAACAGTTCCCGGCCGGCCGTGCGGGCACGGGTCTGGTCGAACAGATAGGACAGCGGCGACGGCAGGTAGGAGTACTGCATCGAGGCGATGGCCGAGTCGCCGCCCGCGAGGTACTCGAACGCGGCCGTCCAGGAGGAGTTGAGCCACCCGCTGCCGGTGGTCGTGGCCAGGAGCAGGCGCGACCGCTCGAAGCCGCCGGTGCGCTGGAGCTCGTCCACCACGGCCTGCGCGCGGATCTCGACGTCCTCGCTGAAGGAGACCCCCGCGTACACGCGGATCGGCGGGGACGCGGGCTCCTCGGTGACCTCGCCGATCTCCTTTGCCGTCGGCCCGTCGGCGACGAACTTCCGGCCCTCGCGCCCCAGCTCCTCCCACGGCACCAGGGATCCCGGGCCACCGGATCTGAGGCGGCTCCCCGGTTGCCGGACGCCGTCGGGCGTGGCGCCGTCGGCCACGGAGAAGGCCTGGTCGGCCGCGGTGACGAAGGCGTCGACCGCGACATCGGTGACCAGGGTGAACACGAGCACCGCGACGGAGACGGCCCCCAGTGCCCGGGCGGCCGCCCGGCCCATCCAGCGGGACAGGAACCGGGACAGCGCCGACGCCGCGAGGTGGACGGCGCGGCCGATCGCGACGAGGAGGGCGTAGACCACGAGCGCGACGACCGGGGCCAGCAGCGACCGCCACAGCGGCTCCTGGGGGACGTCCATCAACGCGCGCAGCTGCGTCTGCCACCGCCGACCCAGCACGAACGCCGCCACCAGCACGACCGCCGCCACGACGGCGAAAGCCTGCCAGGCCCCGCGCCGTGCCGCCCGGGGGCCGCGGTCGGCGAACGCCCGCCAGACCGCCGCGAGCAGCAGCCCCAGGCCGTGCCCCATGGCGGCTGTGATGCCGCAGACCAGGCCCTGCACCAGGCCGCTGCGGGGCAGCAACGACGGGGTGAGCGAGAGGCACGCCAGGAGCACCGCACCCCAGGCCGCCGGCAGGGACACGCCCCACCACGGGCGGATCACCTCTCTGTGCCGAGCCGGCTCCGGAGGAGGCCCCGCGTCGTTCCCCGGCGGCGCGGCGACGGCCGAGCGCTCGGGGACCTCGGTCGGTTCGGGCGGCGAGGATGACGCCATCACGGGTGCGACTCCTCCGCGATCGGTGGTCGCGCTGAGGAGCGACCGTAGAACCACCGGACTGCATCGCACAATGCCCTCACGGTCCGCGACATGGAGGCCGGCGCCGCCTGGTACCAGCGCGTGCTCGGCCTGCAGGAACTCCGCCGAGGCGTCCGCGCTGGCCGACACCGACGAGCTCGACCGCTGGATCGCCCACCTCGACGAGCTCGGCGTCCCGCACTCCCCCGTGCGCGTGCTGGACCTCGGCCGGTTCGTCTCCTTCGAGGACCCCGAGGGATCCAGTTCGAGCTCTGGGTCCAGCTCCGCCGACGGATCACCCGGTGGCCCCGAGCGCCTCGAGGAGGCACCGGCCCGGGAGCGGCTGGATCGGCTCCTCCGGGTCGGGCACCCCGTGCGGGCACGTCTGCTCCAGCGCCGCCAGCAGCTGGTCGTCCAGGTCGTCCCGGGTGAGGTCCGACAGCGTCCAGCCCAGGGGCGCGGCGAGTCCCGGCCGGATCGTCGGGGCCACGCGGACGAACCGCCCGGGTGCCGTCGGGCCCGGACCGGCATCGGGATCGCGCACCAGGCCGGGCAGCGCCCCGCTGAAGGTCAGCAGCGCCTCCTGCTCGAGCACCGACTGCCGGGCGAGCACCCCGCCCGCGGCGAGCAACCCGGCCGGCGCGCTGAGTTCGCGCTGCCGGCCGACCGGGGCGCCGACGACCGTGCTCGCGTAGTGGTTGTCGAGCAGCACCAGCAGGGGGACGACGACCGCCGCGGGATCGGTGCAGCCGACGTCGGTCGCACGCGCCTGCTCGGACAGCCCGCGGCACCGCACGACGTCCCCGTTGTGCTGCGCGACGAGGGGCTCCAGGGCGTCCCACAGGTCCAGAGCCGTCGCCAGGCCGCTGTTCTCCGCGGCACCCCCGTCCAGGTCGGCGGCCCGGCGGGCCCGCCCGTCCTCGCAGCGGAACAGCTCGGCGGACGGCGAGACGTAGGGGAACCGGGCCGACAGCAGCGCGGCGGTCGACGCCCGGATGTCGCCCGGGGCCGCGGCCTCCTCGCACGACTGCCCGTCGAGGAACGAGTGCAGGTCGACGGCGCCCTCCACGACGCCGTGCGCGGCACCGGACACGGCCGGGCTGAGGCACGAGCGCGGCGCCGACCGCTCGCTCGACGCCACCGCCCGGACCGGGGAGACGACCAGCCGGCACCCCGTGGAGACCTCCGTGCCGTTGAGGAGCAGCAGCGGCCGCCAGGCGCCGTCGACCGCACCCGGCTGGAGGCCCCCGATGAGCCGGGTGGAGTCCCAGTCGCCGTCGGAGCGCGCCCAGGCGTCCTCCAGGACGGCGGCACGGTCGGCCCATCCGCCGCTGATGCCCAGGGCGCCCGCCGGCAGGTCCCGGAAGAAGAGCGCGGCCATGCTCGCTGCCAGCGGCTCCTCCCTCGACATCTCCGCGACCGGCCCGCCGTCGCGGGGGTCGTCGTCGGCGGCGTGGAGCTGATGGCTCACCAGGCCGACGCTGCCGCCGGAGACGCCGCTGGCGGCGAAGACGGTCCGGTCCATGCACGCCGAACCCTGCCCGAGGCGGTGCAGGGCGGAGTCGGTCCAGTAGGCCGCCCGGATGCCGCCACCGGGCGCGACGACGAGCACCAGCGGCACGGCCGGGCCGCTCCCCTGCGCATAGGGCTCCGCCGCGGTGCAGCCCGCCGCCTGGTCCAGCCAGGCGTCGAACTGCTCCTCCAGATCCAACGGCTCCGCCTCGTTGTCCGCGGGCCCCGGGATGCGCATCGCGTGGTAGCCGCCCTGCACGTTGAGCAGGCCGGCGACCACGAACGCAGCGGCCAGCACGACGAAGAAGGGGCTCCGCTCGCGGAAGCGCAGGCCCCGGGTGGGCACGTAGGGGCTCTGCCGCTCGGCCAGCCACTGCAGGGCTCCTCCCAGCACGGCGACCAGGGCGAGGAAGACGCTGACCGACCCGGTCGCGTTGAGCCGCGGGCCGAACTCGACCGGTCGCCAGGCCGCGAGCCCGGCCAGCGCGGCGGCGACGAGCAGGACCGCCGCGCCCACCAGGTACTGGAGGCGCAGTCGGACCGACCGGCCGTCCCCGGTGTCGCCGAGGATCCACCGCTCGGCGACGGCGAGGAGGACGTACACCAGCGGCGCGGCGACGAAGACGGCAGCCAGCGCGAGCCCGAGGAAGATCCGGCTCTCGCGGACGGGCGGCCCGGAGAGGTCGAAGCCGACGAGCGGATCGACGAAGGCGCGGACCAGGCCCAGGCCGGCGATCGCCACCGGCAGCGCGGCCAGGAACCGGCCGGCGCGACGGACCTCCTCGCGGTGGCTGATGGGCACGTCCACCCGGTCCTTCGGATCGCCTTCCCCCGCAACGGGCCTCCACCGCTCCCTGCCGAACGGGATCCAGAGGACCACCAGCACGGCCAGCACGACCGGCAGGCCGAAGATCCCTGCGTTGAACTCGAGGTCCCCGGGCTCCGTCGCCCAGAGGAGGCCGCCGACCGCGGCCAGGGCGAGCGCCGCCAGGAGGACCCACCGCGTCCGCGGGGCCGGCCAGCGGCTGGCATCCGCCTCCCCGTCGAGCAGCGCCCAGCGCCCCGCGACCCACAGGGCCAGGCAGAGGACGCCGAGGGTGAGGAAGGACCAGGCGAACTCGGCGACGCGGACGTCCTCGCCGTCCGCGTACGTGCGCAGGATGTCCGGCACCTGGTCCAGCGGGCCACCGGCCGGAACGGCGACCAGGATCCCGAGGACGGCGACGACCCCGATCTGCACGCGGTGCCGGCGCCACACCCGTGGTCGCTCCCGGCGCAGCGCCCCGACCACGCCCTCCGGCCCGAACCGGTGGTGGACGTAGCCGAGGAGCACACCGGCCAGAGCGAGCCACTTGGCCCAGGTCACGGCGAGCATCCACCCGGCCAGCCCGGCCGCATCCGTTCCCTCGGCGACGCGCCCGGCGAAGACGCTGGTGAGCACGTTCTCCGTCACGTCGGCCGCCACCGCGAGGGCGAGAGCGGCCCAGGCCCACCAGGCCTGCCGCCCGCACGACCACAGGAGGGCGGGAAGAGCCGCCAGGCGCCAGCCGCGCTGCCTCTCCCGCCAACCGGAGCAGACGGTGAGCAGCAGCCAGCCGAGCAGCGCCGCGTAGACGGGGACGAACGCCGAGTCGACACGGGTGTGCCAGAGGATCAGGTCCGCGATCACCTGCCGCGACTCCGCGGACACCGCCCCGTCCGGGGTCGCGCCGGCCCAGGCCGTGCCGGCCTCCCGGAGGGGGTCGACCCGGACGTGCGGTGCGGTCAGCACCGACATGGTGTTGGCCAGACCGCCGATCTCGACCCGGCCCAGCATGCCGGAGATCTGCCGCATGACCAGGTTCGCGACGACGGCACCGGCCACGAGGAGGTAGAGGAGCAGAGCGGGGCGACCCGCCCTCCACGCCGCCGGCCCGGTGTCCGCCTGCTGCCCCGCTGTGCTCATCGCTCGGCCCCCGTCGTGCCTGCGGCGAACGCGGCGACCGCGCCGGCCGGGCGGCGGCCACGCTAGCGGCGGGACGGCGTGGCCGGGAGGAGTTCGGGCGTGCCTGAACTCCTCCCGCTCTCCGGTCGCCGAACGGCGCCGGGCGTAGCACGGTGGGGACGTCGTCGCCCCGGACGGAGCGGGGCGGAGGAGGTCGCGTGCCCCGGGTCCACCTGCTCGCCACGGGCGGCACCATCGCCAGCCGCCACACCGACGCCGGCCTGTCGGCCAGCACGCCCGCGGCGGAGCTGCTGGCCTCGGCCGGCCCCCTCGCGGGCCTGACCGTCACGACCAGCGATCTGGGTGCCGTCGGCAGCTTCGCCCTGACGACGTCCGACCTCCGGGGCCTGGTGACCGAGGCCCGGCGCTGCCTGACCGCCGCGGGGGTGGACGGCGTCGTCGTCACCCACGGGACCGACACCATGGAGGAGTCGGCCTACCTCGCGGACCTGGTGCACGACGATCCGCGCCCGATCGTCTTCACCGGCTCCCAGCGCCCGTTCGACAGCCCCGCGCCCGACGGGCCGGCCAACCTCGCCGCCGCGCTGCGGGTCGCCTCCTCACCCGCAGCCCGGGACCTCGGCGTGCTGCTCTGCTTCGACGGCCTGGGCTTCGCCGCCGCCGGCGTGCGCAAGGTCGACACCCTGCGCAGCGGGGCCTTCGACGCGCCCGGCCGGGGGCCGGTGGTCCGGCTGGCCGGGGAATCGGTCCTCCCCCTCGGCAGGCCCGCCCGGCGCGAGCCCCTCCCGATCGACCTGGTCGAACAGTTGCCCCGGGTCGACGTCGTCGCCTGCTACCTGGGTGCGGACGCCACGCTCCTGCACGCGGCGGTGGCCGCCGGAGCGGCCGGGGTGGTGCTGGAGGCGTTCGGCGCCGGCAACGTCCCCCCGCCGATCGCCGACGCCGCCGAGGAACTCGTCGTCCGCGGGATCCCCGTCCTGGTCTGCTCGCGTGTGCCGACCGGACCGGTCGTGCCGCTCTACGCCGACGGCGGCGCCCGGCTGGCCCGGGCCGGAGTCGCGTTCGGTGGTGACCTGAGCCCCTGGCAAGGCCGGCTGCTCCTGGCCGCCGCCCTTGCCGTCGCCCCCGGCGATCCGCAGCGGGTCCTGACCGCCCACCTCGCCGCCTGAGCCCGTCGCCGGCCCCGGGGCGACCCACCGGAAGGAGCGCACCATGAGCAAGGAGATCTTCGTGGCCTTCGGCGTCGACATCGACGCCGTCGGTGGCTGGCTGGGCTCGTACGGCGGGGAGAACTCCCCCGACGACATCTCCCGCGGCGTCTTCGCCGGCGAGGTCGGCGTCCCCCGCCTGCTGCAGCTGTTCCAGCGGTTCGGCCTGACGCAGACCTTCTTCTGGCCCGGGCACTCGATCGAGACGTTCCCGGAGGAGTTGGACGCCTGCGTCGCGGCCGGGCACGAGATCGGCGTCCACGGCTACAGCCACGAGAACCCGATCGCGATGAGTCGCGAGCAGGAGCGGGACGTCCTCGACCGCTGCATCGAGCTGATCGGGACCAGGACCGGACGACGTCCCACCGGCTACGTGGCGCCGTGGTGGGAGTTCAGCGGCGTCACCAACGAGCTGCTCCTCGAGCGCGGCATCACCTACGACCACTCCCTCATGCACCGGGACTTCGAGCCCTACTACGTCCGGGTGGGCGACTCGTGGACGAAGATCGACTACGCGGCCTCGGCCGAGAGCTGGATGAAGCCGCTGGTCCGCGGCGAGGAGACCGACCTCGTCGAGATCCCGGCGAACTGGTACCTCGA
Organism: Blastococcus fimeti; assembly: GCA_900102115.1. Classification (GTDB taxonomy): domain Bacteria; phylum Actinomycetota; class Actinomycetes; order Mycobacteriales; family Geodermatophilaceae; genus Blastococcus; species Blastococcus fimeti. Next base: position 69,497 of record FNAW01000006.1, read on the forward strand.
CGACCTGCCGCCGATGATGTTCATCAAGTCCAGCCCGAACAGTCACGGCTTCGTGAACCCGCGGGACATCGAGCAGATGTGGCGGGACCAGTTCGACTGGGTGTACCGCGAGATGGACTACGCGGTCTTTCCCATGACGATCCATCCGGACGTCTCCGGCCGACCGCAGGTGCTGCTCATGCTCGAGCGCCTCATCGAGCACATCAACGGTCACGCCGGCGTCCGCTGGGCCACCTTCGACCAGATCGCCGCGGACTTCCTCGTGCGCTCGCCGCGCAGCGCCGGGGCCGCCTCGTGACCCGTCCGCCGCTGCCCCCGTTCACGCGCGAGACCGCGGTGCAGAAGGTGCGGCTGGCCGAGGACGCGTGGAACACCCGCGATCCGGAGAAGGTAGCCGGCGCCTACACCGCCGACTCGCGGTGGCGGAACCGCGCGGAGTTCGTGACAGGGCGCGCGGAGATCGTGGCGTTCCTGACCCGCAAGTGGGCCCGCGAGCTGGAGTACCGGCTGATCAAGGAGCTGTGGGCGGCCGACGGCGACCACCTCGCCGTCCGCTTCGCCTACGAGTGGCACGACGAGGCCGGGAACTGGTTCCGCTCCTACGGCAACGAGAACTGGGCGTTCGACGAGAACGGCCTGATGCGCCGGCGGCACGCCAGCATCAACGACCTGCCCCTCGCCGAGGGCGACCGGCTCTTTCGCTGGCCCCAGGGCCGGCGGCCCGACGACCACCCCGGGCTCACCGACCTGGGCCTGTGACGGCGGAGGTGACTGCATGAAGCGCGTTCTCGTGACCGGTGTGCGCGGCAAGACCGGCGTCCCCCTGGCCGAGCTGCTCGTCGCCCGGGGCGGCGTCGAGGTGCTCGGTGGCAGCAGCACCCCCGACACGGTCGCCCTCGACGGCGTCCATCCCGTCCGCTTCGACTGGGACGACCCGGCCGGCCGGCCCACCGACGGCGTCGACGCCGTCTACCTCGTGCGCCCCGATCGCCCGGACGCGCCGGAACTGATCGGCGACCTGCTCGAGGGCCTGCCGCTGGACACCCACGTCGTCCTGTTGTCGGAGCGGGACGCCGACCAGGTCGGGCCCGACGGCTGGGCCCTCCGTGCCGAGCGCGCGGTCCGCGGCAGCGGCCGGAGCTGGACGATCCTGCGGCCGAGCTGGTTCATGCAGGTCTTCACCGACCCGCGCTTCTACCGGGACCTCGTCGCGGATGCCGGCGAGCTGCCCTTCCCCAGCGGAGGGTCGAGCATCGCCTGGATCGACGCGCGCGACATCGCTGCGGTCGCCGCGCGGGCCCTGCTCGACGACGGCCACGCCGGCCGGGTCCACGAGCTCTCGGGGCCGGAGTCGCTCACGCTGCCGCGGACCGCGGAGCTGCTCGGCCGCGCCGTCGGCCACCCGGTGGTGCACCGCGAGCTGACCATCGACGACGCCGTGGCCGGGCAGGACGGCTTCGACCGGGAGCTCAGCGTGCTCACGTTCGAGCGCGTGCGGGACGGCGTCTTCGCCGGCGTCACCGACGTGGTCGAACGGGTCACCGGGCGGGCGCCCCAGACGCTGGAAGCCTTCCTCGACGACGCCAGCACGCACTCGAGCGGGCCACTCCGTGGCGAACCGCACTGATGTGCGGTTCTTAGGTATGAAGGTCGTCGCAGTAGAGCGCGCGTAGCAGAGGTTCCAATGCGAGCTTTTCTGCATGCGCGCTCGTCGCCTCGAAACGGCTTCGCAGCACCCGTGCCAATGTGCTCATCCTGGCGGACTTCCACGAGGGGCTGCACACTCCGACTACCGCTTGCTTCGCACTTCGATCGGCGTAGTCCAGGAAGTGGAAACTCCAGTTCGCTCTGTCGATGGCCTGGTGTGCCTCCACAACGTCAGCGAGGCCGCACGACTTGTCCGGCTGCGACGGATAGAGCTTCGGCCACTCCTGCCACGGGGCCACCGTCCCGCTGGCCGCGTCCTTGCAACCCCGTAGACAGCCATGCGTCCGACAGGTCTGCGGGTAGCCGCAGCGGCAAGCCTTCGGCGCCCGGTGAACACCAGCATTCGCCAGTACCAGTTGATGTGCGCGATCTAGTTGACTCGGGGCCTGATCCGAGTAAGGCAGACCCCTATCCTGTGCGCGCCAGCCCGGCGCGTTCGTCTTCGACCCGCTCCACTTCACCTCGACACACCGTCCCACCTGCTGGCCGTCGGAGTCCTCGAGGATCAACACGAGGTCGATCGGTTCCACTGCCGTGTAGACGTGCACCAGATCCGACTCACCAGCCTCGATCCCGAGTCCTTCGAGGACAGCGGACCGAGAGGTCCGGCACATCAGTGCGGCGGCCAAGATGCCCGTGAACAACTCCTCTCGACCCATCTTGCCCATCGGCACCATTCCATGGCGGGCCAGAAAACGACCGTGAGTACGTTGCGCGGAAGACTTCTTGGCCACGAGCTGATGCTCCCTTCTTGACGTAACCGAGTTGACGGGCTCTGGCCGTACAGGCGGAGCGAGGGCGAAACACTCAACGATGCCGGTCATCGAGCCAGCGCCGGATCTGCCACGTCGCTTCGACGTCGTCCTTGTTGTAGGCCAGCAACCGCGCCTCGGCGGCTGCGTCGCCGCCTCGCGCCTGCTCGTACCAGGTCTGCGACTGCAGGCCGCCCGGGTCCTCGTCCTGCCATGAGAAGCCGGCGCCGTGCACCGCGATCGCCTTGAGGCCGTGACCGATCCGTGAGTCGAGCGAGGCCTGCACGTCCTTGCAGAGATCGAGCCACGCCTCCGGCACTGCCTGGGCGCACATCTCCGGGAGGTCGTGGCCGCTGGCGGCCAGGATCCGGTTCAGCTGGCTGCGCTCGGGGTGGCTGTAGTGGAAGACCTTCGCCGTCCGGCCGGCGGCGACGTCGGCACCGATCGCATCGTCCAGCCAGCGCAGGAACCGCTCGGCCAGCTCGTACTCGCCCTGCGCGTCGTCGACGGCGAGGTCGAGGAAGGGCGTGTAGGTGCTCGTCTCCCCCGCCGTCCGCAGCACGCCCCACAGGTAGACGCGCTCGGGGCTCGGGCTCCACTCGCAGTCGACGTCGTACTCGACGTCCGCCGTCTGCACGGGGGGCGCGTCCGGCCGGCGGCGGATCGTCAGCCCTGCCTCGGCGAGCTCCGCGTGCAGGCGCGCCTTCTTCAGCCGCGCCACGCGGTTCTGCCGGTGCGCGACCTCCTGGTGGTAGTCCTCGGTCAGCACGTCGGCGAGCTCGGCGGCCGCCAGGTCCGCGACGGTCACGACGCCACGGCTGCGCAGCGCCAGGTACTCGCGGACCGACAGGGTGCCGCCCAGTTCCTTGCTCAGGTCGTCGTCCCCGAGCGTGTCGACGCACACCGCCGCCCACCGGCAGCCGCCGCACTCCTCGTGCCCGATGGGCAGCACCAGCGGCGCCGGGTCGTCGGCGGCTCCCGTCCGCCGGCGTGCCACGTCGGCCACGTCGACGCGGAAGGCGTGCTCGTGGTCGTAGCGCTCCAGCGACGAGCGTCGCCGCTTGCCGGCGGTCCGCGAGAACGTCGTGAACAGCGGCTCACCCAGGTCGTACCAGCTGAGGACGAGGGGGTCGGGTACGTATCCCTTGGCGCCGTCGGTGCCCAGCACGGCGCCCCAGGGGGCGCCGGCGGCGTGACCCGCCGCCTCGAGGAGCCGCCAGTAGTGCGCGAGTTGGAGGCAGTCGTCCTCACGGTCGCCGATGCGCAGCGTCACTCCGGTGCGGACGACGGCGTCGGCTCGGCCGGGCGCCGGGGCCAGGCTCACCAGCGCCTCCGCGTCGGGCTGCCGCTGCAGCGTGAGGTGGTGCTTGATGTCGCCGACGTGGTAGCCCGGCCGACCGTCCGGACGGTCCTCGGCCCGGATCAGCAGATCGGGCTTGCCGATCCGTCCCCCCGGGAGGTCGTCTGGCAGGCGACCGCCGACGAGCAGGCCGGTTCCGGCTGCCAGGTGCCGCATGGTCTCGGCGATGTGCGTGCGCTTGTCCTGCTCGTACGGGCGGAGGTCGACCGAGTCGGGCGTCGCCACGAGGAGTGCGGCGACGACGTCGTCCTCGAAGGCCCGGCCCTCGTCGAAGAGCTGCTGCACGTCCGGATCGGGCTCCCACGGCTCGGCGAGCACGCCCTCGTCGTACTCGTTGTGCGTCGCGCGCGGGCATCGTTTCGCGGCGTAGCCGCCCAGCAGCACCGGTCGCAGGGTTCGCGTCACAGGGTCTTCTTCGGCACGCGGAGCCCCCGACCGCAGTGGAACGTCCCCCGGTCGAGGGAGCGGCACCGGCGCGAGGTCGAGCGCTGCGACCCGGTTGCCGATCACGGGGTGTGAGCACCGGCCCCTTCGTCCTCGGCCTGGACCTCGACGGCGTCTGCGCCGACTACACCGACGGTTTCCGCCGCTTCGTCGCCGCCGAACGCGGGGTGAGTCCGGACACGCTGCCCGACCCGGTCGACTGGGACTGGACGCTGTGCGGCTGGGGCATCTCCTCCCGCGAGGAGTACCTGGACCTGCACGCCCGTGCGGTGGAGGCCGGCCTGTTCCGCGACCTCGACCCGCTGCCCGGCGTGTCGGCAGCCCTGTGGCGCCTGTCGGAGGCCGGGGTCCGGATCCGGGTGATCACGCACCGGCTGATCGTGAGCGGAGGCCACGGCGCCGCCGCGTCGGACACCGTCACCTGGCTGGAGCGGCACCGCATCCCTTTCTGGGACCTGTGCTTCGTCGCCGCCAAGCCCGAGGTCGGCGCGGACCTCTACGTCGACGACAGCCCGACGAACCTCGCCGCGTTCTCGGCGGCAGGCCTCGCCGCACTGGTGTTCGACCAGCCGTACAACCGCCACGTGACCGGTCCCCGCGTCGCGGACTGGGCCGCGGCCGCGGACGCGGTCCTGGCCCACCGAGAGGCCACCGAGACGGCCCGGACCCGGTAACGGTCATCGCCGCCCTGCCGCCTGCCGAGAAGATGGGTGGACCCGGGAGGGACGATGACGCTGGCTGAGCAGCCGCTGACCACCGACGACACGACGGAGAGCGCTCCGGCCACGTCGTCGTCGGATCCCTTCGACGGCGTCGCTGCACCGATCGACCGGGAGACCGACGCCCCCGAGGACGACGACCCGGCCATCGACGCGGCGCTGTTCACCCCTGAGCAGGTGTCCCGGGCCTCGTGGCAGATGTCGTCCATGGTCTGGCTGCTCCTGGCCCTCGGCGGCCTCGCCTTCCTCCTGGCGGTCCTCGGGCTGTCACGTCTGTCCCCCGAGGTCACCGCCGAGTACCAGGCGGTGGCGGCGGGCGGGCTCATGGCGCTCGCCGGCATCGTGCCTGCGGTGCTCGCCGCCGTGGCCTCGGGACGGCCGGTCACCCGGCTCGACGGCGGCCGGCTGCTGCTCCGGGGCGTGGCAGGCGGCATCGTCACGGGCTACTGCGTGGTGTGGACCGTGGCATTCGCCTTCCCGCTCCTCGCACTCGTCGAGGCGTGGGCATGGCTCGAGACCCCCACCGGCGTGGGCGTCGGCGTCGGTCTGCTTGTGCTGACCACGGTCGGGACGCCCATCGTCTTCCTCGTCCTCGCCTCCCGTCTGCATCCCGGGACCAGCACCCTGCTCGCCGTGGGCCGGGCCCTCCGCGCGCACGGGGGCCCGGAGGCTGGCAGCGTCCGCGCGGCGACCACCCTGGTCAAGGACCTGCGCGATCTCGCGATGAGCGAGCACAAGGACGGCGACCGTCGCGCGGTCCGATACCGGATGGCCGGTCTGGCGTCGATCGCGGCCGAGACGACGTCGGAGAAGGTCGCCCTGCTCGCCCTCGAGGAGCTCGGACTCGTCTGCCAGGAGCTCGTGAAGGACCGTGATCTCACGCGCGAGGGCCTCGCCCTGCTCGACCTGGTGGCCGGCCGGCTACCTGCGAGGTCGACGCAGCTGCTCGGCCGCGTGGTCCAGGAGAGCGTCGACGTCTGGAAGGCCGCCCAGGTCGAGAACGCCTCTCCCAAGGTCACGGAGGAAGCGGTCCTGACGGCGATCGCCGCGTCGCTGCGCTCCGGCCCCGTCCCCCTTCCCGCGCTGAAGCCGCTCCTGCTCGGGATGGCGGAGGCCACCGGGAGCCATCATCTGCTGGCCACGGCCCACATCCGGCTGGTGGACGACATGGTGGGCGTCGTCCGGTTGCCCGCCACGTCGCCCGTCGCCGGCGCGTGGGTGGAGGCGCGGAGCCGCCTGGGCGCCGACGGCCTGCGCCCGCTCGTCGAGCGCCTCTCGCTCAGCAATCCCGACTCCAAGTCGGGGCGCGCCGTCCTCTCCGCTGCGGCCCGCCTGATGCTGCTCCACACGAAGGACCTCTCGCCGAGCCCCCATCTGCGCCGGGTCATCGAGTCGCTCGTCGCCGCCGGGGAGGCTCGGTCGCTGATCCGCGTCGCGCAGTACGCACTGCACGTCGACGTGCCGGTATCCGACCGCAGCAGGGGCGTCCTGCTGGCCGAGCTGCTGCGCACGTGGCCGGAGATGGGTGCCGACGTCGAGTCCTGGACCGACGCGGTCACCACCATCCAGAACCAGGTGCTGGTGGACCGGTGCGCACCTGCCCTGGTGCCACGGGTGGAGTCGGTCCTGTCCACGCACCTGCAGAAGGATCTCCCCGATCTGCCCCAGGGCATGCAGCTCGCGCTGGTCGAGACGGTGACCAGGCTGCGCTCGGCCGACTCGGCGCGGACGGTGCCGCTCCTGGACACCGAGAAGCGGCTCGAGCCGCTGTTCGCCCGGCTGGTCCACGCCTGCGTCCGTGGCGCGCTGACCGGACCGGCGGCGCTGGAGCTGCGCAAGTCCTCGGCGGGCCTGGTGCTCAAGCAGGAGTCGTCCGTCGAGGCGGCCGTGCTCGCCCGCCCGGTCATGCCCGCACTGCTCACGGGGGACGGCGACTATCCCCTGGCGTGGGCGCTGTGGTGGGCGGAGCTGCCCGAGGACGACCGCGCCGCGGACGACGATCCGGCCTGGGTCACCTCGATGGCCCTCGCCCTCCTCGCCGTGGCCGAGCGCGCCTCTCAGCGAGAGCCCGCGGCACCGCTCGCGCTGTCCGACGGCGCGGCGCACGCCGACCGCGAGTGGACGAGCGGCGAGGCAGCCGACGCCGCCGTGGGCGCGGTGACCGACCTGCTGGCCACCGCCTCCTCCGGCGCGCTCACGTCGACCCTGCGAGAGATCCAGCGGTGGGTGCAGGGGCGGCCGTCCGCAGCCGACCCGGACGTGGCTTCGGCCCGCGCCGCGCTGACCCTCGACGTGCTCCCGGCCGGGCAGGACGCGGACGCGCGCGGCCTCGTCCTGCTGAGCCACCGGCTCGCCCTCCGGATGCGGACGACGTCCCTCTGGCCGGCCGAGCCCGGGACCGGCTCCCCCGACGCTGCCCGTGTCGCCGCCGCGGCCGACTTGCTCCGCTCCGCCGGTCCGATCGCCACCGCTCCCGACGCGTTGTCCCGCCAGGTGCTGCAGGATCTGGTGACGGCGTGGTGGCCGGGCACGGCGAACGCCACGGGCGCCGTCGACCCGGCGGTCGCCGAGGTCGTGGCACAGCTGGTCGCGACCTCGCCCCCCATCCGACGTTTCGTCCGGACCGGGATCCTCAGGGGCCAGGCCCGACCCACGCTCATCCGCCCACTGATCCACTGCTTCGCCGCCGATCCCTGCGTGCTGGCCCGGATGGCCGAGCGGCTGGCGAAGCAGAACTCCGCAGCGCTCGCCGACGTCGTCGCCGAGCTCCGACGCTGCCTGTCCGACCGGAGCATCCTGCGCTCCCGCGACCGTGACCTCGCGGAGACCGCGCGATCACTCGCCCGCCTCCAGGGAATCCTGCGGCCCGCGCATCCGTCCCGGGACGACGTCGGTGAGCTCATGGCTCTCCTCGCCGAGCACGGCGCACGACCGGGCGTTCCGGGCGGTGCGCACGCGGCGGCTGAGCACCTCGGCCGGACGGCACCGAAGGACTCCCCCGAGACGTCCTTCGGGGCTTCCGGAAGCTCCCGTCCTCCGGTGCCGCCCCCGCGTCCGGGGCAGTCCGGAGCCCGCCACCGGGCCGAGGACTCGCCGCCGTCCTGAGGGCTGCAGCCGCGCTCGGGCCGGAAGACCCTGCTGACAGGGGCATTCGACGCGGTCCACTTCTCCGGTGACGACGCTGCTGCGGCCGGGGCGACGCGACGCCGGCCCGACCGGCCCGCGGGCTCGTCCCCGCGGGGGGTCGCCGGTGGATCGGTACACCGTCGACCTCGTCCGGGTGGCGCTGGGCGTGGCGGTGCTGGGACTGGGCTTCCTCGCCGTGCGCCGCGGCGAGCTGCCGGTGGTGGAGCGGGATGTCTTCCAGCTCGTGAACGACCTGCCGCCGGCGCTCTTCCCGGGGGTCTGGCTGGTGATGCAGCTCGGCAACGTGGTCGCCGTCCCGCTGGTCACCGCCCTCGCCCTGGCGGCCAGGCAGGTGCGCGCGGCGCGCGACCTGCTCGTCTCCGGGCTGCTCGCATACGTCGCCGCCGACCTGGTCAAGGCCGTGGTGCGGCGCGAGCGGCCGGGCGGCTTCGCCGTCGACGTGCACTTCCCCGAGGGCCCGGTCACCGGGCTGGGCTTCGTCTCCGGTCATGCCGCCGTGGCCGCGGCGCTGGCCACCGCCGTCGTGCCCTACGTGACCCGGCGGACGCGCCGCGTGGTCTGGGTCCTGGCCTGGACCGTCGGACTGGCCCGCATCTACGTCGGCGCCCACCTGCCGCTCGACGTCCTCGGCGGTGCCGCGCTCGGCTGGGCCATCGGCTCGCTCGTGCACTGGCTGTTCGGCGTTCCGCGGCTGCGGGTGGACCCGCTCCGGCTGGCCCGGCTGCTCCGCCGGGTCGGGATCCCGGTCGAGGGGCTGTCCCCGGCGCCGGTGCAGGCCCGCAACTCGCACCCCTTCGAGGCCACGACGCCGGAGGGACGCCGGCTCTGGGTCAAGTACCTCGGCCCGAACCGGACCGAGCGGGACTGGCTCTTCCGGCTGTACCGGCTGCTCGCCGTCCGGGACGTCAAGGACGCCGACGCGGTCGCCCCGCTCGGCCGCCAGGCCGAGCACGAGGCGGTCGCCGCGATGATCGCCCGCGAGCGCGGGGTCCGGACCCCCCGCATCCTGCTCGCCCGCGGGAGCGACCGCGGCGCCGTCGTCGTCCAGGAGCACCTCGACGGGTCGGCGCTGCACACCCTGCCCGCGGACGCCGTGACACCGGCCCTGCTCGCCGAGCTGTGGCACCAGGTCCGGCTGCTCCGGGACGCCCGGGTGGCCCACCACGACCTCGTGACCAGCAGCATCATGGTCGACGACGTCGGCCGGCCCTGGCTGGTCGACTTCGCCAACGCCCAGACCGGAGCCGACGACGACGCGCTCGCCGGCGACGTCGCGGAGCTGATGACGTCACTGGTGCTGCACGTCGAGCCCTCGCTGGTCGTCGGCTCCGCCGTCAGCTGTCTCGGTGCGGACGCCGTGGCCGACGCACTTCCGGCGCTGGCCCCGCTCGGCCTCTCGGCGGCCACCCGCGCCGCGCTGCGGGCCCGGCCCGGGCGGCTCGCCCTGCTGCGAGCCGAGGTGCGCGCCCGGCTCGGGCTCCCCGACATCGACCGACCCGAGTTCCCGCCCGCGGGACCGGTCGCGCGGGCAGCGGTCGCCGTCGGCTCCGGCGTCGCGCTCGTGGGCCTCCCGATGCTGGGCGACGTCGGCCCGTCCGCGGACGTCCTGGAGCACGGCGGCTGGCGCTGGCTGGGGGCGGCGGCCGCGCTCACCGTGCTGGCGCGGACCGCCCGCGCGGCGAGTGCGCTGCTCACGGTCGACCGGCGGATCGCCCTCGGCCGCACTTACGGCGCAGGGCTGGTGGCCGACGCCGCCACGCTCCTGCACGGGCACGACGGCTGGCGGCGGGCTGCGGCCCGGTTCCTGGAACGGGCCGGGGTGCTGCCGGAGGCCGCCGCCGCCGGGCTGTCCCGCTTCAGCGCCGCCGGCGTGGTCGCCGCCGTCCTCGTCGTGGTTCCGACGCTGGTGCTCGCCCTCGTCGAGCAGCGGCTGACCGGCTGGCGGGCGCCCGAGGCCCTCGGGCCCGCCGTGGCCCTGGGGCTGGGTGCGTGGGCACTCGTGCTGGCCGGGCAGTGGCTCGCGCTGGCACCGGGACGGCCGGCGACGGTCCGCCGGGACCGGGCGGAGGTCGTGCGCGCGGTCCGGGAGCTGCTCCGGATCCACCGGCCGGGAGCCGAGCGACCCCACTGGCGGCGGGCGGCCCAGCTCGCCTGGAGCGTCGCCGGGATCTTCCTCGAGGCCGCCGTGCTCGCCGCGGCGCTGCACAGCGTCGGCGGCGAGGTGGCGCTGCTGGCGACGGCGACGGTCTACGGGGCGCTGCACCTGCTGTGGGCGGTCGCGCCGGTCACGGCGGCGCCGGGCGCGGCCGACGTCGCGCTGCTGCTGGCGCTCACCGCCCTGGGCGCGCCGCTGGCGAGCGCGTGCGCGGCGGTGCTTGTCTTCCGGCTGCTGACCTTCTGGTTGCCCGCGGCGGTCGGGAGCCTGCTCACCCCCCGCTTCGAGCACCGGTTCGGCGCGTGAGCACACCCGTCCACCGACGCAGGGCCGACGCCGCCGCGGCGGCGGGCGGGACCGCGGTCACGGCGGCCTGCACCTGGGCGGTCTCCGACGGAACCGTCCACCGGTTCGAGCGGAGCCTGTTCCTGCTGGTCAACGACCGGTCCGACGCCTGGCAGCGGCCGCTGTGGGGCGCCCAGCTGCTCGGCGTGCTGGGCACGCCGCTGGTCGTCGCCGGCGGGGCGCTGCTGCTGCGGCGCTGGCGGCTGGCCGGTGCCCTGGTGCTGCTCGTGCCCCTGAAGCTCGTCGTCGAGCGCGGCGTGCTCAAGGAGCTGGTGCACCGCGAGCGGCCCGGCACGACGATCCCCGGCGCGGTGCTGCGCGACGTCCCGTCGGCGGGCGACTCGTTCCCCTCCGGGCACGCCATCGTCGCGTTCGGCGTCGCCGTCCTGCTCCTGCCCTACCTGGGACGGCGCTGGCGGGCAGCCGTGCTCGTCCTGGCGGTCCTGAACTCGGTCGCCCGGGTGTACCTGGGCGGGCACGCGCCGCTCGACGTCGTGGGCGGCGCGGCGGCCGGGATGGCCATCGCCTCGCTGCTGAACCTGGTCGTGGGGGTGCCGGCCCGGAGGACGGAGGACCGGCCGGCACGGCACCGGTGAGGTCGGCCGGCGTCGTCAGCGAGGCGTTGCGCGCGCCGGGCGGTCGACACGGGCGAGCCACTCGGCCAGGAGGGCCCGCAGGATCTCCGGCTGCTCGTGCGGCAGCGCGTGCCCGGCGTCGTCGAGGACGGCCAGCGACGCGCGCGGCAGGTCCCCGGAGAGGTCGACCGCGGCGGCGTACCCGACCGTGGAGTCCTGCCGCCCCGCGATGATCACGGTCGGGCCGGGGTACGGCGGCGCGGGATGCGGAGAAAGCTCCCACCGCTCGCCGATCCGCGCGAGCGCCGCGGCGTCGACGAGCGCGGCGGCCGGTGCGACCACCCGCTCGTACCGCGCCAGCATCTCCGGGGTGTGCAGCACGAAGTAGTCGCGGAACGCGTCGTCCCCCAGGCCCGGCGTCCCGGCGACGACGCGGTGCTCCGGCACGTCGCGCACGCCCGGGAGCAGCGGGCAGACCAGCGCGAGACCGGCGACCTGCGCGGGCCGGCGCACGGCCATCGCCTGCGCGTAGTAGCCGCCGGCGGAGTGGCCGAGCAGCAGGTAGGGCACCCCGCCGGTCACGGCGTCGGCAAGACGGAGCAGCGCCTCGAGGACGTCGTCGGCGCTGTGCATCGTGTCCGGGGCGGCCGTGCGACCCATGCCGGGCAGGTCGGGGTAGATCCGCCGCAGGCCGGCGCCCGCGAGGGCCGGCTCGAAGCAGGCCTCCGCCTCGCGGTGGTCGACACCGGCGCCGTGCAGCACCATTGCCGGACGCCCCTCCCCGTGCATCACGACGTGGACCCGGTCCGGGCGCTCGCCGCTCTCCACGCCCGCCAGCCAACCGCTGCGGCGCCCGGTGGACAACCCGCACCGGCGCGTCCCGCCGGCCGACTCGAAAAGCCCTATCGGCTGTCGGAGGTCTTCTCTACCGTCCTGACCGCAGGCGCGCCCGTCCCCTCTCCCCTGGAGCTCCCGTGTCCCTCCCCGGAACGCCGCCCGCCACTCCCGCTGCCCGCGGTCGCACGCTCACGAAGGTCTACGGCGAGGGCGACACCCGCGTGATCGCCCTCGACGGGGTCGACGTCGACTTCCCGCGCGGCCGGTTCACCGCGATCATGGGCCCGTCCGGCTCGGGCAAGTCCACGCTCATGCACTGCATGGCGGGGCTGGACTCGGTGACCGAGGGCCAGGCCTTCATCGGCGACGTCGACCTGAGCTCGCTGGACGACAAGGCGCTCACGGTGCTGCGGCGGGACCGGATCGGCTTCGTCTTCCAGGCGTTCAACCTGCTCCCGACGCTCACCGCGCTGGAGAACATCACGCTGCCGATGGACATCGCCGGCCGCAAGCCCGACCGCGCCTGGCTGGACACGGTGATCGACACCGTCGACCTGCGGCCGCGGCTGGCGCACCGGCCCAGCGAGCTCTCCGGCGGCCAGCAGCAGCGGGTCGCCTGCGCGCGGGCGCTGGCCGGTCGCCCGGACATCGTCTTCGCCGACGAGCCCACGGGAAACCTGGACTCCCGCAGCGGCGCCGACGTCCTGGACTTCTTGCGCCGCTCGGTGCGCGAGATGGACCAGACCGTCGTCATGGTCACGCACGACCCCAAGGCGGCCGGCTACGCCGACCGGGTGCTGTTCCTGGCCGACGGCCGGATCGTCGACGAGATGCTCGAGCCCACCGCCGAGCGCGTCCTGGAGCGGCTGAAGGCGTTCGACTCCGACGGTGGCGCCCGGCCGGCCGCCACCGACGCCGCCTCGCGGGCAGGGGTGCGCTGACGTGTGGCGGACCACCTGGCGGAACCTGCTGGCGCACAAGGTGCGCCTGGCGCTGTCCGGGCTGGCGATCGTGCTGGGCGTCGCGTTCGTCGTCGGGACGCTGATCTTCACCGACACGCTGGGCAAGACCTTCAACGACCTGTTCGAGAGCACCGCGGCCGACGTCAACGTCACCCGGGCCGCCGCCTTCGACCAGGGCCTGGCGGGTACCGGCACCGGCGGCACGGCCACCTACGTCCCGGCCGAGCTCGTCGAGCAGATCGCCGAGGTCGACGGGGTGGCGGCCGTCGAGGGCAGCGTCCAGGCCGAGGGCGTCTACATCCTCGACCCCGACGGCGAGGTGCTCGACACCGGCGGGGCGCCCGGTCTGGGCATCAGCTGGGACACCGAGGAGTCCCTCGCCCCCACCACGCTCGTCGACGGCCGGGCGGCCGAGGGCCCCGGCGAGATCATGATCGACACCAACTCCGCGGAGGAGTCCGGCTACCGGGTGGGCGACACCATCACGGTGCTCACCCCCGGGCCCCGCGTCGAGGCCGAGCTCGTGGGCACCTTCCGCTTCGGTGACTCCGGCGGGCTGGCGGGCGCGTCGCTGACCGCCTTCGACACGGCCACGGCGCAGGAGCTGCTCACCGCCCCCGGGCAGTTCACCGGCATCGGCGTCGGCGCGGCGGACGGCGTCGACCCTGACGAGCTGTCCGACCGGGTCGCGGCCGCCGTCGGGTCGGACTACGACGTGAAGACCGCGAGCGAGCAGGCCGAGAGCCTCTCGTCCGACTTCTCCGAGGCCCTGCAGTTCATCAACATCTTCCTGCTGGTGTTCGCCGGGATCGCCCTGTTCGTCGGCACCTTCATCATCCTCAACACCTTCTCGATGCTCGTCGCCCAGCGCACCCGCGAGCTGGCGCTGCTGCGGGCCCTCGGCGCCAGCCGGGGGCAGGTGACCCGCTCGGTGCTGGCCGAGGCGCTCGCGGTGGGGATCGTCGGCGCCACCCTCGGCCTGGCCGCCGGGTACGGCATCGCCGCCGGGCTGCGCGCACTGTTCGGCTCGTTCGGCCTGACCCTCGACGGCAGCCTGGTGCTGGCGACCGACACGGTGCTGTGGGGCTACGCCGTGGGCGTCCTGGTCACGCTGGTGTCGGCGTACGTGCCGGCCCGGCGCGCGGCGAGGATGCCACCGGTCGCCGCCATGCGCGACGACGTCGTCAGCGTGCAGCGCGGTCTGCGCCGGCGCACCGCGGTCGGGGTCGTGCTCACCGTCGCCGGAGCCGCCGCCCTGGTGGGCGGCACGCTCTCGGAGGACGGCGGGACGGGCGCCTCCCTCGTGGGCGTGGGCGCCCTCGCGCTCATCCTGGGAGTGACGGCGCTCAGCCCCGTGCTCGCCAAGCCCTTCCTGCGCAGTGTCGGCGCGGTGCTGCCGCGGATCTGGGGCACGACCGGCCGGCTGGCGCAGGAGAACGCGGTGCGCAACCCGCGGCGCACCGCGGCCACGGCCTCGGCCCTCATGATCGGCCTGGCCCTGGTCAGCGCGTTCAGCGTCATCGGGGCGTCGACCAACGCCAGCATCGACAAGCTCGTCGCGGGCTCCGTGCGCGCAGAGTTCGTGGTGTCCAGCGCCGTCCAGGTGCCGTTCAGCGGCGACGTCGCGGCGCAGCTGGCCGACGTCGACGGCGTCGACGCGGTCATGCCGCTGCGCTGGGGGCAGGCGCAGCTCGACGGGCAGACGGCGCTGCTCACCGCCGTCGACCCGGACTCGCTGGACCGCTCCATCGAGCTCTCCCTGGTCGAGGGCTCGAACGACGGGCTCAGCGGTGACGGGCTCCTCGTCGACGAGAGCACGGCCGAGAGCCGCGGCTGGGCCGTGGGCGACACCGTCGAGGTGCTGACCCTCGACAACCGGCAGCTGGAGCTGGAGGTCGGCGGCGTCTTCGAGTCCAACCAGGTGGTCGGCGGCTCCGTCGTCTCCCTGGACTCGCTCTCCGCCTTCGGCGGCGTGACGCTGGACCGCTTCCTCTTCGTGGACCTGGCCGACGGCGTGGCCCCGGCCGACGTCCGTCCGCAGCTGGAGGAGGTGACCGACGCCTACCCCGTCGTGGACCTCAAGGACCGGGGCGAGTTCTCCGACGAGCAGAAGAGCTCGGTCGACCAGCTGCTGCTGCTCATCAACGCGATGCTGGTTCTCTCGGTGCTCATCGCCGCGCTCGGCATCGTCAACACCCTGGCGATGTCGGTCATCGAGCGGACGCGGGAGATCGGCCTGCTGCGCGCCGTCGGGCTCGGCCGGGCCCAGCTGCGCCGGATGGTCCGCCTGGAGGCGGTGATCATCTCGGTGTACGGCGCGGTGCTGGGGCTGGTGCTGGGCACGCTGTTCGGCGTCGCGCTCAGCCGGTCGCTCGCCGACCAGGGCATCACCGAGCTGGCGGTCCCCTACCCGCGAATGCTGGTGTTCCTCCTCGTCGCGGCGCTCATCGGCGTGCTGGCCGCGGTCTTCCCGGCCCGGCGCGCCGCCAAGCTCCAGGTGCTGGACGCGATCGCGCGCGCCTGACGTCGGAGTCGCAACCTGACCGTGGCCAGAACCCTGGACCACGTGGTCCGGGGAGTTCCACAATGGTCGCCCGTCAGGAGGCCGCGCATGGATCTCGGCATCGACCTGGGTACCGCCACCACGGTGGTGAGCGATGGCCGCCGCGGCATCGTGTTCGACGAACCGAGCATGCTCCTGCTGCGCCCGGGCGGGGGCCGACGAGCCCGCATCCTGGCCGTCGGGCGGGAGGCCGGGGAGCTGGTGGGCCGGGCCCCGGCCCGCTTCGCCGCCGTGCGGCCGTTGCACGACGGGGTGGTCACCGACCTGGAGACCGCCCGGCTCTACCTGCGCGCGGTCCTGGCCCGGGCGGGGCGGCGGGCGTGGAGCCCGACCCGCGCCGTGATCGGCGTGCCGGCCGACGCGACCTCGCTGGAGGTCCGCGCCCTGCTGGAGGCGGCCGAGGAGGCGAGCATCCGGCCGGTGACGGCGCTGGACGACGCCGTCGCGGGCGCGGTCGGCTGCGGGCTCGACCCCCTCGAGCGGCGGGTGCACCTGGTGATCGACATCGGCGGCGGATCCGCCGCGGCGGTGGCGTTCTGCTACGGCGGCGTCCTCGCCCAGCGGACCAGCAAGGTGGGCGGGATCGAGATGACCGGTGCCGTCGCCCGGTACCTCCGCGAGGAGCACCAGCTGCTGGTCGGAGAGCTGGAGGCCGAGCGGGTCAAGACCGCTCCCACCGCCGAGACCGACGGCCCCCTGGTCGTCCACGGCCGCGACGGGGCCACCGGCCGGCCGCGCCTGGTGACGATGCAGCCGGCCGAGGTGACCACCGCCGTCCGGCCGGTCGTGGACGAGATCGTGCGGGCGCTGGGCGGCTGTCTCGACGACCTGCCGCCGCAAGCGCTGGCCGACGTGCTCGCCGAGGGCGTGCTCGTCTTCGGCGGCGCCTCGCTGGTGCCCGGGTTGCCCCAGCAGCTGGAGACCGCGCTCGGCCTGCCGGTCAAGCCGGCCGAGGAGCCACTGACCTGCGTGGCCGAGGGCGCCGCCCGGGCCCTGCGCAACCGCCCGCTGCTGGCGGCCTACGGCCGGAACTGATCCCTGGCGACGTCCTGGCGGGTCCGACCGAACGGTGGCCGCGCCATGCGTGATCAACACGCACTCATGGTCGCCTCGGCGCCCGTCGAGACGACCCTCGACGTGTGTTGATCATGGATCGCGGCAGGTCCCCACGGTGGGTCGCTCGGGGACGCGACCCAGATCTCGGGAACGTCGTGGAGCCGGGGAGCTGAGGGCGCTCCCGCAGGAGCGTTCCTGCTCGGTGTACGGGACGGTGACCGCGCCGTCTTCGCCGCGAGAACGGCCCCTCAGCGCACACCGTTCGGCCGCGGAGAGAGGTCGGCGCCGCACACCTCGCACCGGTCCTCCGACCCCAGAGGAGCGCGGCACTGCGGGCACCGGAACCGCGGGGGCCCGTCCGGCGGGACGGTCGGCGGCGGGGACGTCGGCCACCGCCACGGGATGCGCCGGCGCCACCGGTCAGACAGCGGACGAGGCACGGTGAGCAGCCTGCCAGTGATGTCCTGCAGGGGCTGTTCGGCGACAGCTCGAGCGACGTCGGGAACGCTTCCGCGGAAGCGTCGTCACGTCCCGCGCCTTGACGGCGTTCCGCCGGGAACCTGCTCGGCGCATACGCCGGCACAGGGCCTCCGTCGTACCGGGCGTTCCGCCAGTCGGGTCGCTGCGGGCACGTCTCGACGCGCCTCCGAAGGGGCTCTAGGGCGACGCCTGTCGAGCCAGATCAGGTTGCCCGGATGGCCCACGACCTCGATCTTCGCGATGCGGCAGAGGTCCGCCGTCGGGTCGCGATGCCAGTCGCAAGAAGCCTGCTTCGTGCTGACGAGCTTGAAGACGTCGTCGTCGAGGTCGGCCCTGACCACGTCCCGGTGGTCGGTCGGGTGGACGCGCTCAGAGTGGCGGTGAAGGCCGGCGGGGAGTGGATCGAAGCGCCACGTCGCTGGTTCGTGACCGACTCGCTGTGGGACGCGGAGTGGCTGGCCGATGAGCTGTACGACCTCCTTCAGGACGAACTTGCCGAGAGTCGGTTGGCTCCCTCCCCACGCGGCCTACGACATGACTGCGGCGCCGTCAACCGAGCACCTGACCGTGGGGCAGCTGTCCGATGACGTGCAGGAGGTGGCGGCACTCGGCGCGGCCACCGACCCGTAGCCGCCTTCCCGCGGAGGAGCAGGGGTTTCGGAAAGAGCGCGGGCGATCGCCGTCAGGGCGCGGGCGGGCCGATGGCGAGCACCTCCGCCTGGTGCGCATAGAAGTAGTGGAGCCCGTCGTCGACGACGGCGGTGGCGCTGTTGGCGCCCGTTCCCGGCCCCTGCACCAGCGCGGTCATCACGATCTCCGGTGCCCCGATCGGGGCGACCGCCGACATCCAGTTGTCGTACTCGTCGGCGCGCAGACCGCCGTCCTGCGCCGTTCCGGTCTTCGCACCGGCCGGCACCGGCAGGTCGTTCAACCGGCTTCCGGTGCCGCCCGCCACGACCGCCCGCATCCCGTCGCGGACCGCGCCCAGGTCGGCGTCGAACGGCAGCGGGCGCGGCGGCGGGGCGGGCAGCGGGAGGTGCGTCCCCGGCCCCGTGCCGAGGGCCATCCCCAGCCGCGGCGTGACCAGCTGGCCGGTCGAGACGGCGGCGGTCCAGCCGGCGTTCTGCAGCGGCGTGACCGTCAGGTCCCCCTGGCCGATACCGAGGATGACCGTCGACCCGCCGTACCAGGCGCCGCCCTCGGCCGCGGCGGACTCCGGGCTGCCCAGGTGCCCCGCGGACTCGCCGGGCAGGTCGATCCCGGTCCGCGCGCCGACGCCCAGGTCACGCGCAGTGCCGATGAGCCGGTCGGCGCCGAGGGCGACGGCGAGCTTGTAGAAGTAGACGTCGTTGGAGACCGCGATCGACTGCACCAGGTCCATCGGCCCCATCGGCCGCCAGTTGCCGAACGTGTGCCCGCCGTAGGTGAAGCTCGCCCCCGTCGGGATCACCTGCCGCGGCGCGTAGATCCGGTGCACCTGGTTCGCCGCGGCCGTGACCAGCTTGAACGTGGAGCCGGGCGGCGCCACCGCCTGCGTCACGTGCTCGAGCATCGGCGAGCCGGGGACGCCGGCGAGGGCCTGCAGCGCGGCGCCGTCGACGGGCGGGCCGTAGACGCTGTTGTCGAACGACGGCGCGCTCGCCATCGCGAGCACCGCACCCGTGCGCGGATCCATCGCGACGGCCGCCCCGATCTTGCCCACCGGCCGGGGCTGCGCGGCCAGGGCGGCGGCCAGACCGGCGTCGAGCCGGCGCTGCAGGCCCAGGTCCAGGGAGAGCCGCAGGTCCGCACCGCGCACGGCCGCCCGGTGCTCGCCCAGCGCCACCGGCACCCCCAGCGGATCGACGTAGAGGCACTGCCGCCCACCGATCCCGCGCAGCACCGCGTCGTACTGCCGCTCCAGCCCGGCCCGCCCGACCGCCTCCCCCGCCGCCAGCCCCGGCCAGCGCGCCACGTCCTCGGGCGTGGCCACCCCCACGAAGCCGAGCACCGGACCGAGCAGCGCGCCGTGCGGGTACGCCCGCCGCGGCTCCGGGACGACGAACACCCCGGGGATGCCGGCGGCCGTGATCGCGTCGCCCACCGCACGCGGGACGTCGGCCATCGCCAGCGACAGGACGGTGTCCTCCGTGACGGCGAGCAGGGCGTGCAGGTCCGCGGCCGGAGCACCGGTCAGCTGGGCGAGCCGGTCGACGTCGGCGGGCCGGCCGCGCAGGAGCGCCGGCACGCCGAGCACCCGGTCCACCCCCACCCCGGCGTCCCCGGCGTCGAGCGCCAGCGGCACGTCGTGCCGGTCGGTGATCGCGCCGCGGGGTGCGGGCAGCCGGAAGCACCGGGTCATCTGCTCGTCGCCGGCCACCTGCAGCGCCTCGCCGCGGGTCTCCTGCAGCCGCCAGCCGTACACCCCGAACGAGACGAGCAGCGCCGACAGCGCCACGGCCGCGAGCCGGACCAGCCGTGGCCGCGGGTTCCGCCGGCCCGGCGCCGCCCAGAGCCGCCGGCGGGCGCCGTCGCGCCGGACCGCGAGGACGACGCCGATCGCCGCCAGGTGCACCACCAGCGCCGTGCCGCCGTAGCTGAGCAGCGGGAACGGCACACCGGCCAGCGGGAGCAGGCCGAGGTTGGCCCCGACCGAGACCACGGTCTCGATGCCCAGCAGGAACGCCAGCCCGCCGGCGACGAGCGCGCCGTGCGGCGTCCGGGACGCCCGGCTGGCCAGCGCCAGCCGCCACACGAGGAGCAGCGCCGCCAGCACCACGGCGGCACCCGCGGCCAGCCCCCACTGCCCGACCAGGCTGGCCAGCGCCAGGTCGGTGTCCCGCTCCGGCAGGTACTGGGAGCGCAGCAGGCGCAGCGGGTCGTCGGTGCGGCCGAACAGCCCGCCGGAACCGACCGAGATGTGCGCCTGGCGCACCGCCCAGCCCGAGCCGGTGGGCGATTCGTGCGCCCCCACGAGGAAGCTGCCCAGCCGGGACACCTGGTAGGGCCGCAGCGCGCTGATCAGCAGCGGAGCCGAGATCGCCGCCACCGCCCCGAGCGGCAGGAGGAACCGGGCCGGGACGCGCCCGAGCAGCAGGAGGCCGGCGGTGAGGAAGGTCAGCAGCATCGCAGTGCTGAGGTCCGGTTGCAGCAGGGTCAGCCCGATGGGCAGGGCGGCCAGCAGGACGGCGAGGGCGAACCGCTGCCAGGCCGGCCGGCCCGACCCCAGCACCGCGGCGAGCACCAGCAGCAGGCCGAGCTTGGCCAGCTCGGAGGGCTGGAAGGTGAGCGGGCCGATCGCGAACCAGCGGGTGGCCCCGTTGGCCGACAGGCCGACGGCGAGGACGCCGACGAGCAGCAGCACCGCCCCGCCGTATGCGGCCCACGCCAGGACGCCGAGGTAGCGGACCCGCACCCGCCAGAACACGGCCAGCGCCAGCACGCCCCCGGCCGCGATCAGGCTCTGCCGCACCGCGAGGTCGCGGTAGCCGATCAGATACAGGTTGGCGATCCCCAGGAAGACCAGGCCACCGGCCGCGAGCACCGCCAGCAGGTCGGACGCCGCACCCCGGCGGTTCCGCCGCTGTTCACGGGTCGTCCGCGGACGGCGCGACGTCGTCCGCGGTGGGGATCCGGTCCTCGCCACGGCGCGTCTCCCCCCGCCCGACTCACGCGCCGGGTCCGGCGGGCCGGCAGGAGCCCGCGCTGACCGGGGCCGACGCCGCGACCGCCGGGGCCTCGGTGACGGCGATCAGCGCGACACCGGCCAGCGGCGGGAGCGCCACCTCGGCCACCACCGCCACCCGGTCGGCCTGCGGGGCCACCGGCACGCTGCCACCGGGTACGGACGTCGACGCCCCCGTGCACCGGTCCACCACCCGGTAGGACCAGGTGAGCACCTGCGGCTCGGGCGACGGGACCAGGCGCACGAGGAGCCGCACCGTGCACGGCGCCCCGGGCGTGCAGGCCGCGAGCGGGCGCAGGTCGACCGACACGACGTTCCCGGCGGACGGCGGCGCCGGGGCGGCGACGGGCAGCCCGTCCGGCTCGGGCTCGTCGGCCGGCTCCTCCCCGCCGCGCCCGGCGTCCAGGAGCAGGTCGATGTCGGCGGTGATGTCGTCGCCCAGGAGCACGACCTCGGCAGTGACGACGGCGCCGAGCACGACGAGCGAGAGCAGCCAGGCACCGACCCGCCGCCCCGTCGAGCGGGGCCGCCGCAACGGGCGCGGAGCCGGGGCCGGCTGCGCCGAGGGCACCCGAGGTGCCCCGCTCGCGGCCGCACCGCCCGGGAGCGCGCGCACCGCCCGGGCGAGCGCGGCGAGCTCGGCGCGGGTCCCCGGGGCGTCGATCCGCGCGGCCGCCTCGGCAAGCCGGTGGGCTCCAGCGACGACGCCGGCGGAGTCCGGCGAGGCCGTGATCCGGTCCAGCTCCGCCAGCAGCACGTCGGCGGGCGGCGGCGCCGACCCGGCCGGCCGCCGTACCGCGGCGGCGACGGCGGCGAGGACCCGGCCCACGGGCTCTCCGGAGGCACCGTCCCGGTCGAGCACGATCCGGCCGTCGGCGGCGAGGAGCGGCCGGACGGCGTCCGCCGCGGTGGCCTCCCCGCGCTCGGCCACGGCGGCCAGGAGATCGCTGCCGATCACCAGCGCCTGGGGTGCCGTCAGCCGCACGAGGGAGAGCAGCCGGGTCAGCGGGACCGGATCTCCGCCGGGTGGGGAGGGCTCCGCGGGGAGCTCGCCGCGCGGAGCGGGCACGGGGTGCGGCCGCCCGGGGGCCCTCGGCGTCGTCAGGTCCGTCATCGACCGCCACCCCCCGCCCCACGGCCCCTGGTGGGCACCCCCCGTGACACGTCGCCGCCGATGCTGCGCTCCCGCCGACGGGATGTCACGGGGTTCCGGTGCGGTGCGGTCCGGTCACGGCGAGGAGACGCGCACGATCCCCTGCCGGTCGATCCGCCACCGCACGGTGACCGGGACGGAGGGGCCGTCGGCGTGCGAGTCCCCGGGCGCGTAGGCCAGCATCTCGGCGACGATCTCGCCGTCGGCCACCGAGAGCCCCGCCGGCTCGTAGACCGGCGGCAACGGCGCGGAACCCTGCAGGGTGCGCGGGCTGGGGAGCACCCCGAGCGGCTGCCCGGACGAGGCGTAGAGCAGCACCTCCTGGACGATGCCGTTGGAGGGCTGCGGCGAGCACTCCAGCAGGACGACGGTGTCGGCCCCGCCGTCGTCGTCCAGGTCCCCGGCGGCGGTGGCCACGACCCGCACCTCGTAGACGTCGTAGTGGGGCGGCCGGCTGCCGTCGGCGGGCACGCGGGCGGTGCCGTCGACGACCCGCGCCCGGAACCCACCGGGGACGACGCCGTCGCAGGTCAGCTCGTACGTCGTCGAGCGCCAGTCGACCGCCGCGGCCGCCGGGGGGCTACCGGCCCCCTGGTCCGCACCGCAGCCCGCGAGCAGCACGAGGACCGCTCCGCCGGCCACCGTCCGCCGCATGCCCGCCAGGGTCCTCGGGCGCGGCCCGGGTGCCAGGGCGCAAGGTCCCGACCCCCGGGGCATCCCCCCGGCGAGCGGCACGAAGGATGGGGGCATGTGCACGGTGGTGGTGCGACGGTCGGACGGCGGACCGACGGAGATCCTCGCCGTCCGCGACGAGATGGTCGGCCGGGAGTTCGACTCCCCCGGCCGGTGGTGGCCCGAGCTCCCCGACGTCGTCGGCGGCCGCGACCGGGTCGCCGGCGGGACGTGGTGCGCCACCGACGTGGCCACCGGCGTCACGGCCCTGGTGCTCAACCGGTACCACGAGCGACCGGCCGCGCCGGGCGCCCCGAGCCGGGGCGTGCTGCCGCTGCTCGCCGCCGTCCACGGGCACGCCTGGGAGTCGCACGTACGGCTGGACGGGATGGCCGGCTTCCTGCTCGTGCTGGCGGCGCCGGACGGGCTGAGGTCCTGGGAGTTCGACGGCAGCCGGCTCGCCCGCACCGGGCACGGCGTGGGCACGCACGTCTTCACCTCCGGTGGGCAAGAGGACCGCAAGGGCGAGCTCTGGCGCGAGCCGTTCGCACAGGCACCCTTCCCCGGCCGCTGGCGCGAGCTGGTGCAGGAGCAGCAGCCCGCCGAGGACCCGGCGGCCCTCGTCGTGCGGCGGGAGCGGGAGGGCCGGGTCTACGGCACGGTGTTCGCAGAGACGCTCGACGCCCGGCCGGGACGACTGCGTCTGGAGTACAGCCGGCAGCCCTGGGCCCGGTGCTGGGAGACCGCCGCGTTCGACGCGGAGTGACCGGATCGGCCGGCCCCGGCGAGCTCGGAAACCCCCTGCCACGACCCGTGCTGTGCTTCGATGGCAGCACCGAATGATCTTGTCATCCGCCGGGCTCGCCGCCTGCGGATGACCGGGCCGGCAGGAGCGATTCTGGATGAGCAAGGCGACCATCCTCGCCGTCGACGACGACCCGATGGTCCTGCGCGCGATCACCCGTGACCTGCGCACCCGGTACGGCGCGGACTACCGGATCGTGCGCGCCTCGTCCGGCGCGGAGGCCCTGGCCGCGCTGGCCGAACTGGCGCTGCGGCTGCGCCCGGTCGCCCTGATCGTCACCGACCAGCGCATGCCGGGGATGTCCGGCATCGACCTGCTCGTGCGGGCCCGGGCACAGGCCCCCGATGCCCGGTTCGTCCTGCTCACCGCCTACGCCGACACCGACGTCGCCATCCGGGCCATCAACGACATCGGCCTCGACCACTACCTGGTCAAGCCGTGGGATCCGCCGGCCGACCGGCTCTACCCCGTCCTCGACGACCTGCTCGACGGCTGGCAGCGCGAGCACCCGCAGGAGACCGGAGACGTGCGGGTGGTCGGCTACCGCTGGTCCGACCGCAGCCACGAGCTGACGACCTTCCTCACCCGCAACTACGTCCCCTACCACTGGGCCGACGTCGAACGGGACCCCGAGGGGCAGCGGCTGCAGGCCCTCGCCGGGGCGCGGATCGAGGATCTTCCGCTGGTCTTCGTCCCCGACCGGGAGGTCCTGCGCTCCCCCTCGACGCTGGACCTCGCCGGCGCGCTCGGCCTGCGCACCCGTGCCCAGCAGCCGCTCTACGACCTCTGCATCGTCGGCTCCGGTCCGGCCGGGCTCGCCGCCGCGGTCTACGCCGCGTCCGAGGGACTGCGCACCGTGGTCGTGGAGCGCGAGGCACCCGGCGGCCAGGCGGGCCAGAGCGCGTCCATCGAGAACTACCTCGGCTTTCCCAAGGGGCTCTCCGGTGCCGACCTCACCCAGCGCGCCGTCGCGCAGGCGAGCCGCTTCGGCGCCGAGATGCTGCTGGCCCGCGACGTGTCGTCGCTGCAGCGGCGCGGCCCGGTGCGAGCGGTCTGCTTCGACTCCGGGGAGGTGGAGGCCCGCGCGGTCCTGGTGTCCACCGGCGTGTCCTACCGCCGCCTCGAGGCGCCGGGCCTCGCCGCGCTCACCGGCCGAGGCGTCTACTACGGCGCGAACGCCGGCGATGCGGCGCAGTGCGCGGGCGAGGACGTGGTCGTCGTGGGCGCGGCCAACTCGGCCGGCCAGGCCGCCCTGAACCTGGCGCGCTACGCCAAGCGCGTGGTCCTGGTGGTGCGGGGATCCTCGCTGGAGGACAGCATGTCGCTCTACCTCGTGACGCGGATCCAGGCCGCCTCCACCATCGAGGTGCGGCTGCACAGCGAGGTGACCGAGGCGCGCGGCGACGGGCACCTGGAGGCGATCACCCTCACCGACCGCGGCTCCGGCGACTCGGAGGACGTGGCCGTCAACTGGCTGTTCGTCTTCATCGGCGCTGCTCCGCGCACCGACTGGCTCGGCGACGAGGTCGCCCGCGACGCCAAGGGTTTCGTCGTCACCGGCCCGGAGCTGCTGAGCCTGTCCCCTCCCGCCTGGACCGAGCCCCGGCCACCGTTCACCCTCGAGACCAGCGTCCCCGGCGTCTTCGCCGCCGGCGACGTCCGGCTGGACTCCATGAAGCGGGTGGCCTCGGCCGTCGGCGAGGGTGCGATGTCGGTCTACCTCGTCCACCGCTACCTGGCGACGATGTGATGGACCTCGCCGGGCTCCGCGGTATCGGGCTCTTCGACGGCAGCGGCGACGACCAGTTGCAGGCGCTGCTCGACGCGGGCACCCAGGTGACCTTCGAGAGCGGGGACATGCTGTTCGAGGAGAACTCCCCGGCCGACGCCTGGTGGGTGCTGCTCGACGGACGGGTCGACCTGCTGCGCCACGTCGGACGCGACGAGACCCGGCTCGGAGTCATGGACGTGCCCGGCCGGTGGGCCGGCGGCTTCCGCGCCTGGGACGAGCACGGCGCCTACCTCGCGAGCGGACGCGCCGTGACCTCCGGCTGCATGCTCCGGGTGCCCGCGGTGACCCTGCGTCAGCTGTGGGCGTCCCGGTTCCCACTCGGGCTGCAGCTCATCGAGGGCGTGTCCCGGTCCGCGCGCACCTACGAGTCCATGGCGCGGCAGCGGGAGGCGCTCGCCGCCCTCGGCACGCTCGCAGCCGGACTCGCCCACGAGCTCAACAACCCGGCCGCGGCGGCCACGCGCGCGGTCGAGGCGCTCGGCGGTGCCTACCAGGGGCTGCTCTCCTCCCTCCAGCGGCTCGCGGCGGTTCGGATCGACGCCGCGCAGTTCGGCGGGATCGACTCGTTGCGCCGGGAACTCGCGACCCGGCAGCCGGCCCTCGGGCCCATGGAGGTCGCCGACCGGGAGGACGAGCTCTCCGATTGGCTCTCCGCCCGGTCCGTCGCGCGCGACTGGGTGGTCGCACCCGTCCTCGCTTCGGCCGGTGCCGACGTCGCCTGGTGCGAGCGGGTCGCCGACACGATGGGCGAGGAGTCGCTGGAGCCCGCGCTCGAGTGGGTGACGAACACGCTCGCCGCGACCGGCCTGCTGGCCGAGGTCGAGGAGTCCACACGCCGGATCTCCGACCTCGTCGCGGCCGTGAAGTCCTACTCGCAGCTCGACCGCGCCGCCATGCAGGTCACCGACCTGGCCGAAGGCCTGGAGAGCACGCTGGTGATGCTGGCGCACCGCATCCCGGCGGGCGTGACCGTGGTCCGCCAGTACGGCGCCGAGGTCCCCCCGATCCAGGCGCTCGCTGCGGAGCTCAACCAGGTCTGGACCAACCTGATCACCAACGCGCTCGACGCAATGGGCGGCTCCGGCACCCTCCGCGTGTCGACGCGCCTCGACCGGGACTGGGCGGTCGTGGAGATCGCCGATACCGGCCCGGGGATGTCACCGGAGGTCCGGCAGCACGCCTTCGACCCCTTCTTCACGACCAAGGGGGTGGGCGAGGGCACCGGCCTCGGCCTGGACATCTCCCGGCGCATCGTCGACCGGCACCACGGCGAGATCGCCATCGACCTCGAGCCGGGCGAGACGGTGCTGCGGGTGCGGCTCCCGTCGGGGCACGCCCACGCCGGTCGTTGACCGCCGGTCAAATGTGCTGGCGGCGCTGCAGGTGCACGAAGGCGACCCACCCGACGGGCGCGGGCAGCCAGAAGGTGACGGTGCGGAAGGCCAGCACCGCGGCCAGCGCCCCGGCCACCGGGACACCGGTCGCGGTCAGCCCACCGATCAGCGCCGCCTCGACCGCCCCGAGCCCGCCGGGCGTGGGCGCCACCGACCCCACCGCCGAGGACACCAGGTACACCCCGATCACCGTGGGCAGCGCGAGGGAGACGTCGAAGGCCCGGAGGGAGGCGTCCAGGGCCAGCACGTAGCCCGCGTTCTGCAGCAGGATGCCCCCCAGCGCCGTCGCCAGCCGCCGGGGCTCGGTGGCGACGGCGAGCAGCTGCGGCAGGGACTGCCGCAGCAGCGGCTCGAGGCGGCTGTGCAGCAGGCGGCGCACCGGCGCGATCGCCACGAGCAGCCCGACGACGGCGACGGCGCCGAGCAGCACGAGCAGCACGTCCCCGCTGGGCACCAAGGACAGCCGCGCCGTCGACACGCCGCTGGCCCACCCGACGGCGAGCAGCAGCAGGACGGTGGCGGCGACCGTGGCCACCTGGCTCACCGCCACGCTGGCCGCGGCCGCCCCCACGGTCAGCCCGGCCCGCTGCAGGAAGCGGATGTTGATCCCCACGTGGCCGACCGTCGGCGGCGTCACGAGGGTGAGCCACGCCGAGGAGACCTGCACCAGCGTGGCGCGGCGCAGCGAGAGGGCGACCGGCACGAACGGGATGAGCGCGAGGGCCGCGCCGACGTAGGTGAGCGCGGATCCGCCCAGGGCGACCAGGAGCCACGCCGCCTCGGCCCGGCGCAGCTCGTCGACGATGCTCACCTGGGACAGCTGCGAGGCCAGCAGGAACGCCGCGACCGTCGAGGCCCCGACGGTGAGGATCACCCGCAGCGAGAACCGCTCGAGGCGGGGCGCGGCGGCCACCGTCCCGTCCGGGCCGGCCAGTGCCCGCCGCAGCTCCGCGAGCAGCTCCGTACCGCGCACGGCCCGCCGGACCGACGCCGGCAGGGCGACCGGCTGCACGAGCGCGGGCACGCGCGGCGGCATCGGGCCCGGAGCGCGGGCCGCCCGGAGCGCCGCGACGGCCGCCTCGGACCCGACGACGGTGGCACCGCCGACGAGCAGGGCGACGGTGTCGAGGTCCCGCTGGAGCTCGCCGGCCGCGGGCTGCGCCGCGCGCAGGTCCCGGAACCCGGCCGTGCCGTCCGGGCCGAGCAGCACGCTGTCCGGGGTCAGCGCCCCGTGCGCCAGACCGACGGCGTGCAGCCGGCGCAGCGCGGTGAAGGCCGCCGCCAGCCCCGCCTGGGCGGCGTCGCCCGCCTCGGTCAGCGGCGTGCCGGCCAGGGGCCGCTCGACCAGCACCAGGGCCGGGCCGACGGCCAGCAGGGCCATCACCGCGGGGACCGGGACCCCGGCCGCACCGGCCAGGGCGGCGCTGGACGCCTCGCGCTCCAGGTCGCCGCGCTGGCTCAGCGACGGCCGGCCGACCACCGCGGCGCGGAAGCGGAGCATCCGCCCGGCCCGGCGCACCAGCGGCAGCCCGCGGCCGTCGGGGTCGACCACCGTGATGCACACCGGTCCGGTGGCATCGGTCCCGGTGAGGCGGACCAGGCCCGCGTGCTGCTCGCCCACCTCCAGCTCGCCGACCACCACCCCCGCGCGGGCGAGCTCGGCGCGCAGGACGTCGTCGACCGGCCGCGCCGGGCTGACCCCGGCCGCCAGACGCACGGCCAGTCCGGCCAGGGTGCCGAGCAGGACCGCCGCCACCGTCCCCTGCAGCGTGAGGTTGCCCAGCGCCACCCCGCAGACCAGCGCCGCCAGCACCACCCACCGGCTGGGCGCACGCCACCTCCGGCGCCGCTGGAGGTCCGCGCCGACCAGGAAGGCGATCGTGGCCACGACCGGGACCAGCGCGGCGTCGTCCCGCGGACCGGTCAGCACGTCCGCGACCACGCCGCCGGCGGCGTCGCCCACCCGCTCCGCCAGGGCGCCGAGCACCAGCCCGAGCAGGCCGGCGGCGAGCGCCTGCAGCAGCGCCGCGCGGCGGTGCCGGGCGGCGTCGACCGCGACGGTGCCCAGCACGCCCAGCACGGCCAGCGAGGCCGCCACCGAGGCGAGGGAGAACACCGTCCGGAGCGGGTCGCGCACGACCGTGGGCACGGCGCCGTCCAGCATGTCGACGGCGTCGGGGGTGGTGAACGTGAGCAGCAGGATCAGGCCCAGCCCGGCCGCGGCCATGAGCAGCTGGACGACGTCGTTGGGACGGCGGACCCGGAGGGCGGGCAGCTCCGCTCCGCCCGTCCGACCCCCGCTCACCGCGCGATCATCCCCGAACCGGGCGCCGGGATGTGCCACCGGGACGCGGAGTCCCCCCGTTCGTGGCGCTGCCTGCGCGCGGCGGTGCGCTGCTTGACTGGGCCGGTCCACCTGCACGAAGGAGCCCGCCATGCCCGACCCCTCGCAGCCGCTCGCGAAGCTCGGCTTCCTGACCATCGGCTCCTTCGACGCCGCCGACCCGCGGGCGGGGCACGAGACGACGCTGCGGGTCATCGAGCTGGGCGAGCGGCTCGGCTTCGACAGCGCCTGGGTCCGCCACCGGCACCTGCAGTACGGCATCTCCTCCCCCGTCGCCGTCCTGGCCGCCGCCACGCAGCGCACCAGCCGGATCGAGCTGGGCACCGCGGTGATCCCGCTCGGCTGGGAGAACCCGCTGCGGCTGGCCGAGGACCTCGCCACGGTCGACGTCCTCTCCGGCGGCCGGCTGAACCCGGGCATCAGCGTCGGACCCCCGATGCACTGGGACGACGTCCGGGCCGCCCTCTATCCCGACACCGCGGAGCTCGAGGACTTCTCCTACGGGCGGGTGTCCCGGCTGCTGTCCCTGGTCGCCGGGGAGCCCGCGAGCTCCTTCGCCGGCCGCGAGGGCGTCGTCGAGGAGTGGTCCGACCGGGTGCAGCCGCACGCGGCCGGGCTGCGCGACCGGCTCTGGTACGGCGGCGGCAGCCTCGGCTCGGCGCGGTGGGCCGGCGAGCACGGCATGAACTTCCTGACCAGCAGCGTGGTCAAGGCCGAGGACGCCGCCGAGCCGGACTTCGCCACCATCCAGCGGGCGCACGTCCAGGCGTTCCGTGCCGCGCACCCCGCCGGGGCGGCCGCCCGCGTCTCCCAGGGCCTGGTCGTGATCCCCACCGACACCGCCACACCGGCCCAGCGGGAGAAGTACGCCGCGTACGTGGCACAGCGGCTGCCGCGGACGACGTCGCCGCAGGGCCCGGCCCGCATGATGTTCGCCCCCGACCTGCTCGGCACCGCCGAGGAGATCGCCGAGCAGCTGTACGCGCACGCCGGCTTCCGGGAGGTCTCCGAGGTCGCCTTCGCGCTGCCGTTCAGCTTCGCCGACGAGGACTACGAGCAGATGCTCACCGACATCGCGACCCGGCTGGGGCCCGCGCTGGGGTGGCGTCCCCGCGCCTGAGCGCCGGCACGGCGAATCCCGGGCGGAACACCGCTGAAACGTTCGTCTCCTAGCGTCCCGGCGATGACGACCCCAGTCCTGCAGCCGGGCAGCGGCCCCATCCGCGCCGGGACCTACCTGCCGTCGACGCCGGAGCACGTGCTGTGGGGCCGACTCCCCTGCGCGCGCGATCGGCCGGTGCTCACCGTGGAGTCCGGTACCGAGGTCACCCTCGACACGGTCAGCCACGAGGGCATCCTGGAGGACCAGGGGCGTGATCCCGAGGAGTTCTTCGGCCGGCACGGGGTGCTCGAGGTGCTCGACGACGCCGTCGCGCTGGCGGCGAGCGAGCACCCGCACCGGTTCGGGATCGACGGGCCGCACGTGGTCAGCCGGCCGATCGCCGTCTCCGGTGCCCGGGTCGGCGACCTGCTCGCCATGACCGTCCTCGACGCCACGCCGCGGGTGCCCTACGGGGTGATCTCCAACCGGCACGGCAAGGGCGCCCTGGCGGGCGAGTACCCGGCCGCCGGCCTGCCGGTGGTCAACGCCTTTGCCGGCGTCAGCGACGACGGCGCCTCGGGCCTGCTGCCGCTCACGGAGGGCGCGGAGCCGTCGGTGCGGTTCCCGCTGCACCCGTTCCTCGGGATCATGGGCGTCGCCGTCCCGGGCGCGGAGCAGCCGCACTCGGTGCCGCCGGGCCCGCACGGCGGCAACCTGGACATCGCCCTGCTGACCGCCGGCAGCACGCTGTACCTCCCGGTGCAGGTCGACGGCGCGCTGGCCTACGTCGGCGATCCGCACTTCGCCCAGGGCGACGGCGAGGTGAGCCTGACCGCGATGGAGGGCAGCCTGCGCGCGACCGTCCGCTTCGACGTGATCGCCCGCGAGGAGGCGCTCCAGCGCTTCGGCGAGCTGACCGGCCCGCTCGCCGAGACCACCGAGTACCTGGTCCCGACCGGCCTGGACGAGGACCTCGACCTGGCCGTGCAGCACTGCGTGCGCGCCGCGATCGCGCTGCTGCAGGCGCGCTTCGGGATGGACGCCGCACTCGCCTACGCCTACCTCTCCGCGGCCACCGACTTCCGGATCAGCCAGGTGGTCGACGTCGTCAAGGGTGTGCACGCCACCATCCGGAAGGCCGACTTCGCGTGAGCGGACCGGTGGCGGCGGGGCTGCTCGAGGCGTTCCGCGCCTACGAGGCCGCGCTCATGGCCGACGACGTCGCCGTCCTGGACCGGCTGTTCGCGCCGGGGCCGGACACGCTGCGCGCCGACGGCGACGGTGTCCTCGTGGGGCACGACCGCATCGCGGCGTTCCGGGCCGCCCGCGGCGGCGCCCCGCAGCGGGCGCTCGCCGCACTGCACGTCCAGGTGGTCGACGCCGACTGCGCGCTGGTCCTGGCGGAGACCGCGCCGGCCCGGGGCGGACGCGGGCTGCAGACCCAGCTCTGGCGGCGGACCGCCGGGCTGCCCGGGTACGACGGCTGGCGGATCACCGCGGCGCACGTCTCCGCACCGGCGGCAGCCCTCGATCCCCGGGTCTGGCGGGTCGTGGGCGACCCGCTCGTCCCGCCGTCGGGAACGGGACCGCTGACCGGTGAGACCGTCGCGGTGAAGGACCTGTACGCCGTCGCCGGTCACGCCGTCGGTGCGGGCAACCCGGCCTGGCTGGCCGACGCCCGGCCCGAGCCGGCGCACGCCGCCGTCGTCGGACGGCTGCTCGACGCCGGAGCGGCGGTCCGCGGCATCGCCCGCACCGACGAGTTCGCCTACTCCCTGGGGGGCACCAACGCGCACTACGGCACCCCGCCGAACGCGGCGGCCCCGTACCGCATCCCCGGCGGCTCCTCCAACGGCAGCGCCGGCGCGGTCGCCCTCGGGCACGCGACGATCGGGCTGGGCACCGACACCGGCGGCTCGATCCGCGTGCCGGCCGCCTACCAGGGCCTGTTCGGCATCCGCACCACGCACGGCGCCGTCGACCGCACCGGCCTGCTCCCGCTCGCGGCGGACGCGGACGCGGTGGGCTGGCTGACCCGCTCGGCCGAGCTGCTCGCCGTCGTCGGGGACGTGCTCCTCCCGCCCGGACCGGCCGGCGGCGAGAGCCGGCTGGTCTTCCTCCCGGCGCTCGTCGACGCGGCCGACCCCGACGTCCGCACCGCCGTGCACGGCTGGCTCGCCGACGCCGGCGCAGCGGAGCTCGACGAGCCGCTCGAGGACCTCGACGGGTGGCGCTCCGCGTTCCAGACCTGGCAGGGCTTCCAGGCGTGGCAGGCGCACGGCCCCTGGCTCGCGGGCCGCCTCGACGTGCTCGGCGCCGACGTGCGCTCGCGGTTCGAGACCGCCGCCGCGATCGACGACGACACCGCCGGCCGGGCCCGCGCGGTCCTGGACCGGGCCCGCGAGCGCGTGCTGGACCTGGTCGACGACCGCGTGCTGGTGCTGCCGAGCGCCCCCTCGGTGCCGCCCCCGACCGCGACCGGGACGACGGCGGAGCTGCGGAACGCGACCATGCGGCTCACCTGCCTGGCCTCGCTGGCGGGCCTGCCCGCCGTGGGTCTGCCGGTCCGCACCGACGCGGGGCTGCCCGCCGGGGTCTGCCTGATGGCCGCGCCGGGCAGGGACCGGGAACTGCTGGACCTGGTGCGCGAGTACACGCAATGCTGAAACGGACGCAACGCCCCTGAAACCCCCGTTTCCTACGGTCGCCCCATGGAGCTCGCCGAGTTCAACGCACTACCGGCCCCGGACGCCGGTTACGTGGTGCGCAGCTGCGCCCGCATCCCGTCCTTCGTCACCGCGGTGACGGCCGGCCGGCCCTACGCCGGCCTCGACGACCTGCTGGCCGCCGCCCGGGACGCCGCCGCGGCGTGGACCGACGAGGAGGTCACCGCCGCCCTGGCCGACCACCCCCGCATCGGCGAACGCCCGACGGGCAGCGGCACGGGCGCGGCGATGGCCGGCCGCGAGCAGGCCGGCGTCGACCCGGCCGACGACGAGCTGCGTCGTCGCCTGGCCGAGGGCAACCGCCGCTACGAGGAACGGTTCGGCCGGATCTACCTGGTCCGCGCCGCCGGGCGCAGCGGGCAGGAGCTCGCCGACCTGCTCGAGCAGCGGCTGGCCAACGACCCCGCCACCGAGCTCGCCGTCACCCGCGCGGAGCTGGCCGAGATCGCGCTGCTCCGACTGGAAGGACAGGTCACGCCGTGAGCACCGTCAGCACGCACGTGCTCGACGCCGCGCTCGGCCGCCCCGCGGCCGGGATGGACGTCGTCCTCACCTCGCCCGACGGCAGCAGCACGGCGCTGCGCACCGACGAGGACGGCCGCGCCCGGGTGGACGCCGACCTCCCGGCGGGCGAGCACACCCTGCGCTTCGCGACCGGCCCCTGGTTCGCCGCCCAGCAGCGCGCGACCTTCTTCCCCGCGGTCACGGTGGCCTTCTCGGTGCCCGACGGCGAGCACGCCCACGTGGCGCTGCTGCTCAGCCCGTTCGCCTACACGACCTACCGGGGGTCCTGATGAGCAGCACCGAGACCTACGTGCTGGGCCCGAACCAGTACGGCAAGGCCGAGTGCCGGCTGGTGCGGGTGGAGCGGGACACCCCCATCCACGTCCTGCGCGACCTGAACGTCAGCACCCAGCTGCGCGGGGACTTCGCGGCCGCCTTCACCGACGGCGACAACGCGCACGTGCACGCCACCGACACGCAGAAGAACACCGTCTACGCCCTCGCCAAGGAGCACGGCGTCGCCTCCCCCGAGGCCTTCCTGCTCGTGCTCGCCGGCCACTGGCGGGCCCAGCCGTGGGTGTCGGGCACCCAGATGTCGGCGGAGCAGTACGCCTGGGAGCGGATCGGCGCCGGCACCCCGGGCAGCGGGCACTCCTTCGCCCGAACCGGCCGCGAGACGCGCACCGCCGTCGTCCAGACCGACGGCGCGGACACGTTCGTCCTCGGCGGGCTCACCGACCTCGTCGTGCTGAAGAGCACCGGCAGCGAGTTCGCCGGCTTCCCGCGGGACCGGTTCACCACCCTGCCCGAGACCGACGACCGGATCCTGGCCACCAGCGTCACTGCGTGGTGGCGGTACACGGCCCCCGTGCCGGACTGGGACGCCGCCTACGCCGCCGTCCGCACCGCCATGGTCGACGCGTTCGCCGGCACGCACAGCCTGGCGCTGCAGCAGACGATCCACGCCATGGGCGCCGCCGCGCTGGACGCCGTCCCCGAGGTCGCGGAGATCCGGATCAGCTGCCCGAACAAGCACCACTTCGAGGTCGACCTCAGCCCCTTCGGGCTGGTCAACGGTGGCGAGGTGTTCGTGGCCGCGGACCGTCCGTACGGCCTGATCCAGGCCACCGTCCAGCGCGCCGGCACCCCCGCGGAGCCGCGCGCGTGGACCAGCGTCCCGGCCTTCGCATGAGCGGCACCCCGACAGACGTCACGACGGTCCGGGCCCGCCGGGTGCTGGTCGGCGACGAGGTCCGGCCCGCCACGCTGCACCTCGCCGACGGCCGGATCGCGGCGATCGCGCCCTACGACGGTGCCGACGTCCCGGACCTGGACGTGCCCGACACCGCCACCGTCCTGCCCGGCGTCGTCGACACCCACGTGCACGTCAACGAGCCGGGCCGGACGCACTGGGAGGGCTTCGCCACCGCGACCCTGGCCGCGGCGCTCGGCGGCGTCACCACGGTGGTGGACATGCCGCTCAACTCGATCCCGCCGACCACCACCGTGGCGGGGCTGCGCGCGAAGCAGGCCGCCGCGGCCGGGCAGCTGGCCGTCGACGTCGGGTTCTGGGGCGGCGCCGTCCCCGGCAACGAGGGCGACCTCGAACCGCTGTGGGAGGCCGGCGTGCTCGGCTTCAAGTGCTTCCTCTCCCCCAGCGGCGTGGACGAGTTCCCGCCGCTGGACCCGGCCGCGTTCCTCCGCGCGCTCCGGGCCGTCGCCGGTTTCGGGGGGCTGGTGGTGGTGCACGCCGAGGACGCCGGCGTGCTCGACGCGGCACCGGCCCGACCGAGCACTGCGTACGCCGACTTCCTGCTCAGCCGCCCCGACGAGGCGGAGACCCGGGCCATCCGCCAGGTGATCGACGGCGCCCGCGAGACCGGCGCCCGCGTGCACGTGCTGCACCTGTCCAGCGCCCGGGCGCTGCCCCTGCTGCGCGCCGCCAAGGACGAGGGGCTGCCGGTCACCGTCGAGACCTGCCCGCACTACCTGACCTTCACCGCCGAGCAGGTGCCCGACGCCGCCGCGCGCTACAAGTGCTGCCCACCGATCCGGGACGCCGCCAACCGCGACGAGCTGTGGGCCGGGCTGGTCGAGGGCGTCGTCGACTGCGTGGTCAGCGACCACTCCCCCTCGACCGGCGAGGAGAAGTTCCGGGGCGGCGGGGACCTGCAGCAGGCGTGGGGCGGGATCTCCGGCCTGCAGGTGGGCTTCCCCGCCGTCGCCGCCGAGGCCGCCCGGCGCGGCATCGACCTCGCGACGGTGAGCCGGTGGATGTCGGCCGCCACCGCCGATCTGGTCGGGTTCCCCGGCAAGGGCCGGATCGCCGTGGGCGCGGACGCCGACCTGCTCGTGCACGACCTCGCCGAGGACACCGTCGTGGTGGCCGACCGGCTGGCGCACCGCAACCCGATCTCGGCCTACGACGGGCTCACCTTCCCCGGCCGGGTCACCACCACCCTCGTGCGCGGCCGCGTCGTGGACGCCGGACGGCCCGACCGCACCTGGGGCCGGCAACTGGAGAGGACCGCGTGATGGCGCCGCGACCTACGACCGAGCTCGACGTCCCACCCCGGCTGCTCATGGGTCCCGGGCCGATCACCGTGGACCCGCGAGTGCTGCGGGCGATGTCGGCGCAGCTCGTCGGCCAGTTCGACCCGTTCATGACCGCGACGATGACCGAGACGATGGAGCTCTACCGCGCCGTCTTCCGCACGGAGAACCCGCAGACCTTCCTCGTCGACGGCACCTCGCGCGCGGGCATCGAGGCGGCGCTGGTGTCGCTGCTCGAGCCCGGCGACCGGGTGCTGGTGCCCGTCTTCGGCCGGTTCGGGCACCTCCTGCAGGAGATCGCCGTCCGCTGCGGCGCCGAGGTGCACACCGTCGAGGTGCCCTGGGGGCAGGTCGTCCCGCCCGAGGCGGTCGAGGAGGCCGTGCTCCGCGTCCGGCCGACGCTGGTCGCCCTGGTCCAGGGCGACACCTCCACCACGATGTGCCAGCCGCTCGCCGAGATCGGCGAGATCTGCCGCCGGCACGACGTGCTGCTCTACTGCGACGCCACGGCCTCCCTGGGCGGCAACCCCTTCGAGGCCGATGCCTGGGGCATCGACGCCGCCACCGCCGGCCTGCAGAAGTGCCTCGGCGGCCCGTCGGGCAGCGCGCCCGTCACGCTCTCGCCGCGGGCGGTGGCGCGCATCGAGGCCCGCGCCCACGTGGAGGCAGGCATCCGCTCCGACGAGGACACCGACCGCGGCACCCGCATCGCGTCGAACTACTTCGACCTCGGGCAGGTGATGGCCTACTGGGGCCCGCGCCGGCTCAACCACCACACCGAGGCGAGCAGCATGCTCTACGCCGCCCGGGAGTGCGCCCGGCTGCTGGTCGAGGAGGGCGTCGACGCGGCGGTGGCGCGCCACGAGCTGCACGGCCGCGCGATGCTCGAGGGGGTCCGCGGCCTCGGCCTCGCCGTCTTCGGCGACGTCGCGCACAAGATGACCAACGTCGTCGCGGTGGAGATCCCCGACGGGGTGCACGGGGACGCCGTCCGCACCGCGCTGCTCGAGGACTTCGGCATCGAGATCGGCACCTCGTTCGGCCCGCTCGCCGGCCGGGTCTGGCGGATCGGCACGATGGGCTACAACGCCCGCCGGGACGCGGTGCTGACGACGCTCGCCGCGCTGGAGCAGGTGCTCCGCGCCGCCGGGGTGCCCCTGACCGCCGGCGGCGGCGTCGGCGCGGCGCGCGAGGTGTACGCGTCATGACCACCGCGGCCGACGTCCTGGCGCGCTGCGCGGAGCTGGACCGCTGCTCGGCGAGCCCGCACCACCTGGAGCGGGTGCACCTCACCCCCGAGCACGCGGCGGCCAACCGGCTGGCTGCCGGGTGGATGGCGGAGGCCGGGCTGCGGACCTGGCAGGACGCGGCCGGGAACCAGTGGGGCCGCCGCGAGGCCGGCACGCCGGACCGCCCCGACCCGGGCCGGCCGGCGCTGGTGCTCGGCTCGCACCTGGACACCGTGCCCGACGCCGGTAGCTACGACGGGATGCTCGGCGTGGTCATGGCGATCGCGGTCGCCGAGCGGCTGCGCGGCACCGAGCTGCCCTTCGCGCTGGAGGTGGTCGGGTTCGGCGACGAGGAGGGCGCGCGGTTCGGCAAGGCGCTGCTCGGCAGCTCGGCGGTCGCCGGCAGCTGGGACCCGGCGTGGGAGGACCTGCGCGACCGGGCCGGCGTCTCCCTGCGCCAGGCGTTCCTCGACGCCGGCCTCGACGCCGCCCGCGTCGGCGAGGCGGCCCGGCGCCCGGAGGACCTGGTCGGCTACCTGGAGGCGCACATCGAGCAGGGGCCGCACCTGGAGGCAGCGGACCGGTCGCTGGGCTACGTCACCACGATCGCCGGCGCCCGCCGCTTCCTGCTGTCCGTGGTCGGCGAGGCCCGGCACGCCGGCGGCACCCCCTACCCCCGGCGCCGGGACGCCCTGGTCGGCGCCGGCGAGGCCGTCGTCGCCGTCGAGCGGCTGGCCCGCGACGGCGGCTGCCTGGCCACCGTCGGCCGGCTCGAGGTGTGGCCGGGTGCGGTCAACGTCATCCCCGGCCGGGCGGAGCTGACCCTGGACCTTCGCGCCGCCACCGACGCCGAGCGGGATGCGATGTGGGACCGGATGCACGCCGAGATCGCGGCGATCTGCGGCCGCCGGGGGCTGACGCTGGAGGTCGTCGAGACCCACCGCGCGCCCGCCGCGCCCTGCGCGGCGTGGCTGCAGCAGGCGGTCGTCGACGGCATCCGCAGCACCGACGACCACGGCGCCGACGACCCCCTGGCGCTGTGGAGCCCGGCCGGGCACGACGCGATGGCGCTCGCCGCGGTCACCGACGTCGGCATGCTGTTCCTCCGCTGTGCCGACGGGATCAGCCACTCCCCCGACGAGGACGTCCGCGCGATCGACGTCGCCCGGGGGCTGGACGCCCTGCAGGCCGCGGTGCTGCGCGTCGCGGCAGTCGTGGCGGCGCGGGCATGACCGCGCCCCGCGCCGACGAGCGGATCGACCAGCGGATCGCCCGCAGCCACCCGACGCTGAGCGCCCAGGAGCGGCGCGCGGCCGAGACCCTGCTCGAGCACCTCGACGACCTCGCCACCTACCGCGCCGCCGAGTTGGCGGCGCTCGCGGGGGTGTCGAAGGCGACGATGAGCCGGCTGTTCCGCTCGCTGGGCTTCGCCGACTTCG
>FNAW01000004.1 GCA_900102115.1 Blastococcus fimeti
TCGCCGTCGGGCTCGTCGTGGCCGACCACGTGTTCGGCTGGCCCGCGGGCGGGTTCATCGGCGTCGACGTCTTCTTCGTGATCTCGGGCTTCCTGATCACCGGCCTGCTGGTCCGCGAGCGCTCCCGGACCGGCCGGATCTCCTTCCGCGCGTTCTACGCCCGGCGCGCCCGTCGGCTGCTCCCGGCCGCGCTGGTGACCCTGGCGGCGACGACCGTGGCGGCCCATCTCGTCTTCCTCGGCGGCCGCTTCCAGGAGACCGTCCACGAAGTCGTCTGGGCGGCGCTGTTCGGGGCGAACATCAACTTCGCGCGCCAGGGCACCGACTACTTCGACGAGGGCGCGGCGCCGTCCCTGGTGCAGCACTTCTGGTCGCTGTCGGTGGAGGAGCAGTTCTACGTCGCCTGGCCGGCGCTGATCCTGCTCGCCTTCGCGCTCCCGGGGCTGGGCCGGCGACGCCGGGGATCGCACGCCGCCACCTCCCCGCGCTCCGCCACCCCCGCGATGTGGCTCCTGCTCGGGACCGTCACGGCAGCCTCCTTCGCCTGGTCGGTGCACGCGACGAGCAGCTCCCCGGTGACGGCCTACTTCTCCACCTTCACCCGCGCCTGGGAGTTGGGCGTGGGTGCCCTGGTCGCGGTGTCGGCGACGCAGCTGCAGCGCGTCCCGGCCGTGGTGCAGGCGTCACTGGCGTGGTGCGGCCTGGGCGCGGTGGTGGCTGCTGCCGTCGTGCTGGACGGAGGTACCGCCATCCCGGGCACCGCGGCCGCGCTCCCGGTGCTGGGTGCCGCAGCGCTCGTGGCCTGGGGCGGCGCGCCGGGGAGCCCGGGGGTGCGATGGCTGCTGGGAAGTCCGCCGGCCCGCTTCGTCGGGGCCCTGTCCTACTCCCTGTACCTGTGGCACTGGCCGGTCCTCGGGATCGCCGGCGCACTCGTGCTGCCCGGATCCGTGCTGTTCGACGTCGGCGTGGTCGTCGCCTCGCTGATCCTGGCGTCGGCGTCCTACTACTGCATCGAGCAGCCGGTGCTGCACACCAACTGGCTGCTGCCGCACCGGCCCGTCGACCGCTCCCGCGCCCGGCCGGTCTTCCGCCGCGCCCTCGTGGTGGGTGCGGGAGCCGTCGTCCTCACGGCGGCCACCGTCGTCGCGCTCGTCGTCGTGCCGCGGGGCGACGACGGGGGCAGCGCCCTCGCGGCCGCCCGTGCCGCGGCGGCCGAGGGCGAGCAGGCGGCCCAGCTCACCCCGCTCCAGCAGGACCTCCGCGCCGCGACCCTGGCCACCGAGTGGCCGGCCGACCTCGATCCCGGCTTCGAGCAACTGCCCACCTACGGCGACGACGTCTGGCCCCGGGGGTGCATCTCCGCGCTGGAGCAGAGCCCCGAGGGGTGCAGCTTCGGCGACCCGGACGCGACGCTGAAGGTCACCGTCATGGGCGACTCCTACGCCGCCGCCTGGGTGCCGGCGCTGCGCCAGGACATGGTGCCGCAGGGCTGGTACGTGGAGAACCTCGCGTTCGGCGTGTGCCCCAACATCACCGCGATGACCAGCTTCAACACCATCGCCTTCACGGCATGCACCGCCCACCGCGAGTGGGCCATCGAGCGCATCCTCGCGGACCCGCCGTCGCTCCTGGTGCTCAGCCACTCGTGGCGCGCGGGACTGGTGGACGAGGAGCTCGATCGACGGACGGCCTACACGCAGGGCCTGGCCGACGTCGTGCGCCGGTTGCAGCCCTCGGGTGCCCGGATCGTCGTCCTGGGCGCGCCGCCCGGCGCGCGGAACCTGCAGACGTGCGCGACCGCCCTCAACGGGCCCGACGACTGCCTGCGCGGCCCCGCCGCCACGTTCGCCGAGCAGACGGCGAGCGAGCAGGAGGTGGCCGCCGAGACCGGGATCCGGGCGATCGATCCCGAGCAGTGGTTCTGCATCGACGGCCTCTGCCCGACCGTCGTCGGCAGCACGCCGGTGTACTTCGACGGCCACCACCTGACCGCCGAGTACGCGAGCCGGATCGCGCCCGAGGTCGTGACCGCGATCCTCCAGCCGTGAGGAGCGGGAGGATGGTTACCTTGCGGGTCCGACACGCGAGCACAGGGATGGTCATGCGCCGAACGGTTCTTCCCGCCGTCCTCGTGGCGCTCTCGCTGTCCGCCTGCGGCTTCAGCGACGCGGACGGGGACGGGGACGGGGACGCCGGCGGGTCCGGCGCCACCGGGTCGACGGGCAGCCCCGCGACCGTGTCCGCCCCCGAGCCGGCCGTGACGCTGAACGAGCGGGGCAACATCCCGGCGCAGCTCGGCGAGGTCGTCCCCGTGCGCGCGGCGACCGCTCCCGACCAGCCCCCCGTGCTGACGTTGAGCGTCGAGGAGATCGACGTCGACCCGGTCTGCGACGACGACTCCGAGGTACCGCCCGAGAACGGCCACTACATCGCGCTCCGGCTCGTGGCGACGGCGTCGGACCAGTTCGACCCGCGCGTTCCCACGGCCATCGCGGACCACGACTTCAGCGTCATCGGGGCCGACGGCGCGACCTACGACCCCGTCACGGAGGAGGGCCGGGACTGCTTCGGCCCGCCGCGGCTGGTCCAGAACATGCGGATCGGACCGGGATACGAGTACGAGGGGTGGATGGTGCTCGACGTCCCGGTCACGAGCGGCGCTCTGGTCTACGCCCCGGGGGACGACGGGCCGAACCGGTGGGAGTGGGCGTTCTGACGGTCGGTCCGGCGCCCCGCCTCACCGCGCGGGATCGGCCCGGGGTGGGCAGGCTCGCCCCGTGGACCGTGTCGAGGTACTGATCGTCGGTGCCGGCAATGCCGGCATCTCCCTGGCCGCGCGACTGCTGCGCGACGGCGTCGAGGGGGTGGCGATCGTGGCCGCCCAGCCGGTGCACCGCTACAAGCCGCTGCTCAACTACGTGGCCGGCGGCGAGGCGACGATGGCCGACCTCGAGCGCCCGATGGCCGACGTCGTGCCCGAGGGGTGCACGTGGATCCGCGACAGCGTCGAGTCCGTGGACGCCGACGCCCTGACCGTGCGGACGCGGTCGGGCCGGACGCTGTCCTGCACGACGCTGGTCCTGTGCCCTGGCCTCGAGGAGGACTGGGACGCGACCCCGGGCCTGCAGGCGGCCTACGCCGACGGGTGGGCCGCCTCGTCCTACGTCCCCGGCAGCACCCCGACGGTGTGGCCGCGGCTCTCGTCCCTGCGCGGTGGATCGGTCGTCTTCACCGTGCCCCCGGAGCCGGCGTCGTGCGGTCCGACCGCGCTCAAGCCGCTGTTCATGGCCTGCGACGCCTGGCGTCGCGCCGGCGTGCTGGGCGACCTCGACGTCCGCCTCGTCCTGCCCGGGTCCACCCCGACGGGCGTGCCGCGGGCCGACGAGGTGCTGGACCGCGCCTTCGCCGACTACGGCGTCCAGGTGCTGCGCGAGGCGCGGATCGAACGGGTGGACCCCGACGCGCACGCGCTCACCCTGGGCACCCGGTCCGGGCGGCAGGTGCTGGCCGACGTCGCCTTCGCGCACGCCGTTCCGCACTACCGGGCCCCGCGCTGGATCGCCGACGCCGGCCTGGCCGCGCCGTCGTCGAGCCAGGTGGACGTCGACCCGTACACCCTGCGCTCGCGCCGGCACGCCTCGATCTGGGCGATCGGCGACGCCGCCGACGTCGCCACGCGCCCCTCGGGGGGTGCGCTGCGCAAGCAGGTGGCCGTGCTGAGCC
The DNA here is from genome assembly GCA_900102115.1 of Blastococcus fimeti. Classification (GTDB taxonomy): domain Bacteria; phylum Actinomycetota; class Actinomycetes; order Mycobacteriales; family Geodermatophilaceae; genus Blastococcus; species Blastococcus fimeti. Next base: position 3,724 of record FNAW01000004.1, read on the forward strand.
AGAACCTGGCCGCCGCGGCCGCCGGCAAGGAGCTGCAGCGCTACGACGGCTACACGGTCATGCCCATCACCGTCAGCCGTCGGAGGCTGATGCTCGACGAGGTGGACCGCGACGGCCGGCCGAGCCCGTCGGTGCCGCTGCTGGATCCCTTCGTGCCGCGCCGGTCCACCTGGTTCCTCGACCGCTACGTGCTGCCGCAGGTCTACTTCCGGCGGATCCTGCGCGGCCGCGTCTGACCCGACGGCTCGTCCACCGGGTGCCGATCGCCACCGTTCGGCATACTCCCTGGCCACGGCACCCTCGTGGTGCCCGCCGGGCGGGGACACGGGGGCGTGCCGCCGGGCGATCGGTCGTCGGAGCGCGGGCTCCACCGGGTCGACGGTCCCCGGGAACGAGTGCGACCGTGCCCGATCTCAGCTCGCCCGCCCCTGGGCCCGGGCGGCGTGCGTTCCTGGTCCTGGCCGCGGCGGGTCTCGCCGCAGCCTGCGCGTCGCCGGCGGCCGAACCGCGGGCCGCGCCCCGGGCGGGGACCAGCACCGCACCCGATCCTGCTCCCCCGAGCACGCCGACCGCGGCCCCACCGAGCGCTCCCCCGGCGCCGACGCGCGCCGACGTCGTCGCCCGGTACGCCGGGGTGACGCCGACGGCGTTCGGGCTCGACGTGCCCGGGGTGGTGAACCGGCTGCCGACGTCGGAGCGGGTCGTCGCACTGACCTTCGACGCGTGCGGGGGCCCGCGCGGGAGCGGTTACGACGCCGCCCTGATCGAGACGCTGCGGACGACCGGGACGCCCGCGACGCTGTTCCTGAACCAGCGGTGGATCGCGGCGCACCCCGACCTCGCGGCGCAGCTCGCCGTCGACCCGCTGTTCGAGCTGGCGAACCACGGAACGGTGCACCGACCCCTGTCGGTGTCCGGGGCGGCGGCGTACGGGATCGCCGGGACGACCAGTGCCGGTGAGGTGTTCGACGAGGTGGACGGCAACCGGCGGACGCTGACCGAGCTGACCGGTGCGGCGCCGCGGTTCTTCCGGTCCGGGACGGCGCACTACGACGACGTCGCGGTCCGGATCGCTGCCGACCTGGGCGAGACGGTGGTCAACTTCGACGTCAACGGCGACGCCGGCGCCACGTCCGCCGCGCGCCAGGTGACCGCCGCACTGCAGTCGGTCTCCCCCGGCTCGATCGTCATCGGCCACCTGAACCAGCCCGGCGGCGGCACCGCCGCCGGCGTCGCCGCCGCGCTGCCGCTGCTGGCGGCCGACGGGGTCCGGTTCGTGAAGCTGTCGGAGTATCTGTAGGCCTGCCTCCCCGACTGTTGGCGACGCCCTCTCCTGCTGTGTTCGCAGCGCTCGCTCGCGGGCCATGTCGCCGCCGGAGCCTCGTGGTGCCCGAACGCCGACCGTCCCAGGAGGAAGCCATGACCACGCCCTCAGCCAAGAACCGGACCGCGACCGACACCCCTGCCGGCAGCGGCGCGGAGCACACCGCGGGCGCCGCCGCACAGCCCACGACAGGAACCTCGACCGGCGGTCCCACCGAGATGGAGGAGCTCGCGCGCACCCGCGACGAGGCGGAGGACCGGGCCCGTGAGCTGTTGGCCGCCCAGGTGCTGCAGGAGTCGCGGAACGGGTCGCACGACGAACGGGCCCGGCAGCTCGTCCTCGCCGTCCGCCGCGACCTGCTCGTGGAGCTGCGCGAGCAGGAGCAGCAGCAGGCCCGGCGCCAGCTCTCCGCGGCGGCGGACAGCAGCGAGGACGCCGTCGCGGGGCTCGTGCAGGGCGTGACCACGATCGTGCGCAGCCTCGTGCCCGCCGTGCTCGTCCGTCCGGAGGAGGTCATCGAGACCACCTACGCGCTGGCCGACCAGAGCCTGCGCGTGACTCGTCGCCTTGCTCTCGTGATCACCCAGAGCATGCGCAGCCTCGTCACCGCCTGAGCGAGCACGATCCCGGCCCGGGTGGCCGTCGGGGTGTCCGGCGTCCACCCGGGCCGGCGCCGCCCTGCCGCACCTCACCGCGCACGCGTTCCGGTTCATGCGGCTCCGGGTCCCTAGCCCGCCGGCTCGCCGGCCGGTGCTGGGTCCTCAGGCCAGCGACCCGTCACGGCGTGCTCCAGGTGGAGCGGCAGTCCGGCCCAGAACAAGCCGGAGGCTCGGCGCAGCATGTCGCCGTCGTCCCCTGGTCGAGGCGCTACCGAGCCGCAGACCGTGAAGCCGAGGTCGGGCCAGTCCGGATCGCGCCGCCTCAGCTTGAAGGGCCGGTAGAGCGGTCCTGCCCAGTGCGCGCCGCGGGCGTGCCCCGGAGTGGGCGCTCTGGGAAGAGCGGCGAGGACCTCCTCTGGCGGAACGCCAGAACCGTCCCAGGCCAGCTGCTCGAGGACCGGTTCGGCCATGGCCCGCTCGTCCCTGACCTGTACCACCCGGAGGGGCACGACGACGCCGGTGCTCGCGCGCCAGACCAGGACGTCGCCCGGCTCCAGGTCCGTGACGTACCGGTAGGGACGGCGGACCGCACGATGCGGCCCCTGGGGGCCGGTCAGCTGCGCGCGGAGCACGGCGAGGATCGATGTCCTCCCGGCAGCTGCCTCGGGGCCCAGCCGCTGCCAGCTGACCAGGTCCTCACCTGAGTCGATGACGACGAGCGCGCGGTCGCGGACCTCCGGCTCCAACCGCCCGAGCCGGGACTGCGCGGCGGCGAGGGCGAGCCAGAGGACCGGCACCTCGTCCGGTCCGAGATCCGTGAAGGCGTCGATCGTGCGGCGGACGGCCCTCGACCGCCGGCGCCGATCAGACGTTGAAGCGGAACGAAAATTGGGTGGTTGGCGGATGACGGAACTCGACGGAAAGCGCCGCTGACCTGAACTTATGCACTTGAACGCTGTTGGCTGCAGTTGACCGATTTCAACCGAGTTGCGGACTGTCCGCGGACTGTCCCCCCGCGCTCGGGCGCGTCGCCGCCCTCTGCCGACCACGCTCAGCGGCGGCGCGCCCCCGAGGTGAGCTCCGAGGTGCCATAGCTGTTGTCGTCCGGGTTGACGGTGACGCCGGGCGCGACGATCTGGTCGATGCGGTCGAGCATCTCCGTCGACAGCCGGATGTCGGCCGCGGGCAGGTAGGACTCCAGCTGCTCCATCGTGCGCGGGCCGACGATCGCGGACGTGACGCCCGGGTGGTTCAGCACGAAGCCGATCGACATCTCGATGAGGGACATGCCCGACTGCTCGGCCAGCTGAGCGAGGTCCTCGACCGCGTCCAGCTTGCGCTGGTTCGCCGGACGGCTCATGTCGAATCGCGCACCGGGCCGGGCGGCCGATGTGGGGGTGCCGGCGGCGTCCTTGCGCCACCTGCCCGACAACCAGCCACCGGCCAGCGGGCTGTAGGTGAGCGTGCCCATCCCGTGCCGCTGAGTTGTGGGCAGGACGTCCTCTTCGATGCCGCGGACGAGGATCGAGTACGGCGGCTGCTCGGTGACGAACCGCTCCAGGTTCCGGTCGCGGGAGGCCCACTGCGCCTCGACGATCTGCGATCCGGAGTAGGACGACGATCCGATGTAGCGCACCTTCCCCTGCCGGACGAGGTCGGTCAGCGCGCCGAGGGTCTCCTCGACGTCGGTGTCCGGGCTGGGCCGGTGGACCTGGTAGAGGTCGATGTGGTCGGTGCCCAGCCGGCGCAGCGAGTCCTCGACCGCGCGCATGACCCACCGCCGCGATCCGCCGCGGGAGTTGCGGTCCTCCCCCATCGGCATGAAGAACTTGGTAGCGAGGACGACGTCGTCCCGGCGACCCCGGAGGGCCTCGCCGACGATCTCCTCCGAGACGCCGGCCGAGTAGACGTCGGCGGTGTCCACGAAGTTGATCCCCGCGTCGAGCGCGCGGTGGATGACCCGGATGGAGTCGGCGCGGTCGTCGTTGCCCCAGGGGCCGAACATCATCGCGCCGAGGCACAGGGGGCTGACCTGGACGCCGGTGCGGCCGAGCGGGCGGAGCTGCATGGTGGAACCTCTCTGCGTTCGGATGGGTCGACGACGTAGCGGGGCTCAGACGGCCGGCCGGCCGTACTCCTCGTCGGTGACCTGCTCGCCCCACTCGGTCTCCGGGCCGTCCTGGCCCTCAGCGAGGCCGTCCCACATGGCGAGGTGGGTCATGAAGCGATCGGGAGCGGCGCCGTGCCAGTGCCACTCCCCCGGCGGGCACCACACGGTGCCTCCGGTGCCCACACGGACGACGTCCGCGCCGCGGGACTGCGTCAGGCAGACGCCCTCGGTCACGTGCAGCGTCTGTCCGTTGGCGTGCCGGTGCCAGGCGGTGCGGGCACCGGGAGCGAAGTGGACGGCGTTGACCTTGCCGCGGGACCGCGTTCCGGGGGCGATGACGTCGAAGTGGACGACGCCGGTGAACCACTCCGCCGGTCCGCGGACCGACGGCTGTGCCGGGAGGATCTCCACGGTCGTCTCCTCTGCTGGGGCGGGACGGAATCAGGGGCGGACGAGGACCTTCAGCGCGGTGCGCTCGTCCATCGCCCGGTAGCCCTCGGCGGTGTCGGCGAGGTCGACGGTCCGGTCGAAGACGCGGCCGGGCTCGATGCGGCCGTCGAGCACTTCGGGGAGCAGCTCCTCGATGTAGGACCGCTGCGCGCCGGGGCCACCGGTCAAGGTCAGGTTGCGGCCGAACAGGTCGAACCCGACCGGCCCCTGGTCGTACTGCGGCACGCCGACGCGGCTGATGACACCGCCGGCGCGGACGACGGCGAGGGCCTGCTCGTAGGCGGGCAGGTGCCCGACGCACTCCAGCACCGCTGAGGTGCCTCGGCCGCCGGTCAGCTCGAGCACCTTCGCGATGCCCTCCTCGCCGCGCTCGGCGACGACGTCGGTGGCGCCGAACTCACGCCCCAGGTCCGTGCGCGCGCGGTGCCGGCCCATCAGCACGATCTGCTCGGCGCCCAGCCGCTTGGCCGAGAGCACCGCGAGCAGGCCCACCGCGCCGTCCCCGATGACCGTGACCGACGAGCCCGTACCGACCCGGCCGCGGACGGCGGCGTGGTGGCCGGTGATGAGGACGTCGGACAGCGTCAGCAGCGAGGGCAGCAGCGCCGAGTCCTCCCCGACCGGGGCCTTGACCAGGGTGCCGTCGGCCAGCGGGACGCGGACCGCCTCGGCCTGCGCAGTGGAGAAGAAGCCGCCGTGCACGCAGGAGGTGGTCAGGCCTTCGCGGCAGAACTCGCAGGTGTTGTCGAAGTAGGCGAAGGGCGCGATCACGAAGTCGCCGCGGCGGATCGTGGCGACGTCGGAGCCGACCTCCTCGACCACGCCGATGAACTCGTGGCCCATCGTCGAGCCCTCGGCCGAGGCCTCCATCGAGTGGTACGGGTGCAGGTCGCTGCCGCAGACGCAGGCGCGGACGACGCGCACCAGCGCGTCCGTGGGCACCTCGATCCTCGCGTCGGGGACGTCCTCCACGCGGACGTCTCCGGGGCCGTACATGACTGTTGCTCGCACGATCTCGTGCCTTCCTGTTCGGGGTCGAGGTCCATGCAACGCCCGCTTCGCGCGGCGAGGCAGTGCCTGTCGTTCGGGGTACTGGGAGGGCTCCCCTGTGCCCGCAGTTCAGCCGGCGAGGCGCGCGAGGTCCTCCTGCACCGTCGGCGGCTCCTCGCTGACCGCGGGCAGGGTGGCCGGGTCACCGGCTGCGTCGAGCCCGCCGGCCGGATCGGGCGCCAGGGCGCCGAAGAGACCGGTCCAGTCGGTCGGGGCCGGGCCGGCTTCGGCGAACAGCTCGAAGGTCCGGTTCACCGCGGTGTCGGTGAGCAGGCTGCGGACGAGCACCTCGGCGAGCTGGTCGCGGCCGATGCCGCCGTCGCCGGTGTCGGTCTGCTCCAGGACCAGCCGGTGGTCGCCGGGGCCGACGGCGTCGAACCAGCCGGGGCGGACGATCGTGTACGGGGCGCCGCTGGCGCGGACGAGCCGCTCCGAACGCCGCTTCCAGTCCAGCAGCTGGCCGGTGCTGCCGCCGTAGGCGCCGCGGCGGCTGACGCCGATGGAGGTCATCAGCGTGAGCCGCGGTGTCCGGCCGTCGAGGGCCTGCAGAACGGCGGCGACGCCGCCGTAGTCGATGCGCCGGGCGGCGTCGGGGCTGCCGTTGCCGCCGTGGGTGAAGACGACGGCGCCGACGCCGGAGACGGCCGTGTGGAGGGTGTCGGGCTTCTCGAGGTCGCCGGGAACGAGCTCGGCGCCGGGCAGGAGTCGCTCGGCGCGGCCCGGGTCGCGGACCAGCGCGCGGACGTCGAGGCCGTGCTGCTGGGCGGTGGCGACGACGAGGCGGCCGATGCCGCCGGTCGCGCCGACGACGAGGACGGAGGTGGGTGAGTTCGGCAAGGTGTCTCCTCCTGGCGGCGAGAGCCGCTCGGTGGTGGGTCGGGTGTGCGGTGTGCCGTCAGTCGACGGGTTCGACGCCGGTGAGCCGCAGTTCCTCGATGTCGATGCGGGCCTGCACCTGGCGCGCGACGGAGTCGTCGATGACTCCCTCCCGGCGAAGCCGGAGGAGCACCTCGCGCTTGCGGTCGAGAAGGGCCAGCCGGAGCCGGCGGTACTCCTCGTGGCGGGTGAGCGGTGACGCGTCGGCGATCGCCACCTGACTCGGCAGGGCCGCGGACTCGGCTCCCCGGTCGGCAGCGGTGTCGCTCGGCCCCGCCTCGGACGCATCGGCAGACCGCTCCGAGTGGCTCGCCTGCATGAGGCTCAGGTGCTCGGCGTAGTCGCGGGAGACCCGGTCGCGGACCTCGTCGCTGATGCCGTGCTCCTCGGCGAGCTCACCGACGGCGCCGACCGTGGTGGTGGTCAGCGTCCGCTCGGCCAGGCGCAGCTCGTCCTCCAGGCCGGTGTCGGCCGGCAGGTGCGCCCACCGCACCACGATCGGTAGCAGCGGGCCCTGGACCAGCAACGTCAGGACGATGACGCCGGTGGTGACGAAGATGATGTCGTCGCGCCCTGGGAGGGGCGCCCCGTTCTCCATCGCCACCGGGACGGAGAGTGCGATGGCGAGGGAGACGGCGCCGCGGAAGCCGGCGACCGCGCTGACGACGCGGGCCCGGTAGCTCATCCGGCGGGCGCGCTGAGAAGGGCGGCGGTCCAGCAGCCGGATCAGCGAGACGCTGAGGCTCTGGAAGCCGAACCGGACGACCAGCAGTCCGACCCAGACCGCCACCACCACCCCGAGCAGCCGGACGACCTCGGCGAGCCCCAGGTCCCGGACGACGACCTGCACCTCGAGGCCGACGAGCACGAACAGCGAGCCGTTGAGCAGCTGCGATCCCAGCGGCCAGGCCGACTCGGTCTGCCGGCGGGACGCGGCGGTGCTGATCCGCGCGGAGGCGTATCCCACGGCGAGGCCGGCGACCACGACGGCCAGGACGCCGGAGGCGCCACTCAGCTCGGCGACCAGATAGGCAACGAAGGGGACCAGCAGCAGGCCGATGTTGATCGTCGTGGCGTCACGCAGCGGCCGGAGCACGAAGTAGGCGAAGACGGCGACGAGCGCGCCGACAGCGACTCCGCCGAGGTAGGAGCGGGCGACGAGGCCGGTGACCTCCAGCGGCGTGTAGTTGCCGCCGACCGCGATGCCCACGGCGATGGCGTAGACCACCAGCGCGGTGCCGTCGTTGGTCAGGCTCTCGGCCTTGAGCAGCATGAAGTTGCGGTGCGGCAGCATCCGCCCGAGCGCGGCAACGGCAGTGGCGTCGGGTGGCGCGACGGCCGCCCCCAGCACCAGCGCGGCGGCCCATGGGACGCCGAGGGCGTGCGCGATCCCGGCCACCGCGAAAGCGGTGGCAACCACCAACAGGGTGCTCATGATCATGATCCCGCGGAAGTCGCGCCGGATCGACCGCAGCGACGTGGTGAGGCTCTCCCAGAAGAGCATCACCGGCAGGAAGATCAGCAGCACCATCTCCGGATGCAGCTCGATGTGGCGCAGCTCGGGGACGAACCCGAGCGCCAGCCCCAGCAGGAGCAGGAGCAGCGGGGTCGCGATCCGCAGCCGCGGTGCCAGCACCGTGCCGGCGAAGACCGCGGCGCCGAGCGTCACGGTGATCTCGAGGCCGTTCATGGCCTGCCTCAGTTCTTGTCGTCGGAGGAGCGGACGCCGTTGCTCAGCGCCAGGTGGAGGCGACCGTCCCGGCCGCGACCCATGCGCTGCCGTCGTGGACGAAGGAGATGCGCAGCTGCAGCGGCCACGTGCCCGAGGCGCCCCAGATGGTGGCCGCCGTGCGCGTGCGGGCGGTGACCACCGGGGCGTCCCCGGACACGTCGACGGACACGTCGACGTCCTCCATCGAGGAGTACGTCATTGCTCCCGACCGCACGTCGGCCAGCCACTCGGCCTTCGACTGCCGGTAGCCGGTCATGTGCACGAGCGTGAAGTCCGCGGCGAGCAGCCCATCCAGAGCGTCTGCATCCCCGGCGACCATCGCCCGCCGCTGGCCCTCGTAGTTGGCGAGGACGGCGGCGGCGATGGCGGCGTCGACAGTCACGGCAGCTCAGGCCTCGGGGATCTCGCGGCCGAAGGTCTCGCGGGTGATCTGCTCGGGCTCCGGGCCGCCGCGGACGCCGGTGTCGAGGGCGTCGATGGCGGCCAGCTGCTCGCCGGTCAGTTCGAAGCCGAAGACGTCGAGGTTCTCGCTGATCCGCGACGGCGTGACCGACTTCGGGATGACCTGACGGCCCTGCTGGAGGTGCCAGCGGAGCATGACCTGCGCCGGCGTCCGGTCGTGTGCCGCGGCGATCTCCCCGATCGTCGGGTCCTGCAACGTGCTGCCGTGCGAGCCGTCCCGGTAGAACGTGATGCCGCCGATCGGCGACCACGCCTGCGAGAGGATCCCGTGCTCGGCGTCGAGCGCGAGGAGCTCGGACTGCCGGAAGTAGGGGTGCACCTCGATCTGGTTGACCGCCGGCACGACCGAGGTCTCGGCGAGCAGCCGGGTGAGGTGGTCCGGCATGAAGTTGCTGACGCCGATCGCGCGGACGGCACCGTCGGCCAGCAGCTTCTCCAGTGCCCGGTAGGCATCCAGCGTGAGGGCGAACTCGTCCGGCAGCGCCTGGTGCAGGATCAGCAGGTCGAGCTGCTCGACGCCGAGCTTCTTCGTGCTCTTGTCGAAGGCGTGCAGCGTCTGCTCGTAGCCGTAGTCGCTGATCCACACCTTGGTCTCGACGAAGACCTCGTTGCGCGCCAGGCCCGAGCGGCGGATGGCCTCCCCGACCTCCTTCTCGTTGAAGTAGGCCGCGGCGGTGTCGACGTGCCGGTACCCGGCGGCCAGCGCCGTCTGGACCGCCTCGACGGTCTCCTCCGGTGCCGACTGGAAGACGCCGAACCCGACCGCGGGGATCTCTACGCCGTTGTTCAGGGTGAACGCTGAGCTGCTCATGACGTCCATGCTCGGCTCCGGACGCGGTCCCCGGCAGTGTCTGTCGAGCCCGGCACTGGCAGTGCCCCCTTCGCTCGTCCGGCCGGGATGAGGAACGCGAGCACGACAACCAGTGCCACGGCGAGCAGCACGCTGCTGCCGGTCAGGGCGGCCCCGACACGCTCGGCGACGGCGGCCGGCCCGTCGAGCCCGGTGCCCGCGCCCAGGGAGACAGCCGAGAGCACCGCCAGCCCGAGCGCCATGCCGAGCTGGTGTGCGGTGTTCAGCAGGCCGGAGGCCGCGCCGGCGTCCTGCGGGGCGACACCGGCGATACCGGCGCTGGTGAGCGGCGCGAAGACCAGGCCCTGACCCACACCGACCAGCACCATGGGCAGCGCCACCGAGGCCAGGTAGGCGTCGCCGATGCCGGCCCGGCTCAGCCAGGCCATGCCGGCCAGGGTGACCGCCGTTCCCGCGGCGAGGAGCACGGGATCGGGGACCCGTGTGCGCAGGCGCGGGATGGCCAGGGCGACGGCGAAGTTGACCAGCGACATCGGCAGGAACCCCAGGCCCGCCTGCAGCGGCGTGAAGCCCAGTGCGTCCTGCATGAGCTGGGTGGTGAAGAAGAAGAACCCGATCATCGCGCCCATGTAGAGCAGGCGAGTGGCGTAGGCCCCGCTGCGCTCCCGGCTGCCGAAAAGCCGCAGCGGCATGATCGGCTGCGCCACCCGGGACTCCACGAACACCAGCGCGGCCAGCAGGACCAGGCCCACCGCGACCGACGTGACCACCCGCGCGGACCCCCAGCCGACCTCGCCGGACTCGATGATCCCGAACACGAGGGCACCCATCCCCAGCGTCGCGCACAGCGCACCGACCACGTCGAACCGTCCCCGCTGGCCGGGCGTCTCGGGGAGCACGGCCCGCGCTCCGACGATCATGGCGATGGCGATCGGCACGTTGACCAGGAACGCGGCCCGCCAGGAGATCCAGTCGGTGAGGGCGCCGCCGACGAGCAGCCCGAGACTGGCCCCGATCCCGGCGGTGGCGGCGTACCAGGCCACGGCGCGGGTGCGCGCCTCGCCCTCGAAGTAGGCGGTGATCAGCGCGAGCGAGGTGGGCGCGACGATCGCGGCACCGATGCCCTGCAGGGCCCGGCCGGCGATCATCCAGCCGCCCGTGGGCGCCAGGCCGATCAGCAGGGACGCCGTACCGAAGACCGCCAGGCCGACCACGAACAGCCGGCGCCGGCCGACGATGTCTCCGGCACGGGCGCCGAGCAGGAGCAGGCCGCCGAACACGAGGGTGTAGGCGTCCTGCACCCACGAGAGGCCGGTCGGCGTCAGGTCCAGCCCGGCACGGATGCTCGGCAGCCCGGTGAAGATCACCGAGTTGTCGAGCAGGATCATGAAGTAGCTGATCAGGACGATCGCCAGGATCGCGGCCGGCTTGCTGTTCCGAGGCACGATGCCAGTGCACGCGCCCCGGGGCGCCCGCGGGAGTGCCGGTCGTTCCGGGTATTGGCAGGGCCTCCCTCGCTGCCCGCGACGTGCCTACCGTGGGTTCATGGACGCATCCGGGCTGAACGCCGAGATCCGCGACTTCCTCAGCACGCGGCGGGCGCGGATCACCCCCGAGCAGGCCGGGCTCCCCGCGTACGGCGGCAACCGCCGCGTGAAGGGGCTGCGCCGCGAGGAGGTGGCGATGCTCGCCGGCGTCTCGGTCGACTACTACGTCCGCATGGAGCGCGGCGGGCTCGGCGGCGCCTCGGAGAGCGTGCTCGAGGCGCTGGCCGACGCTCTCCGGCTGGACGAAGCCGAGCGCACCCACCTGTTCGCCCTCGCCAAGGAGAGCGGCACCCGCGGGAGGCCCCGGAATCGCACCGCGCCGACCGCGGTCCGCCCGTCGATCCAGCAGATGCTCGATGCGATGACCGACGCTCCGGCCTGGGTGCGCAACGGCCGGCACGACATCCTCGCGATGAACCAGCTGGCTCGGGCGCTCTACTCCCCCGTGCTCGCCGTTCCGGGCCGTCCGGCGAACACCACCCGCTTCGTGTACCTGCACCCGGAGGCGGCCCGGGAGTTCTTCGTCGACTACGACCGCATTACCGCCGATGCCGCGGCGATGTTGCGGTTGGAGGCCGGCCGCAACCCGCACGACAAGGCGCTCATCGCTCTGGTCGGCGAGCTGTCCACCCGCTCGGAGCTCTTCCGGCAGCGTTGGGCCGCCCACGACGTGAAGTTCCACCGCAGTGGGCAGAAGCGGCTGCGTCACCCCGCCGTCGGCCAGCTCGACCTGGATTTCGAGTCTATGGAGCTCTCCTCCGCCCCAGGCCTGCAGCTCAACGTCTACACCGCCGCGGCGGGCACCCCGACGGCGGACGCCCTCAAGCTCTTAGCCTCCTGGGCTGCTTCACAGGAAGTCATTGCCACTGAGGCCGTTGAGGCGCCCGCCAGCTGAGCTGGAGTGGCCGAGCCACTCGCGAGAGCGCCCAGCTGCCGCTCGTCCCTCGCGCGAGTAGGGCGAACGACTCTCTGAGCGGTCGAGCCGGCTGGCACGCACCTTCCAAGCTGGCCATGCCGGTCCGATCCCGGTCACCCGCTCCACATAAAAGCGCAGGCCAGTCTGCCTGTTAGCGCAACCGGAGAAGGTCTGGGGAACCCTCCGGAAGTCCCGATATGACCCGTTTCGACCCCTGTTTTCCGCCTCATTGGTCATGTTCTGGTCACGCCGGGCGGCTCATACGGCGAGGTTGCAGCCCTCATGCCAGCTCCTCTTGGGCCGCGTGACCAGCCGTTCGCGCCTTCCCCGGCGGTACCGTGATCAGCACCAGCGGAGGACCGGACGAGGCGTGCTGCGGAGCAACTGTTCGCGGACAGTTGCGGACTCTGTGCGAACTCGGAGACCCGTACGAGCCTCTGACCTGCGGAAACAAGCTCAGTCAGACGTTGAAGCGGAACTCCACGACGTCGCCGTCGGCCATGACGTACTCCTTGCCCTCCATGCGGACCCAGCCCTTGGACTTGGCCTCCGCCATGGAGCCGGCCTCGACCAGCTGGTCGAAGGACACGATCTCGGCCTTGATGAAGCCGCGCTGGAAGTCGGTGTGGATGACGCCGGCGGCCTGCGGGGCGGTGGCGCCGACCGGGATGGTCCAGGCGCGCGCCTCCTTGGGGCCGGCGGTCAGGTAGGTCTGCAGCCCGAGGGTGCGGAAGCCGACCTTCGCGAGCTGGTCGAGCCCGGGCTCGTTCTGCCCGATCGACTCCAGCAGCTCCGCGGCCTCCTCGGCCGGCAGCTCGATCAGCTCGGACTCGGTCTGCGCGTCCAGGAAGATCGCCTCGGCCGGCGCGACCAGTGCCCGCAGCTCGTCCAGCTGCGCCTCGTTCGCCAGCTCGTCGGCGTCGACGTTGAACACGTAGAGGAACGGCTTGGTGGTGAGCAGGCTCAGCTCGCGCAGCGGCTCGGGGTCGACCCCGGCGGCGAAGAGGGTCTTCCCCTCGTTCAGCACCTCCTGGGCGACGACCGCGGCGTCGTGCAGGACCTTGCGGTCCTTGTCCTTGCGCGACTCCTTCTCCAGCCGCGGGACCGCCTTCTCCAGCGTCTGCATGTCGGCGAGCACGAGCTCGGTGTTGATCGTCTCGATGTCGTCGGCCGGGTCGACCTTGCCCTCGACGTGCACGACGTCGGGGTCGGTGAACACCCGGATCACCTGGCAGATCGCGTCGCTCTCGCGGATGTTGGCCAGGAACTTGTTGCCCAGGCCGGCACCCTCGCTGGCGCCGCGCACGATGCCGGCGATGTCCACGAACGAGACGGTGGCCGGAATGATCTTCTGCGACCCGAAGATCTCGGCGAGCTTCTCCAGCCGCGGGTCGGGCACGCCCACGACGCCGACGTTGGGCTCGATCGTCGCGAACGGGTAGTTCGCCGCGAGCACGTCGTTCTTGGTCAGGGCGTTGAAGAGGGTCGACTTGCCGACGTTGGGCAGGCCGACGATCCCGATGGTGAGGCTCACGGGGATTCAGGTTACGTGCCGCAGCCCGGTGCCCCGGACGACCGCAGGGCACCGGTCCCGGCCCGCCCGGCGGCAGGGCGGGTCAGGCGCTGATCAGGAACGGTTCGACGATCACGATCTCGGTGCCGTCGGGGCGCCAGGTGCGCCATCGGCCGTCGGGTTGTCGTTCGATCCGGAAGCCGTGGTGGACCTTGGTGTGGTGCCGTTCGCAGAGGAGCGCACCGTTGTCCAGGTCGGTGTTGCCGCCGTCGATCCAGTGGATGACGTGGTGAGCGTCGCACCAGTAGCTGGGGGCGTCGCAGCCGGCGAAGACGCAGTGCTTGTCGCGGACCTCGATTGCCCGGCGCAGGTGAGGCGGAAAGAGGCGCTTGGTCTGACCGAGATCGAGGGGCTGGCCTTCGGGGCCGATCACGATGCGGGTGACGTTTCCGTCGCAGGCCAGCCAGCGGGCCTTCGCCGCGGAGATGATGGCGCCGAACCCGGTACGCCCCGCACCGGCGCCCACCCCGGCCGCGGAGGTCGTGTCCATCAGGTCCTCGAGGTCGATCATGGCGACGACCTGGGGCTTGTGCCCGCGCAGGATCGGCAGAGAGCCGGAGGCCAGCGCGTTGTCGCAGAGCTGCACCAGGGCGTCGCCGGCCTGCCGGGCCCGGGTGCGGGTGTCCCCGGCGGGACGGGAGGCCTGCTGGATGGATTCGATCGCGGCCTGGAACTTCTCCCCACCCACGGCATCCAGCGTGCCGTGGAAGGACAGCGACCCGTCGGTGTGCTTGGTGAACGACAGCGACCGCTGCTCGGTGGGATCGGGTTCGGTGCCGTCGGGATCCAGCCGGGCCAGGTAGTGCCCGACCGCCTGGCGGAGGTCGGCGTGCGAGGAGGACACGGCCACCTCGGTCAGGAGGGCGTCGATCGCGGCCACGTCCACGCCCTGCGCCGCGGCCCGGGCCAGGTTCACCTCCGACACCACCGGTGCGATCACCGACACCGCTTCGGCGCTCACCGCACCGGCAGCGGCCGCCGCCGCCAGGGTCGGCAACTTCTCCAGCACCCGCCCGTTGCGGACCAGCCGGTTCACTTCACCCTGGGACAACCGGTGGTGCCCGCGCAGCCAGGACGCCATCGTGGCCTTGCCGTCGTGCTCGGCGGCCTGGGTCAGCTCGCCCTCGCGGACGGTGCGCGCGACCTCGGCATCCAACCGGTTGCGGGCGACGACCAGCGCACCCGTGCGCTCGATGACCGCGGGACCGAACGAGGACGTGAGAACCTCACCGCCGAGCGCCTCCAGCGCACCGGCGAGACAGGCCATCGGCGTCTCACATCCAGTCGAACACACGTACGAATAGTACCGCCTACGCCCAGCTCTCACCATACGTTTCCCCAGGTCAGGGGCTTATTCACAGCTCCGGAACGCTCCTTGACAGCGGAGGGCGCCATGCCGACCAGCCCGTGGAACCAGGTCCGGCACCACGTCCGCTTCGACTGGGGCCCGACCGCGGCGGCCGCTCTCGCCGACGACGGCGGGACGCTCGTCGTCGTCGACGTCCTGTCGTTCACGACCGCCGTCTCCGTCGCCGTCGACCGCGGCACCGCCGTCCACCCGGCACCGTGGCGGGACGACCGAGCCGAGGCGCTGGCCCGGGACCTGGACGCCCGGCTCGCGGTGGGCCGGCGCAGCGTCACCGCGCAGCAGCCCTGGTCGCTGTCGCCGGCCGCGCTGCGCGCGGCACCCGCCCCCGAACGCCTCGTCCTCCCCTCGCCCAACGGCTCCGCGATCGCGGCGTGCGCGCGCGGCCGAGTGGTGGCCGCCTGTCTGCGCAACGCGGGAGCCGTCGCCGGGTGGCTGCGGGACCACGACCGCGCGTGGCCCGTCACGGTGATCGCCGCCGGTGAGCGCTGGCCGGACGGGTCACTGCGCCCGGCGCTCGAGGACCTGCTGGGCGCCGGCGCGGTGATTGCGACACTCCCGGAACGCACGTGGTCACCGGAGGCCGAGGCCGCCGCAGCGCTCTTCCGCGCCACGCGGTCGGTCCCCGACGCCGTGCGCCGCTGCGCCTCGGGCACCGAGCTGATCGAGGCGGGCTTCGCCGAGGACGTCGAGATCGCCGTCGAGCTGGACCGCAGTTCTGCGGTGCCGGTCCTGCGCGAGGGAGCCTTCCGGGCCTGAGCTCAGCTCCCCGGCGACGGCAGCAGTCCGCGCTCCACCGCGACCAGCACCGCCCGCGTCCGGTCGTCCACGCCGAGCTTCGCGAACACCCGCAGCAGGTGCGTCTTCACCGTCGCCTCGCCGATGAACAGCTGACGCCCGATCTCGGCGTTGGTCAGCCCGCGAGCCACGCCGGCCAGCACCTCGAGCTCACGCGCGGTGGGCGCGTCCACCGCGGGCGCACGCATCCGCGACACCAGCCGGGCAGCCACCGGAGGGGCGAGCACCGTCTCGCCCCGGGCCGCCGCGCGCACGGCGTCGGCCAGTTGCGGCAGCGGGGTGTCCTTGAGCAGGTAGCCGGTCGCGCCCGCCTCGACGGCCCGCACGATGTCGGCGTCGGTGTCGTAGGTGGTCAGCACGAGCACCCGCACCGCCGGATGGGCGGCGGCGATCCGGCCGGTCGCGGTGGCGCCGTCCATGCGCGGCATGCGCAGGTCCATGAGGACGACGTCCGGGGTGAGCGACGCGACCATCGCCAGCGCCTCCAGCCCGTCCCCGGCCTCCCCGACGACGTCGATGTCCGGCTGCGCGGCGAGCCAGCCGACCACGCCCCCGCGGACGACGGGGTGGTCGTCCACCACGAGCACCCGGATCGTGCTCATCGGACCGGCACCCGGACCGTCACGCGCGTCCCCTCCCCCGGCGCGGAGCGGACGTCGACGGCACCGCCGACCTCCTCCGCCCGGTCCCGCAGGCCGGCCAGCCCCACACCGGCGGAGACGGCCGGGTCGAAGCCCACGCCGTCGTCCTCGACGTGGACCGACACGTGCGCATCGTCCCCCGAACCGACCCGGCTGACCCGCAGCACCACCGCGCTCGCCGAGGCGTGCCGGCGCACGTTCGCCAGCGCCTCCTGCGCGCCGCGCAGCAGCACGATCTCCTCGGCCCGGCTCAGCGCCGGCCCGGCGCCGCCGAGCGTCGCAGTGTCCACCCGCGTGGCCAGGCCGGTCTCCCGGCCGAACCGCTCGGTCAGCCGCTGCAGCGCCTCGACCAGGGTCGCGGAATCGAGGGCGACCGGCGCGAAGGCGGCGACCATCGCGCGCGCCTCGGCGAGGTTCTCCCGGGCGACCTCCTCGATCACCGCCAGCCGCTCGGCCGCGGCAGCCGTATCCCCCGGCAGCGCGGCCGCCGCGGTCTGGGCCAACACCACGATGCTCGTGTAGCCCTGCGCGAGGGTGTCGTGCACCTCGCGGGCCAGCCGCTCCCGCTCGGCGACCATGCCCTGCTGGTGGTGCAGCACGGCGAGCTCGGCGCGGGTGGACTCCAGCTCCCGGATCAGGTCGGCCCGCTGCTCGCTCTGTGCCAGCACCCGGTGCACCCAGATCCCCATGGCCAGGCTGAACGCCAGCCCGACCAGCGTGGACCCAGGACCCCACAGCGGTTCGGCACCACGCGTCCAGTCGACGAGCGGACCGGCCGTCGCCGCGGCGGCCAGCGCGAGCGTCCAGGGCACCCCCTCGCCCGCCCGCTCGACCAGGAACCACACCTGCGAGTAGGCCAGGAACATCATGAACAGCAGCGACGGCTCGTGCCAGGCGATCACCCCGACCGCGACGACCATGACCGCGAGGTAGCCGATGCGCCGGCCGGCGCTCCTGGAGAGGAGCGCGGGTCCGCCCAGGAGCAGGTAGGCCAGCCCCCAGCCACCGAGCGCGGTGAGCACGACGGCACGGGATCCCTGGACGTCGTCGACGAGGACGTCGACCACCGCGAGGGCGAGCAGGACGGCGAACGCGACGTGCAGGACGACGAGGGTGATCCGCCACCCCCGCTCGGACAGCGGCGGGCCGCCGGGCTCCCCGGAGACCGGGGGCCCGGCGGACCGGCCGGACGGGAGCGAGGTCATCCCTCGCCCCGGCGCCAGCGGAACGTGCGCACGCAGACCACGACGCCGATGATCACCCATGCCCCCAGCACGAGGGCAGTGGTCCCGTGCTCCCACGAGCCCGCGACCTCACCGGCGGCCGCGCGGTCGGGCAGGAACACCGAGCGCATGCCCTGCGTCAGCCACTTGAGCGGGAAGACGGCGGCGACCTGCTGCATCCACGTCGGCAGCTCCGCGAAGACGAAGAACACCCCGGAGAAGAACTGCAGGACGACGGAGAACCCGGTGATGCCCGCCGATGCCGCCCGGGCGCTGCCGACGAACGGCGAGACCGCGATGCCGAGCACCGTGCCGGCGAGGATGCCGAGGAGGGCGACCCAGCCGAAGGTCAGCCAGCGCCCGACGTCGGAGGGCATCGGCACGTCGTAGGCGAGCGAGGCGACGGTCAGCAGCAGGGCCAGCTGCGCCGCCGTCGTCACCACGACCTGGCCGGCCTTGCCGATCACGTACGCCGCCGGCGGGGTGCCGAGCAGCTGCAGCCGCCCGAGGTCACCGCGCTCCCGCTCCTCGGCGATCGCGATCCCGACCGCCTGGAAGCTGGTCAGCATGATGCCGGTGGCCGCGATGCCGGCGAGGAAGTAGTCCTCGAACCGGACGTCGGGTCCGGTCGTCTCGCCGCCGAACACCGAGCCGAAGATCAGCAGCATGATCACCGGATAGGCGAAGGAGAAGACCACCTGCCCGGGATCGCGGAGGTAGAGCCGCAGCTCCAGCCCGATCCGCGCGAGCCCGATGCGCAGGGCTCCAGGAGGTGCCGGCCGGTCGACGGCGCGGACGCCGGTGGGTGCGGCGGTGACGGTCATCGGAGTGCTCCCTGGACATCGGTGCTGGACGGGACGGTGCCGGTCTCGGCGACAGGGGCCGCCCCGACGAGCTGCAGGTAGACCTCTTCCAGGCTCGGCCGGGTGACGGTGAGGTCGGGCAGGTCGGCCCGCGGGCCGGTGTTCAGCAGGTCGCGCAGCACGACGGCGGGCTCGGTGGTGACGACGGTGCGGAAGCCGCCGTCCTCCCGCCAGCGGACCGTGGACCGCAGTCGCAGGTCGCCGCCCATCTCGTCCGGCGGGGCGACGTCGGCGAGGCGGCCGGCGTCGATCACCCCCACCTGGTCGGCCAGGTGCGCGGCCTCGTCGAGGTAGTGGGTGGTCAGCAGGATCGTCGTGCCCCCCGAGCGCAGCCGCTGGAGCACCGACCAGAACTGGCGCCGCGCGACCGGGTCGAGGCCGGTGGTCGGCTCGTCCAGGAAGAGCAGCTCCGGCCGGCCCTGCATGCTCAGCGCCACCTCCAGGCGGCGGCGCTGCCCACCGGAGAGCCGGGCCGCCCGCGTGCCGGCCGATTCGGTCAGGCCGACGGCGGCGATCAGCTCGTCGGTCTCCTCCGACCGGGAGTGGTAGGCGGCGAAGTGGTCCAGCGTCTCCCGGACGGTCAACGCGTTGCCGTCGCCGGTGGTCTGCGCGACCACGCCGATCCGCGCCCGCCAGGCCCGATCGCCGGTCGCCGGGTCCGCGCCCAGCACGCGGACCTCCCCGCCGTCGCGCCGGCGCAGCCCCTCGAGGATCTCGACGGTGGTGGTCTTGCCGGCGCCGTTCGGGCCGAGCAGCGCGAAGACCTCACCGACGTGGACGTCCAGGTCGAGCCCGTCCACCACGGCGCGGCCGCCGTACCGCTTGACCAGCCCGCGCACCCGCACAGCCGGTTGGATCTGTGTCGTCGTCATGCATCGAGCCTGCCGACGGCGACGCCCGTCCGGGACCGTCGAAGCGCTGGTCCGCCGTCCACCGACCGGTGGACGCGGCACCGCGCCCGGCTCAGCCCCGGCCGGCCCCCCGGGCCCGGGCGAGGAGCTGCTGCGCCGGCAGCCGCCGCGCCACGACCGCCTCCGCGACGGCGGTCAGCCGCAGGTTGTGGTCCCGTGCGTACCGCCGCAGGGCCACGAACGCCTCGTCCATCTGCAGCCCGCCCTGCTGGGCCAGGACGCCCTTCGCCTGCTCCAGGACGATCCGGCTCTGCAGAGCGGACTGAAGCTGCTCGTTCACGCTGCGCTGATCGGACTTCTCCTTGTCCTGCACGAGCGCGACGCTGGCGACATCGGCGAGCGCCTGGCCCAGCGACAGGTCGTCGGGATCCAGGGGACCCGGTGTCGTGCCGAACAGACCGAGGGCGCCGAGGACCTGGTCGCGCAGCCGCATCGGCACTGCGTGGACGCTGGCGAAGCCCGCCTGGAGCGCCGCCGGCGCGAACCGCGGCCAGCGGTCTGCCTCCGTGCGCAGGTCCGGGACGCTGACCGGCGTGCCGTCGAGGTAGCAGTCCCGGCAGGGTCCGTCGTCGCTCTGCACCTGGAACAGCTCCAGCTGCCGGGTGCGCTCCGACGACGCGGCCACGACGTGCAGCACACCGCGCTCGTCGGCGAGCAGCAGGCCGGCCGAGGCGATGCCGAGCAGGTGCGCGCAGTCCGCAGTCAGCTCGCTCAGCAGATCGACCACGTCGTACCCCTGGACGAGACTGCTGGCCAGCCGGACGAACGAACCGGTGACATCGCGTTCGCGCGAGTCGGTCATCCGGCCTCCTCCCGGTGCCCGCCCGGGTCGAGCCAGTCGGCCGGGTCCAGCGACAGCCGGCCCTCGACGATCTCCCAGGCGGTGTCGGCCGCGGTCATGTCATGGGCGAAGGCATAGGCGCGCAGCCGCACCAGCGCCTCGGTCGGATCGACGTCGAGCGCGCCGACGAGCATGCCGGTCGCCTGGTAGACCTCGACCCGCGACAGGGACGCGAGCTGGTCCCAGCCGCCGCCACCCTGCGCGGCACTGCCCCAGTCGAGGTCGGAGCCCATCAGGTCCATCAGCGGCAGCGCGGCCAGCTCGGCCGCCAGCAGCCCGCCGGTGAGCGCGCTCGCGTCCAGTGTCCCCGCGGACCGCCGGAACAGGTCGAGGGCACCGATGGGCTTCGACGCGATCATCACCGGCAGGGCGAAGACGGCGTGGATGCCCGAGCGCACGAGCGCGCCCGCGAAGGCCGGCCAGCGCGTCTCTGCCGGATCGCGCAGGTCGGCGACCAGGACCGGCGCCCCCTGCCGCGCGGCGTCGAGGCACGGCCCCTCGCCGAAGGTGAACTGCAGCTCGTCGAGCTGACGGCTCATCTGGCCGCTGGATCCGAAGGTGCCCTGCGTGCTCCCGTCATGGGTCAGCGAGACCGAGGCACCGTCCACCTCGAGCAGCTGGACGCAGGCCCGGCAGAGCCGGTCGGCCGCGCCGAGCGCGGTGTCGGCACCGGCCATGGCCGCAGCCAGGCTCGCGCGCAGCCCGTCGTCGTCGCTGATCACGGACTCCTCCCCGCCGGTCACCCCGTGTCCGCACTCTTCCACGGATGCTCCGCGCGCAGGGGCTCCACCGCGAGCGTCCCCTGCGGGGGACCGACCCACGGCAGCTCCTGCCCGGTCCTCGCCGACGACAGCCGGGCCGGGAACGAGCAGTGCAGCCAGGCGAGCTGCCGCGGCATCCCGCGCAGCGTCACGTCGATGCCGGCACGGCGGGCGACCGCCACGGCCTCGTGCAGTGCGCCCAGGCCGCGCAGGTTGCAGAACGTGAGCCCGGAGAGGTCCAGGACGACCGTCCGGAGCTCGGGTTCGAGATGGGCGATCACCTCGTCGGCGAACGCGTCGGCCGTCGTCCAGTCGACCTCGCCGACCGCGGCGATGGTGAGGTCACCACCGCGCAGCGACGACGAGAGGGACAGCGAGCGGGCCGACCCGCGGGCGGGCGGCGGAACAGGACTCATGCGGTCCCCCAGCGATCCAGAGAATGGACGTCACCAGGGACCGGAGCGACAGCGCCGACGATGCGGCGGTGGCACGACGCTATGCCCATCGGGCCCTCGTGTCACCCCGTACCGCACCATTCCTCCCGGACCGACACGTTCACCGACACGTGCAGCGGCCACGCCGGGTGCTCAGCGAGTCAGCGTCCACGGGGCGCACCCGCCGGGCGTGCTGGACCGGACACGACCGGTCACCCCACCGCGACGTCCGAAACCCGCCAGGCGGGACCCTCGTGCGCTGGCATGCTCGTCGTCGTGACCCCGCTCCTGGACGCCGAACGCTGCTACCGGGCGGTCGCCGGCCGCGACGCGCGGTTCGACGGCTGGTTCTTCACGGCGGTGCGCACCACCGGCATCTACTGCCGCCCGTCCTGCCCGGCCCGCACGCCGAAGCCCGCGAACGTCTCCTTCTTCGGCACCGCGGCCGGCGCCCAGGCGGCCGGCTACCGCGCCTGCCGCCGCTGCCGGCCCGACGCGGTGCCGGGGTCGCCCGAGTGGGACGTGCGCGCCGACGTCGTCGCCCGCGCCATGCGGCTGATCTCCGACGGCGAGGTGGAGCGCTCCGGCGTCCCCGGGCTGGCGCGGCGGCTGGGCTACTCCGAGCGCCAGCTGCACCGGCTGATCGTCGGCGAGCTCGGTGTCGGCCCGCTCGCGCTGGCGCGGGCGCAGCGCGCGCAGACCGCCCGGCTGCTCATCGAGACCACGTCGCTGCCGATGGCCGACGTCGCCTTCGCCGCGGGGTTCGCCAGCATCCGCCAGTTCAACGACACGGTCCGGGAGGTCTTCGCGGTCACCCCGACCGAGCTGCGTCGCCGTCCCGCTCCGGCATCCGGCGCCACCCCCGGCGAGCTGACCCTCCGGCTGGCCGCCCGCGCCCCCTACGACGCGGCCGAGGTGCTGCTGTTCCTCGGCGCGCACGCCGTCCCCGGCCTCGAGGAGTGGGACGGCCGCACCTTCTCCCGCGTGCTCGACCTGCCGCACGGGCCCGGCGTCGTCCGCCTCTCCCCCGCGCCGGACGGCAGCGCCGCCGTCGTCGCGCGGCTGCAGCTCGCCGAGCTGCGCGACCTGGGGACGGCGGTGTCCCGGTGCCGGCGGATGCTCGACCTGGACGCCGATCCGATGGCCGTCGACACCGTCCTCGGCACCGACCCCGCGCTGGCCGACCTGGTCGCCGGAGCGCCGGGACGCCGGGTGCCGGGCTCCCCGGACGGCCCGGAGCTCGCGATCCGGGCGGTGCTCGGGCAGCAGGTCTCGGTGGCCGGGGCGCGCACGCTCACCGCCCGGCTGCTGCCCGCGGCCGGCGTGCCGCTGGCCGCACCGGTCGGCACGCTCACGCACGCCTTCCCCCGGCCCGGGGCGCTCGCCGCGGCCGACCTCAGCACCGTCGGGCTGACCGGCGCGCGGCGCGCCACCGTGCACGCCCTGGCGGCTGCGATGGCCGACGGCGGGCTCGCCCTGGACCCGGGCGCGGACCGCGACGAGGCCGGGCGTGCGCTGCTGGGCGTGCGCGGCGTCGGGCCCTGGACGGCCGCGCTGGTCGCCCTGCGCGGTCTGGCCGACCCCGATGTGTGGTTGCCCGGCGACCTGGCGTTGCGACGCTCGCTGGCGACCCTCGGCAGCACCGACGCCGAGGCCGCAGGACGCTGGCGCCCGTGGCGTTCCTACGCGGTGATGCACCTGTGGGCGCTCGCCGCGCCGTCCCTCTTCACCCGCCCGACCCCATCCGCGCGGAGCCCACGCCCGCCGGCCACCGTGCCGGCCCCCTCGGAACGGAGCGCCTCATGACCCCTCCTCCCGCCCGCTACGCCACCGTGGCGACGCCACCCGGGCCCTTCACCGTCGTGGTCACCGACGGCCCCGGCGACCGGGGCGTGGTGCTGGCCAGCGGCTGGACCGACGACGTCGCCGACCTGCTGACCGTGGTGCACCGGTCGCTCCGGCCCACCTGGGTCGAGCACGCCGACGAGCTCCCGGTGCTGGACACCGTCGAGGCCTTCTTCGCCGGCGAGATGGCCGCCATCGACGACGTCCCGGTGCGCCAGCGCTCCGGCCCGTTCCTCGAGGACGCGTGGGACGTCCTGCGCACCGTGCCGCCGGGCGAGCCGGACACCTACGCCTCCTTCGCCGCCCGGTGCGGCCGTCCGACGGCGGTGCGCGCGGCGGCGAACGCCTGCGCACGCAACGCCGCGGCGCTGTTCGTGCCGTGCCACCGCGTGCTCGGCTCCAGCGGCGGCCTCGGCGGGTTCCGCTGGGGGACGGCGGTCAAGCGGCAGCTGCTGGACCACGAGGCGCGGCACGCGCCGGTCGCCGCCGCCTGACCGGTTCTGTCGTACCCGTCGGGCAGCCTCGCGGACATGGACGCCGCTTCCCTGCTGCTCGGGCTCCTCCTCGGTGCACTGCTCGCCACGGCGGTCACGCTCGGCGTGGCCGCCCTGCTCGCCCGCCGGCGCCCGGCCGACACCGGCCTGGAGCCGGTGCACGAGTCGCTCGACCACCTGCACCGGTTGCTGGCCGGCATCGAGCGGGCCCGCGCCACCGCGCACGGCGAGCTCCGCGAGCAGATGGGCACCGTCGGCATGACCTCGGCCCAGCTGCAGCAGGAGACCGCGGCGCTGGTGACGGCGCTGCGCACCCCGCACGTCCGCGGTCGCTGGGGCGAGGTGCAGCTGCGCCGGGTGGTGGAGCTGGCCGGCCTGCTCGAGCACTGCGACTTCGTCGAGCAGCCCTCCGGCACCAACGACGAGGGCGCGGGCGTGCGCCCGGACCTCGTCGTCACCCTGGCCGACGGCCGCCAGGTCGTGGTGGACGCCAAGGTGCCCTTCACCGGCTACATCGAGGCGGTGCAGGCCACCGACCAGGCGGTCCGCGACCAGCGGGTGGCGATGCACGCCCGGCAGCTGCGCGCGCACGTGGATGCGCTGGCCGCCCGGCGCTACCCGACCGCGTTCCGGCCGGCCGCCCCCTTCACGGTGCTGTTCGTCCCCTCCGACGGCTTCCTGATCACCGCGCTCGAGGCCGAGCCCGGCCTGCTCGAGCACGGCTTCGCGCGGGACGTCGTGATCGCGACGCCGAGCACCCTGCTGGCGCTGCTGCGCACCGTCGCCTACTCCTGGCGGCAGGAGCGGCTGGCGCGCGACGCCGACCAGGTGCTCGAGGTGGGCCGCCGGCTGCACGCCCGGCTGTGCACGCTGTCCGGGCACCTCACCCGGCTGGGCTCCGCCCTCGGCACGACCATGACCCGGTTCAACGAGACGGTCGGCTCCTACGAGCGCTCCGTGCTGACCGCCGCCCGCCGGTTCGACGACCTGGGTGTCGCCGAGCAGCCGGTGCCCACCCCGGAGCCGCTGGAGGCGACGGTGCGCACGCTGCGGCCGGAGCCGACCGACGGCACCGACGCCGTCGTCCTGGACGGCGAGGACCGGTTCGACGCCGGACGCGGGCACGACGAGAGCGGGCGGGACGGGACGCACGGCTGACCTCCGCGGCCGGCGTCCGGGCCGGCCGGTCGACGCGGGACGCCCCCCGGACCCCACGGAGCACTGCACGCACACGCCTCACTCGAGGTCGCCGAGTCGACACGGCCGAGGCGACGACTCGGGCCCGACGTCCGCCGCTGTTGCAATTCCGATCGCTACCGTGACCATCGAGGGACGGCCGTCCGGGCCCGACCGCGGTGGAACGGAGGTGCGCCATGGCCACGGCGAGTACGGCCGACGCATGGCGGCAGGGCGGGGGCTCCCCCGACCGGCCGTTCACCGGGTCACGCGTGCCCCGTGAGGAACGTGCCATGAACCCCGACCGCAGCGCCCGTCCCGGCCGCCCGTCGGTGCCGCCGCGCGGGCGCCCCGCCGAGAGCCGGCCGGTCCCCCCGCGCCGGGACTCGCTGCGCCCGGCCGACCGCGCGACCGCGGGATCGCGGCCGCCCACCGCCCGCCCGGCGGCAGGAGCGCGCCCGGCCGACGCTCGCCCGGCAGCGACGCGGGGTCGCGCGCAGACCGTGCCGGCGACCGGCGTGCGCGGTGCCGTCGCGGTGTTCGGCGTCTTCCTCGTGACCCTTGCAGGGGCCGGCATCGACTCCTACGTCGGCGTCGGCCTCGGCGTCATCACGCTGGCCGCGCTGCTCGGTTCGACGGCCGTCGCGACCCTCGTGGTGCGCCGTCGCGACCTGGTCTCCGTCGCCGTCTCGCCCCCGCTGGTGTTCATCGCGGTGGCGGCCCTCAACATCGCGCTGGCCCCCTCGGCCACCTTCAGCCTGCCGACCGTCGCCACGCTGCTGATCCGCGGCTTCCCCACGATGGCCATGGCGACCGGCATCGCGCTCGTCCTCGCGCTGTTCCGGCTGGTCGCGCGCCGCTGACCCGAACGTGGACGAGCCCGTCACCGCAGGCGCGGTGACGGGCTCGTCGTGGTCTGGTGCGGTCAGTCGCCGGCGGCCTGGGCCTTCTCGGCGCGCCGCAGCTCGTGGGGCAGCGCGAAGACCAGGCGCTCCTCGGCGGCCTTGACCGTCGAGACGTCGGCGTAGCCGCGGGCGGACAGCCAGTCGAGCACCTCGCTGACGAGGATCTCCGGCACCGACGCACCACTGGTGACGCCCACCGTGCCGACGCCCTCCAGCCACGCCTCGTCGATCTCCGCGGCGTAGTCGACCAGGTAGGACGCCCGCGCGCCGGCCTCGAGGGCGACCTCCACGAGGCGCACCGAGTTCGACGAGTTCGTCGAGCCGACCACGAGCACCAGGTCGCACTCGGCGGCCATCTGCTTCACGGCCTGCTGGCGGTTCTGCGTGGCGTAGCAGATGTCGTCGCTGGGCGGGGACTGCAGACCGGGGAAGCGGTTCTTCAGCTGGTCGACCGTCGCGAGCGTCTCGTCCACCGAGAGGGTGGTCTGCGAGAGCCAGACGACCTTCTCGGGGTCACGCACCTGCACGTTGGCGACGTCGTCGGCACCGTCGACGAGCTGGATGTGGGCCGGCGCCTCACCGGCGGTGCCCTCGACCTCCTCGTGCCCGCGGTGACCGATCAGCAGGATGTCGAAGTCGTCCCGGGCGAAGCGCTTGGCCTCCTGGTGCACCTTGGTGACCAGGGGGCAGGTCGCGTCGATGGTCCGGAGCTGCCGGTCGGCCGCCTCCTGGTGCACCGCCGGGGACACCCCGTGGGCGCTGAAGACGACGACCGAGCCCTCGGGCACCTCGGTGGTCTCGTCGACGAAGATCGCCCCGCGCCGCTCGAGGGTCGCCACGACGTGCTTGTTGTGGACGATCTGCTTCCGGACGTAGACGGGGGCGCCGTGGATCTCCAGGGCGCGCTCGACCGCCACCACCGCCCGGTCCACGCCGGCGCAGTAGCCCCGGGGGTCGGCCAGCAGGACACGTCCGCGCTGATCTGCCATGCACCCAGCGTACGTGGGCCCGGGCGGGTGCCGGGGCCGCTGAGCGTGGCCAGGAACACCATCCGGACGGGCACAAGCCTGCCGGCGGGGGTGTCGAGCTCCGATTCCTGGGGCAAGGTGTGCCCATGGCCCGTGAGATCCCTGAGGTTGTCCGCGCCGCTGCCGGCCTGGCTGCGACCGTCGTCGACGAAGCACGCAAGCTCCCCGAGACCCTGCCCGGGCTCCCGGTGCGGGTCATCGGCATGGCGATGCAGCACGCCATGAAGGTGCAGCAGCAGTACGCCGGGCTCGTGGCCCGCGGCGACGAGCTGTTCACCGGCATCCGCGGCGAGGCCGAGCCGGGCCTGGCCACCTTCGACGACGACGGCGACGCCGCCCCGGCCGAGGGGTTCCGCGGCTCGGCGTTCGACCGCGCCGAAGTCGTCCCCGACGAGGTGCCCGACGTCGTCGGCGCGCAGTCCTCCGTCGAGGCCTCCCTCGAGGAGGTGCCGGCCACCGAGGAGATCCTCGAGGAGCTGGCCATCGACGAGGCCATCGAGGCCGCCCCCACGCTCGAGGAGACCGCTCCCGCCGTTGCCGACAGCGCGTCGGACACGGAGCTGACCGCACCCGAGGACACCGCCGTCGAGCTGCCCGTCGCCGGCGCGGCGGACATCGACGACATCCCGACCTCGGTGGACGTCCTGACCGCCGACGGCGACGCCATCACCACCGTCGACGCCGCGGTCACCGACGAGGGCATCGCCGCTCCCGTGCCGGAGGACTACACCGACAGCACCGACGACGGCACCGAGATCGCCCGCGGGGACGGCCCGATCGCGGCCGCCACCGGCGTCGCCGGCGACGGGGACACCGCGGACGAGGCGCCCATCGCGGCCGGCGCGGCCGTGGACGGCGGCGCCGCTCCCGAGGCGGGCCCGGCGCCCGAGGCCCCGATCGACGGCTACGACACCTTCTCCATCGCCCAGCTCCGCGGCCGGCTCCGCGGGTACGCGCTCAGCACGGTCAGCGACCTGGTCGCCTACGAGGAGGCCACGCAGGCCCGCGCGGAGTACCTCCGGATGCTGCGCAACCGGCTGGAGAAGCTCGAGGAGCAGGCCGTCGAGTCCAGCCCGCTCGCCCCGCGCGGCGCCTGAGCCGGGAGCCGGGGGTGTCGGCACCGTCTGACACCCTCGGTCCGTGAGCGCGCCCTCCTCCCCCGAGGCACCGTGGCCGGTCCGCACCGTCGCCCGCAAGGTCGCCGAGTGGATCGGACGGCTCGGTGAGGTGTGGGTCGAGGGCCAGGTCGCCCAGCTGTCGCGACGCGGGAACGCGGCCACCGTCTTCCTGACGCTGCGCGACCCGGTGGCCGACCTGTCCGTGCCGGTCACCTGCCACCGCGACGTCGCCGACCGCCCGGGCCTCGAGCTCACCGAGGGCGCCCGGGTGCTCGTCCGCGCCCGTCCCGACTACTACGTCGCCCGCGGGTCCTTCTCCCTGCGGGCCACCGAGATCCGCGCCGTCGGCCTCGGCGAGCTGCTCGCCCGGATCGAGCGGATCCGCCAGCTGCTCGCCGCCGAGGGCCTGTTCGACGTCGTCCGCAAGCGGCCGCTGCCCTTCGCGCCGGCCGTCGTCGGCGTCATCACCGGCCGGGACAGCGCCGCCGAGCGCGATGTGCTCGTCACCGCCCGGCGGCGCTGGCCGGCGGTCCGCTTCGCGATGCACAACTGCGCCGTGCAGGGCCCGCAGGCGGCGGCGAACGTCATCGAGGGGCTGCGGAAGCTGGACGCCGACCCGTCGGTCGAGGTCATCGTCGTGGCCCGGGGCGGTGGCTCGGTCGAGGACCTGCTGCCCTTCTCCGACGAGGGGCTGGTGCGTGCCATCGCCGCCTGCCGCACGCCGGTCGTGACCGCGGTCGGGCACGAGACCGACACCACGCTGGTCGACCACGTCGCCGACGTCCGCGCCGCGACGCCGACCGACGCCGCGCACCGGATCGTGCCGGAGATCGGTGAGCAGCGGCGCCTGGTCGAGGGGCTCCGCGCCCGCGCCCGCGCCCTGCTCACCACCCGGGTCGAGCAGCAGGAGCGCTGGCTGGAGTCGGTCCGCACCCGCCCGGTGCTGGCGAACCCGGAGCGGCTGCTGGACGGCCGGGCCGACGACGTCGCGCAGCTGCGCACCCGCGCGCGGCGCACCGTCGTCCACCGCGTCGAAGGCGCCGAGCGCGACCTCGAGCACGCCCGCGCCCGGGTGGCCGCGCTCTCGCCGGCCGCGACGCTCGACCGCGGCTACGCGGTGGTCCAGCGGGCCGACGGCGCGCTGGTGCGGGACCCCGCCGAGGTGGCCGACGGAGAGCGGCTGCGGGTCCGGGTGAGCGGCGGTCGGCTGGGCGTCCGGGTCGACCGGGAGGATGGGGAACCGTGAGCGGACAGGATCGTGAGCATCGCAGCGAGGAACGAGCGAGGAGCGGAGCGATCCGCGGGAGCGAACCGAGGACACCGTGAGCAGCACCGAGCAGACCGCCGAGCCGACGACCACCTACGAGCAGGCCCGCGAGGAGCTCGCCGACGTCGTCCGGCGGCTGGAGGCCGGCGGGCTGACGCTCGAGGAGTCGCTGGCGCTCTGGGAGCGCGGCGAAGAGCTCGCGACGCTCTGCCAGCACTGGCTGGACCGGGCCCGCGAGCGCCTCGCGGCCGCCGCGCCCGCCGACGACGAGGACTGAGCTCAGGCCGAGCGCCACTCGTCCCGGACGTCCGCCGCGGGCCGGGGCCCCACCACCAGCCCGGCCGCGGCCAGCGCATCGAGCACGCGGTCGGCCCGCAGGCGCAGGTCCGGCAGGTCGGCCACGCCGCCCCGCCCGGCGAGGCACCGGGCGATGAGGTCCCGCACCCTTGCATCCCCGGAGGTCACCGGCCGGGTCGCCGGGACGCGGGTGACCATCCCGCACCGGCAGGATCCCCCGGTCACCGGTGCCTGGTGGTCACCGTGCGCGCAGACGTCGTCGTCGAGCATGTCGGCTCCTCGTCCGGCCGGCTGCCGCGGTGGCGCCGGGTACGAGGCCATCGTGCGGCGAACGTCCGCCGACCACCGCCCGGAGAGCCGGGGGTCAAGCAGTCTTCCGACGCCCGACACGAAACCGCAACAACGCCCGCCGTCAGCTGCCCGCCGGCGCGACCGCGGCGGCCACGGTGCGCAGCTCGTCGTCCGCGGCCGATCCGGTGACGACGACGACCACGCCGTCCGCCTCACGGGTCAGGGCGGTCTCGCCCCGCGCGGTGGTGAGCCGCGTCCACGGCTCCCCGTCGACGTCGACCGACTCCTCTCCGGTGGCGCCGTCGAGCACGGTGCGGACCGGCTCGGCGCGGAGGTCGTCGCTGACGGTGAAGCCGGCGAACTCCTGCGACGGGGTGAGGTAGCCGATCTCGAGGGTCACCGGGTCGCCCTGGGCGGCGAAGCCGGCGTCGGTGCGCGCGCTGGTCGGCCGGTAGTCCTCCGGCAGCCCGTCCGGCGCCAGCATCGGATAGCCGGCGCGCTCCGCGGCGAGCCGGACGGTGCTGGTCGGGTCGACGTCCCGGACGGTGTCCTCGTTGCTCGTGCGGAAGGCCTGCCACGCCACGATCAGCAGGCAGATCACGACGAGGGGCACCAGCGAGCGGATCATGTTGGCCGCGCTCATGCGGTTCGCGCGCTCCACCGCCGGCGACGGCGCGGGGGCCTGCACGGTCGCCCCCAGCGCACCCGGCGCCTCCGGGCGGTCAGCGGGTCGCGGGCTCGTCGGGCCGACTTCGGTCATGCACATAGGATCGCAGGAGAGCTCCCCCAGCCTGCCGCCCATGGCCTGCGTCCCGGGTCCCGCCCTGCGCTCACGGGGGGCGGACGGGACGCGGTCCCTCTCCAGGAGGTCCCGTGTCGCTGCCCGTTCCCGAAGGCCCCGTCTCCTCG
Organism: Blastococcus fimeti; assembly: GCA_900102115.1. GTDB lineage: Bacteria > Actinomycetota > Actinomycetes > Mycobacteriales > Geodermatophilaceae > Blastococcus > Blastococcus fimeti. Next base: position 34,342 of record FNAW01000004.1, read on the forward strand.
AGCGGGCGCGCCTTCTCCGCCGACCGCCCCGCCCCCGACCGCAACCTGGCCCTCGAGCTGGTGCGGGTCACCGAGGCGGCGGCGATGGCGGCCGGGCGCTGGGTCGGACGCGGTGACAAGAACGGCGGCGACGGCGCCGCGGTCGACGCGATGCGCGCGCTCATCGGCACGGTGAGCATGAAGGGCGTCGTCGTCATCGGGGAGGGCGAGAAAGACGAGGCCCCGATGCTCTACAACGGCGAGCAGGTCGGCGACGGCCACGGTCCCGAGTGCGACGTCGCCGTCGACCCGATCGACGGCACCACGCTGATGGCCAAGGGCATGCCCAACGCGATCGCCGTGATGGCGGTGGCCGACCGCGGCGCCATGTACGACCCGTCGGCGGTCTTCTACATGGAGAAGCTGGCCACCGGACCGGCCGCGGCCGACGTCGTCGACATCACCGTGCCTGTCGCGGAGAACATCCGTCGCGTCGCGAAGGCGAAGAAGAGCTCGGTCGGTGACGTCACCGTCTGCATCCTCGACCGGCCGCGGCACGCCCAGCTCGTCGACGAGGTGCGCGCCGCCGGCGCCCGCATCAAGTTCATCACCGACGGCGACGTCGCCAGCGCGATCGCCGCCGCCCGCGAGGGCACCGGCGTCGACCTGATCCTCGGCATCGGCGGCACGCCGGAGGGCATCATCGCGGCCTGCGCGCTCAAGTGCATGGGCGGCTCGTTCCAGGGCCGCCTCTGGCCGAAGGACGACGAGGAGCGTCAGAAGGCCCTCGACGCCGGCCACGACCTCGACCGCGTGCTGCACATCGACGACCTGGTGCGCGGCGACGTCTTCTTCGTCGCCACCGGCATCACCGACGGCGAGCTGCTGCGCGGGGTCCAGTACCGCTCGGGCGGCTGCACCACGCAGTCGCTGGTCATGCGCTCGAAGTCGGGCACGATCCGCTCGATCGAGAGCCTGCACTCGCTGGAGAAGCTGCGCGCCTACTCCGCGGTGCCCTTCGACCGGGAGCCGTAGGCGATCCGCTCCATGACCTGACGCCAGCGGCTGGCCGACTCCCCCGGCGCCAGGCTGCGCAGCTTCAGGTCGCCGAACACGGTGCGGGCGTGGACGACGATCCGCGGGGTGCCCGCCACCCGCGGCACCGGTGCCAGGGAGACCTTCCGGTCGCCGAACACCGTGCGGCCCTGGATCTGGGCGTCCACGCCCTCGGCGACGACGACGTCGATGTCGCCGAAGAACGAGGTCAGGTACAGGTCGAGCCGGTCGGCGCTGGTGCGGAGCCCCCGCAGGTCCGTCCGCACGTCGCCGAAGACCGTGGACGCCCGCAGCGGCACGGTGGGTCCGGCGAGCGTGATGTCCCCGAAGACGCTCGTCTGCACCTCCGGCGCCCGGCTGCCGACGATCTCCACCGCCGGCTCCGCCGGCAGGTCGGCCACCAGGACGGCGAGCTCGGCGGTGGTCACCGCCGCGTACGCGGCGGTGACCCGCTGACCGAACTCGTCGAGGTCCAGGCGCCCCTCGGCCAGCGCCTGCTGGAGCCGGGCGACCAGCGCCTCCCGGTCGCCGTCGGAGGCGCGCACGCCCGGCGTCCCCGGGCCGTCGGGGCCGGGTACGGACGGCAGTTCTGCGTCGGTGGGCACCCGTCCGACCGTAGCCGAACGGTCCGGGTCGGGGACCCCTCCGGAGCCGGTCAGCTGGCCGGCGGGAAGGCGTCCATGCAGTAGACCTGGCGTGCGTCGGTGTTGGACTGGCGCCCGGCGCAGCTGCCGCCGTACAGCTCGTAGGCCGAACCCAGCGGCGACTCGTTGAACAGGTCGTCGCAGGCCTGCATGTCGCCGTCGTGGCAGTCCTCGGCGTAGCCGTCGAGCTCGGGGTCGTCGCCCAGGCCCTCGGGGTCCGACGTCGCATCGGGGATCCCGGCGCCGCTCCCCCCGCCGTCGTCGGACCGGAGGCCGACGACCAGGGCCACGGCGAGCGCCACGACGACCACCGCGACGGCGGTGACCACGGCGACGAGGGTCTTCCTGCTCATCGCCGGAGCGGGCCGCTGGGCCGGCGCCCACGGCGGGACCGCACCGCCGGGCTGCCCGTGGGGCGGTTGACCGTAGGGCGCCTGACCGTAGGGCGCCTGACCGTAGGGCGCCTGGCCGTACGGGGGCTGCTGCCCGTACGGGGGCTGCTGCTGCCCGTAGGACGGCTGGCCGTACGGAGGCTGGCCGTAGGGCGGCTGGCCGTAGGCAGGCTGGCCGTACGGGGGCTGGGACGGCCCGGCCGCGAACTGCTGCCCCGGTGCGCGGGAGGCATCCTCGGCCGCGCCTCCGCCTCCGGGGTCGGACTCACCCGGGGGTGGGTACGGCGGCTGCGACATCGGAACTCCTCGGTCAGGGCACGGACAGCTCACTGGATGCTAGGGGCTGGTCCCCGGCGCACCGGCCAGGCGGACACCCCGGCCGCCGTTACGCTCCGGCCCACAGTCACCACTGCGTCGGAAGTGCGGTGTTCATGGGCAACGACATCCATCCCACCGCGGTCATCGAGGGCGACGTGCAGCTCGGGGACCGCAACGTCATCGGTCCGTACTGCCACCTGCGTGGCCCGCTCGTCATGGGCGACGACAACCTGCTGTCCTCCCACGTGTGCATCGGGCTGCCGGGTCAGGACACCCGCGATCCCCGCTACGACGACTCCACCAAACGAGTCGCCATCGGCAGCCGCAACACGATCCGCGAGTTCACCTCGGTGCAGAAGGGCTGCTACGAGGACGTCACCTCCATCGGCGACGACGTGTTCCTGATGCAGAGCGTCCACGTACCCCACGACGCGCACCTGGAGGACCACGTGGTCCTCACGCCCATGGTCGCGCTGGCCGGCCTGGTCCGGGTGCTCCGGGGCGCCAACCTGGCGCTCGGGAGCGGCGTCGTCCAGGACCTCGTCATCGGCCACTACTCGATCGTGGCCGCCGGAGCCGTGGCCCGCCGGCACGTACGGCCGTTCACCCGCTCGATCCCCGGCAAGCCGGACAGCGTCAACGACTACGCGGTCGAGAAGTTCGGGTTCGCCGAGCACGCGGCGGACATCGCGGCGTACGTCCTCGAGGACCTGACCCCGGCCGACGGCCCCGTGCGGGACGTGATCGAGCAGTACGAGGGCGCCGTGCAGGACCGGGACCGCTCTCGCCGGCGCCGGGGCTGAGCGCGACCTCCGCCGGGGGTGTCTAGGGTCGCTGGCGGAGCACTGACACACCACCACACCGGGAGCGCACCGTGGCCACCGAGCCGGAGTACCGCGTCGAACACGACTCCATGGGAGAGGTCCGGGTTCCCGCCTGGGCCAAGTGGCGGGCCCAGACGCAGCGCGCCGTCGAGAACTTCCCGATCTCCGGCACCCCGATCGAGCGCGAGCTCATCGGCGCGCTGGCCGCCATCAAGGGCGCGGCCGCCGCCGTCAACGCCGACCTCGGCGTCCTCGACGCCACGATCGCCGGCGCGGTGGTCGAGGCGGCGGCCTCCGTCGCCCGCGGCGAGTGGGACGAGCACTTCCCCATCGACGTCTTCCAGACCGGCTCGGGGACGTCGAGCAACATGAACACCAACGAGGTCATCGCCACCCTCGCCACCGAGTCGCTGGGCAGCCCGGTGCACCCCAACGACCACGTGAACGCGTCGCAGTCGTCCAACGACGTCTTCCCGTCGGCGATCCACGTGGCCGCCACCAGCGCGATCGTGCGTGACCTCATCCCGGCGCTGCGGCACCTGGAGCTGTCCCTGGCGCGCAAGTCCGACGAGTTCGCCACCGTCGTCAAGAGCGGTCGCACCCACCTCATGGACGCCACCCCGGTCACCCTCGGCCAGGAGTTCGGCGGCTACGCGGCGGCGGTCCGCTACGGCGTGGAGCGGCTCCAGGCCTCCCTCCCCCGCATCGCCGAGCTGCCGCTCGGCGGCACCGCGGTGGGCACCGGCATCAACACCCCGCCCGGGTTCGCCGCCGCCATCATCGAGCGGCTCGCCGGCGAGCTCGACCTGCCGCTCACCGAGGCCCGCGACCACTTCGAGGCGCAGAGCTCCCGCGACGGGCTGGTCGAGGCCTCGGGTCAGCTCAAGACCATCGCCGTCGGGCTCATCAAGATCGTCAACGACCTGCGCTGGATGGGCTCCGGCCCGCGCACCGGCCTGGGCGAGATCCAGCTCCCCGACCTCCAGCCCGGCAGCTCGATCATGCCCGGCAAGGTGAACCCGGTGATCCCGGAGGCGGTGATCCAGGTCGGCGCCCAGGTGATCGGCAACGACGCCGCGGTGACCTACGCCGGCACCACCGGCGTCTTCGAGCTCAACGTGACGCTGCCGCTCATGGCACGCAACGTGCTCGAGTCGATCCGGCTGCTGGCCAACGTGAGCCGGCTGCTGGCCGACCGCTGCGTCGACGGCATCGTGGCCAACGTCGAGCAGTGCCGCGAGTACGCGGAGTCCTCGCCGTCCATCGTCACCCCGCTGAACAAGTACATCGGGTACGAGGAGGCCGCGATCGTGGCCAAGCAGTCGCTCAAGGAGCAGAAGACCATCCGCCAGGTGGTCCTCGAGCGTGGCTACGTCGAGCAGGGCAAGCTCACCGAGCAGCAGCTCGACGACGCCCTCGACGTCCTCTCCATGACCCACCCCTGACCGCCGCCGGAGGTCCGGGTCGGACTGCGAACTGCCGATGACGGGGGGCGTGCCTCCCTTCGAACGACGTTCCTCCGGCCCGGGTCGCCGGACGACGGACTGGAATCCGCTCCCGGCGGGCAACGCTGCGGGCTGCCGGATCGTCGACCTGCCCCGGATCACCGACCCTCGCGGCAACCTGACCATGATCGAGGGTGGCGACCACGTGCCCTTCGACATCGCCCGGGTCTACTACCTCTACGACGTCCCGGGGGGTGAGTCCCGGGGAGGCCACGGGCACCACGATCTCCAGCAGCTGATCATCGCGGCATCGGGCAGCTTCGACGTCGTGGTCGACGACGGCACCGGGACCGCCCGCTTCCACCTGAACCGCTCGTACCACGGGCTGTACGTCCCCCGGCTGACCTGGCGGGAGCTCGGGAACTTCTCCTCCGGCAGCGTCTGCCTGGTCATGGCATCCCTGCCCTACGCGGAGGACGACTACTACCGGGACTACGACGAGTTCGTCGCCGCGCGCCGGGCCGCCGAGGCGGCCGGCGAGGTGACCGTCCCGTCGGCAGCGTGACCGCGGCAGCGCCTGCCCCGCGCGTCCCGTTCCTCGACCTCGCGGGCCTGCACGCCGAGATGCGCGCCGAGCTCGACGCGGCTGCCCTCGGCGTGCTGCACAGCGACCGCGTGCTGCTGGGCCCGAGCCTGGACGCCTTCGAGACCTCGTGGGCCGCCGCCGTCGGAGCCCGCTCCGCCGTCGGGGTGGGCAGCGGCCTGGACGCCCTGTCGCTGGGCCTGCGGGCACTCGGCGTCGGTCCCGGTGACGAGGTGCTGGTGCCCTCGCACACCTTCGTCGCCACGTGGCTCGCGGTGCTGCACGTCGGGGCGGTACCGGTCCCCGTCGACGTCCGGTCCGCCGCTGCCGACTGGGACCCCGCCGCACTGGAGGCCGCCGTCACCCCGCGCACCAGGGCCGTGATCCCGGTGCACCTCTACGGCCATCCCGTGGACCTCGACGCGGTGATGGACATCGCCGGCCGGCACGACCTCGTCGTCCTCGACGACGCCGCGCAGGCGCACGGCGCCCGGCTCGGCGACCGGCCGGTCGGCGGCCTCACCCACGCCACGGCCTGGAGCTTCTACCCCGGGAAGAACCTCGGGGCCTTCGGGGACGGCGGCGCGGTGACCACCTGCGACCCCGGGACCGCGCGCCGGCTCCGCTCGCTGCGCAACTACGGCTCCAGCGAGAAGTACCGGCACGACGAGGTGGGCTGGAACAGCCGGCTCGACGAGGTGCAGGCCGCCCTGCTGGCGGTCAAGCTCGCCCGGCTGGAGGAGCACAACGCCCGGCGGGACGCCGTCGCCCGGCGCTACGACACCGCGCTGGCCGGCCTGGACCTGGTCCTCCCCGAGCGGGTTCCGGGTACGACCCCTGCCTGGCACCTCTACGTCGTGCGCAGCCCCCACCGCGACCGGGTGCGCGCACACCTGGCGTCGCACGGCGTCGAGACCCTCGTGCACTACCCCGTGCCGTGCCACCGGCAGCCGATGTTCGCCGGTACCGGGCTGGCCGACCGGCACCTGCCCATGGCCGACCGGCTGTCCGGCGAGGTGCTCAGCCTGCCGATGGGCCCGACCCTCCGTCCCGAGCAGCAGGACGCCGTCGTCGAGGCGCTGCACGCCTTCCGCCCCTGACCTGCCACTGCCGCAGTCCCGGGACCCCTCCAAGGAGAGAACCCATGTCCGAGCCACTGGTCAGCATCCTGATCCCGACCTACAACGGCGAACGCCACCTCAAGGCGGCGCTGCGCTCCGCGCGGGACCAGACCTACCGGAACGTCGAGATCGTCATCGGCGACGACGGTTCGTCCGACGGGACGCCGCGCATCGTCGCGGCGGCGGCGGCCGAGGACCAGCGCATCCGGGTGGTCCGGCACGAGAGCAACATCGGTGCCCACGAGAACCTCCGCCGCCTGTTCGCGGACGCGCGCGGCGAGTACGTGAAGTACGTCCTGCACGACGACGTCCTGGCCACCGACTGCGTGCGCGAGCTGGTCCGCGGGATGCAGGACCACCCCGAGGCCACCCTGGCGTTCTCCCGCCGCTCCCTGATCGACGAGAACGGCCGCCAGCTGGGCCTGTTCCCCGCGGTGCGCGACCGCGCGGGCACGATCGACGGGCTCACGCTGGGCAACGAGATCCTGACGTCCTGCACGAACTCCATCGGCGAGTTCACCACCGCGCTGTTCCGCCGGGACGCGCTCGACCCGTCCTCCCTCTGGGAGCCCGACGGACGGCAGATCGACGTCGTCACGGACGTGAAGGTCTGGCTCGAACTGCTGGCCCGGGGCCCGGCCTTCTTCACGCCCCGGACGCTCAGCCGCTTCCGGCGGCACCCGGGTCAGAACACGCACAACCCGTGGACCGTGGCTCGCGGGGAGCGGGACTGGGTCCGGATGATCGACTGGGGCACCCGGCTGGGCTTCCTCGCCGACGCAGCGCAGCGCCGCACCGCGTACGCGACGGTGCTGCGGCTGGCCGGCGAACGGCTGTCCCACCTCGCGAACGACGCGAACCGGGGCCCCTCGCTGGAGGCGATCTTCCTCGCGACGGCGGCGCTCGTGGAGCTGGAGACCGGCGCGGCCGACGACGCCGACGGGCCGCTCTGGGCCCGGGCGCACGAGCCTGCCTCGCTCGGTCGTCTCACCCAGCAGCTCGAGGTCTGGGCACGGACGTACCCGGTCGCGCTCGCCGCGCCGGCGCTGGACCCGGTCGAGATCGGCGCGACGATCGCGGCGCTGCGGGCCGTCGCCGCGGCCGGGGTGGCCGAGAAGCTGGCGATCGCGGTGCCGGCTGCCGTGCTGGAGGCGGCGGTGCCGCTGATCGAGCAGGCGCTCTCCGAGGGGCCCGACATCGACGTCGAGCTCGTCCCCTCGGACTCCCCCGGCGGTCTTCTCCCCCACCCCTGGCTGGCGGTCGCCCCGCGCGGTAGCCGGTGGCACCTCGACCGGGGAGCCGCCGTGTGGGGCTTCGACCTGGCCGGCAACGCCTCCTGAGGCGATCGGAGGCGGTGGGCGGGGAGCTCCGGAGGGGAACACCGGGCCACCCGACCGGGTCGGGGGTAGCGTCCTGGCTGATGAGCGAGACAGACGTAGCCCTGCGCTACCCCGGTGGAGAACTGCCCCTTCCCGTCAAGCACGGGACCGAGGGAGCGGACGGCATCGACACGAGCAAGTTGCTGGCCACGACCGGCACGGTCGCGCTGGACATCGGCTTCGTGAACACTGCCGCGTGCACCTCGGCAATCACCTACATCGACGGTGACGCCGGGATCCTGCGCTACCGCGGCTACCCGATCGACCAGCTGGCGGGCAAGGCGAGCTTCCTCGAGGTCAGCCACCTGCTGATCTACGGGGAGCTGCCCACCCCGGACCAGCTGGGCGAGTTCGACCAGCGGATCCGGCGGCACACCCTGCTGCACGAGGACCTCAAGCAGTTCTTCAAGGGCTTCCCGCTGGACGCGCACCCCATGCCGGTGCTGTCGTCGGCGGTCAGCGCCCTGTCGACCTTCTACCAGGACTCGCTGGACCCGTTCGACGCCGACCAGGTCGAGATGTCGACCACGCGACTGCTGGCCAAGCTGCCGACCATCGCGGCCTACGCCTACAAGAAGAGCGTCGGTCAGCCCTTCCTCTACCCGGACAACTCACTGGGCCTGGTGGAGAACTTCCTGCGCATGACCTTCGGGTTCCCGGCCGAGCCGTACGACGCCGACCCCGAGCTGGTCAAGGCGCTGGACATGCTGTTCGTCCTGCACGCCGACCACGAGCAGAACTGCTCCACGTCGACCGTCCGGCTGGTCGGCTCCTCGCACGCCAACCTGTTCGCGTCGGTCTCGGCCGGCATCAACGCACTGTTCGGCCCGCTGCACGGCGGGGCCAACCAGTCGGTGCTGGAGATGCTCGAGGCGATCAGGGCCGACGGCGGCGACATCCCCCGGTTCGTCGAGCGGGTCAAGAACAAGGAGCCCGGCGTCAAGCTGATGGGCTTCGGGCACCGGGTCTACAAGAACTACGACCCGCGCGCGGCGATCGTGAAGGCCACCGCCGACACGGTGCTCGACAAGCTCGGCGGGAACAACGAGCTGCTGGACCTGGCCCGCCAGCTCGAGGACATCGCGCTGAAGGACGACTACTTCGTGGAGCGCAAGCTCTACCCGAACGTCGACTTCTACACCGGGCTGATCTACCAGGCGATGGGCTTCCCGACCCGGATGTTCACCGTGCTGTTCGCCCTGGGCCGGCTCCCCGGCTGGATCGCGCAGTGGCGCGAGATGATCGCCGACCCGACCACCAAGATCGGCCGTCCGCGGCAGCTCTACATCGGGGAGACGGAGCGCACCTTCGTGCCGCTCGACCAGCGCTGACGGTGCGCTGACGAGGCCGCTCGCACGACCGGGCCGGGCCGGCTTCCCCCAGGGAGCCGCCCGGCCCGATCCACATCCGGTGGGCCTCCCCCTACGGTGAGGGCCCCGCACCGCTCGAGCAGTCGCCCATCGAAGGAGGTCCGCCCGTGGCCGAGCCGCCCGGTGACGACGTCCTCGTCGTGCCGCCCATCCCGCTGGCGAGCGGCAGCATGCTCGAGCCCGAGGACGACGGACCACCCGTCCGCATCACCACCGTCGAGGTCGTGGTGTCCACCGAGGACGGCGGCCAGCTGCGCATCCCCCTGGTGCACCGGCACGGCGCCTGGTGGGCCCCGTAACCGCTTCCTCCGGCGCTCACCCGTCCGAGCGCCATCTGCGAATTCACCCTCCCCCGCAGGGGTGAGACCGCCTCCCCCTCCCTCAGGCGCCCCATCCGGCACGTCGATACGAGGTCAGAGCCCGACTGCAGTCCGCAGGCGGGCCGGCCATCGAGACCGCCGGGGGACGCCGCAGTGCCCGCACCACGCACGCCCGCCCGCCCCGGGGCCCGTCCCGGGGCCCGCCCGGCCCCCGGCGCCCGCGAGGCCCAGGCGGTGCGCGAGGCGATGGCCCTGCGCGAGGCGATGGCCCTGCGCGAGGCGGTGGCCCTGCGCGAGGCGGTGGCCCTGCGCGAGCTCGCGGCCGCACGCCCCGACCTCACCCCCGCCCAGCTCGCCGCCGCCCGCGCCGCGCTGGCCGCACGGTCCGGCACCGCCCCCCGGAGCACGCGCACCCCGGCCAAGCGCCCCACCACCAAGCGCCCCTCGGCGAAGCGGCCGACCACCAAGCGACCTGCCACCAAGCGACCTGCCACCAAGCGACCGGCCGCCACCCAGCGCCCCGCGCCCGCGAAGGAGCGCACCGGGTCGAGCTGGCGCACCCGCGTGGGCGTCGTCGCCCTCGCCACCCTGCTCGTCCCCGCGCTCGTCACCGTGGTGCTTCCCGGCGCCACCACCCCCTCGGGCGGGCCGCTCGACGTCACGGCGCTGGCGCTCACCGCCCGCAGCTCGATGCTGGAGGCGGCCGACGGCTACCGCGCCCTGGAGCAGACGGCCACGCACCGGCGCGCCCAGCTCGAGGAGGCGCGCGCCGCCGAGCGGGCCGTCCGCGACGAGGTGGCCGCCGACCAGCAGGTGGTCGGCGCCGGAGCCGCGAACCTGTACCGGGCCACGCCCGTCGCCCGATACCCCGTGCTCGCCCTCGACGCCGCCGACCCCGGCACCACCTCCACCGTGCTCTTCCAGCAGGCGGTCACCGAGCACGCCGACCGCGCGCTCGAGAGCGCCGTCGTCCGCGCCGAGCGCACCGGGGTGGCGCTGGCCGACGCCGTGGCCCGCGTGGAGCAGGCCGAGGCCGCGGCGGACGCCGCCGAGGCCGACCTCGCCGTCGCGCTCGAGGAGATGCGGGACCAGGTCGACGACCTGAGCACCGAGGTGAGCGGCCGGCTGGCCTCCCTGGGGACCATTCCTGCCGCCGGCGAGCAGCAGGACCGCAACCAGCAGGCGCTCGCCCGCTGGCAGGGCTACCTGGCCCAGCTCACCGCTGCCGGCATCACGCCCCCCGCCGCCGCGGACCTGACCGATCCGGCCGACCTGCCCGACGGCCTCTCCCCCGCCCTGGACGCCGACGGGCGGCCCGTGCCCGGCGTGGCCTGGGCGGTGGTCGGCAACAGCCCGGTCACCGTGCTGCCGTCGGAGACCGTCGCGGCCGTCAGCAACGCGCTGTCCCAGCTGGGCCGCCCCTTCGTCCCCGGCACCACCGGTCCGGAGACCTACGACTGCGGCGGGTTCACCGCCGCCTCGTGGCTGCTCGGCGGCTACGCGCTGCCGGCCACCCCCCAGGCGCAGTGGGCCAGGGGCGCCGCGGTGCCACTGGACGGCCTGCAGATCGGCGACCTTGTCTTCCCCCCGGGCGGCCAGGACGTCGGCATCTACCTGGGTGACGGCGACGTGCTGGGCGCCTCGGCGGCCACGTACCAGGTCGGCGTCCGCTCGGTCGCCGCCGGCTCCACCGCCGTCCGCGTGCCGGTGCAGCCCACCGAGCCGAACGCGCCGCTGCCCGAGGGCGGCCCGACCGGCCCGTGCGGCGCGCCGCTCCCGACCCCCGGAGTCACCAGCCCGCAGTGGGGTGGGTGGGACAACGGTGCGATCCCGACCGAGGCGCTGTGCCAGCTGGGCGTCCACCGCCACGCGCTCCGCTGCGACGCGGCGGCCGGCTACGCCGCGATGGGTGCGGCCTTCTCCGACCGGTTCGGCGCCGACCTCTGCATCACCGACTCCTACCGCTCGCTGAGCAGCCAGATGTCGGCGTTCCGCCTCAAGCCCGCCCTCGCCGCGGTACCCGGCACCTCGAACCACGGCTGGGCCCTGGCCGTGGACCTGTGCGGTGGCATCAACGTCGCCGGCTCCGCCGAGTGGCGCTGGATGACCGCCAACGCCGGCCGGTACGGCTTCGTCCAGCCGGACTGGGCCGCACCCGGCGGGGAGAAGCCCGAACCCTGGCACTGGGAGTTCGGCTACATCTCCTGACCCGGCCGCGGCCGGTCCTGGCTCAGCGGTTCAGGGGTTCAGGGGTTCAGGGGTTCAGAGCCAGGCGAGCTCGGGCAGGCGCGCCCACGGCAGGGTCACGCTGACCTCCGGGGTCTCCCCGGCCAGGCGCGCGGCGACGCTGCGGCCGGCGCAGGCCAGGGGCCGGTGCGGGGTGACCACCGCGTGCACGTCCTCGACCGGCAGGCCGGCGGCGGCGATGCGGGCGAGCGCCCGGTCGGGGTCGGCCAGCACGGCGGTGGCCAGAACCGGCGTGGCCGCGTGCGACCACAGCGCCACCGGGCCCTCGACCCGCAGGGTCAGGTCCACGGTCGCGGACCGCTCGGTCGCGGCGGACCGGGTGGCGTGCACCCAGTCGGCCGGCGTGCCGGGAACCGGCGTCCACGGCAGGGCGACCTCGCCCCGGCCGACGACGACCCGCCAGCCGACCGAGGAACGGAAGGCATCGGCCCAGTCCAGCACGGCCACCCCGGTCGCGGCGGCGGTCGCGTCGGTCACCGGCCGGCGGGCGACCCAGGCGTCCAGCGCGGCGGCCATCGCCTCGGAGGTGGGGGCGACGCCGGCACGGGTCATGTCGTCGGCGAGGTCGGCGAGGTCGACGTGCAGGCTCCGCTCGTCCTCCTCCAGGACGACGACCGAGCCGGCGGAGGTCCGGCGGACGAGCTCCACCCGCAGGTGCGGGCCGGTCAGCGTCGGGAGCACCGCGCGAGCGACCTCCAGCAGGTCCGCGACACCGATCCGCGAGGTCGGGCGCAGCCGCTGCAGCAGGCCCGCGCCGGCACCGAAGGAGTTCACCGCCCGTCCCCGGCCAGCCGGGCGCGCAGGGCGTCGGGCAGCACGCAGCAGGACAGGACGGCGGTCACCTCGGCCAGGCTCAGGCGGACGGGCAGCACGTCGGCGTCCCAGCCGGTGGCCAGGCGCACGCGGGCGGCCGAGGCCGGCCAGACGGCGTCCCGCGCGGCCGCCACGTGCAGCTCGGTCAGGACGTCCTCGAGGTGGATGAGGGCGACCGGGTGCACCGCGGGGCTGCCCAGGGCGGCCCGGACGGCGGCGGCCAGCTCGAGGCGCTGCGGAGCGCCGAGCCAGTGCGGGACCAGGACGCCGGAGCCGGCCTCGCCGGTGGGCAGCGCGCTCACCGGACGCCACCCGGCACGACCGCGCGAGCGGTCCGGCGGGTCGGGCTGCGTAGCGTCACGTGGTGGATATCGGCAGGACAGCGCCCGGATGGACCCGTCCGCGGCCACCAATTCGCAGCCGGAGGCCGTGCGGAACCGGTCAGTCGGCGAGTTCGGCCAGCCGGTCCTTGAGCGCCTTCTCCACCCGGTCGGCGTACACGTTCATGTTGCGCACCGAGGTGTTGAGGTCCGCCGAGAGCTGGGTCTTGGTCTGCCCACCCCAGGTGGTCAGGTACCACGTCGCCCAGCCCAGCACGTTGGGCTGACCGGCCCGCTGGTCGCGGCGCGCGTGCGGATCGGGCGCGCAGGCGGCCGTCAGCGCGTGCGAGAGCAAGGTCTGCTCGGCCTCGTCCATGATCTCGTCGGGCGCCTCGCCCGAGTCGGGCAGCAGGATCTCGGTCCCGTCCGGCCCACCGTCGAGCGACTGCAGGTTGCGCAGCCCGTTGAGGGTGGCGACGGTCTGCGAGTTGCGCCGCAGGGTGGCCACGCTCTGCCCCATGTAGGCGGCGAGCTCCTTCTCGCTCGGGCGGCGCTGGTTCTCGGCGATGAAGGCGGCGATCGCCTTCTGCTGCTTGTGCTCGGTGTCGGCGGCGGTGCGCCCGTGGGCGTTGCGGCCCAGGTCGTGCACCCACTTGGACAGCTGGGTGGCGAGGAAGGCGCCGAACGGGACCGACTTGGTCTCGTCGAACTGGCTCACCGCCTTGAGCACCCACTCGTAGACCTGCTGACCGAGGTCGTCCGGGTCGGGCAGGTGCATGCGGATCGTGCTCATGTTGCGCTGCAGCCGCTTGAGGCTGACCGGGCCGTAGTGCCGGCACAGGTCGGCGAGGAAGTCGGCGGGCAGGTCGCGGGGGGCGCGCCGCCGGACGTCGGTCTCGGCGCGGAGCCCGACCGTGGTGCAGCCGCGGCCGGCGCACCAGGCGCGCACCCAGTCGGCCAGCACCGACGCCGACCCGCGGGCACCGTCCACGCGGTAGAGCCCGTCACCCTGGTCGTAGCTGACCGTGACGCCGTCGGGCAGTGCGGCGCGGAACTCCGCGAGGGGCAGCTCGCGGTCGACGCGGAAGTGCACCCGGTCGCGGGGGGTGATGGGCGCGAGCGCCCACCCCTCGGCCTCGGGGATGCCGCCGAAGACCAGCGGCTCACGGGTGCGGGTGCGGGCGTCGAGGGTGGTCGTGGGGGAAGGCGCGAAGATGTCGGACACCGGAACTCCTGGGCACTACGGGAAGGACAGACCTCGGGGAGAAGGCCTGCGAAGACGCTCGGGAGCCGGCCGTCAGGCCGGGATGCGCTGCTCTCCCGGACCCGCGGTCCGGGGACTGGGAACCGGCGCGGGCTCCGCCTGCACCGGCAGGGCCTCGAGCACGTCGGCGGCGGTGACGCCGGCGGCGGCGCGCTCCATGAGGACGGCCGCGGCGGCGCGCTCGGCCAGGCTGGGCTCGGCGACGTAGACCGGCATGTGGTCGTACAGCGAGGTGAAGACGGCGCTGACGAAGGCGTACGCGGCCTGGGCCTGCGGCGAGAACTTGGCGACGGCGGTGCGGGGACCGAGGTCCACGCCGACGGTCACCCGGACGACGCGGTCGTCCTTGCTCAGCCCGGAGACGGCGAAGGCCACCTCGTCGTGCTCGGCGGCCAGCGTCGCCAGCGCCGCGAGGCACTTGCGGGTCGCGCCACGGCGCGGCCGAAGCTGCACGTGGACCACCACGGACTCCTGCTCGGCGTCATGGTCGACGTCGGCCTGCGCGTTGGATGCAGTGTGTTGCATGGTGATCGCCCCCTGTCACTTGCTTGAGGGGAAATCTGCCTCATCCCCTCGGCAACCGAGGGCACAACACTCGCCGTGTCATACGCACTTCTGCGCCAACACTTCGGCACAACTTGCCCGTGTCGTGGCCGCAGCGAGCGCTCGGGCGGCTCGCTTGGCAGGGTCTGCCGAAGGAGCCGCCCGAACCTGGTCGCTCAGGCCTGCGCGTCCCCGCTCGCCGGCTCGGCCGGGACGGCCGGGCTGTCGGCCGGAGCGCCTGCCGTCTCCGCGGCGACGGCCGACGGCGCGAAGGCGGCCAGTGCGCCCAGGGTGTCGGCGGTCACCTGCGCGGCGAGGAGATTGGCCTCCGCGATCTGCCGGTAGACCTCCTCGCGGTGGATCGTGACCTCGCGCGGCGCCTTGAAGCCGAGCCGGACCGTGCCACCGCGCACCTCGACGACGTGGATCTCGATGTCGTCGCCGATGCGGATGGTCTCGCCGACGCTGCGGGTGAGTGTGAGCACGTGTACCCCTCCATGGGTGTGGATGTAGCCGTCCGTGGCGTACCCGGCGGTGCCGGGCGAGCGGCGCCGGGCGCCGCTGTGGGGTGTTATCGGCGCATGGGGCGCCGGACAGGATAGGCGGGGTCGGTGAGGACGACCTGCCGGGCGCGGGAGGTGCGGGAGCACACCACGAGCGGCGCCCGGAGGTTGGCCGTGGCCCCGGCGACGTCCCCCGGGGGGACCGTCACCAGGCAGTGCACCTGCGCCTGGGCCATCTCCTCGACCCCGAGCTCGGCACAGGCCGACCGCGGGAGGGCCGGTGCGTACTCCGGGAAGTACGCCTCCGCCCGTGCGACGAGGAACCGCGGTCCGTCGGGGGCGACCGACTGCAGCCACGACAGGAGACCGGCGCCGTCGGCCGGGACCAGCACGTACTCCCGGTGCGCCGGGAAGCCCGGCAACGGCTCGGTCAGGGTGAGGACCTGCACCGGGGGGACCACGGCAGCGGCACGGGACCGGACCGGCGCGGACGCGGGGGCGTGCGGACGCGCAGCCAGGGTGGCCGGGGACGGGGTCATGCGGGGCACCTCCTCGGGGGAACGGCCGCGGGTGCAGGGCGGCCGGGCATCAGCGCAGGTAGTCCATCAGGGTCGGCGAGATGGCCTTCGCCGTCGCCTGCAGGGCGGCCTGGTAACCGACCTGCTGCATCTGCATGCGCATCATCGTGCCCGGCAGGTCGACGCTCTCGATGTCGCCGAGCGCGATCTCCAGGTCGAGCGCGAGGTCGGAGTTGATCTGCGACTCGCGGTCGACCCGCGCCGCTCGCGCACCCACGTCGGCGACACTGCCGAGCATCCGCTTCATCGCCACGTCCAGGTCCACCAGGCCCTGCCCGAGCGACTCCGGGTCGTTGATCAGGTCGTCGGCGATCCGGGCCACCACGGCGAACAGGTCGTCGCCGGCCGGACCGAACGCCTCCGGACCGGTGAGATCCACCCGGACCTCCTCGGTGAACGACACCCGCCGCAGGACGTCACCCCCGGGGACCGCCATGCCGAGGTAGTTCCCGGTGTCCCCGTCGTACGCCTTGCCGCCGGTGGTGACCCCGCCGAAGATCGGGCGCCCCTGGATGGTCGTGTTCGCCAGCCCGAGCAGCCCGCCGCGCAGCGACTCGACCTCCGTGGCGAGCGCCCGTCGGCTGGCCTCGGACGAGTTTCCGGTGCTGGCGCCCTGGGTGGTGAGGAACTGGACCCGGCGGGTGACGTCCAGCATGTTCTGCAGGGTGGAGTCGGTGATCGACAGCCAGCTGTCGGCGTCGGAGATGTTGCGCCCGAACTGCTCGACGGCGGCCTGGTCCGAGCGGATCTGCATGGCCTTGTTCGTGCCGGTCGGCGAGTCCGACGGCGCGTTGATGAGCCGGCCCGAGGTGAGCTGCTGCTGCAGCTTGCCGAACGCGTCGAGGTTGCGGTTGAGCCCCTGCAGGCTGGTGAGGGTGACTGCCTTCTGCGTGATGCGCACTCAGATCACAGCCCCACGCGGCCGGTGCGGTTGATCAGGACGTCGAGCATCTCGTCGATCGTGCTGACGAGCCGGCTCGCGGCCGTGTACGCATGCTGGAACGACAGCATGTTGGTCATCTCCTCGTCGATGTTGACACCGGCCACCGACTCCCGGGCGGCGTCGACCTGGCCGGTGATCACCGACTGGATGCCCAGGTTGCGCTGCGAGACGGCCGACTGGACGCCGAGCTCGACGATCATCCGGCGGTAGGCGGTGTCGGGTGCGTCCACGCCCTGGCCCAGCTGGGCGAGCTTGTCGGCGTTGCCACGGTCCAGGTTCCCCGGGACGGAGCCGTCGTCGGCACCGATGCTCGAGGCGGCCAGCTTGCGCGGATCGGTGATGAGCACCGAGATCGAGTCCGCCGTGATCGGCCCGCCGGACGAGCCCAGGAGGGCCTCGCCGCGCTCGCCGTCGAGGTCGAAGCCGTCGTCGTGCGCGTCGTTGAGGGCCGTGGCCAGCTGGTCGGCGATCCCGTCCAGCTCCGCCCGGTACGTGGGGATGATCGAGTTCAGGGCGTGCAGCTGACCGCCGGCGGTGCCGCCGACGGTCACCGGGAGGGACCCGTTCCCCGTGACGATCCGCGGCGGTCCGTCACCGGGGTCGCGGGGGTCGATCGAGCCCTCGACGGCGAGCTTGGAGGCCGAGCCACCCGAGACGAGGGTGACGCTCCCGACCACGACGTCGACCACGCCACCCTCCCGCGGGCGCACCGTGGCCCCGACCTGGTCGGCGAGCTTCATGACCAGCACATCGCGCTGGTCCATCAGGTCGTTGGCCGGCAGCCCGCTCTGGCTGGCACGCAGGATCGCGGTGTTGAGCTGGGCGACGGTCTCCGCCGCGGCGTTGACGTCCTTGACGAGGACGTCGACGCTCTCGCGGGTCTGCTGCCACTGGCCGTCGAGCTGCGCGCTGCTGAAGTGCAGGCCGCCGACCAGCGTCTCGAGGCGCTTGAGCACCTGCCCGCGGGCGGCCGGGTCCTCGGGCTTGTTCGCGACGTCCTGGAACCCGCGCCACATGTCGGACATGAGGTTCTGCAGGCCGGTGGTGCCCGGCTCGCGGAACGCCTGCTCGACGAACGTGTAGGCGTCGGACTCCGCGACGAGACGGGCGCTGTTGCCGTGCTCGGTGTGCCCGCGGCCCTCGAGGAAGGCGTCCCGGATCCGCGTGACGTCCTCGGCGCTGACGCCGCCGCCGATGCCCGAGCTCGTGGAGTAGAACGCCGGCACCGCGCTGCCGCCGATGGCGCGCAGTTCGGCCCGCTGGCGCGAGTAGCCGTCGGTGTTGACGTTGGCGATGTTCTGCCCGGCGACGTCCAGCGCGCGGCGCTGGGCCCACAGGGACGTGGTGGCCGTGTTGAGCGAGCCGAAGGTGCTCACGTCAGAGTGCTCCGTCCAGGGTGACTGCGCGGTGCGTCCCGTCGGACTGCCGACCGGTGGCGCCGTAGGTACCGGCCGACGGGGCCCGGGTCGACGCGAGCGCATCGCCGATGGCGGCCAGGCCGCCCTCGATGAGCTCGCGGTTGGCGTCGGAGAGGCTGCGCAGGTCGGTGATCAGCACGAGGAGTGCCTCGTGGTGCTTGCCGAGGAGGTCGCCCCACGGCGCCGGCGCCGCGTCGGCGACCTGGCGCAGCGAGGGGTTGGTCTGCAGACCGAGCGCGGCGGCGATGACCTCGGTGGCTGCCGACCGCTCCACCTCCAGGGTGCGCAGCTGGTCCAGCACGACCTCGATCTCGTGCGCGATCCGCGCCAGCCAGCGGGTCTTGCCGGTGAGGATCAGGTACTGCTTCTCCTCCGCCTTGAACAGCAGGAGGTCCAGGAGCTCCTGCTCCCGCCACAGCAACGTCGACAGGTGCTGGTACTCCACGTGCCCACCGCCTCTCCGTCGTCTCGCGCTCGGGCGCCGCGGCGATCCTGACCACCGCGCGCTCTCCTCGTTGGTGCTGGCTTCGGCACCGGCGGACCGCACCTCAAGCCGAGCAGCCAACTCCCCGCTACAGCTCGGCAGGAAAGTTGCCGATGGGTGGTGCCACCTCGGGTCGGATCAGCCGAGAAGGGAGGCGTGAGCCCAGCCCGTGCCGTCGCGACCGAGCGCCCCCTCCGCGACCGGACCATCCGAGAGCGGAGCACGTCCGGACGCGTTCCCCACCCGTCCCGGGGGGCCGCGGTCCCCCGCTCCCCGGCGGACGTCGACGCCCTGGTGACCGAGCACCTGCCGCTCGCCTCCTTCGCCGTCAACGCCGTCGCGGCGCGCATCTCGCTCCCGGCGCACGTGAGCCGGGACGACCTCGTGTCCTGCGCCCACGTCGCGCTGGTCGAGGTAGCCAAGCGGTTCGATCCCGCGGCGGGGGCCTCCTTCTCCACCTACGCCCTGGCGCGACTCCAGGGCGCCGTCCTCGACGAGCTCCGCTCCGGGGACTGGGCGAGCCGCTCGGTGCGCGCCGCGGCCCGGCGCACCGACGCGGCCGCCGACGCGCTCACCGTCACGCTCGGCCGGCCGCCCACGCGGGAGGAGCTCGCGGTCGCCCTCGGAGTACCGCGCAGCGAGCTGGAGAGCCTGCAGGTGGACGTGCACCGGGCCGTCATGGTCAGCATCGACGCCGAGACCAGCACCGACGGCGGATCGCTGGACCTCCCCGACACCGGCGAGTCCCCCGAGCGCGCACTGCTGCGGGGCGAGCGGGCCCGCTATCTGCACGAGGCGATCCGCGCCCTCCCCGACCGCCTGGACGAGGTGGTGGAGCGCAATTTCTTCGGTGACGAATCACTGACGGACATCGCCGAGGACCTCGGGGTGACCCTGTCCCGGGTCTCGCAGATGCGTGCCCGGGCGCTCACCCTCCTGCACGCCGCGATGAGCGAGGTGTGGGAGGGCCGGCAGGTCGTGGCCGACGGCGGGGTGCGAGCCCGCAACCAGCAGGCCGCGTACGTCGACCGGGTGGCCGGCCGCAGTGCTGCACCCCTCCCCCGCCAGCGTTCGGCCTGGCCGGACCGCCGGGAGCGCGCCGCCCGCACCGCCTGATTCACCCGATCGGAAAGAAATCGTCCGCTCGGCTCAAGCAACCCCGCCCCCACGCCGAAACCATCTCTGCACGGCCCGCAGCACGGATGCAGCGGGAAACAGGTACGACCCCGTCCAAGGAGGATCATCATGGGTCTGCGCATCAACCAGAACATTGCCGCTCTCAACGCCCACCGGAACCTGTCCATCACGGACAACCAGATGGGCAAGTCGCTCGAGAAGCTGTCCTCCGGCTTCCGGATCAACCGCGCCGCCGACGACGCGGCCGGTCTGGCGATCTCCGAGGGCCTGCGCTCGCAGGTCGGTGGCCTCAAGGTCGCCGTCCGCAACGCGCAGGACGGCGTCTCCGTCGTCCAGACGGCGGAAGGTGCCCTCACCGAGGTGCACTCCATCCTGCAGCGCGTGCGTGACCTCACCGTCCAGGCCGGCAACAACGGCGTGGTCGACGACAAGGCGCGCGGCTACATCAGCAAGGAGATCGAGGAGCTCGGTGCGGCTCTCAGCGACATCGCCGACCGGACTGACTTCAACGGCACCAAGCTGCTCAACGGCACCGCCGGCGCGTCGGGCACCCTGACGTTCCAGACGGGCGCCAACGGCGGCGAGACCGTCGAGGTCACGCTCGAGGACATCACCGCCGTCGCCGACGCCGTCAAGGGCGTCGCGTCGGGCATGGCCGCCTCGGGTGCCTACGACGCCGAGGACGACCTGACCGAGCTGGACACCCAGATCCAGACCGTGTCGGAGGCTCGCGCCACCCTCGGTGCTTCCCAGAACCGCCTGGAGAGCACCATCAACTCGCTGAACGTCTCGATCGAGAACCTCAGCGCGTCGGAGAGCCGGGTCCGCGACGCCGACATGGCCCAGGAGATGGTCGGGTTCACCCGCGCCCAGATCCTGAGCCAGGCCGGTACCGCGATGCTCGCGCAGGCCAACCAGGCCTCGCAGGGCGTCCTCTCGCTGCTCCGCTGATCCTGATCAGCTGAGCAGCTGAGGCCGCAGACCCTCAGCACCACCCCGGGTGAGGGGGGAGGCCCTCGTGCCTCCCCCCTCTCTCGCTTGTGTCCCGTCCCGTCGACCCAGGAGTCAGTTCCGTGACGATGAGCATCAACACCGGCCTGGTGTCCGGGATGGACACCGGGACCATGGTCAACCAGCTCATCCAGCTGGAGGCCGCGTCCCAGAACGCCCTCAAGACCCGCCTCTCGAACACGCAGGTCACCGCCTCGGCCTACCGCACGGTGAACTCCGCGCTCGCCGCCCTCACCACCGCGGCCGAGGCGCTCACCAAGCCCGAGTCGTGGAGCAGCACGAAGGGCAGCAGCTCGACCGGCAGCGTGACGGTGGGGACGACCTCGTCGGCAACCCCCGGAACCCTCTCCTTCACCGTCGCCAAGGTCGCGACGACCGCCTCCAGCGTGAGCACCGGCCGCTGGGCGAGCACCTCCGTGGCCGCCGGTCTGACCAGCCTCGACATCCGCACCGCCGACGGCGCCGCCAGCAAGGGCACCGTCACGCTGGACGGCACCGAGACCCTCGAGCAGATCGCGGCGAAGATCAACGCCGACACCGCCCTCGGCATCAAGGCCACCGCGGTGCAGGTGTCCCCCGGGCAGTTCGCCCTCCAGCTCAGCGGCGCCGCCTCGGGCAAGGCCGCCGGCTTCCAGGTCGGGGGCACTGCGTTCACCGCGACCAGTCTCGGCCAGGACGCCGAGCTGCGGATCGGCGGCACGGATGCCGGCACCTCCGGCTACACGATCAGCTCCCCCACCAACACCTTCGAGGGCGTCCTGCCCGGCGCGACGTTCACGGTGACCAAGGAGGAGTCCACGCCGGTCACGGTCTCCGTGACCGCGGACCCCGACGGTCTGGCCACCAAGGTGGCCGGCCTGGTCGATTCGGTGAACAACGCGATCTCGACCATCAAGACGTACACGACCAACACACCGGGCAGCAAAGCCGCGCTGCGCGGCGAGTACGCGGTCACCTCGATCGGCAGCCAGCTCCTGGAGGCCGTCAGCAAGGCCATCGGGACCTCCGGCTCGGCGGCTCAGATCGGGATCGAGACGACGCGGGACGGCAAGCTCACCTTCGACAAGGAGAAGTTCGCCGAGGCCCTCAAGGCCACCCCCGACCTCGCCCAGCGCCTCGTGGGCGGGAGCGGCATGCCCGGCGACCCCGGCGCCGTCACCGGCATCGCGGGCCGGATCCGCGACGTCGCCAAGCTCGCCTCGGACACCACCACCGGCACCCTGAGCTCGCTGGCGAAGGGGCAGGACAACCTCGCGCGCGACATCACCGACCGCATCGCGGACTGGGACGTGCGGCTCGCCGCCCGCAAGCTGGCGCTGACCCGCCAGTTCACCGCGATGGAGACCGCGCTCAGCTCGCTGAACAACCAGTCGAACTGGCTGGCCGGCCAGCTCGGATCACTCTCGTCCTGACCCTCCGCCCCACCCGCTCGACCCAACGCCTCAGGAGCCCCAACCGATGAGTGCTGCTTCGCTCCGCGCCCGCTACCTCGGCGATTCCGTCGCCACCGCCTCGCCGCAGCAGGTGCTGGTCATGCTCTACGACCGGCTGACCCTGGACCTCGAGCGCGCCCAGGTCGCCGTCTCCGCCGGTGACCGCCCCCGCGTCAACGAGGAGCTGCAGCACGCGCAGGCGATCGTGCTCGAGCTGCTCTCCAGCCTGCAGGTCGACCTGTGGGAGGGCGGCCCCCGGCTGGCCGCGCTCTACAACTGGCTGCTCAACGAGCTCGTCCAGGCGAACATGAAGATGGACACCAACCGCATCGCGTCCTGCCGTCAGGTGGTCGAGCCGCTGCGCGACGCGTGGCGCCAGGCCGCCGCGTCCCTGGCCGGCGTGGCGCCATGACGGTCGGCCCGGTCAGCGGCTCGGCCCTGACCGGTTTCGGTCAGAGCCCGTACGCACCCGCCGGGCAGCCCCCCGCCCCCGGTGATGCGGCGCACGGCGGCCGGGGCCGCCGGCAGCGCCCGGCGGACTGGCACGAGGCCCTCGCGGAACTCGAGGGCGACGTCCTCGAGGCGCAGGAGCACCTCGCCCGCGGACGGGCGGACGAGATCGCCGCATGGGGACGACGCAGCTCGGACTGGGTGCCGCCGTCGGGCCTCGGACCCATCCCGACCGACCTGCGCGAGCGCGCCGCCCTCCTCCTGCAGCACCAGCTCGCCGTGGCCGAGGCCCTGGTCGAGCGCATCACCCAGTCCCAGAAGCAGCGTGACGTCGCCGCCCGCATGTCCTACGGCGACGAGCGCCCCACCGCGTCCTTCATCGACCGCGGGCTCTGAGACGTCGCCGGTGAGAAACCGGCGCTGACAGAACCCGTCGGGCAGCTCGGCTGCCGATGAGAGAGGGGCGAGCACCGGCCCGGACGCCGGCGCGGCGTCCTCCCCGGCCGGTCCTCGGCCGCCCACCGAAAGGTCCCTCCATGCGCGTCCTGCTCACGCACGCCATCGCCACGGGTTCCACGTACTACCGGATCGACGAGCCCGCCCGCGCGGTCCAGGCAGCAGACCTGGGCATCGAGGTCGCCGTCGCGCGCGGGGTCACCACGACGATGCGTCCGCTGCGCGAGGGTGCCGAGCCCGAGGTCGTCGAGGCGGACGCCCAGGGCGCCGACGTCGTCGTCCTCCAGCTGCCCAAGACCACGGGCATGCTCCAGACCCAGCGGGTGCTGCAGGCCCAGGGCGTCGCCGTCGTCGTCGAGATGGACGACCTGCTCTCCGGCGTGCCCTACGGGCACATGGGGCACAAGGTGCTCGTCCGGCAGGGCATGGGCGACCTCGCGCTGCAGGCCGCCCGCGAGGCCGACCTCGTCACGACGTCCACGCCCGCCCTGCTCCAGGAGTACGCCCGGCACGGGCGCGGCGTCGTCGTCGAGAACGCCATCCCCCGGCGGAACGCGGAACTGCCCCCGGCGTACGAGCGCGACCCGGAGGTCGTGACGGTCGGCTGGTCCGGGAACGTCATGAGCCACCCCTACGACCTGCAGGAGATGGGGTCGGGCCTCCAGCAGGCGCTGGACCGCGGCCGCGGTGAGAGCCGGCTGGTGGTCCTCGGGCAGAAGTGGGACGTGAAGAAGCGCCTGGGTCTGCCGGAGGAGCCGGAGGAGGTGCCCTGGCTGCTGGACGTGGACGAGTACGTCGAGCGGCTCGGTGAGCTCTTCGACGTCGGCATCGCCCCGCTGCGCATCGACCGGTTCAACACGTGCAAGAGCTGGCTCAAGCCGCTCGAGTACTCGGCGCGCGGCGTGTACTGCGTGCGGGCCCGGACCGAGGAGTACGAGCGGCTGGGGCTGGGGATGCCGGCCCGCTCCCCCAAGGACTGGGCGAAGTTCATCGCCCTCGGCATCAAGGACGCCGACCGGCGGCGGGAGATCGCCTCGGCTGCCCGGGACCGCGTGCTGGCCCAGCACCTGACCGAGCACACCGCCGAGCGGTGGGCCGCCGCCTGGCGCACCGCCCGCGAGAACCGCTCGCGCGCCCTCGGCACCGGCCGCCTCGCCACCGCGAAGGCCTGACCGCCACCTGCGCACGGGTTCTCCCCCGAACGCCCCGAACGCCCCGTCGAGAGACGGGGCGTTCGTGCGTTCCCGGGGCATGCCCCGCGGATCGGTGCGGAAGCTGCCAACTCCCCCGCCCCGGTCGGCGCAGGACACGGCAAGGTCACCGCGCGTCCCATCCGCCACCGCGCTCCCTCGCGGCGACTGGCATCCCTCGCGGACCACGCCGACGGTCAGCCGCGGGACGGGCCCTGCCGATGAAGCTGAGGCACGGAGAGCAAGCCCCCTCGCCACGGATTGGCGGACCCAGCACTCGCTCGCGAGTGTCTTCCGCATACCCGGAGGTCGAACGTGTCCTGCTCTTCCCGCCGGCCCAGCTCCACGACCACAGAGCCATGATCGGCGAGCTCACCCCCGCCGCACTCCACGCCGCCCTGTCCGGGCTGTCCCAGCGCCAGCGGGTCACCGCCGACAACATCGCCAACATCAACACGCCGGGCTTCCTGGCCGGGCGCGTGGACTTCGAGTCGGCGCTCGGCGGCGCCCTGCGCAACGGCGAGACCCCGCAGATCAACGGCGGCACGACCGCGCGCTCGCTGGAGCCGACCAACACGAACGGCAACAACGTGAACCTGGATGCGGAGACCCTGATCGCCACCGAGACCGGCCTGCGGTACCAGCTGGCGCTCAGCGCCCTGGACGGCAAGTACAACTCCATCCGCACCGCGCTCAGGACGCAGTGATGGCCATCTTCGACACCTTCGGCATCGCCGGCTCCGGCCTGATGACGCACCGCAAGTGGCTGGACGCCGTCTCCGACAACATCGCCAACGTCAACACCGTCCGCCGGACGGACGAGGACGCGTTCCAGCAGCGGATGATCGTCGCGCAGTCGGTGGACTACGGCTCCGGCGAGGGCGGCGTCCGTGCCGCGCGCGCGGAGTTCGCCAAGCCCGAGGGCCGCCTGGTCTACGAGCCGAACCACCCCCTGGCCGACGCCGAGGGGTACGTGAAGTACCCCGACATCGACCTCGGTGACCAGATGTCCCAGATGATCATGGCGCAGCGCGGCTACCAGGCGAACCTCGCCGTGGTGGAGCGGGCGACCGAGGCCTACCAGGCCGCGCTCCAGCTCGGGAAGGGCTGATCATGACGTTCCCCATCGGCGGCATCCCCGGCGTCAGCGCTCTCGCCGGCATGGGCGGGGTGGCCGGCATCGACACCACCGCCGCGGTCTCCCAGGCCGGCGGCGCCAACGGCGACGCCTTCTCCTCGGTGCTCGCGTCCTCCTTCGACCAGCTGCAGGCGACCCAGGTCAAGGCCGACGGCCTGGCCGCCCAGGCCGCCACCGGCGACCTGAAGGACGTGCACGACTACATGATCGCCCGGAGCGAGTCCTCCCTGGCCGTCGAGATGGTCGTGGGCCTCAAGAACAAGGCCGTTGAGGCCTTCAACGAGATCATGAGGATGCCGGTCTGATGCAGACCGCACTCGCCGGGACGCTGGAGCGTGTCCGCTCCGCGTTCGCCACGGTCAGCCTGGGGCAGAAGGTCGTCATCGGCCTGCTGCTCGTCGGGCTGCTCCTCGGCGGCTTTTTCTTCTCCCGGTGGATCACCGCGCCCACCCAGGCGCCGCTGTTCTCCAACCTGGCCGCGAGCGACGCCTCGGCCATCGTCGAGGAGCTGAACGCCGCCGGGGTCTCCTACGAGCTCACCGACGGCGGCCAGACGATCATGGTCGCCAAGGACGCGGTGTACGACCTGCGCCTGCAGATGAGCGGCCAGGGCCTCCCCGCCGGCTCGGACACCGGCTACGCGCTGCTGGACGAGCAGGGCATCACGACCAGCGAGTTCCAGCAGCAGACGACCTACCGGCGCGCGCTGGAGGGGGAGCTGTCCAAGACCCTCGAGTCCCTGGACGGCGTCAACTCCGCGATCGTGCATGTCGCGCTCCCCGAGGACGAGGTCTTCGTGACCGACCAGGCCGAACCCACCGCCTCGGTGCTGCTGGACCTGGCCGCGGGGACCAGCCTGTCCGGCGAGCAGATCCAGGCCGTCACGAACCTCGTCTCCTCCAGCGTCGAGAACATGTCGCCCGAGCAGGTGACGGTCACCGACACCTCGGGCCAGGTGCTGTCCTCCCCCGGTGCCGGGATCAGCGCGGCCGCCGGCGATGCGCGCTCGCAGGTCGAGCTGGACTACCAGAACCGCCTGGCGGCCAACGCGCAGCAGATCCTCGACCGGGTCCTCGGCCCCAACCGGGCGGTCGTCTCCGTCCGCGCCGACGTCGACCTCGACCAGCGCGACACCACCTCGAAGACCTACACCTACAACGAGGGCACACCCCCCGTCTCGGAGAGCAACACCACCGAGAACTACGCCGGCGCGGGCGGCGCCGTCGTCGGCGGCGTGCTGGGCCCGGAGAACATGCCCGACGCCGGCGCGAACGCGGGCGGGGGCGACTCGAGCTACACCAAGGAGTCGACCACGGCGAACAACGCCGTCGGCGAGACCACCGAGGTCGTGCAGGCCGCCCCGGGTGGCCTCAACCGGCTCACCGTCTCCGTGGTCATGGACGACGCCGTCGCGGCGAACCTCCCGCAGGCCCAGATCACCGCTCTCGTCGGCAACGCCGTCGGCCTCGACCAGGCGCGCGGCGACGCGATCACCGTCGCCGCCATGCCGTTCGACACCACGGCGGCCGACACCGCCGCCGCCGAGATGGAGGCCGTCCGCGAGGCCGAGGCCAGCGAGCAGATGTGGTCGATGATCCGCACCGGCGGCATCGCGGCCGGCATCGCGCTCGTCGTGCTGGTCGTGTGGCTGCGCTCACGCCGCCGCGGGGACGACGAGGAGGACTACGAGCCCCTCGAGCTCACCGACGACATGCTCGCCGAGCTGGACCGCATCCGGATCGCGAGCACCCGCGACGAGCCGGTCATCGACAACCGGGTGGCCGAGCTGGAGGCCGCGGAGCGGCAGAAGGTGCGGACCGACATCTCCACCATGATCAGCGAGCGCCCCGACGAGGTCGCGGCGATGCTGCGCGGCTGGCTGACGGAGAACAAGTCATGACGCTCGCCGGAATGGACCAGCTGCTGGGCGGCGCGAACCTGCCCGCCGTCCCGCCCGCTCCCCCGCGTCCGGAACTGCCCGGCCTGCGCAAGGCCGCGGTCTTCCTCGCCCAGATGAGCAAGGAGGAGGCCGGCGTCCTGCTGGCCAAGCTGCGGCCGCGCGAGGTGGAGTCGCTGACCCGGGAGCTGATGCGCCTGGGCTCGGTCGAGGTCGAGGACGTCGACGGCGTCCTGAACGAGTTCCACGGCCTGATGACCGCCCAGCAGTTCATCGGCCGCGGCGGCGTCGAGTTCGCCCGCGAGATCCTCGCGGCGGGTCTGGGCGAGGACAAGGCGGAGGGCATCCTGTCCCGCCTCAACGTCGTCTACACCGAGGTGCCGTTCGCCTCGCTGCGGAACGCCGACGTGCGGCAGCTGGTCACCTTCCTCAAGGACGAGCACGCCCAGATCATCGCGCTGGTGCTGGCCCACCTGCCCGCCGCGCAGTCGGCGGAGGTGCTGTCGGGGTTCGCCCCCGAGCAGCAGGCGGAGGTCGCGCACCGGATCGCCACGATGGACCGCACCTCGCCGGAGATGGTCCGCCTGGTCGAGGAGGAACTCGGCCGCCGGATGGGCTCGATCCTGGCGCACCAGGACATGACCACCGCCGGTGGCGTCGAGGCCCTGGTCGAGATCATCAACCGCTCGCCGCGGCCCACCGAGCGCTCGATCCTGGAGTGGCTGGACAGCACCGACCCGGAGCTGGCCGACCAGGTCCGGTCGCAGATGTTCGTGTTCGAGGACATCGTCACGATCGACGACCGCTCCCTGCAGCTGGTGCTCCGCGAGGTGGAGGCCAACGACCTGGCCACCGCGCTCAAGGGCGTGCGGCCCGACGTGCGGGACAAGATCCAGCGCAACCTGTCCGAGCGCGCGGCCGAGAACCTCTCCGAGGAGATCGAGATGCTCGGCCCGGTGCGCACGCGCACCGTCGAGGAGGCCCAGGCCAAGGTGGTCGGCGTCATCCGCACCCTCGAGGAGCAGGGTGTGCTGACCATCTCGCGCGGTGTCGACGACGAGTTCGTCGCGTGACGGCGTCTCCTGTGGACGCGATGCCGGTCGTGCTGCGCGCGGCGGACGCGGGCGGGCCGCCCGCCCCGCGGGCGCCGCGCGAAGGCGCGGTGCTGCGCGGCGGTGCGGCGAGCTCGGCCCGCCTCTACCGGCAGGTCACCGACGACGGAGCGCCGCACGCCGCGCCCCCGCAGCCCTCGCCCATCGAGCGCCGCACCACGGTCCGCCGCGCGGAGGACCAACCCGTCGCCGGCGGACGACCGACCGTCCGGCTCGGCGAGGTCTACGCGGACGAGCTCGAGCGGCTGCGTCGCCAGGCGCACGCCGAGGGCTTCGCCGCCGGCCGGGCCGAGGGCCTGACCGCGGCGGCCGACGTCGTCGCGCGGACCGAGCGGGACGCCGCGGCGCACCTGGCCGTGGCGCAGGAGCGCTGGGAGCGGCGGATCGCCTCGGCCGCCGCGGCGCTCGGTGCCGCGGCCGTCCGGTTGGACGAGGCCGCCGTCCCGACGGCCGACGAGGTCCGCGAGACCGTCCTGGGCACCGTCCTCACCCTGGTCGAGGACCTGCTGGGCAGGGAGCTGGCACTGGCCGACTCCCCCGTCCTCGACGCCGTGCGCCGCGCGCTGACCCTCTGCCCCGCCGACGCGCCCGCCGTGGTGCGGGTGCACCCCGACGACCTGGCCGAGCTCCCGGACGGCGCGCTGGCCGATCTGCCCGAATCGGTGCGCGTGGTCGGCGACGCCTCCGTCGAGCGCGCCGGGGCGGTCGCCGAGACCGGTCCCCGCCGCATCGACGCCCAGCTCGCCGCCGCCCTCGAGCGGGTCCAGACGGTGTTGTCCTCGTGAGCCTCCCCCCGGCTCTGCTCACCCGCGCCCGCGCCGCCGCCCGTCCCCAGGTCACCGGTGTCGTCACCGGCGCGATGGGCCTGACGCTCACGGTCGAGGGCGTCGTCGCCGCCGTCGGCGACCTGGTCGAGATCAACCCGGGCGTGCGCCCGCTGCTGGCCGAGGTCGTGGCCGTGGGCCACGACCGGCTCACCTGCATGCCGCTGGGCACGGTCTCCGGGGTGCACTCCGGTGCCCCCGTCCGGGCGACCGGGATGCCGCTGCAGGTGCCCGTGGGCGAGGCGCTCCTCGGCCGCGTCCTGGACGGCCTCGGCCGACCCGTCGACGGCGGACCGCCCCTGGCCTCGCGCGTCTCCTGGGTCGACCTCGCCAGCGAGACGCCGCACGCGCTCTCCCGCGCCCGCGTGGAGGAGCCGCTCACCTTCGGGGTGCGGGCCCTCGACACGCTCATCCCCTGCGGCAAGGGACAGCGCCTGGGCATCTTCGCCGGTTCCGGCGTCGGCAAGTCCAGCCTGCTCGCGCAGATCACCCGCGGGACCGACGCCGACGTGCGCGTCATCGGCCTGATCGGCGAGCGTGGACGGGAGGTGCGCGAGTTCATCGAGGAGAACCTCGGCCCGGAGGGCATGGCACGCACCGTCGTGGTCGTGGCCACCTCCGACGAGCCGCCGCTGGTCCGGCTCAAGGCCGCCTTCGTCGCGACCCGCATCGCCGAGGCCTTCCGCGACCAGGGCCGCGACGTCCTGCTGCTCATGGACTCGATCACCCGCACCGCCATGGCCCAGCGCGAGGTGGGGCTGTCCGCCGGCGAGCCCCCGGCGACCCGCGGCTACCCACCGAGCGTCTTCGCGATGATGCCGCAGCTGCTGGAGAAGGCCGGCACGGGTGCGACCGGGTCGATCACCGGGCTGTACACGGTCCTCGTCGAGGGCGACGACCACAACGAGCCGATCGCCGACACCGCCCGCTCGATCCTGGACGGGCACATCGTGCTCACCCGCAAGCTCGCCACCGTCGGGCACTTCCCGGCCATCGACGTGCTGGAGTCCATCTCCCGCGTCGCGACGGCCGTGGTGCCGCCCCCGCTCATGGCCGACGCCCGCGAGATCCGCCGGCTCATGGGCGCGCTGCGCGACGTCAAGGAGCTCATCGAGATCGGCGCCTACCAGCCGGGCAGCGATCCGCTGGTGGACCGGGCCCGTGAGCTGGCCCCCCAGATCGAGGCCTTCCTGCAGCAGCCGATGGGCGAGTCGACGCCGACGCCCGAGGCGTGGGCATGGCTGCAGCGCATCGTGCGGTCGGCATGAAGAAGGCCGCGTTCCGGCTGCAGCCGGTCCTCGAGCTGCGCCGCACCCAGGAGCGGGCGGCCGCCGTGGCCTCGGCCCGGGCGGCGCAGGCGGCGGCCGATGCCGACCGGCGCGCGACCGACCACGAGACGACGCTGGCCACCGCCGTCCTCCCCCGCTCCCTCGCGTCCGGTGACTTCCTGGCCGCCATGACGCTCCTGCGCGTCGCCGCGACCGATGCCTCCGACGCCCGGGCGGCCGCGACCGCCTCCGCCGAGCAGGCCGAGGCGGTCCGCGCGCAGTGGACGGCGGCGGCCCAGCGCACCAAGGCCCTGGAGCGGCTGCGCGAACGGCACCGGGAGGCCCAGCAGCGCGCCGAGGCGGCCGCCGAGGAGCGCGCCGTCGACGACCTGGTGACCGGCCGCGCCGGCCGCCCCACGACCGAGGAGGTCCCGTGGACGGACTGACCGCGGTGCAGTCGCGGATCAACGAGATCCAGACGCGCTTCACCCCCCAGTTCCAGTCGGCGACGCAGGGCTGGGCGTCCGCCGCGTCGGCCGCCGGGCTCACCAAGGCGGCCTCCGCCGCCGGCGGCACCGCCACGGCCTCCGCCGGCACCGCGTCGGAGACCGCGGTCGTCGCCGAGGCGACCAAGCTCCTGGGCGTCCCCTACCTCTGGGGCGGCACCGACCCGTCGAAGGGGCTGGACTGCTCCGGCCTGGTCCAGGTGGTCTTCGGGAAACTGGGCATCGACCTGCCGCGCACCTCGTCGCAGCAGGCCACGAGCGGCACCGCGGTGGCCTCGCTCGCCGACGCCCGCCCCGGTGACCTGGTCTTCTTCGACCACTCGTCGGCGCGGGCCGGCATCGACCACGTCGGCATCTACGTCGGCAACGGCAAGATGATCGCCGCCCCCCAGGCCGGCGAGGTCGTCAAGGTGCAGGACGTCGGCAACCCGACGTCGATCCGGCGGGTCCTGCCGCAGACCGCCTCCGTCGCCGCATCCGCGGGCGCCGGCCCCGCCCCCGGCGGCATCGGGGGCGTCCCGTACGCCAACCTGTTCACCGCCGCGGCCGGCCGCCACGGCGTGGACGCCTCGCTGCTGGCCGCCGTCGCCTCGGTCGAGTCGAACTTCGACCCGAGCGCGGTCTCCCCGGCCGGGGCGCAGGGGCTCATGCAGTTCATGCCCGCCACCGCCGCCGGCCTCGGTGTGACGGCGCTCGACCCGGCCTCGGCCGTCGACGGCGCCGCCCGCTACCTGAAGAGCCTCACCGGCCAGTTCGGCTCCACCGAGCTGGCCCTCGCCGCCTACAACGCCGGCCCGGGGACGGTCAGCCGCTACGGCGGGATCCCGCCCTACCCCGAGACCCAGAACTACGTCCGCACCGTGATGAACAAGGCGGAGACCTACCGATGAGTGCACCAGTGATGCCGGCGGCTCCTGCCGCGCGGACCGCCTCGACCGGGGGGACGTCGGACGCCGGGGGTGCCGACAGCGCCACGCCCTTCGCCTCGGCGCTCGACGGCGCCCTGGCCGAGGGCCGGGGCGCGGTCGGCGACGGGACGACCGGCGACGGAGAGCCGGAGGACTCCGACTCTCCGGCCGGCGCCGTCGTCCCGGGTGAGGCGGGAGCCGTCGAGGTGCCGGCCGCTGTCGTCCTGCCCGCGACCCTGTGGGCGCTCGCCCTCGGCTCGGCACAGGTCGGCGGGCAGCCGGCGAACCCTCCTGCTGGGGACGCGGACCTCGCGGTCTCCTCCCTCGCTCTGGGTGGGGCGACCGGCACCTCGGCCGTCGCCACGGGCACCGCTGCACCGACCGCGGTTCCGGCGGCCGCCCCGGGTGGTGCGGCCCCGGGTGGTGCTGCTCCCCCGCCCGTCGCCGGCGTGCCCGTCGACCTCGTCGTCGCGGGCACCGGCGAACCGGCGACGCCGGGCATGCCGGCGGCACCGACCGGTCCGGTCCCGGCAGGCGGACCGGCCGTGGCCGATGCGACGGCCGCGACCGGTGCCGCGACGACGCCGCCGGCGCCGGTCCCCGACTCCGCGGCCGACGCGACCTCCGCGCCCACCGCCCTGGGCGCCCTGCCCGGACCCACGAACGCCTCGGCCGGTGCGGGCACCGGCACCGGCACCGGCGGCCCGGGCCAGGGCTCCGGCGGTGCCGCCCCGGGCACCGAGGCCGCAGAGCCGGTGACGACCCCCGTCTCCGGCACCGCCCTCCCGACCCTGGCACCGGCGGCTCCGGACGCCGACGGCGCGACCGGTGCCGCGGCGAGCCTGCCGGTGGCCGGGCAGGTGGCCCGGCAGGTCGCGGTGCTGCGCGGCGGGCCCGATGGCTCGCACACCATGACCCTGGTCCTCACCCCCGAGACGCTCGGGCCGGTCGAGGTCTCGGTCACCGTCACCAAGGGCACGGTCGACCTCTTCCTCCGGGGGGCGCACGAGCACGGCCGCGCCGCCCTGCTCGACGCGCTGCCCGACCTGCGCCGCGACCTCGAGGCGGCCGGCCTGACCACCTCCAAGGTGGAGGTGGCCCGGGACAGCGGCGGGTCCTGGCTGGAGCGGCACGCAGCCGGCCAGCAGGCCCAGCAGGGCTCCGGCGAGCGCCCCGGTCAGCAGGGTCCGCCGGACGGACGGTCACGACCGTGGCTGCGCCCTGCCGATAGCGGAGAGACCAGGACCGTCCCGACCACCGGATCGCCGTCGTCGGGCGTCGACGTCCGCGTCTGAAGAGGAGCTCACCCCATGCCGGACGCAGTCAGCGGCAACCCGAACGTGCCCGTCACCTACGCGACCCCCCAGGTCGACCGCGGGGACCAGATGGGCAAGGACACCTTCCTCAAGCTCCTGGTCGCCCAGATGCGCTACCAGGACCCCTCCAAGCCGGTCGACTCCTCGCAGATGATCGCCCAGACCGCGACCTTCACCCAGGTGGAGAAGCTGGAGCAGCTCGCCACGCTGAGCGCCACGTCGCTGATCCTCCAGGAGCAGGCGACCGCCGGCGCCCTGGTGGGTCGCGAGGTCACCTACACGAACACGAACGGGGAGAAGGTCTCCGGACTCGTCTCCTCCGTGCGCCTGGCCACCGGCGAGTCCGAGGCCCTCGCCATCGTCGCCGGCCAGGAGGTCCAGGTCGGCCGCATCACCGCCATCTCCACCACGCCGAGCTCAGGGACGAGCTCCTCCGCGGCGTCCTGATCCACCTCACCACCCCCGCCACCCGAGGAGACCCTCTCCATGCTCCGTTCCATGTTCTCCGCCATCTCCGGCCTCAAGGCCCACCAGGCCAAGATGGACGTCACCGGCAACAACATCGCCAACGTCAACACCGTCGGCTTCAAGAGCAGCAGCGCGGTCTTCCAGGACACGCTGTCGCAGGTCGTCCGGGCCGGCGGCGCCCCCGCCGCCGACCGTGGTGGCACAAACCCGGCCCAGGTGGGCCTGGGCGTCAAGCTCGCGGCCATCACCACCAACTGGACCAACGGCGCCGCCCAGTCGACCGGTCGCTCGACCGACTTCATGATCGAGGGCGACGGGTTCTTCGTCACCCAGGGCTCCGGCGGCGAGCAGCTCTACACCCGGGCCGGCTCGCTCTCGTTCGACGCCACCGGGCGCCTCGTGACTCCCGACGGAGGCATCCTGCAGGGCTGGATCGCCGGGCCCGACGGCACGATCAACCCGAACGGGCCGATCGAGGACCTGTCGGTGCCCTACGGCGCCGCCGTGCCCCCCACCGCCACGCGGACCTCGGTCATCGAGGGCAACCTGGACTCCGCGGCCGTGGCCGGCGCCTTCGTGCAGACGCCGGTCAAGATGTTCGACCAGATGGGCGTCCGGCAGGAGGTCACGTACACGTTCACCAAGACCGCCACGCCGAACACCTGGACCCTCGCGGTGGCCAACGGCGGCGCCGCGCTGCCCCTCACCAACGCCGACGGGACGCCCTTCGACGGGACGGTCTCGTTCGCCAACGACGGCACCATGCTGACTCCGGCCGCGGGCATCCGGTTCACCCCGGGAACGGCCAGCTGGCCCGGCGTGGTCGACGTAAACCTGTCCGCGATCGACCAGTTCGGCGGGAAGAGCGAGGTCGTGCCGTCCGAGGTCGACGGCTACGCCATGGGCACGCTGCAGGGCTTCTCGCTGTCGAACGACGGCACCATCACCGGCACGTACTCCAACGGGCTGCGCCAGAACCTGGGCCAGCTGGCCATGGCCTCGTTCAACAACCCGAGCGGCCTGGAGAAGGCCGGCAGCTCCTCGTTCCGGGTGGCCCAGAACTCCGGCGAGGCGATGGTCGGCATCGCCGGGGCGGGCGGGCGCGGCGTGCTCTCCTCCGGCGCGCTGGAGATGTCCAACGTCGACCTCTCCGAGGAGTTCACCAGCCTGATCGTCGCCCAGCGCGGCTTCCAGGCCAACAGCCGTGTGATCACCGCCTCCGACGAGCTCCTCCAGGACCTGGTCAACCTCAAGCGCTGATGACCGGCCCGCGGCTCTCCGGGACCTCCTGAGACGGAGCTCCCGGGGAGCCGCGGGCGTCCTGCAGCGGATGTCCGTACCTGCCTGGCCTTTCACCCCGAGGGGTGAGACCCACCGCGGTCGCTTCGGCTCAAGTGCCGGCCTCGCGCAGCCGATGGTGACAGTGACGATTTCCGCCCGTCCCGACTTTCGCCCCACCGAGCAAGAGGACCGTCCCGTGATCCGTGTGACCCGCCTGAACGGGGAGCAGTTCGCGCTCAACCCCGACCTCATCGAGCGGGTCGAGGCTCACCCCGACACCGTCGTCTTCCTCGTGGAGGGCACCCGGTACGTGGTCACGGAGTCCGTGGACGCGGTCATGCAGGACATCCGTGAGTACCGCGCCGGCATCCTCGCCACCAGCTACGAGATGGACCGCGGCGAGTACCGCTCGCACCGCGCCGAGGCCCTCCCCGACGGCGACTCGTCGGTCGTGCCGTTCCCGGTCCGAGAGGAGCGCTGACCCGTGGATCCCGCCACCCTGATCGGCTTCGGCGTCTCCGTCGTCGCGCTGATCGTCTTCATGACCCTCGAGGGGGTCTCCCCGACGACGCTGATCTTCCTCCCGGCGATCATCCTGGTGATCGTGGCCACCTTCGGTGCGGCCATGGCCAGCCAGACGATGGCCGACCTCAAGAAGATGCCGGCCTGGTTCAAGATGGCCGTGCTGCCGGCCAAGGTGCCGCCGCCCACCGACCAGATCCAGATCCTGGTGACCCTCGCCGAGAAGGCCCGCAAGGAGGGCCTGCTCGCACTCGAGGCCCAGGTCAAGGCGATCGAG
The DNA here is from genome assembly GCA_900102115.1 of Blastococcus fimeti. Taxonomy (GTDB): domain Bacteria; phylum Actinomycetota; class Actinomycetes; order Mycobacteriales; family Geodermatophilaceae; genus Blastococcus; species Blastococcus fimeti. The sequence goes on from FNAW01000004.1 coordinate 70,080, forward strand.
GACCCGTTCCTCAAGCGCGGCCTGCAGATGGGCATCGACGGCACCGACCCCGAGGAACTGCGGGACGTCCTGGAGAGCGAGATCTCGGCGAAGAAGGCCGAGGACAAGGTCGCCGCCAAGTTCATGAACGCGATGGGTGGCTACGCGCCGACCATCGGCATCCTGGGCTGCATCGTCGGCCTGATGAACGTCATGGGGAACCTGAACAGCCCCGAGACGCTCGGCCCGATGGTCTCCGCGGCGTTCATCGCCACGCTGTGGGGCGTCATGGCGGCCAACTTCTGGTTCCTGCCCATGGGCGCCAAGATCCTCCGTGTCAGCGAGCTGCAGGCCGCCCAGATGGAGCTGCTCGTCGAGGGCATCGCCGAGATCCAGGCCGGCACCAGCCCGCGCGCGGTCCGCCAGAAGCTCAACGCGCTCATCCCGCCGAGCGAGCTGGCCAAGGCCGCAGCGTGAGTGGCGGACACGGCCGCCGCCGGGGCAAGAAGCACGAGGAGCACGAGGAGCACGAGAACCACGAACGGTGGCTCGTCTCCGCCTTCGACATGATGACGCTGCTCTTCGTGCTGTTCGTCGTGCTCTTCGCGATGAGCAAGGTCGACGAGGACAAGTTCGCCGCACTGGCCAAGGGGCTCGCGGAGAGCTTCGGCGGCCCCGTCGTCGTCACCCCCGGGCCGACGCCCGACGGCTCCGTGCTCGACGGGCTGCCCGGGGCGATCGACATCGCCTCGGCGATCCCGCCGGACCCCACCGTCCCCGAGGCGGAGGTCGACGCCGCCGCCGCGGCCGCGGCCGCCGAGCGCGCCCAGCGGGTCGCCGCCGAGGCCGCCGACGCCTACGACGAGCTGGCCGCCGCCCGGGCGGCGCTCGAGGCCGCGCTGGCCGAGGCCGGGTACTCCGGCGCGGCGCGCTTCGAGATCGACGAGCGCGGCCTGGTGGTGCACATCGTCGCCGACGCCGTCCTCTTCGACGCCGAGGAGGCCGCCCTCCGACCGGAGGGCGCCGCCATCCTGGGTGCCGTCGCCCCGACCCTCATCGACCTGCCCAACGTGCTGCGCATCGAGGGCCACGCCAACCACCTGCCGGTCACCCGCGGCGGTCCCTGGCCGTCGAACTGGGAGCTGTCGGGCTGGCGGGCCAGCACCGTGCTGCGCTCCCTGGCCGGTGACGGCGTCCCCGAGGACCGCATGTCGTCGGCCGGCTACTCGTCCACGAAGCCGCTCGTGCCCATCTCCGACCCCACGGCGATCAGCGTGAACCGTCGCGTCGACGTCGTCGTCCTGTCCACCGCCTCGGCCGAGGCCAACGCACTGCTGCCGGGCATCGACGCCGCATCCCAGGAGGCCACCCCATGAGCAAGGACGCGAAGACCAAGCCCGAGACCGACGAGGACGCCCCCAAGGGCAAGAAGAAGCTGTTCCTCATCGCCGGCGTGGTCGTGCTGGCCCTGGCCGGCGCCGCCTACTTCTTCCTCTTCTCCGGCGGCGACGCCGAGGCCGCGGCCCCCGAGCACGGCGGCTACGTCGCGCTCGAGCCGGTCGCGGTGAACCTGGCCGGCGGCGGCTACCTCAAGGTCGGCATCACCCTCGACATCACCGTCGAGGCGGCCGCCGGCGGCGGGCACGGCGGCGCCGCGACCGTCGACGGCGCCAAGGCCTACGACGCGATCATCTCCACGTTCTCGCAGGCGGCCCCGGCCGACGTGATCGGTGCCCGGGACGCCCTCAAGGAGGCGCTGGAGCAGAAGATCATCGCCGCCTACACCGACCACGACGTCCCGATGGTCATGGGCATCTACTACACGGAGTACGTCACCCAGTAGCCACCACCGGGCGCCAGGGCAGAAATGGCCATTTCTGCCCTGGCGCCTCCGGCTCGGCCGGACCTCCGGGGCCTCCCCCGAACCACCCGTCACAGTTCTCCCGCCTGACCGACGGCGGCGGGCGACCCGGTCAGGGTGCTGCCGGTCCCCGCCGATGAGAACGTGCGTGACCACCCCCGAGACCGCCCCGGCCCCCCGCGGGGGAGCAGCGCAGGCACCGGCGGCGGCACCGGCCAGCAGCACCCGCAGCCGCCGCGGCGAGCCCCGCACCTACGACTTCCGCCGCCCGACGAAGCTCTCCCGCGAGCACGTGCGCGTCATGCAGATCGCGCAGGAGGCCTTCGCCCGCCAGGCGACGACGATCCTGACCACGTTCCTCCGCGCCGGCGCCCGGCTGGAGCTGGTGAGCATCGAGCAGTTCTCCTACGACGACTACGTCAAGACGCTGCCCGACCCGGTGTTCATCACGACGTTCACCATCGAGCCGCTGGCGGGCAAGGGCATGCTCGCCTACCCCCTCGACATCGCGATGGCGATGGTCGACCACATGCTCGGCGGCTCCGGCGCCGCCGCACAGCCCGCCCGGCCGATGACGGCGATGGAGAAGTCCATCACCACCCATCTGCTGGAGCGCCTGCTCCACGAGTTCGCGGTGTCGTTCGGGACGATCACCGAGCTCCAGCCGGTGATGACCGGCTTCGAGTACAACCCGCAGCTGGCGCAGGCGGCCTCGGGGTCGGACACCGTCATGGTCGCGAACTTCGCCATGGCCGTCGGTGCCCGGGAGGGCGAGGCCACGATGGTCCTGCCCTTCTCCTCGTTCGCCCAGGCGCTGAACAACGCCGCCTCGCCGCAGCTGTCGGAGTCCGCGCTGCGCAAGCGCAAGAAGGCGGCCGAGGCGCTGGCCGCCCGCCTCAACCTCGTGCCGGTGGACGTCAGCGTCCGGTTCGCCCCGCTGTCGGTGTCCTCGGCCGACCTGCTCTCCCTCGCCGTCGGCGACGTCCTCCTGCTGCGCCATCCGCGTGACAGCCCGCTCGAGGTCACCACCAACGACACGACGTTCGCCTACGCGATCGCCAGCAACCACCGGCGACGTCTGGCCGCCTCGATCGTCCCCACCCCGCACGCTGCCGTGAAGGACACCGCATGAGCACCGACAGCACCCAGGACTCCCAGACCGTGACCGCCGTGGTGGCCGCCGCTGCCCGGGCCGCCGCGACCCTGGTCCCCGCCACGACGCAGCTCGTCGCGGGCACCCCGGTCAGCGACCCCGACAGCGTCCCGCTCCCCCCGGGCGCGGCCTCGGCCGTCACGGCCGGCCTGTCGGGCGAGGTCAGCGGCGACGTCGTCCTCGTCGTCTCCGCCGACGTCGTCGAGGCGCTGAGCAACTCCCCGGTCGGCAAGATGGACGTCGCGGCGGCACTGCGCCCGGCCCTCGAGGCCGCGGCGGCGACGCTCGGCCGGGTGCGGGTCGCCTCCGAGCGGCTCGTGGACCCGGTCACCGCCCTCGACGGGCTGCGCGACAAGGGCATGTTCGTCGCCGTCCCGCTCATGGCCGACGGCGAGCACCAGGCGACGTTCGCGCTGCAGGTGGACCTGCCCGCCGCGCGCACCCCGAGCGGAAGCCTGGACCTGCTGCGCCACGTGGCCATGGAGGTCACCGTCGAGATCGGCCGCACCCGGATGACCGTCCAGGAGCTGCTCTCACTGCACCCGGGCGAGGTGGTCGAGCTCGACCGCGCGGCCAGCGCGCCGGCGGACCTGCTGGTCAACGGCACCCTCATCGCCCGCGGCGAGGTCGTGGTCGTGGACGAGGACTTCGGCCTGCGGATCAGCGAGATCGTCAGCGACGCCGCAGAGCTGGGTGTCAGCGCGTGACGTGGATGATCATCCGGCTGATCCTCTCGCTGGGGTTCGTCGCGCTGGTCCTGCTGTACGCAGCGCGGCTCGCGAAGAAGCGCGGCCTCGGGCAGGGGTCGAACCTGATCGAGGTCGTCGCCCGCCAGCGCATGGGCCGCTCGAGCACGGTCAACGTCATCCGCATCGCCGACGTCGTCCTGGTCGTCGGCGCCACCGAGGAGCAGGTCACGCTCCTCGCCGAGCTCGACTCCGAGACCGTCGACGCCGCGCAGCGCGAGCGGACGCCGGTGCGCCTGGCGACCGCGCCCGGCTCCCAGGACGACTCCCCCACGCTGGTCGCCCGGTCCACGTCCGGCGCGCTCGCCGGCTCGGTCCTGGACCGCGACGGCTGGGGCAACCTGGTCCACCAGCTCCGCGAGCGGACGGTCCGCAAGCCATGACCACCCCGCTCCAGCGGCCGTCGCGGCTGCCCGCGGCCCGGTGGCGCGCGAGGGTCGTCCTGCTGCTGACGCTGCTCGCCGGCCTCGCCGCGGTGCTCGCGGCCGGCCCGGCCGCGGCCGCGCCGACGGCGCCCACCGCACCCACCGAGCCCGTCGCGCCGGTCGTCCCGGGCGTCGGCGGGGCCGACGGCGGCGTGGACATCTCCATCGGCGGCGGCTCGGCGAGCACGTCGATCACGCTCATCCTGGCCATCACGGTGCTGTCGGTGGCGCCGTCGGTGCTGCTCCTCGCGACGTCGTTCACCAAGATCATCGTCGTCCTGGGCATCACGCGGAACGCGCTCGGGCTGCCCACCTCGCCGCCCAACCAGGTGCTCACCGGCCTGGCCCTGTTCCTCACGCTGTTCGTGATGGGCCCGGTGTTCGGCGACATCAACGACGTCGCCGTGCAGCCCTACATGGACGGCACCATGTCGGTCTCCCAGGCCTACGACGCCGGCGTCGTCCCGCTGCGGGAGTTCCTGCTGGGCAACACCCGCGAGGACGAGCTCAAGCTGATGATCGGCCTCTCCGGCGAGGAGGCACCGGCCGACGCGAGTGCGGTCAGCATGACCACCCTCGTCCCGGCATTCGTGCTCTCCGAGCTCAAGAGCGCGTTCATCATCGGGCTGGTCATCTTCATCCCGTTCCTGGTGCTCGACATGCTCGTGAGCGCCTCGCTGATGTCGATGGGCATGATGATGGTGCCGCCCACGATCGTGTCGCTGCCCTTCAAGCTGCTGCTCTTCGTCGTGGTCGACGGCTGGTCGCTGATCACCACCGCGCTCGTCGGCTCCTACGGGGGTGGCTAGCGATGGGCCACGTGAGAACGACGGGCGAGCGAGCATCGCAGGGAGCGCCAGCGACCGAGGAGCGGAACGAGCCCGGAGTCGAACAATGAGCGATGCCGACGTCACCGAGATCGCGGCCCAGACGATGATGCTGGCGGCCAAGGTGGCCGCCCCGATCCTGCTCACGGCGCTGTTCGTGGGCTTCCTGATCTCGCTGTTCCAGGCGGCCACCCAGATCCAGGAGCCGACGCTGTCGTTCGTGCCCAAGATGATCGCGGTCGCCGTCGTCCTGCTGATCACCGGCAACTGGGTCCTCTCCTCGCTGGTGGACTTCACCGAGCACCTGTTCGACCAGCTGCCCCGACTGCTCGACCGGACCTGAGCGATGGACCTCACGGTCCCCGCCGTCACCCTGGTCGCGCTGCTGCTCGGCACCGCACGGGCCGCCGGGTTCGTGATGATGGCTCCGCCGTTCAACTCGCGGACCATCCCGGCGCCGGTCAAGGGCGCGCTGGCGATGGCGCTGTCGTTGCTGCTGTCGACCCAGATCGCGCCGACGCTGCCCGAGCCGACGGCCGGCTTCATCGTCGTCGCGGCCGTGACCGAGGTGATCATCGGCGCGGCGCTGGGCTTCGTCGTCCAGGTGCTCTTCACCGCCGTGCAGATGGCCGGTGACCTCATCGACGTGACCGGTGGCTTCTCGCTCCAGCCGGCCTACGACCCCCTCGCCATGACCCAGAACGCCTCCATCGGCCGGCTGCACTACCTGCTCGCCGTCACCCTGCTGTTCACCAGCGGCGGTCACCTGCTGCTGGTGAAGGGGTTCGCGACCTCCTACCAGGGGATGCCGGTCGGCGGCGAGGTCCCCGTCGACCAGCTCGGCGCGGTGCTCATCCAGGCGGTGTCGATGATGTTCCTGGCCGCCCTGCAGATCGCCGGGCCGATGGTCGCCGTGCTGCTGCTGGCCGACGTCGCGCTCGCCCTGCTCAGCCGCGCGGCACCCGCGCTCAACATCTTCGCGATCGGCTTCCCGGTCAAGATCACGCTGACCCTCGTCATGCTCGGCCTCACCTTCCCGCTCCTGCCGCCGGCGCTCGACGCGCTGCTCGAGCACGGCGTGCAGGCCATGGGCTCCCTCCGGAGCGGCTGACCCGTGGCCAAGGACGGTCCCGGCGGTGAGAAGACCGAGAAGCCCACTCCCCAGCGCCTGAAGAAGGCGCGCAAGGAGGGACAGATCCCGCGCACCCAGGAGCTGGGCACCTGGGCGGGCATCGCGACGGCCAGCGTGCTGCTGCCGATGATCGCGAGCAAGGGCTTCGCCGAGGTGCAGACGCTGTTCGTGCAGATCGGCGCCGTGGCGACCCAGCCCGAGGTCTCGACGATCTCGGCCCTGCTCGGCCAGGCGCTGACCGCGTTCATGATGACGGTGCTGCCGCTGGCGCTGGGCCTCATGGTCGTCGGCCTCGTGGCGTCGGCCAGTCAGGGCGGCGTCACCTTCGCCACCAAGGGGATGAAGCCGACGCTGAAGAAGTTCAACCCCTTCACCGGCATGAAGCGCATGTTCGGCACCCAGGGTCTGTGGGAGGTGACCAAGGCGGTGATCAAGACCGTGGCGCTCGCGACGGTCGTGATCATCACCAGCGACCGGGCCCAGACCCTGGTCTCGTCGGCCGGCGCACTGCCGCTGTCGGCAGTGGTGGACACCTTCGTGGACTCGGCGATCCTGATGTTCCGCGTCGTCGCGTTGACCGGGCTGGTGATCGCCATCGCCGACTACCTGGTCGTCCGCAAGAAGATGATGAAGCAGCTCAAGATGAGCAAGTACGAGATCACCCAGGAGCACAAGCAGTCCGAGGGCGATCCGTACATGAAGGCCCACCGCAAGGGGGTGGCCCTGTCGATGTCGCGCAACCGGATGATGGCCGAGGTCGCCGAGGCCGACGTGCTGCTGGTCAACCCGACCCACGTCGCCGTGGCGCTCAAGTACGAGGCGGCCAAGGGCGCGCCGCGGGTCGTGGCCAAGGGCTCCGGCGAGATCGCCGCGAAGCTGCGCGAGGTCGCCGCGGAGGCGCGGGTGCCCATGGTCCAGGACATCCCGCTGGCCCGGGCGCTGCACGCCTCGTGCGAACTGGGCCAGGAGGTGCCGCCGCAGCTGTTCACCGCCGTCGCCCGGGTGCTCGCCTTCGTCATGCACCTGGGCGCGCGCGGCGTGCGCGGCGGCCTGCACCGCCCCGGCTTCGAGCCGCCGGACACCACCGACCTGCCCAAGGCCGGTCGCCGCCGCGTCGTCCAGCCCGCGGCCTGACGCGCCCTCCGGCGGTACCGAGCGGCCCCTGGCCTGCCGATGAAGAGGGACGTGAGCCAGCCCCCGTCTTCCGCACCCCTGGTCGTGGGCGAGTGAAGGGGTTCACCAAGGCCGCCGTCCCGGTCGGCGTCGTCGCGATCGTGCTCATGCTGGTCGTGCCCATGCCGGCTGCCCTCATGGACCTGCTGATCGGCCTGAACCTCGCCGTGTCGCTGCTGATCCTGCTGGTGGCGATGCAGATCCGGAAGCCGCTGGACTTCGCGGTCTTCCCGTCGCTGCTGCTCATCGCCACGCTGTTCCGGCTGGCCCTGAACGTCTCCTCGACGCGACTGGTGCTCACCGACGGCTACGCCGGCAAGGTGATCGAGGCCTTCGGCCACATCGTCATCGCCGGCTCGCTGGTCGTCGGCCTGGTCATCTTCGTGATCCTCACCGTCGTGCAGTTCGTGGTCATCACCAACGGTGCCGGGCGCGTGGCCGAGGTCGGCGCCCGCTTCACCCTCGACGCCATGCCCGGCAAGCAGATGGCCATCGACGCCGACCTCAACGCCGGGCTGATCAACGAGGCGCAGGCGCGCAAGCGCCGCCACGAGGTCACCGCCGAGGCCGACTTCTACGGCTCGATGGACGGTGCGTCGAAGTTCGTCAAGGGCGACGCCATCGCCGGCATCATCGTGACCCTGGTCAACCTCATCGGCGGGTTCGCGATCGGCGTCATGCAGCGCGGCATGGCCCCCGGCGAGGCCGTCTCCACCTACTCGCTGCTGACCGTCGGCGACGGCCTGGTCTCGATGATCCCGGCGCTGCTGATGTCCACCGCGACCGGCATCATCGTCACCCGGTCGGCCACCGAGGGCGACATGGGTACCGACCTCATCGCCCAGCTCGGCCGGTTCAAGCAGCCGGTGCGGATCGCCGGCGGGGCCTCGCTCGCACTGTGCCTCATCCCGGGTCTGCCCAAGCTGCCCTTCCTGATCGTCGGCGGGCTGTTCCTCTTCGCCGCGGCCCGGTTGACCGAGACGCCGGAGGTCGACGAGGAGGCCGAGGCCGCCGCCGCGGCGATCGAGGCCGAGCCGCAGCCGGACTCCCCCGAGGCCATCGTCGAGAAGATGCGGGTCGACCCGCTGGAGCTCGAGGTCGCCTTCGACCTGGTCGAGCTGGTCGACGCCTCCCGCGGCGGTGACCTGCTCGACCGGGTCAAGGCGCTGCGCCGAAAGGTGGCCATGGAGACCGGCCTGGTCATCCCGCTGGTGCGCACCCGCGACAACCTCGACCTGCAGGCCTCGCAGTACGTCATCTGGCTCAACGGCGTGCCCGCCGCCAAGGGCATCTCGCCCGCCGGCACGGTGCTCGCCATCGGCGACAACCTCGACGGGCTGCCCGGCAAGGCCACCCGCGAGCCGGTCTTCGGGCTGGCCGCCAAGTGGGTTCCGGTCGAGCTGCAGCGGGCCGCCGAGATGGCCGGCGCCACCGTCGTCGACCGCTCCTCGGTGATCACCACGCACCTCGCCGAGGTCGTCCGTCAGAACGCCGCGGACCTGCTCGGCCGCGAGGACGTGCGCCTGCTCGTGGAGATGATCCGCCGTACGCACCCCGTCGTCGTCGAGGAACTGACCCCCTCGCTGCTCACCCTGGGAGAGGTGCAACGGGTGTTGCACGCGTTGCTCGAAGAGGGTGTGTCGATCAGGGACCTGGTCCGCATCTTCGAGGCACTCTCTGTGCGTGCGAAGCAGTCGACGGACCTGGACGGACTGGTCGAGGCCGCGCGCAACGCACTCGGCTCGGCGATCAGCCACCCGTACGTGACCCCCGACGAGCGGCTGCACGTCTTCACCCTGGACCCCGCCTTCGAGCAGCGGCTCCTCGAGTCGGTGCGGCAGAGCGAGGCCGGCGCCGTGCTGGCCCTGGACGCCGGCACCGTCGACGCGCTGGTCGTGGGCTGCGGCGGGTTGCTCGAGGACGCCGAGCGCCAGGGCCTCTCCCCCGTGCTCGTGTGCTCGCCGCAGGTCCGCTCCGCCCTGGCGCGGCTCATGCGCCAGGTCCTGCCCCGCCTGCCGGTCATCTCGTACGCCGAGGTGTCCCGGACGGCTCAGATCGAATCGCTGGGAGTGGTGAGCGGTGCCGTTGCGATCCGTTGAGGCAGCCAGCCGGGACGACGCCATCGCGGCGGCACGGGAGCAGTTCGGCCCGTCCGCCCGGGTGGTCGGCGTGCGCCGGGTCCGCTCCGGCGGCGTGCTCGGGTTCTTCGCGACCGAGCGCTACGTCGCCGAGGTCGCACCCGAGCCGGCCGGCGCCCCGGGGCTGCCCGTCGCCGCGCCCGCCCGCCCGGCCGGCGCGCTGACCGAGGACCCGGACACCGGCTCGCTGCGCGCCTACGGCTCCCCCCTGGCCGCGGCCTCACCGGCCCGGGCGCGCCCCGCTCCGCCGCGCAACGGCGCAGCTGCGTGGGCCGCCGCGGCGGCCCGTTCGAGCAGCCCGGCCGTGCGCGCGACCCCCGAGCTCGTCGGTGCCTCCTCGGGTGCCGGACGCCGGCCCGGTCTCCCCGAAGCTGGTCTGCCCGAGCCAGCGGACGACGACCTGGTCGACGAGCTTGCCGGCCTGCTCGGCGTCCCGGCCGCGCCGCCCGAGCGGGATGTCCCGGCGCCCGCGGTGCCCGCTTCCCGTTTCGGTGTCGCCCCGGCCACCTTCCCGCGCACCACCCGCTCGACCCTCCCGCCGGCGCCGCCGGTCGAGGACGACGAGCCCGTAGCTCCCTCCGCCCCCGTGTCCGGCGCGCCCTCACCGTTCACCGCCGCGCTCGCGCGGATGGTGGCCGGCGACCGGGACGTCCAGCACGCGGTGCGCGAGGCCCTGCAGACGTCGGACGCCGCCCGGCCGGGCGACGAGCAGGACGGGACCCGGGCCCCGCAGCCCGAGCCCGAGGCAACGAGTTCGTCAGCGGTGCGGTCGCGCCAGGAGGAGGAAACGGTGGGAGACCAGGTCATCGCGCCGCCTTCTCCGTCGGTCGACGAGCGCGCGGAGTTCGCCGCCTGGGCGGACGAGTCGTTCGCGGACACGGCTGTCCCGGAGTCGTCCTTCCCGGAGCCGACGTTCGTGGAGCCGACGTTCGTGGAGCCGACGTTCGTGGACATGTCGTTCCTCGACGAGCCGGCCGTCATCGAGCCGGCGGTCATCGAGCCGGCCGTCATCGAGCCGGCGGCTGCCGAGCCGGTGTCCCGCGAGGAGGCGATCGCCGAGATGCTGCGCGCCGCCCTGGCCGAGGGGCACTCGGACGACGCCCTCGCCGGCATCCTGCGCGCGGTCGTGGCCGGCGACTCGCCGCAGGACGTGCTGGCGGAGTCGGTCGAGGTCGCTGCCGAGGCGCCCGCCGTCGAGATGGTGCCCGTCCTGGACGAGGCCCCCGTCGTCGAGGTGGTCGCCGAGGTCGAGGCCGTCGTCGACGAGCCCGCCCCCGCCGTCTCGCAGTTCGACCTGTTCTCCCCGGTGACCCCGCGGGCGGTCGTCGCTCCGGCCGCTGCCGCGCCGGAGCCGTCGGCGCCCGTCCAGCTGTGGGGCGAGGCACCGACCCCGACCCCGGCCCCGGCCCCGACGTTCGCAACCACCACGCCGAACGCCGACATCTGGGGCCGGACCGCAGCGGCGGTGCCGGCCGCGACGTCGCTGTTCGGCGCTCCGCAGGTCGAGACCCCACTGGTCGAGACCCCGCTGGTCGACACGCCGCTGTTCGACACGCCGCTGTTCGCGACGCCCGGCATCGAGGTGGCTGACGACGAGGCCGTCGCCGCAGAGCCCGTCGAGGCCGTCACCGTCGAGGCCCTCACCGTCGAGGCGGAGCAGATCCTCACCGAGGACACCGTCGCCGAGGACATCGCCGCCGAGACCCCTGTGGAGGAGACCGGCACCGCGCCGGCCCTCGAGGTGGCACCGCTGCTCGCCCGCACCGCCAGCGACCCGGCGCCGCTCCCCCGGGCGGCGAGCATGGACGCGACCACCGTCATGCCGCCGCTGTCGCTCCTGCCGGGATCGTCGTCGCGCGGCCGCGGGCTGCCGCCGGTGCCGCCGCGCTCCGGCCGTCCTCCGGTGCCGCCGTCCTCCGGGCGGGGAACCGCGGGCACCGAGGGCCCGGCGTCCTCCGTCCGCACCGCCGACCTGCTGGCCACCGTGACCCGGCTCCCCGTGGCGCCGCTCATGGCCACACCCGAGACCCCCGACATGCCGGAGCTCGCCGAGGCCGACGGTTCGGGTCTGCTGGACTCGCCGGTGCTGCCCGCCGCCGTGCCCGAGCGGCCGACCCGGGTGCGCATCGCCCCGCCGCGCACCCCCGCGGAGGTGGTGTCCCGGCTCGCCGACCTCGGCGTCCCGGCCGACCTGCTCGGCACGGCGTTCCTTGCCGACGTCGAGGCCTCCGGCACCTACGCCGCGCTCACCCGCGTGCTCGCCGACCGGCTCCCGGAGCCGCCGGAGCTCCCGACCGGCGCCGCCGACGTCCTGTTCCTCGTGGGCCCGGGCGTGGAGACGCTGCGCGCCGCGCGCTCGCTGGCCGCGACCCTGCGGCTGGACCCCGACCGCGTCCAGTGGGCCACCCGCGGCGACCTCGTCGGCCTGGCCCCCGAGGCCAGCCGGATGAGCACGATCGACGGGGCGCTGCGCCGCCGCCAGGACGCGGCGTCGTCCGGCACCGTGACGATCGTCGCCGTGGACGCACCGCTGCGCGCCGACGCCTACTGGATGGCGCAGATGCTGGCCATCTGGACGCCGGTCGCGGTGTGGGCCGTCGTCGAGGCGACCCGCAAGCCCGAGGACCTCGAGCACTGGCTCGACGGCCTGACCCGGGTGGACGCCCTGGTCGTCCAGGACACCGATCTCTCCGCCGACCCCGCCGCCGTGCTGGACCGCCTGGCCGCTCCGGTGGCCGTGGTCGACGGTCTGCGCGCCACGCCGCACCGGTGGGCGTCGGTGCTCTGCGAGCGGCTGGAGAGCGCGCCGGCATGAGCCCGTTCCGGTGGGACGTGCTGCTGGTGGGCTTCCTGCTGGCCCTGCCGGTCCTCGCGCTCGGGCTGCGCGGGGACTTCACCGCGGAGGAGGTGACCCTCCGGCTGCCGTGGTGCCTGGCCGCCGGGTGGGCGGCGGTGGCGCTGCTGCACGTCGCGACCGCTCCCCGCACACCTGCCCGCACCGGGTCGTCCACCCGGAGCCGGAAGCCGGCGACGGCCGAGGACGAGCCCGCTCTCTGACCGCCCGGTCCGCCCTCGTGGCGCACCTCTCGGGGCGTTTCTCGTGCTTCGGCGGTCCTGCAGCACCCCGGAGCGCGAGGAGACCCCCGGTAGGCCGCTGTCCACAGGGCGCCGGCCCGTCCACGAATCGCGTCCACTCGACCGCTGACCCGGGCGCGCGGGCCAGCGTTGCCCCATGACGACGAACCCCGAGCCGACCGTGCCGTTGCGCCTCCGCCGCGAGGCCGTCCGCGACGGGTGGTCCGACGACGAGCTCGCCCGGCTGGTCCGGGCGGGTGAGCTGGCGCGACTGCGCCGGGGTGCCTACGTCGACGGGTTCCTGCCGGCGGATCCGGCCGAGCGCCATCGCCTCCTGATCCGGGCCACGCTGGCCGGCCTTCGGCGAAGCGCCGTGGTCAGCCACCAGTCCGCGGCCGTGCTGCACGGCCTACCGCTCTGGGATGTCGCCCTGGACCGCGTACACGTCACGCGACGTCCGCCGGCGTGGACCGACTCGGGCACGGTGCTGCGGTGCCACGTCGCCCAGCTGCACGACGACGAGATCGAGGAGATCGACGACCTCCCGGTCACGTCGGCCACGCGCACGGCGCTGGACCTGGCGCGCTCCCTCCCCCACGAGGCCGCCGTCGTCGCGCTGGACGCGGCGCTGCACCAGGGGCTGCTCGGGCACGACGAACTGCGCGAGCGGCTGTTCGACCTCGCAGGCACACCGGGCAGTCGTGCAGCCGGGTGCTGCTGCACCGGTGGGGCGTGCCCCCGTCGGCGCTGCAGCACGAGGTCCGCAGCGCCGGTGGGCTGCTGATCGCGCGGACCGACTTCGTGTGGGAGGAGCACGACCTGGTCGGCGAGTTCGACGGCCGGGTGAAGTACGGGCGCCTGGTGCGCCCCGGCCAGGATCCCGGAGACGCGGTGTTCGAGGAGAAGCGCCGCGAGGACGCCGTCCGGGACGAGGGGTGGCGCATGACGCGGTGGGTGTGGGCCGACCTGCGCGCCGGGCACCGACTGGCCGCGCGGGTGCGTGGAGCACGCGACCGGGGCCGTCGGTGACCAGCTGTGGGGGTGTTCCTCGCGCTCCCGGGATCCTGCCGCGTCCCGGAAGCGCGAGAACCACTCCCAGAGCGGGGTCAGAGGGGCAGGTCCTCCAGCATCTCGGTGACCAGCGCGGCGATCGGCGAGCGCTCGGAGCGGGTCAGCGTGATGTGGGCGAACAGCGGGTGCCCCTTGAGGTTCTCGACCACCGCGGCGATGCCGTCGTGCCGGCCCACGCGCAGGTTGTCGCGCTGGGCGACGTCGTGGGTGAGCACCACCCGCGACCCCGCACCCAGCCGGGAGAGCACGGTGAGCAGCACGCCGCGCTCCAGCGACTGGGCCTCGTCGACGATCACGAAGGAGTCGTGCAGCGACCGCCCGCGGATGTGCGTGAGCGGCAGCACCTCGATGAGCCCCCGGTCGGCGATCTCGTCCAGCACGGCGGTCGAGACCAGGGCGCCCAGGGTGTCGTAGACAGCCTGTGCCCAGGGCGACATCTTGTCGCCCTCGCTGCCCGGCAGGTAGCCGAGCTCCTGCCCTCCGACGGCGTACAGCGGCCGGAAGATGACGACCTTCTTGTGCGCCCGGCGCTCCATCACCGACTCCAGCCCGGCGCACAGCGCCAGCGCCGACTTGCCGGTGCCCGCCCGGCCGCCGAGGGAGATGATGCCGACGTCGGGGTCGAGCAGGAGGTCCAGGGCCACCCGCTGCTCGGCCGAGCGGCCGTGCAGGCCGAACGCCTCCCGGTCACCGCGCACCAGCCGCACCTGCTTGTCCGGCAGCACCCGGCCGAGGGCGGAGCCGCGCGAGGACATCAGCACCAGCCCGGTGTGCGTCGGCAGCTCGGCGGCGGACGGCAGGAAGACCTCGCCGCTCTCGTAGAGCTCACCGAGCTCCGCGTCCTCCACGGAGACCTCGGCCATGCCGGTCCACCCCGTGTCGACGGCGTCGTACACCCGGTACTCGTCGGTCGCCAGGCCCACCGCGGCCGCCTTCACCCGCAACGGCACGTCCTTGGTGATCAGGCAGACGTCGCGCCCCTCGGCCCGCAGGTTCAGCGCGACGACCATGATCCGGCTGTCGTTGCTGTCGTTGCGGAACCCGGCCGGCAGGACCGACGGGTCGCTGTGGTTCAGCTCGACGTGCAGGGTGCCGCCGGCCTCCCCCACGGCCACCGGCGCGTCCAGCCGGCCGTACCGGACCCGCAGGTCGTCGAGCATGCGCAGCGACTGGCGGGCGAACCAGCCCAGCTCGGGGTGGTCCCGCTTGGCCTCCAGCTCACCGATCACGACCAGCGGGAGCACCACGTCGGAATCGCCGAAGCGCAGCAGCGCACCGGGGTCGGAGAGCAGGACGGAGGTGTCGAGGACGTACGTGCGACGAGGGTTCACGAGACGACTCCCGTGGGGCGGCGGGCAGCGCGCCCCGACTCGAAGGTGACCGGGCCCCGGCACGGAGGCCGGGTACCGGCCCCCCTGGTCGACGAACTCGTCAGCACCAACCGGGCCTCCCGCGAACGGCTCGGGCAAGTCCGGGCCGTTCGACGCGGACGTTAGGACGGAGTACCGACAAGAAGCCAGCGCCACCACGCCCCGAAACGCAACGTTCACCCGGCGGGGTACCTGCTGTCCCAGCCGTACCAGCGGTGGCCGATCACTCCCAGGGCGGGCGCACGGCGGGTCGCTCGACGGTGTCGGTCCGGTGTCCGGGAAGCGGCGGCTCCGGCGGCCAGTCGTCGTCGGCCCCCCAGGCGCCGTCGTCCCGGGTGTCGTCCCGCACGGAGCGGCGGGGGCGGAGCGCCACCAGCGCCCACACCAGGGGGACGGCGAGCACCGGCCACTGCACCGCCGGCTCGCCCAGCCGGATCATCCCGGCGATCAGGAAGACGGCGAGCCAGCCCGCCGTCCAGAGCCCCAGCACCCGGGCGCGCTGCGGGTCGCGGCGGCTCACGGCGTTCGGACGGCCGTGAGCTCACCGGCCACGGCGGCCGGGGTCAGCGGCTCGTCGAGCAGCCGGAGGAACCGGTCGGCGACCGGCTGACCCGCCGGGCGGGCGTCCAGCCACCGCGACAGCAGCCCGAAGCCCTCGACGTAGGTGGAGATGTAGGCCCGCCACAGCGGATCGGTGAGGAACCGGATCTGCTGGCGGGCGCGGTCGCCCGCCACGAGCGACCAGCGCTGCAGGTAGGCGGCCACCTCGTCGGTGTCCGCGCTCCGGTCGTGCAGCAGGATCGCCGCGTCCTGACGCACCCGGTTCAGCGGCGCGGCCGCCGCGGCGATCCGCTCGGCGAGGGAGCCGTCGAAGCGCAGGCCGAGGTCGCCCAGGATCTCCGCGGACCAGGACCCCCACCCCTCGCCGATCGCCGCCTCCACGCCGAGGTCGGCCAGGCCCTCGGCCATGAGGCACTCGGGGGTGTTGACCAGGAACACCGTGTGCTCGGCGCGGCCGGCGCGCTCGACCAGCCCGAGCTCCTTGCGGCAGTGCTCGGTGTGGTGCCCCGGATAGGACTCGTGGGCGACCAGGTGGGCCAGCTGGGACAGCCGGTGCGGCAGGTCGGCGTTGATCGCGACGCGCGACCGGAAGCCGCCCTCGTAGTAGTTGAAGCCCGACCAGGGCTTGTCGGTGACCACCTCGTACCGGACGGTCTCGGCCTCGGGCAGCCCGTACTGCCCCCGCACGCGGTCGCGCAGCGCACTGGACAGGGCGTGCACCGCGGCCTCGAGCCGGTCCGGGGGGCACTCCTCCCGGCGACGGTGGGCGGCGTACCGCTCGGTCAGCGACCCGCTGCCGGGCAGCAGCGCGTCCAGTTCGGCGTGCGCCGCGGCGTAGGTCGCCTCGTCCCCGAGGGAGACGTCGACCTGGAAGTAGCGGGACACCTCCTCGACGAACCCCACCGGTTCGCCGCTGAACTTGCGGGCGCTGCACTCCAGGCCGGTCAGCTGGCCGCGGAGGAACTCGGCCCGGTCGGCCGGCAGGCCCGCGGAGTCCAGCTCGCGGAGCAGGGCGCGGGCGCGGTCGCGCAGCTGCTGGGGCGTCGGTGCCGGCTCGTCGCCCACCTGCGCCCGGAGCCGCGGGTCACCGGTGAATGCGTCGACGAAACCGGGCTCGAGCCGGTCGAAGCGCAGCCCCAGCCGCACGTACTCCGCGGGCAGGTCGAGGGCTCCGGCGCTCATGCGGGCAGTCTGGCAGCCGCCGGCTACTCGCCGAAGCGGCGGTGCCGGGCCGAGTAGTCGCGCAGCGCCCGGAGGAAGTCCACCCTGCGGAAGTCGGGCCAGTAGACGTCGGTGAAGTGGAACTCGGCGTTCGCCGTCTGCCAGAGCAGGAACCCGGACATCCGCTGCTCCCCGCTGGTCCGGATCACCAGGTCGCAGTCGGGCTGCCCGCGGGTGTAGAGGTGCTCGGCGATGTGCTCGACCTCGAGCACCTCCACCAGGTCGTCCAGCGCGGTGCCGCGGGCCGCGTGCTCGGCCAGCAGCGAGCGGACGGCGTCGGCGATCTCCCGGCGCCCGCCGTAGCCGACGGCCAGGTTGACCGTCGCGCCCGGCCGGTCGCGGGTGTCCTCCTCGGCCTGCTTGAGCACGGCCACGGTCTCCGGCGGGAGCACCTCGGACGCGCCCATGGAGTTGACCTTCCACCGGCGGCCCGGGCCGGACAGGTCGACGGCGACGTCCTCGATGATCCGCAGCAGCGCGCTGAGCTCGGGCTCGGGACGGCGCAGGTTGTCGGTGGACAGCATGAAGAGGGTGACCACCTGCACGCCGGCGTCGTCGCACCAGCCGAGCAGGTCGACGATCTTGCTGGCTCCGCGCCGGTGGCCGTGGGCGACGTCCTCCAGCCCGATCGAGCGGGCCCAGCGCCGGTTGCCGTCCATGATCACCCCGACGTGGCGGGGGACGTCGGCACCGATCAGCGCGCGGGCCAGGCGGCGCTCGTAGACGTGGGTCAGCGCGTCCCGGATCGTCCGCCGCACGCCCACGAACGCCCACCCTAGGCCTCGCAGCCGTGCCGGGTGGGAGACGGCACGGCGGAGCTGGCAGCAAGCTCACAGTCCGTGCGGATGCCGCCGGACCTACCGCTCCGTAACCTCGGCCCATGAGCACTGCGCCCCCCTCCGACCGCGAGCCCGTCCGGGTGGAGGTCGACAGCGCGGAGATCGAGGCACCGCGCCAACAGGCGCTCGCCGCCGTCCTGGAGGAGGGCGAGCAGGTCGACCGGTCCTGGACCGCTGAGGACTTCGCCGACAAGGACTGGACCCACCCCGACACCCGGCCGCGCATGCGCGGCTGGCTGCACCTGTTCTCGTTCTTCGGCGCGATCCTCTCCAGCGCCGTGCTGATCCCGCTGGCGTTCGCGGAGAGCGCCCGGGCAGGCCTCGCGGTCTCGGTCTACTGCCTGACGATCTGCGGGCTGTTCGGCATCAGCGCCCTGTACCACCGGCGCCGCTGGTCACCGCGCGGCTGGCGGATCATGAAGCGCCTCGACCACTCGATGATCTTCCTGTTCATCGCCGGCACGTACACGCCCTTCGCGCTGCTCGCCGTCGACCGGATCACCGGGTTCTGGGTGCTGGCCGTGGTCTGGGCCGGTGCGTTCGCCGGGGTGACGCTGAAGATGACCTGGCCGACCGCGCCCCGCTGGGTGGGGGTGCCGCTGTACCTCGCGCTGGGCTGGGTGGCGGTCTTCGTGCTGACCGACATCCTGCACTTCGCCGGCGTCGCCTCGCTGGTGCTGCTGGCGGTCGGCGGCGTGCTCTACACCCTCGGCGGGATCGCCTACGGCATCAAGAAGCCCAACCCCTGGCCGGGCACGTTCGGCTACCACGAGGTCTTCCACGCCATGACCGTCGTGGCCGCCATCTGCCACTACATCGCCGTCTACTTCGCGATGTACAACTCGCCCCTCACCTGAGCTCCGCCCCTCAGGGGACGGGCTCCACCGGGGGCGCCGGGAGGACCTCGGCCGGCGGCACCGGCTCGCCGGGGACGGCGGACGGCGCGGGCTCCGGGTCCGGTGCGCTGTCCGGCTCGACCCAGACCTCGCGGCCGAACTCGTCCCAGGTCAGCACCCGCTGCTGCTGCGGGAAGGCGTTCGCCGGCGCCGGCGGCTCGACGTCCAGGCGCCGCACCTCGCCGCCGTCGGCGGTGTACGGCGCCAGGTTGTCGATCGGCCGCCCGTCCTGGTCGTAGAGCAGCACCCCCTCCAGCGGTTCCCCGGTGGAGGAGTACGGGTGGATGTTGGTGATCGGCGTCCCGTCCTCGTGCGCCAGGTCCGTGGACGACGGCATCCCGGTGTCCCAGGCCATCGCCGGCTCCGGCGAACCCCCGGCACCGAACACCGCGACCAGCGCGAGCAGCGCCAGCGCGGCGTTCGCGGCGACGGCGAGACGCCGGTGGGCGAGGCCCGGATCGCGCCGCACGCGCAGGCCGCGCCGCACCGACCAGGTGACCGCCGCGGCCGTCAGCACGAGCCCGATCACGGGGCCCACCCCGAAGGTCGGCACCGGGAAGGAGTCGCTCCCGGCCAGCAGGGCGTCCGCCGCGACCAGCGCGGCCCACGCCCGCAGCACCCACCAGGCCGGTCGGAGCTCGGGCAGGAAGTCGCGCACCGCGGCGTACGCCGGGGAGGCCTGCAGGCGGTCGATGCCCGCACCGAGCTCCGCACGCCAGCCCGGCACGGGGCGGTCGACCGGGACGTCGGGCTCGGCCAGGCCGGCGGCGCGGCGGAGCTCCTCGGCGTACTCGGCCGGCGGGCCCAGGCGGACGGTCAGCGGCTCCCCGCCCTCGGCGGCGACCTCGACCAGGTGCTCCTCGAGGTCGTCGAGCAGCTCGGCCAGCTGCGCGGTCGGGACGTCGGCCAGCGCGGCGCGCACCTGGCGGGCGTAGGCCCGCACCTCGACGTCGGGCTCGGCCTGCTGGGCAGCGGTCATGCCGCCACCTCCTTCCGCGCGGCCAGGAGGGCCGCCATCGTGTCGGCGAACCCGGACCAGGTCTTGGCCGAGCCCTCGAGCTCGGCCCGACCGGACGCGTTCAGCCCGTAGTACTTGCGGTGCGGCCCCTCGACGGAGGGGACGACGTAGGACGTGAGGTGCCCGGCGGCGAACAGCCGGCGCAGCGTGCCGTAGACGGAGGCGTCCGCGACGTCGTCGAGCCCCGCGGCGCGCAGCCGCCGGACCACGTCGTAGCCGTAGCCGTCCTCCTCGTCGAGGACGGCCAGGACGGCGAGGTCGAGCACCCCTTTGAGCAGTTGCGTGGTGTCCACGTGCACCTCCGGTTCGGTGGGACGCACGGTACTGCTCACTGCGCAGTAGTGCACGCAGGGGGGCACCGGCGGGCGCGGCGGAGCCGGCTCAGCTGAAGGGCGGGCGGTCGTCCAGCCGCACCGAGAGCCGCCCCGCGGTGCGCCACAGCCGGGCGGTGAGGTCGCGGTCGGACTCGGTCACCAGGTTCCCCATGACCCGCAGGGCCACCGTCATCAGCGGACGCGAGCGCATGCCCACCGGCCCGGCCGCGGGCAGGAAGCGCGGGAGGGTGAGCAGCCCGGCCAGCCGCCGCGCGATGGAGAAGGCCTCGCCGTAGTGCCGGCGGAGGATCGCGGGCCACGCCGTCGACCAGTCGGGCTCGTCCAGCAGCCCGGCGATGGTCCGACCGGTCTCCAGCCCGTAGTCGATGCCCTCGCCGTTCAGCGGGTTCACGCAGCCGGCCGCGTCCCCGATCAGCGCCCAGTTCCGCCCGGCCACCCCGGAGACCGCGCCGCCCATGGGCAGCAGCGCGGACGCCGGCAACCGGACCCCGCCCTCGATCCCCCACTCGGCCCGGCGGGCGTCGGTGTAGTTCTCCAGCAGGGGCTTGAGCTGCACGCCGGCCGGGCGCCGGGCGGTGGCCAGCGTGCCGACGCCGATGTTGACCTCACCTGCCTCGGCCCCCAGGGGGAAGATCCAGCCGTAGCCGGAGAGCAGCTCTCCGTCGACGCCGCGGAGCTCGAGGTGGGAGGAGATCCACTCGTCGTCGCTGCGGCTCGAGCGCACGTAGCCGCGGGCGGCCACCCCGTAGGCGGTGTCGCGGTGCCACTCCCGCCCCAGCACGCGGCCCAGCGGTGAGCGCACCCCGTCGGCGACGACGAGCCGCCGGCAGGCCACGGTCGAGCGGGTGCCGTCGGTGTGCTCGAACACCACCCCGCGGACCCGGTCGCCGTCCCGCTCGACGTCGACCGCCCGGGCGCCGTCCGCGGGGGTGACCCCGGCGTCCAGGGCCACCTGCCGGATCCGCGCGTCGAGCTCGGTGCGCGGCACCGCGCTGCCGTGGTCGGGGAGCTCCCCGCCGGGCCAGGGCAGCTGCCACTCCCGCCCGAAACCGGCGGCCCGCAGCCCCCGGTTCCGGGCCTTGCCGCGCGCCCAGTCGCCGAGGCCGAGCAGGTCGAGCTCGGCGATGGCGCGGGGCGTCAGGCCGTCGCCGCAGGTCTTGTCCCGGGGGAAGACGGCGGCGTCGGCGAGGACGACGTCCCGCCCGGAGCGTGCGGCCCAGGCCGCGGCGGCGGAGCCGGCGGGACCCGCCCCCACCACGAGGACATCGGTCGCGGCGGGGACGGTGTCGGGCACGACGCCCAGTGTCCCTGGTCGGCTCAGTCGGCCTGCGGCCCCCGCGCGCGGACCTCTTCCACCGACGCCATGGCCGCGCGCAGCTCGGCCAGCCACTCGTCGGCGTTGCGGCCCACCAGCCGCACCGCCCAGACGAGCGCCTCCGACCGGGAGCGGGCGACCCCGGCATCCACGAGGGTGTCCAGGACGAGCCGCTCCGGCTGGCGCAGCCGGGTCATGACCGGCATCGACAAGGTGGTGAACAGCTCCCGGCTCGCGCCGCAGGCGGCACCCCACGCCACCGAGCGGCCGTAGCGCTCCTGGGCGGCGTCCGCGATCGCCATCCGCTCGCGGCGGGTGTCCTCGCGGAAGCGCGCGATCCGCCCGGCCTGCGCCGCGGCGGCGTCCCCCTCCCCCGCAGAGGGTTCGGGCAGCGTGCCGACCACGGTGATCTCGTCGCGGTCGACGGTGATCTCGACCGGCCCGGTGAACCAGCCGTCCGGGAGCCGGCCGGCGAACCAGCCGGCCACCTCCGCGCGCTCGACCGGCGGAGCGTCCTGGCTCCGGCTGCCGGACCCGCGACCTCGCCCGCGGCGGAACGGGGACCCGAAGTCGGCTTCGGCGAAACGGTGTGCGTGCATGGCGACCTCCCACGGCAGCGGTTGATTACGCGATTACAAGCTTAGGCCGTAGTCGCGTCGACGGAGCCTCGCCAGCTACGCCCTGAGCGGACGGTTCCCGCCCGGCTGCGGCGCGCTGCGACCGGCGAGAAGTGCTAGCTGCAGCGGCGCGGCGACCGGTCGGAGCGGTCGAGATCTGTCGGACGACACGCCGGAAATTCGACAATCCTTGCTATGCGCTGCCCCTGGTGGTATGGGGCGTGTCGGCGGGATCCTCCTGGTGGCCACACACCCACCAGGAGGCCTGCCATGACTCGTCAGCGGATCCGCCGGACCCTTCTCACCCTGACGGCGGTCGTCGCCACCGCCGTCCTCGCCACTCCCGCCGAGGCCGCGCCGTACTGCGGGATCACGTGGGGATCGCAACCGGAGGTGGGGGCGGGCGCCGCACCGGCCGGCGCCGCCCTCCAGGACGTCCGCGCCGGGCGGCACGCGTGCTTCGATCGACTGGTGGTCCAGGTGGGCCACGCCCGCGGGTTCAGCGGCTACGACGTGCGCTACGTGCCCGCGGTCTCCGAGGACGGCAGTGGCCGGCCCGTTCCCCTCCGGGGCGGGGCCGCGATGCAGGTGATCGTCCGGACCGCCGATCACGACGAGGCCGGCCGCGCGACCTACACGCCGCGGAGCACCGTCGACGTCGTCTCCGTGCGGGGTTTCACGACCCTTCGCCAGGTGGCCTGGGCGGGCGCCTTCGAAGGTCAGGCGACGCTCGGCGTCGGCACCCGCGCCCGGTTGCCGTTCCGGGTGTTCACGCTGGCCGGTCCGGGCAGCGCGGACGCGCGCGTCGTCATCGACGTCGCGCACCGCTGGTAGTCGCTCCTCCAGCGGCGGCCGGCCGGAGTCAGGCCTGCGGGCGCTCCGGTCGGCCGTCGCCGTCCCGCGGCGGCTCGATCGCCAGGGGTGCCCGGCGCAGGGTGTCGAGCAGTTCCTGGCCCGGCTCGGACCGGGCATCCAGCCCCGAGAGGTCGTCGGGGACGACGACCTCGGGCTCCTGGTCGTCCGGGTCGAAGCTGCGCGGCAGCTTCTTGAGGTGCCCGGACATGGACTTCACCAGCAGCGCCGTGGCGATGAGCAGGACCACGATCAGCAGCAGGCCGAGCGGACCTGCCTTGCCGATGTCCTCGGGCAGCTGCTGGTCGGCGGCCAGGATGGTCTGGACGGCAGTGCTCATCGGACTCCCACCTCGCTGCGCAGGCCGGCGAACAGATCGTCCTCGGGCACGGGGGCGTCGACCAGGGTGCGGGCGAGCTCGTAGTCCTCGGTGGGCCAGATCTGCTGCTGGGTCTCGATCGGGCAGGCGAACCAGCGGCCGAGCGGATCGATCTGGGTGGCGTGCGCGATGAGCGCGGCGTCACGGACGGCGAAGTACTCCCCGCAGGGCACCCGCGTGGTCACCCGGTGGGACATGTCCCGGGCGGGATCCCAGTTCTCCAGCCACTCCGTGTAGGGCGACTCGGCACCGGTGGCCAGGATCGCCTCGTGCAGGGCCTTCGTCCGGGGCAGCGTGAAGCTCATGTGGTAGTAGAGCTTGCTCGGCTGCCACGGTTCGCCGAGCTCCGGGTACCGGTCGGGATCGCCGGCGGCGTCGAAGGCGTACATCGAGATCTCGTGGGTCTTGATGTGGTCGGGGTGCGGATAGCCGCCGCGCTCGTCGTACGTGGTGACGACGTGCGGCCGGAACCGGCGGATGAGCGCCACGAGCGGTGCGGCGGCCTCCTCGATCGGCACGAGCGCGAAGCACCCCTCGGGCAGCGGGGGCAGCGGGTCGCCCTCGGGCAGACCGGAGTCGACGAAGCCGAGGAACTCCTGCTCGACGCCGAGGATGTCGCGGGCCTTCGCCATCTCCTCGGCGCGGATCTGGGGCAGACGCTCCCAGACCTCGGGCCGGTCCATGGCGGGGTTGAGCACGGAGCCGCGCTCGCCCCCGGTGCAGGTGGCCACCATGACGCGTACGCCTTCGGCGACGTACTTGGCCATGGTGGCGGCGCCCTTGCTCGACTCGTCGTCCGGATGGGCGTGCACGGCGAGCAGACGCAGCTGGTCGGGTCGGGTCACCGGTGCATTGTCCCCCGTCCCGCCGGGCAGCCGGTGGGCCCTCCCGGCGGCCGCGCCGCATCGGTGCTGGTGGGCCCCCCGGACGGGCGAACTGTGCTCTCCGTCACGCATCGTCCGGTACCGTTCCGCACTCCGGGACCGGCCTCCCGGCTCCGTGCACCGCGCTCGGATGCGGTGTTAGCTTGACCGTTCGACCAGCGGCCGTCCCCGTTCGGGGGCGGCCTCCCGATTCTCAGGAGTCCGTCGTGTCCACCCCCACTGACGAGCAGGACCAGGGCGTCTGGCTGACCCAGGTCGCCTACGACCGGCTGAAGGCCGAGCTCGACCAGCTGGTGGCGAACCGTCCGGCCATGTCTGCCGAGATCAACGCGCGCCGCGAAGAGGGTGACCTCAAGGAGAACGGCGGCTACCACGCCGCCAAGGACGAGCAGGGCAAGCAGGAGGGCCGCATCCGGCAGCTCACCGACCTGCTGCGCAAGGCCCGCGTCGGCGAGCCGCCGACGACGGCGACCAACGCCGCGCTCGGCACCGTGATCACCATCCGGTTCGCCGGTGACGACGACACGGAGAAGTTCCTGCTCGGCTCGCGCGAGATCGCCGGCACCACCGACCTCGACGTCTACTCCCCCGAGTCGGCGCTGGGTGCCGCGATCATGGGCGCCGCCCCGGGCGCGAACGTGACCTACCAGGCGCCCAACGGCCGCGACATCACCGTCGAGGTCGTCGGCGTCGAGCCCTTCGTCCCCTGACCCGCACCGTGACCCGCTCCCGTCGGGCAGAGAACACCGGGTTCGCGTGCGTGCACTGCACGATCCCGGTGCCCGCCAACACCGACGGGCACTACCGCAACCACTGCCCGTACTGCCTGTGGTCGCTGCACGTCGACGACCTCCCCGGTGACCGGGCCAGCGAGTGCCGGCAGCCGATGGAGCCGATCGGGCTGGTGGAGAAGTCCGGCAAGGGATGGCAGGTGGTGCACCGCTGCACGGCGTGCGGTCACCGCCAGCCCAACCGGCTGGTGCGCGACGGCGATGCCCCGGACGACCTCGAAGTGGTGCTCTCGCTCCCCTGGTTGTAGGCGATGACATCGCGATCCTCCGGATCGCACCGCGGCCAGGAGCCGTCTTCCCGCGGCGTGGAGCGCCTCCGTCGCGCCTGCGCGGACCCCTCCGGGGCCCACTCGGCACGACCAGACCTCACACAGCCAACCCCCGTCTCCTGAGCAGCGGGGCCGGGTCGGCGTCGCGGCCGCGGACGGCGCGGAAGGCCGACAGCGGGTCGACCGAGCCGCCGACGGCGAGCAGCTTCTCGCGGAAGGCGTCCCCGTTCGCCCGGGTCAGCCCACCGTTCTCCTTGAACCACTCCACGGTGTCGGCGTCGAGCACCTCGGACCAGATGTAGGAGTAGTAACCGGCCGAGTAGCCCCCGGCGAAGACGTGGTTGAAGTACGTCGTCCGGTAGCGCGGCGGCACCAGGTCCGAGGCGACGCCGGCCTTCTCCAGGGCGGCCCGCTCGAACTCCACCGGGTCGCCGATCTCGGCGTCGGGGGCGATCCGGTGCCAGGCCTGGTCGAGCAGCGTGGCCGCCAGGTACTCCAGCGTCGCGAAGCCCTCGCCCCACAGCCGCGCGGCGTCGACCGCCTCCACCGCGGCGCCGGGGATCGGCTCCCCGGTGTCCACGTGCCGGGCGTAGTGGGACAGCACCTCGGGCCAGGTCGCCCACATCTCGTTGACCTGGCTGGGGAACTCGACGAAGTCCCGCGGCACGCTGGTGCCGGCGAACCGCGGGTAGGTGACCGACGAGCTGAGGCCGTGCAGCGCGTGCCCGAACTCGTGGAACAGCGTGTCCACCTCGTCCAGCGTCAGCAGCGCGGGCTGGCCGGCCGGCGGACGGGAGACGTTGAGGTTGTTGACGACGACCGGCGACGTCCCGAGCAGCCGCGACTGGGTCACGAACGAGTTCATCCACGCGCCGCCGCGCTTGCCCTCGCGGGCGAAGTAGTCGCCCACGTACAGCCCGATCGCGGCGCCGTCGGCGTCTGCGACCTCCCAGACGCGCACCTCGGGGTGGTACCCGGCCAGGTCGGGCCGGGGGGTGAACCGGAAGCCGTAGAGCAGCTCAGCGGCGTGGAAGACGCCGTCGACCAGCACCCGGTCCAGCTCGAAGTAGGCGCGCAGGGCAGCGGTGTCGACGGCGTAGCGCTCGGCGCGGACCTGCTCGCTGTAGAACGACCAGTCCCAGGGCGCCAGCTCCACGCCGTCGCGAGCGGCCACCTCGGCCAGCACCGCGGCCTCGGCCTCGGCGTTGGCAACCGAGGCCGGGACCATCGAGGCCAGCATCGCGTCCACCGCCTCGGTCGTGCGGGCGGTCTGGTCGGCGAGCACGAGGTCGGCGTGGGTGTCGAAGCCCAGCAGCCGCGCGCGCTCGGCCCGCAGCGTCGCGATGCGGACGGCCACCGGACCGTTGTCGTGCTCGCCGGAGGAGGCCCGGTCCACCGAGGCCTCGTGCACCCGCCGGCGCAGCTCCCGGTTGCGCAGCTTGGCCAGCACCGGCTGGCGGGTGGGCAGCAGCAGGGGCAGCAGCCAGCCCTCGAGGTCGCGGTCGGCCGCGGCGGTCCGCGCGGCCGCGACCTCCTCGGCGCCGAGCCCGTCCAGCTCCCCGGCATCGGTCACGTGGACCGCGGCCGCCTCCATGGCCAGCTGCACGTTCTGGCCGAACGTCGTCGTCAGGCCGGAGAGCTCCTGGTTCAGCCCGGTGAGCCGGGCCCGCCCCGCCTCGTCGAGCTGAGCACCGGCCAGGACGAAGTCCAGGTGGTACCGCTCGACCAGGCGGACGGACTCCCCGTCCAGGCCCAGGTCGTGCCGGGCCTCGTGCACGGCGTCGATGCGCGCGAACAGCGCCGGGTCCAGCCGCAGGGCGTCGGAGTGCGCGGCAGCCAGCGGCGCGACCTCCCGCTCGATCTCCCGCAGCCGCGGCGAGGAGACCGACGAGGTCAGGGTGCCGAAGACGCTCCACGCCCGGGTGAGCAGGCGGCCGGAGCGCTCCATCGCCACGACGGTGTTCTCGAAGCCCGGCGGCTCCTCGGACCCGACGATCGCCGCCACCTCGGCCCGCTGCTCGGCCATCCCGGCCAGCAGCGCCTCCCGGCAGTGTTCCGGGCTGATCTCACCGAACGGCGGCAGCCCGAAGGGCAGCGGCGAGGGACGGAACAGCGGGTTCGCGGGAGAGATCTCTGCAGCGCTCATCCCGGGTATTACATCCTGATCCTCAGCGGGCGGCCGTCCGGCGGTAGGTGCGCACCGACAGCGGCACGAACACCGCCAGGATGATCGCCGTCCACAGCAGCGTGTAGAGCGCCGGGTGCTGCAGCGGCCAGGCGTCGGGTACCGGCGCCCCCGGGACGGTGTTGCCGAACAGCTCCCGCGCCGCCTGGACGACGGTCGACACCGGGTTCCACTCCGCGAAGACGCGCAGCACCGACGGGAAGGACTCCAGCGGCACGAAGGCGTTGGAGGCGAAGGTCAGCGGGAAGATCACCATGAAGCTGGCGTTGTTCACCACCTCCGGCGTCCGCACCAGCAGCCCGACCAGGGCCATCAGCCAGCTGATCGCGTAGGCGAAGACCAGCAGCACGAGGAAGCCGCCGATCGCCTCGATCACCGAGGAGTTGATCCGCCAGCCCACGGCCAGCCCGGTGAGCGCCATGACGGTGATCGAGATGACGTTCAGCCCGGCGTCGGCGACCGTCCGCCCGATCAGCACGGCCGCACGGGACATCGGCAGCGACCGGAACCGGTCGATGAGCCCCTTCTGCAGGTCCTCGGCGATCGAGGCGCCGGTGACCGTGGACCCGAAGACGACGGTCTGGGCGAAGATGCCCGGCAGCAGGAACTCGGCGTAGTTGATCCCCGGCGGCAGGTTGATCGCCCCGCCGAAGACGTACCGGAACAGCAGCACGAACATGATCGGCGAGAGGGTCGCGAAGACGATCAGGTCGGGCACCCGCTTGACCTTGATCAGGTTGCGCTTGGTGATGACGGCGCTGTCGGACAGCGTCGCGGCGAGGCTGCTCATCGGACTCCTCCGGTCACGACCGGCTCGGCCGGCTCGGCCGGCGTCGGTGGTGACGTCCTCGGCCGCGTGCCCGGTGAGGGCGAGGAAGACGTCGTCGAGGTCGGGCCGGCGCAGGCCGATGTCGAAGATCTGCGAGGTCCCGCCGTCCAGCCGGCGCAGCGCCTCGGCGAGCACGTCGGCGCCGCCGCTCACCGGCATGGAGAAGCGCCGGCTGGCGACGTCGACGTTCGGCTCGTCGACGCCGAGCGGGCGCAGCGCCTCGATCATCCCCGGCAGCGCCGCCGCGTCGGTGACGGTGAACTCCAGCCGCTCACCGCCGACCTGGGCCTTCAGCTCGTCGGCGGTGCCCCGCGCGATGACCTGGCCGCGGTCGATGACGACCATGCGGTCGGCCAGCCGGTCGGCCTCCTCGAGGTACTGCGTGGTGAGCAGGATCGTGGTGCCGCCGTCGGCGAGCTCGGCGATGAACTCCCACATGGCCAGCCGGCTGCGCGGGTCGAGCCCCGTCGTCGGCTCGTCCAGGAACAGCACCCGGGGCCGGTTGATCAGCGAGGCGGCGATGTCCAGCCGCCGGCGCATGCCACCGGAGTAGGTCTTCGCCGGGCGGTGGGCGGCGTCGACCAGGTCGAACCGCTCCAGCAGCTCCCCCGCCCGGGAGCGCGCCTCCGACTTGGGCAGGCGGTAGAGCCGGCCCACCATCTCCAGGTTCTCGAACCCGGTCAGGTACTCGTCCACCGCGGCGTACTGGCCGGTCAGCCCGATGGCGGCACGGACCTCGTCGGCGTCGCGCACCACGTCGAGGCCGGCCACCTCCGCCCGGCCCGCGTCGGCAGCCAGCAGCGTGGTCAGGATGCGCACCACGGTGGTCTTGCCGGCACCGTTGGGGCCGAGCAGCCCGAGCACGGACCCCTCGACCACGGTCAGGTCCACTCCGTCGAGGGCGGTGGTCGCGCCGAAGCGCTTCACCAGCCCCTCGACGACGATCGCGTCGGTCATGCCGGCCACGCTAGGACCGGGTACCGACGGTTTCCGAGCAGTTTTCGCGGCCGGCGGAGGGCTGTCTGCGGATGCATGCCGACGGAGACCTCCCCGGGGCGCCGGAGTCATCGGCGGTCGCGCGAGGAAGCGATCTTCGAGGGGGCTCCGTTCCCGCCGTCCGCGTCGTACCGTTCCTGGGGTGACGGACGCTGCCGGACCGACCACCCCTTCCCCCGCTGCCACGACCCTGGGCGAACTGCGCGCGAGCGGCGCGACCCCCCGCGCGGTCAAGGCCGAGATCCGCGCCAACCTGCTCGCCCGCCTCGGCCGCGGCGAGCCCAGCCTGCCAGGCATGGTGGGCTTCGAGGACACCGTGCTGCCCGAGGTCGAGCGGGCCCTCATCGCCGGGCACGACCTGGTGCTCCTGGGCGAGCGCGGCCAGGGCAAGACCCGCCTGATCCGCACCCTCGTCGGCCTGCTCGACGAGTGGACGCCGGTGCTGACCGGCAGCGAGCTCAACGAGCACCCGCTGGCCCCGATCAGCGTCTGGGCGCACCGGCAGATCGCCGAGCACGGTGACGCCACCCCGGTGGGCTGGCTGCACCGCAGCGAGCGGTTCGGGGAGAAGCTGGCGACGCCGGACACCAGCGTCGGCGACCTCATCGGTGACGTCGACCCGATCAAGGTCGCGGAGGGCCGCACGCTGGGCGACCCGGAGACGGTGCACTACGGGCTCGTCCCGCGCACCAACCGGGGCATCTTCAGCGTCAACGAGCTGCCCGACCTCGCCGAGCGCATCCAGGTCGCGCTGCTCAACGTCCTCGAGGAGCGCGACATCCAGATCCGCGGCTACCGCGTGCGGCTGCCCCTGGACCTGCTGCTGGTCGCCAGCGCCAACCCCGAGGACTACACCAACCGCGGCCGGATCATCACCCCGCTCAAGGACCGGTTCGGCGCCGAGGTGCGTACCCACTACCCGATCGAGCTCGCCGACGAGATCCGGTTGCTGCACCAGGAGGCGCAGACCTCCGCGCTCGGCGGCGACGGCCTCACCGCCCCCCTCGTCCCCGAGCACCTGGTCGAGATCGTCGCCCGGTTCACCCGGCTGGTCCGCGAGTCCACCCACGTCGACCAGCGCTCCGGCGTCAGCGCGCGGTTCGCGATCGCCGGCTTGGAGACCGTCGCCGCCTCCGCCGTCCGCCGGGCCGCCATCGCCGGCGAGACCCGGCCGGTGGCCCGCGTGGTGGACCTGCCCAGCGTCGTTCCCGCCAGCCGCGGCAAGGTCGAGTTCGCCGACTCCGGCAGCGACAACGACGACGACCGCGAGCTGGAGATCCTCGACCACCTGCTCCGGCAGGCGACCGCGCAGACCTTCCGCGCCCGCTGCGCCGGGCTGGACCTCTCCGGGCTGCAGGAGCACTTCACCGGCGGGGAGACCGTCGAGTCCGGCGAGCTGGTGAGCGCACCGGCCCTGCTCGGGCAGCTCGGCACCATCCCGAAGCTGGCCGAGCTGCTGGGGCGCCTCGGCGTGCCGGAGGGCGAGCAGTCGGCCGAGCAGGCCGCGGCCGCGGTCGAGTTCGCCCTCGAGGGCCTTTACCTGACGCGGCGGCTGGCCAAGGACACCGACGGCGGCCGCACGATCTACGGGGCATGACGTGAGCGGACGGCGCCCCGCGAGGGGATACCGCTACTCGCGCTGGCACGGCGGGCCCGACCCGCTCGCGCCGCCCTACGACCTGGGCAACGCCGTCGACGAGATCGGTGACTCCGTCCTGGGTGGCAGCGGCGTGCGCGAGGCGTTGCGCGAGCTGCTGCGCCGCGGTGCCGAGGGCCGCCCCGGCCTGGACGAGCTGCGCCGCTCGGTGCGCGAGCGGCTGCGCAAGGCCCGCACCGCCGGCCGGATGGACGGCACCCTGCAGGAGGTCCGCGAGCTACTCGACAAGGCGGTCGAGGCCGAGCGCCGGGAGCTGTTCCCGGACCCGGACGACGCCGCCCGGCTGGCCGAGGGCGAGCTCGACGCGCTGCCCGAGGACACCGCCGGCGCGGTGCGCGCGCTCAAGGACTGGCAGTGGCGCTCGGACGAGGCGCGGCAGGCCTACGAGCAGATCCAGGACCTGCTGCGCCGGGAGGTGCTCGACAGCTCCTTCGCCTCGATGAAGCAGGCGCTGGAGAACGCCGGCGAGCAGGACATGCAGGCGATCAAGGACATGGTGGCCGACCTCTCGCAGCTCGTCGACGCGCACAACCGCGGCGAGGACACCGACGAGCGGTTCGCCGACTTCATGGAGAAGCACGGCCAGTTCTTCCCCGACGACCCGCAGACGGTCGAGGAGCTCATCGACTCCCTCGCCCGCCGGGCCGCCGCCCAGGAACGCATGATGGCCGGCCTCTCCCCCGAGCAGCGCGCCGAGCTCGCCGACCTCATGGCCCAGACCATGGAGGACATGGGGCTGGCCAGCGAGATGGCCCACCTCGGCGACGCGCTGCGCCAGGCCCGCCCCGACCTGCCGTGGGGCCGGCGCGGGCAGGTGCCCGACGGCGAGCAGGCCCTCGGCATGGGCGACGCCACCTCCGCCGTCGCGGAGCTGGCCGACCTCGAGGCGCTGTCCAACCAGCTCTCGCAGGGCTACGCCGGCGCCTCGCTGGCCGACATCGACGAGGAGCTGCTCGAACGGGCGCTCGGCCGACCCGCCGTCGACGACCTCGCCGCCCTCCGCCAGATGGAGAGCGAGCTCGAGCGGCAGGGCTACCTCAACCGCTCCGGCGGCAAGCTGGAGCTCTCCCCCAAGGCGGTCCGCCGGCTCGGGGCGACGGCGCTGCGGCGGGTGTTCGCCCAGCTCGACGCCGCCGGCCGCGGTGACCACGACGTCGCGGATGCGGGTGCCGCCGGCGAGCTCACCGGCAGCTCGCGGGAGTGGCGGTTCGGCGACGAGCAGCCGCTCGACGTCGTCCGCACGGTGAAGAACGCCGTCCTGCGGACGGCGCACGAACCCCGCACCGAGCACCAGCGCCGCGTGCACATCGCGGTCGAGGACTTCGAGGTCGTGGAGACCGAGCGGCGCACGGGGGCGGCGGTCGCGCTCCTGGTCGACCTCTCCTACTCCATGGCGCTGCGCGGCACCTGGGGTGCGGCCAAGTCCACCGCCATGGCGCTGCACTCGCTGGTCACCACCCGCTTCCCGCAGGACGCGATCGAGATCATCGGGTTCGCCTCGACCGCCCAGGTGCTCCAGCCCTCGACGCTGGCCGAGCTGTCGGTGGACACGCTGCAGGGCACCAACCTGCAGCACGGCCTGATGCTGGCGCGGCGGTTCCTGGCCAAGCACCACGACGCCGAGCCCGTCGTCCTGGTCGTCACCGACGGCGAGCCGACGGCGCACCTCGAGGACGACGGGACGCCGTTCTTCTGCTGGCCCCCGATGCCCGAGACGATCGCGCGCACCGTCGCCGAGGTGGAGCGGGTGGCCCGGACCGGCGCCACGGTCAACGTGTTCGCGCTCGACCCCGACCCGGGCCTGGTGCACTTCGTGCACGACCTCACCGAACGGGCCGGCGGCCGGGTGTTCACGCCCGACAGCGACCGGCTCGGCGAGTTCGTCGTCGCCGACTACCTCCGCACCCGCCGCGGCCGCCGGACCAGGTGAGCGCCGCCGACCGCTGACTTCCGGGACCGGCCGCGGTCTGCAGGACATGATCGAGTACGTGCGGGCCGCGGACGGCACCCGGATCGCCTACGACCGCGAGGGCGCCGGGCAGCCGCTGATCCTCATCGGCGGCGCCGGCCAGTTCCGGGCCGTCGACCCCGACTCGCGGGAGCTGTCCGCCGAGCTGGCGCGACGCGGCTTCGACGTCGTCGTGTACGACCGGCCCGGCCGGGGCGACAGCGGTGGCGCACCACCCTTCGGGCTCGCCGGTGAGGTGGCGGCGGTACGCGCGCTGATCGCCGTGGTCGGGGGACGGGCCTGGCTGCACGGCAGCTCTTCCGGCGGCGCGATCGCCCTCGCCGCGGCCGCCGCGCAGGTCGGCGTCGAGCGGCTGTCGTTGTGGGAGGTGCCCCTCGGCGACGAGTGCGGCACCGACGGCGAGGAGTACCTGCAGGCGGTCCGGGCGCTCGCGGCGGCCGGCGACCCCGAGGCGGTCTGGCGGCTGTACACCGACGGCATGCCGCCGGAGTGGTTCCGCGACATGCGCAGCGGGCCGCGGTGGCCGCTCTACGAGCGCATGGCGCCCACGCTCGAAGCGGACGCCGAGGCGCTGGCCTGGACGCAGTCCGCGCCGCGGGCGGAGCTGTGGGCCGCGATCGGTGCGCCGGTGCTCGTGCTCGTGGGCGCCGACACCTTCCCCTTCATGACCACGGCCGCGGAGTCGCTGGTGGCGGCGCTCCCCCACGCCGAACGCGCGACCGTCGCCGGCAGCGGCCACCGCTGGCGCGCCGCCGACCTCGCCGACCGGCTCGCCGCCGGCCTCCCGGCGTCCGTCAGCGGGGTTCCGGGGGCCCGCCGCTCGAGCTGATGCCCGGGATCGCGCCGGCGCGGAAGGCGTCGACGAAGAGCCGGTGGTCCTCCTGCGCCCTGCGCGCGTACGAGTGCGCGAACGCCACGACGTCGTCGACGAACTCCCGCCGGCGCCCGCCGAGCATCGCCACGATCGCCTCCTCGGTCTGGAACGGGACCAGCGTGTGGTCGCTGTCGGCGTCGCCCACGCAGTGCAGCTTCGCCGTCGCCCGGCCCAGCTGGACGAGCACCGGCCGGATCTCGTCGGGCTCGGTGAGGTCCTCCCAGTCGAGGTCGAGCTCGTAGGGCGACAGCTCGGCGACGACGAACCCGACACGGGCGATGTCGGTGTAGCCCAGGAACTGGGAGGCGTGCGACTGGAGCGCCCGCCGGCTCACCGCCGTCCGGTGCCCCTCGTGCTCGAAGTAGCCGGCGGTCTCCGGGTCGTCGACGATCCGGCTGGGCGCGGGCACGTTGCCCTGCTTCACCGACAGGACGACGTCGTTCTCCAGCGCCTGGTCGTACCCCTCGAGCAGCACGTTGTAGGCGGGCAGCCCGGCGCTGCCGATGCCGAAACCACCGGTGCCGATGAGGTCCTTCACGTCGTAGGCGACCTCGCGGCGCCACGGGCGGGGCGGCAGCGTCGCCTTGTACCGCTCCAGCGCGGCCAGCACCTCGTCCCGTTCGGCGTCGTCCAGCCGCCGGTTGCGCGGGGAGTCGGCGAAGCGCCGTTCGCCGTCCTCCACCACCGTCATCCGCTGGAGCAGGCCCAGCCTGGTCCGGGTCGCCGTCCGGCGGATCAGGTCGTGCACGGCGCCCTCGGTGTTGCCGGCCACGAGGGCGAAGTCCCGGTCGGCGTCGGAACGGGTGAACGCCTCGACCTGGTCGAGCCAGGCGTTCAGGTAGACGACGAGAAGCTCGCCGATCACCTCGTCGGAGAACGCCTTCCGCCAGGAGAGCAGGGCGAAGCTGGCCGCGAAGCGGCGCAGGTCCCAGCTGACGTGCCCCAGGTAGGCCTCGTCGAAGTCGTTGACGTCGAAGACGATCCGGCCGTTCGCGTCCATGTACGTGCCGAAGTTCTCCGCGTGCAGGTCACCGTGGATCCACACCCGCGACGTCCGCTCGTCGCTCCAGCGGTCCTCCTCCGTCGCCATGTCGGCGTAGAACAGGCAGGCGCTGCCCCGGTAGAAGGCGAACGGGTCCGCGGCCATCTTGCGGAACTTGGTGCGGAAGGCCTCGGCGTCGGCCGCCATCAGGTCGGCGAAGGCGTCGACCAGCACGTCAACGATCAGCCGGCTCCGGTCGTCGAGCGCCGCGGGCGGGGTCATACCGTCGGGGGAGAGTGCCACAGGGGCACCGTAGGTGGCCGTTAGCCTCGGTGCTCGACGATCGGGAACCGCCCGGACGGCCGGAGGGAGGCAGCGTGACGCGAGCGAGCGTGGCCCGGCGGCTGGCGACCGGTGCCGCCTACGGCGGCGGTGGCGTCGGTCTGGCCGGTGCCGCCCTGCTCGCCCTGATCCGCGAGGAGGCACGGGCCGCGCGCCGTCGCGTCGACGCCCGCCGCGACCCCGACCCGCCGTCCGGCGACGGGGTCTACGGCCGCGGGCGCGGGAAGCCCATCTCCTTCACCGTGCTGGGCGACTCCAGCGCGGTGGGCCTGGGCGTCGAGCGGGCCACCCAGACCCCGGGCGTGCTGATCGCCGCCGCGCTGGCCGAGCTCGCCGAGCGCCCGGTGCGGCTCACCC
Source organism: Blastococcus fimeti (assembly GCA_900102115.1). Taxonomy (GTDB): domain Bacteria; phylum Actinomycetota; class Actinomycetes; order Mycobacteriales; family Geodermatophilaceae; genus Blastococcus; species Blastococcus fimeti. The sequence continues at coordinate 105,198 of FNAW01000004.1, forward strand.
GGCTGGCCGTCTCGGGTGCCAAGTCGCCGCAGCTGGACGCGCAGGTCGACGCCGCCCTCGCGGAGAAGCCCGACGTCGCGCTGATCATGATCGGCGCCAACGACGTCACCAGCCGGACGCGGCCGGCGGTCTCGGTCCGCCACCTCGGGGACGCCGTCCGCCGCCTCACCGCGGCCGGTGCGGAGGTCGTCGTCGGCACCTGCCCCGACCTGGGCACGATCCGACCGATCCGCCAGCCGCTGCGCACCCTGGCCCGGCGCTGGAGCCGGCAGATGGCGGCGGCGCAGACCATCGCCGTCGTCGAGGCCGGCGGGCGCACGGTGTCGCTGGGCTCGGTGCTCGGCCCCACCTTCGCCTCGGACCGCGACATGTTCAGCCGGGACGAGTTCCACCCCAGCGCCGTGGGCTACGGGCACGCCGCCGCGGTGATCCTGCCGTCGGTCGCCGACGCTCTCGGCGTCTGGCCGGCGTCGGCCGACCGTCGCCGGGGCACCCGCCGGCGCGACTCGGTCCGCCCCGTGGCCAGCGCCGCGGCCCGGGCCGCCAGCCGGCCGGGCAGCGAGGTCCAGCCCGCCGAGGTGCCGGGCACCGAGTCCGGCCCCTGGGGCGGCTGGGCACTGCTGCGCCGCCGTCGCCCCCCGGAGCTGCCGACACCGGAGGAGGCCGACCGCGAGCCGGTCGCCCCCTGACCGGCAGCGTGACGCGGGCCACACCCGGCTCCCGGGTGTGCCGCGGCTCATAAGCCGGAACGCGGCCGGGGTAGCTTCAGAGGTGACCCGACGTCCGGCGAGATCGTGGCCGGACCCCCTCATCGTGGAGGACCCATGCCCGAAGCAGTCATCGTCAGCACCGCCCGCTCCCCCATCGGCCGCGCCTTCAAGGGCTCCCTGAAGGACATGCGCCCCGACGACCTCGCCGCCGCCATCGTGCGCGCGGCCCTCGACAAGGTGCCGTCGCTCGACCCGCGCGACATCGACGACCTGATGCTCGGCGTCGGTCTCCCCGGTGGCGAGCAGGGCTACAACATGGGCCGCGTCGTCAGCGTCCTCATGGGCATGGACCACCTGCCCGGCACGACGATCACCCGCTACTGCTCCTCCTCGCTGCAGACCACCCGCATGGCGATGCACGCCATCAAGGCCGGCGAGGGCGACGTGTACATCTCCGCCGGCGTCGAGATGGTGTCCCGCTTCGTGAAGGGCAACAGCGACGGCCTGCCGGACACGAAGAACCCGCTGTTCGAGGAGGCCCAGGCCAAGGCGGCCAAGGACGCCGAGAGCGGCGCCGAGACGTGGGAGGACCCGCGCGAGAACGGCGCCCTGCCCGACGTCTACATCGGCATGGGCCAGACCGCCGAGAACCTCGCGCTGATCAAGGACGTCTCCCGCCAGGAGATGGACGAGTTCGCCGCCCGCAGCCAGAACCTGGCCGTGGAGTCGATCGACAACGGCTTCTGGGCCCGCGAGATCACCCCCGTGACCACGCCGGACGGCACCGTCGTCAGCCAGGACGACGGCCCGCGTCGCGGCACCACCGTCGAGGGCCTGTCCGGCCTCAAGCCGGCCTTCCGCCCCAACGGCCGCGCGACGGCCGGCAACGCGTGTCCGCTCAACGACGGCGCCGCCGCCGTGATCGTCATGAGCGACACCAAGGCCGCCGAGCTGGGCCTCACCCCGCTGGCCCGCATCGTCTCCACCGCGGTCACCGGCCTCTCGCCGGAGATCATGGGCTACGGCCCGGTGGACGCCTCGCGGGTGGCCCTCAAGCGCGCGGGCATGACCATCGACGACATCGACCTCGTGGAGATCAACGAGGCGTTCGCCGCTCAGGTCATCCCGAGCTACCGCGACCTGAACATCGACATCGACAAGCTGAACGTCAACGGTGGCGCCATCGCCGTCGGCCACCCGTTCGGCATGACCGGTGCCCGCATCACCGGCACGCTGATCAACGGCCTGCAGACCCGCGACAAGACGTTCGGTCTCGAGACCATGTGCGTCGGTGGCGGCATGGGCATGGCGATGGTCATCGAGCGCCTCTCCTGAGCCCGCTCCGGGGGCTCCCGCACCGGGAGCCCCCGGACATGACAGTGGCCCGGCCCCCTCACGGGGACCGGGCCACTGTCATGTGGTGCAGCGTTCAGGGTGCAGGGTTCAGCTCACTCGCGGAGGTAGCTGAGCAGGCGCAGGATCTCGATGTACAGCCAGACCACCGTGACCAGCAGGCCGAAGGCGATGTACCAGGCGAACTTCGCCGGGGCGCCGCGGCGGATGGCCTCGTCGGCCATGTCGAAGTCCATGAGCAGCAGGAACGCGGCGATGCCGATCATGACGACGCTGAAGATGATCCCCAGCGGGCCGTCGGAGCGGATGCCCAGACCGTCGTCCATGAAGAAGTAGGCGAAGAAGTTCGCCACCATCAGCACCAGGGCGCCGATGAGCGCACCGAACACCCAGCGGGTCAGCTTCGGGGTCACCCGGACGGCGCCGGTCTTGTAGACCACCAGCATGCCGCCGAACACACCGAAGGTGCCGATCAGCGCCTGCATCACGATGCCGGGGTAGATGGTGTTGAACGCCTCGCTGATGGCGCCGAGCGCGACGCCGTAGAGGGCGCCGTAGCTGAGCGTGGCGATCGGGTTGGCGATCTGCTTGAACGAGATCACCAGGCCGAGCACGAAGGCGACCAGGACGGCCGGGAGGGCCAGGCCCCAGGCCGCGTCGCCGGGGGCGGCCCAGACGGCCGCCGCGGCGAGCACCGTCACCAGGAACGACAGGCCCGTCTTGGTGACGACGTCGTCCATCGTGAGGTAGCGCGTCGTCGTCGCCGCGTACGGCGTGGGAGCTGCGTAGGGGTCCTGGGTCGGTGCGCCGTACTGGGGCTGGGCGCCCCAGGGTGCGGCCTGCTGGCCGTTGCCGGCGGCGCCGAAGCCCTTGAACGCCGGGTTGTTGCTGGGCATCGTCATCTCCTCGAGGTGACCGTGGATCGTGTCGTACACGGTGGTGCACTCCACTCGGTCAGGTCAACGCCCTGGGGCCCCGGGTAGTTCCGGCGTGTCGGCCGTTCCCCCAGGTGGGCATCGCGACGGCGCGCTGCGGCGGCGCGGCCGGCACCACCGGACCCCGCCGCCGCCCCGCGGCCGGGTCAGGCCGCGGCGGTCAGCCCGCCGCTGCCGTGACCGGAGCCACCGCCGTGCCCGTGCCCGTTCCCGTGGCCGTTCCCGCTGCCGTTGCCGTTGCCGTTGCCGCCCTGCCCGTGCCCGCCGGAGTTCCCCGGTCCGGCCAGCGTCAGCGTGGCGAAGGCGATGGCGTCGGCGTTCTCGTCGAGCACCGGCAGGCTCAGGTTGCCGATGTCGTCGCAGGCCTGGTGGTAGCAGGGGTCGTACCACTCCCCCGCGGTCCCGCCGTAGCGCGCGGCCTGCTCCGGGGTCTTGACGCCCTCGGCACCGGTGAACAGCCCGCCCGAGGGGATGCCGGCCGCCGCGAACGCGTCGTAGTCGCTGCGCCCGTCGAACTCGGTGTCCTCGTGCGCGAGCCCCCGGGCGTCGTAGAACTCCTCGAAGAGGTGCTCGATCGCGGCCGACTCCGGCGTGACGAAGCCCTCCGGCGCCTCGAAGTCCGACCCGTCGCCGTCGTACACGAAGCGGACGAAGTTCGGCGAGCCGACCATGTCGAAGTTCAGGTAGGAGCCGATCCGGGCGAGCTCGGTCTCCGGCAGGGAGTCGACGTAGTGCTGGGAGCCGACCAGGCCGAGTTCCTCGGCCCCCCACCAGGCGAACCGCACGGGGTGGTCCGGCCTCGTCTTCCGCAGGTTCTCCGCCACCTCCAGGATCGCCGCGCTGCCGGTGCCGTTGTCGTTGATCCCGGGGCCCTCGGTCACCGAGTCCAGGTGGCCGCCGATCATCACCACGCCGTCGGCGCTGCGGCCGGGCAGCTCGGCAAGGACGTTCTCGGTGGTGCGCAGCTCGCTGACGGACTGGAGGTCGATGCTGAGCGTCGTCCCCACCAGGGTCGGGCCAAGGGCGGCGGTGGTGTCGAGGACCGGGATGCCGACGGGAGCGCCCAGCTGGCCGCCGATCAGGCCCACGCGGTCCGGTGCGGCGCCGTCGTTGAAGATGACCGCACCCACCGCGCCGGCGGCCTCGGCGTTGGCCGCCTTGACGCCGAAGTCGCAGGTGCCGCGCTTGATGACCGCGATGGCCCCGGCGACCTCCGGCCCGAAGTCGGCGGCCTCGCAGCCACTGTCGGCGCCGGCGATGTCCACGGCGACCGCGATCGCCTCGGGAGTGCCGGAGCCCGACAGGCTCATGTCCTGGAAGTCCGTGCCGTAGACGTAGGTTGTCGGCGACGGGGCCACCTGCTGGAAGGTCGGCTCCGCGGTCAGCTCGTAGAAGGGGAACTCGAACTCCTGACGCTGGACCGTGTAGCCCGCGGCCCGCAGCCGGGACTCCAAGTAGTCGGCGGACGCCGTGTACCCGCTGGTGCCGGACGCGCGGTTGCCGTCGTGGGCGTCGGCGATCCCCTGGAAGGCGGCGAGGTGCTCCTGCACGCCTTCGACGGTCACGCACTCGAGCAGCTTGTCGACGCTGTTGTTGGTGCGGTTCTCGCAGCCGCTGCCTCCGGCCTGGGCCGGCCCGGCGGTGACAAACGTCCCCGTGGCTGCGAGCAGACCGGCTGCAGAGGTGGCGACGAGCCGCGCGCGGCGGCTCGGACGGGCATGGGTCATCGGTTCCCTCGGATCTCGTCTCGATCGGACGCCTACCGATGGCTCAACGACCCGAATACGGAACAGTGACGGCCGACACACTCAGCCGCTTCGGTCGGCCGCAGACCGGTCACCACGTCGGGAGAACCAGTACCGCGGCTCCTGCGCCGTCTCCCGGGCGGCGATGGATCCCACGGCCGCCTCGTAGAGCTCTGCCAGCGCGCCTCTGGCCGCGGAGGGCGCCAGCACGCGGCGCATCGTGCCACTTCTGGGTCCGACAGGACCGTTCTGCTGATGCGGAGCCATGGTCGGCATGTCGCCCGGACCGGCGGTGGTTCCGCCTGTGCCCCCGGTCGGGTTCGAACCGACACTTGGACCCTTTTAAGGGGTCTGCCTCTGCCAGTTGGGCTACGGGGGCCGTTCGTCTGCGCTGGCCAGCACGCTAGCGCCGCCGGAGGTCAGTCGGCCGACCCGGCCAGTTCCGTCGCCCGGGTGAGGACGGCGTCCAGCATCGGCTCGGTGAGCTTCCCGGTGAAGGTGTTCTGCTGGCTGACGTGGTAGCTGCCGAGCACGGTCAGCGGCCCGCGCGGCCCCGACAGCTGTACCTCGGCGCCGTGCCCGAACACCGGCCGGGGCCTCGGGATCGCGTAGCCCGCGGCGGCGAGCACCGGCCACAGCGCCGTCCAGCCGAACCCGCCGAGCACCACGACCACCCGCAGCCGGGGCAGGAGGTCCAGCTCGCGGGCCAGCCACGGCGAGCAGGTGTCGCGCTCCTCCGGCGTGGGCGCGTTCGCCGGAGGAGCGCAGCGCACCGCGGCGGCGACCCGCACGTCGGTGAGTTCGAGTCCGTCCTCGAGGTGCGTGGAGGTCGGCTGGTTGGCCAGGCCGGCCCGCCACAGGGCGGCGAAGATCCAGTCCCCGCTGCGGTCGCCGGTGAACACCCGGCCGGTGCGGTTCCCGCCGTGCGCCGCCGGCGCCAGTCCGACGACGGCGATGCGCGCGTCGGCCGGCCCGAGCCCGGGCACCGGCCGACCCCAGTACTCCTCCTGCCGGAACGACGCCCGCTTCACCCGGGCCACCTCCTCGCGCCAGGCGACCAGCCGCGGGCAGGCGCAGCAGCCGGAGATCCGCTGGTCGAGGACGGCGAGCTCGCGGGTGGCCCGCGCTCCCCGCACCACCCCGGCCGGCGTCCGGGTGACCGGGAAGCCCCCGGCGTCCAGTGCCACCGGGTCAGCCGCGGGCGAGCCGCAGCGCGATGCCGTCGAGGATGTCGTGCTCGCTGACGACGACCTCGTCCAGGCCGAACTCGTCCATGATCACCCGCAGGATGAGCGCGCCCGCGCCGATGACGTCGACCCGGCCGGGGTGCATGACCCGCAGCGCCGCCCGGTCGGCCCGGGGCATGGCCAGCAGCAGGTCGCTCACCCGCCGCACGTCGGCGACGGGGATGCGCGAGCCGTGGATGACGTCGGGGTCGTAGGCGGGCAGCTCGAGGGCCAGGGCCGCGACGGTGGTCACCGACCCGGCCAGCCCGACCAGGCTCGCCGCCTCCACGACCGGCACCTCGGCGGTGACCAGCGCCAGGGCCGCCCGGATGTCGGCGACGGTCGCCGCCACCTCGGCGGGCGACGCCGGGTCGCCGTGCAGCCGCCGCTCGGTCAGCCGCACGCAGCCGATGTCCACCGACCGGGCCGCGCACAGCCCGGACGCGTCGCCGAGCACGAACTCCGTCGACCCGCCGCCGATGTCGACGACGAGGAACGGCGACCGGGGCGCCGCCGCACCGTGCGCCGCCGCGGCGGTCTCCAGGGACGCCGTCGCGCCCAGGAAGGAGAGCTCGGCCTCCTCCCGCCCCGGGACGACGTCGGGCAGCCGGCCCAGCGTGGTCAGCACCATCTGCTCGAACTCGCCGCGGTTGGCGGCGTCCCGGGTGGCGCTGGTCGCGACCATCCGGACGTCCTCGGCACCCAGCTCGCGGGCGGTCGCCGCGTACTCCGCCAGCACCACGCGGGTGCGCTCGATCGCCTCGGCGGCCAGCCGGCCGGTGGCGTCGACGCCCTGACCGAGCCGGACGACCTCCATGCGGCGGACCAGATCGGTCGCCCCGCCCGTCGGCGGCACGTCGGCGACGAGCAGCCGGATGGAGTTGGTCCCGCAGTCGATGGCGGCGACCCGGGTCACGAAGGCTCCCCCTCCGGCAGCGCGCAGGGGCCCTTCGCCCACCACTCGCCCATGCCCTCGACCGCGCGGTCGCCGATCGGGTTCACACCCGGCCCGGCGGCCAGCGCGTGCCCGGCCAGCGCATGCAGGCACTTGACCCGGTCGGGCATGCCGCCGGCGGTGGCGCGGGTGGGCAGCACGTCCTTGGCGTCCCGCTCCGCCAGGTAGGCCTCGTGCGCGGCCCGGTAGGCCGCGGCCAGCTCGGCATCGGTGCCCAGCTCGTCCTGCCACTCGCGCATGCGGCCGGCCGACTCCAGCCGGCTGGCCGCGGCCGAGGCCCGCGGGCAGGTCAGGTAGTAGAGCGTCGGGAACGGCGTGCCGTCCTCGAGCCGGGGTGCGGTCTCCACGACGTCGGGCTGGCCGCACGGACAGCGGTGCGCGACCCCCTCCAGGGCGCGGGGCGACCGGCCCAGCTGCCGCTCGACGACGTCGCGGTCGGCCGGGGTGATCGGCTCGCTCACTCCTGGGGCTCCTCGGGCAGATCGCCGTCGGCGCGGGCGACGGACTCCATCAGGCCCTCGAACCACGGCTGCGGCTCGGTGGGCGCGGCCGCCTCGTCCAGGGTGCCGGCGTCGCCCTCGACCGCCTCGCCGTCCACGACGACGACCAGCCGGTCACCGGGCAGCACGTAGGTGAGCCGCTCCCGCGCCTGGCGCTGGGTCCAGGAGGGATCGTCCTGCCGCTCCAGCTGCGCCTCGAGCTCGGCGGCCCGCAGGTCGAGCTCCTGGCCCTGCGCGCCGAGCTCGGCCAGCTCCTGCTGCCCGGCCAGGTACTGGCGGAACGGGCCGGCCAGGGTGAGGGCGAGCAGCAGGACCAGCGCGAAGAGCAGCACCGCCCGCCCGGTGAGCAGCGGCCGGCGGCGGCCGGCCGGCGCGGGGCTCGTCCTGGTCGGCCGGCGCGCGGCGCGGCGCTCCCCCGGGCGGCGGGTCGGGTGCGGCGTCCCCGACCGCAGCCCGGTGCGCACCGGACGGGTCGTGTGGACCCGCGGTACGCGACCGGTGCTGCGGGAACCGGACGGCGGGGTGCCGCCGCGCCGGCCGCGGACGCTGCTCATGGGCGGGAGGTCAGCCCTGGGCCAGCCGGGGGAACGCGGCGGCGCCGGCGTAGCGCGCGGCGTCGTCGAGCTCCTCCTCGATGCGCAGGAGCTGGTTGTACTTGGCCACCCGCTCGCTGCGGGCCGGGGCACCGGTCTTGATCTGACCGCAGTCGGTGGCGACGGCGAGGTCGGCGATCGTGGTGTCCTCGGTCTCGCCCGAGCGGTGGCTCATCATGCTGCGGTAGCCGCTGCGGTGGGCCAGGTTGACCGCGTCGAGGGTCTCGGTGAGCGTGCCGATCTGGTTCACCTTCACCAGCAGCGCGTTGGCCGCGCCCCGGGCGATGCCGTCGGCCAGCCGGGTGGGGTTGGTGACGAACAGGTCGTCGCCGACGATCTGCACGCGGCCACCGAGGGCCTGGGTCAGGGAGATCCAGCCGTCCCAGTCCTCCTCGTCGAGCGGGTCCTCGATCGAGACGATCGGGTAGGAGTCGACCAGACCGGTGTAGTACTCGGCCATCTCGGCCGACGACAGCTGCTTGCCCTCGAAGGCGTAGGAGCCGTCGGAGTGGAACTCGGAGGCGGCGACGTCCAGGGCGAGGACGATGTCGCTGCCCAGGGAGTACCCGGCCTGCTCGACAGCGGTGCTGATGAGGTCCAGCGCGGCCCGGTTGCTCGAGAGGTTCGGCGCGAAGCCGCCCTCGTCGCCCAGGCCGGTCGCCAGGCCCTCCTTCTTCAGGACGGCCTTGAGCGCGTGGTAGGTCTCGGTGCCCATGGCCAGCGCCTCGGCGAAGGTCGCGGCGCCGATGGGGGCGATCATGAACTCCTGGACGTCGACGTTGCTGTCGGCGTGGGAGCCACCGTTGAGGATGTTCATCATCGGCACCGGCAGCAGGTGCGCCGAGGGGCCGCCGACGTAGCGGAACAGCGGCAGCCCGGAGGACTCGGCGGCGGCGCGGGCGACGGCGAGGCTCACGCCGAGGATGGCGTTCGCGCCCAGCCGCGACTTGTCCGGCGTGCCGTCGAGGTCGATCAGCCGCTGGTCGACCAGCCGCTGCTCGCTGGCCTCGAAGCCCAGGAGCTCGGGGCCGATGACGTCGAGGACGCCGTCGACCGCCTTGGTGACGCCCTTGCCGCCGTAGCGGCTCCCGCCGTCGCGCAGTTCCACCGCCTCGAAGGCGCCGGTGGAGGCGCCGCTGGGCACCGCCGCCCGGGCGATCGTCCCGTCGTCGAGGGCGACCTCGACCTCAACGGTGGGGTTTCCGCGCGAGTCGAGGATCTCCCGCGCGCCTACGGCATCGATGCTCGGCACGGGGGGCAGCCTAACCAGCCGTCCCCTTCCGTCACGACAGCCTCGCCCGGCACCGCCCCATCGGGTTGCTCAGCGCTCCGTGGTGCGCTGCTCCGCCGCGGCGTCGAGCTCGCCGGCGTACCGCCGCACGGCCTCCCGCAGCGCGTCCTCGACGTCCCAGCCACGCGCCTGCGCCGCCGTCACCACGCCGAGCAGCCGTTCGCCCAGCTCCTCCGGGCTGCGGTCGGGGAGCTCGGCGGCTGCGGGGGTGGGCAGCCCGGCCCGTCCGGCCCGACGGACCAGCGCGGCGCCCCACGAGCTCGCGGGCTGCGAGCGGGAGACGCCCTCGGTGGGCGAGCGGCGCTGCTTCTCCTGCTGCTTGATCTCGTCCCAGCCCGCCTCGACCTGCGCGACATCGCGGGGGCCGGCGTCCCCGAACACGTGCGGGTGCCGGCGCACCAGCTTGTCCACCAGGTCACCGGCGACGGCATCCACGTCGAACCGGCGGTCCGGGGCCGCCTCGGCGGCGACCCGCGCGTGGAACACCACCTGCAGCAGCACGTCGCCGAGCTCCTCGCGCATGGCGACCGGGTCGTCGTCGACGATCGCGTCGTAGGCCTCGTGCGCCTCCTCGAGCAGGTAGCCGCGCAGCGAGGCGTGCGTCTGCTCGGCGTCCCAGGGGCAGCCGCCGGGCGAGCGCAGCCGGTCCATCACACGGACGACGTCCAGCAGCCGGAGGCCGGGCGGCGCCGGCGCGCCGTCGACCACCTCGACCCCGGGCGCGGCCGAGGCATCGTCGGTCAGCAGGACGACGGCGTCCGGCCGCGCCTGCGCGGCGGCGGCGTCCGGGACGTCGTCGACGTGCCACCCCGCCGCGCGCAGCGCCTCGGCGGTACCGGCGGCGCCGGGCAGGGCGACCACCGGCCGGCCGGCCAGCGCCTGCCAGGCTCCGGGCCCCAGCAGACCGGGGAGACGGGGGCTGACGACGACGGCGAGGGCGACGGGCACCGGCTCAGTCTCCGGGACCCGCCGGCTGCACCTCGGGCCGGTCGGCCAGGATGCGGACCACGCCGCCCTCCCCGCGCACCAGCCGGCCCTCCTCGGTGAGGACGCCGTAGCGCGGGTTGACGGTGACGTCGAGGTCCTGGCGCACCTCGTCGGCCACCTCGGCACCGGCGACGGCGAGCCGATCGGCGACCACCACCTCGACCTGCTCGCGGAGCTCCTCGAAGGTGGGGTACACCTCCCCCGCCAGGAAGCCGACGACGACGCCGAGCTCCTGCACCGGCACGCTGAACGCCGTGCCGGGCTCCGCGTCGGCGAACTGGTCCTGGAGCACCGGGGGCAGCTCCTCGGCCGGGCGGCGGGTCAGCTCGGGCAGCGTCGAGGGGCCCGGGTAGCGCGCCGCCACCGCGGCGTAGCCGTCCGGCGCCGCGGTGAGCTCGGCGGCAACCGCCGTCGCCGTGGCCTCGTCGGCGACGGTGATGTAGCCGAACTCCGGCTGCACGTACTCCTCGCGCACCTCCGCGTAGGCGTCGCGCAGCGAGGCCTCCGACAGGTCCCCGGCCCCCTCGGCGCGGGCGAGCTCCTCGCGGAGCAGCTGCTGGCGGATCGTCTCGGAGACGTCGGCACGGCTCACGCCCTGCGCGGCGAGCTGGGCGTAGACGTCGTCGGGGTCGTCGTCGCCCATGAGCTGGTCGATCCGGTCGCGGACCGCGGCGTCGCGGACTTCGACGTCGTACCGCTCCGAGACCTCGGCGTAGACCTCGCGCTCGACGAGGAAGCCCAGCACCCGGCGGGTGTAGTCCGCCGGGCCCGCCGAGGCGTACTCGGCGATGCCCTCGTCGGTGAGCCGTTCCTCGACGCCCCGCTCGAGCTCGGCGACGGTCACCGTCGCGTCACCGACGTAGGCGGCGACGTCCGGCGAGGTCCGGCAGGCGGCCAGCGTGGGCACGGCGAGGGCGAGCAGCAGCCCGGCGGCCGCCACCCGGGGAGCGCGAGGCATCAGCACGCCGGGAGACTCCCACACCCGCCGCACCCCGGGGCGGACATGGCCATGTCTGCCCCGGGGTCAGGAGGCGGGGTCAGGTCAGGAGGCGGCGGCCACCGGCTGCTCGAGGACGGCGGTCAGCGTGGCCCGCAGGTTCTCCAGCAGGGCGACGTCGCGCACCGGCGTCCGCCGGTCGGGGCCGACCGGCATCTTGAGCACGATCGTCTCCACCGCGGCCTTGTACGAGGCGCCGTCGGCGAGCCGGGCGAGCCGCATCTGCTTGGACTCCGGCAGCACCACGGGGCTGATCCGGATGGCCCGGCCCTGCAGCGACACCTCGGTGATGCCGAGCGCCCGCATCGCGATCCGGAACCGGGCCACCGCGAGCAGGTTGAGCACCGGGGCCGGCGGGGCGCCGTACCGGTCGGTCAGCTCGTCGAGCACCGCCTGCGCCTGGTCCTCGTCCTGGATCGAGGCCACCTTGCGGTAGGCCTCCATCCGCAGCCGCTCGCCGGGGACGTAGTCGTGCGGCAGGTGCGCGTCGATCGGCAGGTCCACCCGGACCTCGACCGGCTCGGCCGGGGCCTCCTCGCCGGTGACCTGCGAGCGGTAGTCGGCGACGGCCTCGCCGACCAGCCGGACGTAGAGGTCGAAGCCGACCCCGGCGATGTGCCCGGACTGCTCGCCGCCGAGCAGGTTTCCCGAGCCGCGGATCTCGAGGTCCTTCATCGCCACCGCCATGCCCGCACCCAGGTCGGTGTTGTTGGCGATGGTGGTCAGCCGGTCGACCGAGGTCTCGGTGAGCGTGCGGGTCGGGTCGTAGGTGAAGTAGGCGTAGGCGCGCTCGCGCCCTCGGCCCACCCGGCCGCGGATCTGGTGCAGCTGGGAGAGGCCGAAGGTGTCGGCGCGGTCGACGATCAGGGTGTTGGCGTTGGGGATGTCCAGGCCGGACTCGACGATCGTCGTCGCGACGAGGACGTCGTACTCCTTCTCCCAGAACCCGACCATGATCCGCTCGAGCTCGTGCTCCTTCATCTGCCCGTGGCCGACCGCGACGCGGGCCTCGGGCACCAGGGCGCGGATCTTCGCCGCCGCCTTGTCGATCGACTGCACCCGGTTGTGGATGACGAAGACCTGGCCGTCGCGCAGCAGCTCGCGGCGGATCGCGGCGGCCATCTGCTTGTCGGCCCAGGCACCCACGTAGGTGAGCACCGGGTGCCGCTCCTCGGGCGGGGTGAGGATCGTGGACATCTCGCGGATCCCGGTCAGCGACATCTCCAGCGTGCGCGGGATCGGGGTGGCCGACATCGACAGCACGTCGACCGCCGTCCGCATCGTCTTCAGGTACTCCTTGTGCTCGACCCCGAAGCGCTGCTCCTCGTCGACGATGACCAGGCCGAGGTCCTTCCACCGTGTCGAGGGCTGCAGCAGCCGGTGGGTGCCGACGAGGATGTCGATCTCCCCGGCGGCCAGCTGGCGCAGGACCTCGGTGGTCTCCTTGTCGGTCTGGAACCGGGAGAGCACCTTCACCGTCACCGGGAACTGCGCGACCCGCTCGGAGAAGGTCTTGAAGTGCTGGTTGGCCAGCAGCGTCGTCGGCACCAGGACGGCGACCTGCTTGCCGTCCTGCACCGCCTTGAACGCGGCCCGGATGGCGATCTCGGTCTTCCCGTAGCCGACGTCGCCGCAGATGATCCGGTCCATCGGGACCGACTGCTGCATGTCGGCCTTGACCTCGTCGATGGCGGCGAGCTGGTCGGGCGTCTCCTGGAACGGGAAGGCGTCCTCGAGCTCGCGCTGCCAGACGGTGTCGGGGCCGAAGGCGTGGCCCTTCGACGCCATGCGCGCGGAGTACAGGCGGATCAGCTCGCCGGCGATCTGCTTGACCGCCTTGCGGGCCTTGCTCTTGGTGTTCTTCCAGTCCGCACCGCCCAGCTTGGACAGCGCAGGCGCCTCGCCACCGACGTAGCGGGTCAGCTGGTCGAGGGAGTCGGTCGGCACGAACAGCCGGTCCGGCGGCTGGTTCCGCCGGCCCGGCGCGTACTCGACGATCAGGTAGTCGCGCTGCCCGCCGTTGACGGTGCGGCTGATCATCTCGATGTAGCGGCCGATGCCGTGCTGCTCGTGCACGACGAGGTCGCCGGGCTGGAGCTGCACCAGGTCGACGGCATTGCGCCGGCGGGCGGGCATCTTGGTCGCGTCGCGCATCGAGGTGCCGCGCTGACCGGTCAGGTCGTGCTCGGTGAGCAGCGCCAGGCCGATGCCGGGGAAGGCGAATCCGGCCTCCAGGTTGCCCTGGGTGACCGAGGTGAGCCGCGGCTCGGGCGCGGACTCGACGCCGGGCACCAGCGCCGCGCCCAGCTCGGCCTCGGCGAACTGGTCGGCGGCGCGCTGGGCGGGGCCGGGCCCGGCGAAGGTGACGACGACCCGCCAGCCCTCCCGTTGCCAGCCGCGCATCGTCTCGATCGCCTTCGGCACGTCGCCGGCGAAGCGGTCGACGATCGTGGCGTCGAGGTTGATCACGCCGTCGTCGGCCAGGTCATCGGCGGTGACGGTGAACGAGCCGGTCGTCCACCAGGGGAGCCCGCGGCTCCGGGCGGCGGCCTCGACGTCGGCGAGGTCGCGGAAGGACGACGCACCCAGGTCCAGCGGCGACTCCCCCGCCTCCGCGGCCGTGGCCCAGGACGCGGCGAGGAACTCCTCGGCGGTGCGCACCAGGTCGGCCGAGCGGCTGCGGACCCGCTCGGGGTCGGCGACCAGCACGTGCGTGCCGGTGGGCAGCAGGTCGGTGAGCAGCTGCATCGCCTCGTCGCCGATGAGGGCCGGGGTCAGCGACTCCATGCCCTCGACGGCGATGCCCTCGGCGAGCTTGTCCAGGACCTCGATCAGCCCGGGGTGCTCGACGCCGAGCGCCGCGGCGCGGGCGCGCACCTCGTCGGTGAGCAGCAGCTCGCGGCAGGGCGGGGCCCAGAGCCGGTCGGGGCGCTCGTCGAGGGAGCGCTGGTCGGCGGCGGAGAAGTAGCGCAGCTCGTCGACCTCGTCGCCCCAGAACTCCACGCGGACCGGGTGCGGCTCGGTCGGCGGGAAGACGTCGAGCAGACCGCCGCGGACGGCGAACTCGCCGCGCTTCTCCACCAGCTCGACGCGCGTGTAGGCGGCGTCGGCGAGCGCGCGGGCGACGTCCTCGAGGTCGGCGGCGTCACCCGGTTTGAGCTCGACCGGGACCAGGTCGCCGAGGCCCGGCGCCAGCGGCTGCAGCACGCTGCGCACCGGCGCGACGAGGACGTCGATCGTCCCGTTCTCGCCGGGGTGGGTCAGGTCGCGGAGCACGGCCAGCCGGCGGCCCACCGTGTCGGCGCGGGGGCTCAGCCGCTCGTGGGGCAGCGTCTCCCAGGCCGGGAACGTGGCGATCCGGCAGTCGGGCAGGAAGCAGCGCAGCAGGTCCGCGGCGACATCGGCGTCCCGCTCCCCCGCCGTCACCAGCAGGACGGGCACACCGGCACCCGGCTGCCGCGCCGCCAGGGCGGCCGCGACGAGCGGCTGCACCGGCGGCGGCGCGGTGACCGAGAGCTCCGCGCTCCCCGCCGCCGCGACGACGCGGGCCATGCCGGGATCGCTGAGGACGACGTCGAGCACGCCGCGCAGACTCACGCTGTATCTCTCTCCTGGATGCGGGGCCGCGCCGCTGCCGCCGAGTGCGGCACGGGGCCCGAATCCCAGGTTAGACGGCGGTGCCGACACCCGCCGGGGCGCGGCGGGACGTCCGGGTCAGCGGACGGTGACCGCCCCGGCGAAGACGGCCGGGAACCGGTAGCCGTCGACGTCGACGGACAGGCTCACGGCACCGAGCTCGGCCGCCGGGATGGCGAAGGAGTAGACGCCGGTGGCCGCGGTCCCCGGCGCGAGCACACCGCTGAGGTCCACGGTGTCGTCGTCGTAGAGCGGGCTGGCCTGGGTCCCCGAGCCGTACGTCGCCTGGACCACCACGCCGGTGAGGTCCAGCGGCGCACCGCTGGCGTTGGTGAGCTCGACGGTGAACACCGTCTGCGGCTGACCCGCCCGGGTGCCCGGGCCGCTGCCCTGGCTCACCCCCTGGGTCGCGCCGGCAACCCGGACCGAGGCTCCGTCCGACCACTGCGCGGGCCGGGCGAAGTCGGCCGACGTCGCCCGGACCGTGCGGGCCGACTCCGGCACCCCCTGCCGGGTCACGACGTCCGCGGCCGCCACCTCGGTGGCCGGTGCGGCGACCGGCTCCGTCGGCGCCGGGAGGTCGTCGGGATCCGGCGTCGGCTCCTCGGTCGCCGGCGCGGCGGTCGACGGAGCCGGCGCAGCCGCCGGCCCCCGGTCGTCGTCGCCGTTCGTCGTCAGCACGAGGACCAGCGCGGCGAGCAGCACCACGACGAGGGCCGGGAGCACCCGGCGGAGCAGCACCGCCCGGGTCATGCCAGCGCCCGGACGAGGAACGTGGCCACGCGGACCTCGACCGGAGCGGTGGCGCTGCCGGACAGGTACGTGAACAGGCCCACGCTGCCGGGCGCCTGCAGCGCCGCGGTGGTGTCGGTCCGGGTCAGCGTCGGCGCAGTCGGCTCGGGCGTGCCCGCCTTCCACACCGTCGCCGCCAGCTCCGTGGTGCCGGTGCCGGCGACCCGGACGCGCACGTCGAGCTCCGTGCCGGCGGTGTAGGTGAGGCCCGGGACGAGCACCTCCGCACCGATCAGCACGTCGTCGCTGGTACCGGCCAGGCGGACCAGGGCCACCCGCACGCTCCCGTCGACCAGGACACGCACCCGGGCGCGGTACTCCTGGTTGGCCGCGACCCGCCGCCCGATCACGTAGACGCTGGAGCCGCCACCGGTCGGCACGGAGCCCAGCGACACGCGGGTCTGCACCTCCGTCCGGAGCTGCGACACCCCGCCCAGGAACGAGCCGGTGTTGGTGCCCTTGACCGAGGCGAGGACGGCCGCGCCGCCGCTCACCGACTGCCGGGCGGCACCGGCCGAGACCGTCCAGGCGCCACCGACGTCGGCGGTCCCCAGACCGCCGGTGACCGAGCGGTCGAACTCGTCGGCAGCGAGGAACTGCTCCGCCGGCGGCTCCTCGACCGGCGGCTCCTCCACGGGCGCGGTCACGGTGACCGGGCGGGTGGTGGTGGCGGTCGCGCCGTCGTCGTCGGTCACCAGCAGGGTCACCGTGTACTCGCCGGCCGCGGCGTAGGTGTGCGCCGCCGTCGGACCGGTCGCGGTGCGGCCGTCCCCGAAGTCCCAGGCGTAGGAGGCCACGGTGCCGTCGGCGTCGATGGAGCCGGTGCCGTCGACGGTGATCCCGAGCCCGGCGGGGGTCGCGGTGAACGCCGCCACCGGGGCCTGGTTCACCGGCGCGGCCGGCCCGACCGGGGTGACCCGGAAGGAGGTGAACCGGACCGCGGAGGCCGCCGTGTTCGACGTCGGCCGGTAGGCGGCCAGGCCCACGCCGCCAGGCGCCTGCAGCGCCGCGGTGGTGTCGGTGCGGGTGAGCTGCGGAGCGGCGGGCTCCGCCGTGCCGTCGGCCCACACGGTGGCGCGGATGTCGGTCGTGCCGGCCCCGGTCACCTGCACCCGCACGTTCAGCGTGGCGCCCGGCGCGTAGGTCAGCCCCGGGACGACGACCTCGCCGCCCGGCCAGGACTCGGTGCCCGAGACCCGCGAGAGGGCGAGCCAGACCTGGCCGTCCGCCGCGACCCGCACGCGGACCCGGTACTCCTTGTCGGCCGCCACCCGGCGGCCGCTGACGTAGACGTAGGTGCCGGCGGCACCGGTGGGCATCGCGGAGAGCCGGAACGACGTCCGCAGGTCCGCCGAGGTCTGGGCGACCCCGCCCAGGTAGGCGCCGGTGTTGTTGCCGGCAGCCGGCAGGGCCAGCTCGGCGACGCCCGGCGTCACCGACAGGCGGGGAGCGCCGACCACGGTGGTCCAGGGACCACCGGTGTCCGCGGTCCCGAGCCCGCCGGAGACGGTCCGGCCGAAGGAGTCGGCGGCCAGGACGGACGCGTCCGGGGGGACGACGACGGGCGGCGCCGTCACCGTGACCTCCCGGGTGGTCGTCGCGGTCGCGCCGTCGTCGTCGGTCACCGTCAGCGTGACCGTGTAGGTGCCGGCGGTGCCGTAGGCGTGCGTCGCGGTGGCGCCGGTGCCCGCCGGGCCGGCGTCGCCCCAGTTCCACGCGTAGCCGGCGACGGTGCCGTCGGCGTCGGTCGACGCGGTCGCGTCCACCGCCACGGTCAGGTCGGTCGCCGTCTGCGTGAACGCCGCCGTGGGCGGGGTGTTCGGGGCCGGGGAGGTGGCCAGCGCGAAGTGCGCCGCCACCTGCTCGGCGGTCAGCGTCGCCGGGTAGACCGCGAGCTCGTCCAGCGCGCCGGCCAGCGCCGCGCCGGCCGGGGCCTCCGGGACGCCGGAGGCCACCGTGCCGCCGCCGAACATCCAGTAGCCGGAGGCGACCCGGGTGTTGGCCCGCGTCATGGTCGGGTCGGACGCCACCGGAGCACCGTCGACGTAGAGCTGCGTGCCGGCGGCGCCGACGGTGGCCACCAGGTGGTGCCACTGCCCGTCGGTGACCGGCTGGGGGCTGCGGACCGCCTTGTACGTGGTGGCCCGGGGCGCGGTCGCCGCACGGGAGGAGAGCCCGAAGGACACCCGCCCACCGGCGTCGACGTACAGGAGCCGGTCGGTGGTGGCGACGTCGGCGGCGGGGAGGTCCCGGCCGTACTGGGCGATCACGCCACCGGTGGTGGAGGTGGTGCGCACCCAGGCCTCGACGGAGAAGGCGTTGCCGGGCGTGGTCACCGCGACGGCGGTGGACGCCAGGCCGGCGGCCGTCCCGTCGGTGGTCACGGCGGTGTTCCCCGGCACGGCACCGGCGGCGCCGCGTCCGACCCCGGCGCCCGTGGTCAGGCTCGTGGTGCCGACCTGGTCGTAGGAGGTGGTGCCGGTCGGCTCACCCACCCGCCAGTAATGCGCCGGGCCGTCGGCCAGCACACCCCGGGCGTAGGCGCTCGTGGTGGTGGCGACCTGCACCGCGTTGGACGGCGAGCTGGTGATCGCGTTGCCGTACGGGTCGGTGACGGTCACCCGGTAGGTGGCGGTCGACCCCGCCGGGGCGGTGGTGTCGGTGAACTGCTGCACGGGCCGCTTCCACCACGCCGACTCGACCGTCGCGGTGTGCACCGGCGTCGTCCCGCCGTCGCGGAAGACCTGGTAGGTCAGGGCGGCGTCGTCCATGTCGTAGGACGACGGGAACCGGACCACGACCTCGCCGGCGGTGTTCGACGTGGCCTGCGGCCGCATCTGCGCCGCGGTCAGCTCCGGGCCGCGGTCGTTGGGCGCGACCGACGGGCGGGCGAAGCGCACCAGGCCCGACTGGGAGCGGCCGTTGACGGAGGTGAACTCGCCGCCGAAGACGACGTAGTCACCGGCACCGGTCACCGACCAGGGGCCCTGGAACTGCTGGGTGTACGTGCCGGTGTTGAGCGTCGGCCAGAAGTGCAGGATCGACGGGCTCGGGCGGCCCTCCCAGCTGGTGTAGCGGGGCAGGTCCGTCGTCGCCTTGAGGATGCCGGTCGCCGCCACGGTCATCGCGACCGCGCGCTGCCAGGTCCGCGGGTTCGGGTCGGGGAAGCTGCCGGCGGTCTCGCAGTCGTGCGCGTGGCTGGCGTTGTACAGGACGGTGCCGTCGGACCACGTGTCGTACGGGTCGCCGTGGCAGTCGTTCATCCACACCAGGTCGAGGGTGGTCGGGTCGAACGCGACGACGCCCTCGACGTTGCCGATCTGGTAGGCGTACACGCTGGCGTAGGCGACGCCGCCGTAGAGCTTCAGGCTCCAGGCGCCGGCCGGGTCACCGGTGTTGTTGATCCCCCACGGCTGCGACTTCGCGTCGCCGCCGGCGGTGTCGACCGAGGCGATGGAGTAGGCCGTGATGCCGTTGACCGTGCCGAACTGGCCGGCCAGCACGATCCGGGTGCCGGTCGGGTCGACGACGATGCCGCGGACGGTGTTGTTCGCCGTCGGCGCCCAGCTGGTCAGCGCGCCGGTCGAGGCGTTGAAGGCGGCCAGCCGCGTGCGGGTCTGCCCGCCGGCGGTGGTGAAGTTGCCGCCGGCGTAGACCGTGGAGCCCGCGACGGCGAGGGAGTAGACGGCCTGGTTCGTGGTCGGCGCGAAGCCGGGCACGAGCGCGCCGGTGGCGACGTCGAACGCCGCGACGTGCCCGCGGGCGATCCCGTCGACGGTGGTGAAGTCACCGCCGACGTAGATGCGCGACCCGTCGGGCGAGGCCACGACGATGCGCCCCTGGCCGTTGAGCCGGTGGTCGAAGCCGGGGATCAGCGCACCGGTGCGGACGTCGAAGGCGAGCAGGTTGCCCCGCGCCGCGCCGGCGCCGCCGCCCGACGGCGTCGCCGTCGTGAAGCTGCCGGTGGCGTAGACGGTGGTGCCGACGGTGGCCATCGACCAGACGACGCCGTTGGTCTGCACGGTCGGCAGCGCGTCGGCGGAGACGGTGTCCGGGAGCGGAGCCGGCGTCGGCTCGACGGCGGAGGCACTGGACGGAACCGCCAGCCCGAGGGCGATCAGCGCGCCGGCGAGCGCTCCGGCCACCAGGGCGGAGAGTGCCCGGCGGCCCTGTCCTCGGCGCGGTCCTCCGCGCTCGACGCGTCGCTGCATGTCCGTTCTCCCCGCTGCGGTGGTGCACGACCGGCATCCCGACCAGGGAGCGGCTCGCCGACGCGTGGTCGGCTCGGTCTTTCGGACCGGAGGAGAATGATGACGGAGCGTGACCAAAGGTCAAGACGCAGTGTGACGGGAGTAAACCGTTAGGGCGCGGTGTCACCCGAACGTGGACGCCCCGGTGTACGCCGAGCGGCAGGACCGCTCAGGAGGTGAGAGCGCGGGCGCGGCGGCCGACCGGCTGCTCGGCGTCGATCGCGGCCAGCGCCTTGCGGAGCAGGGTGCTGGAGGTGTGCATCGTGTACGGGAAGTACTGCACGGTCACGCCGACCTCGGCGAAGTCGCGCTCGAGCCGCTCGCCCTTGGCGGTCCCGCGCCAGTCGTCGCCCTTGAAGATGACGTCGAAGCGGACCTCGCGCCAGGTGTCGATCTTGTCCGGCACGACCTCGGCGTGGACGTCGTCGACGAACCGCAGACTGCGCACGATCTCCATCCGCTCCGCGAGCGGGATGACCGGCGCCCGGCCCTTGGACAGGACCAGCATCTCGTCGGAGACGACCCCGGCGATGAGGACGTCGCAGTGCTCCGCGGCGTGCTTGAGGATGTTGAGGTGGCCGACGTGGAACAGGTCGTAGGCGCCCGGGGCATAGCCCACGACAGGTGCCTTGGCCCGCGGCTGGTCCGACATCGACATGCTCATTCCCCCGAATCGTCACGCTGTGCGACCGTCTCGGTGTCGGAGACCGGTCGACCAGCGGGTGCCTTCGAAAGATAGGCGCGCCGAGCTCACTCCCAGTGAGATCCGCGGCGGATTCACCCCTCCTGGGGACGCCGGCGGGTCACTCGCAGGCCGGTACGGCCGGAACCCGGGTCCGGCCCCGCCCCATGGGGTGAGCCGCTCCCGTTCCGAGGGCCGTCTGCCCTGCTCAGCGCCGTAACCTCGATCGACGGCGTGCGGCGCGGACGAACGTGCCCACGAGTGCAACCCCGCCGGGACTCCGGCCGGCGTGGACGAGGAGCAGGCGCATGGAACTTCGGGACTACCTCGCGGCACTGCGCCGGTACTGGACGACGTGGGTGGGCGTGACCCTCGCGGCGGTCACCGTCGCCCTCGTCGTGGTGCTCAGCGCCTCGCCCACCTACGAGGCCAAGGCGTCGGTGTTCGTCGCCGCCTCCTCCTCCGAGAGCAACAGCGGCGCCCAGTTCATCAAGCAGCGCGTCACCAGCTACCCCGACGTGGCCGACAGCGAGGCCGTCCTCGGTCCGGTCATCGAGGACATGGGCCTGACGACGACGGTGGCGCAGCTGCGCGCCCGGGTCTCCGCCGACAACCCGCTGGAAAGCTCCCAGATCGACATCCTGGTGACCGACCCCGACGCGGAGCAGGCGGCGGCCATCGCCAATGCCGTCGCCGACGAGTTCCGCCGCGTGGTCGAGCAGCTGGAGACTCCGTCGGAGGGCGAGGCGCCGGTGAGCCTCACCGTGACCGACCCGGCCAACACCCCCTCCTCCCCCGTCTCCCCCCAGCCGGCCCTGTTCCTCGGGCTGGGTCTGGTGGTCGGCCTCGCGCTCGGCGCCGCCCTGGCGGTGATCCGCAGCCGGACCGACACCCGCCTGCACACCGAGGACGACGTCCGCGCCGCCTGGGGTGCCGACGGGGACGAGCTCGCCGTCCTCAGCACCGCCCGTCGGGGCCGGCGCGCCCACCGCCTCGCCGGACGCCCGGCATCGCTCGTCGCCCGGCGGCTGGCCACGCCCGTGGGGAGCATGCCGGTGCGCGCCGTCGTCCTGGGCGTCGACCCCGAGGACGACCACCAGGTCGCCCGCACCTTCGCCGACGAGGTGGCCGGCGAGCTGGTCGAGGGCGGGGTGGCCGCGAACGTGACCGGCCCTGTCGGCGGCCCGGCCAAGGCCGCGAAGCCGTTCGAGGTGCAGCTGGCCACGGCCACCCCGCGCGTCCCGCTCTCGGAGTGGCGCGCCGTCGGCGAGCGCTACGACGGCGTGGTCCTGGTGGCGGAGTCCGGCCGCGTGGACGGTGCCGACCTGCGCGAGATCCGCGCCATCCTCGCGACCGCCAGCGCCCGGCTGCTGGCGGTGGTCCTGCTCCCCCGCCGCCGCACCCGCCTGGGCTTCGCGCGTCGGGGCACCGATCCGGCCCCGGAGGCCCGCGCCGGCGCCAACCTGGTCCGCACGCGCGAGAAGATCGCGCTCGAGAAGGTCTGACCCCCGCATCACTGTGCGCTGAGGGCCCATCCCAGGCACGGAATGGGCCCTGAGCGCACATCGCCCAGCTCGATGACCCCTGGGCGCATGGTGGCGGCGCGTTCCCTGCACTGGCCTCCGCGACCTGTAAGCGGTAACTTACGTGTTCGTGACGGCTTACCAGTCAGACGCGTGGGCGCTGCTCGGTGACGCCAGCCGTCGGGCGATCATCGAACAGCTGTCCCTCGGTCCGTGCACGGTCGCGGACCTGGCCGAGGACATGCCCATCAGCCGACCGGCTGTCAGCCAGCACCTCAAGGTGCTGCGCGAAGCCGGGATCGTGCGGGACGAGCCCCGAGGGCGGCACCGGGTGTACAGCCTCGACGGGGCCCGTCTCGATCGCTACCGCAGGGAACTGGACCAGTTCTGGTCCGACGCGCTCGGAAATCTCACGCCGAGGACCGACGAGGAGCAGAAGGAGATCGGATGACCGTGCAGTCAGACGGGACCGTTCGACACGAAGTGACGGTCGATCTGCCACCCGAGGAGGCGTTCTGGACGTTCGCCGACCTGGACAGGATCAAGCCCCGCGAGCACAACCTGCTCGCCGTCCCCATCGCCGAGACCGTTCTCGAGCAGCACGCCGGAGGGGACGTCTACGACCGTGGCGTCGACGGCAGCATCTGCCGATGGGGTCGCGTGCTGGCCTTCGACCCGCCTCACACCGTGGCCTTCAGCTGGGACATCGGACCCGACTGGCAGGTCACCTCCGACCGGGGCCGCACCAGCGAGGTCGAGATCACCTTCACCGCCGAGGACGACCAGCGCACCCGCGTCACCCTCGTCCACCGCCACATCGACCGGCACGGCGACGGCTGGGAGGCCCTCCGAGCCGGGCTCGACGCACCCGACGGCTGGCCGCTGTACCTCGGCAGGTACCTGGCCCTGACCCGCGACGAGCTGGACGTCTCATGAGCAGACCCGACCTGATGCCACTGGCCGAGGAAGAGCGCGCCGACCTGTTGGCACTGCTCCGCGAACTCAGCCCTGACCAGTGGCACGCCCAGTCCCTGTGCGCCAACTGGCGAGTCCGCGACGTCGCGGCCCACGCGGTCAGTTACGACGAGTTGTCCAGGGCCGCGACCGTGACGACCTTCCTGCGCGGCGGTCTGCGCACCAACAGGGTCAACGAGATCGCTCTGAGCCGGTACGAGAGCCTCGACCCCGAGGGCATCGTCGACCTGGTGGCCCGCAACCAGCGCCCCAGCGGCCTGCCGTCGGGGTTCAGGGGCGGGATCGCGCTGACCGACGGCACCATCCACCACCAGGACATCAGACGAGCCCTCGGCCTGCCGCGCACCATCCCCGAGCACCGGCTCGTCCCGGTCCTCACCTTCTCGCTGGGAGCACCCACGCTGCCATCCAAGGGCAACGCACGAGGTCTGGAACTCGTGGCGACGGACGTCGACTGGACCGCTGGCGACGGTCCGAAGGTGACCGGCACCGGCGAAGCGCTGTTGATGGCCGTCGCGGGTCGCGCGCAGGCGTTGGCCGACCTCAGCGGAGAAGGAGTCCAGACCCTGCGCCGACGCGTCACCCAGCCGGAGCGGCGGGGCGTCCGGCCGATCGACTGAACCTCGGTGACGGCCTGCGGTGGGTCCGATCGGTCGCGCCCGTCACGCTGTGCCGGGTCAGCGGCGGGCGAGCGCCTCGCGCACCTGTCGCAGCGACGGGTTGGTCAGGTACTCGGTCCCGACGACGACGGTGGGCGAGAGCTCGAAGCCGTGCTCGTGACGGGCCCGCACGGCGGCGGCCCCGGCCTCGTCGTCGCGGAAGCGCACCGAGCGGTGCGGAACGCGGGCGAGGGTGAGCTGCGCGCGGAGCCGAGCCGCGTACGGGCAGCCCGGCTTGTAGTAGACGATCGGGGTGTCGTCGGCCATGAGCGGACCTCCTGAGACGCGACGGACGCAGTCACGGTGCTCCGGGACCACGCCGGGGAGCAAGCCGATTCAGCCCGCGACGGGGCCGGCCCGCTGCTCGTCCACCAGCCGCTGCCGGGAACCGCCCTCGGCGAGCAGCGAGACCGCGACCAGGACCAGCAGCGCCGGCGTCGCGTCGAACAGCCCGCTCTCCAGCACGCTGCGGCCGATCACGAAGATCAGCAGGCCCAGGAAGAGGATGCGGTGCGACCGCGGCGCGCGGCGCGTGCCCCGGACCACCCACAGCACCCACAGCGCCGCCGCGATGAGACCGACGATGCCGCCCTGCACCAGCAGCGAGACCCAGCTGCTGTCCAGCGGCTGGGTGTCCCAGTACTGGCCGCGCACCCGGATGATCTTGACCGACAGGCCGCCGCCGAAGAACTGCTGCCAGGCCGACTCGGCCCACGTCAGGGACGCCCGCCACGCGATGAACCGGGAGTCCAGGGTGCTCGACCCGTCCCCGCCCCGGGCGGCGAACCCCTCGACCGCGCCGGTCGACGCCAGCGCGACCACCGCCGCAACGCCCAGGACGAGCCCGGACACGACAAGCTCCACCCGCGGGCGCCGGATGTACGCGGCCATGACCACCACGGCCAGGACGAGCACCGCCAGCCCGGTGCGGGAGCCGGTCGCGTAGACGACCCCGAGGAAGAAGACGCTGCCCAGCAGCCCTCCGGCGTCCAGCGCGTCGAGCACCAGCCGCCAGGCCAGGACGACGACGGCGACGCCGGCCAGCAGCGCGAGGTCGTTGGGGTCGATCGCCGGGATCCCACCGGCGAGGCGCCCCTCGACGACGAAGCTGGGCAGGCCGGTGAGCGCCGCGACCGCGGAGGTGAGACCGCAGGCCCAGGCGATCGCCATGAGCACCTGGGCACCCGGCGCGGCGCGCAGGAGCAGGAAGATCGTCGCGGCCAGGATGCCGACGCGGACGGCGATCACTCCCCCGGCCACCGCGTTGCCCGCGGTCACCGCGCCCAGGACGGACGCGCCCAGCCACAACCCCACCCACCAGACCGTGCCGGTGCCCAGAGAGCGGCGCGGCCCGGACTGGGCCAGCAGCAGGGCCAGGCCGAGCGCGAGCAGGCTGACCGCGGCCTTCGCGAGGACGACCGGGTCCAGCGAGCCGGAGAAGTACTCCCCGCGCCGCCAGGTCACCGCACCGACGACCACCAGCAGCGCGATCAGCCGCACGCGGCCCCTCGTCGCGCCCACCTCCGGCAGCAGGTCGGTGGGCCGTCCGCGCCGCGCGCCTGCGGAGAAGGCTGCCGCGAGCCGGTCGCCGACCGAGGTCGTCGTCCCGACCACCGGGGCGCCGCCCATCAGGCGGCCACCGGGACGGGCAGCGGCTGCGCGTCCCGCTCCCACGGCGCCAGGATGGACCGGCGCACGGCGACGGCGGTCAGCACCGGGCCGAGGGCCAGGGCCAGCGGCGTCCAGCTCGCACCGGCGTCGCCCATCAGCACGAGCAGCGCCAGCACCGCCAGGAGCGAGACGAACTCTAGCGTCCGGAACGCCAGCACCCGTCGCTGCCGGCCGTGCACCGACGCCAGCGAGGAGTACGGCAGCAGGGTGGCGCTCGCCGCGGCGTACACCGACCAGCCGGCCACCGCGCCGAGCGGGACGTCGTAGCCGCCACCGGTCAGGAGCGGCCCCAGCCACGGCACCGCGACGAGCGCGACGGCGCCGATGCCGGCCACACCGACGGTGAGGCCCAGCGCGGCGCGATCGGCGGCCCGCAGGCCGACGGTCGGACCCTGCGCGCGCAGGGCGACGAAGTGCGGGAGGAGGAACGAGCCCATCCCGGCCACCAGGACCAGGGTGGGTGCGGTGTAGACCCGCGCGACCTCGAGCGGGCCGTAGGCCGCCGCACCGGCGGAGGCGATCACCACGATCCGCAGCAGGGTCAGCATGGTCGGCCGGATGGTCTGCGCCAGCGCCCGCCAGACCCCGAATCCGGCGACCTCGGCGAGCGCGGGACGGCGCCACGGGCCGTGCGGCCGCTCGTGCGCCGGCAGCAGGGCCCAGGCCACGAGAGCGGCACCGGTCTGACCGCCGAGGACGGCGAGCACGAACGAGGTGAGCGTCAGCGGTCCGGAGGCGGCCGCGATGGCGAGCACGCCGAGGCCGAGGACCAGGCTGGTGCCGTCGACGAGCGTCAGCGACCAGAAGCGGCCGGTCGCCATGAGCAGCCGGCGCAGCGTGTCCTCGAGGATGAAGGCCGCCGTCGCGAGCCCGAGCAGGGGCGCCACCCACGCCGGCACCACGTCGGTGGCGGCGGCGAGGACGGCGCCGACGAGCGCCGCGACACCCGACACGAGGACGGCGCCGACGTGCAGGCCCGCGCGGATGTCGGGGCGCTGCCGGTCCAGCACCGTCAGCGAGTCGCCCACGAGGCCGCTGCAGACGGCGGTGGCCAGGACCATGGCGCCGTAGATCAGCGAGAAGGTCGCCAGGCCGGCCGCGCCGAGCTCGCGCGCGGCGACGACCTGCAGCGCGAGGCCGGCGACCGCCTGGCCGGCCTGCCCCGCGAGCGCGCCCGTGGCAGGGCGTCGCAGCAGACGGAGCAGGGCTCTCACCAGTACATCCTCCCCGCGGCAGCGCCCGGATCGGCCGTGGCCGGCCGGGCCGTCACCCGATGGAGGCAGCCCCACGACGCCGACGGCCCCCCGCCCCGGAGGAACTCCGGGACGGGGGGCCGTCGGACGTGCGCGGTCAGGCGACGGGCGAGACCCGCACCTCGGCGAAACGGACGTCGACCGAGGAGGTCGCGCTGCCCGACAGGTACCCGCCGAGGCTGATCCCGCCGGCCACCTGCAGCGCGGCGGTGTCGTCGGTGCGCACGACCGTCGGGACGACCGGCTCGGTCGCGCCGGTGGCCCACACGCTGAGCGACAGGTTCGTCGTCCCGGTGCCCGAGGACTGCACCCGGACGTTGAGCTCCGTGCCCGGCGTGTAGGTGACCCCGGACAGCAGCACCTCGGAGCCGATGAGCACCTCGTCGGTGGTCCCGGTCAGCTTGACCAGCGCCACGCGGACGCTGCCGTCGGCCAGGACGCGCACCCGGGCCTTGTAGCCCAGGTAGGACTCGATCTGCCGGGCCCCGACGTAGACCATCGCCCCGCCGCCGGTGGGCACCGACGACAGCGTGAAGGAGGTCCGCACGTCCGAGTCCGTCCGGCCCAGGGCCAGGATCGCCCCGGTGTTGGTGCCCTTGCCCATCGCCAGCACCGCGGCGCCGCCGGACACGGACTGCCGGCTCGCGCCGGCCCACGCCGCCCAGCTGCCGCCGAGGTCGGCCGTCCCGAACCCGCCGGTGACCGACCGCTCGAAGGCGTCGGCGGCCACGACCACCGGGGTCCCGGGCTGGCCCGGGTTCTCCGGCTGCGCGGGCGCAGTCACGGTGACCGAGCGCTGGGCGGTGCCCACGGCACCGTCGTCGTCGGTCACGGTCAGCCGCACGGTGTAGGTGCCGGCCGCCGTGTACTGGTGCGTGGCGGTGACGCCGGTGCCCGTGCTGTTGTCACCGAAGTCCCAGGCGTAGGCGGCCACGGTGCCGTCGGTGTCCTTGGACGCGGAGGCGTCCAGAGCCACCCCCAGCCCGGTGACGACGCTGCCGAACTCGGCCGTCGGCGCCACGTTGGCCGCCGGCGGGGTCACCGGCGGGGGCACCGGGAGGGCGCCCACCGGAGCCGCGGACAGCTCGGGGAACCGGACGTCGACCGAGGAGGTCGCGCTGCCCGAGAGGTAGCCGCCCAGGCTGATCGAACCCGGCACCTGCAGCGTCGCGGTGGTGTCGGTGCGCACCAGGGTCGGCGTCGCCGGCTCGGTGGTCCCGGTCTTCCACACGCTCAGCGACAGGTCCGTGGTGCCGGTGCCCTTGGCCTGCACGCGCACCTCGAGCTGCGTGCCCGCGGTGTAGGTCAGCCCGGAGAGCAGCACCTCGGAACCGATCAGCGTCTCGTCGCTCGACCCGGCGAAACGCACCAGGCCCACCCGGACGCTGCCGTCGGACAGCACCCGGACCCGCGCCTTGTAGGCGTTGGTGGCGTCGACCTGGCGGGCACCGACGTACACCATCGCCCCGCCGCCGGTGGGCACCGACGACAGCGTGAAGGAGGTGCGGACGTCGGCGTCGGTCTGACCGATGCTGCTCAGCGCCGACCCGGTGTTCGTGCCCTTGGCCATGGCCAGCACCGCGGCACCGCCGGCGACGGACTGCCGAGAGGCACCCGCGTACGCCGTCCACGGACCACCGGCGTCAGCAGTGCCGAGACCACCGGTCACCGAGCGCTCGAACGGGTCCGTCGCGAGCACGGACGCCGTGACGGTGACCGCACGCTCGACCGTCGCCGTGGCGCCGTCGTCGTCGGTGACCGTGAGCCGCACCGTGAAGGTGCCGTCGCGGGTGTACTCGTGCGTCGTCCGGGCGCCGGTCCCGGTGCTCCCGTCGCCGAACGTCCAGGCGTAGGAGGCGACGGTGCCGTCGGAGTCCTTCGACGCCGAGGCGTCGAAGCTCGCGGTGCGGCCGGCGCCGGCGATGCTGAAGTCGGCCGTGGGGGCCTCGTTCGGCGGCGGCGCGGCGACGGTGACCGTCCCGGTGCTCCGGCTGGTCGCCCCGCGGTCGTCGGTGACCGTGAGCTGCACCTGGTAGGTACCGGCGGCGCGGTAGGCGTGCGCCGGCTTCACGCCGGTGCCCGTCGTGCCGTCACCGAAGGTCCAGGCGTAGGACGCGATGGTGCCGTCGGTGTCGGTGGAACCGCTCGCGTCGAAGGTCGCGTCCAGGAAGGACGCCGACGAGGTGAAGGCGGCCGTCGGAGCCACGTTCGCCGCGGTCCCCGTGCGACCCACCGACTCGTGCACGGCGATCCGGTCGGCCGGCAGCGCGGTCGGGTAGATCGCGACCTCGTCGATCGTGCCGGTGAAGGTCGCCGACCCGCTCCAGGTGTTGTCCGCGCCCAGCCGCCAGAAGCCGTTGTAGGCCTGCGCCGACGTCGTGTCGGTGCGCGCACCGACCTGCTTGCCGTCGACGTAGAGCGCCATGCCCGAGGCGCCGAGCGTGCCCGCGACGTGGTGCCACGTGCCGTCGTTGACGCTGGCGGCGCTGGTGAGCACCCGCGAGCTGCCCGGGTAGACGCCGAAGTTGAGCTTGCCGTTGGCGTCGAGGTACAGGTGCCGGTCGTAGTTGCCGCTCGCCGCGGTGGCCGAGTCGCCGAAGCCGACGATCCGGCCGCCGGTCCTCGTGGTGGTCTTGATCCACGCCTCGACGGTGAAGGTCTGCGGACCGGGGACGGCGGTGCGGGTCGACGCGAAGGACGCCCACGTGTTGCTGAAGCTCATCGCCGCGTCGGTGTCACCGCGCAGGGCGCCGGCCTGGCCGCGGCCCACGGTGCTGGAGGTCATGTCCAGGGGCCGGCCCAGGTTGTAGGAGGTCGACCCGGAGGTCTCGCCCAGCGACCAGTGGTCGGTCGCGCCGTCGGCGCGCACCACGTCGACGTAGGGACGGGCCGCACCGGTGGTGGCGACGGTGGCCGTCGTCCATCCGGAGGTGGCGACGTTGCCCATCGGGTCGGTGGCGGTGACGCGGTAGCGGTGCGTGCCGGCGGTCAGGCCGGTGTCACCGAAACCGATGGTCGGCTTGTTCCACCAGCTCGACGCCTGGGTCACCGTGTGGATGGGCGCGACCTGCTCGTCCCGGTACACCCGGTAGGTGAGGTTGGCGTTGTCCATGTCCTCGGCGGTCTTCCACGCGACGCGGACCGCGCCGGGGGCGACCGACGTGACCGTCGGCTCCATGCCGGTGGCGACCGGGCCGGACGTGTTCGGCGCGGCCGACGGCAGGGCGAAGCGGACCAGGCCCTGCTGGCCGACGCCGTTCACCCGCGGGAACTCGCCGGCGTAGGCGACGTACTGCTCGTTGCCCTCGACGGTCCAGCCGGCCTGGTACTGGCCGGTGACGCTGCCCTGCGAGAACGACGGGTACCAGTGCAGCAGCGACGGCGCGGGCTTGCCGCTGAAGTTGGCGTTGGTGAAACCGCCGACCACCGTGCCGGTCGGCGTGAGGCCGAAGGCGTTGCCGTGCTTCCAGACCTGGGCACCCGCGGAGTCCGCCCAGCCACCGATGTAGTCGCACCGGTGCATGTGCGAGGCGATGTAGAGCACCTGCGAGGTGGCGAAGCTGTCGTAGTTGTCGCCACGGCAGTAGGCCACGAACTTGAGCTCGCCGCCGGCCGCCTTGGCCGCGAACGTGCCCTCGAGGTTGCCCGGGCCGCTGAAGTCGTAGGCGCTGCCGTAGACGGTGTCGCCGGTGACCGACAGGCCCCAGATCGCCGAGTTCGTGCCCTGGTTGGTGATCAGCTTGTTGACGGCGAACGGGCGCGTCGCGCCGGTCACCGCGTCGAGGGCGCCGACACCCGTGGCCGCGGTGCCGTTCAGGCTGGCGAACCGCCCACCCGCCACGACCTGGTCGCCACCGCCGGTGACGACGAGCGCGAGGACCTCGTTGCTGCCCTTGCTGGCCGCGGCTCCGGCCACGGGCGCCCACGGGAGCAGCGCGCCGTTCGACACGGACACCGCGGCGAGCCGGGTGCGGCTCGTCCCGCCCACGGCGGAGACGCTGCCGCCGAGGTAGACGGTCGAGTTGGTCGCCGCGAGCGCGCGCACCTGGCCGCTGACGCTGGGCCGGAAGTCGGCGACCAGCTGGCCGGTGGCGGTGTCGTAGGCGGCGATCCGGTTGCGGACCTCGCCGTTGGCGCGGGTGAAGTCGCCACCCACGATGATGCGCCGGCCGTCCGGGGTCGCGGTGATCGCGAGCGCCTGGCCGTTGAGGTCCGGCGCGAAGGAGGTGATCAGCTCACCGGTGCGGATGTCGTAGGCCAGCAGGTTGTTGCGGACGGTCGTCTGCGTGCCGGCCTTGGCACCCGCGGGGCGCGCCGTCGCGAACTTGCCGGCGACGTACACGGTGTTGCCGACGACGGTCTGCGCCCAGGCGACGCCGTCGATCTGCACCGTGGGCAGCGGGTCGGCCGTGACGGTGACCGGCGTGGCCGGGCTCGCGGGGTCCAGCGGCGCGGAGTCCGCCGCGGCGGACGGGGCCAGGAGACCGAAGCTCCCGCCGATCAGGAGGAGGGCAACTCCCCCTGCGATCCAGCGTCGGGTCGCCCCCGATGCACGTGCCGTCATGTTTCCCCCACTGCTCAGGCCGTGAGGTATCCCCGTGATCCCCCCGGACCCGGCGAACACTAAGCGTGACGATCACCGTCACGCCAGGTTCTGACCCTCACCCGATCAGGTGCATCTGTGCAGGTCAGGGCGTCACAGCGCGCTCAGCTCCGCCATCCCATCTCACGTTCTGTGATCGGTCGAAGTCGCTTGGCGACGACGAACGGCGTGTCGGAGCCGAACCGGCGCGCAGAAGGCCTCGGAGCCGGGAACGAGAGCGGCCCGCACCTGCTCCCGGGAGGGAGTCGGTGCGGGCCGCCGGAGCGTGCAGTGCTCACCCGGACGAGCGAGAGCCCCCACCCGGGAGGGGACGGCGGACGCGGAAGCGGTGCCGCACCATTCGGGCGATCACGTGCACCGTCGTGTCGACGGGGCTCACGTAGGAGCGGGGCAGGGTGAACCGGTCGCCCGGGTCGTAGTCGCCGGTCACGCAGGCGTGGTCGTAGCCCGCGGCGCGCACCGCGTCGGCGGCGCCGGCGTCGAAGCTGCCGTACGGGTAGCAGAAGCCGGGCACCTCGGCCTGCAGCACGTCCTCGAGCACGCGCCGGCTCTCCCCCACCTCCGCGGCGAGGGCGGCCGGCTCCGCTCCGGCGAGCCGGGGGTGGGTCATCGTGTGGCTGCCCACCTCGTGCCCGGCCGTCGCCACCGCACGCACCTGGTCGGCGTCCATGATCGGCAGCCGCGGGCCGTCGTCCCACTCGTTGACGCCGCCGAGGCGGCCGGCGACCACGTAGAGGGTGCCGGTCATCCCGTGCCGCTCGAGCAGCGGCACCGCGTGGTCGAGGAAGTCGGTGTACCCGTCGTCGAAGGTCAGCCCGACCAGGCCGCGGGCCCGGCCCTGCTCCTGCGCGCGGAGCAGCTCGCCCAGCGACACCCCGCGCAGCCCGAGCCGCGAGAGCAGCCGCAGGTGCCGGTCCAGCCGGGCGGGAGCCACCCGCAGGCGGTGCGGATCGGGCTCCGTCGACGGGCTGATCGAGTGGTACATGAACACCGGCGGGGTGACCGTCCGGGCCGACCCCACCTGCGGTTGTCCGAGCACGGTGGTCCTCCTGGAGATCGCTACGAACGGACGGCGGCGGCGGAGCGGCAGTCGCCGACGAGCGCCCGCACCTCGCGGATCAGCTCGTCGCGGTAGCGCTCGGGGGCGTGCCGGCGGCGCGCCTCGCCGGCATCGTCCACCGCGGCAGCGCGGAACCGGGGCCACTCCCCGGCCACCCGCTGGACGGCGTCGGCCCACTCGGCCACCTCGCCGGGCGGGAGAGCCTGCACCGAGGTGTAGCCGGCCGCGGCCTCGCGCAGCCCGCTGGTGTCGCTGACGACCAGGGGCCGGGCGGCCAGGACGGCCTCCACCGTGGTGAGACCGAACGACTCCTCGGCGACGGACGGCACGAGCACCACATCGGCGGTCCCGAGGGAGTTCCAGACGTCGGCGCGGAAGCCGAGGAAGTCGACCCGCTCGGTCAGACCTCCGGTCCCGACGGTGTCGCGGAGCTCGGCCTCGAACCACTCGTAGCCCTCGAAGACGGAGCCGACGAGCTCCAGCCGCGCGTCGACGCCCCGCCGCACGAGCTCCTGCAGCACGCCGACGGCCACCTGCGGGCCCTTCCGCGGGGAGAGCCGGCCGACGTACAGCAGCCGCAGCGGACCCTCGAGCTCCGCACGCGCCGGGTCGATCCCCTCGGGGCCGTCCACCGCGTTGTAGACGACGACGCTGCGGCGCCGAAGCCGCGGGGCCACCTCGCACAGGACGTCGAGGGTGAACCGGCTGTTGGCGACGATCCGGTCGGACAGGGCCGGTGCGAGCGCCATGCCCATCCGCAGCAGCCGCGGCTGGGAGGCCTCCGCCTCGTGCACGTGGCACAGCGACGGGCTGCCGGCCAGCCGCGCGAGCAGCGGCCAGGACGGCAGGGTGAGCGTGTTGACGTAGACGCCGGCGCGGCCGTGCCGCCGGATCAGCCGGAGCGCCGGCAGCGCGCCGAGCACGGCGTCGGCCAGCAGCCGCAGCGCGCCGCGCGGGCGCATCGCCGCGTTGCGCAGCACCGGCATCCGGACCTGGACGACGCGCAGCCCGCGCCCCTCGAGCTCGCGCACGAGCGGTCCGGGGCCGGGCAGCGCGACGGTCACGTCGAACGCCGTGGCGAGCGCGGTCGCGGACTCCAGCAGCACCCGGTCGGCGCCGTACAGCTCCGCACCGGGGTGGACGACGAGCACCCGTCGCTCCGCTGCATCCGGGTGCCGGCGGGCCACGGTCAGGCTCCGGAGCCGGTGAACACCATGAACGGCGCGCCGGCCTGGTACCCGACCGAGAGGGTCACGAGGTCGCGGTCGTCGGCCGGGACGGTGAAGACGTAGACGCCCTCGGCGCTCTCCGACGGCTGCAGGACGCCGCCGAACGGAGCCGTCGACGGGTCGCCGATGGGCGAGGCCGGCAGCTGCTCGACGCCGTGGGCGAGGTCGACCGCGACGCCGTCCAGGGAGATCGGGCCGGTGGTGCCGTTGGTGATCCGCACGGTCACCCGCAGCGCCGGTCCGGCGATGTTGCCCGCGCCGACCCCGGTCGCGTCGATCCCCTCCAGCGACACGACGTCGGCGACGACGCCGTCCCCCACGGCCGCCTGCTCGTCGAACCCGACCGGGGCCAGGCTCGCCGGGAGCTCGGTGGCGTCCTCGGTGGGCCCGGCGGGCTCGGGCGTCACCGGGGCAGGTGCCAGCTCCGGCGGCGCCGCGGTCGTCGACGCGGCGGCGGTCGCGTCGGCAGGGTCGCCGGATGCGGCGACCTCGTCGTCGTCCCGGAGCGCGAGGGCCACCACGACGGCCACGAGGACCGCGACGAGGAGGGCGGCGGCCGTGGCGAGGACCACCCGGCGGCGGCCGAGGCCGGCCGGGAGGCGGGAGAACAGCGTCATCGGGGCAGCCTCGTCATCTCGGTGAACCACTTGATCGAGGCGAGGGCGAGGAAGCCCGCCGCCGCGAGGAACAGGACCGTGTACGCCGGGAAGAACAGCCCCGGGGCGCCGTACAGCAGGAACAGGCAGGCCAGGAGGCCGTAGTCCGTGGGGAGCGTGAGCAGCGAGCGGCCGATGCCGGCCCGCTGGGCGGTGGGCGCCGCACGCGTCGCGACGCCGTGCTGGGCGCGCAGGGCCTCGTTGAGCATCGTGGCGAAGTACGTCACGGCGTCGACGAGGCAGTAGCCCAGCGGCACGAGCAGCCACACGGTGTCGACGACGTCGAACCGGTAGAGCCCGATGAGCAGCGCCAGGTGCAGCCCGGAGGACTTCACCGCGTCGACCATGTGGTCCAGCCACTCCCCGGCCGGGGACCCGCCGCCGCGCAGCCGGGCCAGCTGGCCGTCGGCGGCGTCGAAGGCGTAGCCCAGGACCAGGCACGCGCCGACCGCGAGGCCGATCCCCCACGAGGGCTCGACCAGGGCCAGCAGCACGAGCGCCGTCGCGGTGAAGACGGCGCTGATGCCGGTGACCGCGTTCGGGGTCAGCCGGGCGTGGAAGGCGAGCGCGGCCAGCAGCCGGCCGAGCTTGCGGTTGACGAAGCGCGAGTACGCGGGCGCACCGACCGCGCCCTTCTGGGCGCCGGCCAGCCGGCCGAGCGTCTCGCGCAGGCTCTCGTCCGTGCGGGGAGGCTTGAGGGTGCCGGCGCTCACTGCTGCGCCCCCCGGATCGGGATGACCGTCGCGTCGCGGTCGTCCGCGGCCGGTGCGGGTCGCGGCGCCGGGATCCGCTGAGGCGCGGCCACGGTGACCGGCAGCCGGCGGCCGTTCGGCCGACGGGTCGGGAACTCGCGGCGGGCCAGGTCGAACGCCAGCTTCTCGTAGCCGGTCGCGACGGTGTCCCAGTCGTAGTTGCCGGCCAGCTGACGGGCGCGGCGCCCGGCCGACCGGATCCGCCGGGGCTCGGCCTCGGCGGCGTCGACCAGACCCGCGACGTCGGCGGGGCTGACGAAGTAGCGACCGGCCTCGGCCACCACCTCGCGGTTGAAGTCGACGTCGTAGGCCAGCACGGCCGCGCCGGCGCCGATGGCACGCAGCAGGGAGGGGTTCGTGCCGCCGACCGAGTGGCCGTGCAGGTAGGTGTAGGCGTGGGCGTACAGCTGGTCGAGCTGCACCTGGTCCCAGACGCCGCCGAGGAAGCGCACGCGGTCGTCGGCGACGGCGTGCACCCGCGCGGTGTAGTCGTCGGAGTAGGGCGCCGAGCCGACGACCACCAGCGGCTTGGTCGCGTTGCTGCGGGCGTAGCCCTCGACGATCACGTCGACGTGGTTCTCGGGCTCGAAGCGGGCGACGGCGAGGTGGTACTCCCCCGGAGCCAGGCCCAGCTCGGCCAGCCGGTCGGACCCGGGCTCGATCAGGGGCGCGCCGTAGGTGAGCAGCGTCGTCGGCGCGCCGAACTCGTGCCGGTAGTAGTCGGCGATGCCGACCGCGTCGGCGATCAGCGCGTCGGACCAGCGCACGGCCATGGACTCGGCCGCGCGGTAGTACCGCTGGCCGACCGGGCCCCACTTGGCGCGCTTCCACTCCAGGCCGTCGACGTGCGTGGCGACCGGGATGCGGGCCGCGCGGAGCGCCGGGAGCAGGGGCGCGTTCGCGGCGTTGAAGACGAACGCGGCGTCGGTGCGGTGGCCCAGCAGGTGGCCGACGGACAGCGCCGAGTGGCTGAGCGTCTCCAGCGCGCGCTTGTGCGCGGCCGGGAGGTGGACGAGCTCCATGCCCAGGTGGTGCGTCGGGCGGTCGGTCTCCCCCCGTGCGGTGCGGCAGTAGACGACCACCCGGTGACCGCGGTCGGCCAGCCGGCGGCCGACCTCCTCGACAGCGGTCTCGAAGCCGCCGTACCGGGCCGGCACACCTCGTGTGCCCAGCATGGCGATGCGCATCGTGGGGTCCGTCCGTTCGCTCGTCCCGCGGCCCGGCAGAGCAGCCGCTCGGCACGTGATCACGTACCGCGCATCAAGGATCGCGCGCAGTAGCCGGACGGGAGCCGTTCCGAGGGACGCCGTCACTCCCGGGGGTGACCTCCGGAAGGGGTGGGTCAGTAGGCCCCGGAGGAGCTGAGGACGGCGCGGGCGGTCTTCCAGAGGATCAGGAGGTCCAGGGCCAGCGACCAGTTCTCCACGTAGCGGAGGTCGAGGCGCACGGCCTCCTCCCACGGCAGGTCGCTGCGGCCGGAGATCTGCCACAGGCCGGTGAGGCCCGGCTTCACCAGCAGCCGGCGGCTGACCGAGGCGTCGTACCGGGCGACCTCGCCCGGCAGCGGCGGGCGCGGACCGACGAGCGCCATGGTGCCGGCGAGGACGTTGATCAACTGGGGCAGCTCGTCCAGCGAGAGCCGGCGCAGCCAGCGGCCGACCGGGGTGACCCGGGGGTCGTTGCGCATCTTGAACAGCGGGCCGTCGGAGATGTTGTCCGCCCGGATGTCGTCCAGGCGCTGGTCGGCGTCGATGACCATGCTGCGGAACTTGAGCATCGTGAAGGCGCGGCCGTTGATGCCGATCCGCTCCTGCCGGTACAGCGCCGGCCCGTTGCTGGTGAGCCGGACCGCGAGGGCGATCCCGAGGAGCACCGGGGACAGCACGACCAGGGCCAGCGCCGCGGCGCAGCGGTCGACGACGCCCTTGACCATGCGCCGCCAGCCCTCGAAGCGGGGCTGCTCGACCGAGAGCAGGGGCAGGCCCTCGAACGGGCGGATGTGCAGGCGGGGGCCGGCGACCTCGATCAGGCCGGGGGCGACGAGCAGCTCGACGCCGCTGCCCTCGAGCCGCCAGGAGAGCTGGCGCAGGTACTGCGCGGCCGTCTCGCTGGCCGAGGTCACCGCGATGGTGTCGGCGCCCAGGCGGGAAGCCATCGACACCACGTCGTCCAGGCCTTCGACGGGCACGTCCACCAGGCCGGCGACGCGGGAGCGGTCGGCGGGGGTCACGCACAGGCCGACGACGTCGAGCCCGGCGTAGCTCTCCCGGCGCACCCGGTCGGCCAGCTCCATGACCGCTCCGCCACGTCCGACGACGATGACGCGCTTGTTGCACCGGCCACGGGCGCGCAGCCGGCGGAGGTGGCAGCGCGCGGCGTAGCGACCGACCAGCGTGATGACGGTGAGCGCGGGGAC
Source organism: Blastococcus fimeti (assembly GCA_900102115.1). GTDB lineage: Bacteria > Actinomycetota > Actinomycetes > Mycobacteriales > Geodermatophilaceae > Blastococcus > Blastococcus fimeti. The sequence goes on from FNAW01000004.1 coordinate 142,647, forward strand.
GCCGACGACGACCAGCGCGCGGCTGAGGTCCAGGCCGGCGGCGTAGGAGACGAAACCGGCGACGGCCAGCAGGACGAGACCGGCGCGGCCGACGGTGCGGTACTCGTCGCTGCCAGTGCCGAAGACCCGCTCGGCGTGCGCGCCGCAGGCCCACAGCAGCAGCGGCCAGGCCGGCACGAGCATGACGGCGGCCCAGAAGAGCGACGGCTCCGGCGGCAGGCCCTCGGGGCGGGTCAGCACCACGCCGGCGCCGATCACCACTGCGGCGACGGCCTCGAAGGCGGCCAGCGCGAGAGCGTAGGTGCGCACCCAGGAGGCGGGAGCCACCCGGCCCAGCGCCGGTGCCGGCCGCGAGGCCACGTCACCCCGCGGCGCCGGGATCAGGTCCAGCCCGCTGCTCAACGCCTGCTTGTCCACCAACACGTGTGCTCCCCCGTTACGCAATGTTATCGGGACGACACGCGAGGGATCAGGCTGTCAAGCCATCGAACAGGACGTTCTCCCCCGAGTGCAGTCCTCGATGCCGGGGCAACCCTCACAGTCCGTGACCACCGCGGTCAACACGGACAGCCTGGCTTCACCCTTTCGGGAGTTAGGTGAGCAGGCGACAGCGGAGAGTGACTCAGCTGCGGGGGTGGACGTCGTTCTGGGCGGCCTCCAGGCCACGGGCGAGCAGCAGCTCGGTGGCGTCGGCCGCCTCGACGAGCAGGAGGTCGAGTTCCTTGCGCTCGGTCGAGGAGAAGTCCTTGAGCACGTAGTCGGCGGGGTCCTGGCGGCCCGGAGGGCGGCCGATGCCGACCCGCACGCGGAGGTAGTCCTTGGTGCCGGTGGATCGGGTGATCGAGCGCAGGCCGTTGTGCCCGCCCTCGCCGCCACCGCGCTTGAGCCGCAGCACCGCGAAGTCGATGTCGAGCTCGTCGTGGACGACGACGAGGTCGGTGGCGGGCAGCTTGTGGTAGTCGAGCAGGCTGCGCACGGGGCCGCCGGACTCGTTCATGTAGCTGAGCGGCCGGGCGAGGACCACGCGGCGGCCGGCCAGCCGGCCCTCGCCGGAGACCGCCCGCGAGCGTGCGCCCTTGCCGGGCGAGAGCCGGATGCCGGCCCGCTCGGCGAGCTCGTCGAGCACCATCGCGCCGACGTTGTGCCGGTTGCCGGCATAGCCCGGCCCGGGGTTGCCCAGCCCCACGACGAGGAAGGGCCCCTCGCTGGGGGCGGACGCCGCAGGGGCGCCGGCAGTGCCGGCGCCCCCGCGGGTCGTGCTGTCGGTCAGCGGATGCCTCAGTTGTCCGCGGACTTCTCGGCCGAGTCCATCGACTCGCCGCTGCCCTGGTCCTGCGGCTCCGGGACGACGTCGCCGTCGGCGTCGGACTCCTCGCGCTCGATGCCGGCCTCGGCCTCGGCCTCTTCCAGCTCGGCCTCGAGCTGCTCGGCGGTCGGGGCACCCAGGAAGCCGATGACCATCGCCTCGGGGTCGGTGATCAGCGTCGAGCCCGCGGGCAGGACGAGGTCGCCGGCGGCGATGTTCTGACCGGCGGCGCGACCGGTGATGTCGACCTCGATGCTGTCGGGCAGCTTCGTGGCGTCGGCCTCGATCGAGACGGTGTTGAGCTGGTGGTTCGGGATCGAGTCGGGGGCCGGCTCGCCGACGATCACGATCGGCACCTCGACCGTGGTCTTCTCGCCACGGCGGACGAGCAGCAGGTCGGCGTGCTTGTGCTGACGGGTCAGCGGGTCGCGCTGGATGGCCTTGGTCAGCGCGAGCTGCTCCTGGCCGTCCAGGACGATGGTCAGCAGGGCGTTGCCGCCGCCGTTGCGCAGCGCCGCGGCGAACTCGCGGGCCGGCAGCGACAGGTGGACGACGTCCTGGCCGTGCCCGTAGAGGACGGCGGGGACGCGGCCCTCACGGCGGGTGCGGCGAGCGCTGCCCTTGCCGAACTCGGTGCGGGTCTCGGCTTCGAGCCGGAAGTCAGCCACGGTGATGTGCTCCTCTGGAGGTGGATCAGGTCTGCGGGCCGGCGCCGACGCAGCACACCTCAGGAGGCACACGCACGTCGATCACGGAACGCAGGAGCGCTCCCTCGCCGGGCAACTCGTTCGAGGATACGCGACGCGCCCCCCGAGGCGGCCGTGCGGTCTAGCTGGCGCCGTCGAAGAGGCTCGTCACGGAGCCGTCCTCGAAGACCTCCTTGATCGCCCGGCCGAGCAGCGGGGCGATGGAGAGGACCGTGAGCTTGTCGAAGCGGCGCGCGTCCTCGATGGGCAGCGTGTTGGTGACGATGACCTCGCTGATCTTGCTGTTCGACAGCCGCTCGACGGCCGGGCCGGACAGCACGCCGTGCGTGGCGGCGACGATCACGTCGGCGGCACCGGCGTCGAAGAGCGTCTCGGCGGCCTTCACGATCGTGCCGCCGGTGTCGATCATGTCGTCGACCAGGATGCAGACCCGGCCCTCGACCTCACCGACGACGCGGTTGGCGACGACCTCGTTGGCGACCAGCGGGTCACGGGTCTTGTGGATGAAGGCCAGCGGGGTGCCGCCGAGCTTGTCGCTCCACCGCTCGGAGACGCGCACCCGGCCGGAGTCGGGCGAGACGACGGTGATGTCGCGGCCGCCCCAGCGCTCCTTGACGTGGTTGATCAGCAGGTCGAGGGCGAAGAGGTGGTCGACCGGGCCGTCGAAGAAGCCCTGGATCTGCGCGGTGTGCAGGTCGACGGTCATCAGCCGGTCGGCGCCGGCGGTCTTGAACATGTCGGCGACGAGCCGGGCCGAGATCGGCTCGCGGCCGCGGTGCTTCTTGTCCTGCCGGGCGTAGGGGAAGAACGGCGCGACGACGGTGATCCGCTTGGCCGAGGCGCGCTTGAGCGCGTCGACCATGATCAGCTGCTCCATGAGCCAGGTGTTGATCGGCGCGGTGTGGCTCTGCACGACGAAGGCGTCGCAGCCACGCACCGACTCCTCGAACCGCACGAACAGCTCGCCGTTGGCGAACTCGTAGGAGGCGGTCGGGGTCGGGGTCACCCCCAGGTGCCCGGCGATCTCGTCGGTGAGCTCGGGGTACGCCCGGCCGGAGAAGAGCATGAGGCTCTTGTTGGTGGTCTGCCGGATGGCGCTCATCGGGTCAGCTGTCCCTCGTCGTCGTCGTGCGCCCCGAGATCCCCGGGGGCATCCGCCCGCTGCTCGGCGGCGGCGGCGGCCTCCGCGGCGGGGGTCCCCGGCCGTCGGCGCCGGACCCAGCCTGCCACATTTCGCTGGGGCCCCCGCGCCACGCCCATGGCCCCCGGGGGGACGTCGCTGGTGATGACCGACCCGGCCGCGGTGTAGGCGCCGTCGCCGATGGTGACCGGCGCCACGAGCATCGTGTCCGAGCCGATCCGGGCGTGGTCCCCGACGGTCGTGCGGTGCTTGGTGACCCCGTCGTAGTTGACGAAGACGGTGGCCGCACCGATGTTCGAGCCGCGGCCGATCGTCGCGTCGCCGACGTAGGAGAGATGCGGGATCTTCGACCCCTCCCCCACCTCGACGTTCTTGGTCTCCACGAACCCGCCCACCTTGCTGCCGCGGGCCAGCCGCGTGCCCGGGCGCAGGTAGCTGAAGGGTCCGACGGTGGCCTCCGGCCCGATGACCGCACCGAGGCAGTGCGACCGCAGGACGGTGGCGCCGGTCTCCACGACGCAGTCGACCAGCGTGCTGTCCGGGCCCACCACGGCACCCGGGGCGACGGTCGTGGTGCCGAGGAGCTGGGTGCCCGGGTGCAGCACGGCGTCGGGCCCGGCCGTCGCGGTGACGTCGACCCAGGTGGTCATCGGGTCGACCACGGTGACCCCGGCGCGCATCAGGTCGTCGAGCACGCGGTCGTTGAGCGTGCGCCGTCGCTCGGCCAGCTCGCGGCGGTCGTTGCAGCCGAGCACGTCGTCGGGGTCGTCGGCACGGACCGCCGCCGTCGGCGCGCCCTCGGCCACCAGCGGCGCGAGCGCGTCGGTCAGGTACTGCTCGCCCTGCGAGTTGGCCGTGCCGACCCCCGCCAGCACGCGGCGCAGGGTGGCGGCGTCCGCGACGTAGACCCCCGCGTTGACCTCGCGGATCGCGCGCTGCTCCGGCGTCGCGTCGCGCTCCTCCACGATGGCCTGCGGTGCCCCGCTGCCGTCCCGGACGATGCGGCCCAGGCCGGTCGGGTCGTCGACCTCGGCGGTCAGGACGGTGAACACGCTGCCGGCGGCGTCGTGGGCCGCCACCAGCGCGGTGAGCGTGCGGCTGGTCAGCAGCGGCGAGTCCCCGTTGACCACCAGGACCGAGCCCTCGAGGTCGGGCACGGCGGTCAGCGCGACCTCGGCCGCGTGGCCCGACCCCAGTTGCTGCTCCTGCACGACCGCCAGGGCGCCGGGGGCGGTCTCGGCCAGGTGCGCCTCGACCTGGTCCCGTCCCGCGCCGACGACGACGACGGTCGTGCCGGCCGACAGGGGCCCGGCCGCGGCCAGGACGTGCCCCAGCAGGCTGCGGCCCCCGAGGGTGTGCAGCACCTTCGGGGTCGACGAGCGCATGCGGGTGCCCTGGCCGGCGGCCAGGACGACGACGGCGGCGACGGCCGGCGTCCCGGGTTCGGACGACGATGATTCCTGCAGGGCCACGGATCTCCTCCGACGGTGACGGCACGACTGCTGGGGGACTCGGACTCGAACCGAGACTGCACGGCTCCAAAGGCCGGCGGGCTGCCGATTACCCCATCCCCCACCCGCGGCGCCGTCGGACGGCGTCGCGCGGGTGCCCGTGCGGACCGGCACCCGGAGCCGAGCCTAAGGGCCGGGCACCGCGCGGGGGCACCGCCGGCGCCCGTGCCGAGCGTCGGGAACCCCACCTGCTCGGTTCGCGGATCCGCCTACGCTGCCGTAGGTTTCTCGCACGTCGCCCGGAGCACGCCGGTTGAAACCGCGCCCGGGACGAAGTCCACCAGCACAGGAGTCCCTTTGTCAGCTCCCGCCCTCACCCGGCCCACGGCCCCGCCCCTCGCCGAGCCCTACGCCGGGTTGCCGGACAACGCCATCGGCCGGCGCAAGAGCACGCTCGAGATCGTCACGCTGTACGTGATCGTGCTGGTGCCGTTCCTGGCCCTGGCCGCCGTCGTCCCCGCGGTCTGGGGGTGGGGCATCTCCTGGCTGGACGTCGGCCTCGCCGTCGGCTTCTACTACCTCTCGCTGCTCGGCGTGACCGTCGGCTACCACCGGCACTTCACCCACGCCTCGTTCAAGGGCACGCGCCCCCTGCGCCTCGGCCTGGCCGTCGCCGGCTCCATGGCGATCCAGGGCCCCGTCAACCAGTGGGTGGCCGACCACCGCCGGCACCACGCCTTCGCCGACCGCGCCGGTGACCCGCACTCCCCCTGGCGCTACGGCACCGACCTGCGCTCGCTGCTCAAGGGCATGTTCCACGCCCACCTGGGCTGGCTGTTCGACCGCCGCAAGACCAACCAGGAGCGCTACGCCCCCGACCTGCTCAAGGACAGCGGCCTCGTGTTCGTCAGCCGGACGTTCGTGGTGTGGGCCTTCCTCAGCCTGGCGCTGCCCGCCGTCCTCGGTGGGCTGATCACCGGCAGCTGGGCCGGTGCCTGGTCGGCGTTCTTCTGGGCCGGCCTGGTCCGTGCCGCCCTGCTGCACCACGTCACCTGGTCGATCAACTCCGTCTGCCACGTGGTGGGCAACCGGCCGTTCATGTCCCGCGACCGGGCCACCAACTTCTGGCCGCTGGCGATCCTCAGCGGTGGCGAGTCCTGGCACAACCTGCACCACGCCGACCCGACGTGCGCCCGCCACGGCGTGCTGCGCGGCCAGATCGACATCAGCGCCCGCGTCATCTGGGTGTTCGAGAAGCTCGGCTGGGCCTCGCACGTCAAGTGGCCCGACCCGGTGCGCCTGGCCGCCAAGCGCCGCGTCGAGGCCCCGGCCGCGTCCTGAGCACCGGACCCGGCCCCGCGCCCGGAGATCCCCCCGGGCGCGGGACGGGCACGGACGGCGCCCCGGCCCGGGTGCGCATGACCGGCGCGCAGCGGCGCGAGCAGCTGGTCGACGTCGCCCGCGAGCTGTTCGGCCGGCGCGGGTACGGCGCCACCTCGATCGAGGAGATCGCGGCGCACGCGCACGTCAGCAAGCCCGTCGTCTACGAGCACTTCGGCGGCAAGGAGGGCATCCACGCCGTCGTCGTCGACCGCGAGATGCAGCGGCTGCTCGGCCGGTTCACCGCCGCCCTGTCCGACCCCGGGCACCCCCGCGAGCTGCTGCAGCGCGCCGCCCTGGTCCTGCTCGAGTACATCGAGTCCGACACCGACGGCTTCCTCGTCCTCACCCGGGACGCCCCGGTCACCAGCGGCGTGGGCGGCTACTCCTCGCTGATCGGCGAGGTGGCGCGCAAGGTCGAGCACATCCTCGGCGACCACTTCGACGCCCGCGGGTACGACCCGCGGCTCGCCGAGCTGTACAGCCAGGCACTGGTCGGCATGGTCGCGCTGGTCGGCCAGTGGTGGCTGGACACCCGGACGCCGGACAAGCGGGTCGTGGCCGCGCACCTGGTGAACCTGGCCTACAACGGCCTGTCGCACATGGACCCCTCGCCCGACCTGCTGGACGGGCCTCCCCCGGGCTGAGCGCCCGTCAGACCAGCCGCGCGCCGGGAACGGGGCCGGTGACCACCCGCACGGTGCGGAAGACGCCCTCGCCGGCCAGAGCGGCCGCCAGGCGGACCGCGGTGGCCTCGTCCTCCGCCAGCGCGGCCACCGTCGGGCCCGAGCCGCTGACCAGCGCCCCGAGGGCACCCGCCGACGTCGTCGCCCGCAGCGCCCGCCGCAGCTCCGGGCGCAGCGCGACCGCGGGGGCCTGCAGGTCGTTGGCCAGCGCCGTCGCGAGCGCCGCGGCCGGGCCGCTGCGCAGCGCGCCGATCACCGGCTCGGCCGGGAGCAGCTCCTCGCCGTCGGGCAGCCGCCCCTCGGCCCGCAGCCGGTCGAGCTCTGCGTAGACCGAGGGCGTCGAGAGGCCCGCCCCCGCGATCCCGAGCACCCAGTGCCACGAGCGGCCGGCCAGGACGGGGGCCAGCTGCTCGCCGCGCCCGGTACCGAGCGCGACGCCACCGAGCAGGCTGAACGGCACGTCGCTGCCCAGCCGGGCGGCCAGCTCCAGGAGGTCTGCCCGGTCGGCCCGCGTGCCCCAGAGCGCGTCGAGCGCCACCAGGGCGGCGGCGGCGTCGGCGCTGCCGCCGGCCAGCCCGGCCGCGGCGGGGATGGTCTTGGCGATCTCCAGGTGCGCGTCGGCGGCGACGCCGGCGTGCTCGGCCAGCAGCTCGGCCGCGCGCCAGACCAGGTTGCGGCGGTCGGTCGGGACGGCGTCGGCCCCGGTGGCCGCACCGGCGCCCTCGCCGCTCACCGCGAGGCTCAGCCCGTCCCCGGGTCGCGCGGTGACGGTGTCGAACAGCGAGACGGCGAGGTAGACGGTGCGCAACTCGTGGAAGCCGTCGGCGCGCAGCGGCCCCACGGCCAGGTGGGCGTTGATCTTCGCCGGTGCGCGGGCGGTGCGGGCGCCGTCCGCCGTCACGGCTGCACCTCGTCGGTCGCCGCCAGCCGGGCGAAGTCGGTCACCGACAGCTGCTCGCCCCGGGTGGCCGGGTCGATGCCGGCCGCGCGCAGCCGGATCTCCGCCGCCGCGGGGCTGCCGGCCCAGCGCGCCAGCGCCGCCCGCAGGCCCTTGCGGCGGGTGGCGAAGGCCGCGTCGATCGCGGCGAAGGTGGCCAGCCGGTCCCCGGGCGGGGGCGGCCGACGGACCAGGGCGACCAGCCCGGAGTCGACGTTGGGCTCGGGCCAGAACACCCGCCGCCCGACGTTGCCGGCGCGGCGCACGTCGCCGTACCAGGCGGCCTTGACCGAGGGGACGCCGTAGGCCGAACCCCCCGGGGGTGCGGCCAGCCGCTCGGCCACCTCCGCCTGCACCAGGATCAGCGCCCGGTCCAGGGAGGGCAGCAGCTCGAGCAGGTTCAGCAGCACCGGGACGGCGATGTTGTAGGGCAGGTTGGCCACCAGCGCCGTGGGCGGCGGCCCGGGGAGCTCCTGGATGCGCAGCGCGTCCGCCTCGACGACGGTCAGCCGGTCGGCGAGGTCGGGCCGCCGCTCGGCGACCGTCCGCGGCAGCCGCTGGGCCATCCGGGGATCGATCTCGACGGCGACGACGGCGGCCGAGGCCGGGAGCAGCCCCAGGGTCAGCGAGCCCAGCCCGGGCCCGACCTCCAGCACGACGTCGTCGGGGCGCAGCCCGGCGGTGCGCACGATCCGCCGGATCGTGTTGGCGTCGTGCAGGAAGTTCTGGCCCAGCTGCTTGGTCGGGCGCAGCTCGAGCTCTGCGGCCAGCTCGCGGATCGCGGCCGGACCGAGGAGCCCGTCGGACTGCTCGGGGACGGTGCTCAGGGGAGGCCGATCAGCCGAAGAGGCGCGGGCCGCAGTGCGGCCACTGGCCGGCACCGGAGCGCTGGTAGAGGAGCTGTGCCCGGTAGGTCTGCTCGTCCGGGCTGGCCTGGGACGGGAGGCCGGTACCGCCGACGGACTGCCAGGTGCCGACGCCGAACTGGTAGAGGCCGTGGTACTTGCCGGTGCCGCTGACGGCGTTGGGGCGGCCGCCGGACTCGCACGCGGCGAGCGCGGCCCAGTTCAGGCCGTCGGCAGCCGGGCTCGCGGTCGGGCGGGCCTTGGTGCCCACGGTGACCTGCTCGGTGACCGGCGCGCGGTCGACGACGGTGCCCAGCGTCTCGCGGGCGGTCTCGACGCCGTCGGTGAGGGTGACGCGGTAGGTGACGGTCTGCTGGCCGTCGACGCCCGGGGTCGTGACCTTCTTCTCGCCGACGAAGGCATCGGGGTTCGGCGTCTCGACGCGCTCGTGGGGCACGGCGACGGTCTCGGTGACGTCGGAGACGGTGACGCGGAAGACCTGCAGGCGCAGCTGCGAGGTGAGCGGCTGGGTGAGCTCGGTGCTGGCGCGGTCGGTCGGGCTCAGGGTGATGCCCTGCTCGTCCAGCAGGTCGCCCGCGGTCGCGGCGGTCGTGGTCACGACGCGCTCCTGGCCGTCCACGACCAGGACGACGTCCTTGGGCGTGGTGACCTTCAGGCTCATGCCGTCCAGCGGCAGGCGCTCGCTGCGGCTCGCGGAGAGGACCAGGCCGTCGGCGCGGAGGCCGAGCTGCTCGAGCGCCTCGTCCACCGACAGGGCGGTCACGTAGATCTCCTGCTCGACGCCGTCGACGCTGAGCTTCAGCGGACGGGCGCGGGTGAGCACGATCGTGTCGCCGTCGGCCAGGGCCTCGGAGGCCGCCGGCAGGAGGACGTCGTGAGCGGCCGGCTCCAGGCCTTCCTCGTCCAGCACGTCGGCCACGGTGTCGGCGTAGGTGCCGATCCGCTGGGCCTGCCCGTCGACGGTGAGGACGACGGACTTCTGGGCGACGAAGAAAGCCAGCGTCCCGCCCACGAGTCCGAGCAGGACCAGGGCGAAGAGGCTGAAGCGGAGCGAGCGGCGCACGGCACATCCAGGGGTCTCGGAAACCGGGCAGGAGGAGAGGGCGCGCCGCCCGTGGGCGACACGCCCGCTGCAGTCCGCGTCCGGGTCGGCTGCCCGGCTGGAACCTGGGGTTCCGGCCGGACGCGCGCGGCCCGGGGCGTCCTCCACCCCGGCTGATCACGACACGATAACGAGCACGGTGTGTGGTGCAACGGTGCGAGACGAGTGAATCAGAACGTCGCCATGTCGCTATGTGGACGCGCCGACACGTTGAGTGACAGCCGTGCCGAGGTCAGCCGCCCGGAGCCTGCCAGGCCCGCGCCTGTCCCGGTGAGCAAGGACACAGGGTGAACGCGGGCCGTTCGGGGCACCGGAGGCGGCCCGGTCAGCCCGCCAGCGCCCGCGCGCCGGCGCGGACCGGGCGGAGCCAGGTCAGCAGGAAGACGGCCACCGCCAGCCCCGCCACGAGCGCGCAGAACCCGCCGGCCACCAGGGCCACCGGCAGCAGGTCGAAGTGCTCGGTCACCCGGTCGCCCCGGTCGATCCCGGCGGTCAGCAGGAGCGCCCCCAGCGGCAGGAGTGCCAGGACGGTCGCCGAGGCCGAGACCAGGTGCGCCGTCCAGGTTCGCAGCGCCTCGTCGACGGGCACGTCGGCACCGGCCGCCGGCAGCGGCCGGACGGTCGCCCGCAGCAGCGCCAGCTCGGCCAGCGCCCAGGCCCCCGCGGGGACGGCGACCGCGGTCCAGCCGACGACCGCGCTGATCTCGTCGCCCGACCACAACCAGGCCGCGACGGCGAGCGCCGCGACGACCACCAGGCGGGTCGCCCACACCAGCCCGCCGGAGACGAGCTCCGCCTGCCGGGGCCGGCGGTGCGGCTGCGCCGCCGTCCAGCGCGGCCGGGGACGGGTGACCTCGGCGAGCAGCACGCCGGCCAGCAGGCCGAGCGCCAGGGCCGGCACCCAGAGGAAGACCGACGACTCGCCCTGCAGCACGACCAGGACGACGATCCCGGCGATGCCGAGCAGCAGGCCGACCCGGCGCCAGCGCCGGCCGTGCAGCGCCTGGGCGGTCAGCGCGGCCGAGCCCTCGGCGGTCGGTTCGGCCAGCTCGACCGACCCGCCGGCCACCGCCCGCCGGTCGGCAGCCCGGGCCCAGGCGCGGGCCAGGAGCACGCCCGGCACGAGGAGGGCGATGAACAGCACGACAGCGATGAGACGGCCCACGCCGCTGATTGTCGCCCTTCGGGCGACGAGACGGCCACGAGCCGCGTCCCGCTAGGGCTGCCAGGGGCCGAAGACCCGCTCCGCGTTCGCAGTCAGGACGTCGCACAGTTCGGTCAGCCCGGTGCCGGTGACGTCGGCCAGGGCGCGCACGGTGTGCGGCACCAGCCGGGAGGCGTTGGGGCGGCCCCGGTGCGGCATCGGCGTCAGGAAGGGCGAGTCGGTCTCCACCAGGAGCTGGTCCGGCGGGGTGAGCGCGGCGGCCTCGCGGAGGTAGCCGGCGTTGCCGAAGGTGAGCGTGCCGGCGAAGGAGAGCACGAAGCCCCGCGCGACGCAGTCCTTGGCGAAGCCGGCGTCCCCGGAGAAGCAGTGGAAGACGGTGTGCTCGGGCGCACCCTCGTCGTCCAGCACGCGGAGGATCTCCTCGTGCGCGTCCCGGTCGTGAATGACCAGCGCGATGCCGTGCTGCTTGGCGATCCGGATGTGCGCCCGGAACGACGCCTCCTGGGCGTCCCAGCCCTCGGGGCCGGTGCGGAAGCGGTCCAGGCCGGTCTCCCCCACGGCCCGCACCCGCGGCAGTGCGGCCAGCCGGTCGATCTCGGCCAGTGCCTGATCGGTCGCCTTCCCCTCACCCGCCTCGTTGGGGTGCAGCGCGACGGCGGCCAGCACCGCCGGGTGGCGCTCCGCCAGCGCCGCCGACCACCGCGACGAGGCGACGTCGACACCGACCTGGACCAGCCGGGTGACGTTCACCGCCGCGGCGGCGGCGATCTCGGCGTCGACGGCGTCGTCGGAGGCCCACTCGCCGTGCTCGTCGTCGGCCGGCCGCTCCCCCAGGACGATGTCGAGGTGGGTGTGGCTGTCCAGCGCGGGCGCCGGCAGCGGTTCGGGCGACGGCGGCGGCTCACCCCGCCGGTTCGCCCGCGACGCGGCCGACCGGCTCACGCAGAACCCTCTTCGAGACGGGCCAGCTCCTCCTCGACCACCGAGTCGTCGAGCTTCTTGAAGATCGGCGTCGGCGCGCTCAGCGGGCTCCCGGACGGCAGCGGCCGGGAACCCCAGGTCGCGGCCGCGCCGGCGTAGTCGCCGGTGATGATCGGGTAGGGCGAGCCGTCGTCGAGGTCCGTCGTCTCCACGATCTGCGGAGCCGGGGACCACACGCCCTCGCCGCCGAGCAGCTCGTGCACCTTCTGCGCCGAGTGCGGGAGGAACGGCGTGAGCAGCGCGTTGCAGTCGCTGATCGCCTGCAGGGCCGTGTGCAGCACGGTGTCCCGGCGGGCCGGGTCCTCCTTGAGCTTCCACGGGGCCTGGTCGGACAGGTACTTGTTGGCCTCGCCGACCACCCGCATCGCCTCGCCCGCCGCGGCCTTCTGCCGGTTGCGGCCCAGCAGCTCACCGATCGGCCCGAACGCCGCCGACGTCGAGGCCAGCAGCGCGCGGTCGGCGTCGGTCAGCTCACCGGGGGTGGGGATGGCGCCGACGTTCTTCGCCGCCATCGACACCGTGCGGTTGACCAGGTTGCCCCAGCCCGCGACCAGCTCGTCGTTGTTGCGGCGCACGAACTCCGCCCAGGTGAAGTCGGTGTCCTGGTTCTCGGGGCCGGCGGCGGCGATGAAGTACCGCAGCGCGTCGGCGTCGTAGCGGGCGAGGAAGTCGCGCACGTAGATGACGACGTTCCGCGAGGAGGAGAACTTGCGGCCCTCCATGGTGAGGAACTCGCTGGAGACCACCTCCGTCGGCAGGTTCAGCCGGCCGTAGGAGCCCGGCGTCCCGCCCTTGTCGCCCTCGCCGTTGTACCCGAGGAGCTGGGCGGGCCAGATCTCGGAGTGGAAGACGATGTTGTCCTTGCCCATGAAGTAGTAGGCGTCGGCGTCCGGCGACTGCCACCACTGGCGCCAGGCCTCGGGGTCACCCGAGCGGCGGGCCCACTCGATCGACGCCGAGAGGTAGCCGACGACGGCGTCGAACCAGACGTAGATGCGCTTGTCGGGCCGGTCGCGCCAGCCGTCGAGCGGCACCGCGACGCCCCAGTCGATGTCGCGGGTGTAGCTGCGCGGCTTGAGGTCCTCGAGCAGGTTGACGCTGAAGTTGAGGACGTTGGAACGCCAGTTCTTCCGCGTCCCCAGCCAGTCACCGAGCGCGCGGGTGAAGGCCGGCAGGTCGAGGAAGTAGTGCTCGCTCTCGACGAACTTCGGCGTCTCGCCGTTGATCTTGCTGACCGGGTTGATCAGGTCGGTCGGGTCGAGCTGGTTGCCGCAGTTGTCGCACTGGTCGCCGCGCGCGCCGTCGTACCCGCAGATCGGGCAGGTGCCCTCGATGTAGCGGTCGGGCAGGGTGCGGCCGGTGGACGGGCTGATCGCACCGAGCGTCGTCTTCGGGAAGACGTAGCCGTTCTTCAGCAGGCCCAGGAAGATCTCCTGGCTGACGGCGGCGTGGTTCGCCGTCGTCGTCCGCGTGAACAGGTCGTAGCTGAGCCCGAGGGACTGCAGGTCGTCGACGATGATCCGGTTGTTGCGGTCGGCGATCTGCCGGGGCGTGACGCCCTCGGCGTCGGCGGCGACGGTGATGGGTGTCCCGTGCTCGTCGGTGCCGCTCACCATCAGCACCCGGTTGCCGTTCATCCGCTGGAAGCGGCTGAAGACGTCGGAAGGAACTCCGAAGCCGGAGACGTGGCCGATGTGCCGCGGGCCGTTGGCGTAGGGCCAGGCGACCGCGGTCAGGATGTGGCGATCACTCACGGCTCAACAGTACGGACGCCCGTCCACCGATTACCGGGGCAGTCGGGCTCAGGGCTGGTAGACGGTCGTGGCGGCGGTCTCGCCGGTGCGCACCTGCTGGTCGACCGGCCCGAGGAGGGCGACCGCGCCGAGCGCCAGCCCGATGACGCCGAGGGTCGCCGTCGCCAGGACGCGGTGCGCCGACGCCGGGTCGGGACGGCGCTCGACGGCCCGGGGACCGGCCGCCAGCCACGCGGCGACCGAGGGCGACCCGGCCAGCAGCAGCTTGCCCACGGGCACCGCCGTGGCGAGCAGGAGGAGGCCGGGCAGCGGGAGGGCGACCGGGACGAGCACGGCGGCGACGCCGACCAGCCCGAGCAGGACCAGCTCGCCGACGGCGATCCCGACCAGCAGCCCGCGGCCGGAGCCGTCGACCACCGCAGCGCCGCTGCCGGCCGCGAGGACGATCCAGGCGGCCAGCACGAGGAGGGCGACTCCCAGCGCGGGGCCGGCGGGGCGGGACGGCGAGCTGAGCAGCCCGTCCAGGCCGTGCAGGGCGACGGCGAGCAGGCCGATCGCCTCGACCACGGCGAGCAGGCCGGTGAGCAGGGCGGCCACCGGTGGCCGGCGTCGCGCCGACCCGGGCGCGGCGGCCCGGCGCACGGGGAACTCCAGCCGCGGACGCGCGAACATGTCGCGGACGTCGTAGACGTTGATCGCCACTGCGGGCCTCCCCTGACCGGAACGTGGGTGTCCCCGTCAGCTCGACGCGCGGCCGGCCCGCCTGAAGGAGCAGGAGCGCGGGTCCACCCGGACGGGTGAGCGGGTCCACCCGGCCGTGTCCACGAGAGCCCGGAGGGATGCCTACGCTGCTGACGCCCGGCCCCCCGAGGAGATGCCCGATGAGCAGCGCCGACACGTCGTCCACGCCCGCGACCCCGCCGCTGCCCGACCGCGCCGCGCCCGCCGTCGCACCGGACGGCCCGCCCAGCCCGCGGCCCCGCCCGGCCGGCCGCGAGCCGAGGATGTCGACCCGCCGCGACGGGATGCCCGTCGTCGTCGACTGCGCCGTCTACGTGGACGGTCGGCGCCAGGCGCCCGTGGAGCCCGAGGAGGCGCTGCGGGTCGCCGAGGAGCGGGGTGGCTTCGTGTGGCTGGGGCTGTACGAGCCGACCGAGGACGAGCTGGGCGCGCTGGCCCGGCGCTACGACCTGCACCCGCTGGCCGTGGAGGACGCCGTCTTCGCCCACCAGCGACCCAAGCTCGAGCGCTACGACGAGGCGCTGTTCATGGTGCTGAAGACGGCTACCTACGTGGAGCACGAGGAGCTGACCGCCACCAGCGAGGTCGTCGACACCGGGGAGGTCATGGTCTTCCTGGGGCAGCACTACGTGATCACCGTCCGGCACGGGCACCACGGCGAGCTCGGCGACCTGCGGCACCGGCTGGAGGAGCAGCGCGACCTGCTGTGCCTGGGCCCGGCCGCGGTCCTCTACGCCGTGGCCGACCTGGTGGTGGACACCTTCGTCGACGTCGCCGGCGCGGTCGAGGACGACGTCGACGAGCTCGAGGCGTCGGTCTTCAGCCCGTCGCGCACCGACGACATCGGCCGGCTGTACCAGCTCAAGCGTGAGCTGATGTCGCTGCGCCGGGCGGTCTCGCCGCTGGAGGTGCCGCTGCAGAAGCTGACCGAGCGGCAGATCGACGTCGTCCCGGAGGCCATGCGCTCCTACTTCCGCGACGTGCTCGACCACGCGATCCGGGTGCGCGACCAGGTCGCCGGGCTCGACGAGCTGCTCACCTCGATCCTGCAGGCGTCGCTGGCGCGCACCTCGATGGCCGACAACGAGGACATGCGCAAGATCTCGGCCTGGGCCGGGATCATCGCCGTCCCCACCGCGATCGCCGGCATCTACGGGATGAACTTCGAGCACATGCCCGAACTGCACACCCGCTACGGCTACCCGCTCGTGCTCCTGGTGATCCTCGCCGCCTGCTTCCTCCTCCACCGCGGCTTCAAGCGCAACGGCTGGTTGTAGCCCCGGGGGCGCGGCCTCAGCGGATCAACCCCTGGGCGCGGGCACGGGCGAGCTCCGCCTGCAGGGACGCCTTGTCCGGGAACGGCGGCGCGAAGGGCAGGAGGTGCGACGTCCAGCGGCCGTCGGGGCGCCGCTCGATCATGTCGCCGGTCATCCCCGGCGCCCCGTGCTCATGGCCCGGGGCGTTCGGCCGGGCCGGCTGCGGCGGCGGTCCCCCGCCGGGCAGGTCGCGGACGGGGGCGTAGGTGCCGCCCTGACCGGGAGCCCGCTCCGGCACGGCGGCCAGCGCGATCCCGCCGGCTGCCGCGATGGCGGCCGCACCGAGGGCCGAGAGCAGGAACTTCCGTCTGTCGATGGTCATGCCGGTCTCTCAGGGGAGTAGGTCGTACGGAGGCAAGGGGAACACCTGGGCCGGCGTGACGCCACCGGCCAAAGGCATCGGGACGTTCGGCCCCTGCCCGGTGGGAGCCGCGTAGTTCGTGACGCCCCGGCGGGTCTGCCACCCCGCCCAGATCCGGTCCACGTTGCAGTGGTGGAACCAGAAGATCGGGTCGTTCGGGGACGTCGCGAGCCGCATGTCCCCGCCGGTCCACTCGTGGACCCTGTTGTGGAGTGCCGGACCCGGGTTGCCGGTCCACCCCTCCGACCAGTTCCGGAATCCGGTGGTGGAGTTCTGGTTCCACGGAGATGCGTCGTAGACCTGCTGGTTGAGGGCGCCGGCCACCTGGGCAGCCGTCGGCAGGTTCGGCGCGGCGCTGCCGAACTGCCGGATGATGCCGGGGCGCTGCAGGAAGGTGCCCGTCCTCGTGTCGTAGACGACGGAGACCCAGTTGGCGAACGGCCCGGTGGTGACCCGCCAGTTCTGCGCCGGGTTCCCGTTGTCGCCGAGCCCCGGGGGGAAGGGCTGGGCGGTCCAGTCCCAGTACGGCATGGCCACGCCCGTCGCGGCCTCGAGCCGGGCCAGGTACCACCGGTGGACGGGCAGGAAGATCGATCTCCGGTGCCACTCGTTGCCGTCGCCCAGCATCGCCCGTTGGTGCAGTCGCGTGAGCTCGTCGTAGGCGCCCGAGGTCTTGGCCCGCTGCAGCCCGTCGATGACCGCCTGCCGATCGGTGGCACTCATCGTCGCCCAGTTGCGCCGGGTGCCCGCCGGCGGCGGCGGAGGCGGTGGCGGTGGCGGTGGGGCTCCCGGCGAGGTGACGGTCAGGTCGTCGACCAGCACGGTCTGCGTGGCACCCACCGGGCCGCCGAACCCGGCGGAGACGGCGAGGCTCAGCCGGCCGCCGGCGGTGGAGGCGCCGGGATCGGTGAAGTCCAGCGCCCACGTCGTCGGTTCGGCCGCCGCGGCACCCCACACCCGGACGCGCGTCCTCGTGCCGGTCTGCTGGATGCGGATCCGGCGGGGACCGAACCCGACCCAGGCACCGACGTTGACCGGGGCGGGCGTGACGAGCGTGAGAGTTCCGTTGGAGTGCCGGTACAGGTGGACGTCGCCGTTGGTGTCGAGGCGGCAGCTCTGGCCGGTGAGCGGGAACATCCGGGAACCGGGCGGCGCAGCCGGGTCCGACGTGCCGTCCGCTCGCCACACGACCCCCATCGAGAAGGCAGCCTGCCCGGCCGGGACGGTGAGGGTGGCCAGGACGTCGAGGTCGCCGGCGGGGAGCGACGCGACCGTCTGCTGGCGGGCAGCGGCCGCGGAGTTGGCCGGGGCGACGAGCTGCCCGGCGTTGGCCTGGATCGTGGCCGTCCCCGCCGACTCGGCCTGCCGCTGCCAGGCGGCGGGCCAGGCCGCTCCGTTGGCGCCGGTCCACGACTCGGTGAAGGGGAGCGTCATCCGTCAGCCGATCGCCAAGCCGTGGCCGTGGGGGACGCCGGTGTGCGATCCGGCTGCCCGAGGGGTGGCGGCATGACGCCTCCTCGTGGGGATTCCCGGTGGTGCCCGGGGGGTCGAGGAGGTTGTTGTGGCACAGGGCACCGGGAAGCACAAGGCAATCCGGCGCTGTCCCGGAGGACGCGGGCGACGCGCGGGCGGGGCCGTCACCTGCTGCTGTCCTGCGGCTCCGGAGAAGGGTCGGGCCGGGCCTCCGGGGTCAGGGGGCCTTGGCGGCGACGACGGCGTCGTAGACGACCCGCCGCGGCATGCCGGTGCGCTCCACGACCGCGCGGATCGCGTCCTTGCGGGTCGCGCCCGACGCCTCCTCGGCGGCCACCTCCGCGGCCAGCTCGGCCGGCGTGAGCTGCTCCGTCCGCTCGGGAGCGCCGCCCACCACCAGCGTGATCTCGCCCTTGACGCCCTCGGCGGCCCACGCGGCGAGCTCGGCCAGCGAGCCCCGGCGGATCTCCTCGTAGGTCTTGGTGAGCTCGCGGCACACGGCGGCGGAGCGGTCCTCCCCGAGGACGGCGGCGGCGTCGGTGAGGGCGTCGGCGAGGCGGTGCGGCGACTCGAAGAACACCATCGTGCGCTGCTCGTCGGCCAGCGCCGCGAACCGCGACCGCCGCTCCCCCGCCTTGCGCGGCAGGAACCCCTCGAAGCAGAACCGGTCGACCGGCAGCCCGGAGACGGCCAGCGCCGTCGTCACCGCGGAGGGACCCGGCACCGAGGTGACGACGATCCCGGCGTCGATGGCGGCGCGTACCAGCGTGTAGCCGGGGTCGGACACCGAGGGCATGCCGGCGTCGGTGAGGAGCAGCACGGTCGCACCGTCGGCCAGGGCGCTCATCAGGCCGGGCAGCCGCTGCTGCTCCACCGACTCGTGGAACGTGACCACCCGCCCGGTGAAGGTGACCCCGAGGTCGGAGGCGAGCCGGTGGAGACGGCGGGTGTCCTCGACGGCGAGGACGTCAGCGGTCTCCATCACCCCGCGCAGCCGCGGGCCGACGTCACCGGGCTGCCCCAGGGGCGCTCCACCCAGCACCAGCCGTCCAGTCACCTCCGCAGCCTGTCACGGCGGGTGCACGGGCCGGTCCACCTACCCTGAGCCGCATGGCGGTGTCGGCACCCGAGCGGGCGGAGCAGGAGCCGGCCGTGTCACCGCCGGACCCCGCCGGCCGCACGCCGGCGCCCCGTCCGCGACGCGACCGCACCCCTCCCCTGCCCCGCGACACGCGGCTGTCCTGGCTGCTCACCGCCGTGCTCGGGGTGCTCACGCTGACCAGCCGGCTCGTGGGCATCGGGTACCCCGGCCAGCTGATCTTCGACGAGGCCTACTACCCGCCGGAGGCCGCGGAGCTGCTGCGCTGGGGCCACGAGTACAACCGCGGCTACACCTTCATCGTCCATCCGCCGCTCGGGAAGTGGCTGATCGCGTCGGGGGAGGCGCTCTTCGGCAACGACTCGTTCGGCTGGCGGTTCCCCGGCGCGGTCGCGGGCACGATTGCCGTCGTCGTCCTCGTCCGGCTGGCGCGGCGGCTGACCGGCTCGACGCTGCTGGGCCTGCTCGCCGGACTGCTGCTGGCGCTGGACGGCTTCTCCTTCGTCCTGTCGCGCACCGGCCTGCTCGACATCTATCTGCAGGTCCTCGTGGTCGCGGCGGTGGCCTGCCTGGTCGTGGACCGCGACCGGGTGCGGACCCGCATCCGCGACGCGGGTGACCGGGCCGCCGACGGCTTCCGGCTGGGCCCCCGCGGCTGGCGGATCGCGGCCGGCCTGCTCTTCGGCTGCGCCTGCGCGGTGAAGTGGAGCGGCGTCTACTTCCTGGCGTTCTTCGCCATCGCGTCGCTGTTCTGGGACCGCGCGTCCTGGCGGGACGCCGGCGCTGCGCGGCCCACGCGGTCCGCCGCCCGGTACGGCCTGCCCGGGGCGCTGTGGGCGCTGGCCGCCGTGCCGGTGCTGACCTACCTGGCCAGCTTCACGGGGTGGTTCCTCGGCGAGACCTCGCAGGGCAAGGCCTGGGCACAGCAGAACCCCGACACCGCGTTCCCGTTCGTCCCGGACGCGCTGCGCTCGCTGTGGCACCAGCACGCCGAGTGGCTGGAGTTCCACGGCGGCCTGTCGACGCCGCACCCGTGGGAGTCGGGCCCGTGGTCGTGGGTGGTCAACGGCCGCCCGATCCTGCTCTGGAACCCGCAGGGGCTGACCGACGACGCCGGCGAGCCGGTGGTGCGCTACATCCTGATGGTCGGCACCCCGACGCTGTGGTTCCTCTTCGTCCCGGCCATGGTCTGGCTCGTCTGGCGCTGGGCGGCCCGGAGGGACCCGGCCGCCGGGGTCGCCGGGACGGCGATGGTCGCGGGCTGGCTGACCTGGTTGGTCAACACCGACCGGACGATGTTCATCTTCTACCTGGCGCCAGTCGTGCCCTTCCTCGTGCTGGCGGTGACGCTGCTGCTGCAGGACGTGCTCGGGCCGCGCGTCCGGGGACCGCGGCGCACCGTCGGGCTGGCGGCCGTCTGCCTGGTCGTGGCCGTCGTGGCGGTCACCTTCGTGTTCTTCCTGCCGGTCCTCACCGGGGAGCCGCTCAGCAACGAGGAGTGGCGGCAGCGGATGTGGTTCCCGTCCTGGTTCTGACCCGGACCGGGCGCGCCCGCTCCTGAGGCATCGGCGCCCGCGCCCGCCTACGGTGACGGAGGCCACCCCGGGAGAGGACGACGATGACCGACGCGCCCGACCGCCCCTCCGTGCTGACCCGTGCCGACGGCGACGTCTGGCGGATCACGCTGGACCGGCCGGAGACCGGCAACTCCGTCACGCCCGCGCTCGCCGCCGAACTGGCTGCCGCCCTCGCCGCCCGGCCCGAGCAGACCCGGGTGGTGCTCCTGCTGGCCGAGGGGCCGCGGTTCTGCGTGGGCGGCGACATCGGCTCCTTCGCCGGTGCGAGCGACCCCGGGACCTTCGTCGGCCGGCTCGCCCACGACTGGCACCAGGTCATCCGCGCACTGCTCCACTGCCCCGTGCCGGTCGTCGCCGGCGTCCAGGGTGCCGTGGCCGGGGCCGGCGTCGGGCTCATCGGCGCCTGCGACCTCGTCGTCTGCGCCCGGACGACGAAGATCCGCCCCGCCTACGGGGCCATCGGCTTCACCCCCGACGGTGGGACGTCGTGGGCGCTGAGCCGCTCGCTCGGCGCCCCCCGCGCCCTGGACCTGCTGCTCAGCAACGGCTCGCTCACCGCCGCCGAGGCGCACCTGACCGGGCTCGTGGCCCGCCTCGTCGAGGACGAGGACCTGCGCGCGACCGCGGAGCAGCTGGCGGCCCGGGTCGCGGCCGGCCCGATCCGCACGATGGTCCGCACCCGGGCACTCGTGCGGCAGGCGGCCACCCGCACGCTCGAGGAGCAGCTGGACGACGAGGCGCAGCTCATCGCCGAGTCCGCGGCCGACCCGGAGGGGCGCGAGGGGGTGCGGGCGTTCGTCGAGAAGCGTGCTCCCGATTTCCGGAACCCCGGCTGAACGCACGAACGCCGCCGGGCTCGTGCCCGACGGCGTTCATGGCGTACTGGGGTGGAGCTGAGGGGAGTTGAACCCCTGACCCCCTCGATGCGAACGAGGTGCGCTACCGGACTGCGCCACAGCCCCTTACGAGGTGCCAGCTTACCGTCCCGCCCCTCCGGCGCCACCACCGGGGGCGGCGCCGGCGAGGCGTCAGGCGTTCGCGACGCGGCGCGGCTGGTACTCGTCGATGTCGGCGAAACCGAGGTCGTCGTCGTCGAGCCCGACGACGGCGCTGTTCTGCCAGCCGACCGGAGCCGGCGTGCGGGCGGCGACCACGCGGCCCCGGAACTGGGCGACCGGCGCGAGCGGGACGCTGGGGTGCGGCAGGCTCGGCGCGGCCCCCGGGGCGACGGCGGCGACGGTCTCGTGCACCTCGGGTGCGGTGCGCGGCGCCGGGGCGGCGACCGGTGCGGGGCGCGCCGTGGTGCGCATCGCCTCGCGGGCCGCGGACCGCGCTGCCCGGCGGGCGGCGAGCCGCTCGCGGCGGGCGACCTTGCGCAGCACCAGCACGTACCCGACGACGGCGAGGTCGAGGACCAGCTGCGCGATCCACAGCCAGGGGCTGTAGACCACGGCGCCGACCAGGGCGACCAGGGCGAGCGCCACCAGACCACCGAGGGTGCGACGGCGCAGCGCGTGCACGTCGACCTTCAGCTCACCGGTGGTGAGCAGCGCCTCGCGGTCGATGGACACCCGCTCCGTCTCCGCGTGGACGACGGGGGTCGCCGTCCGGCGCCGCTGCAGCGTCCGCCCGGAGTCGGCATGCTCGGTCCGGCCGCCCTGTGCATCGCCGCGGGTCACCACCATGGGCACCAGCACGACGAACCAGAGGACGACCAGAGCTGCCAGCAGCACGCCTGATCCCATTTCGAACACCACCTGTCACATGAGTCACTCGCGAGGGCGAGGTTATGCAGAGCCGTCCTCCGAACGAGGGAGGCGCGCGGCGTGTCGCGGATGAGTCGTGTGACTGGTGTGACGGGCGGTCGGCGTGTCGACACGGGAGAGCCGGTGACCACCCGTGACGCGTGCTAACGCGCCGGTCACCGGCCCGCGTGCTCCCGCCAGCGGGCGAGCGCGGTCCCGGGCAGGTCGTCGGCGAGCAGCGCGTACGCCAGGTGGTCCCGCCACTCCCCGTCGATGTCGAGGTAGCGGCGCAGCACGCCCTCCCGGGTGAAGCCGAGACGCTCGACGAGCCGCTGACTGGGCACGTTCTCCGGGCGGATGTCGGCCTGCAGCCGGTGCAGCCCCATCTCGGTGAACGCGTGGTCGCAGACGAGCGCGACGGCCAGCGAGGCCATGCCGCGCCCGGCCACCCCGCGGTCGATCCAGTAGCCGAGCCACCCCGAGCGCAGCGCGCCGCGCACGACGTTGTCCACGGTGACCTGGCCGGCCAGCCGGCCGTCGACCCGGACGGCGAAGGGCACGCTGAGTCCGGCCCGTGCCCGCCGCGCCAGCGCCCGGCGCATCGCCCGGTAGGCCGGGGGGCTGTGCCGCGCCGCCCAGGGCACGGTCGACGTGGGTTCCCAGGGCCGCAGCCAGTCCTCGTTCGCCGACCGCAGCCGGCTCCACTCCCCCGCGTCCCTGCGGCGCAGCGGGTGCAGTTCGACGGGCCCCCAGCCCAGCCGAGCGGGCCAGCCGGGGTGCGGGACGGGGTCCAGCTCAGCCGCCGAGCAGCAGGGGCATGACCGTGACCAGCCCGCCGGCGGCGACGTCGGTGACGTCCTCGTCCACCACGATGAGGCAGTTGGCCCGCGCCATCCGCGCCAGCAGCGCGTCGGTGCCGTCACCCACCGGTTCGACGACGTAGCCGCCGTCGGGGTGGCGCATGACCGTGCCGTGCAGGTACTGGCGGTAGCCCAGCGGTGAGACGAGGGCCTGACCGGCGACCGCCTGCACCGTGCGGCGGAACAGCTGCCGCTTGCCGAGCATCAGGCGGATCGCGGGGCGCACGAAGACCTCGAAGGCGACCAGCGCGGCCACCGGCTCGCCCGGGACGCAGATGACCGGCACGCGGTCCCGGCCCAGCCGGCCGAAGCCCTGCACGGGGCCGGGGTGCATCGTCACCTGACGGAACTGCATCTCCCCCAGCTCGGCGAGCACCTCCTGCACCATGTCCAGCCCACCGGGGGCGAAGGTGCCGGCGATGAGCACCAGGTCGCTGCGCAGCAGCTGGCTCTCGAGCACCTCGGTCAGCCGGCGGCGGTCGGTCGGCAGGATGCCGGAGCGGTAGGCCTCGGCCCCGGCGTCGCGGGCGGCCGCGGCGAGGGCGTAGCTGTTGACGTCGACGACCTGACCCGGGGCCGGCGTCGTGCCGACGTCAACCAGCTCGGTGCCGGCGCAGAGGACGGCGATCCGCGGCCGCGGGCGGACCAGCACGCGCTCCCGGCCGACGGCGGCCAGCAGGCTGATCTGCGCGGGACCGATCGGCGTCCCCACCTGGACGGCGGGATCGCCGGGCGCGACGTCGTCCCCGGTCCGGCGCACGTAGCCGCCGGCCGGCGGGCCGGCCAGCACCTCGACGCGGACCCGGCCCTGGTCGGTCCACACACCGGGGACGACGACGTCGGCGCCCACGGGCAGCATCGCGCCGGCCGACACCCGGAAGGCCAGCCCGGGGCCGATGGAGGCCGGGGTGCCCGCACCGGCGACGCTCTCCCCGACGACGGCCAGCGGCACCGGGGCGGACAGCCGCGCACCGGCGACGTCCTCGGCCCGGACCGCGTAGCCGTCGAGCGCGGCCTGATCGAAGGCCGGCAGCGCGCGCTGGCTGATGACCTCCTCGGCGCAGAGCAGGCCCTGGGCGTCGAGGACGGCGAGCTCGATCGGGTCGGGCTGCGGCACGCTGGCGAGGATCTCGTCGAGGTGCCGCTCCACGGTGCAGATCACCGACAGCGGCACGGACTCCGCGGGCGGCAGCGGGATCGGGCCCTCGACGACCGACCGCGGCGTCGGCAGCGGAGGGACGTCACCGGCGGCCGGCGGGCGTACCGGACCGTCGACGAACTGGGTGTCCCGGTGCCCCGGGTACCCGCCGCCCGTTCCGTCCGCGCCGTCGATCTTGCCGGTCATCCCCACCACCACCACCGTTCCGCCGTGCCGTCCGCCGTTCGGCGGCACCGGCTCCGCGCGGCGCCGCGGGCCCCGATCGGGGGCCGGCGCGGAACCCCGCCGCCCGATGGTGCCCCCTGTCGGGCCCGGTCAGGCCGGCGACGCGCCCTCGGCGGGCAGCTCGCTGACGAACTCGTGCAGCCAGGTGCGCAGCGCGGGGCCGAGATCGTCGCGCTCGGCGGCCAGCCGGATGACCGCCTTGAGGTAGTCCAGCTTGTCGCCGGTGTCGTACCGGCGGCCGCTGAACACGACGCCGTGGACGGGCTCCCCGCGCGCCACGAGGGTGGCCAGCGCGTCGGTCAGCTGGATCTCCCCGCCGCGGCCGGGCTCGGTCTCGCGCAGCACGTCGAAGACCTGCGGGCTCAGCACGTAGCGGCCGATGATCGCCAGGCTGCTGGGCGCCTCCTCGATCGGCGGCTTCTCGACCAGGCCGGTGACGGTCACGACCTCGTCGCCGTCCAGCGCCGGCTGCCCGCCCGGCTCGACGGCGACCGCGCCGTACTTGTCGATGTTCTCCATGCCGACGTCGAGCAGCGCGATGACCGAGCCGCCGTGCTCGGCCTGCACGGCGAGCATCTGCTCGAGCAGGTGGTCGCGGGCGTCGATGAGGTCGTCACCGAGCAGGACGGCGAACGGCTCGTCGCCGACGAACGCCGCGGCCTGGAGGACGGCGTGGCCCAGGCCCTTGGCCTCGCCCTGCCGGACGAAGTGCACCTGGGCGATGTCGGTGGAGGAGCGGACGGCGTCGAGGCGCGACTGGTCGCCCTTCTTCTCCAGCGCCGTCTCGAGCTCGGGGGTGCTGTCGAAGAAGTCCTCGATGGCGCCCTTGTTCCGACCGGTCACCATCAGCACCTCGGGCAGGCCCGCGCGGGCGGCCTCCTCGACGATGTACTGCAGCGCCGGACGGTCGACGACGGGCAGCAGTTCCTTGGGCACGGCCTTGGTCGCCGGCAGGAAGCGTGTGCCCATCCCTGCGACGGGGATGACGGCCTTGCGTGCAGGTCGGGCGCCCGAGGTCGACATCCCGGCAGCCTAGCTAGCCTGCCGGCATGGCTCCCGGTGGAGATCCGATCGGTGGAGATCCGATGAGCGGGGATCCGGCCGCCGCGAAGGCGGCGCTCCGCGCGCGGCACCTGGCGGCGCGCCGGGCCCGTCCCCCGGCCGCCCGGGCGGAGGCGGCCGACGCGGTCGCCGCGGCACTGCTCGGGGGCCTCGGCGCGGCCGGCACGCTCGCCGCGCACGTGCCGGACGAGACCGAACCGGGGCACGGCCGGCTCCCGGCGGCGCTCGCCGGATCGGGCGCGCGCGTCCTGCTGCCGGTGGTGCCCGCGCAGGGCCGCGCGCTGGCGTGGGCGGTCGCCGACGGGCGGCTGGTGCCCGGGCGGTTCGGCCTGCTCGAGCCGGCCGGCCCGCGGCTGGGGCCGGAGGCGATCGGCACCGCGGACGTCGTCGTCGTCCCGGCGCTGGCGGTGTCCCGCGAGGGGGTGCGGCTCGGCCGGGGCGGGGGCTACTACGACCGGGCGCTGGCGCACGCCCGCCCGGACACCGTCGTCGTGGCGGTGGTGTTCGACGACGAACTGCTCGACGAGGTGCCCGCCGAGCCGCACGACCACCGGGTGACCGCCGTCGTGACCCCCTCGGGGGGCTGGGAGATCATCGGCACCCCGCACCTCCCCCGTCGAACGGAGTCCCCGTGACAGCCGCCCCCGACCGGCCCCCGCGGCTGGACGCCCGCGCGCTGCGCGACCTGGTGCTCGATCCGGGCTCGTGGCGGTCCTGGGACTCCCCCGTCCCGGCGCGCGAGGTCGGCGAGGAGTACGCCCGCGACCTGGCCCGCGCAGCGGAGACGACGCGGCAGGACGAGTCGATCATCACCGGCGAGGGGCTGCTGCGCGGGCGGCGCGTCGCCGTGGTCGCCGGGGAGTTCGGGTTCCTGGCCGGCTCGATCGGGGTGGCGGCTGCCGACCGGCTGATCGCCGCGGTCGAGCGGGCGACCGACGAGGGGCTGCCGCTGCTGGCGGCGCCGGTCTCCGGGGGCACCCGCATGCAGGAGGGCACCGTCGCCTTCCTGCAGATGATCGGCATCACCGCGGCGATCGCCCGCCACAAGCAGGCCGGCCTCCCCTACCTGGTCTACCTGCGCAACCCCACCTTCGGCGGAGTGCTGGCGTCGTGGGGCTCGCTCGGGCACGTGACCATCGCCGAGCCCGGGGCCTCGATCGGGTTCCTCGGCCCGCGGGTGTTCGAGGCGCTGTACGGCGAGCCGTTCCCCGAGGGCGTGCAGACCGCCGAGCACATGGCCGAGCACGGCCTCATCGACGCCGTCGTCCCGCACGACGAGATCGCCGAGGTGGCCGACCGGGCGCTGCGGGTGCTCGCCGCCCGGCAGACCTGGCACGTCGACGTCGCCTCCGCCGACCGGCCCACTGCGGAGGACGGCGCCGACTCCGACGATCCGGAGGACGGCCGCACAGCGTGGGACGTGGTCACCGCCTCCCGGCGGGAGGACCGCCCCGGTGTGCGGCGGCTCCTGCGCACCGCGGCCACCGACGTCGTCGGCCTCTCCGGCACCGGGGCCGGCGAGAAGGACCCGGGACTGCTGCTGGCGCTGGCCCGCTTCGGCGGGGCGCCCTGCGTCGTGCTGGGCCAGGACCGGCGCGGTCAGTCGACGGCGGCGCCGCTGGGCCCGGCCGCGCTGCGGGAGGCGCGGCGCGGCATGCACCTGGCGCGGGAGCTGCGGCTGCCGCTGGTGACGCTGATCGACACCCCGGGCGCGGCACTGTCCCGCGAGGCCGAGGAGGGCGGGCTCGCCGGGGAGATCGCCCGCTGCCTGCAGGACCTGGTGATGCTGCAGGCGCCGACGCTGGCGGTCCTGCTCGGCCAGGGCACCGGCGGCGGAGCACTGGCGCTGGTGCCGGCCGACCGGGTTCTCGCCGCGGCCAACGGCTGGCTCGGGCCGCTCCCCCCGGAGGGCGCCTCGGCGATCGTGCACCGCGACACCGACCACGCCGGAGAAATGGCCGCGGCGCAGGGCGTGCGGGCCACCGACCTGTGGCGGGCGGGGATCGTCCACCGCGTCGTCCCGGAGCGGCCGGACGCCGCCGACGAACCGACCGACTTCTGCCTGCGCCTGGGCCGGGTGCTCGGCGAGGAGCTGGCCGGCCTGCTCGGCCGCGACGACACCGAGCGCTTCCGCACCCGGCTGCACCGGTACCGCCACCTCGGCCGCTGACCGGAGGGCTCAGGCCAGCTCGTCGCCCTCGCGAAGGCGCAGGGTGTGGGCGGGGTCCAGGCGATCGAGCACCGCCTGCAGCGCGTCACCGAGCACGCGGGTCTGCTCTCCGGTCAACGGCTCGAACAGCGCGCTGCGGACGGCGTCGACGTGACCGGGCGCCAGCGTCCGGACGACGTCCCAGCCCGCGTCGGTCAGGACGGCGAGGTTGCCGCGGCCGTCGTCGCTCGCCCGCTCGCGGCGCACCCAGCCGCGCTCCTCGAGCCGGGCGACGGTGTGCGAGAGCCGGCTCTGCGACTGGTTGGACCGGCGCGCCAGGTCGCTCATCCGGCGGCTGCGGCCGGGGGCCTCGGAGAGCATCGCCAGCACGACGTAGGCGGCGTGGCCGAGGCCGGCGTCGCGCTGCAGCTGGGCGTCCAGCGCGCGGGGCAGCAGCTCGGAGACCGACAGCCAGGCCCGCCAGGCCCGCTGCTGGTCCTCGTCCAGCCACCGCTGCGCCACGGCGCGACCGTACTGCGCAGGCGCGATCACGCCCGGGAGCGGGTCAGGGCCGCGGGTTCACCCGGGTCCAGGGGCGGTCGTCCCGGCGGCCACCCAGGGCCGCCCGGCACCGGCGGCACACCGCCTGGACGCCCTCCGCGTGCCTGCCGCTCTCCGGCTGGACATCGGCCCAGCTGACGTGCGGGAACCGGGACAACCTCGACCGGTACAGGGACAGGCCGCAGACGGTCTCGTTGCGCCCGCGCTCCCAGCCGTGCACCTCACCGGAGGGGTAGCGGATGCCGTCCTCGGGGTCGACCCAGCGGCCCCCTGCCGCGACCGCCGCGCTGCTCGCTGCCATGGCGGCTCCCTACCCCTCCGGCGGGCACATCAGGCCAGCGGCAACCCGGCCAGGCCGGCGACGAGGCCGAGCAGCGCGCAGGCGCCCAGGGTGCGCAGCACCGACCACTTCAGGCGGAACAGCAGCATCGCCGCGACGAGGGCGATGACCAGGGGCACGAGCCGCAGGGTGGCGAGGTCGGGCAGCTCGAGGGCCAGCGGCCCGTCGTCCAGGGCCACGGTCCCGTCGAACAGCGTGTGGACGGCGAAGTAGACGCCGAGGTTGGCGATCACCCCGACGACGGAGGCGGTGATGCCGGTCAGCGCCGCCGAGAGCGACCGGTTGCCGCGCAGCCGCTCCATGTACGGGGCGCCGAGCAGCACGAACAGGAAGCTCGGCACGAAGGTGACCCAGGTGACCAGCAGCGAGGCCAGCACCGCCGCCACCCACGGGTCGAGGTCCCCCGGGTTGCGGTAGGCGCCCAGGAACGCCACGAACTGGACCACCATGATCAGCGGCCCGGGCGTGGTCTCGGCCAGCGCCAGCCCGCGGACCATCTCGCGCGGCGCCAGCCAGCCGTAGACCTCGACCGCCTGCTGCGCGACGTAGGCCAGCACCGCGTAGGCGCCACCGAAGGTGACCACGGCCGCGCCGGAGAAGAAGAGCCCCTGCTCGGTGAGGACGCTCCCCGCCCCGGTCAGCAGCGCGACCGCCGCCAGGGGGACTCCCCAGACCAGCAGCCCGACGAGGAGCACCCGCAGGGTGCGACGGGCGGACGGCGCCTCGTGGTGCAGGACGTCGTCGGAGATGACCGGTGCCGGGCCGGCGTCCGGCCCGTCGGCGGCCTTCGGGCCCGGCAGCGCCGCCGGTCGCCAGCGGCCCAGGGCCCACCCGGCGAGGCCGGCCACACCCACGACGAGCGGGAAGGGCACGCCGAACACGGCGAGCGCGACGAACGACGCGACCGCCAGCGCGACGAGAGCCCGGCTGTCCAGCGCCTTCTTCCCGACCCGGATCACGGCCTGCACGACGATGGCCAGCACCGCCGCCGCGAGCCCCGTGAACACGGCGGTGACGCCGGTCGTGGTGCCGAACTGCACGTAGACGGCCGAGAGCGCCAGGAGCGCGACGACGCCGGGGAGGACGAAGAGCCCGCCGGCGACCAGTCCGCCGCGCGTGCCGTGCAGCAGCCAGCCGACGTAGGTGGCGAGTTGCTGGGCCTCCGGGCCCGGCAGCAGCGTGCAGTAGTTCAGCGCGTGCAGGAAGCGGCGCTGCCCGATCCACCGCTTCTCCTCGACGAGGGCGCGCTGCATCACCGCGATCTGGCCCGCCGGGCCGCCGAAGGTCTGCAGCGAGATGAGGAACCAGGTGCGCACGGCCGCGCCGAACGGCACGCCCGGCTCCTCGTGCGTGGCCTGCTGGGGCGGGGAGGCCTCGCCGGTCATGGACGTCCTCGTCTGTCGGTGGGTGTGGGATCGCTGCGCCGGCGCATCAAGCCGACTCCGAGCCGAGCAGGAAGCGGCGGCGAGTACCGGCTCCACGGCTGGGAGGGTGGCTCTGCGGTCGACGTTCCGTCGAATCGTGCGCGCCGGGAGGGAGCCGGGTGGGCTCGTGCTGCCCGCCCCGCCGACGAGCAGAGACCGGCGCAGCGCTCACAGCGGACTCCCAGCCCCGATCCAGGACGCGGGGAGCGGGGTTGCGCACTCTCCTCCACATGAGCAGTCTCCGACCCCTGGCCGCCACGGCCTCCACCGCCCGCCGACGCACCCTCACCCTGGCCACCTCCCTCGTGCTGAGCGCCGGCCTCGCCCTGACCGGATGCGGCAGCGTCACGACGACCGCTTCGGAGAGCAGTGCGTCGACCGCCACGTCGGCCACGGAGACCGCGCCGACCTCGACCGGCGACGCCACCACGACGACGCAGACCATCAGCGAGACCGCCGTTGCGACCGAGGCCTTCCTGGCCACCCTCAGCGAGGAGCAGCGCGCGGCGGTTCTGTACGACTACGACGACGAGACCAGGACCACGTCCTGGTCGAACTTTCCCGTCACCTTCGTCGAGCGGGCCGGCCTGAACCTCACCGACCTCACCGAGGAGCAGCAGACTGCCGCCCTGGCCGTGCTCGAATCGCTGCTCAGCGACGAGGCCTACCAGACCGTCACCGCGATCATGGGCGGGGACGAGTACCTGCACCAGTACTCCAGCTCGACCGAGGAGAGCCTCGGTCAGTACTACATCGCCTTCTTCGGCGACCCCTCCGACACCGACGCCTTCGAGGTGCAGTTCGGCGGCCACCACCTGGGCATCAACGCCACCCTCGACGGCGCCACGAACGAGATCACGTTCGCTCCGACCCACCTGGGGGTGCAGCCGGCGGTCTACACCGACGCGGACGGCAACGAGGTGCAGCCGTTCGAGGGCATCTACACCGACGCCTTCGCCTTCTTCGACAGCCTCACCGCCGAGCAGCAGGCGACCTTGACCTCCGGCGACGTCAGCTCCTGTGCGCCAGGTGACACGTGCGACTTCGCCACCGGCGCAGGGCTCAGCGGCGCGGACCTCACCGACGAGCAGAAGCAGCTGCTGCTCGAGCTCGTCGCCAACTGGGCGGGCATGGCCGACGCGGAGAGCGCCGCGAGCACCCTCGCCCAGATCGAGGCCACCCTCGATGACACGGTCGTGGCCTGGTCCGGTGAGACCACCTACGACATGAGCACCGGCGACGGGATCTCCTTCTCGATCTCCGGGCCGGACGTGTACGTGTCGTTCCAGGCGCAGAACGGGTCCGCCGGCGCCGACGTCGAGGGCGTGAGCACCTCCGGGTGGGGGCACGTGCACACCATCCACCGCGACCCCGGCAACGACTACGCCGGCAGCGTGACCCAGCAGGCCGCTACGTCCGGGCCCGGAGGTGGCGGTGGGAGCGGCCTGACCATGCCCAGCGGCGACGCCGGGACCCCACCCGACGGCACCGCACCACCGTCGAACTGAGGGCATGCCCATGCGAGACATCCGGGCGGGACCCGGGAGACGGGCGGTGCGCCGCCGGCAACTCGCCTCGCGATGTCGCCTCGCGCCGGCGGACCCGCCCGCGCTCCCGCCGTGCCACGCCGGGCGGATCGCGGCCCCCTCGTCCACCGGCGAACGTGACCCTCGCCCGCAGTCGTGGACGGGCGGGCGGTCATGGCGCATCATTGGCAGTCGCCGGGCGAGAGTGCCAGCCCGGCACCCACCTCCGCTCGACCAGGGAGCCCACGCACGTGCCGACCTACCAGTACGCCTGCACCAACCCCGAGGTAAAGCACGAGTTCGAGCTCGTCCAGTCGTTCACCGACCCCGCGGTGACCGAGTGCCCGCAGTGCGGTGCGCCCGTGCGCAAGGTCTACGGCTCCGTGGGCGTCGTCTTCAAGGGCTCGGGCTTCTACCGGACCGACAGCCGCAAGGCGTCCTCGGCCACGGAGACCGCCTCGACGAGCAGCTCCTCCTCGGACAGCAAGCCGGCCGCCGCCGCGCCAGCCGCCTCCAGCACCCCGGCCTCGACGTCGGGCAGCGGGGCCAAGGCCGCCGACTGATCCCGGTCGCCGGCTGACCCGGCCGGTCCACAGCCGGCCGGGCCGTCCACAACCTCGGCGGCCGCCCCCCCGCGGAGCCCCGGGCAGCAGCAGGCTCGGTGCATGCCGCGCCTGCGCCGTCCCCGCTCCCCCGCCGTTCTCGCCCGCCGGATCGCCGCCGTCCTCCTGGCTGTGACCGCCGTGGCGCTGGCCCTGCGGCCCGGGCCACCGGCCGGCGCGGCCGCCCCGGAGGCGGTGCCGGTCGTGATCGCCGCCCGGTCGCTCGACGCAGGCCGGGCCCTGGGCGCCGACGACCTGGCCCTGAGCAACTACCCCGCCGCCACCGCGCCCGCGGGCGTGGTGGCCGACCCCGACCTGCTGATCGGCCGGGTGCTCGCCGGCGCGGTGCGCCCCGGTGAGCCCCTCACCGACGCCCGGATGGTCGGCCCGGGCCTCACGGCCCAGCTCCCCGAGGGCCAGGTGGCGGCCCCGGTCCGCCTCGCAGACCTCGCCGTGGCCGCGCTGGTGCGCACGGGCGACCGGGTCGACGTGCTGGCCACCGCCCCCGGGGCCGCGGAGGCCGAGCTCCTCGCCTCCGGGGTCCGGGTGCTCGCCGCGGGCGGTTCCGGGGAGGATCCGGCCGCCGGGTTGCTGCTCGTGGCCGTCGACACGCCGACGGCGGCGCGGCTCGCCGCAGCCGCGACCAGTTCGACGCTCACCGTGAGCCTGCCGCCACCGTGAGCCCTCGCCAGCCCACCCCGCGACCCTGTTTGGATGTCGCCCATGATCAAGGGCTTCAAGGACTTCCTGCTCCGCGGCAACGTCGTCGACCTCGCCGTAGCCGTCGTGATCGGCGCCGCCTTCACGGCGGTCGTCGGCCAGTTCACCGCCTCGTTCCTCCAGCCCCTCATCGGGCTGGTCGGCGGCGGCGGCCTCGACGGCGGCACGTTCACCGTCGACGGCCAGGTCTTCGACTGGGCGGCGTTCATCAACGCGGTCATCACGTTCGCCCTGACCGCGGCGGTCGTCTACTTCGCCGTCGTGCTCCCCATGAAGACGCTCATGGAGCGCCGCAAGCGCGGCGAGGAGGCCGGCCCGGTCGTCCCGACCCAGGTCGAGCTGCTCGTCGAGATCCGCGACCTGCTCCGCGCCCAGCAGGGCCAGGGCCCGGGTTCGGACCCGTCCGGCCCCGGGACGACGGTGCTGCCCGGGCAGCTCTGAGCTCAGTCGCTGCCCCAGTGCGGCGGCCGGTCCTCCAGGTAGCGCCGGTCGCTGTCCGAGGAATCGGCCGGCCGCTCCCCCCAGCCCACGTCGCTGTCGTCGGGCGCCCTCCGCGACACGGCGACGGGGGCGGGGCCGGCCGGCTCGGCCGGCGGCAGCGGCTGACCGAGCCCGTCCAGCACCTCGGCCGACGGCAGCGCGGCGAGGACGGCTCCGGGCACGGCGAGCTTGCTGCCGCGGGTCCCCGAGCCGATCACCACGAGCTCGGCCGCGGCCACGGCGGCGTCGACCAGCACCGGCCACGACGCCGGCAGCCCCACCGGCGTGATGCCGCCGTAGGCCATGCCGCTCTCGGCGACCGCCACGTCCTGGGGGGCGAACGAGGCCTTCCGCGCGCCCAGGTGCCGGCGGACCAGCCCGTTGACGTCGGCCCGGGTCGTCGCCAGCACCAGGCAGGCGGCCAGCGAGGTCTGACCGGCGCGACGGGTGGCCACCACGACGCAGTTCGCCGACGCCGCGGCCGGCACGCCGTACGCCTCGGTGAAGGCGGCGGTGTCGGCGAGGTCGTCGTCGATGGCGGCGACCCAGGCCGGGCCGGTCAGCTGCGCGAGCGCGGCGGCGACCGGCGCCCCGAGCAGCTCGGGGTGCTCGGCGGCGGGCAGCCAGGTGAGTGTTCCCAGGACGGGCGGGGTCGGAGCCACCCCCCGATCCTGCGCCAGGACCGGCCGGGGCTGCCGCCGGGGGGTCGGACAGGCCAGGATGGATCCCATGATCGGCCAGCTGCACTCCGTCGTCATCGATGCGCCCGACGCGCACGCCCTCGCGCGCTTCTACGCCGAACTGCTCGGGATGGAGGTGAAGGGCGACCCCGGGGACGACTGGGTGGTGGTCACCGGCGCCGGCTACCGCATCGCCTTCCAGCAGGCCCCGGACCTGCGGCCACCCGACTGGCCCGACCCCGAGCGCCCGCAGCAGTTCCACCTCGACATCCGCGTCGCCGACATCACCGAGGCCGAGCCGAAGGTGCTCGCCCTGGGCGCCCGGCGGCTGCCCGGCGAGGGCGGCGACTTCCGCGTCTACGCCGACCCGGTCGGCCACCCCTTCTGCCTGGTGTGGGACGCGTGAGCAGCGACCAGCCGCCGACCCCTCCGCCGTTCGTGGCCGCCATGGGGTTCCGGACCGGCGAGGCGAGCGGCACCCGGGTGACCGGCACCGCCGAGCTCGGCCCGGACCAGCACACCCCGTGGGGCGTGGTCCACGGCGGCGTCTACTGCGCGATCGTCGAGACCGCGGCCAGCATCGGGGCGAGCCGCGCGGTGCAGGAGCACGGCCAGTTCGCCGTCGGCGTCAACAACAGCACCGACTTCATCCGGTCGATGACCGCCGGGCGGATCGACGTCGTCGCCGAGCCTGTGCAGCAGGGCCGCACCCAGCAGCTCTGGCAGGTGACGCTCACCCGCGCCGAGGACGGCAAGCTCGTCGCCCAGGGCCGGGTGCGGCTGCAGAACATCCCGCTGCCCGGGAGCTAGGCCACGGCCGCCGGGTCGAGGACGACGCGGAACAGCGCCCGGGGGTCCTGCAGCGTGGCCGGCGGGAGGGCGGCCGACCGCGGCACCACCCGGTCCCAGCGGGCCGGTCGCCGGTGCGGCAGCAGTTCGCGCCCCTGGAAGAGGTAGTCCCCCACGACCTCGCCCAGCAGCAGGCCGGCGCCGTGCTCGATGGGCAGCGCGACGCGGTCGCCGGGTGCCATCTCGTCGAGGAACGCCGACAGCTGACGCAGGTCCTTGGCCGGCCGGCGTCCGGACAGCTCCTTGGACAGGGTGCGGAGCTCGGCCGCCGTCAGCCCGGTCGCGTCGACGTCGATGCCCGACTGCGTGCCCAGCCCGACCACGCCCGCCGCCAGGCACGCACCGAGCTCGTTGTGATTGCGCGGCCGGACGACCCACACACCGACGCCCTCGGGCGCCGGTGCCAGGGGCACGTCGTCGGAGCCGGGCCACGTGTAGGGCAGGTCGTCGGGGTCGCCCGGGAACCGGGGTCGGTAGAACTCCGGATCCTTGGCCACCAGGTTGGACCGGTGCGAGCGGTGCAGCTCCTCGTCGCCCACCCAGCTGGGGAGGAGGCCCGCCGCTGCCGCCTCCTCCTGCGTCATCGACGCGGCGTCGGGGGCGAACTCCGCGATGAGGGTCTCGGTGGTGTCGGCGAAACCGCGCTCCCGCCAGACGCGGACCATCGCCAGGGAGTAGACGACCAGCCCCGCGGTGTGGCCCCGCCACATGGCGACCACCGGGTGGTTGGCCCAGCCGTAGTCGGGCAGCTCGAGCGCACGCAGCACCTGCAGGCACTCCACCCGCTGCTTGCCCAGCCGGGGGTTGTCCAGGAGACGGGCGGACTCGGTGAAGTCGGCGACCGGCAGGAAGGTCTGCATCGCTCCCGATGCTGCCCCCGCGACCGCGGGATCAACCGTCGAGGTCGCGCAGCGCCGTCTCCCAGCGCACCCTCCGCTCCGCGTCGGACTGCTCCCACCACGCGGTGCCCCGCTCCCCCAGGCCGGTCTTGGCCAGCTGGACCCGCGCCCGGGCGGCGGCCACGGCGGCGTCGTCCCCCGCCTTCTTCGCCGTCCGCACGCCGGAGCGCCCCACCCCGAGGTGGTGCAGCAACTGCTCGCGGACGTCGTCCGGCAGGGCGGGGTCCGCTGTCCGCCAGCGCCGCCCGTCGACGACGACGTAGCGGCCGTCGTCGGTCCGCTCGACCTCGCGGGTCATCCGGCCAGGCGCGCGGCCAGCGCCGGGAGCACCTCGCCGAGCGGCGCGTCCACCCGGACGTCGGCCTTGGCGTCGCCGCGGGTGGGGCCGACGTTCACGATGGCCACCGGGATCCCGAGCTTCGCAGCGTGCAGCACGAACCGGTAGCCGCTCATCACCGTCAGGGACGAGCCGAGCACGAGCAGGCTTCCGGCGCCCTCCACCAGGGCGAAGCAGCCGTCGACGCGGTCGCGGGGCACGGTCTCGCCGAAGAAGACGACGTCGGGCTTGAGCAGGTCGGCGCCGCAGGCCAGGCACTCGACCATGACGAAGCCGTCGAGCACCTCGTCGGGCAGCTCGGCGTCGCCGTCGGGGTTGATCTCGTCGGCCCGCGGCCCGAAGTCCGGGTTGGCCGCCCGCAGCCGCTCGTCCAGCGCACCGCGGTCGGCGACGTCCCCGCAGCCGAGGCAGACCGTGCGGTCCAGACCGCCGTGCAGCTCGACGACGCCGGTCGCGCCGCCGGCCTGGTGCAGGCCGTCGACGTTCTGCGTGATCAGCCCGCCGAGCAGCCCGGCGCCCTGCAGCCGCCCCACGGCCCGGTGCCCGTCGTTGGGCCGGGCCGCGCGCATCTGTCGCCACCCGACGAAGCTGCGCGCCCAGTACCGGTGCCGGCCGCGGGGATCGCGGGTGAAGGTCTGGTACGTCATCGGGGTGTGCCGGCGCAGGCTGCCGGTGGCGCCGCGGTAGTCCGGGATCCCCGAGTCGGTGGACAGCCCCGCACCGGAGAGGACGACGGCGTCGCCGTCCCCCACGAGGTCGGCCAGGGCGTCCAGGGAAGGGGCGTCGAGCGAGGCGGCGACGGCGGGTGGCGCGAGGGTCACCGGCCCATGGTCCCCGCCGATCGCCCTCCGCGCCCGGATCAGCCGACGGCGAGCTCCGCGTCCAACCGGGTGAGCAGGTCCGCGTACACGCGCGCCAGCCCCTTCGGCGCGAAGGTCCGCTCGAAGAACCCGCCGATGCCGCCGGCCCCGTTCCAGGTGGTGCGCACCCGCACGGTCGTCGTGCCGGTGTCCGCGGCGAGCACGGTCCAGGTGGTGACCATCGAGGAGTTCCGGTCGGTCTCCACCAGGGTCCCGGGAGCCGGCTCGGTGACGTCGAGCAGCTGGTCGCGGACCCGCTTGGAGGTCGCGGCGAACCTCCAGTGCACCGCGGTGCCCGCGCCCTGCCCGCCGCTCTCCACGCGGTACTCGCTGAACTGCACGGGCAGGATCCGCGGCCGGACCGTCTCGTAGTCGCCCAGCGCCGCGATCACCTGCTCGGCGGGTGCACGGACGATGCCTTCGGAGGTCGCGACTACCTGGCTCATGCCGCCCATCCTCCCGTGCACCCCGGCGCCGGGATCAGGCGGTGGCCACCTCGCGCCGCGGGAACAGCCGGCGCAGCACGTCGGCCAGGGTGACCACCCCGACGACCGCCTCGCCGTCGACGACGACGGCGAGGTGGTGGCGGGTCTCCCTCATCGCCTTGAGCGCGGCGTGCACGGTGGTGCCGGCGTCCAGGCTGAACACCGGGCGGGCGAACCCGGCCACGGGCGCGTCGTCGGCCGCGGCGAGGGTGTCGCGGACGTGCACCACTCCGGCGATCCGCTCGCCGTCGCGGGTGAGGATCCGCAGGTGGCCGCTGCGCCGGGTGGCGGCGCGCACGTCGCCGGCGGTGCCACCGGTGGGCACCCAGGTCAGCGCCGTCGCCGGGTCGACGAGCTCGCGCACCGTCAGCTGCTCCAGCTCGAGCACCCCGGCGATCTGCTCGGAGAAGCTGACGTCCAGCGCACCGACGTTCGCCGAGTGCTCCACCAGGTGCCGGAGCGCACCGGGGCTGTGCCCGACGGCGAGCTCGTCGACCGCGTCCACGCCGACCCAGCGCAGCAGCCGGTTGGCCGCGGCGTTCAGGGCGCGCAGCAGCGGCCGGAAGAGGGCCATGAACGCGCGCATGGGCACCGCCAGGAGCGTGGCCGAGCGCTCGGGGTGGGCGATCGCCCACGACTTCGGGGCCATCTCGCCGACGACGAGGTGGATGAAGGTCACGATCAGCAGGGCGAGGACGAACGCGGCGACGTCGGCGGCCACCTCCGGCAGCCCCCAGTCGGTGAACAGCGGCGTCAGCCAGTGGTGCACGGCCGGCTTGCTGATCGCGCCGAGCGCCAGCGTGGCGGCGGTGATGCCCAGCTGCGATCCGGCCAGCAGCAGGGTCAGCTCCGAGGAGTTGCGCAGTGCGGCGCGGGCGGCGCGGCTGGTCGGGGCGGCCTCCTCGAGCCGGTGCCGTTTGGCCGCGAGCGCGGCGAACTCCACGGCCACGAAGAAGGCGCTGAGCGCGACGATCACGACCGTCGCGGTCACGACGACCCAGGGGCTGTCGCTCATCGGGTCGTCTCCTCGGTGCCGGTGGCCGGCTCGGCGGCGGCGGGGGCGGTGCGGTCGGGCAGTTCGAGGCGCACGCGGGAGGGCACGTGCCGTTCCACCTCGAGCACCTGGACGTGCAGGACCCGGGGCTCCGGGTCGTCGTCGTGCACCAGGTCGCCCGGGTCCGGGGGAAGCTCGACGGTCAGCCGGGTGCCCGGCTCGGGCAGGGTGCCCGCCGCGGCGATGACCAGCCCGGCGACGGTCTCGTAGTCCCCGCGCGGGAGGTCGATGGCGAGCGCCCGCTCGACCTCGTCCACGTGCACGTCGCCGGACATCTCCCAGACGCCGTCGCCCTCGATCGGCACGTAGCCGGGGTCGTCGTCGTCGTGCTCGTCGGTGATCTCGCCGACGAGCTCCTCGGCGAGGTCCTCGAGCGTGATCACGCCGGCGAAGCCGCCGTACTCGTCGATGACGCAGGCCATCTGGTTCCCCGAGTCGGCGAGCTCGCGCAACGCGTCGGGCAACGAGGTGAACGTGGAGACGACCAGGCACGGGCGGGCCATGGCGGTCACCGGTGCGTCGTCCGACGCCGTCGTCGTCAGCAGGTCGGCCAGGTGCACGACGGAGACGACGTCACCGGTCTCGGGGTCGAGCACCGGGTAGCGCGAGTGGCCCTGGGCCATCAGCTCGCGCAGGTGCCCGATCGTGTCGGTGGTGGCGACCGTCCCCACCCGCGGGCGGGGGATCATCGCGTGCTCGACGTGCTGGTTCGGGAAGTCGAGGATCCGGTCCAGCATCATCGACAGCTCCGCCGGCAGGTTCCCGCTCTCCCGCGACTCCTCCAGGATGTGCTCGAGGTCCCGCGCGGTGGCGGCGTGCTCGACGTCGTGGACCGGCTCGATCTTCAGCGCCCGCAGCAGCAGGTTCGACGCCTGGTCGAAGACCCAGACCAGCCAGCCGAACACCTTCAGGTACAGCACGGTGGACGTCGCCAGCCAGAGCGCGACCGGCTCGGGCTTGGCGATCGCGAGGTTCTTCGGGAAGAGCTCGCCGAAGAGCATCTGCACCAGCGTCGAGAAGAGCAGGGCCAGGACCGCACCGATCCCGACGCTCACCCCGGACGGGACGTCGACGCCGCCGAGCAGCCCGCCGATCGACTCACCGATCAGCGGTTCGGCGACGTAGCCGACCAGCAGTCCGGTGACGGTGATGCCGAGCTGGGCGCCCGAGAGCATGAACGAGGTGCGCCGGGTGACCGAGAGGGCCCGGGTCGCGGCGGGGCTGCCCGCCTCGGCCCGTGCGGCCAGGGTCGAGCGGTCGACCGCCATGTAGGCGAACTCCTGGGCCACGAAGTACCCCGTGACCACCGTGATGCCGAGCACCACGAGCACGCCGAGCAGGAGGGAGAGGAGATCCGTCACCGGCCACGCACCCCCTCATCGGGGCAGGGAGTCGTGGCCTGGGGACTGTGACTTGTACTCATGTCTCTCTTCGACGAGGGCGCGGGCGCCGAGGGGCGCTCGCGGGGGGTAACGGGCGGACGCGGCCGCACGTTCCGGATCCGGGCGATTCAGTGGGGATGATCTCCGCCGCCGTGGAACCGGTGGACGACGGCGTGCCCCTTCCCCCGGCCGATGAGCCGCCGGTCGACCGGCGCGGTCCGCCGGCGGTTCCTCCCCCGGCTACCGGGCGGCCGTGATCGCGGCCTCGACCGGCTCGTACAGCTGCGCGGCCAGCGTCGCACCCAGCCGGGCGTCCGCCTCCAGCACCAGGTAGCCGCCGAAGCCGCCGTCGAGGTCGAGCCACGGCACCGCCCCGTAGGCGCCGGCGTCGCTGATCCGGTTGCTGCCGTCGCGGTCGACCCACCAGCCGAGGCCGTAGCCCGTGCCCGTCATGGTCGCGCCGCCGTAGGTCTCGCCGACCCGGTCGGCGTGCATCAGCTCGACCGACTCCGGTTCCAGCACCTGGGTGTCCCCGCACCGGCCGTCGCGCAGCTGCATGAGGAGCAGCTCGGCGTAGTCGACCGGGTCGATGTACAGGCCGCCCTCCATGTGCGGGTTCTCGGTCTCGGGCAGCAGGCTCGTGTCGCCGCCGAACTCCGCCGGATAGGTGAACCCGCCCTCCCCCAGCACCGTCCAGTGGTTGCTGTAGCCGAGGGATTCCACGCCGCACGGCTCGACGTAGGTCTCCTCGAGCAGCTGCGACCAGGGCGTGCCGGACACGGTCTCGGCCACGGCGCCGGCGATCTGCCACTGCACGCCGCCGTAGCGGAACTCGGTGTCCGGCGGCACGACGTCGGCGTCGTCGCCGGTCGTGGTCCAGGCGGTTGCCGCGCACTCCTCGAGCTCCACCGAGGGCAGGAACTGGCAGACGTAGGGCCCGTAGCCCGGGTTCGGCAGGAGCCCCACGAGTCCGGAGCTGCCGGAGAGCAGCTGCGCGACGGTGATCTCCGGGTTGGCGCCCTCCGCCCAGTCGACGTACCCGGCGATCGGCTCGTCGAGGTCGAGCAGGCCCTGGTCGGCGAGGCGGACCAGCACCCCGGCGGTGACCATCTTCGAGGCGGAGGCGACGAGCGACACCCGGTCGGCGTCGAACTCGCCGAAGTACTGCTCGTCGATGATGCCCTCGTCCTCGTCGACGACCACCAGGCCGGCGCCGTTCAGCCCGTTCTCGGCGACGAACGCCTCGACGATCGGCGCGACCGCCGAGAAGTCGTACTCAGGGGCCGGCGCCGTGGACGTCGCCCCGGAGGCCTCCTCCGCGCCAGCGTCGTCGGACGAGCAGCCCGCCGCCGTCAGCGAGGCGAGCAGGACGAGAGCCCCGGCCGCACGGATGGACCTGGCGCGGGTGAAGGTCACGATGCCTCTTTCGCCGAGGGGACGTCCCCGAGACGGGCGGCCCGCCGATCGTCGGTAGCGCCGCACGATGCCGGCTCGGGGATCCGAGCGGAGGACACCATGGCACGTGCGCGCCACCTCCGACAGGCACCACGTCGGACGAGGACGTACCTGCGCGACCCCTGCGCCCGCCTGCGCTCGCCGCCCGAAGGACACCGGCGGTTGGCCCGTTGGTCATCCGCGCGTCGGCTGCGCTGGACACATTCGCCAGCACGTGTCCCGCGACCCTGGAGTTCCCCGTGCTCTCTCGCCCTGCCCGATCCCTCGCCTGCACGTTGCCCGCCGCCGCGCTGCTGCTCGCCGCCGCCGTGAGCCCCGCGGGAGCAGCACCCGGCGGTCCGAACCGGACCTTCACCGAGGTGGCCACCTTCGCGGTGAGCGGTGAGGTCGCCGAGATCCTCGCGGTCACCCCGAACGGCCGCACGCTGCTCTACACCGACAGCGCCACCGGGGAGGTGGGGCTGGTCGACCTGACCCACCCGGAGCGCCCCACCGCCCTCGGCACCGTCCCGGTGGGCGGCGAGCCCACGTCGGTCGCCGTCACCCGCGATGGGCGCTTCGCGCTGGCCGTGGTCGACACGAGCGTCTCCTTCACCGAGCCCTCCGGCGAGCTGGCCGTGATCGACCTGCGCTCCCGCGCGGTGGTGCGCACCCTGGCACTCGGGGGGCAGCCGGACTCGATCGCCATCAGCCCGGACGGGTCGGTCGCCGCCGTGGCCATCGAGAACCAGCGCGACGAGGACATCGACGTCGGTGGTACCGAGGGCGGTCTGCCCCAGGCTCCGGCGGGCTTCCTGGCCGTGGTGGACCTGCCGGGGGCACCGGCGCGCTGGACGGTCGACCGGGTCGAGCTGACCGGCCTCGAGGGTGCCCTGTACCCGGAGGACCCCGAGCCGGAGTACGTCGACATCGACCGCAGGGGGATCGCGGCGGTCACGCTGCAGGAGAACAACGCCGTCGCGCTGGTCGACCTCGCCTCGCGCCGCGTCGTGGACTCCTTCTCCGCCGGCACCGTGACGCGCGACGACGCCGACACGTCCGACGACGGCGTCGTCCGCTTCGAGGACGACCTCGTGGCGCCGCGCGAGCCCGACGCCGTCCAGTGGAGCCGCGACGGCAACCTGGTCACCGCCGACGAGGGCGACCTCGCCGAGGAGCCCAGCGGCGGGCGCGGGTGGACCGTCTTGTCCCCCGAGGGACAGGTCGTCTTCACGTCCGGGGGCAGCGCGGAGCAGGCCCTCGCTGCGGTCGGCCGCTATCCCGACGACCGCAGCGACGACAAGGGAGCGGAGTTCGAGGGAGCGGAGGTCGCCTCCCTGCGAGGGACCGACTACGCCTTCATCGGCTCGGAGCGAGGCGACTCGGTGCTGGTCTACGACGTCCGCGACGAGAGCCGGCCGGAGCTGCTGCAGGTGCTGCCTACAGGTGAGGCACCCGAGGGGCTGCTCGCGGTCCAGCGCAAGCACCTGTTCCTGACGAGCAACGAGGACGACGGGACGATCTCGATCTTCCAGCTCGGCGGGCGCTGAGGAGTCGGCCGGGGGCGCGTCGCGTCCCCGGCCGGTCTCGCCGGCAGGCGTGTTCATCTTCGTCATGTACATCTGCCGTATGCCTGCTGTTCATCTGGAAGTCGAGAAGAAGTACGCGGCGGACGACGCCTTCGAGCTGCCCTCGCTGACCGAGCTCCTGCTGCACGCCGACGGAGGCGCGTCCGAGACAGGGGGCTCCCCGGTCGCCGAGGGTGAGGCGGTGCGGCAGCAGCTGGTGGCCACCTACTTCGACACTGTCGACCTGCGGCTCGCGGCTGCGGGGCTCACCCTGCGCCGGCGGAAGGGCGGGGAGGACGCCGGCTGGCATCTCAAGGTGCCGGCCGCTGCCGGCGCACGCGCCGAGGTGAGGCTTCCCCTGGGCCGGGCCGCGCGCACCGTGCCGGAGCCGTTGCGCCGGATGGTCCGGGTCCACAGCGGGGGAGCGCCGCTGCGGCCGGTGGCGGAGATCTCCACCGACCGGACCGTGCGCCGGCTCGTCGACGCCACGGGACAGGTGCTGGCCGAGGTGGCCGACGACCGGGTCACGGCCCGGCGGCTCGTGACCGCCGGGACGGCCGACGCCGCCGGCGCACCGATGTCCTGGCGGGAGATCGAGGTCGAGCTCGTCGGCGGCGCCGCCGAGCTGCTGGACGCCGTCGACGCGCAGCTGCAGGAGCGCGGGCTCTCCGAGGCCGCCGACGCATCGAAGCTCGCCCACGTGCTCGACGGGGCCCGGGCCACCCCCGGGCCCGACCGGAAGTCGAAGAAGAAGCGTGGGCCGACGGCGAAGGCCGAGGCCGGCGCCGTGGTCCTCGCCCACATCCGCGAGCAGGTGCAGCAGATCCGTGCGCACGACCTCCCGGTCCGGCTCGACGCGCCGGACAGCATCCACAAGATGCGCGTGGCCACGCGCCGGCTGCGCAGCGCGCTCACGACGTTCAAGCCGCTGTTCGACGCCGAGGTGGCCCGCTCGCTGCGCAGCGAGCTCAAGTGGCTGGCGGCCGAGCTGGGCGCGGCCCGCGACGCGGAGGTCATGCGCGACCGTGTGGCCGCCACGGTGGGCGCCGACGACGGCGACGCCGCCGCGCACGTGGTCGGGGAGCTCGACCGGTCCTACCGCGAGGCGCACGACCACGTCCTGGCCGAGCTGGACGGCGAGCGGTACCACCGGCTCGTCAGCAGCCTGGACGCCCTCGTGGCCGGCCCGCCGTTCACCGCGCGCGCCGCCGACCGCGCCGGCCGGGTGCTGCCGCGGCTCGTGCACCGCAGCTACACCGTCGTCCGGCGGCTGGTGGAGGAGGCCGAGGCACACCCGGCCGGCGAGGAGCGCGAGGAGCTCCTGCACGACGCGCGCAAGGCGGCCAAGGCCGCCCGCTACGCCGGGGAGTCGGTGTCACGGGTCTTCGGCGACGACGCCGCGAGGTTCGCCGAGGCGATGGAGGCGGTCCAGGAGGCGCTCGGTGAACACCAGGACTCCGTGCTGATCCGGGCGCGGCTGCGCACGCTGGCGCTGTCCGCGAGCTCGGTCGAGGCGGCGTTCCTCTACGGCCGCCTGCACGCGCTCGAGGAGGCCCGG
Organism: Blastococcus fimeti; assembly: GCA_900102115.1. Lineage (GTDB taxonomy): Bacteria > Actinomycetota > Actinomycetes > Mycobacteriales > Geodermatophilaceae > Blastococcus > Blastococcus fimeti. The sequence goes on from FNAW01000004.1 coordinate 186,649, forward strand.
GCCGACCGGTTCCAGGATCACTTCGCCGACGCGTGGAACGCCGCCGGCCGCAAGTCCCTGCACCGCTGGACGAGGTGACCGGTCGGCCTGTCGCTCGACCAAACGGCCAGCACCTGCTGGTGCCCCCGGCAGGATTCGAACCTGCGACACACGGTTTAGGAAACCGATGCTCTATCCCCTGAGCTACGGGGGCCACCGCGCGCGGCGCGCGCGGGACCGACGGCGCAGAGGCTATCGGTGGCGCTCCGGGAACCCCCGCCCGACCCGACTCGTCACATCGAAGAGAGACGAACCAGTTCCCAGGCGTTACCGTTCTGGGGCACGTCGAGCTCCGGCAACGGCGCCGGAGATGACGAGAGGGAATGCGATGGAGACCTCGGTGGTCGACGTCCCCGAGCGGGGACGCTTCGAGATCCGGCAGGGCGAGCGGGTCGTCGGGCTGGCCAGCTACCACGTGGACAACGGCCAGATGACGTTGCCGCACACCGAGGTCGACCCGTCCGTGGGCGGCCAGGGCGTCGGGACGACGCTCGTCGCCGCCGTCCTCACCGCTGCCCGGGAGCGCGGCCTCACCGTGCTGCCCTACTGCTCCTTCGTGCGGCGCCACATCCTCCAGCACCCCGAGTTCCTCGACCTCGTCGCCGTCGACGACCGGCCGCACTTCGGCCTGGAGACCGTCGACCGCTGAGCCGGGCCCTGGGCACGGACACGGACGCGCCACCTACGCTGCGCGGATGCCCGAGGGCCACACCCTGTACCGCCTGGCGCGGGAGCAGTCCACGCTGTTCGCCGGCCGGCCGGTCCACGTCACCAGCCCGCAGGGGCGCTTCGAGGCGGGCGCGGCGCTGCTCGACGGCCGCGTCCTCGACGAGGTCTACTCGTACGGCAAGCACCTGTTCGCCCGATTCGGCGGCGACTCCCTGCACGTGCACCTGGGCCTCTACGGCGCCTACCTGACCGGCGCGGGCAGCCCGCCGCCCGCCAAGGGCGCGCTGCGGATGCGCTGGGAGGCCGAGGGGCCCGACGGCACCGGCGTCTGGACCGACCTGCGCGGCCCCACCGCCTGCGAGGTGCTGCCCGCCCCCGAGGTGGCGACGATCCTGGACCGGCTCGGCCCCGACCCGCTGCGGCCGCGCACCGACGGCGGCCGGGCGCTCCGCCGGATCGCCGCCAGCCGCACCGCGGTCGGCGCCCTGCTCATGGACCAGTCCGTGCTCGCCGGCGTCGGCAACGTCTACCGGGCCGAGCTGCTGTTCCGGCACCGGGTCTCCCCGTTCCGCCCCGGCCGGGCGGTCGACGAGGCGCTGTGGGCGCAGATGTGGGCCGACCTGGTCAGGCTGATGCGATCCGGCGTCCGGATGGGCCGCATCGTGACCACCCGCCCCGAGGACCGGACCCGCCGCAGCGGCGCCGTCCGGCGCGAGGACGCCCACTACGTCTACCGCCGCACCGGGCTCCCCTGCCGGATCTGCGGCACCGAGGTGCGCACCGAGGTCATGGTCGGCCGCAACCTGTACTGGTGCCCCACCTGCCAGGCCGTCTGACCGCGGCGGCAGCACTCCCCCCGGCCCCCGGGTCACGGGTACCGTCACCGGGATGGCCGACGGGGGCACGTATCGCGGCGGGCTGCGCTCGGCAGCCTCCGTCGGGCTGGCCGCTGTCGCGATGGCGCTCGCCGGCCCGTGCCCCGCCGCCGCGGCGCCCACGGAGTTCGACGTCCCGCAGAGCCCGGTCGGCGTGGACATCTCGCACCCGCAGTGCGACGCGACCCTTCCCGATGCGCGCGCCTTCGCCATCGTCGGGGTCAACGGCGGGGTGGCCACCGAGGCGAACCCGTGCCTGGCCGAGCAGCTCGAGTGGGCGTGGGAGTCCAACGGGTCCGTGCCCGAGCAGCCGGTCGCCCAGGTGTACCTGAACACGGCCAACCCCGGGCAGGTGCGAGGGCTGGTCAGCACCTGGCCCACGGCCGGCGACACCCCGTACGGCGAGTGCGACGGCGAGAACTCGACGGCGTGCTCGTGGCGGTACGGCTGGGAGCGGGCCCGGGACAGCGTCACCGACGTGTTCCAGCCGGCCGCCCGCGAGGCCGGCGTCGACAGCCTGGCGTCGAGCTACCGCTGGTGGCTCGACGTCGAGACGATGAACACCTGGCAGTCCGGCTCCGACGAGGCCCGGGAGCGCAACCGCGCCGCCCTCGAGGGCATGGCCGGTTACCTGGACTTCCGGGGCGCCGAGGTGGGCCTGTACTCCACGAACCAGCAGTGGGAGCAGATCGTCGGCACCGTGCCCGGGGACAGCCCGCTCGCCGGGCTGCCGAGCTGGCTGGCCGGATCGGTCACCGCAGCCCAGGCCGTCGCGGCCTGCGAGCTGCCCCCGCTGGTCCCGCGCAGCGAGGTCACGCTGACCCAGTACGTGCCCGACGACCTGGACCGGAACCACTCCTGCCGCTGAGGTCGCCGGGCGCGCCCGGTCGGGTCAGACGGCGCCCTTGCCGGCGTCGCCGGCGGGCACGGGGGTGAGCCGGCGGACGTCGGGCGCGGCGGCGAGCTTGCCGGCCAGGGCGGCGCCGAGGGTGGTGAGCGGCTCGGCCTTGCCGTGCGCCTTCATCGCGTCGGCGTCCGCCCAGCGCTCCACGAAGACGAACACGCCGTCGGCCTCGTGCAGCGCGTAGAGCTCGCAGCCGGGCTCGGCGTGCACCTTCGGGACGGCGGCCAGCAGCGCCTCCCGGACGGCGTCGACCGCATCGGGCTTGGGGGTGAGGGTGGCGACGACGACGATGGACATGGAGGGCCTCCTGAGCGACGGTGATCGGGAAACCGGGCGTGCGCTCTGGTGGAGTGCCCCCGGCCGGGTCAGGATGCCAGTCATGGTCGCCGACGGTTCCGCCGCTCCCCCGTCCGCGCGCCGTCCTCTCCGAGTGGCGATCATCGGCGCGGGGCCGGCGGGCATCTTCGCCGCCGACGCGCTGACCCGGCAGGACGACGTCCCGGTCTCCATCGACCTCATCGACCGGCTGCCCACGCCGTTCGGCCTGGTCCGGCACGGCATCGCGCCGGACCACCCCAAGATGCGCGCCATCCGGGAGACCCTGCACCGCAGCCTCGACCAGCCGCTGGTCCGCTTCGTCGGCAACGTCGACATCGGCGTCGACCTCTCGCTGGAGGAGCTGCGCGCGCACGTCGACGCGGTGATCTACACCTACGGCGCGGCCCTGGACCGGCGGCTGGGCATCCCCGGCGAGGAGCTCCCCGGCAGCCTCGCCGCCACCGACGTCGTCGCCTGGTACACCGGCCACCCCGACGCCGACCGGGAGCGGGTCGAGGCCGCGCTGGCCCTGGCCCGCTCGGTCGTCGTCATCGGCGTCGGCAACGTCGCGCTGGACGTGGCCCGCGTGCTCGCCCGCGAACCCTCCGAGCTGGAGCCCACCGACATGCCGCAGCACGTCCTGGACGTGCTGGCCGCCGCCCCCGTGGAGCAGGTGACGATCCTGGGCCGCCGCGGCCCGGCGCAGGCCGCCTTCACCACCCAGGAGCTGCGCGAGCTCGACGAGATGACGGCCGCGACCGTGCTCGTGGACCCCGCCGACCTGGAGCTCGACCCGGCGAGCGAGGAGCGCGCTGCCGCCGACCGGGTGGTCGGCCGCAACCTCGGGGTGCTGCGCGGCTGGGCCGGGCACGTGCTCGAGGCCGGCCGCACGCCGCTGCGGCTGCGCTTCTTCCGCCGCCCGGTGCGGCTGGTCGGCGAGGGACGGGTCACCGGCATCGAGGTCGAGCGCACCGCCGTCGACGGCGACGGCCGCGCGGTCGGCACCGGCGAGGTGGAGCTGCTGCCGGCCGACCTGGTCGTCCGCTCCGTCGGCTACCGCGGCACCCCGCTGCCGGGGCTGCCCGTCGACGAGCGCAGCGGGACGGTGCCGCACGACGGCGTCGGCCGGGTGCAGCGCGAAGGTCGGCCGTCGGCCGGCGAGTACGTCGCCGGCTGGATCAAGCGCGGGCCCAGCGGCGTCGTGGGCACCAACAAGCACGACGCCCGGGAGACGGTGGACGCGCTCCTCGCCGACGCCGCGGACGGCACGCTCGCCGTCCGGGGCGCGGTGGACGACCTGGTGGAGACGCTGCAGGCCCGCGGCGCCGAGCCGGTCCTGCTGGAGGACTGGCGGGCGATCGACGCCGCCGAGGTCGCGCTGGGCGCCAGCCGCGGCCGGGCGCGCACGACGATGCACGAACGCGAGGCCCTGCTGGCCGCCGTCCGGGCCGCCGTGCGCTGAGGCCGGCTCAGCCGCTGTTGCGCAGCGCGGTCGCCAGGCCGTTGATCGTCAGCTGGATGTTGCGCCGGGTGAGGGCGTCGTCGTCGCCCCCGCGCCGGCGGCGCAGCATCTCGACCTGCAGGTGGTGCAGCGGCTCCAGGTAGGGGAACCGGTTGCGGATCGACCGGGCCAGCGACGGGTTGTCGGCCAGCAGGTCCGCGTCGCCGGTGACCGCCAGCAGCAGCCGGCAGGTGCGCTCGTGCTCCTCGGTGATCCGGTCGAACACCCGGGCCCGCAGCTCCTCGTCGGGCACCAGCCCGGCGTAGCGGGCGGCCACGCCCAGGTCGGTCTTGGCCAGGACCATCCCCATGTTCGACAGCGTCGTGCGGAAGAACGGCCACCGCCGGTGCAGCTCCCGCAGCTGCTCCAGCCGGGCACCGGGGTCCCCCGGCCCGTCCTGGATCCAGGCCTCGAGCGCCGCCCCGGTCCCGTACCAGCCGGGCAGCATGATCCGGGTCTGGGACCAGCTGAACACCCACGGGATCGCCCGCAGGTCCGCGATCGAGTTCCCGGCCTTCCGCGACGGCGGCCGGCTCCCGATGTTCAGCTCGGCCAGTTCGCCGATCGGGGTGGCGGCGCGGAACCACTCGACGAAGCCGGGGGTCTCGTGGACCAGCGCCGAGTAGGCCGCGCGCGCCCGGGCGGCGAGGTCGTCCAGCACGGCGTACGCGGCGGTCGCGTCCTCGCCCAGGCCCTCGACGTCCAGCAGCGTCGACTCCAGGGTGGCCGCCAGCAGCGCCTCGAGGTTGCGCCGGGCGAGGTCGGCATCGGCGTACTTGGCCGCGATCACCTCGCCCTGCTCGGTGATCCGCAGGGAGCCGGCGACCGCTCCGGGCGGCTGGGCCCGGATCGCGTCGTAGCTGGGCCCGCCACCGCGGCCGACGGTCCCACCCCGGCCGTGGAAGAGCCGCAGCCGGACACCCTGGCGCCGGGCCACCTCGACCAGGTCCAGCTCGGCCCGGTACAGCGCCCAGTTCGCGGCGAGGTAGCCGCCGTCCTTGTTGCTGTCGGAGTAGCCGAGCATGACCTCCTGCACACCGCCCCGGCCGGACAGCAGCGCCCGGTAGAGCGGCTGGTCGAGCAGCGCCGACAGCGTCGAGCCCGCCGCCTGCAGGTCGTCGATCGTCTCGAACAGCGGGGAGATCCCGACCGGGCAGGAGGGCCCGTCCTCGGCGCCGGGATCGAGCAGGCCGACCTCCTTGAGCAGGACGGCGACCTCGAGCACGTCGCTCACCGACCCGCACATGCTGATCACGTAGTTCGGGATCGCCCGCCCGCCGAGCAGCCGCACCTGCTCGGCCGCGGCGGCGAACACGTCGAGCTCCCCGCGGGTCTCCTCCGACAGCTCCGCATCCGGCCGCACCAGCGGACGGCGGAGGGCGAGCTCGCCGGAGAGCAGCTCGATCCGCGCGGCCTCGTCGAGCGCGCCGTAGTCGTCGCACACCCCGGCCCACGCCAGCAGCTCCGCGACGACGGTCTCGTGGACGGCGGAGTTCTGCCGCAGGTCCAGCCCGCACAGGTGGAAGCCGAAGACCTCGACCGCCTCGCGCAGCCGCAGCAGCCGGTCGTCGGCCAGCATCCCGGCCCCGTGGCTGCGCAGCGAGGCGTCGAGCACGTCCAGGTCACCGCGCAGCTCGTCGGGCGTCCGGTAGGCCGGCAGCTCGGCGTGCGGGGCGGCGCCCGGCAGCCGGCCCAGCACGGCGAGCGCCGTCGCCGTCAGGCGGGCGGAGATGCCGAGCAGCGCCCGGCGGTAGGGCTCGTCCGCCCGGAAGGGCGAGTCGTCGCGGGAGGCCTCGGCCAGCGAGTACAGCGCGGGGGTCGGCGTGATCAGCCGGTCGGACATCGACAGCTCGCGGTACAGCGCCTCGAGCTCGGCGAGGTGGTGCCCCAGCGCCGTCTCCGCCTGCCTGCTCGTCGCGCGGCGCAGCGCGTCGGCGGTGACGAACGGGTTGCCGTCGCGGTCCCCGCCGATCCAGGAGCCGGGCAGCAGCATCGGTCGCGGCAGCAGCCCCGCGTCGGGCCAGCGCGCCACGAGGGCCTGCCGCAGCTCGGCGTTGAGCGCGGGCACGACGTCGAACAGCGACAGCTCGTAGTAGCGCAGCGCCTCGTCGATCTCGTCCTGCAGCCGCAGCCGGGACAGCCGCAGCAGCGCCGTCTGCCAGAGCGTGAGCACCGCGCGCCGCAGATCGGCCGACCACCGGTCGTCGACCTCGCCGTGCGCGGACCGGTCCCGCTCCCGGATCAGGTCGCTGACCTGGCGCTGCACCTGGAAGACCGTCTTGCGCCGCACCTCGGTCGGGTGCGCGGTGACCACCGGGGAGACCAGCGCGCCGGTCAGCTCCCGTGCGACGACGTCCGGGTCGAGGTCGGCCCGGTCCAGCAGGGCGAAGGTCGCGGCCAGGCTGCCCCGCTGCGGGGGCGAGCCCTCGCGCCGGTGGTGCCGACGGCGCCGCTCGTGGTGGATGTCCTCGGCGAGGTTGGCCAGCACGGAGAAGTGGCTGAAGGCGCGGATGACGTGGTTGGCCGACCGGACGTCCAGCCCGGCCAGCCGCCCGGCCAGCTCCTCGCGGCCGAGCTGCGACCGGCGGAGCTCGAAGGCCTGCACCCGCGTGGACTCGACCAGCGCCAGCACGTCCGCGCCGGCCTGCTCGCCGATGACCTCGCCCAGGACGCGGCCCAGCAGGCGGATGTCCTCGCGCAACGGCTCCTCGTCGGCGCGCTCGTCGGAACCCCCGGCGGCACCGTGGTGGCGTAGGTCCGCGACGTCGACCGTGGCTTCTGACACACGGGCAGTATCGGCGCTCCGGACGACTCGTGGGAGCGGGCGGATCAGCCCATGTCGAGGCTGCGCAGCGTCTGCGCGGCCAGCTGGTCACCGGCCTCGGCGCCGAGCCGGAACTGCTCGACGGCGCCGTCGAGGTCCCCGCGGTCGGCGAGCAGCACGGCGAGGTTCTGGTGGCAGTACACGTCGCCGGCGGCGATGCCGGCGCGGAACGCCTCCTCGGCGGCCTCGTCGTCGCCGAGGTCCTCGCGGTAGAGGTTGCCCAGGGGCAGCCAGGACACCTGCTCGCCGAGCTTGGCGCCCCGCTCGAGCACCGACCGGGCCTCCGCGCCCCGGCCGCTCTCGCGCAGCAGGTGCGCGAGGTCGGTGCGGGCGGCCGGGAAGTGGTCGGCGCCGGCCCGCAGGTCGTCCTCGAGCGCGGGGTCCAGCGTGGCGCAGAACCGCCAGCAGGCGACGACGGCGGCGGCCTCGGCGTCCCCGGCCGCGGCGATCTCCTCGGCGACGGCCAGGGCCTCCTCGCGCTCGCCCTGCTCGCGGAGGAGGAAGGCCAGCTGCAGCCCGCCCTCGAGGTCACCGGCGTCGACGGCGCCGCGGTAGGCCCGCATGGCACCGGCGAGGTCGCCGAGGTCCTCGAGCACCAGGCCCAGGTTGCGCCAGGCGTCGGGCTCGCCGGCGGCCAGCGCCACCTCGTAGGCGTCGACGGCCTCGGGCCACCGTCCCTGGGCGGCCAGGGCGTTGCCCAGGTTGAACGACGCGACGGTGTCGCCGGTGTCGGCGGCCCGGCGGAAGCACTCCTCGGCGTCCGCGTGCCGGCCGGCGTCGGCGAGGTCGCAGCCGAGGTCGATCAACGCATCGGGATCGCCGGAGGCCCGCAGCCGCCGGAGGCGCCTGTCGAGGTCCTCGGTCATGCCAGCGATCTTCGCGGGCACCCCGGCTTCCCCGCGCCGCCCGCAGGGGTGACCTCACCCCAACGGGAGGGTCCCCGGGCAGGTCAGTCGCCGAACGCCTCCCGCCAGGCCGGCAGCAGCGTCTTCCGGGTCCACTCGAGGTAGGGCTCCTGCTGGTCGCCGCCGATCTGCACGAGGGCCAGGTGGGTGAAGCCGGCGTCTGCGTACTCCTTCGCGGCCCCGATGACTGCGGCGACGTCGTCACCGCACGGGATGCTGCTCTCGACGTCCTCCTCGCGGACGAACTGGGCGGCCGCGTCGAAGGCCGTCGGCCCCGGCAGCTCGGCGTTGACCTTCCAGCCGAAGCCGAACCAGCGGAACAGCGTGTGGGCGCGGGTGACCGCCGCGGCCTTGTCGGTGCCGAAGCTGATCGGCATCTGCGCGATCCGCGGCTTGCCGGCCCCGCCCGCGGCGTCGAACGCCTCGATCAGCTCCGGCTTGGGCTCGGTGGCGATGAGCGCGTCGGCGAGCTCGCCGGCGATCCGGGACGCCTGGGCGCCACCGGAGGCCACGCCGATCGGCACCCGCTTCTCCGGCAGGTCCCAGAGCTTGGCCGACTCCACGTCGAAGTGCTCGCCCCGGAAGTTCGTGTAGCCGTCGCCGTCGAAGAGCTCCCGGATGATGTGCAGGCCCTCCATCAGCATCTCCTGGCGGACGTCGGCCGGCGGCCAGCCGGCGCCCACGACGTGCTCGTTGAGGTTCTCGCCGGAGCCCAGGCCGAGGGTGAACCGGCCGTCGGACAGGATCTGCAGCGTCGCCGCCTTCTGCGCCACGACCGCCGGGTGGTAGCGGAACGACGGGCAGGTCACGTAGGTCATCAGCGGGATGCGGCTGGTGGCCTGCGCCGCGGCGCCGAGCACCGTCCACGCGTGCGGCGAGTGCCCCATCTCGTCCAGCCACGGGAAGTAGTGGTCGCTGCTCACCGAGAAGTCGAAGCCGACCTCCTCGGCGCCCACCACGTGGCGGACCAGCTCCTTCGGCCCGGCCTGCTCGGTCATCATCGTGTAGCCCAGCTGCATGCCCATGCCGCCCGGCTACCCGGGTGGTCCCCCGGCCAACCGATCAGCCCAGCGGGGCGGTCAACTCGATGTTGATGTCGTCCGGGTCCTGGAAGGACAGGATGGCGATGCCGGCGTCGTCGAGGTCGATGACCTCGCCGTGCTCGATCCCGGCCCCCGTCAGCGCGGTGGCGGCGCGCTCGAGGTCCGCGCGGGAGGCGACGGCGAAGCTGACGTGGTCCAGCCCTGTGCGGTCGGGGTCGAAGCGGGTGTCGCCCACCGGGCGGAGGCCGAACAGCGTGCCCTCGGGGGTCTGGTAGACGGTGCCCCCGAAAAACTCCTCCGGGGACTCCCGCACACCGGGCTCGTCGACCGAGCCGGACCGGTCGATCGCGACGGGCCAGCCGAACACCTGGTCGTAGAAGGCCTTGGAGCGGGCGATGTCGGTGACGGTGATCCGCACGTGGGAGAAGCCGGAGCTGGCGACGAGAGGCATGACGGGGCCCTACCCGCCCGCAACTCGATCAGGCGCGCTCGGCGGCCAGCGCCTCGCGCACCTTGAGCTTGCCGCCGGTGCGCAGCAGCGCGCCGGAGTAGATCCGGCCGCCCAGCCGGACGACCAGCCCGATCGCCAGCACCATCAGCGCGACGGCCAGAGCGATCTCCCAGACCGCCACCTCGCCCGCGGCCTGCCGCACCGGCATGACCACCGGGGAGAGCCCGGGCACGTAGGAGGTGACGACGGCCAGCGCCCCGTCCGGCGACGCCGCGGCCTGGATCCCGACGATGAGCGCGGCCACGAGGACGAGGGTGGTCGGCATGATCACGGTGCCGAGGTCCTCCTGCCGGCTCACCAGGGACGCCGCCACCGCGAAGATCGCCGCGTAGAACCCGTAGCCGAGCACGAACCAGGCGACCACCGAGACCGCCGTCCCGATCAGCTCACCGGGGATGTCGACCAGGTCGAAGGCGAGCGCGCCGCTGACGGCCACGACCGCGATCACCACGATCTGCGCCAGCCCCAGCAGCCCGAGGCCCAGGATCTTCCCGGCCAGCAGCTGCCACGGCTTCATGGTGGCCAGCAGCAGCTCCACGACCCGGCTGGCCTTCTCCTCGACGACGCCCTGGGCGACGAACTGGCCGAAGAGGATGATCAGGCTGTACAGCACCGAGACGCCGATGATCGCGATGACGACCCGCTGACCGTCCTCGTCGGCATCCGGGTCCAGCGGCGAGACCGCCACCTCCGGGACGGCGAGGCCGGTGATCCCCGCGTCGGACAGCTGCTGGTCCAGGGAGAGCTGCGACACCGCCCCCTGCACGACGGTCAGCAACGTCCCGTCGGCCTGCTGCTCGACCAGCAGTTCCGGCCCGTCGGCCAGCAGCACGCCGTCGACGTCGCCGTCCTCGATCGCGGCCCGGGCGGCCGCCTCGTCGTCGAGCTCCACGACCTCGACGTCGGCGTCGATGGCCGCGCCCTGCGCCTCCAGCGCGGGCTGCAGCGCGGCGACGTCGCCGACCACACCGACCCGGGTCGGGTCGTCCCCGGAGTCGAGCGCGACCTGGAGGCCGAGGACGCCGACCAGCAGCACCAGGATGAAGACGGAGCTGATGATGAAGTTCTTGTCGCGGATCCGCTCGGAGATCTCCCGGGCGGCCACCAGGCGGACCAGGCCCGCGCTGCTCGGGGTGCTCATGCCGCCGCCTCCTGCGGGGTCGGGACGGCGACGGCCTCGCGGAACAGCTCGACCAGCGTCGGTTGCTGCCAGGCGAAGTGGGTGACCCGGCCGGTGCGCAGGGCCGCGGCGAGCACCGCCTGGTCGTCGGCGCCGTCCGCGAGCTCCAGGACGGTGTCGCCGGCCCGCTCCGACACGATCCGGACGCCGGGGACGGCGGTGGCCCAGGGCTGCGCGGCATCGGGGACGACGACCCGCAGCAGCCGGCCGTTCTCCCGGCGGCGCAGCTCGTCGACGGTCCCGGTGGCGACCATCCGGCCGCGGGCGAGGATGCCGACCGCGTCGCACAGCCGCTCGACCAGGTCGAGCTGGTGGCTGGAGAACACGACCGGCACCCCGTCGCGGGCCTGACCCAGCAGGGCCTCGGCCAGGGAGTCGACGCCGATCGGGTCGAGCCCGGAGAACGGCTCGTCGAGGATCAGCACCTCCGGCCGGCTGACCAGCGCGGCCGCCAGCTGGACCCGCTGCTGGTTGCCCAGCGACAGCTTCTCGACGGCGTCGCCGCGCCGGGCGCCCAGACCGAGCCGCTCGAGCCACTCGTCGGAGGCCTTCGCGGCGGCCGCGGATCCGAGCCCGTGCAGCTTGGCGAAGTAGGCGACCTGCTCCCCGACCTTCATCTTCGGGTAGAGCCCGCGTTCCTCGGGCATGTAGCCGATCCGCCGGCGGGAGACCTGGTCCAGGGGCCGGCCGTTCCAGCGGACCTCCCCGGCATCGGCGCGGACCAGGCCCATGGCGATCCGCATCGTCGTCGTCTTGCCCGCACCGTTGGATCCGCAGAACCCGAACATCGAGCCGGGGGCGACGGTGAACCCGACGCCCTCCAGCACCCGGACCTCGCCGAAGCTCTTGTGGAGCGCGTCGAACTCGAGCACCTGTCCTCCTGCCGTCATGGGGTCGGTCGCCCGACCGTATCGGTCGCGGGGACCGCCGCCCTGCGGTGTCATGAGGTCGATGAGCGAACGCAACGGCCTCGCGCAGCCGCCGTCCGGGGTGGGGCTGGACGGCCTGGCGACCGCGGCGAGGGACTGCCGGGCCTGCGAGCTGTGGCAGCCGGCGACGCAGACGGTGTTCGGCTCGGGCCCGCCGACGGCGCGGATCGCGCTCGTCGGCGAGCAGCCCGGTGACCAGGAGGACCGGACCGGCGAGCCCTTCGTCGGGCCGGCCGGCCGGCTGCTGGACCGGGCGCTGGACGACGCCGGCATCGAACGCTCCGACGCCTACGTCACGAATGCCGTCAAGCACTTCCGCTTCACGCCGAAGGGCAAGCGGCGTATCCACCAGAGCCCGGCGGCGGAGCACCTGCGGGCCTGCGGGCCGTGGCTGGAGGCGGAGCTCACCGTGCTGCGGCCCGAGGTGGTCGTGGCGCTGGGCGCGACCGCGGCGAAGGCGCTCATCGCGCCGTCCTTCCGGATCACCCGGGACCGGGGCCGGCTGATGCCGTGGGACCTGCCAGGGCTGCCGCCCCCTCCCGTCGTGGAGGACGTCGACGACGACGAGCCCGACGAGGCGGCCCCGGCGCAGACCTGGATCCTCGCCACCACGCACCCCTCGGCCGTCCTCCGGACGCCGGACGAGAGCCGGGCCGCAGCCTTCGACGCCCTCGTCGCCGACCTGCGGGTGGTCGCCGCCGCCCTCGCCTGAGCCCGCGTCAGACCGCGGTGCGGGAGGCGCGGAAGAACCAGAACGACGGCACCAGCACCGCGACCAGGGCCATCGCCACCACGACGACGACGCCGCCGGAGACCATCGCCACGCTCACCGACGCCGCGCTGGCCAGGGCACCGGCGCGCAGGTCGCCCAGCCGCGGCCCCCCGGCGACCACGACGATGAAGACGCCCTGCATCCGCCCGCGCATCTCCTCGGGCGCGGCCAGCTGCAGCATCGACGACCGCAGCACCGCGCTGACCATGTCCCCGGCCCCGGCCACCGCCAGGCAGAGCACGGCCAGCCACAGCGAGTGCGCCCAGCCGAAGCCGACGATCGCCACGCCCCACACCGCGATCGCCGCCAGCACCACCGCGCCCTGCCGGTCGACCCGCGAGACCCAGCCCGACGTCAGCCCCATGAGCAGCGCGCCGATCGAGACGCCGGCGAACAACCAGCCGAGCGCGTTGGGCGAGTCGGTGAACCGGGTCTCGGACAGCTCGGGGAACACCGCCTGGGGCCAGGCGAAGCACATCGCGATGATGTCGACGACGAACGTCATGAGCAGCACCGGCTGGGTGCGCAGGAAGACGAAGCCCTCCCCCACGCCGCGGATCGCCGCGCCCAGCCGCAGCGGGCCGATGTCCCGGCCCGGCGGCAGCGACGGCAGGCCGCGCAGCAGCAGCGCGGCGACGAGGAAGCCCAGCGCGTCGACGGCGTAGGCGAGGAACAGCTCGCCGGCTCCGATGAGGATCCCGGCGAGCAGCGGGCCGACGATCACTCCGGCCTGGCGCACCGTCATCGACAGCGCGTTCGCCGCCGGCACGCCGGCCGCCCCGACGATCGCCGGGATGGCCGCGCTGCGGGTGGGCTGGTTGACCGCCGCGAACGCGGAGACGCAGGCGGTCAGCACCCACAGCACCGCGAGGTTCCCGTCTCCGGGGAGCAGCGCCTGCACCGCCAGCAGCGCGCTCGTCGCCGCGGCGCCGACGGAGGTGATCAGCATCAGCCGGCGGCGGTCCATCGAGTCGGCGATGGCGCCGCCGAGCAGGCCGAAGACGATCAGCGGCACCAGCGCGACGATCGAGGTGACGCCGACCATCAGCGAGTCGCCGGTGAGCAGGTAGACCTGGAACGGGACGGCGACCAGCGTCATCTGCTGGCCGAGCATGGTCGCGGCCACGCCCCAGAACAGCCGCCGGTAGGCGGGGTTGCGCAGTGGCGTGGTGTCGATCGCCCAGGACCGCCGGGGTGGAGCGGGCTCGGTCGCCTCGACCGGCTCGGTCACGGAGCGAGTCGCTGGACCAGCCAGCCGCCACCCTCCGCGTCGTCGCGCACGAACCGGATCCGGTCGTGCAGCCGGTCGGCACCGCCCTGCCAGAACTCGACCCGCTCGGGCACCACCCGGTACCCGCCCCAGGCGGCCGGCCGCGGCACCTTCCCCTCGGGCGTCTGCTCGTCGAGGAGGCGGACCCGCTCCTCGAGCTCCTGCCGGGAGTCGACGACGGTCGACTGCACCGAGGCCGCCGCGGCCAGCTGCGAGCCGCGCGGCCGCGGGTCCCAGAGCCCGTCGGAGGCGGTCTCGCCGATCCGCTCCACGGTGCCGGTGACCCGCACCTGGCGCTGCAGCGCGTGCCACGGGTAGACCAGCGCCGCCCGCGGGTTGATGGCCAGCTGCGCGCCCTTGGCCGAGGCGTAGCTCGTGCCGAACACGATCCCGGCCTCGTCGTAGCCCTTCATCAGCACGATGCGCGCGTCGGGGGCGCCGTCGGCATCGGCCGTCGCGACGACGACGGCGTTCGGCTCGGGGATCTCGGCGGCCACGGTGTCGGCGAACCAGCGGTCGAACTGCTCGACCCAGGTCGGGGCGAGGTCCTCCTCCCGCAGCCGACCGAGCGTGTAGTCGTTGCGCATGCGGGAGAGGTCGGGCACGTCCCAATGCTGCCCCACTTGCGCCCGGCGTGTCCCCACGGCCTAGGGTCGGGAGCAATCGTGCGGCATGACCCATGCGCGCACGGGTTCCGTGCGCAGAGGAGCATGCGAGATGGCCGACGACTTCGTACCCGGCCTGGAAGGCGTCATCGCCTTCGAGACGGAGATCGCAGAACCGGACAAGGACGGCGGCGCGCTGCGTTACCGCGGCGTCGACATCGAGGACCTCGTCGGCAAGGTGACGTTCGGCAACGTCTGGGCCTTGCTGGTCGATGGCAAGTTCGGTCCCGGCCTGCCCCCGGCCGAGCCGTTCCCGATCCCGGTGCACACCGGTGACGTGCGGGTGGACGTCCAGGCGGCGCTCGCCATGCTGACGCCCATTTGGGGCTACCGCCCCCTGCTGGACATCTCCGACGACGAGGCCCGGGAGGAGCTGGCCCGCGCCGCCGTCATGGCGCTGTCCTACGTCGCCCAGTCCGCCCGCGGCATCGGCAACCCGGCGGTCCCGCAGAAGCGGGTCGACGAGGCCTCGACGATCGTCGAGCGGTTCATGATCCGCTGGCGCGGCGAGCCCGACCCCCGCCACGTCGCCGCGGTGGACGCCTACTGGACGTCGGCCGCCGAGCACGGCATGAACGCCTCGACGTTCACCGCCCGCGTGATCGCCTCCACCGGCGCCGACGTCGCCGCCTCGCTCTCCGGGGCGATCGGCGCCATGTCCGGCCCGCTGCACGGCGGCGCCCCCTCGCGGGTGCTGCACATGCTCGACGACGTCGAGAAGACCGGCGACGCGGAGAAGTACGTCAAGGACCTGCTCGACCGTGGCGACCGGCTGATGGGCTTCGGTCACCGCGTCTACCGGGCCGAGGACCCCCGCGCCCGCGTGCTCCGCCGCGCGTCCGAGGAGCTGGGCGCCCCCCGGTTCGAGGCCGCCCTCGCCCTGGAGAAGGCCGCCCTCAAGGAACTCCGCGAGCGGCGCCCCGACCGGCCGGTCGAGACCAACGTGGAGTTCTGGGCGGCGATCGTCCTGGACTTCGCCGAGGTGCCCAGCCACATGTTCACCTCGATGTTCACCTGCGCGCGCACCGCCGGCTGGTGCGCGCACATCCTCGAGCAGAAGCGGACCGGCCGCCTCGTGCGGCCGTCGGCCCGCTACGTGGGGCCCGACCCCCGCAAGCCCGAGGACGTCGAGGGCTGGGACACGATCAAGACCAAGACCACCACGCAGGTAGCGCCGGCCTGATCGGCACTCCCTGACGTGTCGACGGCCCGGGCCCGCACTCCGCGGTCCCGGGCCGTCCCACGCCCGCGCACCCTCTCGCACAGCAACCCGGAAGGCACTCCCGGATGACCCTCACCATCCCCGCCGAGCTCCTGCCCTCCGACGGGCGGTTCGGCTGCGGCCCGTCCAAGGTCCGCCCCGAGGCGCTGCAGGCCCTGGCCGCCGACGGCGCCGCGATCATGGGCACCTCGCACCGCCAGGCCCCGGTCAAGAACCTGGTCCGGGAGATCCGCGAGGGGTTGCGCGCGCTCTTCGACCTCCCCGACGGGTACGAGGTCGTGCTCGGCAACGGCGGGACGACGGCCTTCTGGGACGCCGCGCTGTTCGGCCTGATCCGCGACCGCGCCGCCTTCGGCACCTACGGCGAGTTCTCCGCCAAGTTCGCCTCCGGCGCCAAGGAGGCGCCCTTCCTCGGCGACCCGGTCATCGTCAAGGCCGAGCCCGGCACCCTGGCGCTGCCCACCGCGACCGACGGCATCGACGCCTACGGCTGGGCGCACAACGAGACCTCGACCGGCGTCATGGCGCCGATCCAGCGCCCCGCGGGCACCGACGACGCGCTCGTGCTCATCGACGCCACCTCCGGCGCCGGCGGCCTGCCGGTCGACGTCTCGCAGACCGACGTCTACTACTTCGCCCCGCAGAAGTCCTTCGCCGCCGACGGCGGGCTGTGGGTGGCGCTGATGTCGGCCGACGCCCTCGAGCGGGTGGCCGAGATCAAGGCCTCCGGGCGCTGGATCCCCGGGTTTCTCGACCTCTCGATCGCGGTCGACAACTCCACCAAGGACCAGACGTACAACACCCCCGCCGTCGCGACGCTGTTCCTGCTCAACGACCAGATCCAGTGGCTGCTGTCGCTGGGCGGCCTGTCCGGCGCCGTGGACCGCACCCGCGAGTCGTCGAGCCGGCTGTACTCCTGGGCGGAGAAGTCGCCCTACGCGACGCCGTTCGTGAGTAACCCGGACGAGCGCTCGTACGTCGTCGGCACCGTCGACTTCGCCGAGTCCGTCGACGCCGCCGCGCTGGCGAAGACGCTGCGCGCCAACGGCGTCGTGGACGTCGAGCCCTACCGGAAGCTCGGCCGCAACCAGCTGCGCGTCGGCATGTTCCCCGCCGTCGACCCCGACGACGTCAGCGCGCTCACCGCCTGCATCGACCACGTGGTCGAGCGCCTCTAGCGCGTGGACGCAGCCCATCACGGCGCCGCCGCACCCGACGGCCTGTTCGCGGCAGGCGGTGAGGCGGGGCGGCTCATGGCCGCCCTCGACTGGTCGGCCACACCCGTCGGCCCGGTGGGGAGCTGGCCGGCCAGCCTGCGCTTCGCCGTGCGCACCGTGCTGGTCTCGCGGTTCCCCATGGTGCTCACCTGGGGGCCGGAGTTCACCCAGTTCTACAACGACGCCTACACGCCCTTCATCGGGGCCAAGCACCCGGCGATCGGCGCGGACATCCGCGCCACGCTGGCCGAGGGCTGGGACGCACTGGGCCCGCCGATCGAGCACGCCATGAACACGCTCGAGGCCTCCTGGCTGCCCGGTCTGCTGCTCCTCCTGGAGCGCATGGGCTACCGCGAGGAGACCTACTTCACCGTCTCCCACGCCCCGGCGTTCGACGACGACGGCCGCGTCGCCGGCATGCACGCGGTGTGCACCGAGGTCACCGCGGAGATCCTGGGCGCGCGCCGGCAGGCGCTGCTGCACGAGCTGGCCACCGTCGGGGGCCACCTGGGCGCGGAGCGGGAGGTCGTCACCGCGATGTGCTCGGCGCTGTCGAGCGACCCCCTCGACGTGCCGTTCGCCGCCGTCTACCTGTCCACGCCCGGGCGGGACGGCTTCTCCCTCGTCGCGGCGGTCGGCTGCGACGAGGAGCTGCTCCCGGGGGTTGCCGGCCCGGACACCGACCCGGCCGAGCTCACAGCCAGGCTGCAGGTGGCCGGCGGACCCTTCGGCGACCGGGTCCGCGACGCCGTCGTCCTCCCGCTCACTGCGAGCCGGGACGGCGAGCCGCTGGGCGTGCTGCTGGCGGGACGCAGCCCCAACCTGGCCCTGGACGCGGAGTACCGCACGTTCCACGAGCTCCTCGCCGCCCAGTTCGTCGCGGCCGTGGTCAACATCCGGGCGTTCGAGGCCGAGCGGCTGCGGGCGGAGTCCCTCGCCGAGCTCGACCGCGCCAAGACGACGTTCTTCTCCGACGTGAGCCACGAGCTGCGGACGCCGCTGACCCTGCTGCTCGGCCCGATCGGCGACGTCCTGGCGACCACCGCCGAGCCGCTGCCGGCCGGCGCCCGCGAGGAGCTCGAGCTGGCGCTGCGCAACGGCCAGCGCCTGCAGCGGCTGGTGAACGACCTGCTCGACTTCGCCAGCATCGAGGCCGGCCGGGCGAACCCGGTGCGGGTCGAGACCGACGTCGCCACCTTCACCGCGGAGCTGGCCGGGGTCTTCCGCGCGGCCACCGAGCGGGCCGGTCTGCGGCTGACCGTCGACTGCCCGCCACCGACCCGGCCGGCGCACGTCGATCCCCGCATGTGGGAGAAGATCGTCGTCAACCTGCTGGCCAACGCGGTGAAGTACACGTTCGTCGGCGGCATCGACGTCGCGCTGCGGTCGGACGACGAGGGGTTCCGGCTCACCGTCCGCGACACCGGGGTGGGCATCGTCGCCGAGGAGCTGCCGCGCCTGTTCGAGCGGTTCCACCGCGTGGCGGGGGCGACCGCGCGGACGCGGGAGGGCACCGGCATCGGGCTGGCCCTGGTGCAGGAGCTGGCCGCGCTGCACGGCGGCACGGTCGCGGTGACCAGCGAGCCCGGCGTGGGCAGCACGTTCACCGTGGCGTTGCCCTACGGCGCCTCGGACCTCCGCGCCGACGAGGAACCCACCGCGGCCCGGCCGTCCGAGGCCGCGCGGGGCGAGGCGGCGAGCTGGGAGTCCGACACCGCCCGGCCGGGCCGCCCGCCGGGCGCGGGCGCGAGCGCGGGCGCGGGCGCTGCGAGCGTCCTCGTGGTCGACGACAACGCCGACATGCGCAGCTACCTGGCCCGCCTGCTCGGCGCGCACTGGGCCGTGCGCACGACCGCCAACGGCGAGGAGGCGCTGGCGGCGGTGGCCCAGCAGCAGCCCGACGTCGTCCTGACCGACGTGATGATGCCGCGCGTGGACGGCTTCCAGCTGCTGCACGCCCTGCGCTCCGACGCCGCCACCCGGCACATCCCGGTGATCATGCTGACCGCGCGCGCCGGCCAGGAGGCCTCCATCGAGGGCCTGGACGCCGGCGCCGACGACTACCTGGCCAAGCCGTTCCGGGCCGACGAGCTCGTCGCCCGCGTGCGGGCCGTGCTCGAGCGGAGCACCGGGCGGACCGGCCCCATCCGGCTGCCGGTGCCGACATCCGCCCCGGCGGCCCCCGCGCCCACCGCCCCCATCCCCGTCGCACCCGTGCCGCCACTTCCCCGCCCGCCGGCCGAGCGCCCCGCGCCGGTCCTGCTGGCCGCCTGGCGGCTGCCCTCGGAGCCGGCCTCGGTGCCGCTGCTGCGGCGCCGGCTGCGCGCCGTGCTGGACGGCGCCGGTGTGGACCCCGACCGGGCCTACGACCTGCTGCTGGCGGCCGGCGAGGCCGTGACCAACGCGATCGAGCACGCCCAGCAGCCCACCGAGCCGTTCGTCGAGATCGGCGTCGGGATGCGCGGCGACCGGCTGGAGATCACGGTGCGGGACTTCGGCCAGTGGCGGGAGCGGGTGCCGAGCATGGACCGCGGGCGGGGCTCCACGCTGATGAGCGCGTTCGCCGACGTCACCGCCACGCCCAGCCCCACCGGTACGACGGTCGTCATCAGCAGCCCGCAGGCCTGATCGGCGGTCAGGGCAGCAGCCAGGTGTCCTTGCTGCCGGCTACCGCCCCGCCCAGGGCCACCCGCGTCCACGGTGCGGGGAGCGCGCGCGTCGCCCCGCCGGTCCCGACCGAGAAGACCCGCAGCCGGGCCGACCGCGGCCGCAGCGTGCCGTCGACGAACGCCGGCAGGGTCGCCTCCGCCAGCGGCTCCCGGGCCACGAACCGGTGCGGGGCGGCGTCCACCCCCGCCTCCAGCCGGGCCAGGTCCGCGGCGCTGCAGGTGCGGCCGTCGACGGCCTCCCGGCCGCCGTACCCCGCGACCTCCTCCACGACCAGCTCGGGCAGCCGGCCGCGGACCTCGGCCAGCGCGACCGGATCGGCCAGGACCCAGGTGCGCGGCGAGAGCAGCAGCGGTTGCTCCCCCAGGTAGAAGCCGATCATCGCCGGCACGAAGGCGAAGGTGGCGGCGTCGTCGGCCACCCCGTTGCCCGGCACGTTCGCCAGGCCCAGCCGTCCGGCGCGGACGGCCTCGGTGAGCTGCTGGTCCAGCGGCTGGCCGACGGGCGTGCGGTAGGCGCCGAGGGCGCCCTCGTCGAACCGTCGGTACAGGACGTCGACCGGACGGCGCTCGCCGTCGACCGCGATCTCCAGCCCGCCGTCGGTGCGCGGCCAGAGATCGGAGGGCTGCACCAGCGGCACGCCCAGGGCCTCGGCGAGCACGGCGTGCTCGAACCAGGAGCTGTCGGTCTCCCCCGCGCTGAGGACGGCGATCCGGGGGTTCCCGGGGCAGGCCGGCGGAGCGGCCTCGGCCAGCGCCGTCCGCAGCAGGTCCACCGCGACCTCGGGGGCGCCCGGCGCGGACGCGCCGAACAGCCCCGGGACGGCGGCGCGCAGCGCGAGCCGGTCCTCCACGGCGAAGCCCAGCCCCGCGGGGGTGCGCAGGTCGTCGGCGGTCACCGCCCACCCGCCGTCGGCGGTGCGGACCAGGTCGGCCGCGGCCACCGTGGCGCGCGGCTGGCCCGGCCAGGCCTGGCCGATGGCGGCGGGGTCGCGCGCCGGGTTCTGCACCACCGCCCACTCGGGCAGCACGCCCGCGCGGACGATCTCCGGCGCCCGGTCGGCGTCGCCCCGGCGCCGGCCGGCCGCCCGGTAGGTGTCGGCGAGGAACGCCCCCAGCGCGCGGTGCCGCTGCTCGACGCCGGCGGCCACGAGCCGCCACTGCGCGGCGGGCACCAGCCGCGGCAGCGGGTCCAGCACCACCGGGTGCCGCTCGTGCCGGCCGTCGGTCCAGCTGCCCAGCGCCACCCCGCGGGCGGCGCGCAGCCCGGCGAGGGCCTGCGCTGCCGCGGTGAGGCCGCCGGCACCCAGGCCGGCCAGCACCGGCTCGAGCGGGGCGTAGTCGGGGCGCAGCCGGCCCTCGGCGGTCACCGCCTCGTCGGCGGTGGGCGCGGGGTAGCCGGCGAGCAGTCCGCCGCTCACAGCCAGCGGTCGAACCAGGCGGTGACCCGACCGCTCAGCTCGACGAGGTGGTCGCGACCCACCACGGTGTGTCCCTCGCCCGGCAGCAGGAGCAGCTCGCAGGGCGCTCCCCGGGCGGCGAGCGCGGCGTGCGCCTGCACCGACTCGGCGACCGGCACGTTGGTGTCGCGATCGCCGTGGGCGAGCAGCAGGGGCGCGGTCACCCGGTCCAGCGTCGACATCGGGGAGATCGCCCCGAGCATCTCCCGGTCGGCGACGGGGTCGCCGTACTCGGTGACCGACGCGGCGGCCATCCACGGTTCGGTGCCGGCGAAGAAGGTCCGCAGGTCGCTCATACCGGCCAGCGTGGCACCGGCGGCGAACAGCTCCGGCCACCGGGTCAGCGCGACCAGGGTGAGGAAGCCCCCGTAGGACCAGCCGTGCGCCCCGATCCGGCCCGGTGCGGCGATGCCGGCGGTGACCAGTTCGTCCACCGTCGTCCGCACGTCCTCGAACGAGGCCTCGCGGGCGGCGACGTCGTCGGCGGTCATGAACGCCCGCCCGAACCCGCCCGAACCGCGCACGTTGGGGGCGAACACCGTCAGACCGGCCGCCACCAGGCTCTGCACCAGCGGGTTGAAGGCCGGCCGCTCCTGGCCCTCCGGGCCGCCGTGGAAGCTGACCACCGTGCGGTTGGGCGCCTGGGTGTCCCGGGGGGTGTAGAGCCAGCCCGACAGCGGCATGCCGTCGGGCGCGGAGTAGTCGAGCCGCTCGGGGGCCACCGTGCGTGCGCTCCGGGGAGGGCGCGCCGACCCGGGCAGCGGAACCGCCGTCCGGCCGCCGTCCAGGTCCACCCGCCAGAGCGCGCGCGGGGTGGTCGGGCCGGTGAGCTCGGCGACCATCGTGACGCCGTCGGCGCCGAGCGACCAGCCGGGCAGCACGACGTCGGGCAGCGGGATGCTGCGCACCGGCGAGCCGTCGGAGAGGTCGTGCACGCACAGCTCGGTGGCGCCGCCGGCGTTCCAGACCGCCAGCACGGTGCCGTCGGGGCGCAGCGCGTAGGCGTCGAGGTCGGCGTCGGCGCGGTACAGCACCGTGCGCCCCTCCCCGGCCGGCCCGTCCGGGCCCAGCGGCACCTCGACCAGGCCCGCCCGGTCGGCGAGCAGCGGCCCGGGGAGCGAGGCGCGCAGGTGGATCGAGCGTCCGTCGGCGGCGAACCGCCCGTCCTCGGACGCCACCCCGCCGGGGGCGCCGGGGGCGAGGACCGGCCGCTGGATCCCCGTCGCGACGTCGATCGCGACGACGTGCCGGTGCCCGCGCGGGCCGCGGCGGGCCAGCAGGATCCGGCCGTCCGCCGAGAGCGCCGAGACGGAGAGGAACCCGCCCCGGGCCAGCGTCCGGCTCGTGCCGTCCTCGACGTCGACGAGGACGACGTCGGCGTCGGGCCCGGTGCCGGGGGCGATCGAGCACACGTAGCGGCCGGGGCCGGCCCAGAACCCGGCGAAGACCGTCGCGCGGGGGTCCGCGCCTGCCACGAGGCGGGCGCCGGTGCCGTCCGGTCGCACGGCGTGCAGCTCGGCGCAGATGGAGCCGCCCGGGCTCACCAGGTAGGCCAGCCAGGCGCCGTCCGGGGACCACGCGACCGACACCACCTCCTGGGCCGGCTGCGAGAGCACCCGCGGCGGCTCGGCGCCGTCGACGGCGGCCACCTCCAGGCGCGGGATCCCCGACCGGTCGGTCACGTAGGCGACGTGCCTCCCGTCGGGCGACAGCGCGGGGCACCACGCGCCGACGGCGCCGGCGACGAGGGCGATCTCGGCGAGCAGGTCGCCGGCGAGCCTCGCGGGCGGAGCGGGCACCAGGTCGATTCCGGGGCCGGCCATCGCACCTCCTCGGCTCTCGTACGGATGCGTCCCGGAGCGGAACGCGAGCGGCAGGATTCCACGCCGTCCACCTGCTTCGGCCCCGACGACGGGGAACTCACCCCGTGCCGCCGCCGCGGCTGCCCAGCCGCACCTCCTGTCACATCGGCCGGCGGCCCACTGTGCCGAGCGCACGTTTCCGCGACGTGTCGTCGATGTCAGGGACGGCCACTCACCGCGTCCCGTGACGCGCCGCGCCGGGCCACCTGCGGCGCGCCGCGGGTGCGCGCCGATAGCCTCGGGCCCGGTCTCTCTCCGGAGCCCTACCGCTCATGCCTTGCAGGAGGTCGCCCGTGCGCACGCTGCGCCTCGTGGGGCTCTCCGACGACGGCTCGAGCCTGGTGCTCGTCGCCGACACCGAGGACGGCGAGCAGCGCTTCTCCGTCCCGGTCGACGACCGCCTCCGCGCCGCCGCCCGGGGGGACTCCCGCCGGCTCACCCAGATCGACGTCGACCTCGGCACCGAGCTGCCGCCCCGGGTCATCCAGGCCCGCATCCGCGCCGGCGAGACGCCCGAGCAGGTCGCCGCCGCCACCGGGGCGCGCGTCGAGCGGATCATGCGGTTCGCCCACCCCGTGCTCCAGGAGCGCGAGCGGGTGGCCGAGCAGGCCCGCGAGGCGCGGGTCCGGCTCAGCGACAGCACGCCCGGCACCACCCTGCAGCGGTTCATGACCGAGCGGCTCCGGCTGATCGACACCGACGTCGACGCCGTGGCGTGGGACGCCTACCGCAGCGACACCGGCGCCTGGGTGGTCACCGGCGAGTGGCGCGCGGGCGAGAAGTCCGGCACCGCGCGCTGGACCTTCGACCTGCCCTCGCGCACGGTCACCCCGCTCGACGCCGCGACGACCGACTTCGCCGAGGGCACCCGCCTGGTCCGGGTCGTCCCCGACGTGCCCACCGGCCCGCCGCCTGCCCCGGTGCAGCCCGCCCGGCCGGTGTCGGTCCTGCGCGAGGAGCCTGCGCCCGCTCCCGTGGCCGACGACGCCCACGTGCGCGACGTGCACCCGCCCGACGGCTCCCCCGACGACCACCGCTCGATGGACACCTTCCTCGACGAGATCGCCGACCACGACACCGTCGTGCTGGGCCGCCCCGGCGAGGAGCTGGACTCCGAGGACCCCCGCGCCCGGATCCCGGCGTGGGAGGACATCGTCTTCGGGGTCCGCCGCAACCGCTGAGCCGCGATAAGTCGGTCGCTCCTGTCGGAGGTCCGGCCTAGCCTCGATCCGCCATGGACGACGCCGCCGCACCCGACGACCGCGGCCGCCTCTCCGCCCTCCTCCGGCTGTGGCCCTACGCCCGGCCCTACCGGGGGCTGATCGCGGTCACGTTCGGGGCCGCCCTGCTGGCCACGCTCGCCCAGCTGGCCGTCCCGCTGATCACCGCGGCGCTGGTGGACGGGCCGATCGCTGACGGCGACCGCGCCGCTCTGGTGCCCCTCCTGGGGCTCGCCCTGCTGTTCGGGGTCGCCGAGGCCGGCCTGTTCTTCCTCCGCCGGTGGGCGATGACCCGCAGCTGCCTGGCGATCGAGCGCGACCTCCGCGGCGCCCTGTACGAGCGCCTGCAGCGGCTGCCCGTCTCCTTCCACGACCGGTGGCCCTCGGGTCAGCTGCTCTCCCGCGCCTCCAGCGACATGTCCACGGTGCGCCGCTTCGTCGGGTTCGCCGCGGTGTTCCTCGCGGTCAACCTGATCACCTGCGTCGTCGTCGCGGTCCTGCTGCTGGTCACCTACTGGCCGCTCGGCATCGCCGTGCTGCTCACCACCGTTCCGCTGACCGTGCTCGGCCAGCGGTGGGAACGGCGCTACAACGTCCAGTCCCGCCGGGTGCAGGACGAGCAGGGAGAGCTGGCGACCGACGTCGAGGAGGCGGTGCAGGGCATCCGGGTGGTCAAGTCGCTGGGCCGGCGCGGGCTGGTGTTCGACCGCTTCGACACCAAGGCCCGGCGGCTGCGCCGGCTCGAGCTGGACAAGGTCCGCACGCTCGCGCTGCTGTGGTGCGTCTTCGAGCTGCACCCGCAGGTGACCCTGGCGCTGATCCTGGTCGGCGGCGCGTTCGCCGTGAGCACCGGCGCCCTGACCGTGGGCGGGCTGGTCGCCTTCGTGGCGCTGTTCACCGTGCTCCTGTGGCCGATCCTGTCGCTGGGCTGGCTGTTCGCCTTCGCCCAGGAGACCGCCAGCGCCTGCGACCGGATCGGCGAGCTGCTCGACGAGCCGCTCACGGTCACCGACCGGCCCGGCGTCGTGCCCCGGCCGGTGGGCTCGCCGGCCCGGCTCGCCTTCGAGGGCGTCGGCTTCCGCCACCCCGGCCCCGCCGGTCCGGTGCTCGCCGGCGTCGACCTCGTCGTGGAGCCGGGTGAGACCGTGGCGCTGGTCGGGGCGACCGGCTCGGGCAAGACCACGCTCACCTCGCTGGTCGGGCGACTGCACGACGTGACCGAGGGCCGGGTCACCCTCGACGGCGTCGACGTGCGCGACCTGCCGCTGGCCCAGCTGCGCGGGATCGTCTCGGTCGCCTTCGAGGAGGCGACGCTGTTCTCGATGAGCGTCCGGGAGAACGTGACGCTCGGCCGGCGGGACGCCACCGCGGCCGACGTCGACGAGGCGCTGCGGGTGGCCCAGGCGGAGTTCGTCCACGACCTGCCGTGGGGCCTGGACACCCGCATCGGCGAGCAGGGCCTGTCGCTGTCCGGTGGCCAGCGACAGCGCCTGGCGCTGGCACGCGCGGTGCTGGGCCGCCCCTCGGTGCTGGTCCTCGACGACCCGCTCTCCGCCCTCGACGTGCACACCGAGGCGCTGGTCGAGCGCGCGCTGCGCGAGGTGCTGGCCGGGACGACGGCGCTGGTCGTGGCCCACCGCCCCTCCACCGTGCTCCTGGCCGACCGGGTGGCGCTGCTCGACGGCGGCCGGATCGCCGCCCTCGGCACGCACTCCGAGCTGCTGGCCGGGCACCCGGCCTACCGCGACCTGCTGGCTCAGGAGAGCGACCTGGCGGAGGTGCTCCCGTGACCGACTCGGTACCGACGGGAGAGGACTGGCGCGGCGTCGCGACCGAGGACACCGACGACCTGCCTCCGGGTGCGGGGATCTTCCTGCGCGACCGGTCGCGGCGGCTGCTCGGCGAGCTGCTGCGCCCGCACCGGCGGTCGCTGTGGTGGCTGCTGGCGACCGTCGTCGCGCAGAACGTCGCCTGGCTCGCCGGCCCGCTGCTGATCGGCGTGGGCATCGACGTCGCGGTGCCGGCGCTGGTCGACGGCGACGCGGGGCCGCTGGTGTGGATCACCCTGGCGATGGTCGGAGCGGCGGCGCTGGACACCGGGCTGCGGTTCCTGTTCCTCACCGGCTCCGGCCGGGTGGGCCAGGCGGTGCTGCTGACCCTGCGCCGGCGGGTGTTCACCCACGTCCAGGTGCTGCCGCTGTCCTTCCACGAGCGGTACACCTCGGGCCGCACGATCAGCCGGCTGACCAGCGACGTCGAGGCGCTCGCCGAGCTGCTCGACGAGGGCCTGGACGGGCTGATCACGGCGCTGTTCAGCGTGCTCGGCATCGGCATCGTGCTGGTGGTGCTCGACCCGCCGCTGGGGCTCACCGCGCTGCTCGGCTTCCCGGCACTGTTCTGGGTGGCCCGCTGGTTCCAGCGCAACTCCACCGCGGCCTACCGGCGCACCCGCGAGACCATCGCCGCGCTGATCGTCCAGTTCACCGAGACCTTCGGCGGCATCCGCGCGGTGCAGGCGTTCCGGCGTGAACCGCGCAACGACGAGCTCTACGCCGCCCTCAACGAGGACAACCGGCAAGCGCACGACCGGGCGTTCTGGCTGATCGCCGTCTTCGTCCCGGCCGTGGTCCTGATCGGCAACCTGGTCACCGTGGCCGTGCTCGGCTACGGCGCGCTGCGGGTCATGGACGGCGCGCTGGCCGTCGGGACGCTGGTGTCCTTCCTGCTCTACCTGCGGCGGTTCTTCGACCCGCTGCAGGACATCGCGATGTTCTACAACAGCTACCAGTCGGCGACCGCCGCGCTGGAGAAGCTCTCCGGCGTGCTCGAGGAGCGGCCCACCGTCCCCGAGCCCACCGACCCCGTGCCGCTGCCGGCCGCGGCCGGTGAGCTGGTGTTCGACGACGTCCGGTTCGGCTACACCGGGACGACCGTGCTGCCCGGGCTGCAGCTCACCCTGCCCCCCGGCGAGACGGTCGCGCTGGTGGGCACCACGGGCGCGGGCAAGTCCACCCTGGCCCGCCTCGCGGCACGGTTCTACGACCCGGTCGAGGGCGAGGTGCGGCTGGACGGCGTGCCGCTGCACCGGTTGAGCGACGCCGACCTGCGGCGGGCCGTCGTGATGGTGACCCAGGAGAGCTTCCTGTTCTCCGGCACCGTCGCGGACAACATCGCCTTCGGCCGGCCGGGTGCCGACCGCGCGCAGATCGAGGACGCCGCCCGCGCGATCGGTGCGCACGCGTTCATCACCGCCCTGCCCGACGGCTACGACACCGAGGTGGACAAGCGCGGCGGGCGCCTGTCGGCCGGGCAGCGGCAGCTGGTCGGCTTCGCCCGCGCCTTCCTCGCCGATCCGGCGGTGCTCATCCTCGACGAGGCGACCAGCTCCCTCGACGTCCCCAGCGAGCGCCTGGTGCAGCACGCGCTGCGCACGCTGCTGGCCGACCGGACCGCGCTGATCATCGCCCACCGGCTCTCCACGGTGGAGATCGCCGACCGGGTGCTGGTCATGGAGGGCGGCCGGATCGTCGAGGACGGCTCCCCCGCCGAGCTCGTGGCCGGCACCGGGCGTTTCGCCGCGCTGCACCAGGCCTGGGCGGACAGTCTGGTCTGAGCGGAACAGCGCTGCCGGATGCGTCGTTGACCGGGCATGACTGCTTCGGTGTCGATGCCGCTCGGCGGCGTCCAGGTCGGTTCCTACGACTCCTACGACCGGGCCCAGGCTGCCGTCGACCACCTCTCCGACGAGAAGTTCCCCGTCGAGAACGTGACGATCATCGGCTCGGACCTGCGCCAGGTCGAGCGCGTGCTCGGCCGGATGACCACCGGCCGCGCCATCGCCGCCGGGGCTGCGGGCGGTGCCTGGTGGGGTCTGTTCGTCGGCCTGCTGCTCGGCATCTTCTCCGAGGACGGCGCCGGCTGGATCGGCGCGGTCCTCACCGGGTTGCTCGTCGGGCTGGTCTTCGGTGCCCTGTTCGGCTGGATGGGCTACGCCGCCACCCAGGGCAAGCGCGACTTCACCAGCACGAGCACGATCGTCGCCGGCCGCTACGACGTCATGTGCGCCCCGGCGCACGCCGAGCAGGCCCGCGAGATCCTGGCGCGCTTCGCCCTGCGCTTCTAGCCGGCAGCACCTAGCGAAGCGTCGCGAAGGCGACGGCCGCTGCGGCGGCCACCCCGAGCGAGTCCACCCCGGAGCGCATCGGGATGCGGGCGCGCACCCGGGCGGCCTGCTGCGCCTCCGGGGTGAGGCCGGGGCCTTCCGCGCCGAGCAGCACCGCCGTGCGCGGGTGCGCGCGCGGATCCACCTCGTCGAGGTCGACCGCGTCAGCCGCCGGGGTCAGCGCCACCGTGAGGTACCCGGCGTCGTGCAGCCGGTCTAGGCCGGCCGGCCAGTCCGGCAGCACGGCGAACGGCAGCGTCAGCACGTGGCCCATCGAGACCCGGACCGAGCGCCGGTAGAGCGGATCGGCGCAGCGCGGGTCCAGCAGCACCCCCTCGACGCCGAGCGCGACGGCCGACCGGGCGATCGAGCCGAGGTTCTCGTGGTCGTTGAGCCCCTCGAGGACGGCGAGCCGGCGGGGCGCCGCCGGGTCCGGGCCGGCCAGCAGCTGCCCCAGGTCCGCCGGGGGCAGCCGGTCGGCCGCCGCCAGGGCTCCGCGGGTCAGCCGGAAACCGATGACCTCCGAGACCACCCACTTGTCGGCGACGTAGACCGTCACGTCGTCGCCGAGCCCGAGGTCCTCCACCCGGCCGGCCACCCCGAACACCGACCGCACCGGATAGGGCGAGAGCAGCAGCCGCTCGATCGCCGCCGTGCCCTCCACGATCACCGGTGAGACGCCGCGGGGCGCCCCGGCCGGGCGGTCCCCCGCCTTGAGGTCGCGGTAGTCGGCCACCCGCGGGTCGTCGGGATCGGTGATGACGACGGGTTCGGGCACGGGGGCGATCGTGCCCCATTGACGGTTCCGGGTTAACTCACCTAGCGTTGAGTTCATCAGCCGTTGAGTTCTGAGGAGCTGCCATGGACGCCGTCGTCGTCCGGGACCTCGTCGTCGAGCGCGGCCGGCGCCGCGTCCTGCACGGGCTGGGGTTCTCCGTCCCACCCGGCCAGGTGACCGGCCTGCTGGGGCCGAGCGGGAGCGGGAAGAGCACGCTCATGCGCGCCCTCGTCGGCGTGCAGCGGGTCCGCTCCGGGGAGGTGACCGTCCTCGGGGAGCCGGCCGGCTCACCCGGGCTGCGCCGCCGGGTCGGCTACGTCACGCAGGCGCCCAGCGTCTACGCCGACCTGACCGTGCGGGAGAACGCCCGCTACTTCGCCGCCCTGTACGGCCGCGGCGCGCGCGAGGCCGACGCCGCGGTGGCCGACGTGGGACTCGCCGACGCCGCGCACCAGCTCGTCGACGACCTCTCCGGCGGCCAGCGCGGCCGGGCCTCGCTGGCCTGCGCGCTGGTCGGGGAGCCCGAGCTCCTGGTCCTGGACGAGCCCACCGTCGGGCTGGACCCGGTGCTGCGCGCCGAGCTGTGGGCGCGGTTCGCCGCACTGGCCGCCGCCGGCACGACCCTCGTCGTCTCCAGCCACGTGATGGACGAGGCCGGCCGCTGCGACCGGCTGCTCCTGCTGCGCGACGGCGACCTGCTCGCCGACACCACCCCCGCCCGGCTGCGCGCCGACGGCGGTTCGCCGGACCTGGAGGAGGCCTTCCTCACCCTCGTCCGGGCCTCGGAAGGGGTGCCGGCATGACCGCCGCCACCGCCGGCCGGGTGCTGCGCCAGCTGCGGCACGACCCCCGCACGATCGCCATGATGCTGCTGGTCCCGAGCCTGCTGCTGGGGCTGCTGTACCTGCTGTGGGAGGACCTGCCCACCCCACCCGGGCAGGTGGCCGTCTTCGACCGGGTCGGGCTGACCATGCTGGGGATCTTCCCGTTCGTGGTGATGTTCCTGGTGACCAGCATCGCGATGCTGCGGGAGCGCACCTCCGGCACCCTCGAGCGGCTGCTCACCACGCCGCTGTCCCGACCGTCCCTGCTGCTGGGATACGGCACCGCCTTCGGCCTCGCCGCCGCGCTCCAGGCCGTGGTCACCGTCGCGGTGGCGACGACGCTCTACGACCTCTCGGTCGCCGGGTCGCTCGTGCTCGTCGTCCTCATCGCGGTCGTGGACGCGATCCTGGGCGTGGCCCTCGGGCTGCTCGCCAGCGCCTTCGCCCGCAGCGAGTTCCAGGCGGTGCAGTTCATGCCGGTGATCGTGCTGCCGCAGTTCTTCCTCTGCGGCCTGCTGGCGCCCCGGGAGCAGATGGCCGGGTGGCTGCAGGCGGTCAGCGACGTCCTGCCGCTGACCTACGCCGTCGACGCCCTGCAGGAGGTGGGACGCTCCTCGGAGCCGACCGGCAGGATGTGGCTGGACCTCGCCGTCGTGGCCGGCGCGGCCGTGCTCGCCCTGGCCCTGGCGGCCGGCACCCTGCGGAGGAGGACCAGCTGAGCAGCGAGCCCCGCGGCGGCGGCACCCGGCGGCCGGGACGACGCCCGGGCAATCCCGGCACCCGGGAGTCGGTGCTCGCGGCTGCCCGGGCCGCGTTCGCCGAGCGCGGGTTCGACGGCGCGACGATCCGCGGCATCGCGACCGCCGCCGGGGTCGACCCGGCGCTGGTGCACCACTACTTCGGCAGCAAGGACCAGCTGTTCCTCGCCGCGGTGGAGGCCCCGGCCGATCCGGGCGACCTGCTGCCCGCGGTCCTCGCCGGCGGGCGCGACCAGCTCGGCGCCGGCGTCGTCCGCACGCTGCTCACCGTCTGGGACGGCCCCGGCCAGGCCGCCGGCCTGGCCCTGGTGCGCTCGGCGATCGGCAACGAGTGGACCGCGCGACTGCTGCGCGAGTTCCTGGTGACCCAGGTGCTGCGCCGCGTCATCCGGTCGCTCGACCACCCGCCG
This sequence comes from Blastococcus fimeti, assembly GCA_900102115.1. Classification (GTDB taxonomy): domain Bacteria; phylum Actinomycetota; class Actinomycetes; order Mycobacteriales; family Geodermatophilaceae; genus Blastococcus; species Blastococcus fimeti. The sequence goes on from FNAW01000004.1 coordinate 217,633, forward strand.
GCCGAGGCCGAGCTGCGGGCGGCGCTGGCCGCCTCGCAGCTCGCCGGCCTGGTCGTCGGGCGCTACGTGCTGAAGATCGAGCCGCTGGCCTCGGCCGCACCCGAGTGGCTGGTCGCCGCCGTCGGCCCGACCGTGCAGCGCTACCTCACCGGCGAGGTGGCGCTGCCGGAGTGACCCGGGGTCAGCGCCCGCGGGAGAGGCGGGCCAGCTGCCGGGCCTGGACGACCAGCCGGCCCTCGGAGTCCCAGATGGTGCAGTCCTCGTCGATCCAGCCGCCGGCGATCTGGGTGGCGCGGGCCTCCGCGAGGCACCAGCCCGGCGCCGGCATCGCGCGGACCAGCACCTGCAGCTGCACGGTCGGCGCCCAGCCGCGCTGGCCGATCGCGAAGCCCAGCGGCGGCAGGACGTCGGAGAAGGTCAGCAGCCCCAACGGGTCGGCCGGCCGGCCGTCGACGAACCGGATCCAGGCGCGCAGCACCGGCTCGTCCGACGGCTCCCCCACCGTCCACCCGGCGGTCGCCGGGTCCAGCCGGCTGTCGACGTGCCGGCTCAGGCCCGGCCGCTTGCTCGGGTCGGGGTTGAGCCGGGCGGAGAGGTCCACGCACTCCTCCGGCGGCGGCATGTCGGGCATCCGCGAGGCGTCGTAGTCGGGCGCCTCGTCGCCGAGGGTGGCCGTGGTGGCCTGCACGACGATCGAGGGGCCGGCGCCGGAGCTGGCGAGGGTGACCACGGAGTGCGCGAGCGTGCGGCCGGCCGCCCCGGGGGTGACCTCGAGCGTCGCCTCCCCCGCCGGCGTCGGGCGGATGTAGCTGGCCGCCACCGCGACCGGGTGCGGGTGCGGGCTCTCGGACACCGCGGCCCGGGCCGCCACCGAGAGCAGGTAACCGCCGTTGAGGATCCCGCCGCCGACCTGCCAGGTCTGGTCGAGATCGGCGAGGAGGGCCCCTCCCTCACCACGCCGCACGGCGGTCGCGGTGTCGAAGTCGTAGGTCGGCTGGTCGTCGTCAGTCAGCGGCACGCATCACAGAGTGCCAGGGTGGTGACCATGGAGTACAAGCACCTCGGTCGTAGCGGCCTCACGGTCTCCCGCCTCTGCCTCGGCACCATGAACTTCGGCTCGCGGACCGAGGAGTCCGCCTCGCACGAGATCATGGACCGGGCACTGGCCGAAGGCGTCAACTTCTTCGACACCGCCAACGTCTACGGCGGCGACGCCGGCAAGGGCCGCACCGAGGAGGTGGTCGGGAGCTGGTTCGCCCAGGGCGCGGAGCGGCGCGAGAAGACGGTGCTGGCGACCAAGGTCTACGGCAACATGAGCGACTGGCCCAACGACACGTTCCTCTCCGCCCGCAACATCGTGCGGGCGTGCGAGGCCTCGCTGCGCCGGCTGCAGACCGACTGGATCGACCTCTACCAGTTCCACCACGTCGACCTCCGCACGCCATGGGACGAGATCTGGCAGGCCTGCGAGACCCTGGTCGCCCAGGGCAAGGTGCTCTACGTCGGCTCCTCGAACCACGCCGCCTGGCAGATCGCCGCGGCGAACGAGGCCGCCGCCCGCCGGCACTTCCAGGGCCTGGTCAGCGAGCAGTCGCACTACAACCTGCTCACCAGGCACGTGGAGCTCGAGGTGCTGCCGGCCGCCCAGCACTACGGCGTCGGCATCATCCCGTGGAGCCCGCTCGCCGGCGGGCTGCTGGCCGGCGTCCTGGAGAAGGCCGAGGAGGGGCGGCGGGCCGACGAGCGCACCCAGAAGCGGGTGGCGAAGCTGCGCCCCCAGCTCGAGCAGTACGAAACGTTCTGCCGCGAGATCGGGTCCGCGCCGGCCGACGTCGGCGTGGCCTGGCTGCTGCACCAGAAGGCGGTGACCGCGCCGATCATCGGCCCGCGGACGATGGAGCAGTTCGAGGGCGCGCTCGCCGCGCTCCAGCTGACCCTGGACGCCGACCAGCTGGCCCGCCTGGACGAGATCTTCCCGGGCTACAAGGCCGCGCCGATGGAGTACGCCTGGTGACGCTCGTACCTCGGCTCGGGGCCGAACCGGCTCTCCAGCAGTAGCACCTCGCCGACCGGCCAGGCGGGCCCGCGGTAGCCCGCCAGCCGGTCGGTCAGCGTCCCGTCCGCCGGCTGCCGGGGGCGCCACCGCCCGAGGGTGAGGTGCGGGCGGAACGGCCGGTCCTCCACCGTGAGCCCGAGCCCGCGCGCGACGTGCGCCAGCCGATCCGCGAGCGCGGCGAGCGGGGCGACGTCCCCGTCGAGCCCGGCCCAGGCGACGGACGGGCGGCGGGCGCCGCCGAACCGTCCGGCGCCCGCCAGCCGCAGCCGCATCAACGGCGTCGCCGCGACCGCGGGGGCCGCGCCGGCGGCGAGCGCGGGCAGCACCTCGCGGGGCACGGCGCCGAGGAACAGCAGCGTGAGGTGCCACCGCGCGGGCTCGGTCCAGCGGGGGGCGCCGGGCAGGTTGCGCAGCGGGTCGAGCGCCCGGAGCAGGTGCGCCCGAGCCGCCTCGGGCGGATCGACGGCGAAGAACAGCCGGGCGGGGGTCAGTCCTGCACCGCCAGGCCGGCCGCCTCCAGCGCCGCGACGAGCCGGACCCGCTCCGCGTCGCGGCTGCGCCCGGGCGGTTCGGTGGCCAGCGCGTGCGGGACGCCGAGCATGCCGGCCGCCTCGGTCAGCACGTCGTCGCAGGCCGCCTGCAGGGCCCGTCGGCGTGCCATCGGCGCGCCCGCCGGGACCAGCGCCAGCTGCCGGCGGAGCCGGCGGACGTCGGCGGCGACCGCCTGCAGCGGCCGCCGGTCCAGGGGTGGCAGCCGGCGGGCCCGGCGCCGGGCGGCCCGTTCGGCGAGCCATCGCTCGGCCGGGCCGAACCCGACCACGACGGCGCACAGCGCGGCGAACGGTAGTCCCAGGAGGACGAGCGAGCCGGTCATGGCGTCTCCGGACCGAGTCGGGCGGACGACCGAACCGTACCCGCGGATCAGCCCGCCGGCGGGGGGACGGCGCGCTCCCCCACCCGGAGCGCCACCCAGGGCCGGTCCGGCCGGCGCTCCAGCCGCACCGACCGCCCGCGGGCGAGGACGGCGCCGGCAACCCCGGCGGCCAGCACCACGATCCCGCCGCCGAGGAGCAGCCCCCAGCGCGGGCCGAGGTGCTCGCCGATGACGCCGATGAGCGGCGCGCCGATCGGCGTCCCGCCCATGAAGCACATGAAGTACAGCGCCATGACCCGGCCACGCATCTGCGGGTCGACGCCGAGCTGCACGAAGCTGTTGTTGGCCACGCTGAACACCAGCGCCGCCGCACCCGTGGGCACGAGCAGCAGGCCGAAGGCGATCTCGCCGGGCATCAGGCCGGTGATCACGGTGAGCACGCCGAACACCAGCGCCGAGCCGATCAGGAAGCGCACCCGTGGCCGGCGGCTGCGGCGGGTCGAGAGCAGGGCGCCGCTGAGCGAGCCGACGGCGAACACCGTGGCGAGCAGGCCGAACGCCTCGGCGCCCAGGCCGAACTCCGCGCGGGCCATGAGCGCGATGGTGATCTGGTAGTTGAAGCCGAAGGTGCCGACGACGAAGGCCAGCGCCATCGCCAGCACGAGGTCGTGGTGCGCCCAGGCGTAGGCTGCCCCGGCCCGCAGCTGCCCCTTGCCGCGCGCCACCCGGGCGGTGGGCCGCAGCTCGTCGGCGCGCATCGAGCCCAGCGCGAGGATCGTGAAGCCGAAGCTGGCCGCGTTGACGAAGAACGCAGGCGCCGTGTTCCCCGACGCCAGACCGATGAGCAGGCCGGCCACCGACGGGCCCACCAGGCGGGCGCCGTTGAAGATCGTCGAGTTGAGGCTGACCGCGTTGGTCAGCAGCTCGGGCCCCACCATCTCCGAGACGAAGGCCTGCCGGACCGGGGCGTCGATCGCCGCGGCCGCGCCCAGGCCGCTGGCCAGCACGAACACGTGCCACAGGGCGACGGCGTCGGTGACCACCAGGACGGCGAGAACGAGCGCGAGCAGGCCCATGACGGCCTGCGAGATCTGCAGCAGCCGGCGCTTGGGGTAGCGGTCGGCGAGCAGCCCGCCGTACGGGCTCAGCAGCACCGTGGGGGCGAACTGCAGGGCCGTGATCAGCCCGAGGGCCACGCCGCTGTCGTCGGTGAGCTGCAGGACCAGCCAGTCCTGGCCGATCCGCTGCATCCAGGTGCCGGTCTGGCTGACCAGGTTGGCCGAGGCGTAGCGCCGGTAGTTGTGCACCCGCAGCGCCCGGAACATGCCGCCGCCGGCGTGGTCCGCGGTGCTCTGCTCCCCGGTGCTCTGCTCCCCGGTGCTCTGCTCCCCGGTGCTCTGCTCTCCGGTGCTCTGCTCTCCGGTGCTCTGCTCTCCGGTGCTCTGCCCGGTGCTGCTGGCCGCGGTCATGCGCCGGCCAGCTCGTCCATGATGGCCGCCGCCTCGCGCAGCACCGCCCGCTTCTCGGGGCTGAGCTCGTGCAGCCGCCCCGACAGCCACGCGTCCCGCGCCCGCCCCTCGGCCGCCAGCAGCTCGAGGGCCGCCCCGGTCAGGCCGAGGACGACCTGCCGGCCGTCCGTGGGATGGGGGGTCCGGCTGACCAGCCCCATGCCCTCGAGCGCCCCGACGACCCGGGTCATCGACGGCGGCTGGACGCGCTCGTGCGCGGCCAGCTCCCCCGCGCTCATCGGCCCGTGCCGCTTGAGCGTGGACAGCGCGGAGAGGTGCGTGAGCGTCACCGAGGTGTCCACCCGCTGGCTCCGCAGCCGGCGCGCGAGCCGCATCACCCCCAGCCGCAGGTCGTGCGCGAGCGCCGCGGTGTCGAGCGTGGTCCGGGTCACATAGTTAGCGTACCTCACTAACCATCGGTGGTCCGGCACGCACAGGGCCCGCCACCGGCGAACCGGTGACGGGCCCCTGGGCCGACGGAGGTCAGACGATCTGCTGGATCGGCTCGAGCGCGAAGTAGACGACGAACAGCGCCGTGATCACCCACATCAGCGGGTGCACGTCGCGGCCACGCCCGACGGCCACCCGCAGCAGCACGTAGGTGACGACACCGGCACCGATGCCGTTGGTGATCGAGTAGGTGAACGGCATCAGCGCGATCGTCAGGAACGCGGGGATGACCAGCGACATGTCGTCCCAGACCAGGTGCCGGATCTGGGTGATCATCAGCGCACCGACGATGACCAGCGCCGGTGCGGCCGCCTCGGACGGGACCATCTCGACCAGCGGCGTGAACAGCATGGCCACCAGGAAGAGCACCCCGGTGACGATGCTGGCCAGGCCCGTGCGGGCGCCGTCGGCGACACCGGCCGTGCTCTCGATGTAGGTCGTGTTCGACGAGACGCTGCCCGCGCCACCGGCGGCGGCAGCGATCGAGTCGACCAGCAGCACCGGCTGCGACTTGGGCAGGTTGCCCTTCTCGTCGAGCATGTCGCCCTCGGCGCCGACGGCGGTCACGGTGCCGACGGTGTCGAAGAAGTCCGCGATCATGATCGAGAAGACGATGAGCAGCGCGGCGATGATGCCGATCCGCTCGAAGCCGCCGAACAGCGAGAAGTTGCCGAGCAGCGAGAGGTCGGGGCTGCTGACGACGTCGTCGGGCAGCTCGGGCACCTGCAGCTGCCAGCCGCGGGCGTTGACCGAGCCGTCGTCCAGGAACGTGGGACCGACGTCGGCGATCGCCTCGACGACGATCGCGAGCACCGTCGTCGCCACGATCCCGATGAGCAGCGCGCCCTTGACCTTGCGGACGACGAGCACGGCGGACAGCAGCAGGCCGATGACGAACACGAGCATCGGCCAGCCGGCGAGCGAGCCACCGATGCCGAAGCTGATCGGGGTGCCCTGGCCGCCCTCGATGATGCCGGCGTCGGCCAGGCCGATGATCGTGAGGAAGAAGCCGATGCCGACGGCGATCGCGACCTTCAGCTGGGGAGGGATCGCCTCGAAGACCGCGCGCCGGAAACCGGTGAGGACCAGCACCGTGATGAGCAGGCCCTCGAGCACGACCAGGCCCATGATCTCGGGCCAGGACAGCTGGGTGGTGGCGTAGACGGCGACGATCGCGTTGATGCCCAGGCCGGTCGCCAGCGCGAAGGGGTACCTGCCGACGATGCCCATGAGGATGGTCATGGCGCCCGCGATCAGCGCGGTGACCGCGGCGACCGACGCGAAGGGCAGCTCGTTCCCCGAGACGTCGATCCCCGAGAGGATGATCGGGTTGAGCACCACGATGTAGGCCATCGTGAAGAACGTGGTGAAGCCACCGCGGACCTCGCGGGCGACGGTGGAGCGCCGCGCGGTGATCTCGAAGTACCGGTCCAGGCCGTTCTTCGGCTTCGCCCGCGGTCCGTCGCTGCGCCGCGGTCCGGCGGTGTCGTCGGCGACGACGTCGGCGGGTGTGTCACCCGCGGTCGAGCGGGGCTGGTCGGCCATGGTCGTACTCCCGGAGTCGTGCGGCGGCGGTCGAGCGGCGACAGAGTGCCACATGATCGTTCCCGCGGAGGACGGGCCGCGGGTGGGCGTCGTCCGGCGCGGCGCGCCGTCCTAGAGTCGGGGCGTGCCGACGCCGACCAAGCAGGCCCCTCCCCCGCTCCAGGTGGACACCGCGCGGGTGGTCGTCGCCGGCATCGCGCTGTGGGCCGTCGCCCTCGTCGTCGTCCTGGTGCTGGGCGACCGGGTGGACCGGATGTGGACCTGGACCTGCGTCGCCGCCATCGGTCTCGGCGTCCTGGGCCTCGGGGTCATGCGGCTGCAGGGGGAGCTCGGCCGGAGGGGCTAGTCGGTCAGCAGGTCGTACGTGCCGGTGTCGTAGCGCGCCGTGTGCACGACCTCGCTGCGGTCGGCGGCCACCAGCGTGGCCTGGCTGTGCGCACCGCAGCCGTAGTCGGCGGTGACGACCCGCCCGTCGGCCGGGGCGTAGGCGTTGCCACAGGCGCCGAGCCGCTGCCGCAGCGATCCGGCCAGCGGCAGCCAGAACCCACAGGAGGCGCACGGGCCGGGGGCCGAGCGGGCCATCGCCGACGCCGGCCCGAAGTCGCCGTCGCCCCAGCGGGTGACCGCGTCGGCGCGCCCCTCGGCCGACATCACGCGCTCGCGGCCCAGGCCCAGCTCGAAGGCGACGATCCGGCCCTCGGGGTCCTCGGCGCTGTCGTCGTCGGCGGTGTAGGCCGGCACCAGCCGCGGGTCGTCCTCGGTCGAGGGCAGCACGTCGCCGACGGAGAGGTCCCCGGGGCGCAGCCGCTCGTGCCACGGCACCCACGCCGGCGCCAGCAGCGCCTGCTCACCGGGGAGCAGCACGACCTCGTCCACCGTCACCGAGTCGTCGCCGGGAACGGTCGCCACCGTCACCGCCCAGTGCCAGCCGACGTAGCCGGGCTGGCGGCTGGCGAAGGTGTGCGTCGCGGTGGCACCGAGCGCCTCGGGCCCGACCTCGTCGGTCTCCGGGAGGGCGATCTCCGACTCGATCCCGAGGTGCTCACCGACCAGATCGGCGTCCCCGGCCGTCTCCGCCGCGGCGGCACGGGCCTGCTCGACCGCAGCCGCCTCCGTGAGGGAGGCGGGGAGCGAGGACGCGGGCCGGGAGCTGAAGGGATCGGACACGCAGGCCATCATCCCTGAGGACGCCCCTCCGTGGGTCGCGGACCCTCCGCGAGGCGGCCCGACCGCACCGCCGGCCAGGTGCGGCACCATGGAGTGCGTGCCTGCTGCCCGTCCTCCGGTGCCTCCGCCACCGGACCGCGCGGACACCACACCCCTGCACCGCCCGCCGACGACGCCGCTGCCGGCCGCGGGTTCCGGCGCGACGCGGGTCACCGTCACGCGCGTCGCGATCTCGCGCAGCCGGGAGCTCTCGCGGGCCGCGGCCCGCCGGGTGCAGGCGGCCAGCCGGGCCGACGGCGCCGACGCCAGCGGGCTGAGCCGGCTGCTGTGGGTCAACGCGCTGCACATGGCCGGGGACGCGCTGATCGCCGTCTCGCTCGCGGGGACGCTGTTCTTCGCGGCCACGACCGACGCGCAGCGCGGCAACGTGGCGCTCTACCTGTTGGTCACGATGGCGCCGTTCGCACTGCTGGCGCCCGTCATCGGCCCGCTGCTGGACCGGTTGCAGCGCGGCCGCCGGTGGGCGCTGGCGGCCAGCTCGTTCGGCCGGGCGGTGCTCGCCCTGGTCATGGCCGCGCACTTCGACGACCTGCTGCTCTACCCGGCTGCGCTCGGCGTGCTGGTGCTCTCCAAGGCGCACAACGTGCTGCGGGCCGCCGTCGTCCCCCGTGTCCTGCCGCCGGCGCTGACGCTGACCTCGGCCAACGCCCGGCTGTCGGTGTTCGGGCTGGCCACCTCCGGCGTGGCCGGCGCGATCGGGGCAGGGGTCGCCTGGGCGTTCGGCTTCGAGCCGGAGCTGTGGGTGACCGCCGCGGTCTTCGTCGTCTCGGGCGTGCTCGCCGCCCGCCTGCCCCGGCACGTGGACGTCCCGGTCGGGGAGCTCCCGGCGGACGTGCTGAGCACCGCGGAGATCCCGGTCGCCGGCCGGCGCCGCCGGCGGGTCAACCCGCACGTCGTCCTGGCCCTGCGCGCCACGGCAGCGCTGCGCGGGCTGACCGGCTTCCTGACGATCTTCCTGGCCTTCCTCGTGCAGGCCGAGTTCGCCGACGGCTGGACCGCGACGCTGGCCCTGGGCGGGGTGGCGCTGGCCGCCGGCGTCGGCAGCTTCGCCGGCACCGCCGCCGGGACGCGGCTCACGGCGGCGCCGGACCGCGTGGTGCTCATCGCCGCCGCCGCCGCGACGGGCGTCACCGTGCTGGCGGCGATCTTCTACGGCTTCGGCATGGCGGTGGTCGTGGCCGGCGTCGCGGCGGTCACCAACGCCATCGGCAAGGTGTCGCTGGACGCGATCATCCAGCGCGAGGTGCCAGAGAACCTGCGCGCCTCGGCGTTCGCCCGGTCCGAGACGATGCTCCAGCTCGCCTGGGTCGCCGGCGGCGGGCTGGCCATCGCCCTCCCGACGACGGGCTGGATCGGCTTCACCGTCGCCGCGGCGATCCTGGTGCTGGCGGTCGGCCTCGTCGTCTGGTCCATCGTCGGCGGCCGCTCCCCGTCCCCGGCGCCCGACGCCCCGACCACCCCGATGGGAACCCCGTGGACCTGAGACGGACGACCGCCGTCGTGCTGCCCGCGATCGCGCTGCTGCTGACCGGCTGCGCGAGCGGGGGCGACGGCCCCGGTCAGGTGCGCGTGGAGGTCGGCGCGCAGGACGTCACCGCCTCGGCGGTGCAGGGCTGCGAGGACGGCGAGGAGGTGCGGTACGACACCACCCCGCCGGTCGTGGAGGTCTCCCCCGACGCCGACATCACCCTCACCGTGCCCGCCTCGGTCGCCGAGCGCGGCTGGGGCGTGCAGGTCTTCGACGAGCGGCTCGAGCAGAAGCTCGGCACAGTCGAGGTGCCGGCGGGCGAGGACCGCTTCACCGGCATCAACAGCAGCGACGTCGTCCCCACGGCCTTCTACCTGCTGGTCGTGGAGGACAAGGGCGGCGACTGCGGGGTGTGGTCGCGGGCGTGGCCGATCGGCGTCATCCGGGCCGGTGGCGACCTCGGCGGCACCCCGACGTCCGAGGCGCCGCCGGAGGGCTAGGCCTCCAGGTCGGTGGCGACGGCGCGCAGCAGCGAGCCGATCTTGCGCGACTCGGCGCGGTCGGGGTGCCGGCCGTGCCGCAGGCCCTCGCCGACGTCGTCGAGCAGCCTGATCAGGTCCTCGATGATCGGCACCAGCTCATCGGGCTTCTTCCGGCTCTTCGCGGCGACGGCGGCCGCGACCGAGGGCAGTGGGTCGAGGATGCGCACCTGCAGCGCCTGGTCGCCCCGCTTGCCGGCGACGATGCCGAACTCCACCCGCTGACCGGGCTTGAGCTCCTCGGTGCCGGCGGGAAGGGCGTCCTTGTGCACGAAGACGTCCGGCCCGTCCTCGCGCGCGAGGAAGCCGAACCCCTTCTCCGTGTTGAACCACTTCACTTTGCCGGTGGGCACGTTCGATCCCTCAGTTCTCGCTGGAAGATGCTGTCCTCAGGCTAGGGCACCACGGCGAGCCGCCGGAGGAGCTGCAGGAAGACCACCGCGAAGTCGTTGCCGGCGACCTCACGCACCACCAGCGGCCAGTCGACCTGCTCCCGCAGCGCCCGGGCGACGGGCAGCATCTTGGTGAAGTCGCAGTAGTGCTCGTCGAGGGCCATCAGCTTGGTGATCAGGATGTCGGTGGCCGCGAGCACGGGCATCTGCACCGACAGCACGGGCAGCACGTCGGCGCGGTCGATCAGGTCGGTCTCGACCGGACGGCCGCAGGTGCGCCACAGCACGTCGACGAAGACGTCGTCGCGCACGACCTTGAGCAGCCAGTCCTCGGCCGGGTCGACGACCTGCAGGCCTGCGTCGGCGAGCGCTTTGGCCGCGCGCTCGGTCTCGGCGGCCGGGACGAGGAAGTCGGCGTCGTGATCGGGCTCGGGGGCGCCGCGCACGTAGGCGGCATAGCCGCCGCACAGGGCGAAGGGGACGCCGCCCTCCTTGAGCGCGACGGCGGTGCGCTTGAGGAGGTCGCGGACGTTCTCGCGGAGGTCGTCGACGGTCGGCTGGCTCGGCACGAGCTGCTGCTACCCGCTCCCGGCGGGATACGCACGGTGTATCCGACCCCGCCCCGGGCACTGGAGGCCCCGTGCGCATCGCGACCTTCAACATCCTGCACGGGCGGTCCCTCGACGACGGGCAGGTCGACGTCGACCGGCTGGCCTCGGCGGTGAAGACGCTGGACGCCGACGTGCTGGGGCTCCAGGAGGTCGACCGCGACCAGCCCCGGTCGCTGGGCGCGGACCTCACCGCCGTCGCCGCCGAGGAGATGGGTGCGGTGGACCACCAGTTCGTGGCGGCGCTGTCGGGCACCCCGGGCGGGACCTGGATGGCCGCGACGGGCGACGAGCAGCCCGGCTCGGCGAGCTACGGGATCGCGCTGCTGTCCCGCTACCCGGTGATCTCGTGGCGGGTGGTGCGGCTGCCCCCGCTGCGGGCGAGCGTGCCGCTGTGGTCGCCGCAGTCCCGGCGGCCGTTCCTGGCGCGGGACGAGCCGCGGGTGGCCGTGGCCGCCGTCCTGGACGCGCCCCAGGGGCAGGTCACCGTCTGCAACACCCACCTGTCGTTCATCCCGGGGTGGAACGCCTCGCAGCTGCGCCGGCTGGTGCGCTCGCTGGAGGGCACGCGGGAGCCGCTGGTGCTGATGGGCGACCTCAACATGGAGCGCCGGCAGGCGGCACGGAACAGCCGCATGACCCCCATCGCGTCGGCACCCACGTTCCCCGTGGGGCGCCCGGCGCGGCAGCTGGACCACGTGCTGGTGCGCGGCCCGATCAGCGCCACCGGGCCGGCGGAGGCGGTGCAGCTGCCGCTGTCGGACCACCGGGCGCTGGTGGTGTCCACCGTGCGGGGCTGACCTGCACACACGGGTCGCGCAGCGCTGCGGCCCGGTAGATCATGTCGCCATGGCACGCACCGGCGGGACCCAGATCTTCACCCTGCTCGCCACCGTCGTCCGCGTCGTGGCGTCGGTGATCGGCGCGCTGATCGTCGCCCACGCGGTGTTCGTCTTCTTCGAGGCGAACCCGACCAACCCGCTGGTGGAGTTCACCGCCGGCATCCGGGACAGCTTCGGCTGGTTCACCAAGGACCTGTTCCGGCCGTCCGACCCGAAGATCGGCGAGACGATCAACGACGCGCTGGCCGCCCTGATCTGGGTGGTCGCCGGCAACCTGGTCTCGAAGCTGATCGTCCGGCTGGCGCCTGCCTCGAGCGCCAGGGCCTGACCACCTGCTTCTCCGCGGTGAAGCAGACCGCTTCACCGCGGAAAAGCAGAGGGGCTCAGCGGTTCTCGGGGAGCTGCACGCCGGCGCGGTTGGGCTTGTCCGTCGGGTGCGCGTAGCGGACCATCTCGACCGGCATCGGGAAGTTGTGGTCCTGACCGAAGGGCGACAGGCCACCGGCGACGGACGCGGAGAGCTCGGTCAGCGGCGGGCCACCGTCCTCCGACTCGCCCCAGGTGGGCTCGACGAGGTGGGCGTTCTTCGCGTTGCGCTTCGACATGGGGCCCATCTTCCCCGACGCCCTGCCCGGACCGCACGGCGCCGCTCCCGGACCGCGTCGTAACGTGGACCGGATGCCCACCGCCCCTCCGCCGACGCTCGCCGCCTGGCTGCGCACGCGCGACGACGACCAGCTCGCCGCTCTGCTGGCCGCCCGTCCCGACGTCGCCCGCCCGGCGCCCTCGGACGTCGTCGCCCTCGCCGGCCGGCTGGCCGTGCCGGTGTCGGTGGACCGCGCCCTCGACGAGCTCGACGCCGGGACGCTGCAGGTGCTCGACGTGGTGCTGCTCGCGCCCACCGACGGCGTGCCGCGCGACGAGCTGGTGGCCGCCCTCCCCGACGTCCCCGGGGAGCTGCTCGGGACGGCGCTGACCGCGCTGACTGACCGGGCGCTGCTGTGGGGCGACGACGTCCTGCACGCACCCGATCCGGTGCGCCGCGCGGTGCGGCATCCCGCCGGGTTGGGCCGCCGGGCCGTCGACCTGCGGGTGCAGCTGCCCGCCGACCTGCCGGCGGTGCTGGCCGGACTGGCCGACGACGAGCGCGCAGTGCTCGACCGGCTGGCCGGCGACCGCCCGGTGGGACACCTGCCCGACAGCTCCGGCGGCGCGGACTCTCCGGCCCGGCGGCTGCTGCAGCGCGGCCTGCTGGCCCGGATCGACGCGCTCAACGTGGAGCTGCCCCGGGAGATCGGACTGCTGCTCCGCGGGGACCAGCCGTTCGGCCCGCCGCGGCTGCGGCCCGAGCCGGAGCCGACCACCCGCGACCCGAAGACCGTCGACCGGCAGGCCGCCGGTGCGGCGATGGAATCGGTGGGCCGGATCGGCGAGCTGCTCGCCCTCCTCGAGGAGGAGCCGGCCGGCCTGCTGCGCAGCGGCGGGGTGGCCGTCCGGGACCAGAAGCGGCTGGCGCGGGACCTGCACGTGCCCGAGCCCGACGCGGCCTGGCTGCTCGAGCTGGCGCTGGCCGCCGGGCTGCTCGACGTCGGCGGACCGCACCGCGACGAGTGGCTGCCCACCCGGGCCTACGACATCTGGCGGGAGCAGGACCTCGCCGACCGCTGGGCGGCGCTGGCGGCCGGCTGGCTGGCCGGGATCCGGTTGCCGGCGCTCGTCGGGCAGCGGGACGTGGCGGGCAAGGCGGCGAACGCGCTCTCCCCCGACCTGGTGCGGCACACCGCTCCGGCGATCCGCCGGTCGGCCCTGGCCGCGCTCGCCGAGCACCCGGAGGGCTCGGGGCTGGGCGCCGACGACCTGGTGGCCCTGCTGCGCTGGCGCACCCCGCGGCGGGCCGACCGGCTGGCGCCGGTCCCGGGCATGCTCGCCGAGGCCGCCCGGCTCGGGATCGTCGTCGGCGGGGTGCTCTCCTCGGGTGGGCGCGGCCTGCTCTCCGGAGGTGAGGACGGCGCGGCCGCCGGCATGCGCGGTCTGCTGCCCGCGCCGGTCGACCACGTGCTCGCCCAGCCCGACCTCTCGCTGATCGCGCCCGGCCCGCTCGTCGCGGAGCTGGCCGACACGCTCTCGGTCGTCGCCGACGTGGAGTCCTCCGGCGGCGCGACGGTCTTCCGGGTGTCGGAGTCCAGCGTCCGCCGGGCCCTGGACGCCGGCTGGTCGGCGTCGGACCTGCACGACTTCTTCACCAAGGCGTCGCGCACGCCGGTGCCTCAGGCCCTGGACTACCTGGTCGACGACGTCGCGCGCCAGCACGGCCGGCTCCGCGTCGGTGCCATCGAGAGCTACGTGCGCTCCGACGACCACGGGTTGCTCTCCCAGGTGCTCGGCGACCGCCGGACGGCGCCGGCCGAGCTGCGCCGGCTGGCACCGGGGGTGCTGGTCAGCGGGCTCGCCGCCGACGAGGTGCTCTCGGTGCTGCGCGCGGCGGGCTACGCGCCGGCCGGCGAGAACCCGGGCGGCGCCGTCCTCACCCGGCCGCCCGGGCGACCGAGGGCCGCCGGCCGGCGGACCGGCACCGAGGCCCCGTCCGCGCCGCGGCCGCTGACCCTCGACGAGCTGGCCGCCACCGTGCGCGAGATCCGGGCCGGTGACGCCGCCGTCGCGGCCCGGCGCGGCGAGGCCGTGCGCCAGGTGCCGGGCGTGACGACGGCGTCGACGCTGGAACTGCTGTCCCGCGCCGTGCGCGAGGGGACGCCGGTGTGGCTGGGCTACGTCGACGCCCAGGGCAGCGGCAGCCAGCGGGTGGTGCAGCCGGTGTCGCTCGTCGGCGGCTTCCTGCAGGGCTTCGACGAACGCCGCGGCGAGAGCCGGACCTTCGCCGTCCACCGCATCACCTCGGTCGCGCTGGTGGAGGCGGACGACGCCCCCGCGCCCGGCTGACCTCCCCACCAGGCGTTATTCGCTTCCCTCTCCTCATCGACCTGCGGAAGAATCCCGCCACCGCTCGACGTTGCGCGTGAATAAGGTTGGCTTCGGCAACTTGTTCTGCCGTGAACGGTTGCCGCCCAGGTGACGAGGAGCAGACATGGCACGACGACGGACGGTGGCGGACCGGCTCGCGGAGGCGCTGGGCACCGTGCTCGGCACGACCGAACTCCCCCTCCGGCTGCGCGGGTGGGACGGCTCGCTGACCGGCCCGGCCGGGGCGCCGGTGATCGCGGTGCGGTCCCGCCGTGCGCTGCGCCGGCTCGCCTGGTCGCCGGGGCAGCTGGGCCTCGGCCGGGCCTACGTCGCGGGCGAGATCGAGATCGAGGACGACGTCTTCGACACCTTCGCAGCACTCCGCTCGGTGGGCCGGCTCGCCGAGAAGGGGTCGATGCCCGCGGCCACGGTCCGGGACCGGCTGGACCTCGTCGGTTCGGCGCTGCGGCTGGGCGCGATCGGCCCCGAGCCCGCGCCGCCGGCCGAGGAGGCCGACCTCGGCCGCATCGGCCGCCGCCACTCGCGCGGCCGGGACGCCGCCGCGATCTCCCACCACTACGACGTGGGCAACGAGTTCTACGAGCTGGTCCTCGGCCCGTCGATGGTCTACTCCTGCGCGGTCTGGGACTCCCCCGACGTCGGGCTGGAGGCCGCCCAGGAGGCGAAGCTGGACCTGGTCTGCCGCAAGCTCGGGCTCACCGAGGGCGACCGGCTGCTCGACGTCGGATGCGGCTGGGGCAGCCTGGCGATCCACGCGGCGCAGCGCTACGGCGCGACCGTCGTCGGCATCACGCTCTCGGAGGAGCAGGCGCAGCTGGCCCGCAAGCGGGTGGCCGAGGCGGGGCTGACCGACCGGATCGACATCCGGGTGCAGGACTACCGCGCGGTCGACGACGGCCCGTTCGACGCGATCAGCTCCATCGGCATGTCCGAGCACGTCGGCCGGGCGGAGATGCCGGCGTACGTGCGGCAGCTGCACGACCTGCTGCGCCCGGGCGGGCGGCTGCTCAACCACGCCATCGCCTGGAACGCCGGGACGGCGACGTGGAACCCCGACACCTTCATCGCCCGCTACGTCTTCCCCGACGGCGAGCTGCTCGGACTGGGCGAGACCGTCGGGCTGCTCGAGGCCGGCGGCGCGCTGGAGGTGCTGGACGTCGAGGCGCTGCGGCAGCACTACGCGCTGACGCTGCGCGCCTGGGTGCGCCGGCTCGAGGCCGACTGGGACGCCGCGGTCGCCGCGTCGAGCCCGGGCCGGGCGCGGGTGTGGCGGCTGTACATGGCCGCGTGCGCGCTGGCCTTCGAGTCCGGCGAGATGGGCGTCAACCAGGTGCTGCTCCGGCGGCCCGGCGGCGAGCAGCCCCCGCTGCGCCGCGACTGGGTGTGAGGTCGCCCGTACCGGGTCGGACCGGAAGGGACCGCCGTCTCCCGGCGTTAGCCTGGACAGTCCGGCGTGCACGTCTGCGCCGCAACCCCCGAACGAAGGACGTTGACGCGTGTCCGACGGCCCCCTGATCGTCCAGTCCGACAAGACGCTGCTGCTCGAGGTCGACCACCCGCTGTCCAAGGAGTGCCGGGCCGCGATCGCCCCGTTCGCCGAGCTGGAGCGCTCACCCGAGCACGTGCACACCTACCGGGTCACCCCGCTGGCGCTGTGGAACGCGCGCGCCGCCGGGCACGACGCGGAGCAGGTGGTCGACGCCCTGGTGCGGTACTCGCGCTACCCGGTGCCGCATGCGCTGCTGGTCGACGTCGCCGACACGATGGACCGCTTCGGCCGGCTCACCCTGGCCCAGAACCCCGTGCACGGGCTGGTGCTCACCTCCACCGACCGGGCCGTGCTCGAGGAGGTCATCCGGTCGAAGAAGGTCGCCCCGATGCTGGGCGCCCGCATCGACCAGGACTCCGTGATCGTGCACGCCGCCGAGCGCGGGCGGCTGAAGCAGGCGCTGCTGAAGATCGGCTGGCCGGCCGAGGACCTCGCCGGCTACGTCGACGGCACGGCGCACCCGATCGAGCTCGACCAGGCCGACTGGCACCTGCGCGACTACCAGCAGGAGGCCGTCGACGGGTTCTGGGCCGGTGGCTCGGGCGTCGTCGTCCTGCCCTGTGGTGCGGGCAAGACGCTGGTCGGCGCCGCGGCCATGGCCGAGGCCAAGGCGACGACGCTCATCCTGGTGACCAACACCGTGGCCGGACGGCAGTGGAAGCGGGAGCTGATCGCGCGCACCTCGCTCACCGAGGAGGAGATCGGCGAGTACTCCGGTGAGCGCAAGGAGATCCGGCCGGTCACCATCGCGACCTACCAGGTGATCACCACCCGCCGGAAGGGCGAGTACATCCACCTGGACCTCTTCGACGCGCAGGACTGGGGCCTGATCGTCTACGACGAGGTCCACCTGCTCCCCGCGCCGATCTTCCGGCTGACCGCCGACCTGCAGTCCCGCCGCCGGCTGGGGCTGACTGCCACGCTGGTGCGCGAGGACGGGCGCGAGGACGACGTCTTCTCGCTGATCGGCCCGAAGCGGTACGACGCACCGTGGCGTGACATCGAGGCGCAGGGCTACATCGCGCCGGCGGAGTGCATCGAGGTGCGGGTCTCGCTCGACGACGAGGAGCGGATGACCTACGCCGTCGCCGAGCCCGAGGAGCGGTACCGGATCGCGGCGACCGCGCAGTCGAAGCTCCCCGTGATCCGCCGCGTGCTCGAGCGGCACCCCGACGAGCCGTCGCTGGTGATCGGCGCCTACCTCGACCAGCTCGAGGAGCTCGGTGCCGCGCTCGATGCGCCGGTGATCCAGGGGTCGACGACGAACAAGGAGCGGGAGCGGCTGTTTCAGGCGTTCCGCACCGGCGAGATCCGCACGCTGGTGGTCTCCAAGGTCGCCAACTTCTCCATCGACCTGCCCGAGGCAGCCGTCGCCGTCCAGGTGTCGGGGACGTTCGGTTCGCGGCAGGAGGAGGCACAGCGGCTGGGCCGGCTGCTTCGGCCCAAGGCCGACGGGCGGCAGGCGCACTTCTACAGCGTCGTCAGCCGGGACACCCTCGACAGCGAGTACGCCGCGCACCGGCAGCGCTTCCTCGCCGAGCAGGGCTACGCGTACACGATCGTCGACGCGGACGACCTTGCGGGGCCGGGCGAGGTCAACGGTCCCGACTGGGTGGACGAGTCCGCCGACTGAGACCCCGGTCACTCGTGGTAAGGGCCGGGCCGTAGCTTCCAGGGCGACGGTCCGGTCCCCTCCCGAGAGGCACGCATCCCCATGGACGAGATCCAGCAGCTGGTCGCCCAGAACGAGATCCGCAACCTGGTCGCGCAGTACGCGCAGCTCACCGACGACACCCGGCTCGAGGAGTGGACCGAGCTGTTCGTCGAGGACGCCCGCATGGAGGCCAACGGTCAGCCGCTGGAGGGGCGCCCCGCGCTGACCGAGTGGATCACCGGCGTCACCTCGAGCATGAAGCTGCGGCACATCATGGGCGGGCACACCGTCACGCTGGACTCCGCGACCGAGGCCCACGGCGCCGCGGACATGATCCTGCTGGCCGCCGTCGAGGGCAACTGGGTCCTCGCCGCCGCCCCGCGGTACGTGGACCGGTACGTGAAGACCGACGCCGGATGGCGCTTCGCCGAGCGGATCCTGGAAGACCGGCCCGCCAAGGCCTGACACCGCACCCGCCGTCCTCCTGATCCCCGCGGTCAGAACGGCGGCGGGGCGCTGGTCGCCCGCAGCCCCGACGGGGTGGTGACGGTGAGCGTGCCGTCGGCGGTCAGCTCGTGCCGCCAGCCGGGCGCCTGGTGCTTGCCCCGGTGGTGCGGGGTGCAATAGCCGACGAGGTTGCCCGCACTGGTCGGCCCGTCCGGCCAGGGTCGGCTGTGGTCCAGTTCCCCGCCGCGCGGCACCGGCCGACGACAGCCGGGGAACCGGCACCGCCGGTCGCGTGCCCGCAGGTAACGGTCCAGCGCCGCGCCCGGGCGGTAGCCCGGGGTGGGAGGTGGCGGGCCCAGCCCCGCGGGGCGACGCAGCTCCCGGCTGTCGGTGAGCGCCAGCAGGGCACCGGAGAGCGCGTCGACGACGGCGATCCGCGGCCGCTCGGCGAGCCCCCCGCCCGCGGTCGCCTCCAGCAACAGGGCCAGAGCCGCGCGGTGCCCGGCGCCCGCCGCCCGCAGCGCCGGGAGCGCGTCGCCCGCGGCGGAGGCCCGTCCGGCCGGGGAGCGCCGCCACGCGGCCTCCTCGGCAGCGTCGGCCAGCTCGGCGCGGCGGACCGCGGTGCAGGCGCGGCCGACGGCGCGGTCGAACCCCAGCAGGGCCAGCCCGGCTGCGGTGACCGCCTCGTCGGCATCTCTGCTCGGCGTTCGGAGGGCCGTGCTCCGGGCCGGCGCCCGCTCCTGCAGTCCTCGCCATCCGGCGTGGTGCACCGGTTCGTACTCGAGCACCGGTCTCCGGCCGGTACCCCATTCCTCCGTGAGCGCGCGTCGCTCGACGTCGTGCCACCACTCCTCGAGCGCTCGTTCCAGGGGCGATGCACCGCCTGGGTCGGTCTCGTCGCGCTGGCCGAGCTCGTCGGGCGACCCGGCCTCGTCGGCGCTCTCCTCGTCCGGGAGCAGCCCGAGCGCACGGGCCAGCGCGCGGACCAGCTCCGCAGGGACGACCTGCCCGGCGATCTCACCCGGCGGGTCCCCGCCGAGCAGCGTGGACACCGCCGCGACCACGGTGAGGTGCGCCTGGACCGGCGCCACCCCCGTCTCGCCCGGCCGCAGCACCAGGTCGAGCAGGCAGTCGGCCATCTTCTGGCTCCGCGTGCGCTCGTCATCCGGCTCGTCCAGCGCGTCGGCGTAGCGGCCGAGGGCGTCGACCAGGGCCGCCGCCTCGGGCACGGTCAGCAGCGCCACCGCCTGCGCCATGCCGTCCTCGCGATCGGGCCGGAGGTGCACCCCGCGCCGGCGCGCCGCCTCGGCCAGCCGGCGCGCAGTGTCGCGGGCGTCGACCAGCAGCCCCAGCCGGCGGGCCTTGTCGGCCAGCTGCGCCGGCGTCGTCACCCGGCCCGCCATCCAGGCGAGCAGCTTCGCCTCGACCTCCGCCCGCTTCTCGTCGTCCGCGATCGGGCCCACCCGTTCCAGCATCGGGAACAGGTGCCCGACGTGCAGCGCCCCGGACTCCAGCGCCTCCAGGGTGCGTGGCAGCCGGTGCACGAGGGTGAGCGACCGCTCCAGGAGCGTCTCCGCCGCCTGACCGCTGATCTCCAGCGCGAGGGCGAGCTCCTGCCCGGCCCACTCGCTGACGTCGACGAGCACCGCGGGCCGCGCCGCCCGACGTTCCTCGCTCATCGCCCCCGGCTGACCCGCCGGGCGGTCGGCCGAGGCGGGGCACGTCGCGGCGAAGGCGGCGACCGCGCGGGCCCGCACCGCGGTCTGCCGGGAGATCTCGCGGTCGGCTGCCTGCACGGCGCCGAGCGGCCCCGACGCCCAGCCCGCCGTGGGCTCCCCCGTCGTCGCGCCGTCCGCCATGTGTTCGATCGTATGTTCGACCACTGACAGTTTCGGATGCCCGGCGGGGCGGCTGGGAAGGCCGTGACCGGCGGGGCGTGACGTATCCGTCCCTCACAGGATGGGAATCACCACACGACTCGCCGGGCAGATGACATCGGCGCAGGTCAGCGGCTCGACAGGCGTCTCTATACGTCGGGCGGAGCGAGGCGCGCGGCAGGACCCGGGTTGGGCGTGTTGCCCCTCCGGCAGCCAAGATGGACCTCGACATGGGGAGCGCAGCACGAGCGGAGGCCTTGAGCCCGCAGACGAACAGCCGACCGCTCCGCGCGTGGCAGCGGACCGCCCTCGAGCAGTACGAGGAGACCTCCCCGAAGGACTTCCTCGTCACCGCGACGCCCGGCGCCGGCAAGACCACCTTCGCCCTGACGCTCGCCTCGCGACTGCTGTCCCGCCGCGAGATCGCCCGGGTCGTCGTCGTCTGCCCGACCGACCACCTGCGCATGCAGTGGGCCGACGCCGCCGACGCGATGGGGATCGTGCTGGACCCGGGTCTGACCAACGCCGTCGGCCCCGTGCGCGCCGGCACGCAGGGCTACGTGACCACCTACGCGCAGGTCGCCGGCAAGCCGATGCTGCACGCCGCCCGCTCCACCTCGGTGAAGACGCTGGTGATCCTGGACGAGGTGCACCACGCCGGTGACGGCCTCTCGTGGGGCGAGGCGTCGGAGGAGGCGTTCGGCCGCGCCGCGCGCCGGCTCTGCCTGACCGGGACGCCGTTCCGCACCAAGCCCGACGAGCGCATCCCCTTCGTGCGCTACGAGGAGGACACCTTCGAGGGCGACGCCGGGGAGAGCGGTGTCGGCCTGGTCAGCCGGGCGGACTACACCTACGGCTACAAGGAGGCGCTGGCCGACAACGTGGTCCGCCCCGTCGTCTTCGCCGCCTACACCGGCACCTCGCGCTGGCGGAACTCCGCCGGCGAGGTCGTCGCCGCGTCCCTCTCGGAGGCCGGCACCCGCTCGGTCGAGATGCAGGCGTGGCGCACCGCGCTGGACCCCAAGGGCCAGTGGGTGCCGCACGTCATCGCCGCGATGGACGACCGGATCACCCACCTGCGCGAGAACGGCATGCCCGACGCCGCGGGGCTGATCCTGGCCAGCGACCAGGACGACGCCCGCGCCTACGCCAAGATCGTCCGCCGGGTGACCGGCAAGGCCGCTGAGCTGATCCTCTCCGACGACCCGAAGGCCTCGAAGAAGATCGAGCGGTTCGCCACCGGGTCCGCCCGCATCGCCGTCTGCGTCCGGATGATCTCCGAGGGCGTCGACGTCCCCCGCGCAGCCGTGCTGGCGTGGATGACCTCGTACCGGACGCCCCTGTTCTTCGCCCAGGCCGTCGGCCGCGTGGTCCGCTCCCGGGCGCCGCACGAGTCGGCGACGGTCTTCCTCCCCGCGGTGCGCCCCCTCCTGTCGCTGGCCGCCGCCATGGAGGAGCAGCGCAACCACGTCATGCCGCCGCCGAAGACCCAGCCCGATGAGGAGCTCGAGGCGCTGGACCTGCCGCCCCGGGAGCCGCGCGAGGGCGAGGCGAAGCAGTGGGAGGCCCTCGAGGCCGATGCGCGCTTCGCGCACGTCCTGCACAGCGGGACGGCGCACACCGGCGAGGGCTCGGGCCCGACGCTGGTGGTCGGCGAGGAAGAGGAGGAGTTCCTCGGCATCCCCGGACTGCTCACGCCGGCCCAGACGGCGGAGCTGCTGTCGAAGCGGGACGACGAGCTGCGGATGCGGGTCGCGCAGAGCCACCGGGACAACCCCGACGACTTCATGGTCGTCGAGGACCACCCCGACGAGGACGACGCCGGCCGCTCGTGGCGTGACGCCGCCGAGCTGCGCCGGGAGATCAACAAGCTGGTCAACCGGGTCGCGGCGCGCACCGCGCAGCCGCAGGCGGTGGTGCACACGCAACTGCGCGCCTCGGTGCCCGGCCCGCCGTCGGCATCCGCGTCGGTCGACGTGCTCCGTGCCCGCCGGGAGCGCCTCCGCACGATGCTCTGACCGCGGTCGAACGGCCGAGGACCGGAGTCACTCCGACTCGGGCGGGACGTCCCTCCGGACCAGACGCAGGCGCTCGGGCGGTATGACCTCGGGGAGGTAGAGGAACCCCTCGGGCGA
Organism: Blastococcus fimeti; assembly: GCA_900102115.1. Taxonomy (GTDB): domain Bacteria; phylum Actinomycetota; class Actinomycetes; order Mycobacteriales; family Geodermatophilaceae; genus Blastococcus; species Blastococcus fimeti. The sequence goes on from FNAW01000004.1 coordinate 239,783, forward strand.
CTCGACGAGCTCCGCCTCGTCGACACCGTCGACGCCCCACACGTCCACCGGGCCACCGGTGTTGTTCATCCGGACGAAGAAGTCGCATTCGAACTCGCTCAGCGTGAGGAAGCAGCCCTCCTGCTCGGGACGACTGCTCCCGGCGATGCCCGGCGCCGCCCCCATGCGCCGCCAGTCCAGTCCGTGCACCTCGATCGACCCGCGGTTGAGCACGGAGGTCACGTGGAAGGCAGGCACCGGCGGCACTGTAGCCGCGAACCGGTCACCCGGGTGCGGTCAAGAGGCCGCGCGCGGCGGCTATGGCGACGGCCTCGGTGCGGCCGTTGGCGCCGAGCTTGGCCAGGATGTTGCTGACGTGCACGCTCGCGGTCTTCTCGCTGATGTAGAGCTCCGCCCCGACCTGCCGGTTCGTCCGGCCCTGCGCCAGCAGCGCGAGCACCTCGGCCTCCCGCGGGGTCAGGACGGCGCCGATCTCCACCGGTCGCACTCCTCCGACGTCGAGCCGGCCGCGGCGGGCCAGCGCCTCGACGGCGGTGCGCAGCGGCACCGCACCCAGCCGAACGGCGACCTCGTGCGCGGACGCCGCCTGCTCGGCCGCACCCGCCCGGTCGCCGTCGGCGAGGAGTGCCTCGGCCAGCCGCCATCGGGACCGCGCCTGCTCGTAGACGTGGCCGAAGCCGAACGCCTCGACCGCTGCCCGCCACAGCTCGACCGCCGTCTCCCCCCGCACCCGGGCGACCTCCGCCTCCACCCGGGCGAGCCAGGCCTGCGCCTCGACGCCCATGGTGTCGCCGTAGGTCCCGCGGTAGACCTCCACCGCGGACCGGGCCGCCTCGGCCAGTTCCTCCCCCGCCCGCACCCAGCGCTCCACCGCCGCCGCGTCGCCGTCCCGGCGGGCAGCGATCGCCGCATCGGCCACGGGCGCGAGCGCCGTCCCGGCCAGTCGCAGGATGCCGAGGTGGTCGTCGTCCCACTCCTGCCGCAACCGCCGGTAGGCCGCCAGCGCGAGGTCCACGGCCTCCTGCGGCCGCCCCTCCCAGGCGGCGAGGTCGATCTCCGAGCCTGCGGTCACCAGGTCCAGCAGGACGTGCGCGCTCAGCCGCGGGATCAGCCCGCGCGCCCAGTCCGCCCGTGCGCGCGCGGCCGGGTCCCCACGGCCGACGAGCACGAGCAGCGCGTCGGCCCGCACGTGCGCCGACATCTCCGGCACGCGGGCCAGCACGTCGGCCTCCGCGAGGCTCGCGTCCCAGTCGCCGGCCATGTACAGCGCGGTGACGTGCAGGTGCCGCAGCTCCGCCGGGTAGTACGACCACTCGACGCCCAGGTCCCGGGCCCGCCGGGTGCCCAGCGCGGTCCACTCCAGCGCCTCGGCGATCCGGCCCGCCTCGAAGGTGACCGTCGCCAGGTTGAAGATCACCCGCATCTCCACCTCGACGTCGCCGGACCGCCGCGCCCGCAGCAGCGCCTCGTCGAGCCGGGCCCGCACCGCCGCCGGATCCGTGCCGGGCCGCGACCGCACCTGGGTCACCGCGATGTCGGCCCACGCCCCGTCGAACCCCAGCGCGTCGGCCGCGGCGAGCGCCTCGTCCGCAGCCGCGTCCGCCTCGTCGATCCGGCCGACCGAGTAGCTCATCCGCGCGTGCGTCGCCGCCGCCCAGGTGCGGGTCCGCGACGGCGGCTGTGCCGGCACCAGCGCCATCGCCGCCGCGCTCTCCCGGTAGGCACCCACGTCGTCCTCGACCCGCACCATCGCCTGCGCCAGCGTGTAGTGGATCCGCGCCCGCTCGGCCGGCTCGGCGTCCGCCGGCAGCACCTCGAGCGCCGCGCGCAGCAGGGCGACGGCGCGCGAGGGCTCACCGACCGTGCGCGCGGCCGCCGCGGTCTCCTGCAGCAGCGCGGCCTGGTCGCGTCCCGCCCGCTCCGCGGCGTCCGGCACCGCCGACCACAGGGCCAGCGCGGCCTCCAGGTGCTGGAGCTGCTCGGCGGGCGCGCCCACGCCCCGGGCAGCGGCCGCCGCCTCCAGGGACGCGGCGAAGGCGCCGGGCAGGTCGTTGCTCTCGCGTGCGTGGTGCGCCCGCTCGGCCGCCGTCCCCGCGGCCGGGTCGCGGGCCAGGTACGCGGCGATCGCCGCGTGCAGCCGTACCCGCTCGCCGGGCAGCAGGTCGGCCAGCACCGCCTCCCGCAGCAGCGCGTGCCGGAAGCGGTAGCGGCCGTCCTCGGAGACCACCAGCAGGTGGGAGTGGACGACCTCGGCGAGCGCCGTCTGCAGCCCGCCGTCGTCGAGCCCGCTCACCGCGGCCACGAGCTCGTGCCGCACCCGGCGACCGGCCACCGCGGCGACGCGCAGCACCTGCTGCGCGTCCGGGGAACGCTGCTCCACGCGGGCGAGGAGGACGTCGGTCAGCGCCAGGGGCAGCGCCTCGCCGTGCAGCCCGGCCGCCAGCAGCTCCTCGGCGTAGAAGGCGTTGCCCTCGGCCCGGACGACGACGTCCTCCAGCACGGAGTCGGGCAGTGGACCGGAGGCGGCGGCCAGCCGGCGCACGAGCGCCCCGACGTCCGAGTCGGGCAGCGGGCTGAGCTCCAGCCGCTCGACCCCGGGCAGCCGGACCAGCTCGGCCAGCAGCGGGCGCAGCGGATGGCGCCGGTGCAGGTCGTCGGCGCGGTAGGAGGCGACCACGGCGACCGGCTCGTCGGAGAGCCGCGCGAGCAGGTACCGCAGCAGGTCGCGGCTGGACCGGTCGGCCCAGTGCAGGTCCTCCAGCACCACCAGCAGGGGCCGTCCGGCCGCCAGCTCGCAGAGCAGGGCGGCGACCGCCTCGAACAGCTGCAACCGCCCGTCGTCCACGGGCGGCGGGGCGGCGCGGTGCGGCAGCGGGCGGGTGAGGTCGCCCCCCTCACCGGACGGCGCCGGTGACCCGGCCGGCACCGGGCGACCGGCGAACAGCGGGGCGAGCACCGGGTTCGCGCCGGCTGCGGGGGCCAGCCCCGGGTCGGCCGCCACCGGCCGGAGCAGGTCGACGAAGGGCAGGTAGGGCAGGCCGACGTCGCCGAGGTCGACGCAGTGCCCGGTCAGCACCCGCACGCCCTGCTCCGCGGCCCGGGCCGTCAGTTCGTCCAGCAGCCGGGTCTTGCCGACACCCGCGTCACCGGAGAGCAGCACGGTGCCCGCCCGTCCCGCGGCCGCACGGTCGACGGCGTCCAGCAGGCGGGCGAGCTCGGAGGCCCGTCCCACCATCGGCGCGTCGTCCCAGCGGGGCATGGCGCCGATCGTGGCACGGGCCTCCGACAGGACCGAACCGGTTCCGCGGCCGGCGCTCAGCGCGAGCGCCGGCGGCTGCGGAACCACGGGTTGCGGCGGGTCCGCGTGCCGGCGCCGGAGGCGGCGAGCACCTCGCGCCGGTAGGCGAGCTCCGCCTCGAGTGCCGGGCTGCTGTAGTGGAGCGTCATCGTCGTGCCTTCCGTCGTCCCTGGTGTGGGTGACGACGACGTTCGTGCTGAGGCCCCCTGCCCGGCATCGGGAGGTCACGCACTCCTGCCGCGACGACGGGCATCGGGGCGGCCTGAGGGGACCTCAGACCGCACCCCTTCGGGGGACATCGGCCGACCCAGGCGGTTCCCCGGAGCGCCGGAGGGCATGTCGCGGGCCGCGGCGTCCGCCGCCGGCTCGGGTCCGCCCGCAGCCGCCAGCAGAGGGAGTACGGCATGAGGCTCGGAACCGGCATCGTCCTGCTCGCGCTCGGCGCGATCCTGACCTTCGCCCTGGACGTGGACGTCAGCGGCCTCGACCTGCAGGTCGTGGGCTGGATCCTGATGCTCGTCGGCGCGCTGGGGATCGCCCTCGAACTGGCCGTGTGGGGTCCCCGCTCGCGCCGCGTCACCCGAACCGACGCCTACGCCGAGCCCGGAGCCCCGGTGCGCCGGAGCACCACCGAAGAGACGTACTGAGCGCTGCTCCGCACGACGAACGGCCCCGTCCGCGAGGACGGGGCCGTTCGTGCGAGCTGAGGTCCGGACCGGATGACGGCCGCCTCGCGGCGAAAAGCACAACACGGCTCCAGGCCCCCGACCGAGGTCGGGGCGGTAGTCCGTGAAGGCGTAACCAAATGGCACCCGGGGGCACGTGGCACCCGGCCCGGACAACTCCCAGGGTACGCGCCAAACCCACCCAGGTCTTGTCGCGGCGAGTGGGCCCCGGAGGGGTCCGCGCAGGCGTGACGGTGGGGCTCCACGCAGGTCGGGACGGCTCCTGGCCGCGGTGCGACGCGGAGCGTCGCAGATCTAGTTGAAGCCGCGGTCGTCCTGTTTCAGGGCGGTGTCGACGGTGAGCGCGGAGGCGATGACCAGGCTGGCCAGCGGCTCGGGCAGCCGGACGTGCACGAGGACGACGTAGCGGTCGGCCGTGGTGAACATCGTCCGCGCCAGGCCCTCCCACTTCTTCGTGATCCGCGCGACCTCCGTGCCGGCCGCGTCGGTGATCGCGAAGTCCCAGGCCCGCCAGTTCTCGGCCTGGATCGCGCCGACGACCTGGCCACCGGCGACCAGGTCGAACCGGATCTTCCCGAACACGGTGGCCTGGACGATCTCGCCGACCGGGCTGCCGTCGGGCCGCGCCACGAGGACCCGCGACTTCATCAGCTTCGCCGGCCGGGTCAGCACCAGGACCGGCCCGCGGGCGTCGCGCACCTCGAGGGTGTGGGTGAGGAACTGGTCGAGCTGGCTGAACAGCCGCACCGCCTTCTTCACGGCGCTCTGCCCCACCTGGACGACGGCGCCGATCTGGTTGCCCTCGCCGTCGAGGACCGCGTACTCGTTGGTCAGCTCGATCAGCTTGGTCTTCTGGTTCACCAGCAGGACCGACTGCTCGTAGAGCGACGGTCCGGCACCCTGCGGTACCGACGGCGCGGGGGCGGCCGGCGGCGGGGGCGGCGCTGCCTGCTGGACGTGCTCGGTCCAGCCCTGGCCGTCCCACCAGCGGGTGCCGGGCGTGCCGGAGGGGTCGGGGTACCAGCCCGGAGGGGGCGGAGGCTGAGTCACGGCCGCACCGTAGCGGGACGACGTCCGGGCGCCGAGGGCCCGTGCCAGACTCGCCGACGTGCCGCCGCCGACCGCCGCCGAGGAGCGGGTGCCGGCCGCCGCGGGCATCCCGACGCTGGTCGTCACCGCCGCCCGCGCGTTCGCCCTGCTTGCCGTCCGCACCTGCGGGTCGCGATGAGCGTCGCCTTCGAGGCCTGGGCTGCGCTGGCCGGCGACTCCCCCACCTCGCGCACCGAGTGGGCCGCTGTCGTCCGGGCGTGGTCCGAGCCGCACCGCCGGTACCACGACCTCGCGCACCTGGCCGCCGTCCTCGGCATCGTCGACCGCCTGGCCGCCGACGCGACCGACCCCGACGCGGTGAAGCTGGCCGCCTGGTACCACGACGTCGTCTACGACCCGCGGCGCAACGACAACGAGGCGGTGTCCGCCGGCCGGGCGCGGGCGGGGCTGCGCGGGCTGGTCCCGGACGAGCGGATCGCGGAGGTCGAGCGGCTGGTGCTGCTCACCGCCGGTCACGCCGTCGAGCCGGGCGACGCCGACGGCGCGGTGCTCTGCGACGCCGACCTCGCGGTGCTGGCCTCCCCGCCGGAGGCGTACGCGGCCTACGCGTCCGCGGTGCGCGAGGAGTACGGCCACGTGCCCGACGACCTGTTCACCGCGGGCCGGATCGCCGTCCTGGAGCAGCTGCTGGCCCTCCCCCGGCTCTACCGGCTACCCGCCATTGCGGGCACCTGGGAGCCGCGGGCGCGGGCGAACATGGCCGCCGAGCTCAGCCTGCTGCGCGCCCGCGCGGCCTCCGGACCCGCAACCCCGCCGCCAGCAGCCGGCTGAGCAGCTCCCGGCACTCCACCGGCTGCGCGCCGGCGGCGACGGCGACGTCGTAGAGGTCCTCCGGGACGTCGTAGTGGTCGCCCTGGAACGCCCGCCGCGGAATGCCCAGCTCGGCCTCGACGAAGGCATGCAGCTCGTCGTAGGAGACGTCGCTGACCAGGTGCGACCACTTCCGGCCCCGCCACGGCCACACGGGGGTGTCGATCAGCACGGCCACGGTGGCAGTCTGCCCGCCATGGCGCACGAGCACCCGGAGATCCGCGTCTCGCCGATCTTCCCGGTCACCGACCTGCTCCGGGCGCTCGCGCACTACGCCGCCCTGGGCTGCACGGTGTCGGCGCACGACGAGGGCTACGGCTTCGCCGCCCTGGGCGGGGTCGAGCTGCACCTTGTGGTCACCGAGGGGCACGACCCGCTGCGGACGGCGGCCGCGGCCTACCTGCACGTGCCCGACGCCGACGCCCTCGCCGCACGCTGGGCCGGCGTCGAGCGGACCAGCGCCCCCGTCGACACCGACTACGGGCTCCGCGAGGGAGCGCACGTCGATCCGGACGGCAACCTGCTGCGGTTCGGGTCACCGCTACCGTCGGACGGGTGACCGAACAGATCCGCTGGGGCATCGTCGGACCGGGCCGCATCGCCGAGAGCGTGCTGCCCGACTTCGCGCACGTCCCGCACGCCCGTGTCGTCGCCGTCGCCTCGCGCTCGCAGGAGCGGGCCGACGCGTTCGCCGCCCGGCACGGGATCGACCGCGCGCATGGCTCGTACGCCGCGATCCTGGCCGACCCGGACGTCGACGTCCTCTACGTCGCGACCCCGCACGCGCAGCACGCCGCGTTCGCCCTCGCCGCCCTGCGCGCCGGCAAGGCGCTGCTGGTGGAGAAGTCGTTCACCGCCACCACCGCGGGCGCGCGGGAGGTCGTCGACCTGGCCCGCGAGACCGGCGTCTTCACCATGGAGGCGATGTGGACCCGCTTCCAGCCGGCGGTCGTCGCGCTGCGCGAGCTGGTGGCCGACGGCGCGATCGGCGAGGTGCGCTCGGTCCAGGCCGACCTCGGGGTCTCCCGCGAGTACGACCCGGCCGACCGGCTGTTCGCCCTCGAGCTCGGCGGCGGCGCCCTGCTCGACCTGGGGGTCTACGTCGTCTCGTTCGCGCAGATGCTGCTCGGCACGCCGCAACGCGTCGTCGCCACCGGGTCCGTCTTCCCCACGGGCGTGGACGCCGAGGTGGCGCTGCTGCTCGGCTACGACGACGGCCGGGCCGCCACGCTGCTCACCTCGCTGCGCCAGGCGCTGCCCGGCCAGGCGCGGGTCTTCGGCACCGCCGGCTGGATCGACGTCCTCCCGCGGTTCCACCACCCCGACACGATCGTGCTGCACCGCGCCGGCGCGGAGCCGGAGACGATCACCCGCCCCGCGACCGGTGTCGGCTACGCGCACGAGCTGATCGAGGTGACCGAGTGCCTGCGCGCCGGGCGCAGCGAGAGCGCGGTCATGCCGCTCGCCGACACCCTCGCCGTGCAGGACGTGCTCGGTCAGGCCGCCGACCAGCTGGGCGTCCGGCACGCCGAGGCGGACACCTTCTAGCTCTTCGCCACCGGCACCGGCCACGCCGCGCCCGTCGCCTCGTCGACGGTGGGCACGCGGGTCGTCGTCCCCCCGGCCCGCCGGACGGCGTCGGCGAACCGCACCGCGTCGATGACGGCGTTGCAGCCCGGGTCGTTGTTGAAGTAGACGAGGACGTCGGCGTCGCCGTAGGTGCCGACGACCCGCTCGGCCCACAGCTGCAGCGTCTCGGCGCGGTAGCCCCAGCCCTCGAACCCGTGGTGGAAGCGCAGGTAACCCCAGTCTGTGGTGCGCCACAGCGGGGCGATCGGCTGCTCGTCGCGGTCGGCCCAGCAGAGCGCCGCCCCGTATCGCTCCAGCAGCCCCCGGATCTCGTCGGTCCACCACGACTCGTGCCGCGGCTCGACCGCGACCCGCGTGCCCGCGGGGAACTGCGCCAGGCACTCGCGCAGCAGCTCGGGGTCGGCCTTCAGGGTGGGCGGCAGCTGCAGCAGGATCGTGTCGAGCTTCGCGCCCAGCCCGGCGGCGCGCTCCATGAGCCGGCCGACCGGCTCCTCGGGTTCGCGCAGCCGCTTCATGTGCGTCAGGAAGCGGCTGGCCTTGACCGCCCAGCGGAAGTCCGGCGGGGTGCGGTCCCGCCACGCCTCGAACGTCGCACGCTCGGGCAGCCGGTAGAAGGCGTTGTTGCTCTCGACGGTCGCGAAGTGCTCGACGTAGTGCTCCAGCCACAGCCGCTGCGCGAGCTTCGGCGGGTAGAAGGCGCCGCGCCAGTCGCGGTACTGCCATCCCGACGTCCCGATGATCACCGTCACGGAGGGCCGCCTACCCTCTCCGACCATGGCTGACGCACCTGCGCGCTTCAAGGACCTCTGCCTCGACGCGAACGACCACCACGCGCTCGCCGACTGGTGGTGCGCCGCGATGGGCTACGTCCGGCGGGACGACCTCGAGGACGCCGAGACGCCCGAGGACGACGAGCCCCGCCCGCAGGACTGGCCGATCCCGATCGTCGACCCGGCCGGCGAGGGGCCGCTGATCTGGGTCGTCCCGGTGCCCGAGCGCAAGACGATCAAGAACCGCATGCACTTCGACGTCGTCGGCGAGACCTGGCCGCTGATCGCCGCCGGGGCACGGATGGTGCGCGAGCAGGACGACGAGATCGAGTGGAGCGTCCTCGCCGACCCGGAGGGCAACGAGTTCTGCGTCTTCGCCCCGGAGGAGTGACACCGTGCGCGAGCTGGCCACCACCCGGCTGGCGGCCCTGTGCCTCAACCGGCGGGGACGGCCGCGCGGCCTGACCTACGACGACCACCTCGTCCGGGGGGCGCTCGTCCTCGACCTGGCCGTCTGCGGCGCGCTCGCCCACACCGAGGACGCCGTGGAACTCGACCATGCCCGGGCGGCCGCGCACGGTCTCGCCGACGTCGCCGCCGAGGTGGACGAGGGCGACACGGGCCTGCAGTGGTGGCTCGACCACGGGCGCCTGGGGTTCGACGACTGGCGCGCCCGCCTCGTCGACGCCGGCATCTGGCGGCTGCGGCCGTGGTCGCTGCGCTTCCCGTTCCAGAGCTTCGAGGACACCGAGCGGGAGCGCACGGAGGCCGACCGGGCCGCGGGCCGGCGGCTCGTGCGGACCGGGACGGAGGCTCCGACGACACTGGTCGTCCTGGCGCTGGGCTCGATCAGCGGGGTGTTCGGCGCCATCGAGGATCCACCGTCGTGGGTGCTCGAGGACCTGGGCGGCGCGGGGTGGGCCGGCGAGCTGGTGGTCGAGCGGCTGACCGACCTGCGGGTCCGGATGCGCTCGATCGGCCACGCCGTCGACTGAGGGCTCGGTGACCGGCGTGTCCGCACCTCGCCGGCCGGCCCCGTGTCACGCTGCCCCCGCCTTCGAGAGGAGTCAGCAGATGCCCGTCCGGTCCCGACCAGCGCAGCCGGTCCTGACGACGGCGGGCGCCTGCGCCCTGCTGCTGCTCACCAGCGGCTGCGGCCTGTCCTCAGCGCGGGTGGACTCCGCCGACCCCGGACCGGCGACCATCAGCTCGCCCGCCCCTCCGGCTGCGGCGCCCACCACGGCCGCCGAGGAGGTCGCTGCCGTCGAGCTGGCGGGCATCCCCCCGTACGGCCTGCCGGCGTCGCTCCGGGTGAGCGTCTCCCCTGCGGCGCCCGGGGTGCCGCCACTCGCTGTTCCGGGTGGCTTGTTCAGCGCCGTCTGCGGCGTGCCGGACGACGCCGCCCGGTACGCGACGATCAGCATCACGTTCACCGACCGCGGTCCGGACCGCGGGAAGCAGCGGTCGGGATCGTCGAACCTCCAGGCCGACGTGACCGTGGAGGGCGGCGGTAGCGGCATCGGCGTCTTCGAGCGGTCCGACGCCGAGCGCTCCGACGACGCGGCCGGGTACTGCCCCGGCACGCTGTCGGGCGGCACGAGCATGCAGACCGAGGAGCTCAGCGAGTCGCACCAGACGATGACGCTGTACGCGGTCGCGCCGGCCACCGCCGCGACGCCGGACCCGTTCCGGGGCAGCACCGTCCGGATCGACGGCCTGCGGGTCACGGAGAACTCGATCAGCACGCAGCCGTGGACCTGGGTCGTCGAGAGCGTCACCGAGGGCAGCGCCTGCCCCGACGACCCGAACGCGCTCTGCCTGCCTCTCGGCTGACTCCCGTCCGGCCGGGGCCAGGAACGCCAACAGGGGCGGCCCGCTCGGAAGCGAACCGCCCCTGGCGGGCAGTGCAGGTACTACGAGGGGGCTGGACTCAGAAGTCCATGCCGCCCATGCCGCCGTCGCCGCCGGGCATGGCCGGAGCGTTCTTCTCCGGCTTGTCCGCGATGACGGCCTCGGTGGTGAGGAAGAGCGCCGCGATGGAGGCGGCGTTCTGCAGCGCCGAGCGGGTGACCTTGGCCGGGTCGATGATGCCGGCCGCGATCAGGTCCACGTACTCGCCGGTGGCGGCGTTGAGGCCCCAGCCGATGTCGGAGTTGCGGACCTTCTCCGCGACGACGCCACCCTCGAGGCCGGCGTTGATCGCGATCTGCTTCAGCGGCGCCTCGAGCGCGACGCGCACGATGTTGGCACCGGTCGCCTCGTCACCCTCGAGCTCGAGCTTGTCGAACGCGATGGTGGTCGCCTGCGCGAGAGCGACGCCACCACCGGCGACGATGCCCTCCTCGACGGCGGCCTTGGCGTTGCGCACGGCGTCCTCGATGCGGTGCTTGCGCTCCTTGAGCTCGACCTCGGTCGCGGCGCCGGCCTTGATGACGGCGACGCCACCGGCCAGCTTGGCCAGGCGCTCCTGCAGCTTCTCGCGGTCGTAGTCGCTGTCCGACTTCTCGATCTCGGCGCGGATCTGGTTGACCCGGCCCTGGATCTGGTCGGTGTCGCCCGAGCCCTCGACGATCGTCGTCTCGTCCTTGGTGACGACGACCTTGCGGGCGCGGCCGAGCAGCTCGAGGTCGGCGTTGTCGAGCTTGAGGCCGACCTCCTCGCTGATGACCTGGCCACCGGTGAGGATGGCGATGTCGGTCAGCATGGCCTTGCGGCGGTCACCGAAGCCCGGGGCCTTGACGGCGACGGACTTGAAGGTGCCACGGATCTTGTTCACGACCAGGGTCGCGAGAGCCTCGCCCTCGACGTCCTCGGCGATGATCGCCAGGGGCTTGCCCGACTGCATGACCTTCTCCAGCAGCGGGAGCAGGTCCTTGACGGTGCTGATCTTCGAGTTGACGACGAGCACGTACGGGTCGTCGAGGACGGCCTCCATGCGCTCGGTGTCGGTCACGAAGTAGGGCGAGATGTAGCCCTTGTCGAAGCGCATGCCCTCGGTGAGCTCGAGCTCGAGCCCGAAGGTGTTGCTCTCCTCGACGGTGATGACGCCTTCCTTGCCGACCTTGTCCATCGCCTCGGCGATGAGCTCGCCGATGGCCGGGTCCGCGGCGGAGATCGAGGCGGTGGCCGCGATCTGCTCCTTGGTCTCGACGTCCTTGGCGGTGGCCAGGAGGTACTCGCTGACCGACGCGACGGCGGCCTCGATGCCCTTCTTCAGGGCCATCGGGTTGGCGCCGGCGGCGACGTTGCGCAGACCCTCGCGCACGAGCGCCTGGGCCAGCACGGTGGCGGTGGTGGTGCCGTCACCCGCGACGTCGTCGGTCTTCTTGGCGACCTCCTTGACGAGCTCGGCCCCGATCTTCTCCCACGGGTCCTCGAGCTCGATCTCCTTGGCGATGCTCACACCATCGTTGGTGATGGTGGGCGCGCCCCACTTCTTCTCGAGCACGACGTTCCGGCCACGGGGGCCGAGGGTCACCTTGACGGCGTCGGCGAGGGTGTTCATCCCTCGCTCGAGGCCGCGGCGCGCCTCTTCGTTGAACGCGATCATCTTGGCCATGTGGTGATGTCCTCCGAGCATGGATCGCTGCACGGTCGGAGCGGTGCCCGCGACGGACGACACCGGGGGGGCGCGGACTCCCTTGCGTCCGCGCGCCAGTGCCTCACCGTTCCGACCTGATTGGCACTCGGGAACCCCGAGTGCCAGAAACGAGTTTGGCACTCTCCCCCTGCGAGTGCAAGAACGGGGGGTCCGTGCGGTCCACCCGGACATGACGGAGGCCCGGCCCCGCACGGGGAGCCGGGCCTCTGCCGCGGAGAGATCAGGCGCTGCGCACCGCGTCGGCCTGCGGGCCCTTGGCCCCCTGGACGACCTCGAACTCGACGCGCTGACCCTCCTCGAGGGACTTGTAGCCGTCCATCTGGATGGCCGAGTAGTGGACGAAGACGTCCTGGCCGCCGTCGACGGCGATGAAGCCGAAGCCCTTCTCGGCGTTGAACCACTTCACGGAACCCTGTGCCACGTGTGCTCCCACGTTGGTGCGTGCGGTCGCCCCACCGCGGGTGGTGGGACGAGGTCTCGCTCTTCCGCCCGCGAACACGAACGTGGAGGTCGAACCGGGCGGAAACCTACAACAAGGTGACCTGGGTTACACACGCATGCAGCACGAATCGTTACCGCATCGGCCGGTCGACGTCCCCCTGGTGGGGGACGCGGACGTCAGCCGATCAGGCCGGCGGCCCGCGCCGACTTCAGCGACGGCTCGACGTGGTGCGTCGGGCCGACGACCGGCTCCAGCGGGTCGAGGGTCTTCAGGCCCTCGCCGGTGTTGAGGACGACGGTCTCCTTGGCCGGGTCCAGCCGGCCGTTCTCCACCAGCTGGCGGAGGACGGCGATGGTGACGCCGCCCGCCGTCTCGGCGAAGACCCCGGTGGTGCGCGCCAGGTCGCGGATGCCCTGGACGATCGCGTCGTCGCCCACCCGGCCCACGGCGCCGCCGGTGCGACGGATCGCGTCGAGGGCGTACGGGCCGTCGGCGGGGTTGCCGATGTTGAGCGACTTCGCGATGCCGGTCGGCTTCACCGGCTTGACGACGTCCCAGCCGTTGTCGAAGGCCGTGGCGATCGGGTCGCACCCCGCGGACTGCGCACCGAAGATCGTCCACTCGGTCGCCTCGACGATGCCGGCGGCGGACAGCTCGCGGAACGCCTTGTCCACCTTGGTGAGCAGGGAACCCGAGGCCATGGGGATGACGACCTGCGCCGGGATCCGCCAGCCGAGCTGCTCGGCGAGCTCGTAGCCCATCGTCTTGGAGCCCTCGGCGTAGTAGGGCCGCACGTTCTGGTTGACGAACGCGGTGTCCTCGAACTCGTCGGTCTCGGCGAGCTCGCTGGTCAGCCGGTTGACGTCGTCGTAGGAGCCGTCGACGGCGACCAGCGTCTGCCCGTACACCGCGGACTGCACGATCTTGCCGGGCTCGAGGTCCGAGGGCACGAACACGAACGACGGGATGCCGACGCGGGCGGCGTGTGCGGCGACGGAGTTGGCCAGGTTGCCGGTCGAGGCCGCGGCGATCTTGGTGTAGCCCAGGCCCTTGGCCGCGGTGGCGGCGAGGCTCACGACGCGGTCCTTGAAGGAGTGCGTCGGGTTGGCCGAGTCGTCCTTGACCCACAGGCCACCGGTGATGCCCAGCTCCTCGGCCAGGCGGTCGGCGCGGACCAGCGGGGTCATCCCCGGGTCGAGCGAGACGCGGGAGGCCGGGTCCTGGCCGACCGGCAGCAGGGCGACGTACCGCCAGATGTTCTGTGGGCCCGCCTCGATCTGCTCGCGGGTCACGGCCTTCATCAGCTCGGGGTCGTAGTCGACCTCGAGCGGGCCGAAGCACTCGGCGCAGGCGTGCTCGGCGATGAGACCGAAGGTGGCGCCGCAGTTGCGGCAGATCAGCCCGCGGGCGGGACACGGCGGCACCGGGCCACCGGCGGTGGAATCGGCCTGGACAGAGCCGGGAGCGGTCAGAGTCATGCGACGACTACCTCCTCATCTTCCCTGCACCGGGCCGTCGAGCCGCGCAGGACGGAATTGGCACCTCCCGCTGCGCGAGCGCAGTCGGCGGTTGCCGGGGCTTCATCGGGCCGTGTCCCTCTGCCCCTCTGGATGAGTGAACGGGCCCGACTCTACCCACCGCGCGCCGGCGCCGCGGCAGCGGACAGGATGAGGAGCGTGGCAGCGCGGATCGTCTACACCGACCTCGACGGCACGATGGTCGGACCCCGGGGGTCCTTCTGGCACACCGCCGGCCGCGACCTCACCGCGGAACCGGCGACGGCGCTGCTGGAACTGCACCGGGCCGGCGTCGCGTTGGTGCTGGTCAGCGGCCGGACGCTGGAGCAGGTGATCGAGGCCGCGCGGATCTTCGCCGCGGACGGCGCCATCGCCGAGCTGGGCGCGACGGTCAGCTGGAACGGCGGGCGCGAGCGCCGGCAGCTGACCGGTGCGCTGCCGGCCGAGCACGACGGGTGCACGCCGATGGAGGTCATGGCCTCGCTCGGCATCGTGACCGATCTCCTCGCCGAGCACCCGGGGCACTTGGAGTGGCACTCCCCCTGGCACGCCACGCACGACACCGACGCCCTGCTGCGCGGACGGGTGGACCCCGTCGCCGTCGACGCCTGGCTCGCCGAGCGGGGCGTGGGCTGGTTGACCCTCAACGACAACGGCGCGATCCAGCCGACGTCGCGGATGACGCTGGACCCCGATCCGGCGCCGCCCCGGGTCTACCACCTGATGCCCCGCGGGATCTCCAAGGGCGCCGCGATCGCCTGGGACCTCGAGCGCCGTGGGATCGACCCGGCCGACGCGGTGGCGATCGGCGACAGCGTCAGCGACCTGGACATGGCCTCGGCCGTCGGTCAGCTGTGGATCACCGCGAACGGCGCCGGCGTCGACGGCATGGCCGAGCGGATCGCCGCCGTCCCGAACGCCGCGGTCACCGACGGGACCATGGGCGAGGGCTGGGCGCAGGCGATCCGCGCGAGCCTCTAGGGATCTCCTGTGCAGAAAGTCCGGGACTTCCGGTGCAGAAAGTCCACGACGATCACGACGTGACGTCGCGGCGGGCGAAGGCGCGGAAGCCGAGGGCGGTGAAGACGGCGGCGTAGACCAGCGACTGGACGACGCCGCGGAAGAGGTCGCCGTCGACCACCGGCGTCTGCAGCAGGTCGGTCCAGGCGAACTCGCCGGCGGTCGGGAACCAGTCCCGCAGCGAGCCCAGCTGCTCCACCTGGTCGAGGATCGCGAAGACGAACATGGTGAAGACCGCGCCACCGACGGCGGCCAGCGGCGCGTCGGTGATGGTCGAGAACCAGAAGGCCAGCGTGCCGACGACGAGCAGGTGGACGGCGAGGTAGCCGAGCATCCCGGCCAGCCGCAGGAAGCCCTCCCCCTGCGCCAGGGTCACGCCCACCGGTGTCTCGATCGCGCCGAACCCGAAGGCGATCGAGCCGGCCAGCACGGAGACCGCGGTGAGCGTCAGCAGCGCGCCCACCGAGAGCACCAGCGCGGCCAGCCACTTCTGCCGGAGCAGCCGCATGCGGGGCACCGGCGTGGCGAGGGTGTACCGCAGGGCGCCCCACTGGGCCTCGCTGGCGACGGTGTCGCCGAAGAACAGCGCGTACACGACCACGAGGAAGAAGCCGGTGGTCGCGAAGAGCACGAACAGGGTGAAGTTCAGCCCGCTGGCGGTGGCGACGTCGACCAGGTTGATGCGGTTGTTCTCCCCCGCGTCCTCGCTCGCCCCCAGCTTCAGCGCGGCGATGAGCAGCAGCGGCAGCGCCACCATGAGTGCGACGACGCCGAGGGTCCGGCGGCGGGCGAACTGCCTCCGGAGCTCCACCGCGAGCCGCAGGGTGCGCCCCGGCCGGTAGCCGGCGACCGCCCCGTTGGCCTGGACCCCGGTCATGACTCCCCCACCAACGCCAGGAAGGCGTCCTCGAGCCGACGTCGCGGCGTGAACTGCTCGACGGCGATCCCGGCCTCGACCAGGGCCCGCAGTGCCTCGGCGCGGGGCACGCCGTCGAGCTCGGCGACCAGCCCGTCGTCGGTGCGGCCGGCGGTCACGCCGGGCAGCTGCGACAGGACGCCGATCGCCCGGTCGGTGTCGGCCTCGGCCACGCCCACGAGCACCGCGCCGCCGGCACCGACGATCTCCTCGACGGTGCCCTGGGCGATCTTCTGCCCCTTGGCCATGACGACGACGTGGCTGCAGGTCTGCTCGATCTCGCTGAGCAGGTGGCTGGAGACGATGACCGTGCGACCGGTGGCGGCGTAGGAGCGCAGCACCTCGCGCATGGCGTGGATCTGCGGCGGGTCCAGCCCGTTGGTCGGCTCGTCGAGCACCAGCAGGTCGGGCAGGCCGAGCATGGCCTGGGCGATCGCGACGCGCTGGCGCATGCCCTGGCTGTAGCGGCGCACCGGCCGGTCGAGCGCGGCGCCGAGGCCGGCGACCTCGATCGCCTCCTCCAGGTGCGCGTCCTCGGCCGGGCGGCCGGTCGCGGCCCAGTACAGCCGGAGGTTCTCCCGGCCGGAGAGGTGCGGCAGCAGGCCGGTGCCCTCGACGAAGGAGCCCAGTCGCGACAGCACCGGGGCGCCCGGGCGCGCGGCGTGCCCGAAGACGCTGATCCGCCCCTCGGTCGGCCGGATGAGGCCCATGAGCATGCGCAGCGACGTCGTCTTCCCGGCGCCGTTGGGGCCCAGCAGACCGAGCACCTGGCCACGGCGGACCTCGAAGGAGAGGTCGCGGACGGCGACGAACCCGTCCTTGTAGGCCTTGGTCACGCCCTCGAAGCGCAGGGGCACGTCCTCGCCGTCGGGCTCGACGGCGCTGAGCTGCCGGTCGCGGCGCCGCCCGGCCAGCAGGGCGGCACCCCAGCCCAGCAGTGCCAGCGCGGCCAGCCCGCCGAGCAGCCACCACCAGCGGGTGGCGCCGCCCGCGGCCTCGGTCCGTCCCTCGACCTGCGGCACGTCCAGCGCGGTCGCGGGGCCGGCGAGGGCGACCGAGTGGACCGCCGGCTCGACGGGCAGCGCGAACCCCTGGTCGGTCGAGGAGACCACCAGCCGCATCGTGTGGCCCGCCTCGAACCGGTGCACGATCGCCGGCAGGGTGACGCCCACCCGCGTGGGGGCGGCCGGGTCGGCCGACAGGCCGGTGAGCGCGAGAGGGGCGACCAGCCCGGCCGGGAGCGTCGTCGTCCCGTCGGGGCCGACGTCGTAGAGCTTGGCGAACAGGGTGGCCGAGCCGCCGGCCGAGGAGACGGCCAGCTCGACCGTCGAGGCGCCCACGACCTCCACGGCGTCGTCGAGCGGCGCGCTCTCGAAGCTCGCCGACTGGCCGGGGATCTCCAGGGTCGAGCCACCCAGCGCCGCGGTGAGCGCCCCCAGGCCCGGCACCGTGGTGAGCGCGGCGGGTGTGCCGCCCGCCGGGTTGACCACGGGCTGCAGCGCGCCGCTGAGCTCGATCCCGGTCCGGCGCACCGGCTCGTCGCCGTCCAGGCCCGGATAGCGGTCGGCGGTGACGGTGCGGGTGCCGCCCTGCACGCGGCCGACGGTGCCCGCCGTGCCCAGCCCGGTGGGCGCGGGGAACTCGAAGCCCGGTCCGGCGTCGCCGGTCCCGCGCAGGTGCGCGTCGAACCAGCCGGCGACGCGGTCCCGCAGGGCGGCGATGTCCCGGTCCGAGGCCGGGGCGTCGTGGCCGCCGGCGTACCAGACCACGGCCACCTCGGTGCCGTTCGCGGCGATCCCCCGGGCGTTGGCGTCGGCCTGGCCGAGCCCGAAGAGCGAGTCCTGGGTGCCCTGGATCAGCAGCGTGGGTGCGGTGATCCGGTCGAGCACCCCGGCCGGACTCCCCCGATCGAGCACCGCGGCGACCTCCGGGGTCAGCGCGCCACCCGAGGCGGCCGCCTCGTAGGCCGCGCAGACCTCGGCGCTGAACCGGCCGCAGGTCAGCGCAGAAGTGACGTCCTCGACGTCGACGTCGACGTCGGTCGGCGCCGGACCGTCGCCGCGCCCGGCCGCTCCCCCGAGGAGGTCGAGCAGATCGCCCGAGGGGGCGGCACCCAGCCCGAAGAACAGTCCGGACCACAGCCGCTTGTAGACGCCGGTGCCGGCGGCCTGCGCGGTGGCGGCGGGCGACGCGCCGGGGACCTCGCCGACCTGCGAGGGGAACAGGGCCGAGCTGAGCGAGTTCCAGGTGATCTGCGGGGCGATGGCGTCGATGCGCTGGTCGTAGGCGGCGCCGAGCAGTGCCAGTGCGCCACCGTAGGAGGCTCCGGCGACACCGACCCGCGGGTCGCCGTCGCCGTCCTGGACGACGTCGTCCCGTCCGGCCAGGACGTCGATCAGCGCGGAGAGGTCGGCGACCTCGTAGCGCGGGTCGTCCAGCCCGATCGAGCCGGTGCTCCTGCCGAATCCACGGGCGGAGAAGGTCAGGACGACGTAGCCCCGCTCGGCGAGCGCCTCCGCGTCGTCGGCCACCGAGTCCTTGCTGCCACCGAAGCCGTGGGCCAGCACGACCGCGGGCGCGGGCGGCTCGCCCTCGGCCGGCAGGTACAGCGTGGTGTCGAGCTCCACGGCGTCCGCGCCGGAGCCGGCCGGGATGCGGGCGTCCTCTGTGCGGACGTCGGCGGCGGCCGCCGGAGCGGCGACGAGCAGCGGTGCGGCGACGAGGAGGGGCAGCAGGACGGCGAGCGCACGCCGGGCGCCGGAGCGCGGACGCACGGGCCCGCGGGAGCGACGCACGAAGCGGCCAACGGACGGCGGGCGGCGGGTGTTCCGCCGGCCGTCAGCAGCTCGGGATCAGGGGGTCCAGTCGCCGGTCGCGACGATGACCAGGCTGGGCGTGGTGATCTCGGCGGGCAGCTCGAAGAAGCGCGGCGCCGGGCCGGCCAGCTCCGGGAACTGCTCGACCAGCTGGGTGGCGGCCTCGAGCTGGGTCGCGTCGCCCTCGGTGTAGTAGACGGTGCTCGCGGGGACGTCGTCGCCGTCGTAGGCGCCGACGCCCGGGGACTCCCAGCCGCCGCCGACCACGGCGGTGGAGATCTTGGCGGCCAGGCCGGTGATGCTCGTGGCGTTGAGGACCACCACGGGCACGCGGACCGGGGTGGTCGCGGCCGGCTCGACCGGGGCATCGACGGCCAGCTCGGGCAGCGGGGGCAGCGGGACGACCGGGGCGACCGCCGCGGGGCCGGTCGGCTGCGTGGCGGCGGCCTCGTCGGTCTGCGGCGAGGTGAACTGGTAGACGCCCAGGACGCCCAGCGCGACGACGGCCATCGCGACCAGGCCCTTGGCGACGCGGCGCGGGGAGCGGCGGGGCTCCTCGTCGAGCAGCGCGACGCCGCTGTCCTTCGCGCCCTTCCGGCGGACCTCCTCGGCGGCCTGCCGCTCGGCGCGCAGCGCGGCGCGGCCACCGACGGGGGCGCGGGAGGAGGAGCGCTCGGCGCGGGGAGCGGAAATCTCGTCGTCGACGTTGCCGATGTCGGAGAGGTCCTCGTCGCGACGGGCGCCCGAGCGCTCGGGGATGAGCGTGGTGGAGGGGGCCAGTGCGGCCCGCATCTCCTCTTCCGACGGCAGGTCGCCGGAGCGGGAGGGCTTGGTCCAGTCGCCGTAGCGGGAGTCCGAGGCGCCGGCGGTCTGCCGCGGGAGGCGCGGGGCGGGCCCGTCGGTGCGGATACCGGCGGGCCCGGTGCTGGCCGGCTCGGCGCCGGACGGCCCGGCCATGGGCTCGGCGGCGATCTCCGCCTGGAGCGCCTTGCGGCGGGCGGCAGCCGCCTCGGCGGCGCGCAGGCTCTCGGCGAGCGGGCCGACGGGGATCGAGGGCGCTGCGGACACGGGGCGTCCGGCCGCGGGGACCGGCGGGAGCGGGAGGCGGGAGCGGGAGACCGGGGTCGCGGCCTCGTCGGCGCGGTTGGCGACCGCAGCGGCCGTGGGACGTCGCACGGGGGCGGCGTCGAGCCGGGCGCGGTCGCGTCCCGGAGCGGTCGGGTGGTCGCTCAGTCCGGCGTCGGGAACCCCGCGCCAGAGCGCGTCCGGAGCGTCCGTCCGACGACGTCCACCGATGACGGACGAACTCGTCCCGTCACTGCCTGATCCCGCATGCCTGCCCACGGTGACCGAATCTAATGCTTGTAACTCTCATTGCCCAGGACCTCGGGACGGACGCGTCCGTTGCCGCGCGGCCCGGACCCGGCGCAGCCGCCGGACGAGCAGTGGGTCGGCCACCAGCGCGGCCGGCCGGTCGACCAGGGCGTTGAGCACCTGGTAGTAACGGGTCGGGCTGAGCTCGAACCGGTCACGGATCGCCGTCTCCTTGGCGCCGGCCGCGCGCCACCACTGCCGCTCGAAGGCCAGCATCTCCCGCTCCCGCGGGGAGAGGTCCAGCCCCACGACCTGCGGAGATGCCGGGACGGACAGCTCCGCCGCGGCGTCGTCCCCACCGGCTGCGAGTGCCGTCGAGAGGTCGGTGCTCATGCTCGTCCCAGCTCCTGCCTGACTCCGCCGACCCGTGTGCGGGTGGCTCGGGAGGAACGGTAGGCGAGGCCTCCGACAGTTCTCGGCGCTCCGTCCGCGCCCTTCGCCGGACCACCCGGAACGGCGGCACAGGTCACAGCCCGGCCGGCAGGACCTCCGGAACCGACCGGCGTGTCCCTGCACGGGCGTGTCGCAGGGTGTCCGCCGTGAACACCGCCAGCGCCACCCAGACGATGGCGAAACCGGCCAGCCGCGCGGGTGGCATCGGCTCGCCGTAGACGAACACCCCGACCGAGAGCTGCATCAGCGGGGTGACGTACTGCAGGAGCCCGATCGTCGACAGGGGGATGCGCCGGGCCGCGGCGGCGAACAGCAGGAGCGGGACGGCCGTGGCGATCCCGGAGCTCACCAGCAGCAGGGCGTGGCCGGTGCCGGCGGAGCCGAACGTCCCGGTGCCGTCGCTGTGGAGGAAGGCCAGCAGCGCGATCGCCGGCAGCGTCATCACCGCCGTCTCGAGGAGGAGACCCGGCGCGGCCTCGACCCGGACCAGCTTCTTCATCAGCCCGTAGAGCCCGAAGCTGGCCGCCAGTCCCAGCGCGATCCACGGCGGGCGGCCGTAGTCGACGGTCAGGACGGCGACCGCGATCCCGGCGATGGCGACGGCCACCCACTGCAGCCGCCGCAGCCGCTCGCCGAAGACGACGACGCCCAGGAGGACGCTCACCAGCGGGTTGATGAAGTAGCCGAGCGAGGTCTCGACGACGTGCTCGGAGTTCACGCCGTAGACGAAGATCAGCCAGTTCGCGGCGATGAGCACGGACGCGCCGGCGAGGACCAGCACCGTGCGCCGGTCGGTCACCGCGGCCCGGACGTGCCCCCAGCGGCGGACCGCGGTGAGCAGCAGCGCGACGAACAGCAGCGACCAGACCACGCGGTGGGCCACGATCTCGACGCCGCCGGCGGGCTCCAGGAGCGGGAAGTACAGCGGGAACAGGCCCCACAGGGAGTAGGCGGCCAGCCCGGAGACGACCCCCCGGCGACGCTCGTCCACGGGGCGCCACCGTACGCGTGCCGACGGCCTACCTTCGAGGGCGTGCGCGGTGATCGGCCCGACCCGGTGCGGTGGCTCTGGTACGCGCTGGGTGGCGGACTCCCCCGGCGGTTGTCCCCCTGGGTCCTGGCCGACACGACCGGGCGGACCTGGATCTGGCGGCACTTCGCCCGGGCGCTGGTGCAGATGCTCCCGCTGGTGGTGCTCTGCCTGACCCTGCCGCCGGTGGCCCTGTCCTACCGGCTGTCGGCGGCCGTCGGCGGGCTGCTGATCGGACTGCTGTTCTCGATGGCGTTCATGACCGAGACGACCGAGCACCGGGTGGTGAAGGCCGGGTACCCGCCGGGGACGGCGGCCCGGCTGCGCGAGGAGCGGGCCGAGCGCGAGCGCGTGGAGCGGAAGGCGCGCTACCGCCGCGACGGCGCGGGCAGCTTCGACTGAGCCGGGATCCGGGAGCGGAGCCGACGAGGGGACTTGAACCCCTAACCGCCCGATTACAAGTCGGGTGCGCTACCAATTGCGCCACGTCGGCGGGACATGGGACGAGTCCCCCGACCCAGCATAGGGAGCGCGGACGGGCCGTCTGCCCGGTCAGTGTTCAGGGGCGGGCCTCGAGCACCAGGTTGAAGGGGGTCTCGGTGGCCCGCCGGATGCGGCTGAACCCGGCCTCCCTCAGCAGCTCGGTCAGCCGCGCCTCCCCGGCCTGCGCGCCGAGCGCCGTCCCGGGCTCCTCGCTCTTCGAGTGCGCCACGCAGATCACCGTCGACGCCCCGTAGAAGAGCCGGCCCACCGGGTTGAGGTTGTCCTCGAGCCGGTCGTTGGCGTACGGCTCGACCAGGAGCAAGGCGCCGTCATCGGCGAGCGCCTCGCGGACGTGCCGCGCCGCGGTCAGCGGGTCGGGCATGTCGTGGAGGGCGTCGAAGACGGTCACCAGGTCGTACTGCTCGCCCGGGAAACCGGCGGCGTCGGCCACCTCGAACGAGACCCGGTCAGCGAGGCCGGCGTCCGCGGCACGCGTGCGGGCCTGCTCCACCGAGGGCGCGTGGTAGTCGAAGCCGACGACCCGGGAGGCCGGGTACGCCTCGGCCAGCAGCAGGGTGGAGGAGCCGTGGCCGCATCCCACGTCGGCGACGCGGGCGCCCGCGCGCAGCGTGTCCTCGACACCGTCCAGGGCGGGGATCCAGGAGGAGACGAGGTTGGCGACGTAGCCGGGGCGGAAGAAGCGCTCGGTCCCCTCGAACAACCTCGGGTCCTGGGCGTGCCAGGGGAAGCCCTCACCGGTGTGGAAGGCCTCGGCGATCCGGTCGATGTTCGTGCCGGCGGCGAGCGGGATGAGGAAGGCGGCAGCCGCCTGCATGCCGCCCGGGTCGGCGAGCACGAACGCCTGCTCCTCGGTGAGGGAGAACCGCTCGCTCGCGGGGTCGTAGGTCACGTAGCCGCCCGCTGCCTGGGTCGACAGCCACTCGCGCACGTACCGCTCGTCGACGCCCGCCTCGCGGGCGACGTCCGCGGGGGTCGCCGGCATCACGGCCAGGAGCGCCCGGTAGAGCCCGAGGCGGTCGCCGAGGGCTGCGCCCAGTGCCTGGAAGCTCGCCCCCACGTCGACGACGAACCGCCCGAGCAGGTCGTTGAGCTTGGCCTCGTCCACGGTCATGGCGGACTCCCTCGACGGAGCGGACCCCGTGGCGACCCACTGTCCCGCCGGGTGCCGACCCCCTGCCAGGGACGCAGGTCCCTACCGGTCGGGACCGCCCGCGGTGCGCAGCTCGCGGGCGGCGGCGGCCAGGACCGCCTCCCGCACCCGGTCGAGCGTCGCCGAGCGCAGCCGCCACTGCTGCCAGTACAGGGTGACGTCCACGGCCGCCTCCCGGTCGAGGTCGACCAGGCCCGACCGGCGCTGGAGGTCGGGCACCATCCCCCAGCCCAGGCCGAGTGCGATCGCGTCGACGAAGTCCGCCGAGGCGGGCACGTGGTGGGTCGGCGGGGCGACGCCGTCGCCCGCCCGCGACTGGAGGTAGCGGTGCTGCAGGTCGTCGCGGCGGTCGAAGACCACCACCGGCGCGCGGGCCAGCGCCTCGGCGGTCACGCCGTCGGCGAACCAGCGCTGCCGGAAGCCGGATGCGGCCATCGGCCGGTAGCGCATGGCGCCCAGCAGCGTCGACGTGCAGCCGGGGACCGGGGCGGCCTCGGCGGTGACCGCCGCCATGACGGTGCCCGCCCGCAGCAGCGCACTGGTGTGCTCCTGGTCCTCGCGGTGCAGGTCGACGCACGCCTCGGCGGCCAGGGGCGCGAGCGCGGGCAGGATCCAGGTGGCCATCGAGTCGGCGTTGACCGCGATCGGCAGCGTGGGCACCCGCTCCGACGCCGGCTCGCTGCCCAGCTCACGGGCCACGTCCGCGGCGAGCAGCTCCACCTGCCGGGCCAGCCGCAGCACCGCCCGCCCGGACCCGGTCACCTGCACCGGCTTGCTCCGGACCAGCAGGATCCGGCCGGTCGCCGCCTCGAGGGCTCGCAACCGCTGGCTGATCGCCGACGGCGTGACGTGCAGCGACCGGGCGGCCGCCTCGAGCGTGCCCTCGCGCACGGTCACGTCCAGCGCCCGCAGCTGGGCCAGGTCAAGATCCATGAAGCAACGCTAACGGTGCGGAAGAATCATGAGCTGGACCCGGGGCGGTTCGGTTCCTAGCGTCGACGCCGTGTCCACAACCCCGGCCCTCGTGGCCCTCGCCTCCGGGCTCGCTCTCGGCCTCGGGCTCATCGTGGCCATCGGCGCGCAGAACGCCTTCGTCCTGCGACAGGGACTCCGGCTCGAGCACGTCGCCGCCGTCGTGGCGGTGTGCGCACTGTCCGACGTGGCCCTCATCGCCGCCGGGGTCCTCGGCGCCGGGGCGGCCGTCTCCCGGGTGCCGCTGCTGATCCCCGTGGTGTGCTTCGCCGGCGCCGCCTTCCTCCTGGCGTACGGCGTCGTGGCCGGCCGGCGCGCCACCCGCCCCGGCGCCCTGCTCACCGAGGCGGGGGGTCCCGGCACGGGCCTCGCCGCCGCCGTCGGCACCTGCCTGGCGCTGACCTGGCTGAACCCGCACGTCTACCTGGACACCGTCGTCCTGCTGGGCTCGATGGCCGCGACGTACGACGGTCACCGGTGGCAGTTCGCCCTCGGCGCGGGGCTCGGCAGCGTGCTGTGGTTCGCCGCGCTCGGTTACGGCGCCCGCCTGCTCCGACCGGTCTTCGCCCGCCCGGCGGCCTGGCAGGTCCTCGACGGCGTCATCGCCGTCGTCATGTCCGTGCTCGCCGTGTCCCTCGTCGTCCGGGGGCTGGACGCGCTGTGACCGTCGGCGTCACCCGGCCGGCTGCCACGCGTAGCGCACGTCGGGCTCGCGTTCCTCGTTGCCCGCGCCGTCGGTGCGCTCGACGGCGACGAACCCGTGCCGCTCGTAGAACCGCTGCGCCGGCCCGTTGACCTGGAAGGTCCACAGCTGCAGCCCGCCGGGCTGCCGCTCCTGCGCCAGCGCGATGCACCGGTCCCCGATCCCCCGTCCCCGGACGTCGGGATCCAGGTAGAGCTGGTCGATCCAGCCGGGCGTCAGCGCGAGGACGCCGGCGACCGCACCGCCGAGCTCGGCGACCCAGGTCTCCTCCCGCGGCACGACGACGTCCCGGAGCCACCGCCGGACGTCGTCGTCCGGATGCGCACGGCGCACGGTGGGCAGCGCGGCGTCGAAGGAGCGCAGCCAGACGTCGGCGACCGCCGCGGCGTCGTCCGGCCGGGCGCGGCGGAGGACCAGGGGGCCGGCCGTCACGCGGCTTCCGAGCCGGCGGCCGGGAGGTCGCGGACGTGTGCGGCGGGATCGCTGCCGGGGACCGGGCCGTCGGCCAGCCAGCGCGCGAAGCCCACCGGGTCCCGCCGCTCCAGCTCGTCGAGCACCGCCTCCCTGCGCCCGACGAGCGCCCGCCGCACGACCGGGTCGAGCCGGGCGGTGAGCAGGACGGTGCTGCGCAGCCACTCGTCCCCCAGGCCGCGGGTCGACAGCCCGCCCACCGGCGGCATCAGCAGCGTCGGCCCCTCCGACCCGACCGGGACGGGCCGCACCGGGACGGGTCGGGCCGGTCGCTCCGCCTGGCCCGGTCGGGCGCTGCTCCGGCGCAGCCGGACCCCCACCACCGCACCGGCCACCGCGGCGGCCACGAGCACCGCGACCAGGCCTCCGGCCAGCGCCGACAGCCCGGCGACGACGAGGAGCGCCCCGGCGGTCCACCCCGCTGCCCGGACGCCCGCGTCGAGCGCCGCGCCGCGCTGCGAGCCCGGCGATTCGGCGACCATCCCGGCGGTGGTGGCACCCACGAGCGCCGCGGCGACCAGCAGCGCGACGAGTCCCGGCACCCGCAGTGCGAGTGCCCCCACCACCGCCAGCACGGCGGCGGCCGGGACGACGACGACGAGCGCCGACCGGAGGAGCGGAGCGGGCACAGCGGCCTCCGGGGTGCGCCGGGACGGGGCGGACGCCCACCGGGCGCCGATGCGGCCCGCCCTACCCCGGGATCCCCCGCTCTGCACGCGTTCCCGGGGTGTCGTCCGCGCCTGGGCTACTCGCGCAGGAACTCCGCCGGGTTGCTGCCCCGATCCGCCCCGTCCCCCAGCCAGCGCGCGAACCCGTCCGGATCGCGCCGCTCCAGCTCGTCCAGGATCGACGCCCTCCGGGCAGCGACCGCCTCGGGGGTGAGCGGGTCCGGGGAGACGTCCAGGAGCGCCGTCGTGCGCAGCCACTCCTCCCCGAGCGACCGGTTGCTGAGGAAGCGGACCGGCGGCAGGACCGTTCTCGTGCTGCCGGTCGAACCGATGCGGAACGTCGGCGCCGCGGGGTGCAGCGGGGACAGGACGACCGGGCTCTCCGACTCGTCCGGGAGCGGCGTCCCGGCCGGTGCGGCGTGGCCGGGGGCAGGTCGGCGGAGCACCAGGGCGGCTGCGGCGAGCAGCGCAGCGGCGAGCAGGGTCGCCGCCGTCCCGACGAGCAGCGCGGCGCCGCAGAGGACCAGCAGCCCACCGGCGGTGCATGCCGCCGTCCACGCCCACGCGACCAGAGCCACCTCGCCCGCCCGCGACTCCTCCCAGGCCGCTCCGGCCCGGCCCGCAGCCACCAGAGCGGAGACGACCCCGAGGCCGACGAACGCCGAGCCCTCCAGGCCGAGCCCGCCGACGACCGCCAGCACAGCCACGAACGGTGCAGCCAGGACCAGCGCGGGGCGTGCGGGGAGACCGGGCACGGGCGTCCTCCAGCTGAGGTCGGGTGACGTCGACGGCCGGCCGCCTGGCCCTCCGTGTCACCCGGCAGTATCCACGCCCGTGGGCTTCTCCGTCGTCGATCCGGACCTCCGGCTGGCCCTCGTCCTCGTCGCCCTCACGGCCCTCGCCGCCGCGGCGGGGCGGTTCTCCGGTCTCGGCGAGCAGCGGCCGATCCTCGTGGCGGCGGTCCGCGCGACGGTGCAGCTGGCGGTGGTCTCGGCGCTGCTGCTCGCGGTGGTCGAGTCACTGCTCCTCTCCGCGGCGTTCGTCCTCCTCATGACGGCCGTCGCGGCGGTCACCTCCGCCGGGCGGGTGACCGGGCTGCCGCTGCGCGCCCCCGGTGCGCGCGACCGGCTGCTGGCCACCGTGCTCCCGATCGCGGGCGGCGCCGCGCCCGTCGTGCTCCTGGTGCTGGCCAGCGGGACGGTGCCGTTCCGGGGCGAGTCGGTGGTCCCGATCGCCGGCATCCTGATCGGCGGCGCCATGACGGCGACGTCGCTGGCCGGTCGCCGGCTGCGCGAGGAGCTGGACCAGCGGCGCGGCGAGGTGGAGGCGGCGCTCGCGCTCGGCTTCCCTCCCCGGGACGCGGTCCTGTTCGTGATCCGGCCCGCCGCGGCCTCGGCGCTGATCCCCCCGCTGGACCAGACCCGCACCGTCGGTCTGGTGACCCTGCCGGGGGCCTTCGTCGGCGTCCTCCTCGGCGGCGGCACCCCGCTCGAGGCCGGCGCCGCACAGCTGCTGGTGCTGATCGGCCTGCTCGCGGTCCAGATGCTCGCGATCTGGGCGGTCACCGAACTGGTGGGGCGCGGGGCATTGCTGGACGACGTCCCGCGTTGATCCGTCCAGGCAGCTCACAGGCAGCCTCCAGCCGCGCGCCAGTGCGCGGCGGGACAGTGGGACCGTCGCGCCGGCCGGATGGCCGCGCGGAGGGAGGAGACGACCAGTGAGCGAATACGGATCGTCGGGTGCCGGCCCGACCGGGCCCGCAGAGGGCACAGGCGGGCAGCCCGGGCCCGGCGAGCGGATCCCGGAGGGCCAGGACCGCGCGCCGACCGCTCCCCAGCCGCCGCTCGGGCAGGCGGGCCCCCCACCCCGGCCCTACGGACAGCCGCCCTACGGCCCGCCCGCGTACGGACAGCCGTCGTACGGCCAGCCCGCGTACGGGCAGCAGCCGGGCCAGCAGCCCTACTGGGGCCCGCCGCGCCAGCCGACCACCCCGGTCCCGGCCGGCTTCGGCGGCCTCCCGCCCGGCGCCGGCCCCGCCGACCCCGGCGCGACGGCCGAGCCGGCTCCGCCCGCCCGCCGTTCCGGCCGGCTCCGCATGGGCCTGGCCGGCCTGGTCGCCGGCGCGCTCATCGGCGGCGCCGCCGGTGCCGGCGTCGCCACCCTGGACGACGACGGGAGCGGCTCGGGCGCCTCGCCCGCGGCGGCGCAGAACGTCGTCATCCAGAACCCCGAGTCGGCGACCACCGCCACGGCGGCCGCCGCGAAGGCCGCGCCCAGCGTGGTCACCGTCTACGTGACCGGCCGGTCCAGCGCCGGCAGCGGCTCGGGCGTCGTCCTCACCGAGGACGGCTACGTGCTCACGAACAACCACGTCGTCGAGGCCGAAGGAGGCACCGTGCAGGTGCGCACCTCCGACGGCACCCTCTACGACGCCGAGGTGGTCGGCACCGACCCGGCGTCCGACATCGCCGTGGTCAAGCTCGCGGACGCGTCCGGCCTCACGCCGGCGACCTTCGCGGACTCCGACGACGTCCAGGTGGGCGACGTCGCCGTCGCCATCGGCGCCCCGCTCGGCCTGTCCAACACGGTCACCGACGGCATCATCAGCGCCACCGGCCGGGCCGTGCAGACCGGCTCGTCCCAGGACGACGCCACCGTCATCGACGCGATCCAGACCGACGCGGCGATCAACCCGGGCAACTCCGGCGGCGCCCTGGTCAACGGCGCCGGCGAGGTGATCGGCATCAACACCGCGATCGCCACCGTCGCCTCCGGCAGCGTCGGAGGCGACGCCCAGAGCGGCAACATCGGCGTCGGCTTCGCCATCCCGAGCAACACCGCGAAGCGCATCGGCGACGAGATCCGGGAGACCGGCAAGGCGACCCGCGCCTACCTCGGCGTCCGCGCCAGCACGGCCGCCGCGGGGCAGAACACCGAGGTCGGCACCGGCGCGGAGGTCATCAGCGTGGAGCCCGACAGCGCGGCGGAGGACGCCGGCATCGCGGTCGGCGACGTCGTCACCGCCGTGGGCGACCGCCCGGTGACCAGCTCGACCGAGCTGACCGCCGCGGTGCGCAGCGAGGCGCCGGGAGCGACCGTCGAGCTCACCGTCCGCAGCGGCACGAGCGAGCGGACCGTCGAGGTCACGCTCGGCACGACCGGCTGATCCGCCGGGGCGGGACGGCGGTCGGGGTACCTAGGCTTCGGCTGTGCAGGAACCCCGGCCGTCGCCCCTCCCGCTGACCGGCTCGCTCGACGATCCCCAGCGGGCCCGCGACCTGGCCCGCATGAAGCGGCTGGCGACCGGGCTCTTCCTGGCCGCCGCCGTCGTCTTCGTCGTCTGCGTGCTCCTGGGGCCCGAGCGGGGCGCCTGGGTCGGGTACGTGCGCGCCACCGCGGAGGCCTCCATGGTCGGCGCGCTGGCCGACTGGTTCGCCGTCACAGCGCTCTTCCGGCACCCGCTCGGGCTGCCGATCCCGCACACCGCGATCATCCCGCGCAAGAAGGACCAGATCGGCGAGAGCCTGGGCACCTTCGTCCAGGAGAACTTCCTGACCCGCTCGGTCGTCGAGGAGAAGCTCGGCACGATCGACGTCCCCGGCCGGCTGGGCACCTTCCTGGCCTCGCCGGGAAGGGCCGAGCGACTGGCGGGCGACGCCGGTGCCGCCCTGGGGGCCCTCAGCGACCTGGTCGCGGACGACGAGGTGCAGCAGGCGGTGTCGGGGTTCGTCGACCGCAAGCTGCGCGCGACGCCGGTGGCGCCGGGGCTGGCCCGGGTGCTGGAGCTCGCCGTCGACGGCGACCGGCACCAGGAGGTGCTCTCCGCGGGGCTGTCCGCGCTGGCCGAGTTCCTCGCCGAGAACCGGCTGGTGTTCCGGGAGCGGCTGGGCGACGCCTCCCCCGCCTGGGTGCCCGACTGGGTCGACGACCGGGTGTTCGACAGGGTCTTCGCCCTGCTCCGCGGGTTCCTGGCCGAGGTCGCCGCCGATCCCGACCACCCGGTGCGTGGGATGTACGACCGGCGGCTGCGGGCGTACGTGCACAAGCTGCGCACCGACCCGGACACAGCCGCCCGGGTGGAGCAGTTCAAGGCCGAGGTGCTCGACCACCCCGCCGTCCGCACCTGGTCGGGATCGCTGTGGTCGACCCTGAAGAAGTCCGTCGTCTCCGCCGCCGCCGATCCCGACTCGGAGCTGCGGGCCCGCATGGTCGGGGTGATCCGGTCCAGCGCCCGGCTGCTGGAGACCGACCCGACGGTCCGCGAGCTGGTGCAGCGCCAGTTCCGCCGCGGCGCCGGCTGGGCGGTCGAGCGCTTCGCCGGGGACGCCGCCGACCTGGTGGGCAGCACGGTCGCCCGCTGGGACACCGAGGAGACCAGCCGGCGGATCGAGCTGCAGGTCGGCCGCGACCTGCAGTGGATCCGGGTCAACGGCACCGTCGTCGGCGGCCTCGCCGGGCTGGTCATCTACTCCGTGGCCCAGCTGATCGGCTGAGCCGCCGTCGTCAGGTCTGGATGTAGTCGACCAGCTGCCGGCGCTCCTCCTCCAGCTCGTCCAGTCGCGCCTTGACGACGTCGCCGATCGAGACGATGCCGACCAGGACGTCGTCGGCGACGACAGGGACGTGCCGCACCCTGTGGTCGGTCATCGTCCGCGCCAGGCCGTCCACGCTCGCGTCGGGCGGGCAGACGTGCACGTGGGTCGTCATCACGCTGGACACCGGGTCGGCGAGGAGCTGCGCCCCGCGCTCGTGCAGCCCGCGGGCGACGTCCCGCTCGGAGATGATGCCGTCGACCCGGCGGCCGTCGGAGGAGACGACCAGCGCACCGATCCCCTTCTCGGCCAGCAGCTCGAGGGCGGCCCGCACGCTGTCGGAGCCGTCGATGGTGGCGACCGCAGGGTCCTTGTGGCGGAGCAGTTGGCTGATCTGCACGCTGACCTCCTGAGGGCGGTGCCGGGAGTGTGCACCTCCCCCCGCCCCAGGGCAACGGTCCGCCCCACGGACTCAGTCGTCGACGCGGAAGCCGA
Source organism: Blastococcus fimeti (assembly GCA_900102115.1). GTDB lineage: Bacteria > Actinomycetota > Actinomycetes > Mycobacteriales > Geodermatophilaceae > Blastococcus > Blastococcus fimeti. The sequence continues at coordinate 270,651 of FNAW01000004.1, forward strand.
TCTTCACGGTCACCTGGAAGTAGGCCACCGCGTTGTCCACGACCTGGCCGCGGACCTCCTGCACCTCGAACCACTCGATGTTGCGGACGGTCTGCCCCGCCTTGGCGATGGCGTTCCGCACCGCCTCGTCGACGCTGACCGGGCTGCTGCCCACGATCTCGCTGAGCCGGTACACGTGGTCGCTCACGGTGTCTCCTCGGACGTCGGACGGGTGCCCGACCTTGGCAGAGCCCCCGCCGACGCGCCAGGTCGTGAGGAGCGGGGGCCCGGAGGGTCCCCCGACGAACGACACGAGCCGCCCTGCGAGGGCCGCCGAGGAGTGGGCCCGGAGGGTCCACACCCGAGGGGGCGAAACGGCTCAGCGCAGGGCGGGACGGTTCATGGCCGCGGTGCGGCCCGGCGGGACGCAATTTGATACAGCGCGATGCCCGCGGCGACGCTGACGTTGAGCGACTCGGTGTCCCGGTCGATCGGGATGCGCACGACGACGTCGCACTTCTCCCGGACCAGCCGCGACAGGCCGGTCCCCTCGGCGCCGACCACCAGCGCGACGGCGTCGGCGAAGCCGTCGTACTCGTGCAGCTCGACGTCGCCCTCGCCCGCCAGGCCGACCGTCTGCAGCCCGGCGTCCTGGTAGGAGGCCAGGGCGCGCGGCAGGTTGACCGCCCGGGCCACCGGGATGCGGGCCGCGGCACCGGCGCTGGTGCGCCAGGCCGAGGCCGTCATGCCCACGGCGCGACGCTGCGGCACGACGACACCGTGCGCGTCGAAGGCCGCAGCCGAGCGCACGACGGCGCCCAGGTTGCGCGGGTCGGTGACGCCGTCCAGCGCGACCAGCAGCGGCGGGCGGCCCGAGTCGCGGGCCAGGTCGAGCAGGTCGTCCGGGTGCGCGTAGTCGTACGGCGGCACCTGCAGGCCGATGCCCTGGTGCAGCGCACCCTGGGACATCCGGTCGAACTCGGCCTTGCCGACCTCGAGCAGCGGCAGCCCGCGGTCGGCGGCCAGGGCCAGCGCCTCGGTGATCCGCTCGTCGGTCAGCCGCTGGTTGTCACCGGTGACGACGTAGAGCGCGTTCGCCGGGATCCGGGCGCGCAGCGCCTCCACGACCGGGTTCCGGCCGAGCAGCAGCTCCGGGGTCTCCTCGGAACGGGCCCGGGCGCGGGCCCGCTCGGAGCGGGCGTGCGCCTCGGCCGCGGCCTTGCGCTGCGCGGGGTGCCCGGGACGGGCCTCGGCCGGCGGCGTCGCGCCCCGGCCCACGAGCGAACGGCGGTTCTTCCCACCGGTGCCGGCGGTGGCGCGCTTCTTGCCTGCGCCGTCGCTACGGCCTCGGCGCTGGCTGTTGCCGGCCATCAGCGGCTCAGCTCCCATCGGGGTCCATCAGGGGTGTCCTCGACGGAGACGCCGAGGGTGGTCAGTTGGTCGCGGATCGCGTCCGCGGCGGCGAAGTCCTTGCGGGCCCGCGCGGCCTGGCGCTGCTGGAGCGCGAGCGCCACGAGCCCGTCGGTCGCCTGGGCGAGCCGGACGTCGGAGCCGGTGGCCCACTGCGGGTCGAGCGGGTCCAGCCCGAGGACCCCGAGCATCGCGCGCACGGCCCCCAGGGCGGCCGCGGTCGCGACGTCGTCCCCGTCGCCGAGCGCGGTGTTGCCCTGACGGACGCCCTCGTGCACGGCCGCGATCGCCGCCGGGGTGCCGAGGTCGTCGTCCAGAGCCGCGCGGAACGCCGCCGGCAGCTCGCAGGCGCCGGGGTCGGGGTCGGCACCCACCTTCTCGACCGCGCGCTTCACGAACGACTCGATCCGCCGGTAGCCGGCGGCCGCCTCGTCCAGCGCGGCGTCGGTGAACTCGATCATCGAGCGGTAGTGCGGCGCGACGAGGTAGTAGCGCAGCTCCACCGGGCGCACCCGCTGCACGACCTCGTCGACCTGCGCGGTGTTGCCCAGCGACTTGCTCATCTTCTCGCCGCCGAGGGTCACCCAGCCGTTGTGCATCCAGTACTGGGCGAACCGGTCGCCCGCCGCGCGGGACTGCGCCTGCTCGTTCTCGTGGTGCGGGAACCGCAGGTCCAGGCCGCCGCCGTGGATGTCGAAGGCCTCGCCGAGGTACTTGCCGGCCATCGCCGAGCACTCCAGGTGCCAGCCGGGCCGGCCCCGGCCCCACGGCGTGGCCCAGGAGGCGCTCTCCGGCTCGCCGGGCTTGTGCGCCTTCCACAGGGCGAAGTCGCGGGGGTCCCGCTTGCGCTCGTCGGTGTCGGTGTCGGCCGCGGGCTCGAGGTTCTCCAGCCGCTGGCCGGTGAGGGCGCCGTACTCCGGGAACGAGCGGACGTCGAAGTACACGTCGCCGTCGACGGCGTAGGCGTGCCCACGGTCGATCAGCCGCTGCATGAGCTCGACCATCTCCGGCACGTGGCCGGTGGCCCGCGGCTCGTAGGTGGGGGGCAGCACGCCGAGGACGTCGTAGGCGCGGGTGCAGGCGCGCTCGTTCAGGAACGCCCACGCCCACCACGGGAGATCGCGCTCCGCGGCCTTGGCCAGGATCTTGTCGTCGATGTCGGTGACGTTGCGGACGTAGGTGACCTCGAGGCCACTCGCGTCCAGCCAGCGGCGCAGCACGTCGAAGGAGACCGCGGCCCGGATGTGGCCGACGTGCGGGGGGCCCTGCACGGTGAGACCGCAGACGTAGAGCGACGCCCGACCGGCACGCAGGGGCGTGAAGTCGCGGACCGCACGGGCGGCCGTGTCGTACAGGCGGAGGCTCACTGCGCCGAGTCTACGGAGTCGCGGCCCGTGCTTCCGCCTGCGGAGAGGCGGGCTCCCCCGTCCGGACCACCAGGGCGGTGGCCACCGCGGCCCGGCCCTCTCCCCGGCCGGTGAGGCCCAGGCCGTCGGTGGTGGTGGCGGTCACGCTCACCGGGGCGCCGAGCGCAGCGGACAGCACCGCCTCCGCCTCGGCCCGGCGGGGCCCCACCTTGGGGCTGTTCCCGACCAGCTGCACCGCGGCGTTGCCCACCTGCCAGCCGGCGTCGGCGAGGACGGCACGGACGTGCGCGAGCACGTCGGCACCGCGAGCGCCGGCCCACCGCGGGTCGTCGGTACCGAGCAGCGCGCCGATGTCGCCCATCCCCGCCGCGGAGAGGACGGAGTCGGTGAGCGCGTGGGCGACGACGTCGCCGTCGGAGTGGCCGGCGCAGCCGTCGACGCCCGGCCACTCCAGCCCGGCGAGCCAGCAGGCGCGGCCGGCCTCGACGGGATGGACGTCGGTGCCGATGCCGACGCGGGGCAGGGCGGCGCTCATGGGGTGGCCTCTCCGAGGGTCAGGGTGTGCTCGGCCAGGGCCAGGTCGTGGGGGACGGTGACCTTCGCCGAGCGCTCGTCGCCGGCCACCGTGGTCACCGCGACCCCGGCCCGCCGCACGACGGCGGCGTCGTCGGTGAGCTCGGCGTCGGGCTCCAGCGCGCCGTAGGCGGCCTCGAGGGTGGCCCGGTCGAAGCCCTGGGGCGTCTGCACGCGGCGCAGCGGCGCGCGCGGCACGGCGTCGACCACCAGGCCGTCGTCGTCGACGAGCACGGTGGTGTCGACGACGGGCAGCACCGGGACCACCGCGAGCGCGCCGGTCTCCAGGGCTGCGAGCACCCGGGCGATCGCCTCGGGCGGGGTCAGCGGACGGGCGGCGTCGTGCACCAGCACGGCGGTGGCGGCGGCGCCGGCGGCGGCCAGGCCGGCGCGCACCGACGCGGTGCGGGTGGCGCCCCCGTCGACGACGGCGACCCCGGCCGGCAGCACGGCCTCGAACGCGGCGCGCTGCGCGGCCGGGACGACGACGACCACCTCGGCCACGCCCCCGGCGAGCAGGCCCTCGACCGCCCAGCCGACGAGTGGACGGCCGGCGAGCGGGACCAGCGCCTTGGGGAGACCGGCCCCCAGACGCGAACCACTCCCGGCCGCTGCGACGATCGCGACAGCGTGCACGGGAGTGGTCCGGACGTCTTTCGGGAGCCGAGTGCTCGAGGGGAGCGAACTCAGCTGGCGAGGACCTCGTCGAGCAGGATCTCGGCCTTGTCCTCGTTGGTGCCCTCGGCGAGCGCGAGCTCGCTGACCAGGATCTGCCGGGCCTTGGAGAGCATGCGCTTCTCCCCCGCCGACAGGCCACGGTCCTTGTCGCGACGCCAGAGGTCACGCACGACCTCGGCGACCTTGTTCACGTCACCGGAGGCCAGCTTCTCGAGGTTCGCCTTGTAGCGGCGCGACCAGTTGGTCGGCTCCTCGGTGTGCGGCGCGCGGAGCACCTCGAACACCTTGTCGAGGCCTTCCTGGCCCACGACATCGCGAACGCCCACAATCTCGGCGTTGTCCGCCGGGACGCGCACGGTCAGATCGCCCTGGGCGACCTTCAGTACGAGATAAGCTCGCTCGACGCCCTTGATGGTCCGCTGCTCGATCGCTTCGATCAGAGCGGCACCATGGTGCGGATAGACGACGGTCTCGCCGACAGTGAAGCCCATGTGAATGTGACCCCTTTCGCTGACTCCAGGGTACCACGGCAGACTGACCCAACGGACCCGAGTCGTGCCGCAAAGGTGCAGGTCAGACGGCAGGTCCGCCTCGGGCGAGGGGTTGACAGAGGCATGGCCGATGTGCGTGCACGGGGCTCGCGGAGAGCTCTCGCGGCCGGTCTGACACGGGCCACGCACCCCGGTCCGGCGGTCGCGGTGACCACCGTCGCGACCCTCCTCGCGGTCGCCGCGGACGTGGGCCTGGTGCGGACCGGAGTGATCTGCGTCGCTGTTCTCGCAGGTCAGGCGTCCATCGGGTGGAGCAACGACTGGCTCGACGCCGACCGCGACCGCGCCGTCGCCCGGCCCGACAAGCCGGTGGTGCAGGGCGCCGTCGACCCGGGCCTGCTGCGGTCCGCGGCCCTCGCCTCGGCCGCGGTCGCCGTCGTCGTCTCCCTCCTGCTGGGGATCGTCCCGGGCCTCCTGCTGCTGGCCCTCGTCGCCAGCGGCTGGGCCTACAACGCCGGACTGAAGCGCACCGCCGCCTCCGCGCTGCCCTACGTCACGGGGTTCGGGTCGCTGCCGGCCGGCGTGGTCGCCGCCGCACCGGGCTCGCCGTCCGCACCCTGGTGGCTGGTCGCCGCCGGTGGCGCCCTGGGCGCGGCCGCCCACCTGGCCAACGTCGCCCCCGATCTCGAGGACGACCTCGCCACCGGGGTGCGCGGCCTCCCCCACCGGCTGGGCGCGACCGTCTCGGCGGTCACCGGCGCCGTGCTGCTGCTGGCCGCCTCGCTCGTGCTCGTCCTGGGGCCGGACGGCCCGCCGACCGCCGCCGGCTGGGTGTGCCTGGGCATCGCGCTACCCGCGGCCCTCGTCGCCGCGCTGGCCGGCACGCCGCGCGGACGGCGGCTGGCCTTTCCCGCCGTCATGCTGCTGACGGTGCTCGACGTCGTCCTGCTGCTGGCCGGCGGCGCCGCCCTCACGTGATCAGGGGGGCTCCGTACCGCGCAGTCGCTCCTGCTCCACCACCGCGGGCAGGTCGGCCAGCCGGTCGAGCCCCTGGAGCGGCCGGCGCATGCGCTGGTTGCCGGCCAAGCGGTCGCGCGTGCGGTCCAGGAAGGCCCAGTAGCCGGCGGTGAACGGGCAGGCGTCCTCCCCGATCCGCTTCCTCGGGTCGTAGCGGCAGCCGCCGCAGTAGTCGCTCATCCGGTCGATGTAGGCACCACCCGAGGCGTACGGCTTGGTCGCGAGCACCCCGCCGTCGGCGTGCTGGCTCATGCCGACGACGTTGGCGACCATCACCCACTCGTAGCCGTCGACGAAGGTCTCGTGGAACCAGTCGGTCATGGCCGAAGGGTCGATGCCCCGCTGCAGCGCGTAGTTGCCGAGCACCATCAGCCGCGGGATGTGGTGCACCCAGCCGTCACGGCGCAGGTCGGCCAGCACGTCGGACAGGCACGCCGCGTCGACCGCCGCGTCGTCGAGGTCGGCCAGCCACGCGGGGACCTCCTCGTGCGCACCGAGGTGGTTCCGTGCGCGGAACCCGCGGCCGAGGTGCCAGTACATGTGCCAGATGTAGTCGCGCCAGCCCATGACCTGCCGGACGAAGCCCTCGACGCTGCTAAGCGGGAGCAGGTCGCCCGCGGCAGCGCGGTCCCGGGCCTCCCGCTCGGTGGCGACGACGACCTCCAGCGGGTCGAGCAGGCCGAGGTTCAGCGCCGGCGAGAGCAGCGAGTGGGCCAGCCACCGGTCGCCGGCCAGCATCGCGTCCTCGTGCGGTCCGAAGGCGCCCAGCCGGTGGTCCAGGAAATCCGCCAACCGCAGCAGGGCCTCGGCGCGGGTCGCCGGGAAGAGCCGCGGCCCGTCGTCCCCGACGAAGGCGACGAGCCCCTCGGCCTCCCAGCGGTCGAGGTCGGCGCGCACCTCCGCGTCGATCTCGTCCTCCTCCGGCCACCACGGCTCGGGCACGCCGATCCGGCCGTCTGCCGGCGGCGGCTCGCGGTTGTCGGCGTCCAGGTTCCAGCGGCCGCCGACCGGCTCGGCCCCGTTCATGAGGATGTCGTGGCGACGCCGCGAGTCCCGGTAGAAGTCCTCCATGAGCAGCCGGCGCCCGCCCCTGCCCCCGGCCCAGGCGGCGAACTCCGGCTGCGTCGTCACGAAGCCGCGCGCCGCGAGCACCTCCACCCCCGGGCGCCGGAGGACGAGGTCGCGACTGCGCCACGACGTGGGCGCGCAGACGCTCAGCGGTCCCCGCACCCGGTCGAGCGCCTCGGCGTAGTTGCCGACCTGGTGGAACTCCGCCTGCTCGCCGAGCTCGGCGGCGCGGTGCCGGAGCGCGGAGAGCACCAGGTGGGCCTTCTGGCGGTGGAATCGGCGACGGGCGAACACCTCGCGCGACTCGACGAGCAGGACGGGCTGGTCCGGGCGGTCGAGGAAGTGCGGTCCGAGCTGGTCGGCGAAGCACCACCGCCTGGTCCCCGGCGCCGTCGCGGGGAAGTCGGCGAGAGCGGGGTCCGGCTCCCCGCCGTCCCCGCTCGAGCCCCCGAGCGCACTCGACGCCACCGGCCTCACCTCCCGGCGGACATCGTGAGGCGCCCGATAGGCTGGGCGCGACTCGGTCCACCGACCCCGGTGGCCGCCATCATCGAACCTGTGTGGAGGTCGACGGCCGTGAACCGCGCTCTGCGCGCCGCCATCGTGGGCGTTGCTCTGTTCTCCCCCGTCGCCCTCTCCGCGTGCAGCGCGGGGCAGGTCACGCAGACCGCCACCCAGGAGCGCGACAAGGTCGGCGCCATGGCGCAGGTCGGCGACATCACCCTGCGCCAGGTGAACCTGGCCTACCCGCGCAGCGGGAGCTACGACGCCGGCGACGACGTCGAGCTGACGATGGCCATCGTCAACACCGGCGAGGAGGCCGACACCCTGGTCTCCGTCGAGGGCGAGGGCTTCGGTGACGCCGAGATCTCCGGCACCGCGACGGGCACCGCCGCCTCGGCGTCCGACGAGATCGAGCTCCCGCCGGACGCCACGGTCTTCGTCGGCCCCGACGAGGACGTGACGATCACCCTGACCGACCTCGACGAGTCCGTGACCGTCGGGCAGCACCTGCCCCTCGTGCTGACCTTCGAGAACGCCGGCGAGGTGACCGTGCTGGCCACGGTCGCGACCCCCGCCGACGAGCTCGAGCGCGAGGAGGGCTTCGACTTCCACCACTCGGAGGAAGAGGGCGAAGGCGCCGAAGGTGCCGAGGACATCGCGCGCGAGCGCGAGTCCGCCGTCGGCGACTGACCGACCCTCCCGGCCGGCAGCGCTCCGGCGTCCTGTCGGTGGCCGGGGTTAGCGTCGCCCCGTGCCACCTGCCGGAGTGAAGACCGCCCGCCCCGCCCACCGCTGCACCGAGTGCGGCTACGCCTCGGCCAAGTGGGTCGGCCGCTGCCCGGAGTGCCAGGCCTGGGGCACGATCCAGGAGATCGGCACGGCCGGCCCCTCGCTGCGCGCCGTCGCCGCGGGCCCGGTCACCGCGCCCGCCCGCCCGATCGCCGAGGTCGAGCTGGCCGGCGCCCGGGCCGTCCCGACCGGCATCGGTGAGTTCGACCGCGTCCTCGGCGGCGGGCTGGTCCCCGGCGCGGTGCTGCTGGTCGCCGGCGAGCCCGGGGTCGGCAAGAGCACGCTGCTGCTCGAGGTCGCCCACCGCGTCGCCGCGAGCAACGGACCCGCCCTGGTCGTGTCGGGCGAGGAGTCCGCCGGCCAGGTCCGGCTGCGCGCCGAGCGCATCGGCGCCCTGCACGAGCGGCTCTACCTGGCCGCGGAGACCGAGCTGTCGGCCGTCCTCTCGCACGTCGAGCAGGTCGACCCGACGCTCCTGGTCCTCGACAGCGTCCAGACGGTGCGCTCCCCCGGCGACGGCACGGACGGCGGCGCGACGCAGGTCCGCGCGGTCGCCAGCGCGCTGACCGCCGTCGCCAAGAGCCGCGGGATGACCACGATCCTCGTCGGCCACGTGACCAAGGACGGCGCGATCGCCGGCCCGCGGACCCTGGAGCACCTGGTCGACGTGGTCATCTCCTTCGACGGGGAGCGGCACTCCACGCTGAGGCTGGTCCGCGCCACCAAGAACCGGTTCGGCCCGGCCGACGAGATCGGCTGCTTCGAGATCGGGGACACCGGCGTCGTCGGCGTGCCCGACCCCTCGGCACTGTTCGTCTCGCGTCGCGCGGCGCCCGTGCCGGGCAGCTGCGTCACCGTCACGATGGAGGGCAGCCGGCCGCTGCTGGCCGAGGTGCAGGCCCTGGTGGCCGGCTCCTCGGGCGGCGGCTCACCGCGGCGGGCGGTCAGCGGCCTCGACGCGCAGCGGGTGGCGATGGTCAACGCCGTCGTCGAGCGCCGCGGCGGGGTCAAGCTGGCCGACGCCGACGTGTTCGCGGCCTCCGTCGGGGGCGTGCGCATCGGCGAGCCGGCGGCCGATCTGGCGCTGGCGCTCGCCATCGCCTCGGCGTCCAACGACCGGGCGCTCCCGGCCGGGATGATCGCGCTCGGCGAGGTCGGGCTGTCCGGGGAGATCCGCCGGGTGGGCGGCACCGGCCGCCGGCTGGCCGAGGCCGCCCGGCAGGGGTACCAGGTCGCCTTCGTCCCGCCGGACGCCGGCCCGCCTCCTCCGGGCATCCGCCTGGTCGAGGTCCCCGATCTCGGATCCGCGTTCTCCCGGCTCTTCTGAACCAAACGGGTTCCGCATCTGAGATGCTGACCCGGAGCCCGGTCCCCCGTGGGGCGGGCACGTAGACTCGGCATCCGCACCACTCGACCGTCAGGAGCGCTCGTGCCCGCCGCTGAGGACGCCGAGGTCGCACTGCGCGAGCTCCTCGGCCGGATCGCTCCGGGCACCGCCCTGCGCGACGGTCTGGAGCGCATCCTGGCCGGCCGCACCGGCGCGCTCATCGTCCTCGGGTACGACCGGGTGGTCGAGTCGCTGTGCACCGGCGGCTTCGCGCTGGACGTGGCGAACTCCGCCACCCGCCTCCGCGAGCTGGCCAAGATGGACGGCGCGGTCATCGTCTCCTACGACGGCAGCCGCATCGTGCGCGCCGGCGTGCACCTGATGCCCGACCCGACCGTGCCGACCGAGGAGTCGGGCACCCGGCACCGCACGGCCGAGCGGGTCGCGATCCAGACCGGCTTCCCGGTGATCTCGGTGAGCCAGTCGATGCACATCATCAGCGTGTACGTGACCGGGCGCCGGTACACCCTGGAGCACCCCACCACGATCCTGGCCCGCGCCAACCAGGCCCTCGCGGCGCTGGAGCGGTACAAGCTCCGCCTCGACGAGGTGGCGAGCACCCTGTCCGCTCTGGAGATCGAGGACCTCGTCACGGTCCGCGACGCGATGAGCGTCAGCCAGCGGCTGGAGATGGTCCGCCGCATCGCCGACGAGATCGAGGGCTTCGTCGTCGAGCTCGGCACCGACGGCCGGCTGCTCGCGCTGCAGCTCGACGAGATGCTCGCCGGCGTCGAGGAGGACCGCGGCCTGCTGGTGCAGGACTACCTGCCCGACGGCGGCCGCCGGGTGCGCACGATCGACCAGGTGCTCACCGACCTGCGGGCGCTGACGGCCACCGAGCTGCTGGACCTGTCGGCGGTGGCCCGCTGCTACGGCCTGCCGACGTCGCCCGACGCGCTCGACTCCCCCGTCAGCCCGCGCGGCTACCGGCTGCTCAACCGGGTGCCCCGGCTCCCGTCGGGGATCATCGACCGGCTGGTCGACCACTTCGGCGGCCTGCAGAAGCTGCTGGCGGCCACCATCGAGGACCTGCTGGCCGTCGAGGGCGTCGGTGAGGCCCGGGCGCGCGGGATCCGCGAGGGGCTCTCCCGCCTCGCCGAGACCTCGATCCTCGACCGCTACAGCTGAGCGCCGCCGGCGTCAGGTGAGGCTGAGCGCCGCGTCCGGCGAGCTCTTGGTGTCCAGCCGGCCACGGACGGCGTAGCTGCCGGCCGGCGGCGGCGTCCGCTCACCGGCGCAGTCCGGCGCGCTGGTCAGCCCGCCCCACACCACCGGGAAGACCACCGCCTCGCCGGGCACCAGCGTCCGCACGTCGGGGCCGGACTCGGGGAAGCAGTCGTTGCTGCCCCACACCCGCGCGCCCGCACCGTCGAGCAGGATCAGCTCCTGCAGCGCCTTGTCCAGGTCGCGCACGCAGGGCGTCGCAGACGCGTTGACCACGACGAGCTCGAACACCGGCTTGCTGCCCACCGCGGCGGTGCCCGGGGTGCGGACCTCGATCGACAGCATGTCGTCGCTGCACGGCCCGCCGGGCTCCGCGGCCGGCGGCGGCGCGGCGGCCGGTTCACCCTCGGCCGCAGGGGGGGCCTCGGCGGGCACGGGCTCGGGTGGGACCGGGGTGCGCACGGCGGTCAGCGAGGGGACGACCTTCTCCAGGGCCGGCGTCGGCGCCGGCTCCGCGGCCTCCGGCGCGGTGTCCCCGCCGGCGTCATCGGACCCGCCGGTGAGCAGCAGGATCCCGCCCCAGGTGCCGCCGCCCAGGACGACCAGCAGGACGACCAGCGCCACCAGACGACGACGCCAGTAGACGGGCGCCGGCAGCGGTCCGACCGGGTGCAGCACGGGCGGAACGCTATCCGGGGCAGGCCCCGGCGCCCGACCCGGCACGCCGCTCCCCCCGGACGGCACACTGGACCCCCGTGACCAGCCTTCCCATCCGTCCCGCGCCGCACGTCGGACCGGCCGCTGGCGAGATCGTCGTCGACTGGTTCGCCGGCGCCGCCCGGGACCTCCCGTGGCGCCGGCCGGGGGTGGACGCCTGGGCGGTGCTGGTCAGCGAGGTGATGCTGCAGCAGACGCCCGTCGCCCGGGTGGAGCCGCTCTGGCGGGAGTGGCTGGCGCGCTGGCCGGCTCCCTCGGCGCTCGCCGCGGCCAGCCCGGCGGAGGTCATCCGCGCCTGGGGCAAGCTCGGCTACCCGCGGCGTGCGTTGCGGCTGCGCGAGGCCGCGCAGGCGATCGCGGAGCGGCACGGCGACGTCGTCCCGTCGTCGGTGCCCGAGCTCGAGGCGCTCCCGGGCATCGGCACGTACACCGCGCGGGCGGTCGCCTGCTTCGGCTACGGCCAGCGGCAGCCCGTCGTCGACACCAACGTCCGGCGCGTGGTCGCCCGACTGGTGCACGGCAGGGCGGAGGCCGGCACGGCCCGGGCCGCCGACCTCGACGACGTCGCCGCGCTCGCGCCGCAGGACGAGGAGCGGGCGGTGCGCTTCTCGGTGGCGATCATGGAGCTCGGCGCGCTGGTCTGCGTGGCCGGCACCCCGCGGTGCGGGGCGTGCCCGGTCCGCGACCGGTGCGCCTGGCGGCTGGCCGGGTCGCCCGCGCACGACGGCCCGGCCCGGCGCGTGCAGAAGTTCGCCGGCACCGACCGGCAGGTGCGCGGCCGGCTGCTCGACGTGCTGCGAGCAGCGCCGGAGCCGGTGGACGCGGCCGCCCTCGAGCCCACCTGGGACGACGCGGTCCAGCGCTCGCGCTGCCTGGACTCCCTGCTGGCCGACGGCCTGGTCGAGCAGACCGAGGACGGTCTGTTCAGGCTCCCTGCCTGAACGACAGGAGGCCCCTCCGCCCGGTGCGGGCGGAGGGGCCTCCTGTGTCGTGCGGGTGCTTACTCGGCGGCTGCGGCCGGACCGTTCTCGTCACCCTCGGCGCCCGAGAGGGCGACCGGCGGGGTGTCCGGGACGGCGACCGGCTTGGGCTCGCCGCGGAAGGTGAACTTCTGCAGCGCGCCCTCCGCGTCGTCGACGTCCACCACGATGATCTGCCCGGCGGACAGCTCCCCGTAGAGGATCTTCTCGCTCAGCGCGTCCTCGATCTCGCGCTGGATGGTCCGGCGTAGCGGCCGGGCACCCAGGACGGGGTCGAAGCCACGGGAGGCCAGCAGCTTCTTGGCCGCGGGCGTGATCTCCAGCGCCATGTCCTTGGCCGCCAGCTGCGTTTCCACACGGGCGACCATCAGGTCGACGATGTGCACGATCTCGTTCTCGGTCAGCTGGTGGAACACGACGATGTCGTCGATGCGGTTGAGGAACTCCGGCCGGAAGTGCTGCTTGAGCTCCTCGTTGACCTTGAGCTTCATCCGCTCGTAGTTGCTCCCGGTGTCGTTGCCGGCCTGGAAGCCGAGCCCGACGGCCTTGGAGATGTCCCGCGTACCGAGGTTGGTCGTGAGGATGAGGATCGTGTTCTTGAAGTCCACGATCCGGCCCTGACCATCGGTGAGCCGACCATCTTCGAGCACCTGCAGCAGCGTGTTGAACACGTCCGCGTGCGCCTTCTCGATCTCGTCGAAGAGGACCACCGAGAACGGCTTGCGCCGCACCTTCTCGGTCAGCTGTCCGCCCTCGTCGTAACCGACGTAGCCGGGAGGCGCACCGACGAGCCGCGACACGGTGAACTTGTCGTGGAACTCGCTCATGTCGATCTGGATGAGCGCGTCGTCCTCGCCGAAGAGGAACTGCGCCAGCGCCTTGGCGAGCTCGGTCTTACCGACACCCGAGGGGCCGGCGAAGATGAACGAGCCACCGGGACGGCGCGGGTCCTTGAGACCCGCCCGCGTGCGCCGGATCGCCTGGCTGACGCTCTTGATGGCCTCTTCCTGGCCGATGATCCGCTTGTGGAGCTCGTCCTCCATGCGGAGCAGACGCGAGGTCTCCTCCTCGGTGAGCTTGAAGACGGGGATGCCGGTCCAGTTCGCCAGCACCTCGGCGATCTGCTCGTCGTCGACCTCGGCGACGACGTCCATGTCGCCGGCCTTCCACTGCTTCTCGCGCTCGGCCTTCTCGCCCAGCAGCGTCTTCTCCGTGTCGCGGAGCGCCGCGGCCTTCTCGAAGTCCTGCGCGTCGATCGCCGACTCCTTCTCGCGGCGGATGCCGGCGATCTTGTCGTCGAACTCGCGCAGGTCCGGCGGAGCGGTCATCCGCTTGATCCGCATCCGGGCGCCGGCCTCGTCGATCAGGTCGATCGCCTTGTCCGGGAGGAAGCGGTCGGAGATGTACCGGTCGGCCAGCGTCGCCGCGGCCACGAGGGCGCTGTCGGTGATGCTGATCCGGTGGTGCGCCTCGTACCGGTCGCGCAGGCCCTTGAGGATCTCGATCGTGTGGGTGAGCGTCGGCTCGCCCACCTGGATCGGCTGGAAGCGGCGCTCGAGCGCGGCGTCCTTCTCCAGGTGCTTGCGGTACTCGTCGAGCGTGGTGGCGCCGATGGTCTGCAGCTCACCGCGGGCCAGCATCGGCTTGAGGATGCTGGCGGCGTCGATCGCGCCCTCGGCGGCACCCGCACCGACGAGGGTGTGGATCTCGTCGATGAACAGGATGATGTCGCCGCGGGTGCGGATCTCCTTGAGCACCTTCTTGAGGCGCTCCTCGAAGTCACCGCGGTAGCGGGATCCGGCGACGAGCGCGCCGAGGTCCAGCGTGTAGAGCTGCTTGTCCTTCAGCGTCTCGGGCACCTCGCCCTTGACGATGGCCTGGGCCAGGCCCTCGACGACGGCGGTCTTGCCGACGCCGGGCTCGCCGATCAGGACGGGGTTGTTCTTGGTCCGGCGCGACAGGACCTGCATGACGCGCTCGATCTCCTTGGCCCGCCCGATGACCGGGTCGAGCTTGGAGTCGCGGGCGGCCTGCGTCAGGTTCCGGCCGAACTGGTCGAGGACCAGCGAGGTCGACGGCGTGCCCTCGGCCGGGCCGCCGGCCGCGGCCGGCTCCTTGCCCTGGTAGCCGGAGAGCAGCTGGATGACCTGCTGGCGGACGCGGTTGAGGTCGGCCCCGAGCTTGACGAGGACCTGGGCGGCGACGCCCTCGCCCTCGCGGATCAGGCCGAGCAGGATGTGCTCGGTGCCGATGTAGTTGTGGCCGAGCTGGAGCGCCTCGCGGAGCGAGAGCTCGAGGACCTTCTTGGCCCGCGGGGTGAAGGGGATGTGACCGGAGGGCGCCTGCTGGCCCTGACCGATGATCTCCTCGACCTGCTGGCGGACACCCTCGAGCGAGATGCCCAGGGACTCCAGGGCCTTCGCAGCGACGCCTTCACCCTCGTGGATCAGGCCCAGGAGGATGTGCTCGGTGCCGATGTAGTTGTGGTTGAGCATCCGGGCCTCTTCTTGGGCCAGGACGACGACACGGCGGGCTCGGTCGGTGAACCGTTCGAACATCTGCTGCTTCTCCTTCGACCGGCTGGTCCGGCACTGTCCTCCCCTGGTCTGGGAAGGAGCACCCGACATCCGTCGGCGCTGGGGGCACCGGTCATTCCACTGTAGTCGCGAACCTCCCCGTCCCGTCGCGGTCCGACGGGCGTGGTGGATGGCTGTCCGGTCCAACCGACGCGCGTGGAGTGCTGTTCCGCCGGGGTTACGCCGTCAGCGGACGCCGGCGGGCCGTCCCGGGAACGACGGAGACCCGGCCCCCCATGGGGAACCGGGTCTCCGTGCCGTGCGGGTGGGGCGACTCAGTGAGCCGCCTCGTAGGCCTCCACGACGCCTGCCGGGATGCGGCCGCGGTCGCTGACCTGGTGGCCGTTCTTGCGGGCCCAGTCACGGATCGCGCCGGCCTGCTCGCGGTCCATGCGACCGCCGGTGGCGCGGGAGCGACCCCCGCCGGAGGCGCCGCGGCTGCCGCGACCGACCTTGCGGGCGGCCGACACGTAGCGCGAGAACACATCGCGCAGTTCCGTGGCGTTCTTCTCCGCGAGGTCGATCTCGTACGAGGTGCCGTCGAGCGAGAAGCTCACGGTCTCGTCGGCGGGGAGATTCTCGTCGAGGTCGTCACTCAGGATGACCTGTACCTTGCGCGCCATTCACGTTCCTCACTTCTGTATTCCCAGCCCCGTGATCGGATGGGTGCGTCACCGTCGGCGACGCAATCATCAAACCACATCGGTCGACCATTAGTCGCACCCGATCGACTATGTCACCGAATGGAGCGGTAACAGGAACTCGGGTTCTCGGAAATAGTCAGGAAGTGAGGGGGCGGACCAGCGGGAAGAGGATGGTCTCGCGAATACCCAGTCCGGTGAGCGTCATCATCAGGCGGTCCATGCCCATGCCCATGCCGCCGGTCGGCGGCATTCCGTACTCGAGAGCCTCGAGGAAGTCCTCGTCGAGCGCCATGGCCTCGGGATCCCCCGCGGCGGCCAGCACGGCCTGCGCGGTGAACCGCTCCCGCTGCACCACGGGGTCGACCAGCTCGGAGTAGGCGGTCGCCCGCTCGATCCCGCCGATGTAGAGGTCCCACTTCTCGGCCAGGCCCGGGGTCGAGCGGTGCGCACGGGTCAGCGGCGAGGTGTCCACCGGGTAGTCGACCACGAACGTCGGGGACTGCAGCGAGTCCTGGACCAGCGCCTCGAAGATCTCCTCGACGACCTTGCCCGGCAGCCACTGCGGGTCGACACCGACGTCGTGCCGCTCGGCGACCGCGCGGAGCGCCTCGATCGGGGTCTCCGGCGTGATCTCCTCCCCCACGGCCTCGGAGACGGCGGTGTA
The DNA here is from genome assembly GCA_900102115.1 of Blastococcus fimeti. Taxonomy (GTDB): domain Bacteria; phylum Actinomycetota; class Actinomycetes; order Mycobacteriales; family Geodermatophilaceae; genus Blastococcus; species Blastococcus fimeti. The sequence continues at coordinate 286,659 of FNAW01000004.1, forward strand.
GAGCGGGATCTGCGGCCATTCCCCCGACAGGTCCACCTCGGTGCCGTCGTGGTGGCGCGCGGTGTGGTCGCCGAACAGGGCCACGGCGGCGTCCTGGATCAGCTCGCGGGTCACCGTGGCCATCTCCTGGTAGTCCGCATAGGCCTGATAGGCCTCCAGCATCGCGAATTCCGGGGAGTGCGAGCTGTCCGCACCCTCGTTCCGGAAGTTCCGGTTGATCTCGAAGACCCGGTCCAGGCCGCCGACGATGCAGCGCTTGAGGAACAGCTCCGGCGCGATGCGCAGGTAGAGGTCCAGGTCGAAGGCGTTCATGTGCGTGCGGAACGGCCGGGCCGCCGCGCCGCCGTGCACGGTCTGCAGCATCGGCGTCTCGACCTCCAGGTAGCCGCGCGAGGTGAGCCCGGCGCGGAGGGAGGACATCACCGTGGCGCGCTGGCGCACGGTGCGGCGGGCCTCGTCGCGCACGATCAGGTCGACGTAGCGGCGGCGGACGCGCAGCTCCTCGCTCATCGGCTTGTGCGCCACCGGCAGGGGGCGCAGCGCCTTGGCCGTCAGCTGCCAGGAGTCGGCGAACACGGAGAGCTCGCCGCGGCGCGACGTCCCCACCTCACCGGTGACCAGCACGTGGTCACCCAGGTCGACGTCGGCCTTCCACGCGGCGAGCGACTCCTCGCCCACGCGGTCCCGGGAGAGCATGACCTGCAGCTCGGCGTCGCCCTCGCGCAGCGTGGCGAAGCACAGCTTGCCGGTGTTGCGGAAGAAGATGACCCGGCCGGTGACGCCGGCCTGCTCGCCGGTCATGGTGTCCGGCTCGAGGTCGGGGTGCGCGGCGCGCACGGCGGCCAGCGTCGTCGTCCGGGGAACGGTCACGGGGTACGGGTCGATGCCCGACTCGCGGAGCCGGTCGAGCTTCGCGCGGCGGACGCGCATCTGCTCGGGCAGCTCGTCCATGCCGCCGTCGTCGTCCACGGCCGGGCCGTTCGGTGCGTCGTCCACGGGGCCCGAGCCTACGGGCGCGCCTGGTGGCGCTCGAAGGCCAGCCGCAGGCCGTGCACCGTCAGGTCCGGTTCCCGCTCGGAGATGGTGCGGCAGTTGTCGGCGATCAGGGGAGCCAGTCCCCCGGTGGCGACGACGACCGGAGCGGTGCCGAACTGGGTCACCAGCTCCGCGGCGATCCGGCCGACCAGCCCGTCCACGAGGCCGGCGAACCCGAGGACCAGGCCGGACTGCAGTGCGGCCACGGTGTTCTTGCCGATGGCGTGCGGGGGCGCGGTCAGCTCGACCGAGCGCAGCTGGGCGGCGCGGGAGGCCAGCGCGTCGTGGCTGACCTCGACGCCAGGGGCGAGCGCGCCGCCGAGGAACTGCCCGCCCGGCCCCACGGCGTCGACGTTGGTCGAGGTGCCGAAGTCGACCACGACCACCGGCCGGGCGGCGCCGTCGGCTGCGCGCCCGAACATCTCGTGGGCCGCCAGTGCGGTGACCACCCGGTCGGCCCCGACCTCGCGCGGGTTGTCCACGTGCAGCGGGACGCCGGTGCGCACGCCGGGCCCGATGAGGACCACCGGCACCTCGAGGGAGTCCAGCAGCCGGCGCAGGGCCGGCAGCAGGGCCGGCACCGCCGAGCAGGCGGCGACGCCGGTGACCGTGGTGTCGCGGAGCAGCCCGCGCCAGAGCATGAGCAGCTCGTCGGAGGTGGCCCGCGGCGCCGTAGTGACCCGCCAGGAGCCCACTCGCGTGGCCCCGTCGAAGGTGGCGAGGACGGTCTGGCTGTTGCCGACGTCGACGGTCAGCAGCACGGCCGCGCCCCGCCCGGCCGGGTGGTCACCGGACCGGGACGCCGAGGTCGCTGCGCCGCTGGTCGGTCGCGCCGGGCACCGGCGCCGAGGGGTCGCCGCCGAGCTCGACGATCCGGTTGGCGGCGTCCACGTGCACCACCTTGGGGATGTAGCTCTTGGCCTCGGTCTCGTCCATGCCGCCGTAGCTGATCAGGATGACCAGGTCGCCGGGGTGCACCAGGTGCGCGGCGGCGCCGTTGATGCCGATGACACCGGTGCCCCGCTCGCCGGGGATGACGTAGGTCTCCAGCCGGGCACCGTTGGTGATGTCGACGATCGCGACCTGCTCGCCGGGGATCAGGTCGGCGGCGTCGAGGAGGTCCTCGTCGACGGTGACCGAGCCGACGTAGTGCAGGTCGGCCTGGGTGACCGTCGCGCGGTGGATCTTGGACTTGAGCATGGTGCGCATCATCGGTCGGTCTCTCCCAGTCGGACATCGGTGTTGTCGAGGAGTCGGGTGCTGCCGGCGCGGACGGCGACCAGCAGGCGGGCGGGCCCGGCGGCGGGCGCCGGCCCCAGATCGGTATCGGTGAGTTCGAGGTAGTCCTGGAGCAGCTCCGGGCGCTCGTCGAGTACCGCGCGGGCGGCGCGGAGGACGGCGTCGGGACCCTGCGGCCCGGCCTCGGCCCCGGCGCGCAGCGCGGCGGAGATCGTCGCGGCGGCGGCCCGCTGCGCGGGATCGAGGTAGCGGTTGCGGCTGGACAGCGCGAGCCCGTCGTCCTCGCGGACGGTCGGCACGCCGACCACCTCGACCGGCAGCGCCAGCTCCCGCGCCATGGAGCGGACGAGGGTGAGCTGCTGGTAGTCCTTCTCGCCGAAGAAGGCGGAGTCCGGTCGCACCAGCCCGAACAGCTTGGCGACGACGGTGAGCACGCCGGCGAAGTGCCCCGGGCGGATGGCGCCCTCGAGCACCGAGCCGAGCGGGCCCGGGTCGACGGTCACGCCCACGGCGGACGGCGGGTAGACCTCCTCGACCGGCGGGTGGAAGACGACGTCGGCGCCCTCCTCGGCGAGCGCGGCGAGGTCGGCGTCCCAGGTGCGGGGGTAGCGGTCGAAGTCCTCGCCGGGGCCGAACTGGGTCGGGTTGACGAAGATCGAGACGACGACCGTCGCCGCCTGCTCGCGGGCCGCCCGCACCAGCGTGCGGTGGCCCTCGTGCAGCGCGCCCATGGTCGGGACCAGTGCGACCGGTCCGGGCAGCTCGGCGAGCAGTCGGCGCAGGTCGGCCACCGTCTCCGCGACGGCGGGGCTCGTGCGCACGGCCGTCACCGGGAGCCCGCCTCGTCGCGGGTGGTGGCGAGCAGGTCCAGCAGCGGGGCGCCCTCGTGCTGCTTGAGCCGGCCGCCGGCCAGCGCGCGTTCGGTGGTCCGGCGGGCCATCGCGACGTAGGCCGCGACCGACTCCGGCGCCCGCTCGGCGAGGGTCTCCAGGTGGCGGCCGACCGTGCCGACGTCGCCCCGGCTGACCGGGCCGGTGAGCCCCCGGTCGCCGCGGCGCAGGCCGTTGTCCAGGGCGGCGGTCAGCAGCGGCGCGAGGATCCGCGCCGGCTCGGAGACCCCGGCGGTGCGGAGCAGGTCCGCGGCCTCGGCCACCAGGGTGACCAGGTGGTTGGCGCCGGTGACCAGGGCCGCGTGGTAGAGCGTGCGGTCGGCCTCGGCGACGAAGAACGGCTCGCCGCCCATCTCCAGGACCAGCGTCTCGGCGACGGGCCGGTAGGACGGGTGGCTGGTCACCCCGAAGGGGGTGCCGGCGAGCCGGTCGGCGTCCTCGGGGGCGCCGGTGAAGGTCATCGCCGGGTGCAGGGCGAGCGGCAGGACGCCGGCCCGCTCGGCCGGGGCGAGCACGGCCAGGCCGTGCGCGCCGGAGGTGTGGAAGGCGAGCTGGCCGGCGCGCCAGGCACCGGTCTCGGCGAGGCCGGCGACCAGGCCGGGCAGGGTGTCGTCGGGGACGGCGAGGACGACGAGGTCCGCCGCGTCGACCACCTGGTCCGCGGGCAGCAGCGGCACGCCGGGCAGCAGGCGGCCGGCGCGCAGGTGCGAGTCGGCGGACAGGCCGGAGGCGGCGACGACGTCGTGACCTGCGGCGGAGAGCGCGGCGCCGAGGACGGCGCCGACACGGCCGGCGCCGATGATCCCCACGCGCAGGCGCGCGGGCGCATCGGCCGCCGAGGGGAGTCCGGCAGCGCGGACGTTCCTGCGGGCAGCAGGCATCGGTGCACCTCTCGTTCCAGTCCCGAACGGGTACCGGACGTCGGTTCTCGGCTCCCAGGTCGGGAGCCGGGTCGTGCTGGTCTCGCGGGCCGTACCGGCGTGGCCTGCTGCAACCGTGGGTGTCGCGCAGGAAGAACGCCGAGGGCGAGTGTGGAACTCCCTCGTCCGGTGTGCAACGCGCGGGGAGTGTGGCATGCCTCACCCGGGCCGGGGGCCACGCCGCCGGGGCCCGCCCCTAACGTGACCGGGAACACCCCTACAGCGACAGGAGACGGCGTGGACAGCTTCGAGGGACGGACCGCTCTGGTGACCGGCGGCAGCCGCGGCATCGGCCTGGGCATCGCCCAGAGCCTGGTGAAGCGCGGCGCCAAGGTGGTGCTCACGGCCCGCAAGCCCGAGGCGCTCGCCGAGGCGGTCGAGGCGCTCGGCGGGCCGGAGGTCGCCGTCGCGGTCGCGGGCAACGCCGGGGACGCCGAGCACCGCGCCACCGCCGTCCGCACGGCCGTGGACACCTTCGGCAGCCTGGACATGCTGGTCGGCAACGTGGGGATCAACCCGGTCTACGGCCCGATGATGGACCTCGACCTCGACGCCTTCCGCAAGATCCTGGACACCAACGTGGTCGCGTCCCTGGACCTCGTGCAGCAGGCCTGGCGGGCGTGGATGTCCGAGCACGGCGGCTCGGTGCTCTTCGTGGCGTCGGTGGCCGGCCTGCGGTCGTCGCAGATGATCGGCGGCTACGGCGTGAGCAAGGCGGCGGTCATCAACATGACCGCGCAGCTCGCCGTGGAGATGGGCCCGAAGGTCCGGGTCAACGCCGTGGCCCCGGCCGTGGTCAAGACCCGCTTCGCCGAGGCCCTCTACGAGGGCCGCGAGGCCGAGGTGGCCGCGGGCTACCCGGTGGGCCGGCTCGGCGTGCCCGAGGACGTCGGCGAGGCCGCGGCCTACCTGCTGGGCGACGGCGCCGGCTGGGTCACCGGTCAGACCCTGGTGCTCGACGGCGGCTCGGGGGTCAAGGGCCGCTGACGGCGCTCAGTCGCGGCCGAGCACCCGCGAGAGGACGTCGTCGGAGCCGTCGCCGTCCTCGCGGTAGCGGCGCCGCCGCCGGCCGCCGGACGCGGGGCTGACGCCGTTCTCGGCCAGGATCTCGGCGAGCCGGTTGGCGCTGCCCGGGGACGTGGTCGGGCCGGCCGGCTGCACCGGCGGCGGCGCCGGGGTGGGGGTCGGGGCCGGGCTCGGCTGGGGCATCGCGACGCGGTACCCGCCGCGGTCCTCGACACGGGTCCGCGCCGCCGGACCGGGCTGCTCGGCCGTGCGCGCCTCGGCGACCGGCACCGGGGGCAGCTCGGCGTCGTCGCTCCGGCGGCGCCGTGGGGCCGGCCGCGGCGGCGCGGGCCGCACGTCGGGAGCTGCGGGCGCCTCCGCCACGGCCGGCGCCTCGGCGACGTCGAGCAGCTCGCGGGCCACCAGCCAGTCCAGCGGCGAGGGCGGCGGCTCCACCGGGGTGGGTGCCGGCAGCAGCGGGAAGGTCGTCGTGGCCGGCGCGCGGCGTGCGGGATCCGCCGGCGCGAGGTCGGGGACGCTCGGCGCGGCGGTCGGGGGCGGTCCCAGCCGGGAGGGCTGAGGACCGGCGAACACGCTGGTGGGCGGCGCGGGCGGCGTCCAGGACGCGGCGGTGTGCGTGGCCGGCGAGGCACGGACGTCGGTCCGCTCCACCCGCACCTGCTCGAACTGCCGCGTCTCGCGCGGCTCGTCCAGGCGGACGGCGGGCCAGCCGCCGGTCAGCTCGCGCGGGGTCTCCTCGCCCCAGGAGGCCTCCAGCGTGCGGGTCGGCTCCCCCGGCAGCCGGCTGGCCTGGGTGCGCATGACGATCCGCTCGATCAGCATCTCCGAGGAGAGCTGCTCGGTGAGCTCGACGCGCAGCCGGCCCATGTCGTCCCGCAGCTCGTGCAGCTGGCCCAGCTCGTGCCGCAGCGAGCCCAGGGCCACGATGTCGTCGCGCATCGCGGCCACCCGGGCGACCTCCTCGCGCAGGCCGGAGAGGCCGGCGACGTCGGAGCGCAGGGCGGCGACGCCGGCCACCTGGTCGCGCAGTTCAGCGAGCGCGGCGAGCTCGCCCCGGAGCGCGTCGAGCTCCTCGCGCATCGTCTGCTCGGTCTCGCGCCGCAGCTGGTTCTCCAGCTCGAGCTCGTACTCGCGGCGGGCGGCGACCTCGAGGTCGAGCTCGTGCTCGTAGGCCCGGCGCAGCTGCGCCTCGCGGGCGGCCGCGGCCGCCTGGTCGCCCCCGCGGCGCCCGGCGGCGAAGGTGGCGAGCACGAACGCCCAGGCCACCGCGACGACGGCGATCCGCAGGTACTGGGGGTTGTCGGTGAGGAAGACCGCGAGGGTGGCGGCCGCCGCCAGCACGAAGCCCCCGGCCACGACCAGGACGCGCCTGGGGACCCCACCGGCGACGGCGTCGTCCTCGCTGCGGGGCATGCACCAAGCGTAGCGGCGCGACCCCCCGTCGCTCATCCTCCGTGGGCCGGCGTCCTGCCGTCGTCGGGACCGGCTGCGACAGTGGGCCGGTGACCCTGTCGCTGCTGGACTGGCGCCGCCGCACGGCTGCGCTCTACGCCGCCGCCCGTTCCTCCGCCGACCCCGAGGCGGGCTGGCGCACCTGGCGGGACGGCCGGGACGAGCTGTTCGCCGACCATCCCGACTCCCCGCTGGACGCGGCCGCGCGGGAGTCGTTCGAGGGGCTGCCGTTCCTGCCCTACGACCCGGCGCTGCGCTTCGAGCCCGCACTGGAGGCGGTCGAGCCGGCCCGGCTGGAGGTCCCCACGGCCGCCGACGGGACCGTGCCGCTGCATCGGATCGGCGCGGTGACCCTGCCCGGCCTGGGGCGCCTGGACGTGTGGTGGGTCGCGCTCTACGGGGGCGGGGTCTTCGTGCCGCTCCGCGACGAGACGGCCGGGCAGGGCACCTACGGCGGTGGCCGCTACCTGCTCGACACCGTCAAGGGCGCCGACCTCGGCAGCTCCGGCGGGCGGCTGGTGCTCGACCTCAACCTGGCCTACCACCCGTCCTGCGCCTACGACCCGCGCTGGTCGTGCCCGCTGGCCCCCGAGGGGAACCGGATCGACGCACCGGTCGCCGCCGGGGAGCAGCTGCCCCCCGGCGGCGGTTGGTACTAGATCAGTCCTGGGCGAGCGCGCCGTCGGAGCTGAAGACCAGGCCGAGGGAGACCTCGCCCTGCTGGAGGGCGGCCTTGGTCAGCGGCCCGCCGGTGTCCAGCTCGCGGAAGCTGTCGAACTCCAGGCCGTAGGTCTCCTCGAGACCGGGCTGGCAGAACGGCCGGGTCGGGCACTCCGTCGGGCCACCGAGCACCAGCGAGCCGTCGTCGCAGGCGTCGGCCAGCTCCGAGAGCGTGCTGACGCCGAGCTCGTCGGCGAACGCCTGGGTGACGGCGAAGGCGTTCTGGTCGGCGGCCTCGGACGGCTCCCCGAAGACCAGGCCGTTGGCCTCGGCCAGCGGCTGCAGCGCGGCAACCGTCGCCTCGACGTCCCCGCTGGCGACCGGCTCCGGGTTGGGGCCGTTGACCTTGGCGTTCAGCGCCTCGGTGACCGTCGAGACGTACTCCGGGAACGCCTGGATCTCGGTGCCCTCGATCAGCGCGGCGAGGTACAAGTCCCGGTTGCCCACCTCGCGGGCGGAGGCGTCGAAGCCGGCGGCGCGGAGCACCTCGGCATAGATGTTGGCCAGGATCGTCGACTCGGTGAAGTTGCCTCCGCCCACGACGATCGTGCCGCTGCCCTGCTCCAGGCCGTCGGTGACGCCGGACTCCTCGACCCAGGCCGTCGCGACGTCCTCGGCACTCTCCCGCTGCAGGTCGACCGCCGCGTTGAGCTCGACCAGCTCGTCGGTGGTGAGCGCCGCGGACACGGCGTCCAGCGCCGGCAGCAGCGCGGGGTTGGCCGCCGCGGTGGCGGCGTTCACCGCGGGGATGACGTTGTCGGCGTTCTGCAGCTCGAGGTCGTCCTCGAGGACGACGAGCTGGTCTCCCTCGATCGGGGCGCAGGCCTCGCCGGAGGCCGTGCCGCCGCCGCTGCCGCCCTCGTCGGAGCCGGAGGAACCGGACTCCCCGCAGGCGGCGGTCAGAGCCACCGCCATCACGAGTGGAGCGACGATCCGGATACGCGTGCGCATGGTGCCCGCCTTCTGTGTCCCGTGGCCGCCCTGTTGCAGCCACGCGTGTCTGGCGGGAGGTCTCCCGCAGGGGTCATCGAACCGAAGTGTTGCGCGCAACGCAATGCGTTTCCGCATCGGGTTCAGAGCGGCACCCCGCTCGCCGTCGGTTCCGGCCGCCCGGCGACGGTGCGGTCGCGCAGCCGGAGCAGCGAGGCCCGCCCCGGACCGGGCGTCACCACCCGGGACAGCAGCACGAGTGCGAGCTCGGTGAGCAGCGCGAGCACCGCGATGAGGATCGCGCCGGCGATGATCTGGCCGTAGTCCTGCTGGCCGAAGCCGAGGTTCACGATCCGGCCGAGCCCGCCCCCGCCGACGAGGGCGGCCAGTCCGGCGGTGGCCACGACCTGCACGGCCGCCGTCCGCAGGCCGGTCATGACCAGCGGCAGGGCCAGCGGCAGCTCCACCCGGGTGACGACCTGCCCGCGGGTCATGCCCATGCCGCGCGCCGCCTCCCGGACGTCGGCGTCGACCCCGCGGAACCCGACGTAGGTGTTGGTGAGGATCGGGGGGATGGCGAAGACGGCCAGCGCGATGGTGGTGGCCCGGTTGCCGAAGCCGATGGGGCTGACGGCGAACAGCGTCAGCAGGGCCAGCGTCGGGACGGCGCGGCTCACGTTGGACAGCACGACGACCGCGCCGCTCCCCCGCCCCGCGCTGCCCAGCGCGACGCCCACGGGGAAGGCCAGGACGAGCGCGGCGAGCACCGCGACCACCGAGATGGCCAGGTGCTCGCCCAGCAGCTCGAGGATGCCGCTGCGCCGGGTCCAGTTCAGCGGGTCGTTGAGGTAGGCGATCGCGTCGCCGAAGCCGGTCATGCGCGCGCCGCCCGGGCCCAGGGCGTGAGCAGCCGCTCGACGCCGGCGAGCAGGACGTCGGCGACGAGGGCCAGCAGCACGCAGCCGACGGCCCCGGTGACGATCTCGGCCCGGTAGAAGTTGGCGTTGAACCCGCCGGTGATCAGCTGCCCGAGGCCGCCGTGCCCGACCAGCACGCCCACGGTCGTGAGGGCGACCGTGGACACGGTGGCGATGCGCAGCCCGGCCATGAACGCCGGCAGCGCCAGCGGGAGCTCGATCTGCCAGAACCGGCGCACGGCGCCGTAGCCCATGCCGCGGGCGGCCTCCTGGACGTCTGCCGGCACGCCCTGCAGGCCGACGAGGAAGTTGCGCACCAGGATGACCAGCGAGTACGCGGTGAGGCCGACCAGCACGGTCGTCGCGCTCAGGCCGGTGAACGGGAAGATCAGCGCGAACATGGCCAGCGACGGGATCGTGTAGACGATCGTGGACAGACCGAGCACCGCGCCGCCCAGCAGCCGACTGCGGCGGGCGAGGAGGGCGAGGGGCAGCGCGATCGCCGTGCCGATCAGGACCGCGCCGATGGTCAGCCGGACGTGCTCGCCCAGGTAGCCCATGATGGTGTCCCAGTTGTCGGCCACGTAGGAGCCGTCGAACCACGGGTTCGGTGCCTCGTCCACAGCGAGCACCGCACCCGCCCCCGCGCTCAGCACCGGGCGCTGCCCAGGAAGGTCACGACGTGGACGCTACTGCGCAGGACCGACGCCCTGCGAGCGCGGACGACCCCGCGGTTCCCACGAGCCGGTCCGCGGTCGACATCCGGCTGGAGGGGGTCAGCAAGGTCTACGCCGACGGCACCGTCGGCGTCGCCGAGCTGGACCTGACCTTCGCCGCCGGTGAGCTGACCGTCCTGGTCGGCCCGTCCGGCTGCGGCAAGACCACGACGATGAAAATGATCAACCGGCTGATCGAGCCGACGACCGGTCGGATCCTGCTGGGCGGCGAGGACGTCACGCGCGCCGACCCCGAGCAGCTGCGCCGCCGGATCGGCTACGTCATCCAGAGCATCGGACTCTTCCCGCACCAGACCGTGCGCACGAACGTCGGCACGGTCCCGCGGCTGCTGGGCTGGGACAAGCACCGCATCCGGACGCGGGTGGACGAGCTGCTGACGACCGTCGGGCTGGACCCGGCCGCCCACGGGGACCGGTACCCGGCGCAGCTGTCCGGTGGCCAGCGGCAGCGGGCCGGCGTCGCGCGGGCGCTGGCCGCCGACCCGCCGGTGCTGCTCGTCGACGAGCCGTTCTCCGCCGTCGACCCCGTGGTGCGCGAGCGGCTGCAGTCGGAGTTCCTCCGCCTGCAGCAGGCGGTCCGCAAGACGATCGTGTTCGTCACCCACGACATCGAGGAGGCGGTCCGGATCGGCGACCGGATCGCCGTGATGAGCCAGGGCGGCCGGGTCGAGCAGTACGCCACCCCCGCCGAGCTCCTCGGCCGGCCGGCCAACGAGTTCGTCGCCGACTTCGTCGGCGCCGACCGCGGGCTCAAGCGGCTGGCCGTCACCGGCATCGACCCCCGCGACCTGGAGCGGCCCCCGGTGGTGCACGTTGCCGACGGTCTGGCCGACGCCCGCGCCGCGCAGGAGCAGGCCGGCGCGCGCTGGGCCGTCGTCCTCGACGACGACGACAAGCTGCACGGCTGGCTCTCGCTCGACCGCGCCGTCGGCGCCGGCACGGTGGGCTCGGCCGCGCGGCGGATGGAGGCGTGGGTGCCGGCCGACGCCTCGCTCAAGGCGGCCTTCGCCACGATGCTCCAGCACGAGGCGGGCTGGGTGGCCGTCCTGGACGGCGACCGGTTCCTGGGGGTGCTCACCCCGGAGTCGCTGCACGCAGCGCTGCGCCGGTCGGTGGAGGGCACCGTGCCGGAGACCGCGGGCGCGACTACCGCCTGATCGTGCCGAGGGGGGCCCGGAGGGTCCCGCGCAGGCGCGATGGACACGCTCAGCGGGTCAGGGGGACGGCTCGTGGTCGCGGTGTCCTCCGGAGGAGGACGGATCGGACGGCACGCGGCAGACGGACTCCAGCCACAGCGCGGCGACGACCAGCCCGAGCGAGCAGCCGATCCCGATCGCCGCGGTGACCGTGTCCCCACCCGCCGCCCGCAGCCGGCCGGCGGCGGGCCCGGCGTGGGCGAGCACCCCGCCCCAGACGCCGGTGAAGACGGCGCCGACGTAGGCGCTGGCCTGGGCGAGCACCACCAGCCGGGCGACCAGCAGCGGCTCGACGCGGCGCACCGCGGGCTCCCCAGGCCGCGGCGGGCGGCCCGCACGGGCGGCCCGCTCGGCCGCCAGCCGGATCCGCAGGGTGCGTGCCCCCAGCGCCTCGGCGACCGCCAGCACGGCCAGCGGCGCGGGCAGCCACCAGTGCAGCTCGGGCAGCGAGCCGTACCAGGCACGGACGAGCAGCCAGCTCGCCACCGCCAGTCCCAGGGCGAGGACGGCGAGATCACGACGGCGCACCGGGCTCATCGGCGTCGGGTCACCCCTCGGCCCGGAGGACGACGGCGTCGACCTCGGCGGGATCGAGGGCGGCGACGAGGTCGCGCACCCGTCCGTACCCGGGCAGCTCGGCGTCGCCGTCGACGGCCAGCCACGGCACGAGGACGAACGCCCGCTCGTGCGCCCGGGGGTGCGGCAGGGTGAGCGCGGGGTCGTCGGACCGGACCGGGATCCCCTCGTCGTCGACGACGGTGACGATGTCGACGTCCAGCGTGCGGGCGCCCCAGCGGACCTCCCGGGTGCGTCCGGCGGCCTGCTCCAGCTCGTGCGCACGGGTCAGCCAGCCCGCGGCGTCGCGGCCGCCGTGCAGCACCGCGACGACGTTCAGGTAGGGCGGCTGCTCGACCGGCCCCCAGGGCGGGGTCTCGTACAGGCCGGAGGAGGTCACCTCGCCGTCGGCGGCCAGCGCGGCGAGCGCGGTGCGCAGGGTGCCGGCCCGGTCGCCGAGGTCGGCGCCCACCGAGAGGACGACGCGGCTCATGCCCGCTCGCGCCGGATGCTCACGGTCACGTCGTCGAAGGGCACGCCCAGCTCGGCCTGCGGCTTGTGCACGGTGATCTCCGCCGCGGCGACCAGCGGGTCGGCCAGGCAGACGTCGGCCAGTCGCTGGCACAGCGTCTCGAGCAGGTCGACCGGGTCGCCGACCAGCACGTGGTGCAACTGCTGCGCCAGGTCGGCGTAGTTGACGGTCAGCGCGAGGTCGTCCCCTGCGGCCGCGGGGGCGGTGTCCACCTCGAGGACGGCGTCGACGGTGAACAGCTGCCCGCGCTCCCGCTCGAAGGCGTAGACGCCGTGGTGCGCGTGCGCGCGCAGGCCCCGCACCGCGATGCGGTCGGGCACGCGGCGGGGCGGCGCCGACGGGGACGACGACGGGGACTCAGCCATGACGGGCTCCCTTGGCGGCTCGGACGGCGTCCAGGGTGCGCAGCGCGTCGACGGACGCGGCCGCGTCGTGCACCCGCACCCCCCACGCCCCGGCCTCGGCGGCGAGCACGGTGGTGGCGAGGGTCGCGGCGTCGCGTTCGTCGGCGGGGCGGGGCGCGCCGTCGGGACCGGCGAGCAGCCGGCCCAGGAAGGTCTTGCGGGACGCGCCGACCAGCACCGGCAGCCCCAGGGCGGTCAGCCGCTCCAGCCCCGCCAGCAGCGCCCAGTTGTGCTCGGCGCGCTTGGCGAAGCCCAGGCCCGGGTCCAGGACGAGCTGCTCGGGGGCGACCCCGGCGGCGACGACGTCCTCCACGCGGGCGGTGAGCTCGGCACACACCTCGGTGACCACGTCCCCGTACTGCGCGGCCGCGTACATCTCGCGGCTGTGCCCGCGCCAGTGCATGAGCACCCACGGCACGCGGGCCCCGGCGACGAGCTCGGCCATGTTGGTGTCGGCCAGCCCGCCGCTCACGTCGTTGACCAGCTGGGCGCCCGCGGCCAGGGCGGCCTCGGCCACCTCGGCGCGGGTGGTGTCCACGCTGGTGCGCACGCCCGCGGCGGACAGCTCGCGGATGACCGGCACGACCCGGCCGCACTCCTCGCGGGCGTCGACGCGGTCGGCGCCCGGGCGGGTCGACTCCCCGCCCACGTCGACGTAGTCGGCCCCGGCGGCGTGCATCGCCAGGCCGTGCTCGATCGCCGTCGCCGGGTCGGAGAAGCAGCCGCCGTCGGAGAAGGAGTCGGGCGTGACGTTGAGGACGCCCATGACCAGGCAGCGTCCCGGCCGCGGGAGGGTGATCCCCACGGCCCGGGTCACCTGCCCAGCACGAGGCTCATCGCCTCGCTGCGGGTGGCCGCGTTGTCCCGGAAGATCCCGCGGACCGCGGAGGTGACCGTGGTGGTGCCGGGCTTGCGGATGCCCCGCATCGCCATGCAGAGGTGTTCGGCCTCGATGACCACGATCACACCCTGCGGCTTGAGGACGTCGTCCAGCGCGTCGGCGATCTGCCGGGTCATCCGCTCCTGCACCTGCGGGCGGCGGGCGTAGACCTCGACCAGCCGGGCCACCTTCGACAACCCCGTGACCCGGCCGTCGGCGCCGGGGATGTACCCGACGTGCGCGACCCCGTGGAAGGGCACGAGGTGGTGCTCGCAGGTCGAGTACATCGCGATGTCCTTGACCAGCACGAGCTCGTCGTGGTTCTCGTCGAACGTCGTCGCCAGGATCTCGTACGGGTCCTGCCAGAGCCCGGCGAAGGTCTCCGTGTAGGCCCGGGCGACGCGCGCCGGGGTGTCCTGCAGCCCCGGGCGGTCGGGGTCCTCGCCGATGGCCAGCAGCAGCTCGCGGACGGCCGCCTCCGCGCGGGCGGAGTCGATCCGCTCGGTCACCGCTGGACCGGCGCGCCGACGTCCCCGAGCGGCGCCGGGTCGTGGCCGGCCGCACCGTTCTGGCCGGCCCGTTCGGACGGCGTGAGGACCGGCGGCTGGTCCGACGGCGTGCGCTTGCCGAAGCCGTTGTACGGAGCCAGGGAGGGACGCTTGATGACCGGCGCGCAGATCCGCGCCATGTCCTCCTTGGACAGCGTCTCCTTCTCCATCAGCTCGAGCACGAGCTGGTCCAGGACGTGCCGGTACTCGACCAGGATCTCCCAGGCCTCGTCGTGCGCGGCCTCGATCAGCGCCCGGATCTCGGCGTCGATGTCGGCGGCCACGGCCTCGGAGTAGTCGGGTCGGGAGCCCATGTCGCGGCCCAGGAACGGCTCGGCGTCGGTGCTCCCGTACTTCACCGCGCCCAGCTTCGCGCTCATCCCGTACTGGGTCACCATCGCGCGGGCCATGGAGGTGGCCTTCTCGATGTCGTTGCCGGCGCCGGTGGTCGGCTCGTGGAAGACGAGCTCCTCCGCCGCGCGGCCACCGAGGGCGTAGGCCAGGGTGTCGATCATCTCCGAGCGGGTCTGGGTGTACTTGTCCTCGACGGGCAGGACGAGCGTGTGCCCCAGCGAGCGGCCGCGCGGCATGATCGTGACCTTGTGCACCGGGTCCAGGTTGGGCAGCGCGTGCGCGACGAGAGCGTGCCCGCCCTCGTGGTAGGCGGTGACCTTCTTCTCCTTCTCGCTCATCGCCCGCGTCTTGCGCTCGGGGCCCGCCGTCACCCGGTCGATGGCCTCCTCGAGCGTCTCGTCGGTGATCAGCGAGCCGTTGTGGCGGGCGGTGAGCAGCGCGCCCTCGTTGAGCACGTTGGCGAGGTCGGCGCCGGTGAAGCCGGGGGTGCGGCGGGCGAGGGTCTCCAGGTCGACGTCGGGCGCGAGCGGCTTGCCCTTGGCGTGCACGCTCAGGATCGCCTTGCGGCCGAGCAGGTCGGGGCGGTCGACGGCGATCTGCCGGTCGAAGCGGCCCGGGCGCAGCAGCGCGGGGTCGAGGATGTCGGGCCGGTTGGTCGCGGCGATCATGATGACGCCGCCCTTGGCGTCGAAGCCGTCCATCTCGACCAGCATCTGGTTGAGGGTCTGCTCGCGCTCGTCGTGGCCGCCGCCCATGCCGGCACCGCGGTGCCGGCCGACGGCGTCGATCTCGTCGACGAAGATGATCGCCGGGGCGTTCTCCTTCGCCTCCTTGAACAGGTCGCGGACGCGGCTGGCGCCGACGCCGACGAACATCTCGACGAAGTCGGACCCGGAGATCGAGAAGAACGGCACGCCGGCCTCGCCGGCCACGGCGCGGGCGAGCAGCGTCTTGCCGGTCCCGGGCGGGCCGAACAGCAGCACGCCCTTGGGAATCTTCGCGCCGACGGCCTGGAACTTGACCGGGTTCTGCAGGAAGTCCTTGATCTCGTGCAGTTCCTCGATCGCCTCGTCGGCGCCGGCGACGTCGGCGAACGTCGTCTTCGGGGTGTCCTTGGTGACCTGCTTGGCCTTGGACTTGCCGAAGGCCATGACGCCGCGGCCGCCGCCCTGCATGGAGTTGAACAGCCAGAACAGCAGGAGCAGGAGGATCACGAACGGCAGGAAGCTCACCAGGAGGCTGGCCAGCAGGCTGTCCTGGGTGACGTTGGTGTCGAAGTCGACGCCCTCGTCCTCCCCCGCGGTCGCCGCGAGGTCGAAGATCTCGTCCTCGGCGCCGATCGGGTACGAGGCGGTGATCTGACGGTTGCCGTCGACGGCCTCGTCGAGGTCCAGATCGACCGTCTGCTCGCGGTCGTTGATCGTCACGCTCTCGACGTTGCCGTCGCGCAACTGCTCGAGCGCGACCGACGTCTGGACCTCCTCGTACTTGTCGCCGCTGCGACCGAAGAGGGAGGAGAGCGCGAGGGCCAGGAGGACGACGATGACGACCCAGAACCACACGGAGCGGTAGAACTTCTTACGTTCCATACACCGATGCCGGGCACCGGCGGAGCCGGTCTGCCCGTCGACCCTCCTGCTCATCCGGTGACACTGCCTGCGACCCGGGCAGGGCCCCCGGCGCTCTGCGCAGCGTCGTCGGCCCCGAAGGTACACCGGGGATCCTGTGGATCCCCTGGGTCACGACGGCACCCCCGCTAGGCGTACACCTCGGGCTTCAGGGTGGCGATGTAGGGCAGGTCGCGGTAGCGCTCGGCGTAGTCGAGGCCGTAGCCGACGACGAACTCGTTCGGGATGTCGAAGCCGATGTACTTGACCGGCACCTCGACCTTCACCGCGTCGGGCTTGCGCAGCAGCGCGCAGACCTCCAGCGAGGCCGGGGCGCGGCCGCCAAGGTTCTTGAGCAGCCAGGACAGCGTCAGGCCGGAGTCGATGATGTCCTCGAGCACCAGGACGTGCTTGTCGGTGATGTCGCGGTCGAGGTCCTTGAGGATCCGCACCACGCCCGAGGAGCTGGTGGCCGAGCCGTAGGACGAGACGGCCATGAACTCCATCTGCGTGGGCAGCTGCAGCGCCCGGGCGAAGTCGCTCATGAACAGCACCGCGCCCTTGAGGACGCCGACCAGGAGCACTTCCTTGCCCGCGTAGTCGTCCGCGATCTGAGCGGCGAGCTCGCCGATCTTGGCCTGGATCTGCGCCTCGCTGAGCAGGACGTGGTCGATGTCCGGCCCGTACCCGTGGTCGGGGCCCAGGGCCCCGGAACTGGTCGCAGACTCGCTCACGCGTCGAACTCCTCGCGGTCGTGTGGTGCAGATGGCGGGCCGCCGCCGTCGCGCACGGGTTCCAGCCTCAGGGTGCCAGACGCCCGGACGACGCCCGCGCCGCCGGGTAGGTCGACCCGGCCCTGCCCCCTCCACCGCACCAGCAGCGCATCGACCGCGTCCAGGTGCACCGCCTGGAGGTCGCGCACCCCGGCCGCTCGCAGCCACCCCCGCAGCACCCGCGTGCGCAGGGCCGTGACCAGGCCCGCGACGTCGGCGACGGCCAGGCCGTCGTCGCAGGTCAGGGCGGCGAGGTGGGCGGCGGCGAGCTCGTCCAGCGCGTCGAGGTCGGCGCGCAGCAGCCCGGCCGTCCGCGCCAGCGCCGGCGCCGCTCCCCCGCCCAGCACCTCCTCCAGCAGCGGCAGCACCTCGGTGCGCAGCCGGACGCGGGTGTAGGCGGGGTCGTCGTTCCACGGGTCGTCCCACACCGGCAGCTCGGCGGCGGCGCAGGCCGCGCGGGTCGTCGTCCGCCGGACGCCGAGCAGCGGCCGCCACCAGGTGGCGCCCCCGGCCCGGCGTTGCTCGACCATCCCGGCCACCGAGCGCGGGCCCGAGCCGCGGCCGAGGCCGAGCAGCACCGTCTCGGCCTGGTCGTCGAGGGTGTGCCCCAGCGCCACCCGGGCCCCGTGCTCGCCCGCGACGCGGGCCAGGGCCGCGTACCGGGCGGCGCGGGCGGCGCCCTCGGGCCCGCCGTCCACACCGACGTCCACCGGGACGACGAGGACCGGCGACAGGCCCAGGTCGCGCAGCAGTCCCGCCGTCGTCGCCGCCCGCTCCGCCGACCCCGGCTGCAGGCCGTGGTCCACCGTCACCGCGCCCGCCGGCACCCCGGCGCGGGGTGCCTCGAAGGCGATGGCGGCGGCCAGCGCCAGGGAGTCCGCTCCCCCGCTGCAGGCGACGAGCACCGGCTGCGCCGACCCGCTCAGCCCCGGGCGGACGGCGCTGCGGACCTGCGCGACCGCGGCGTGCGGGCCGACCACGCTCAGGCGGGGATGGCCGGCCGGCCGAGGACCCGCTCGACCCAGCGCTCGGGGGCGGTGAGCTCCTCGATGAGCGGCAGGTTCTCGGGCTTGACCCAGACCTGGTTGAAGCCCTCCATGCCGGCCCGGTCGACGACCCCGCCGACGAACACCCGGCCGTCGGCGTACTGCTTCATCTTCTGCTCCAGGCCGAGCAGTCGGCGCAGCACGCGGTCGACCGGCCCGCGGCCCTTGCGGCGCTGGGCGAACCGCTTGCGCAGCGTCCGCACCGTCGGCACGACGTCGGGACCGACGCCGTCCATCACGTACTCGGCGTGCCCCTCGACCAGGCTCATGACCGCGGTGACCCGGTCGAGCACCTCCCGCTGGCGGGGGTCGCGGATCAGCGCCATGAGCCCCTCGGACTCGCCGTCGTCCCCGCGGATGGCCTCGGTGATGCCGCGGAGCACGTCCTGCAACCGCTCGCGGAGGACGTCGCCGGTCAGGTCGGTCGCGTCGACGAACTCGGCGATCTGGGCTTCGAGGTAGGGCTTCAGCCACGGGACGGCGGTGAACTGCAGCTGATGGGTGACCTCGTGCAGGCACACCCAGAGCCGGAAGTCCGACGGGTCGACGCCGAGCTTCTGCTCGGTCGCGACGATGTTCGGGGCGACGAGCAGCAGCCGGCCGCCCGTGCCGAAGACCTCGTACTGGCCGAGGACGCGGGAGCTGAGGAACGCCAGCACGCCGCCGGCCTGGATGCCGGTGACCCGCGAGCCGACGGCGGTGGCGAGGGCGCCGGGCCGGCTGCCGGTGCGCTCGGCGAGGGCCTCGACCAGCGGGTCGAGCAGCGCGGCCATGCCGCGGGCGTTGGCATCGACCCAGCCGGGGCGGTCGACGACGGCGACCTCCGGCACGGGCCCGCCGGGGGCAGCCGTCAGGCCGGTGAGCTTCTCGACGTGCGCGACCGCGGTGGCCGCGGCCTCGTGCAGCTCGCGGACGACGGCGGCGGCGTCCTCCCGGGTGGTGGCCGGCCCGGGCCCGGCGAGCCGGCGGGCGGTGCGGCCGGCGAGCTTCCAGTCGACCATCGAGGCGGGGCTGCTCATCGGCCCACGGTACCCACGGGGGGCGACGTCGCCCGGCGCGCGAGCTAGCTGCAGCCGCAGGCGGCGAGCGCGGCCGCGACCCGGTCCAGTGCCGCCTCGGCGCTGGCCTCGCTGCCCGACTCGTCGGCGATGACGGCGAAGGCCAGCAGCCGCCCGTCCGCGGTGACGGCTGTTCCGGCCAGCGCGTGCACGCCGAGCAGCGTGCCGGTCTTGGCGCGGACCACGCCCGGGGCGGTGTCGGCGTCGCCGCGGTCGAACAGCGTGCCGTCGTAGCCGGCCACCGGCAGGCCGGAGAGCATCGTCGACGCGCCCTCGATCGAGCCGTCGGCGGCGCCGGCCACCAGCTCGGTGAGCACGCCGGCGGGTACCTGGTCGAGCACGGACAGGCCGCTGCCGTCGGCGAGGGACACGCCGGTGACGTCGACACCGGCCTCGCCCAGCGCGGCCACGACCGCCTCCGCCGCGCCCTCGAAGGAGGCCGGCAGGTCGCGGGCCAGCGCCACCTGGCGGGCCAGCGCCTCGGCCAGCACGTTGTCCGACATAGACAGCGCCTGCTCCACCAGCCGCCCGACGGGCGCGGACTCGACGGTGGCCAGCGTCCTGGCCCCGCTCGGCGCCTCGCCGAGGACGACGGTCGCGCCCGGGGCGCCCAGGGCGTCGGCGAGGGCGACGCCGGCGTCGATTCCGGGCTGGCCGCTGCGGACCTGCGCGCCGGGGCTCACGCGGGCGCCGTCGACGGCGGTGGCGGTGATCGGCGCGGCGTAGGTCGAGGGCGCGTCCGCCGGGCCCCAGCCCGCGGCGGTCAGCGGGCCGGTGAACAGCGAGCTGTCGACGACGATCCGGCTGACCGGGCTGCCGGCGGGCAGGGCCGCCGTCACCTGGGCGGCGAGGTCGGCGACGGTGGGGGCACCGGGATAGGTCTGCGACGGGGAGGTGCGCGAGAGCGTCGGGTCGCCACCCCCGACGAGGACGACCTCTCCGGGAGCGGTGCCGGCGACGACCGTCGTCGCAAGGGTCTGCGCGGGGTCCAGCGTGGTGAGCGTGGCGACCGCGGTCAGCAGCTTCGCGGTGGACGCGGGGACCGACGGGGAGGAGGCGTCCTGGTCGAGCAGCACCTCGCCGGTGGCCACATCGACGACCTCGGCGGAGACGCCGGCACCCAGGCCCGGGTCCTGCAGCAGCGGCCCGATGCGGGTGGCGAGGACTCCGGGGTCGGGCGCGGGGGCCGCCGAGTCGAGCGAGGCGAGCACCGGTGTCGCCTCCGCGAGCTCGGGCAGCTCGGCGTCGGGCACCTCGACCGTGTCGTCGGCGGCCGTCGAGCCTCCGCCGCCGAACCCGCCGGCGAGCGCGAAGCCACCTCCGACGAGGAGCAGGACGAGCGCGATGACGCCCAGTGCGATGCGCCGACGGAACCGTCCGGTCTTCGCTGTGACGATCGTCGAACCGCTCGACGCGATGGTGCCCACCCCCCAAAAAGGTGACCTCCGCGGAACACGCGAGGTCACCGTGCGCAAGACTAGGCGGGTGCAGTTCGACGTGACGGTAGAAATCCCGAAGGGCCAGCGGAACAAGTACGAGCTGGACCATGCCACCGGACGCATCCGCTTGGACCGGATGCTGTTCACCTCAACCCGCTATCCGGCCGACTACGGCTACATCGAGAACACCCTGGGGCAGGACGGCGACCCGCTCGACGCCCTGGTGCTGCTCGAGGAGCCGACGTTCCCCGGGTGCCTGATCACCGTCCGGGCCATCGGCATGTTCCGGATGACCGACGAAGCCGGCGGCGACGACAAGGTCCTCACGGTTCCGGCGACGGACCCGCGCCAGTCGCACCTCCGGGACCTCACCGACGTGTCGGAGTTCGACCGCCTCGAGATCCAGCACTTCTTCGAGACCTACAAGGACCTCGAGCCGGGCAAGTCGGTCGAGGGCGCCAACTGGGTCGGCCGCGAAGAGGCCGAGGCGGAGATCATGGCCTCGCTCCAGCGCGCCAAGGACCAGAACTACCACTGACCGGGTCCGGCTCGGTCCTGCCGGCCGCCCGGGCACGGTGACGGCGGTACGCCTCTTCGGACGGCGTGCCGCCGTCAGCCATGTCCGCACACGGTCGGCGCTGGCAGGCGGACGGCGTGACCGGCCCTCCCTACGTGACCGACGCCGCGCTCGCCCGGCTCCGGGACGACGTCGTCCTCCCGGTGGCGCGGAGCATCCTGCGCGACGGCGAGGCGGCCACCGCCCGGCTGTGGCGGGAGGACCGGCCGCTGCCCGGCGAGATCTGGGTGCAGGTCGCGGTCGGCCCCGAGGACGTGTTCATGCTGCTGCTGAGCAGTGCGTCCTGGGAGGGCGAGCTGCGCGCCGGCGACGACGCGCTCGCCGCACGGCTGGCCGACGCGCTCGAGGACTGGGTGCCCGAGACCTCGTTCGGCTGGGGCCAGCAGCGCCGCGCCGACCCGCGCGCGCACCGGGCGTAGACCCCGGGAACGACGCAGCGGGCCCGTCCCGGAGGACGGACCCGCTGCGGTGCAGAGAGCCGCCTGTCGGAATCGAACCGACGACCTTCTCATTACGAGTGAGATGCTCTACCGACTGAGCTAAGGCGGCGGACGTGCCCGCACAGACTACGGCACCGCCTGCGCGATCCGGCGCAGGGGCAGGGGCCTAGGCGGGCAGCCGGAGGGCCACGGTCAGGGCCTCCAGCGCGATCTGCGGCTTGACGTTCTGCTCCAGCGCCGTCCGGCAGTCGAGGATCGCGTCGATCCGCCGCAGGGCCCCCTCGGGACCGATCAGCCGCGACAGCTCGACCGCGTCCGCGCGGCGGTCCGGGTGGTTGAGCGGCAGTTCTCCCCCGGGCGCCGCCGCCAGCACCAGCGCGTCCCGGTAGAGCCCGGCGAGGTCGACCAGTGCGCGGTCGAGGGAGTCCCGGCCGATGCGCGTGGCCCGCGACTTCTGCCGCTTCTCCAGCTCCTTGAGCTGACCGGCGCTCCCCCGGCTCGCCGCGACGACGCCCGGCCCGCGGGCCCCGACGCCCAGGCTGTTCTTCAGCGCGTCGGTCTCCGCCCCGTCCAGCACCTCCGTCGCGGCCTCGGTCTCCTCCTTGGCCGCGCCGACCAGGTCGTCCGCGGCGTCCATGCACGCCGCCAGCGACACCAGCCGCAGCGGGACGTCGAGCACCGCCTTGCGCGCGAGCCGCGCCTCCTCGTCGCGCGCCAGCCGGCGGGCCCGGCCGACGTGCCCTCCGGAGGCGGCCGCGGACCAGGAGGCCAGCGCAGGGTCGACGCCGTCGCGGACCAGCACGTCGGCGATCGCGGTGACCGTCGGGGTCCGCAGCGCGACGACGCGGCAGCGCGACCGGATGGTGACCGGCACGTCGTCGGGGTGCAGGCTCGGTGCGCACAGCATCACCACCGTGCGGGGCGGCGGCTCCTCGATCATCTTGAGCACCGCGTTCGAGGCCGACTCGCTCATGCGGTCGGCGTCCTCGACGATGATCATCTGCCAGCGGCCCTGGGACGGCGACCGGCCGGCGACCCGGACCAGCTCGCGGGCCTCCGTGACCCCGATCGACAGCCCGTCGGGGACGATCACGTTGACGTCGGCGTGGGTGCCCGAGAGCACCGTCCGGCAGGCGTGGCAGGTCCCGTCACCGCCGTCGGGGCACTGCAGCGCCGCCGCGAACGCCCGCGCGGCCACCGACCGCCCGGAGCCGGGCGGCCCGGTGAACAGCCAGGCGTGCGTCATGGCGGCCGGGTCGTCGATCGCCGCCCGCAGCTCCGCCACCACCGCGGGCTGGCCGATGACCCGCGACCACACCCCCTGGTCCGCCGCGACGCTCATGGGTGCAGCTGCGGGGTCGAGCCGGTCTGGGCGTGCGGGTGGGCCTGCACCGGCGTCGTCGGCCGGGTGGCCTCCGCGTCGGTCTGCGGCAGCGTCTGCAGGGGCAGGCCGGAGAGCAGGTCGGCGACGCGGACGCGGATCGACGCGGCGAGCTCGTCGGCGCTGCCCGTGGCGTCCAGCACGAGGTAGCGGTCGGGATCGCTCTCGGCGAGGGCTCGGAAGGTCTGTCGCACCCGCTGATGGAACTCCAGGGACTCCGACTCCATGCGGTCGGCCACCGACCGGCCGCGGGCCCGGGCGAGCCCCGTCTCCGGCGGCAGGTCCAGCAGCACGGTGAGATCGGGCTCCAGGCCGCCGGTGGCCCACCGGGAGAGCATGCGGACGTCGTCGAGCGGGATGGTGCGGCCCGCCCCCTGGTAGGCGAGCGAGCTGTCCACGTACCGGTCGGTGATGACGACCTCGCCGGCGTCCAGGGCCGGCCGGAGGACGTCGTGCACGTGCTGGGCGCGGTCGGCGGCGTAGAGCAGCGCCTCCGACCGGGGGGCGATGGCCGCGTGCGACCGGTCCAGCAGGATCGAACGGATGCCCGCGCCCGAGGGGGTCGCGCCCGGCTCGAACGTCGTGCGGGCGACCAGGCCCTCGTTCGTGAGCCACTCCTGCAGCCGCTTCACCTGGGTGGACTTGCCGGCGCCCTCACCGCCCTCGAAGGCGATGAACACCCCGCCTCCGGCCAGCCGACGCCGGGCCGTGGTGTCCCGCCGGAGCGCGGTGAGGACGTCGGCCAGCAACGGGACGGGCCGGCCGTCGTCCATCTGCCGGTAGGCGAGCACGCCGACGCCGACGGCGAGCAGCCCGGCGGCCAGCAGCATGATCCGCTCGCCGGTGACCGGGAGGGTGACGACACCGAGGTCGACCGAGTGCCGGCCGATGAGCCCCACCCCGAACGGCACCACCGCCAGCGACAGGATCAGCGCGGCACGGACCAGCGACTGCACGATCGCGAACGTGCGGCCGCGCACCTCGTCCTGGACCTCCGTGCCCAGCAGCGTGAAGCCGGCCAGGTAGGCGATGCCGGCGAAGAAGCCCATGAGGACCACGAGCAGCAGCGCGACCCACAGCGTCGACGTCCACGACATCACCACGACCATCAGGCCGGCGCCGACGATCGCGATGCCGAAGATCCGCTCGCGGGCGAGGTCGTGGGCGACGCTGGGCCCGAGCGCGATGCCCAGCCCCAGCCCGATGAAGACCGCCCCGAAGAGCAGCCCGTAGGCGGCATCGCCACCCCCGAGCGCGTTCGCGTACGCCTGCCCCGTCGCGATGATCACGCCGGCGGCGGCGAAGGCACCCGTGATGCCCACGACCAGGCCACGGACCAGCGGCGTGTGCCCGGCGAAGGAGAACCCGCGCCGGAGGGAGCCCAGGAAGCTCTCCTGCTGACCGCCCGACCCGGCTGCCCGGCGTCCGCTGATCGAGGGCAGCCGCCAGATCACGATCGCGGCGACCAGGAACGTCAGCGCGTTCAGGTAGAGCGCGACGTCGACCGGGTCGACGTCCGGCAGCCAGGTCTGCAGCCAGCCGTCGGTCGAGTTCAGCACCGCGAAGACGATCGCGGCCAGCACCGGGGTCAGGCCGTAGGTGGTGACCAGGGAGAGCTGGTTGGCCGGCTCCAGCTGGTCCTTGCGCAGCATGTTGGGGACGGCGGCGTCCTTGGCCGGGATCCAGAACAGGCTGAACGCCTCGATGAGGAACTGCGCGACGAACAGCCAGACGAGCTCGTCGACGATCGGGATGGAGGCGAACAGCCCGAACCGGATGACGTCGGTGACGACCATCGTCTTGCGCCGGTCGAAGCGGTCGGCGAACGCGCCGGCCAGCGGACCCAGCACGATGGCGGGCAGCAGGCGGAACAGCAGCACCCCGCCGAGCGCGAAGTTCGCCGCCGCGAAGCCGTCGACCAGCGACGTCGCGGTCGCGGTGATCGCCAGGAGCCCCAGCCAGTCGCCGAAGCTCGACAGCGACATCGACAGCCACAGCTTGCGGAAGTCGCGCACCCGCAGCACGGCCCGGAGCCTGGCGACCAGGCCGACCTGGCCCACGCGCGGGTGCGCGCCGGCGTCGGGGGGGACCGGCGTGCTCGCCGGGGGCAGACCGTCGGCCGGCGGCGCGCTCCGCTCGGCCGGCGCCGCCGGCTCATCGCGCGGCGGCACCGGTGGCGTCGGGTCGGACTGGATCACGGCTCCCGAGGTCGGAGTGGTCCGGGACGGAGCGGGTCCCGGGGATCTCACGCTACCGGCCGGCACCGACGATCCCGACCCCTTTCGGCGAGGAGGCCGCCGGAGGGGCTAGCTTCCCGGGGATGGTCGACCCCGGGCAGGACGGCGCGTGGGATCCGGCCGCCTACCTGCAGAACGCCCGCGAGCGGGCCCGCCCCTTCCTCGACCTGGTGAGCCGGCTGGACGTGCCCGCACCCGCCACGGTCGTCGACCTCGGGTGCGGCGAGGGATCCACCACCGCGCTGCTCGCCGACCGGTGGCCGGCCGCCCGGGTGACCGGCGTCGACTCCTCGGCTGCGATGCTGGCCGCGGCGCCGGTCCGGCCCGGGCTGGAGTTCCGGCTCGGCGACGTGCGGGACTGGCGGCCCGAGAGCTCCGTCGACGTGCTGGTCAGCAACGCGGTGCTGCACTGGGTGCCGGGCCACGAGCGGCTGCTCGCCCGCTGGGCGGACGACCTGTCGCGGGGTGGGGCGCTGGCGGTCCAGGTGCCCGGCAACTTCCGGGCGCCGACGCACGCGCTCCTGGCCGACCTCTGCCGGTCGCCGCGGTGGGCCGGCCGGCTGGCCGACGTGGCGCCCTCGCCGTCCGCCGTCCTCGAGCCCGCCGGGTACCTCGACGTCCTGACCGGGTCCGGGCTGACCGCCGACGTCTGGGAGACCACGTACCTGCACGTGCTGACCGGCCCCGACCCCGTGCTGGGCTGGGTGCGCAGCACGGTCCTGCGGCCGGTCCTCGCCCGGCTGGACGACGACGCCGCGGCCGCCTTCACCGCCGAGTACGCCGCCGGCCTGCGGGAGGCCTATCCCCCGCGCTCCGACGGCACGACCGTGCTGCCCTTCCGGCGACTGTTCGCCGTCGGCACCCGCCCGTCCTGAGCGCGGGTGCCGCGGCGGCTCAGCCGGTGGCGACCGGCTCGGCGGCGGCCTTCGTCGCGGCCGCCTTCTTCGCCGTCGTCTTCTTGGCCGGGGCCTTCTTGGCGGTGGTCTTCTTCGCCGCCTTCTTCTTCTTGGCCGGACCGGCGGCACGACGGTCGGCCAGCAGCTCGGCGGCGCGCTCGATGGTGATCGTCTCGACGTCGTCGCCCTTGCGCAGGCTGGCGTTCGTCTCGCCGTCGGTCACGTAGGGCCCGAACCGGCCCTCGCGCACCGTCACCACGCCCTCGGTGACCGGGTCGGGGCCGAGCTCCTTGAGCGGCGCCTTCGCGGCCGCGCGACCCCGCTGCTTGGGCTGGGCGAAGATCGCCAGCGCCTCGTCGAGGGTGATGGTGAAGAGCTTCTCCTCGCCCTCCACCGACCGGGAGTCGGTGCCCTTCTTGATGTAGGGCCCGTAGCGGCCGTTGAGCGCCTGGATCTCCTCACCGTCGGGAGCGGTGCCCACGGTGCGCGGCAGGGTCAGGAGCTTGAGCGCGTCCTCGATCGTCACCGTTTCCACCGACATGGACGAGAGAAGGCTCGCCGTCCGCGGGGCCTCCTTGCTGCCCTCGGGCACGACGGTGGTGACGTAGGGGCCGTAGCGGCCGGCCTTCACGACCACCGGCAACCCGGACTCGGGGTCGGTGCCCAGCTCGCGGTCGCCCGACGGCGCCTCGAGCAGCTCGCGCACCTTCTCCTCGGTGAGCTCGTCGGGCGCGAGGTCCTCGGGGATGCTGACCCGCCCGCCGTCCTCACCGGCCTGCAGGTAGGGGCCGTACCGGCCGACCCGGGCGACGACCGGCTCGCCGGTCGCGCTGGTGGCCCGCAGCGGGATGGAGTTCACCCCGCGGGCGTCGATCTCCTCCAGCCGCTGGCCGACGATGTGCTTGAGCCCGCCGGACTCGGCGATGCTCCCGCTGTTGCGGCCCTCGACGCCGAAGTAGAACTCCGTCAGCCAGTCGACCCGCTGCAGGTTGCCGCCGGCGATCTGGTCGAGCTCCTCCTCCAGCGAGGCGGTGAACTGGTAGTCCACGAGCTGGGCGAAGTGCTGCTCCAGCAGGTTGATCACCGCGAAGGCGATGAAGGAGGGCACCAGCGAGTTGCCCTTCTTCCAGACGTACCCGCGGTCCTGGATGGTCTGCATGATCGACGCGAACGTCGAGGGGCGGCCGATGCCGAGTTCCTCGAGGCGGGCGACCAGGCTCGGCTCGGTGTAGCGGGCCGGCGGGCTGGTGGTGTGGCCCTTGGCGTCGAGCTCGCGGGTGTCGAGCTGCTGGCCGCGCTCCAGCCGCGGCAGCCGGCGCTCGGCGTCGTCGCTGCCCTCGTCGTCGTCGCTGTTGGCCTGCTTGCCCTCGTCCTGGGACTCGACGTAGGCCTTGAGGAAGCCGGGGAAGGTGATGGTGCGCCCGCTGGCGGTGAACTCGACCGCCTCGTCGGTGGCGCTGCGGCCCGCGAGGCGGATGCTCACGGTCTGCCCGACGGCGTCGGCCATCTGCGAGGCGACGGTGCGCTTCCACACCAGCTCGTAGAGCCGGAACTCGTCGCGCGCGAGCTCGGCCGCGAGCTGGCCGGGGGTGCGGAAGCTGTCGCCGGCGGGACGGATCGCTTCGTGCGCCTCCTGGGCGCCCTTGGCCTTGCTCTTGTAACGGCGGGCCTCGGCCGGGACGAACGCGTCGCCGTACAGCTCGCGCGCCTGGCTCCGCGCGGCGTTGATCGCCTCGTCGGAGAGGTTCGTCGAGTCGGTACGCATGTAGGTGATGTGGCCGTTCTCGTACAGCCGCTGCGCCACCCGCATCGTCTGCGCGGACGACCAGCCGAGCTTGCGCCCGGCCTCCATCTGCAGGGTGGAGGTGGTGAACGGCGCGTAGGGACGGCGGCGGTAGGGCTTCTCGTCGACCCGGCTGACCGCGACCTGCCGGCCCTCCAGGCGGGCGGCCAGCCCGCGGGCCCCGGCCTCGTCGAGGTGCACGACCTCACCGGTCGTGCGGCCGGTGGCGGCGTCGAAGTCGCGGCCGGTGGCGACCCGGCTGTCGTCGACGCTGACCAGCTTGGCCCGCACCGTGGTCGGCTCGCCCTCGTCGGCGCCGGCCGCCTTGCCGGGGACGGCGAAGGTGCCCTCCAGCGACCAGTAGTCGGCGGCGTGGAAGGCCATCCGCTCGCGCTCGCGCTCCACCACGATGCGGGTGGCGACCGACTGCACGCGGCCGGCCGAGAGCTTCGGCAGCACCTTCTTCCACAGCACCGGGCTGACCTCGTAGCCGTAGAGCCGGTCGAGGATGCGGCGGGTCTCCTGGGCGTCGACCAGGGCGGTGTCGAGCTCGCGCGGATTGGCGACGGCCCGGGCGATGGCCTCGGGGGTGATCTCGTGGAAGACCATGCGGCGGACGGGCACCCGCGGCTTGAGGGTGTCGATCAGGTGCCACGCGATGGCCTCGCCCTCGCGGTCCTCGTCTGTCGCGAGGTAGATCTCGCTGGCGCCCTTGACCAGCTGCTTGAGCCGGCTGACCTGCTGCTTGCGGTCCGGGCTCACGACGTAGAGCGGCTCGAAGGAGTTGTCGACGTCGACGCCCAGCCGCGCCCAGGCCGCGCCCTTGTGCTCGGCGGGGACGTCGGCGGCGTTGCGCGGGAGGTCGCGGATGTGGCCGACGCTGGCCTCGACGACGTAGCCGCTGCCGAGGTAGCCGGCGATCTTGGTGGCCTTGGTCGGCGACTCCACGATGACCAGCGGCTTGCCGCCGGCCGCGGCCGAGCTCCGCCGCGGGGTCTTGGCGCCCCCGGCGGTCGGCTCGGTGTTCTCGCTCCCGGTCTGCGTGGTCTTCGTGGGCACGGTGCTCCTGTCGGTGGTGCCTTGGTGGTGCTGGGTGCGGCCTGCCGGGACGGTGCCCGGCTCCGCGCCGGAGGCCCGGCACGGGGCGGCACCGCAGTGGAAGGCCCCCTCTGGCGGGCCACGGTAAGCCACCCGGCCGACGGAGCGCCCGGGACGAGGCCCCGTGGGCGTGCCGTCTCCCCTACCGAACGTGCATGCTGCGCGACTGTTCCCGACGGCGGAAGAGGCCCCCCGCGTAGGGGTCAGCCCGGGCGCCGCCCCACGACCACCTCCCCCATCGCGCCCAGCGTCGGCCGGTCGCGGTCGAAGTAGCCCGAGTGACCGGTGCCGGCGTCCACGGGCAGGCCGGTGGACCCGAACCTCCCCGCCCAGGTCTCGGTGCCGAACCAGCCGCTCCAGGAGATCGGGTCGGCCGGCGAGGCGGCGTCGTGGACCTCGGCCGCCTCGAGCGCGGCGGCGTCGTCCTCCATGCCGGGGCTGCCCAGCAGGACGACGGCGTCGGCGGCCAGCCGGCCGGGCCGGTCGGCGGCCTCGTCGATCACGACGGTGCCGTAGCTGTGCCCGACGACCGTGGTGCGGGCCGGCGGCCTCCCGGCCGCGGTGCGGGCCGCCGCGAGCCCGGTCAGGGCCGCGTCCAGGGCGGCACCGCCCGCCGTGGCCGCCCGCCGGTTGGTCGCCGAGTAGAGGAACTGGGGCGCCCGGTAGCCCAGCCAGGCCACGGTCGCGACGGCCAGGGTCGGCTCCGCCCGCCGGGCCGCGCCGGCGAGATCCCGCGCGTCCCCCGCGACGCCGTCGAGGTCGTCGGCCGGGGTGATGGTCATGCCCGGGACGACGAGGGCGACGACGTCGGCGGAATCGAGGTCGCCGAACGCCACCGCGACGCGGTTCCCGGGCAGGTCGAGCAGGTGCAGCTGGGCCGTCCGACCTCGGGCCTCCTCGTCCGCCAGCAGCTCCGCGACGACCCGGGCGACCGCCCGGAGGTCGTCGTCGGCCCGCGGGTCCTCGATCGCCCGGCGCAGCAGGACCCGGTTGGCGCGGTCGCGGGCCCAGGCAGGCACACCGTCGAGCGCCCCGAGCTCCGCCGGCGACGTGCCGACCAGGGCCAGCTGATCGGCCACCGGCAGCGCTGCCCACCACCGGGCGACCGCCCCGGGAGCGATGCCGGCCGGGGGCTCCGGCGGGCCGCCCCTGCCGGACGGGCCGGCGGACGGCACCGGCGGGAGCGCGTCGGTCGCCCGGCCCGCGGCCGACTCCACCGCCTCGGCCGCGGCCAGTGCCTCGCGCGCGGCGGCCACCGCCGGTGCCGTCGATCCGGGGCCGAGCACGAGCCGGTCGACGGCGGCGGCGAGGGTGTCCGCGTCGGTGAGGGCCACGCCGAGGGGGACGGGGAGCTCCGGGGCCAGCGCCAGGGCGGTGGCGGCGCGGTCGGCGGCGAGGACCGCCTCCTGGGCGAGCCGGGTGCACTCGGCGCGCGAGCCGGTGAGGCCGGCGTCGAGCGCTGCCGCGGTGGTGGAGAGCCGGAGGAGGAGTTCCCGGGCCTGCGCCGCGGCGGGACCGGACCAGCTCCCGCCGTCCGCCACCGTGCGCACGACCGTGTCCAGCCGTGCCCGCCAGGAGGGGAAGCGGTCGTCCAGCTCCCCGAGGGTGGCCAGCCCGCCGCGCAGCGCGGGCACGTCCCAGGCCGCCACCGCGCGGAGCCGCGCCTCCGCATCCGTCACGGCGACCCCATCCGCCCGGCCAGCGCCGCGTCCACGTCGCGGTAGGCGGCGGCCACGGAGCGCAGCGTGCCCGCCGCCGTCCCGGTCCCGTCGGCGAGCGCAGCGGCCAGGGTTCCCCAGCGGTCCGCCAGGCCCCCGACCGCGGCACCCTCCCGGCCCCCGAGGGCGCCGGCCAGGGCGTCCGCGGCCGCCCGGCACCGGTCGCCGTCGGCGGTCAGGGCGTCGGCCAGGCCGTCCAGCTCGGCGGCGAGCGCGGTCAGCTCGTCGGGGCGCACGGTGATCCTCGGGGCCATGGGCGCCTCCCGGCTCGGTCGTCGCCCGTCCGGTGCGGTCGGGCGGCGGGGACGCTAGGCAGCCGTGCCGACGTCGTGCCGGCCGTCGTCCACAGCGCGCGGCGGCGTCCACAACGCACACCGCGACCCTCCCGCCGGGGGGGTTCCGGGCGGGAGGGTCGCGGGGTGGGCGGATCAGGGAGCGGTGCTGGTCAGCGACCCCGCATCCGGCTGGGCCGTGTACTCACCGACCACGACCGACCGGCGCTTGGACACCACGACGGCGGCCACGATGACCAGGGTCGCGGCCAGGGCGATGGCGATGCGGACCGCGTCGTTGGCGTCCTCACCCACCGAGAGGCTGACGACGGCCGGCGCGATGATCAGCGCGACGAGGTTCATCACCTTGATCAGCGGGTTGATCGCGGGGCCGGCCGTGTCCTTGAACGGGTCGCCCACGGTGTCACCGATGACGGTGGCGGCGTGCGCCTCGCTGCCCTTGCCGCCGTAGGAGCCGTCCTCGACCATCTTCTTCGCGTTGTCCCAGGCGCCGCCGGAGTTGGACAGGAAGACGGCCATCAGGGTGCCGGCCGCGATGGCGCCGACGAGGTACGCCGCGAGCGGGCCGAAGCCGAGCCCGAAGCCCACCGCGACCGGCGCGAGGACGGCGAGCAGGCCGGGGGTGGCCAGCTCGCGGAGCGAGTCCTTGGTGCAGATGTCGACGACGGCCCCGTAGTCCGGCTTCTCGCTGTAGTCCATGATCCCGGGCTTGGTGCGGAACTGCTCCCGGACCTCGAACACCACGCGCCCGGCTGCCCGCGAGACCGCGCTGATGGCCAGGCCGGAGAAGAAGAAGACCACCGCGGCGCCGAGGATCGCCCCGACGACGTTGTTCGGGTTCACCAGGCTGAAGGCCTCCTGCAGGGTCTGGCCGGCGGTGTCCCCGGCATCGTCGAGTGCGACCTGGAGCTGGGCGTTGTAGGAACCGAAGAGCGCCGTCGCCGCCAGGACCGCGGTCGCGATGGCGATGCCCTTGGTGATCGCCTTGGTGGTGTTGCCGACGGCGTCGAGGTCGGTGAGCACCCGGGCGCCCTCCTCGTCGATGTCGCCGGACATCTCCGCGATGCCCTGCGCGTTGTCGCTGACCGGCCCGAAGGTGTCCATGGCGACGATGACGCCGGCGGTCGTGAGCAGGCCACAGCCGGCCAGGGCGACGGCGTAGAGCGCCGCGCCGCCACCCACGAGGAATGCCCCGTAGACGGCGCCGCCGATGAGGATCGCGGCGTAGACCGCGGACTCCAGGCCGAGCGAGATGCCGGACAGGATGACGGTGGCCGGGCCGGTCAGCGAGCTGCGGCCGATGTCCTTGACCGGCTTGCGGCTGGTCTCGGTGAAGTAACCGGTGAGCTGCTGGATCGCCGCGGCGAGCACGACCCCGATCAGCACGGAGACGAAGCCGAGGACCTGCGGGCTGACCTCCATGTCGACGCCGTCGGAGATGCTCGGCAGGTAGGTGAAGGCGGCCACGGCGACGAGCACGAGAGAGACCGCGGCGGAGGTGAAGAAGCCGCGGTTGATCGGCGCCATGCCACTCGAGTCGGTCTTCGCGGGTCGGGTGGCGAGCACCCCGACGACGGAGGCGATGACGCCGATGGCCGCGACGAGCAGCGGGAACACCATGCCGACCGAGCCGAAGAAGACCTGCCCCAGGATCAGCGCGGCGACGAGGGTGACGGCGTAGGACTCGAAGAGATCTGCGGCCATGCCCGCGCAGTCGCCGACGTTGTCGCCCACGTTGTCGGCGATCGTCGCGGCGTTGCGCGGGTCGTCCTCGGGGATGCCCGCCTCGACCTTGCCGACGAGGTCGGCGCCGACGTCCGCCGCCTTGGTGAAGATGCCGCCGCCCACGCGCATGAACATGGCCAGCAGCGCACCGCCGAACCCGAAGCCCTCGAGGACGATCGGTGCGGTCTCGTCGAAGAGCAGCAGCACGAGCGCGGCACCGAAGAGGCCGAGGCCGATGGTGATCATCCCGACGACGCCGCCGGTGCGGTATGCCGTGCGGAAGGACGGCAGGTAGCCGCCGGCGTTGGCGGCCGCCGCGACCCGGACGTTGGCGCGGGTGGCCAGGGTCATGCCGATGAAGCCGACCGACGCGGAGAACACCGCGCCGACGAGGAAGAAGATGGCCCGCCCGAAGCGGGTCTCCCAGCCCCCGTCGGCGACAGGCAGGACCAGCAGGAGGAGGAACACGATGACGGCGAAGACGCCCAGCGTGCGGAACTGCCTTCGCAGATAGGCCGCCGCGCCCTCCTGCACCGCCTGCGCGATCTCGCGCATCTTCACCGTGCCCTGATCGGCGGCCATGACGGCCTTGATCAGATAGGCGGCGAAGGCCAATGCGGCCAAGGAGATGACGAGGACGATGGCGACCAGCGCCGTGTCCCCGCCGGACAGCGAATCGTCGGGCATGCGTTCCTCCCAGCGTGTACTGCCGCCGGAGAGCGCCGGTGCTCCTCGGTGCGGCAGAGGTGCTGATGCGGAGCGGTCGGTGGCGCACCGCAACGGGCGGAAGTGTAAGGGAGATCACACGATGTGCATCCCCCTTGAACACTGCGTTCTTGCCGCCCGCCCGACCGCCCCGACGGCGCCCCGACCCTGGTTGCCGACAGGTGTGACAGTGGAGCGGTGACCACGCTCCATCCCGCCGGGCCGGCGGCCTTCGGCGGGCCCGACCGCGCTCCGCGCGACGGCGTCCCGGCGGGCCCGCCGCCGGGCGCCGAGCTGCTGGCCTCGCTGCTGGCCGCCACCCCGGAGGAGGAGCAGCCGGTCACCCACGTGCACTCGGTGCCCGTCCGCGAGCGCCGCACGCTGCCGTGGCCGGACTGGGTCAGCGCACCCCTGCAGGAGCGACTGCTGGACCGGGGGGTGACGGCCCCCTACTCGCACCAGGTGGAGGCCGCGCAGCTCGCCCACGACGGCCGGCACGTCGTCGTCGCCACGGGGACGGCGTCGGGCAAGTCGCTGGCCTATCAGCTGCCGGCGCTGAGCCGGCTCGCCGACGACCCCCGGGCGTGCGTGCTCTACCTCGCCCCGACCAAGGCCCTGGCCCGCGACCAGCTGGCCGCGGTGGCGAGCCTGGCCGACCCCTCCGTGCGGCCCGCGGCCTACGACGGCGACACCCCCGGCGAGGAGCGCGAGTGGGTGCGCCGGCACTCGCGGTGGATCGTGACCAACCCCGACATGCTGCACCGCGGGATCCTGCCGGCGCACCAGAAGTGGTCCAGCACCCTGCGCCGGGTCGCCTACGTCGTCATCGACGAGTGCCACGCCTACCGCGGGGTGTTCGGCTCCCACGTCGGGCACGTGCTCCGCCGGCTCCGCCGGATCTGCCGCCGGTACGGCGCCGAGCCGGTGTTCGTGCTGGCGTCGGCGACCGTGGCCGATCCCGCCGGAGCGGCCTCGCGGCTGGTCGGCGAGCCGGTGACCGCCGTGACCGACGACGGCTCGCCGCGGCCGGGGGCGACCTTCGCCCTCTGGGAGCCGCCGCTCACCGAGCACACCGGCGAGCACGGCGCCCCCCTGCGCCGGTCCGCGGCGGCCGACGCCGCCGGGCTGCTCGCCGACCTGGTCGAGCGGGGCGCCCGCACGCTGGCGTTCGTGCGGTCCCGGCGCAGCGCGGAGTCCGTCGCCGACCAGGCCCGCCGGCTGCTGCGCGACCGTGGCCGGGGCGACCTGGTCCGGCGGGTCGACTCCTACCGCGGGGGCTACCTGCCCGAGGAGCGGCGGGAGCTGGAGCGGGCGCTGTCCTCCGGCGACCTCCTCGGGGTCGCGACCACCAACGCCCTCGAGCTCGGCATCGACATCGCCGGGCTCGACGCGGTCCTGCTCGCCGGCTATCCCGGGACGCTGGCCTCGCTCTGGCAGCAGGCCGGCCGCGCGGGGCGGGCGCAACGGGAGTCGCTGGTGGTCTTCGTCGCGCGCGACGACCCGCTGGACCACTACCTCGCCCACCACCCGCAGGCGGTCTTCGGCCGGGCGATCGAGGCGACGGTCACCGATCCGTCCAACCCCTACGTCCTCGGTCCGCAGCTGTGCTGTGCCGCGGCAGAGCTCCCGCTGCGGCCGGAGGACCTGGCGGACTTCGGCGGCCCGGTGGCCGAGGCGGCCATCGAGCAGCTCGTCGCCGACGGGCAGCTGCGCCGCCGGCCGACCGGCTGGTACTGGGCCGGGCGCGGGCGGCCCGACGTCGACATCCGGGGCAGCGGGGACGAGCCGGTGGCGATCATCGAGGGCGCGACCGGCCGGCTGCTGGGCACCGTCGACGGCGGCGCCGCCCACGCCACCGTGCACGAGGGCGCGCTGTACGTGCACCGGGGCGAGACCTTCGTCGTCGACGAGTTCGACGTGGCGGACGCCTGCGCCGCGGTGCACCCGGAGAGCCCGGAGTGGACCACCGTCGCGCGCGACGTCACCGACCTCTCGATCGTCTCGCCGGACCGGAGCCGGCGGCTCGGCACGGTCACCGCGCACACCGGCGTCGTGGACGTCACCAACCAGGTGGTCGCCTACCAGCGCCGCCGGCTGGGGACCGGCGAGGTGCTCGCCGAGTTCCCGCTGGACCTGCCGCCGCGGCAGCTGCGGACCCGCGCGGTGTGGCTGACCCTGAGCGACCGGGCCGTGGAGCGGGCGGAGCTCGACGAGGTCGAGGTGCCGGGCTCGCTGCACGCCGCGGAGCACGCCGCGATCGGCATCCTGCCGCTGCTGGCGACCTGCGACCGCTGGGATCTCGGCGGCCTCTCGACCGCGCTCCACCCGGACACCGGCGCCGCCACGATCTTCGTCTACGACGGTCATCCGGGCGGCGCGGGCTTCGCCGAGCGGGGTTTCCAGGTGCTGCGCGAGTGGCTGCAAGCGACGCGCGCCACCGTGGCCAGCTGCGAGTGCGAGAGCGGCTGCCCCTCGTGCGTCCAGTCGCCCAAGTGCGGCAACGGCAACGACCCGCTCGACAAGGCCGGTGCGGTGCGCGTGCTGGACGTGGTGCTCGACGAGCTCGCCGTCGCCGGCGAGCTGCCGGTCGGGGAGGGCGCTACCGCGGGCGCCGCCGAGCCCGAGGACGACCTCGTCTTCTGACGCCGCCGCACCCTGCGCCGATTCGGGAGGCACCGGGCCGGCACGGGCGCGGGCGGCCGCCGTCCGCTGCCCGATCGGGCCCAGCGGCACCCGGACGCTGACCGCCACCTCGACGACCGCGCCTGCGTCCACGGTGCAGGCCTCGAGCCGGGCCCCGTTCTCCGCCGCCACCTCCCCGGCGGCGGCGCAGGCGTCGGGATCTCCCATGACTGCCCGGCCGGCGGCGGCCAGGGCCGCGAGATCCGCGGCGGCTCCGGCGCGGTGCCGGGCGACCGCAGCCGCGCCCACCAGGACTCCGGCCAGGCCCACCAGCGCGAGGACCCCGGCCACGGCCAGCATCCAGACGGTGGCCGACCCGCGCTCCTCTTCCGACCTCACGGCAATCCGCCCGGCTCCCGCTGCGCCACGGCCTCGGCCGACACCCGCGTGCGCAGCGGGACCGGGCCGAGCGGTGCCAGCTCCACGCTGACCGTGACCCGCACCCGGTCCCCCTCCGCCCGTACCGCCGTGTCCGCCCCCTCCGGCGCGACCCGGCCGGCCAGCTCGGCCACCACCGCGTCGGTCTCCCCGCGGGCGGCGGCACGGGCGCCCTCCCGGGCGGCGTCGACGCAGCGCAGCTGGGCGCCCACGACGGTCACCGCCGCGACCGCGCAGAGCAGCACGAGGAGGAGCACCGGGAGGACGACGGCCGTCTCGGCGGTCACCATCCCGGCCTCCGGGTCGCGCGCCCGGCGCCGCGTGCGCCGGCGGGCGCGGGAGCCGGCCACGTCAGGCCAGCGTGGCCAGCGCGCGGTCGACCAGATCGGTCAGCCCGTCGACCACCGAGTCGCCGGTCACGACCCGGAACAGGACCGCTGCGAAGGCACAGGCCGCGACCGTCCCGACGGCGTACTCGGCGGTGCTCATGCCGGCCTCGGGCTCCGCGGTCAGCAGCGCGAGACGGCGGCGCAGCGCGGTCCGGAGGCCGCGACGACCGGACACCTCCTGCGGGTGAGCGGGTTCGGGCACGGTCGTGGAACTGGTGGACACGGTCGCCTCCGGGCGTCGGGGCCCGCCGGTCGGGCCGTGCACCGAGCCTCGGCGCGGACGGTCGGGGATCCCAGGCCGCGAGGCGATCTGTGGAGAGCGGCCATGGCTGTGGACGCAGTCCTCGCTGATCCAGGTGCGCCGGCTCAAGCGCACTCCCAGTGCGCCGCAAGCCCGGCGCGGCAGCCTTCGCCACGACGGACCACGACGGCGACACAGGGACGAGGCGGGCACATGGACACGCAGGTGCTGGACGACGGCAATCTCCGACTGGAGTTCACGACCACCGGCGAGGACAGCCAGGGGCAGCTGCACGAGATGCGGGCCACCTACCGACCGGGCTCGGCGCTGCCCGTCGCTCACCTGCACCCCCGTCAGAGCGAGCACTTCTCGGTCCTGGAGGGCGAGATGTGGGCCTGCGTGGACGGCGTCGAGACCACGCTGCGGGCCGGGGACTCCATCGACATCCCGGCCGGGAGCGTGCACCAGATGCGCAACCCCGGCGAGGCACCCGCCGTCGTCACCTGGCAGACCCGGCCGGCGCTGCGCACGGCCGAGTTCCACCGGGAGCTCGCGGCCGCACGCCGGTCCGGGGACATCGCCGCGGTTCTGGCGGTCGTGTCGGAGTACTCGGACGTCTTCGTCGTGGCTCCCCAGGCCTGACCCCGTCAGCCGAAGACGTCGGCGGCGATACCGAGCACGAGCGGGGCCACGCCCAGGCAGACGAAGGCCGGCAGGAAGCAGGCACCCAGCGGGGCGAGCACCCAGACGCCCGCCCGCTGCACCGCGGCCTGGGCCGTGGCCCGGGCGGAGGCCCGGCTCTCGGCGGCGAGGGTGCGCAGCGACGTGGCGACCAGGGCACCGGACTCCCCCGCCCGCACCAGCACCCGCGCCAGCCCGGCGAGTTCCGGCGGAGTGTCGGCCCAGGCCCGGCGCGGATCGGCACCCAGCCGGGACAGGGCCGCCACCGAGCGCAGCTGGGCCCCCAACGGCCCCTCCACCGCACGCCCCACCGCCTCCAGCGCGCCCTCGACGGGCAGCCCGGCAGACAGGCACACCCCCAGCAGGTCGCAGGCCGCCGGCAGGTCGCGGTGCCAGGCGGCCCGGTCGGCCGCGGCATCGTCCGGAGCCCGCGCCCGCAGCAGGCGCTCGGCACCGGCCCCCAGCGCCGCCCCCGCAGCCAGCCCGAGGATCCCGCCGACCAGCAGGGCCGCCGCCAGCCCCGCCGTGGTGGCCAGCAGCCACCGGCGGAGTCGCTCCCGCCCGGCGTCCCGCTCGGGAGAGGGCACGGCTCCTCCGGGGTGCGGCCGGATCGCCGACCACCGGGCCATGCCCGCCCCACCGGAGGCGGGCCACAGCGCGAGCGCGACGGCGAGGACCAGCAACGCCGGCCAGGGCCGATCGTGCGTCACGGCCGGCCCGGACGGCTCACCGCAGGGCCCGTTGGACCAGCCGGCGGGACCACACGAGGCCGGCCGCCTCGAGCGCCACTCCGACGACGAGCAGCACCTGCCCCGTCCCGGTGGTCGTGAGGACGCGCCACGGGTCGGCGCCCACCCCGCTCCCCATGAGCAGGCCGAGGACCGGGAGCCCGGCCAGCACCGCAGCGCTCGCCCGCGGGCCCGCCGTCGCGGCCCGAAGCTCCGCCCGATGCCGGACCCGGGCCCGCAGGTCGTCCTCGACCGCGGTCGCCACGGCGGCCAGCGAGCAGCCGGTGCGGATGCTGAGGCGCGTGGCGGCGGCGACCCGGCCCAGGGCGTCGCCGACCTCCCCGGCCGCCTCCGGCGAGGTCGCGTCCGGCGTGCGCACCGCCCGCGCCAGGAGCCGTCCCGCGCCGCCGTCCCCCGAGGCGTGCTCGGCGGCGACCGCGGCATCGTCCAGCGAGCGGCCGCTGCGGAGCTCGGCGGCGAGTGCACCGAGCCCGTCCGCCAGCCCGTGCAGGGCGGCCTCGACCCGCGCCTCGGCCCGGCGCGCGGCGTGCGCGTGGGCACCCGCCCCGGCCCCGGCGCCGGCCAGGACGGCGACCAGCGGCGTGCTCAGCACCGCGCCGACCGCGCCCGCCAGCACCGCGGCCGCGACCGTCGGCGACGCGACGATCCCGCCGCCGGCCGGTTGCGCACGGTCCTCCTCCCGGCCCGGCAGCCGGTCCGCTCCCCGCCGGCCCGGCCACAGCAGCAGCGCGGCAGCGGCACCGATCAGCAGCCCGCTCACGGCGCGGCCGTCCCGTCCAGCAGCTCGCGGAGCCGGTCGCCCGCCGGACACGGCCCGCCGTCGGCGCGCCAGCCCGGTTCCACGACGACCCACTCACCGGCCCGCCGGAGCACGCCGAGCTCCTCCACCCGGCGGCCCTCCGCGGTGCGGCGCAGGTGCACGACGACGTGCAGGGCCGCCGCCGTCAGGCTGTGCACGGCGGAGCGGTCCAGCCCCGCGGCCACCCCCAGCGCCTCCAGCCGCGCCGGCACCTCCGCCGGCCGGTTCGCGTGCAGGGTGCCGCACCCTCCGTCGTGGCCGGTGTTCAGGGCGGCCAGCAGATCGCCCACCTCTGCCCCGCGCACCTCGCCGACCACCAACCGGTCGGGCCGCATCCGCAGCGCCTGCCGCACCAGGTCGCGGAGGGTCACCTGCCCGACGCCCTCCACGTTGGGCGGGCGGGTGAGCAGGGAGACGACGTGCGGGTGCGCCGGCGCGAGCTCCGCGGCGTCCTCGCAGGTCAGCACCCGCTCCGTCGGGCCGACCTCGCCGAGCAGCGCGGAGAGCACCGTCGTCTTGCCCGATCCGGTGCCGCCGGTCACGAGGAACGCCCGGCGGCGCCCCACCAGCGCGCGCAGCAGGTCCGGGCTCTCACCGGGCAGCGCGCCGAGCGCCTCGAGGTCGGCCAGGCTCCGGTTGCACCGCCGCAGCACCCGCAGCGACAGGCAGGTGCTGCCGGCCACCGGCGCGAGCACCGCGTGCAGGCGGGTGCCGTCGGGCAACCCGACGTCCACCCACGGCGCGGCATCGTCCAGGCGCCGTCCGGCCGCGGCGGCCAGCCGCACCGCGAGCCGGCGCACCGCGTCGTCGTCGGGGAAGCGCACGCCGGTGAGTTCCAGGCCCGAGCCGCGGTCGATCCAGACGCGGTCCGGAGCCGCGACCAGCACGTCGGTGACGCCGGTCAGCCGGAGCAGCGGCTCGAGGGGACCGGCGCCGGCGAGTTCGTCGACCGCGTCGCGCACCGCGCGCAGCACGTCGTCGTCGCCGAGCAGCCCGCCGCTCTCCTGACGGACGACGGCGGCGACGTCGGCCTGCGTCGGCAGGCCGGGTTCCAGCGCCAGCCGGGAGCGGACCCGGTCCAGCAGGCTCGCCGTCATGCGGCCTCCTCGCGCACCCGGGCGAGCGCGCGGCGGGCCACGGCCCCGAGAGGCGTGCGCGGCGCGACGGCGGGCAGCTCGCCGCGCTCGCTGCGGGGCACGGCGCTGCGGTCGTGCGGCAGCTCGGCGAGCACCGGTCGCCCGACCACGTCGGCCACCTCGTCCGTGGCGAGCCCGCCCGGCACGGGACGGACCACCAGCTGCGCGGCCGCCCACGGCGAGCCCGCTCCCGAGACCAGCAGCCGGGCCGCGGTGGCGGCGCGCAACCGCGCCGGGACCACCAGCAGCGCGAGATCGGCCTCGGCGAGCACCGCCTGCGTCGGAGCGCAGCACCCGTCGGCCCCCGGGCGGGGCAGGTCCACCACCACCGGGGCGCCGTCGGAGCGGGCGGCCTCGACCACCGCCCGGACCGCCTCCTCGGGCAGCTCGGGCCGCGCCGACCGTGCCGCGGCGAGGACGTGCACCCCCGCCACCTCCGGCAGGCAGGCCCGGAGCGCGTCGCCGGAGACGCGGCCCCGCAACCCGGTCAGGTCCGGCCACCGCAGCCCGTCCACCCGTTCGGCGCCGAGCAGCAGGTCGAGCCCGGCACCCCACCCGTCGGCGTCGACCAGGACGACGCCGGGGGCGGCGGCGACGGCCAGGGCGGCCGCGAGAGTGCTCGCCCCGGCGCCCCCGCACCCGCCTCCGACGGCCAGCAGCCAGCCGCGGTCGACCGGCACGCGGACCGCCGCGGCGGCACGGGAGAGCAGCCAGGCCTCGTCGGCGGGGAGCAGCGCGACCCGCTCGGCACCCACCTCGACCGCCGCTGCCCACTCCTCAGCGGGCAGCTCCGAGCGGGCGACGACCACCACTCCCGGCCGCCGGCCGAGCCCCCGGACCGCCGCCGTCCCGAGCACGTCCGCGCCGAGCAGCACCAGCGGGGCGTCGCGGTGCGCCCGCCGCAACGGTGGGCCGCCGACGGCGATCTCGGGCTCGGCGCCGGCGGCGGCCAGCACGCGCAGCACGTCGTCGAGGAGGTCCTCGTCGCGGCTCACGACGAGCGGCCGGAGGGACTGAGCGGACAGGAAGGAAGCGGCAGGCACGGCTGCCAGCCCAGCGGACGGTGGGCGAACAGTGCCAGATCCGCGGTCGAACTGTGGATGACTCCTTCGGGTGTGGACGGCGCGCGCGTCCCGTCGCACCCGTCAGGGCCTACTACCGTCATGCCTCGTGACCCGCGCCGCGGCGTTCTTCGATCTGGACAAGACGATCATCGCCAAGTCCAGCACCCTGGCCTTCGGCCGCCCGTTCTTCCAGGGCGGGCTGATCAACCGGCGCACGGTCCTCAAGACCGCCTACGCCCAGTTCGTCTTCTCCCTCGCCGGCGCCGACGCCCAGCAGATGGAACGGCTGCGCGCGCAGATGACCGCCATGGTCACCGGCTGGGACGCCGCGACGGTGCACGAGATCGTCCGCGAGACGCTGCACGAGATCGTGGACCCGCTGGTCTACGCCGAGGCGGCCGATCTCATCGAGGAGCACCGGGCCGCCGGCCGGGAGATAGTCATCGTCTCCAGCAGCGGAGCGGAGATGGTCGGGCCGATCGGCGAGATGCTGGGCGCCGACCGGGTGGTCGCCACCCGGATGGTGGTCGAGGACGGCCGGTACACCGGCGAGATCGACTTCTACGCCTACGCGGACAACAAGGCCGCCGCGATGCGCGAGGTGGCCGCCGAGGGCGGCTACGACCTCGCCGACTGCTACGCGTACAGCGACTCGGTGACCGACCTGCCCATGCTGACCGCGGTCGGGCACCCCACGGCGGTCAACCCCGACCGCGGCCTGCGCAAGGCGGCGCTGCAGCACGGCTGGCCGGTGCTCCGGTTCGAGCGGCCGGTGAGCATGCGGGCCCGCTTCTCCGTGCCGACGGCCCCCGTGGTCACCGGTGCGGCGGCGATGGGTGTGGGCGCCGCCGTGGTCGGTCTGGCCTGGTACGCCCGGCACCGGTCGGCCCGCCCGGTCCTCCCGGACACCTCAGGGCCGCTGTCGGGACGACGGCGCCGCCGCGGGGCCTGACCGCCCGTCCCGGCGAGGCTCCGGCCGACGCGCCGCCGGTTCGTCCATCCTGCGGACGTGCTCACCGCGGTCCTCGCCTGGCTCGCGGCCCTGGCCGTGTGCGCGGCCGCGGTGCTCCTCGGGCAGTCCGTCCGGTCCGCACCGCGCCGCCGGCGCCGTCGCCGGGCCGCGCGGATCGGCCTGTTCCTGTCGCTGTCCGGCCCCTGGCTGTCGGCCCTCGGCGGGCTCGGCTACGGCGTGCTGACCGGGGCGTGGGTCCCGGCCGCGGCCGGCTGCGCGGTCGCGGCGACCGTCGTCGCGCTGACCGGGCTGGTGCTCGCGCCGCGCTGAAGGGCGGCAGGCGCTCAGCCGCGGAGCAGGCTCTCGCAGATGGCCAGCCCCTCCAGGGCACCGTGCTCGGTGGCCTGGCAGCAGTGCACCAGCCAGCGGGCCACCCCTGCGGGGTCACCGGAGGCGTAGCCGGCCAGCGCCTCGGCATAGGCCGCCGCGCCCAGCTCGACGAAGCCGACCTCGGGCACCGAGCACGCCTTGGGGTCCAGCCCGCGGGCGATAGTGGTCAGCCGGCCGGCGGCCCGGGCGACCAGGCCGTCGGCCACCCCGAAAGGCGCCATCGCGGCGATCTCGCCGTGCACGAGCGCGGCGACGATCACCGCCGGCGCGGACGTGGTCGCGGTCACCAGGGAGAACAGCCCGGTGAGCCGCGGCCCGGCGTGCGGCGCCGGCCGGCCCAGATCGGCGTTGTCGACCCGGTCGCTCGCGGCCAGCACGTGCAGGCGGGCCAGCACCTGACCGGGCGCCTTGGGCCACGTCTCCAGCATGCCGCCCAGGCCCGCGGACACCCGGAGCGCGCCCTGCACGACCGGGTCGTCGACGGCGCCGGCCCGGAGCTCGGCCAGGGGCACGTCCACGCCCTCGAGCGCGGCCGACGCCCGGGCTCCGCGCAGCGCGGACTCGGTGCTCACCCCGGCGGACTCCCGGCGCAGCACCTTGTGGCTGAGCAGCCGGTCGACGCCCGCGCGGGCGGCGTCGGCGGCCACCCGGACGCCGGGCAGGTCGAGCAGCGGCGCCAGCTGGTCCGGTGCGGTCGGCCGAACAGCGGAGCGGGCGGCGCCGGGACGGACGGGGATGCTCACGTGCTCTCCTCGCTGCGCCCGTCGGAGGAGCCGGCCGGCGCTGCTGTGCTGATGCGGAACGGCGTCGCTGATGAGCCGTCAGCACGACGGTACGAGGCGCGCTCCGCCGATCGGCGCGCACCTGGCTACGCTCCCTTCCACCATGGCCCGCCCGCTCACGCTCCTGCTCGTCCGCCACGGGCAGAGCGAGTGGAACGCCGCGGGCCTGATGCAGGGGCAGACACCGCACGTGCCGCTCACCGCCCTGGGTCGCAGCCAGGCCGAGGAGGCCGCGACCGAACTCGCCGGCCTCTGCCCCGGCGCGCTCATCAGCAGCGACCTGGTGCGCGCGGTCCAGACCGCCGAGGCGTGCTCCCGTGCGACGGGTCTGCCGATCGTCACCACGCCGGCGCTGCGCGAGCAGGGCTACGGCGTGCTGGAGGGCCGGCCGAGCCGGGAGCTCTGGGACGTCGTCGACTGGTCGGATGCGCAGTGGTCTGCCGAGGGCGGGGAGAGCCTCGCCGAGCTGCACGGCCGGGTCGAGGCCTACCTCAAGGACCTCTGCGCCGAGCCGCCGGCCGAGGTGATCGCCCTGGTCACCCACGGGGACACCATCCGCGCCATCCAGGCGGTCGTCGCGGGCCTGGGGCCGGACGCCATGCCGGCCGTCACGCCGCACAACGGCAGCGTCACCCGGGTGGAGTTCTGCCCGTGACCGACGCGGGCCGTACCGGGTCCGCCCGCGGCGCGGTCCCGCGGCTCCGATGAGGTGCACCGGCCCGTGGGAGTCGGTCGCGCTGCTCACGGCCCTGCGCGTCCCGGCGCGGGCGGCGACCGGCACCCGCGGCGTGCTGCGGTGGGCACCGGTGGTCGGTCTCGTGCTCGGTGGGGTCGCCGCCGCCGTGGCCGAGGTCGGCTCCCGAACCGTCTCCCCGCTCACCGGCGCGGTGCTCGGCGTCGCCGCCCTCGCGCTGCTCACCCGGGGCCTGCACCTGGACGGGCTCGCCGACACCGCTGACGGGCTCGGCCCGCTGCGCGGCCGGGAACGCGCTCTCCAGGTCATGCACCAGAGCGACGTCGGCCCGTTCGGCGTCGTGACGCTGGTCCTGACCCTGCTGCTGCAGGTCGCCTGCCTGGCCACCCTGCTGCCCCAGGACGGGGGCTGGCTGGTCCTCTGGGCGGCGGTCGTGGGCGCTCGGCTGGTCATGGGGCGCACCGGACTGCCCGGCGTGGCCGTCGCCGAGGGGTCATCCCTGGGCCGCACCGTCGCGGGCACGGTCCCGCCCGCCTGGTTCACCGGCGCAGCCGTCCTGACCGTGCTCGCCGCAACGGGCGCCGCCACGGCCGTGCGCGGACCCGAGCACGCCGCGGTGCTGGTCGGCGCGATCGCCGCGGGCGCTGCCGCGGCCGAGGTGCTGCACCGCCGCGCGCACCGTCGGCTGGGTGGCACCACCGGCGACGTCATGGGCGCGATGGCCGAGGTGGCGACGGCGGCGACCCTGCTGGTCGCCGCCGCCCTCTGGTAACCGGGCCCGTCCGGCCCGGCTCAGGTCACCGCCGCCGCAGCAGCCCGCCCACCAGCGAGCCCAGTCCGCCGGAGGCGGCCGGAGCGGCGGCCCGGCCGCGCCTTCCACGACCGCCGACTGCGCCCCGCGCAGCGGAGCGGCCCACGCCGCGTGCCC
Organism: Blastococcus fimeti; assembly: GCA_900102115.1. Taxonomy (GTDB): domain Bacteria; phylum Actinomycetota; class Actinomycetes; order Mycobacteriales; family Geodermatophilaceae; genus Blastococcus; species Blastococcus fimeti. The sequence continues at coordinate 331,635 of FNAW01000004.1, forward strand.
GCCGTGCGGTGCCGCGTCCACCACGAGCGGCGCCACGTGCCGCGCCTTCGGCCGTTCCCATCAGTCGTCCGAGGATGCTCATGGGTCGTAGGTGCCCCGGCCCTCGGCGTCCGACCCGTGCCGCCCGGACGCCATCGGCGCGGCGTCACGCAGGGTCGAGGAGCACGGACCAACCATCCCGAGCCGTCAGCCGGCGCCCAGGGCGTCGGCCACCCGGTGGTGCGGCACGGCCTCGGTGTGCCGGCTCTGTCGCTCCAGCGTGCGGGCCAGCGCCCGGCGGGCCCACCCGTTCGCGGGCGCGAGCGCGACCAGGCGGGTCAGCGCGCCCTCCGCCCGGGCCAGCTGGGCGGAGCCGAAGTACGCCCGCGCCAGCGCTTCGAGCGCCGCCTGGTTCTCCGGCTCGGCGTCGACGACGGGTGCCAGGATCCGCGCTGCCTCGTCGGGCCGCCCCATGGCCAGGAGCAGGTCGGCGCGGAGGAACTCCGAGTGCAGGTCGATCTCGAACGGCTGGTTCACGCCTCCCCCAACGTGCGCGGCGCGCTCGCGCTTCCCGGGTGCCCGACGGGTCCGTGCCGGCGCACCCCGAGGTCCCCGGGACGGCGCCGCGACTGCTGCTGGCCCACAGCGCGGTCCGGCTGGCGGGCGTGGCCACCGGGAACCACTCGACGTGCTCGCCGGCGCCGCCCTGGTCGCCGTCGCCTGGTGGCTCGCCGTCGTCCGGCACGACGCGCCGGACGGTCGCATCCACGGCACCGCGGCGGGGTGAAGAGCGGGCATCCCTCCCCCGACCGAGGAGCCCGCCATGCAGCTTCGCCACCTCCCCTCCCTGCGGACGACGGGCGGCACCGCCCCGGCCCGCGCCACGGACGACCACGGCCGCAGCTACGACCCCCGCGTGTTCGCCGTCCAGCGCGCGGGCGCCCTCGCCGTCGCGGCGGTGATCCTGGTCTTCGGGCTGCTCGGGTTCGCCGGCGGGCTGGACTTCTTCTCGACCGACGGCCGGCCGATCCTGGGCATGTCGTCCAACGGACTGCTCTCGACGGTCTCGGTGCTCACCGCCGGGGTGCTCGTGCTCGCCGCGCTCCGCAGCCCCCGCACGGCGTCGACGCTGATGATCGTCGTCGGGATCCTGTTCCTCCTCGCCGGCCTGGGCAGCCTGGCGGTGCTGCGGACCGACGCCAACCTCCTGGCCTTCGAGATCGAGAACGTCGTCTTCTCCGAGGTCACCGGCCTGGTGCTGCTGCTCCTGGGCGCCTACGGCCGGGTCAGCGGCAACCTGCCGGCCGACAGCCCGTACGCCCGGCCGCGGGCAGCGGACGACGACGGCCCGGAGTCGGTGCCGTCCACGCCGGCCGAGTTCGCCGCCGAGCGGGCGATGCGCGAGGCGGAGGTCGCGGTGGTCAACCACACCGCGACGGCCGACCAGCTCCGTCGCGTCGAGGCGATGGCGCGGGTGCACACCCGGGGCGACCGGCGCCGGGTGTGGATGCAGTTCGGCTGAGCGTCAGTCGTCGTCGGGCTCGGGGAACCGGGCGCCGGCGGCGAGGCGCGCACCGGCGTCGACCACCGCGCGGCGGCCGACCAGCGTGATCTCGCCGTCGCCACCGACGGTGGCCGACTCCCCGATCTCGACCCGGTCGTCCAGCACCGACCGGGTGACCGTGGCCCCGGCCCGGACGTGGGCGCCGGGCAGCAGCACCGAGTCCACGACGGTCGCTCCCCGTTCGACGACGACGCCCGGGGACAGCACCGATCCGCGGACCTCGCCGGCCACCCGGGTGCCACCGGAGACCAGGCTGTCCTCGACCACGGCCCCGCCCAGCAGACGCGCCGCGCTGTGCCGGCCACCCCGCGTGCGGATCGCCCACGCGGGGTCGTCGAGGTCCAGGGGCGGGTCCTCCTGGATGAACTCCCGGTGCGCCGCCCAGTAGGCGGGGATCGTGCCGACGTCGCGCCAGTAGCCCGCCAGCGGGAAGGCCCGGGCCAGGCCGTCGGCGGTCTGGGCGGGGAGCAGCTGGGAACCGAGGTCCTCCAGCCCGTCCTCGCCCGCGTCCCGGGCCAGCGCCTCGAGCCGGTCGAGCGTCTCGGTCGGCGAGAAGACGAACACCTCGTTGGTCGCCGTCGTCGTCGCGGGTTCGTCGGGCTTGTAGGCGTAACCGGTGACCCGGTCGCCCTCGCCCACCTCGACGATGCCGTAGCGCGGGGCGTCGTCCGCCGCGACCTCGGTGGTCACCATCGTCACCTCGGCGCCCGAGCCCAGGTGGGCCTCGGCGACCTCGCGGTAGTCCAGCTTGTAGACGGCGTCGGAGCTGGCGACGACCAGCGCGTCGGGCGCGAACGCGCGGATCAGGTCGGCCTGGCGCCACAGCGAGTCGGCGGTGCCGGTGTTCCACCCACCGCGGTCGGTGCCCTGGAACGGCGGCAGGGTGAGCAGCCCGCCCGTGGTGCGGTCGAGGTCCCAGGGGCGGCCGTTCGCCAGGTGCTCCGAGATCGAGGTCGGGTGGAACTGGATCGACACCCAGACGTCGGCGATGCCCGAGTGCAGGCAGTTGCTCAGCGGGAAGTCGATCAGCCGGTAGACCCCGGCGAACGGGACGGCCGGCTTGGCGCGCTGGTCGGTCAGGAGCTCGAGCCGGCCGCCCGCCCCTCCGGCCAGGACGAGGACGAGGATGCGGGGAAGCGCCATGCCTGGCCTCTACCCGGCGCCGCGCCACCGCGACACGCTCCCGCGGGAATCAGATCCACCCGGCGCGGCTTCCTGGCTGTCGTGCCCGTGCCCCGCCGTCTGCCCAGGACTGCCGCCTTCTGGTCGGTCGCCGTGCTCCTGGTCCTCATGCTGGCCGCCTCGGGTGTGCCGTCACCGCTCTACCGGGTCTACCAGGAGGAGTTCGGCTTCGGCTCCGGCGTGCTGACGACGATCTTCGGCATCTACGCCGTCGCCCTCCTCCTCTCGCTGCTCGTCGTGGGCGGCCTCTCCGACCACGTCGGGCGCCGGCCGGTGCTGATCGCGGCGTTCCTGCTGGAGGCCGTCGCGATGGTGCTGTTCCTGACCGCCGACGGCGTGGGCTGGCTGCTGGCGGCGCGCGTGGTCCAGGGCCTGGCGACCGGCGCGCTGACCAGCACGCTCGGCGCCTCGCTGCTGGACCTGCAGCACCCGGACCGGCCGCACGGCGCCTTCATCAACAGCGCCTCCCCCGGCCTCGGCATCTCGATCGGCGCGGCCGGGGCGGGCCTGCTCGTCCAGTCGATCGCCTCACCGGCCGAGTGGGCGTTCGGCGTGCTCGCCGTCGTCTTCGTGTTCGCGGCCCTGGGTGCGTTCCTGCTGCCGGAGAGCTCGCCCCGGCTGCCCGGCGCGGCGGCGTCCCTGCGCCCCCGGGTGCACGTGCCGCCGGCGCACCGCCGGGCCTTCGTCGTCGCGCTGCCGCTGCTGGTCGCCTGCTGGTCCCTGGGCGGGCTCTACGCCTCGCTCGGCCCGTCCCTGGTCGCCGACGTCTTCGGGATCGACAACCACCTCGTCGGCGGGCTGCTGATCCTCGCCCTCAACGGCACCGGGGTGATCGGCTCCCTGGCGCTGCGCATCGCGCCGCCCGAGCGGGCGATGGTCCTCGGCGCGCTGGTGGTGGCGGCCGGGGTCACCGGCACCCTCGGCGCACTGTTCGCCACCTCCGCCCCGCTGCTGTTCACCTCGGCGGTGGTCACCGGGTTCGGGTTCGGCGCCGCGTTCCTCGGGGCGGTCGCCACGATCACCCTCGGCGTCGACGCGGGGCACCGGGCCGGCCTGCTCGCCGCCGTCTTCGTCGTCGGTTACCTGGCCTTCAGCCTCCCGGCGATCGCCGCGGGCGTCTCGGCGGGCGACGTCGGCCTGACCCGGACCACCGAGGTCTACGGCGTCACCGTCGTCGTCCTCGCGCTGCTGGCCGTGGCCGGCCTGCTGCGGGCCCGGCGGACCGCCGGGTCGCTCGCCGCCGTCCCCCCGCCGGTGGACGAGCCCGCCGACCGGCGGGCCCCGGCTCAGCTGCCCGGGTAGGGGTTCGCCTTCAGCACGCGGGCCAGGTGCGCGGCGTTCTCCGCCGGCGTGGCCGTGGTCGACGCGACCGCGCCCTGGAACAGGTCGGCGATGATCTTGGGGGCGCCGTCCTCGTTGCCGACGACGGCGGCGACCGCCACCTTGCCGGCGACCAGGGGCCGGCCGGAGTCGTCGGTCTCCGACAGCTCGCCGTCGAGGCGCTCGAGCACGCGCTGGGCCACGCTGCTCATGTGCCCGACCCAGGTGGGCGTCGCCACGACCAGGATGTCGGCGGCCATCAGCTTCTCGCGGATCCCCGGCCAGGCGTCGCCCTCGCCCAGGTCGATCTCGACGCCGGCAACACGGCGTGGTCCACGACGCGGACGACCTCGCCGGTCACGCCGCGCCTGCCCAGCTCGTCGAGGATCTGGCGCCCCGCGACCCATCGCCGTCACACCTCAGCGGCGGACGGCGTCGACGAAGCCCCGCACCCGTTCCCGCAGGTCCGCGGCGCGCTCGGCGACGACCTCGGCGGGGTTCCGGTCCTGCAGCCAGGGCGGGATGTCGGTCCGCACGCGCTCGGCGCACCCCAGGTCGGCGCACATGTAGGTCCCCAGGGTGTTGCCGTTCCGCCCCGCCGCACCGGTCCGCCTCGCGGTGAACAGCGAGACGGCGTCCGCGCTCTGCGCCGTCTGGCACAACAGGCACATCGCCGTGGTCCGAGCCGACATCCGCGACTCGGCGGCACGCACGGCGAGGCCGACGGGTCCGTCGTCGGTCTCGACGACGAGGTAGCCCCGCAGCGGCGCCTTGGGATCCCGCCAGCCGAGCAGCTCGAGTGCTGCCCAGTCGAGGTCGGCGAAGTCCTTCGGCAGGGCCAGCCCCTTCGCCTCGCCCTGGGAGCAGTTGACGAACGAGCGGCGTACCTGCTGCTCGGTGAGGGCGTGCACGGTCGATCTCCTTGCGTGGGGGAACGGCCATCGTGCGTCACGACGGCGCGGAACTCACCCGGTTTTCGCCGTCCTCAGGCGGGCAGGTCGCCGTCCGGGCCGGCCGCTTCGGCGAGCAGCCGGTCGCGGTGCTCCGCGGGCAGCAGGTCGACGTACACGGTGCCGTTCAGGTGGTCGACCTCGTGCTGGAGGCAGCGGGCGGCCATGCCGGTCGCCTCGATCCGCACCGGGTCGCCGTGCACGTCGACGCCGTCGACCCGGGCGCGGAAGGCGCGCGGGAGCTCGGCGTAGGGGCCGGGCACCGACAGGCAGCCCTCCTCGGTGACCTCCTCGGCGGGCTCGTCGGCGACCGGCTCGAGGATCGTCAGCGTCGGGTTGACGACGTAGCCGACCACGTCCTCGCCGTCCGCGTCGGGGCAGTCGATGACGAAGATCCGCGCGTCGACACCGATCTGGTTGGCCGCCAGCCCCACGCCGTCGGCGGCCTCCATGGAGGCGAACATGTCGAGCACCAGGTGGCGCAGCTCCCGGTCGAACTCGGTCACCGGGGCGCAGGAGCGGTGCAGGACCGGGTTGCTGCCGTAGGTGACGATGGGCCGGGCGACGCCGTCGTAACGGCCGGGCAGACGCATGACGCCGAATCCTAGGGACGTCGGCCCGCGGCACCGACACCCTCCGGCGTCCGCACCTCCGCGCAGGGGTGCCTCCGCAGCGGGAGCGACGGCGTCGGGGAGGATGCGGACGCCGTACGAGCCGCCGTCCCTGCCGTCGGCCGGGCGGACCGAGGAGGGAGCACCCGGTGTTCTACGTCATCGCCCGGTTCGTCATCCGCCCGCTGCTGTGGGTGCTCCTGCGACCCCGCGTGACCGGCAGGGAGAACGTGCCGCTCACCGGGCCGGTGATCATCGCCAGCAACCACCTGTCCTTCATCGACAGCATCGTGATCCCGACGGTGGCCCCGCGCCGCGTCGCACTGCTGGCCAAGGCGGAGTACTTCACCGGGAGCGGGATCTCCGGCTGGTTCACGCGGGCGCTGTTCACGGCCCTGGGCGCGCACCCCGTCGAGCGGGAGACCCACCGGGCCGCGCAGGCCGCGCTGGACACCGCGCTGGGCGTGCTGCAGAGCGGGCTGGCGTTCGGCCTCTACCCCGAGGGCACCCGCTCGCGGGACGGCCGGTTGGCCCGCGGCAAGACCGGGGTGGCCTGGCTGGCGCTGACCGCCGACTGCCCGGTCGTGCCCGTCGCCGTCTCCGGCACCGACCGCGTTCAGCCCGTCGGCGCCCGCTGGCCGCGGCCGCGGCGGGTGTCGGTGACCTTCGGGAAGCCGCTCACCTTCCCCGAGCACGCCGGACTGGCCGGGAAGGGCAAGGCCCGGCGCGAGGTCACCGACCTGATCATGGAGCAGATCGCGGCGCTGTCCGGGCAGGAGAAGGACGGGTGGGGCACTCCCCCGGGCGCAGCCGCCTGACCGGTGCGGTCAGGCCGACAGACGCGCCCGGAGGTCGTCGGGCCACGCCGTCGACGCCCCGTCGGCGAGGCAGACGTAGGTCGTGCGCACGGTGCAGCACAGCCGCTCGCCGACGCGGATCTCGAACCGGACGGTCAGGCTGGTGCGGCCGAGCTTCTCCAGTGCGGCGTCGACGGAGACGGTGTCGCCGTGCCGCGCCGAGGAGCGCCACTCCAGCGTGCTGGCGACGACGACGTACTGGAAGCCGCGGTAGGCCGACCAGTCGATGCCCTGCGCCACCCACCACGGGGTCAGCGCCTCGTCGGCCCAGACCAGGTAGTGGGCGTTGAAGACGATGCCCTGCATGTCGCACTCGGCGAACCGGACGGGGGCACTCCACACCTGGGACACGAGGAGCCAGGCTAACCCGAACGCCGGTTACCGTCGTCGCGTGGATCCCGTCGCCGCCCCCGCCGTCCCGCCCGCCGATCCCGCCGACCGGGCGGTGCTGGCCGGTTACCGCACCCCGGGTGGCCTCGTGCTGGACAAGGTGATCGACCACCTCGATCCGCACTGCCGCGAGTTCATCGCCTCCTCCCCCTTCGCGACGCTGGCCACCGCCGATCCCGAGGGCTGGCCGGAGATCTCCCCCCGCGGCGGCGACCGGGGGTTCGTGCACGTGCTCGACGAGCACCGCCTCGCCCTGCCCGACCGTCCCGGCAACAACCGCGTGGACAGCCTGCGCAACCTCACGGTGAACCCGCGGGCGGCGCTGATGTTCTTCGTCCCGGGGGTCGACCAGACGCTGCGCGTCTACGGGACGACGGCGCTGCTGCGGCCCGAGGAGCTCGACGTCGACCTCACCGAGTTCGACCGCGCACCGCTGTCGGTGCTGGTGATGACCGTGCGCCGGGCCTTCTTCCAGTGCCCCAAGTCGGTCATGCGCTCGGGGCTGTGGGATCCCGAGCAGCGGGTGGCGCCCACGACGCTGACCCCGTTCGGCCGGGTCATCAAGGACCACTGCGCGCTCGAGGCGGACCTGCCCGACGACGCGACCATCTGGGCGGACCTCCGCCAGGAGCTGTAGGAGGGCTCCGGAACGGCAGGAGGACGGCCGCCGAATTCGTCGGTGGGGTGCCCTAGCGTCCCCACATGGCATTCGATCTCCAGGTCGTCGTCGATTCGCACGCTCCGCACGAGCTCGCCGACTGGTGGGCCGAGGCGCTGGGATGGCAGGTGGAGCCCCAGGACGAGGCGTTCATCACCCGCATGGTGCAGGCCGGCGCCGCGAGCGAGGCCGACACGATGCGCCACCGGGGTGCGCTGGTCTGGGCGCTGGGCGCGGCCATCGCCTCCCCGGAACCCGGGCGGCCGCGCGTGCTCTTCCAACGGGTTCCCGAGCCCAAGACGGTCAAGAACCGGCTGCACCTCGACGTCCACGTGGGGCCCGAGCGGCGGGAGGCCGAGATCGCCCGGCTGGTCGGCCTCGGCGCGACGGAGCTCTGGCGGGAGTCGCAGGGGCCGATGGAGTGGGCGACGCTGGCCGATCCCCAGGGCAACGAGTTCTGCGTCGCCTGAGTGTTCAGTGCTCGGTCAGGTCGCGCTGCAGCCTGCGGTCGGCGACCGCACGCTCCGCGAGCACCCGGGCGCGCTGGGCCCGGCGTCTGCGGCCGGTGTCCCGGTGGCGCGCGTCCTCGACGAGCTGGAGGGCGGCGAGCACGCTCGCCTGCACCTCCCGTGCGCGGGGGACGGCGGGCCGGGCCGGCTCTGCCGACGTCATGGGGATCCCTCTTCTCCCGGGATTCCGCCACGAACGCACGCCACGACCGACCCCGTGCGGCCGTCCTTCCCACCGATCCAGTTCCCTAACCACTCCGTGACCAGATGGTTCCCATGTGTCACACAGGACACAGGAGTCCCTCGCCCGTAGCGTGCGGGCATGGCAGCGCAGCGCGGGCTCGGTTCATTGGCGAGGTCCGTCCTCGGGCTGCTGCGGCCGTCCCGCCCGGTGGGGCGCCCGGCAGGGAACCGCTCGGCTGCGCCCGCGGCCCCGGACGTCGAGTACCGGCCACGGGACGACGACGCCGCCGATCCCGGCGAGATCGTGTGGGCGTGGGTGCCCTACGACGAGGGCGACGGGCGCGGCAAGGACCGGCCGGTGCTGGTCATCGGGCGCCGCGGCGGGCGTCTGCTGGGCCTGATGCTCAGCAGCCAGGACCACGACCGCGACGCCGCCGACGAGGCCCGGTTCGGGCGGATCTGGACCGACCTCGGCACCGGCGCCTGGGATGCGCGCGGGCGGCCCAGCGAGGTGCGCCTGGACCGGCTGCTCGAGCTGGCCCCGGAGTCCGTGCGGCGCGAGGGCGCGGCCCTCGACCGGGCGCGGTTCGACCGCGTCGTCGCCGAGGCCCGGCGCGTGCAGGGCTGGTGAGCGGGGCCGTTCAGTCGGGGACGGCGTCGTCCGGCACGGGGTGCTGCGCGCGCGGGCGCACGGTGTAGACCCCGGCCCCGTCCGCGAGCGTCTGCAGGTCGTAGCGGTGCACGACCTTCGGCCCGCCGTGCAGGTGCACGTGGGTGACCGTGGGCAGGGGCTCGCCGTGGCAGGCCTTGCGGATCTCGACGCGGCCGTCCAACGGCCCGCCGACGTACAGCAGCACGGCGTCGTCGTCGGCCGGCTCGGCCCCGGTTCCAGCGTCCTCGGACAGTTCGCGCTCCCTCGCTCGTTCCGCGACCAGCCAGGGTAGGCGTGGATCGCACGCTGCGGCCAGGGTGCGTCCGGCCGCGGCCGGCCGGGGCCGGAGGCCGGTCTGCGATCCTTGACCCCCGTTCCCCGCGTCCCGAGGAGTTCCGCTGAGCACCGACCGAGCCCCGTTCGCCGGCACCCTGCTGGGCGACACCCTCGCCGCCGTGGTCCCCCGCGACACGGGAGCCGAGACGGCCGCCCGCGAGCGGCTGGACCGGATGACCAAGCCGCCGGGTTCGCTCGGCGTGCTCGAGGACGTCGCCACCCAGCTCGCCGGCATCGCCGGGACCTGCCCCGCGCCGCTGCCCGAGCCCGCGACCGTGGCGGTCTTCGCCGGTGACCACGGGGTGCACGCCCAGGGCGTGACGCCGTGGCCGCAGGAGGTCACCGCGCAGATGGTGGCCAACTTCGTCGCCGGCGGAGCCGTGGTGAACGCGTTCGCCGCCGGTCTCGGAGCGCGGGTCGTCGTGGTGGACGTCGGTGTCGCGGCCACGCTGGAGGCCACGCCGTCGATGCTCGACCGGAAGGTGCGGCGCGGTACCGCGGATCTCGCCGTCGGTCCCGCGATGACCCTCGACGAGGCGCGCCGCGCGGTGGAGGCGGGCATCGAGGTCGCGACGGCGCTGGCCGCCGACGGCGGCTGCCTGATCACCGGGGACATGGGCATCGGCAACACCACGGCCTCGGCGGCCCTGGTCTGCGCCTTCACCGGTGCCACCCCGGCCTCGGCGACCGGGCGCGGCACCGGCATCGACGACCCCACGCTGGCCCGCAAGGTCGAGGTGGTGAGCCGCGCGGTGGCCCGCGTCCCGTCGCGGCCGACGACCCCCGAGGCGGCGCTGGCGGTGCTCGCCGAGGTCGGCGGCCTGGAGCACGCCGGCCTCGCCGGGTTCGTGCTCGGTGCGGCGGCCGCCCGGGTGCCGGTGCTCCTGGACGGGGCGATCGCCGGCTCCGCAGCGCTCGTGGCCGCGGTGCTCTGCCCGACCGCGATGGAGTACGCGCTGGCCGGGCACACCTCGGTCGAGCCCGGACACGCGGTCGCCCTGGACGCGCTCGGGCTGCGTCCGCTGCTGGGCCTGGACCTGCGGCTCGGGGAGGGCACCGGCGCCCTGCTGGCCCTGCCGCTGGTCCAGAGCGCCGCCCGCGCGCTGCGGGACGTCGCGACGTTCGACTCCGCCGGCGTGACCGAGAAGAACTGATGGCCTCCCCCGTCCACCCGGCGATGACTCCCCCGCCCCGCCGCCCCGACGGCGTCGTCTACCCCGTCGGCCTGCGCCTGCGGGACCGGCGCGTGGTGGTCGTGGGCGGCGGGCAGGTCGCGCACCGCCGGGTGGCCGGGCTGCTGGAGGCGCAGGCTCGGGTCACGGTGGTCAGCCCCGAGGTGACCCCCGCCCTCGAGGCGCTGGTCGCGCCGGGCTCGCTCACCTGGGTGCAGCGGGGCTACGAGGCCGGCGACCTCGACGGCGCCTGGTACGCCGTGGCGGCGACCGACGACCCCGCCGTCAACGCCGCCGTCGCGGCCGAGGCCGAGGCCGCCCGGATCTTCTGCGCGCGCGCCGACGACCGCGCCGCGTCCAGCGTCTGGACGCCGGCCACCGGGCGGCACGGCGACCTGGTCGTCGGCGTCCACGGCGGTGGCGACCCGCAGCGGGCGATCGCCGTGCGCGACGCGGTGCTCTCCGGGCTGACCGACGGCACGGTCGCGGACCGGACCTCGCGTGCGGTCGCCGCGGGGCGGGCCGGGAGCGTCGTGCTGGTGGGTGGCGGGCCGGGTGATCCCGCGCTGATCACGGTGCGCGGGCGGCAGGCGTTGGCGCAGGCCGACGTCGTCGTCGCCGACCACCTCGCGCCGCTGTCGCTGCTGGCGTCGCTGCCCCCGGACGTCGAGGTCATCGACGCCTCGAAGCTGCCGCGCGGACGCTCGATGGCGCAGGAGCAGATCAACGAGCTGCTGGTGGAGCGGGCGCTGGCCGGCAAGCGGGTGGTGCGGCTCAAGGGCGGCGACCCGTTCGTCTTCGGCCGCGGCATGGAGGAGGTCGAGGCGTGCGTGGCGGCGGGGGTGCCCGTCGAGGTGGTCCCGGGCGTCACCAGTGCGATCGCCGTGCCCGCCCTGGCCGGCATCCCGGTCACCCACCGCGGGCTGACGCACGAGTTCGTCGTCGTCTCCGGTCACCTGCCGCCCGGCCATCCCAGCTCGCTGGTCGACTGGCCGGCGATCGCCAGGCTGCGCGGCACCGTGGTCGTGCTCATGGGCGTGGACACCGCACCGGCCATCGCCGCGGCACTGGTCGAGCACGGCCGGGACCCCGCGACGCCGGTCGCCGTGGTCAGCGACGGCTCGATGCCCACGCAGCGCACGGTGCGCACGACGCTGGCCGAACTGCCCGGGATCCTCGCGACCGCCGACATCCGGCCGCCGTCGGTCTGGGTCGTCGGCCCGGTCGTCTCGCTGGCACCCGACGCCGGAGCGACGGCCGACACCGCTCGCTGATCCGTCAGCCTTCGACGACCGTCGCGAACACCACCGTGTTGTCCGTGCTGGTCCCGGCGTCCTCCACGAACTCCCCGCCGCAGGTCACGAGCGCGACGTCGGCCTCCGCCGGGTGGCCGTTGAGCGTGTCGGCCAGCGCGGACGTGGCCTTGTCCAGGCCGGTCACCGGCTCGCCCAGCACCTGCAGCCGCAGCACGGCGCCGGTGCCGTCGCGGAGGGTGACCTCGTCCCCCGGGCTCAGCGTGTGCAGCCGGTCGAAGACCGCCCCTCCGCTGGCCTGCTGGTGGCCGAGGATGACCGCCATCTGGCCGGAGCCGGGCATCGGGCCGTCCGACCACCAGGACGTCGTCCTCATCGACTCGGGCACCCCGTAGCCGTCCACCGTCTGCCCGGTGAACGGGTTCTCGTACTGCACCGTCCCCCGGGACTCGACGGGCGTGTCCACGCCGATGGCCGGAATGCTCAGCGCGGCCGGCTGGATCGCGCCGACGATGCCCCCGTCGAGCGGCGCCGCCGCGCCGGGAGCCGGCTGCGGGGTCGCACCCGCGTCCGGCCGCCCGGCGACGACGAGCAGCAGTCCCAGTCCGGCCGCCAGCACCACCAGGAAGGCGCCGACGGAACGGAGATCAATCCCGCGTAGGAACCGCACGGCCCCGCATCCCGTATCCGGCCGCACCCGCACCCGCCAGGAGCACCAGCCCACCGGCGACGGCGGTCAGCGGCACCGAGGTGTCGTCGGCCCGGGCCGAGTCGGCGCCGGTCGGTGCGTAGCCCAGGTAGGCGACCGGCTGCGCCGTCGGTGCGGGGGTGTGCGGCGTCGGCGTCGCCGCCGGCGGCTGCTGGGTGGGGACGGCGACCGGCGGCGTGGTCGGCTTCGGCGGCTCGGTCGGGGCGGCGGGCGCCGCCGGGATGCACGCCTGGAGCGCCGCGCCCAGGGCCAGCAGGCCGTCGATCAGGGTCGGGAGCTCGGGGCTCTCCTCCTCGGCCGGGACCTCCTCCTCGGGCTCCTCCTCGGGCGTCTCGGCCCCGGGAACACCGGGGAGCGGGATCGGCAGCTCCAGGGCGGACGCGTCGTCCGCGGCCACCGGGGCGGCCGGGGCCGCGGCGGGCAGCCCACCGGTCAGGCCGCCGAGCAGCTCGTCGAGCAGGTCCTGCAGCACCGCGAGGTCGCCGGGCAGCGGCAGGCCGCCGCCGCCGAGGAGAGCCAGCAGGTCGGCGAGCACGTCGGCGAGCTCGAGCGGCAGCGCGATCAGGCCGTTGAGGATCAGCTCGATCGCGTCCGCGACGCCGTCCACGCAGCTCTCCGGGAGCATCGCGGCGTCCGCCAGCTGCTGGAAGGCGGCCCGGATGGCCGGGGGCACCGTGAAGGCGGGCAGCCCGGGAGCCGCCTCGGCCGACGGCGCCTCGGCGGCCAGTCCGTCCAGGAAACCGGTCACGGTGTCGACCGGGTCGGCCGCAGCGGCCGTACCAGCGGGAACGGCCACCAGCGCGGCGGCGAGACCGGTCGCCACGAGAACGCGTCGCCCGGACGGAGAGGTGGAACGGCGCTGAGACAAGTGTGACCCCCGGTAACGAACAAGTGAGTGAGCGCCCTCACTGTCCGAAGGGGTCCCTGCCTCCGCCAGCCGGCATTCTGGGATTTACCTGTGACGCTCGTGTGCCGTCACCCCCTGCGTTCGGGGCGAGACGGACCGTTCCCACTCCACGCACTCCGGACCAGGCTTCTCCGAACTGCGCCCGCCGTGCTTGTGCTGCCGATGTAGTACTCCTACTATCGCTCACCTGCGAGGAGGAGGTGCACGCATGAGAGCGGCAACCGACGCGGACCCGGTCGTCTCCGTCCGCGGGATGCGGATGTCCTACGGCTCGGTGGACGTGCTCACCCGGGTCGACCTGGACGTCCGTCCCGGCGAGGTGGTCTGCCTCCTGGGCCCGAACGGCGCGGGCAAGACCACCACCATCGAGATCCTCGAGGGCTTCCGGCTCCCGTCCGCGGGCCAGGTGCGGGTGCTCGGCGAGGACCCGGCCACCGCCGGTGACGCGTGGCGGGCGCGGGTCGGTGTCGTCCTGCAGTCCTGGCGGGACCACGCCCGCTGGACACCACGCCGGCTGCTCACCTCCCTGGGCGGCTACTTCCTCCCGTACTCCACGCCCGAATGCCCGCGGCCCTACGACGTCGACCACCTGCTGGGCACGGTGGGCCTGGGCGAGCACGCCGACCGCCGCATCGGCACGCTCTCCGGCGGCCAGCGCCGCCGCCTCGACGTCGCCGTCGGCATCATCGGCCGCCCCGAGCTCCTCTTCCTCGACGAACCGACCGCCGGGTTCGACCCGCAGGCTCGCCGCGACTTCCACGAGCTGGTGCACCGGCTCTCGGACCTGGAGGGCACCACCATCCTGCTGACCACGCACGACCTCGCCGAGGCGGAGAAGCTGGCCGACCGGATCCTGATCCTGGACGGCGGGCGGATCGTCGCCGACGGCAGCGCGGACGAGCTCACCCGCCGCGTGGCCGGGACCGCCGAGGTGCGCTGGATGCAGGGCAGCGAGCGCTTCGTGCACCCGACCGCCGACGTCGTCGGCTTCGTCCGGCAGCTGTTCGAGCAGCACGGGGACGAGCTGACCGACCTCGAGGTCCGCAAGGCCAGCCTCGAGGACACCTACCTGGCGATGGTGCAGCGCTCGGAGGTCCCGACCACGGCCCGGCTCCAGGAGGTGGCCCGGTGAACCCCACCCGTCATGCGATCGGTCTCGGCCTCCGCCGGGGGTGGACCGAGTTCGTCCTCAGCCTGCGCAGCCCGCAGGACCAGGGCTTCTACCTGTTCACCGCCGTCGGCACGCTGCTCTTCCTGTGGTTCAACCGGGACAACGAGCTCGAGGGCACCGGGCTGATGTACCCGACGTACGCGCTGCCGAGCATCCTCGGCGCGCTGCTCGCCTTCGGCGTCGTCATCGGCCCGGCGTTCGCCCTGGCCATGGAGCGCGAGGACGGCACGCTGCTGCGGCACAAGGCGCTGCCCCACGGGATGCAGGGCTACGTGACCGGCCAGCTCACCTTCCACTCGCTCAGCCTGTTCCCGTCACTGCTCACGATCCTCGTGCCGAGCTTCCTGCTCTTCGACGGGCTCATGCACGGCGGAGCCGCCGGCTGGTTCACGGTCGTCTGGGTCGTGGTGCTCGGCCTGCTCGCCACGCTGCCGCTCGGGATGATCCTGGGCTCGATCGTGCCGAGCACGCAGAAGGTGGGCACCTGGGGGATGCTCCCGGTCGTCGTCCTCACCGCGATCTCGGGGATCTTCTTCCCCATCCAGTCGCTGTGGGGCTGGGTGCAGGGCGTCGCCCAGGCCTTCCCGACGTACTGGATCGGGCTCGGTCTGCGCTCGGCGTTCCTGCCGGACTCCGCCGTGACCCTCGAGCTGGGTGATTCCTGGCGCACCGGGCCCACGGTCGCGGTGCTCGTCGCGTGGGCGCTCGTCGGGGCCCTGCTCACGCCGCGCGTCCTGCGCCGGATGGCCCGGCGCCAGTCCGGGTCCCAGGTCGAGGCTGCGCGAGAGGCCTCCCTGCAGTGGGTGCACTGATCCGTGACGCCCGACCGTGCCGGTGAACGCACCGGCGACGCCGTCCACAACCGGATCGCCCTGCTGCGCGCCGAGCAGCAGGTGACCCGCCGCGAACTCGCCGACGCCCTCGGCGTGCACTACCAGACCGTGGGCTACCTGGAGCGCGGCGAGTACAACCCCAGCCTGCACCTGGCGCTGCGCATCGCGGAGTTCTTCGGGGTCCCCGTGGAGGCGGTCTTCTCGACCCGGCCGTTCCCCCGGATCACCGACCTGCACCGCCCCGACGACCCCCGGCCCAGGACCGCCTAGATGTTGGCGCCGTCGGCCGGGGGGTCCACCGGCAGGGCCGCGGCCATCCCGGAGCCCGACGAGGTCGGCGCGTCCATGCCGACGGTGTAGGCGGTCATCGACAGCGAGCCGTACGCGTAGCCGTCCACCAGGACCTCGGCGGGCCCGCCGGTCGCACCGGCCAACCCGGCCAGGTACAGCAACGGCAGGAAGTGGTCCGGCGTCGGGACGGCGAGGTCGAAGTCCCGGTGCCCGTCGAGTCGGACGGCGTCCGTCGGGTCGGTGAGCATGACCTCCTTGGCCCGCTCGTCGAACCGCTGCGCCCAGTCGAACCCGGCGTCGGGCATCGCCCGGCTGACCCCGCCCAGGTTGTGGACGACGTTGCCGCTGCCGATCACCAGCACCCCGCGCGCCAGCAGCGGGGCCAGCGCGGCCCCGAGCTGCAGGTGGTAGTCGAAGGACTTGAGCGCGTTGATCGACAGCTGCACGACGGGGATGTCGGCGGCCGGGAAGGCGTGCCTCAGCACCGACCAGGTGCCGTGGTCGATGCCCCAGCTGTCGACGTCGGCACCGACCCAGGTGGGGTGCACGATCTCGGCGATCTCGTCGTAGAGCTCCGGCAGCCCCGGCGGCTCGTAGCGGACGTCGGACAGCTCCCGCGGGAAGCCGTAGAAGTCGTGGATGGTGCGCGGCCGCGGCATCGCGGTCACCGCCGTGGCCTGGGTGTACCAGTGCGCGGAGACGACCAGGATCGCCCGCGGTCGCGGCACCGCCCGGCCGAAGGCGCGCCACGCCTCGGTGTACCGGTTCCTCTCGAGGGCGTTCATCGGGTTGCCGTGTCCGATGAACGCGGCGGGCAGCACCGTCATGCGCCTTCTCCCCGGTCGACGACGCGCCGATCATCCCCCCGGCCGCGCCCGGCCGCGAGACGCCGGCCGGCTCAGGGGGCGGCCCCGCGCACCGCGATCGCGGCCCCGAACAGCTGGATGCCGCGCGCCGAGCGGGGGTCGACGCCGGTCAGCTCGCCGATCCGCTCCAGCCGGTTGTCCACCGTGTTGGCGTGCACGCCCAGGGCCCGCGCGGCGTCGCGCCGGTTCAGGTCGGCACCCAGGAAGGCGACCAGGGTGGGCAGCAGGTCGGGGTGCCCGGCCAGGGGATCGAGGACGGCGGCCACCTCCCCGGCGCTGTCGAGCGGTCCGGTGAGGTGGTACTCGAGGAGCACGTCGGAGAGCCGGTGGACACCCGGTCGCCCCGCCACGGCCGCGATCCGGTCCGCCCGGGCCGCGGCCGCGGGGACGTCCGCGGGGGCGGCGGCCGGCACGACCCCCACGACCGGCACGGCGTCGCCGGACGAGGCGGGCCGCGCCAGCTCCTCCACCGGGAACGACGGGGGCAGCAGCACGTAGCCCCCGAGGTCGTCGCGCAGGCTCAGCGCCCGGCCACCGGCGCGGGGCGCCGCCCGCGCCAGCACCCAGCGCAGGGCGGCACGGGCTGCCTGCTGGTCGCTCCCGCGGAACGCGCGCACCCGCAGGACCAGGTAGCCGGTCTCAAGCGGCAGCCCGTACCGGGCGGCGACGTCCTCCGGCCGTTCTCCGCGGACCAGCGCCCAGGTCAGCTCGCGGACGGCGACGTGCTGGTCGGCGGCGCCGGCCAGGTACGCCTCGGCCACCCGGGTGACGGCCACCCCCACGGCGCGCAGCTGCTCCCGGGTCAGGTGCAGCACCGCGGCCGCGTCGTCCGGCCCGGCCGCCGCGGCGAGCGCGTCGACCACGACCTCCGCACCCAGGAGATAGGTCTGCAGCAGCGCCGCGAGCGGGATGCCCTCCTCGGCCCGCTGCACGGCCCGCTCCTGCGCGAGCCCGGAGCTGCCGCCCGGCAACCCCTGCGCATGCTGGAGGAAGGCCCGGATGCCCGACCGCGCCGTCGCGGCCACCTCGACGTCCTGCACCTCGCCGGGCAGCGCGTCGAAGCCGGGCACCTCGGCGCGGATGCGGTCGACCACCCGCCGGGCGAGCGCGGGCACCTGGGGCGCGAGGCGAGCGGCGAGCGCCCCGGCCCGCGCCGCGACGTCGTCGTCGCTCTCCGGTTGTGACATCTCACAACGATAGGCCGACGGACCTGACTCCTGCGTCGGTTGCCCTGCCGGTCGCAAGCCGCCACGGTGGACGGCATGACGCGCTCCCTGACCGACTACGCCGACGACGTCTGGAACGGCGACGCCGACGACAACATCGCGCAGAGCGGCTCGGGCGGCTCGGGCGTGCTCGACGTCGCCGACGGCGTCGGCTTCCACCCCGGCTTCGGCAACGTGATCACCTTCCGCGCGAACGGGGAGCTGATCCTGTTCGACAGCGGCAACCCCATGGGCGCGCAGGCCCTGCACACCGCGGTCCGGCAGTGGAGCCCCGACCCGGTGAGCACCGTCGTCTTCTCGCACGGGCACATCGACCACGTCTTCGGCGTGGGGCCGTTCGACGCCGAGGCCACCCCGCGGCCGACCGTCGTCGCCCAGGAGCTGATCGGCGACCGGTTCGACCGCTACGTCCTCACCAACGGCTACAACGCCGTCATCAACCAGCGGCAGTTCCAGGCGCCGCAGCTCACCTGGCCCACCGAGTACCGCCGCCCCGACGTCACCTACCGGGACGGCATGACGCTGACCCGCGGCGGCCTGACGATGGAGCTCTTCCACGTCCAGGGCGAGACCGACGACGCCACCGTGGCCTGGCTGCCCAAGCAGCGGATCCTGTGCCCCGGCGACATGTTCATCTGGGTCACGCCCAACTGCGGCAACCCGCAGAAGGTGCAGCGCTACCCGCGCGAGTGGGCGATCGCCATGCGCCGGATGGCCGCGCTGGGCGCGGAGACCATGCTGCCCTCGCACGGCGCTCCGATCTTCGGCGCGGACCGCATCCGGCAGGCGCTCACCGAGACCGCCGAGTGGCTGGAGAGCCTCGTCGAGCAGACGTTGGACGGGATGAACGCCGGCGCCCGGCTCGACGAGCTGGTGCACTCGGTCGCTCCCCCGGCACACCTCGCCGACCGGCCCTACCTGCGGGCCCGCTACGACGAGCCCGAGTTCATCGTCCGCAACCTCTGGCGCCGGTACGCCGGCTGGTACGACGGCAACCCGGCCAACCTCAAGCCGGCGCCCGACGCGCAGCTCGCCGCCGCCGTGGCCGAGCTCGCCGGCGGCGCCACGGCGCTGGCCGACGTCGCCCGCCGCTACGCCGACGCCGGGGAGCTGCGGCTGGCCGCGCACTTCGCCGAGCTGGCCGTGCAGGCCGACGGCGGCGACGCGACCGCGCACGCCGCACGGGCCGAGATCTTCGACGCCCGCGCCAAGGCCGAGGACTCCCTGATGGCCCGCGGCATCTTCACCTGGGCGGCGGCGGAGTCGCGGAAGGTGACCGAGGGCACCGGCCCACAGGCGGGGCCGGCCGCGCGGCTCCTGGCGCCGAAGCAGGACTAGTGGGGCGCTGGCCGGACAGCGTCTACCGCGAGGGCGCCGAGCCCGACCCCCGGTTCACCTTCGCCAACGAGCGGACCTTCCTCGCCTGGCTGCGGACGGCGCTGGCACTGGTGGTGGCCGGGGTGGCGGTCGACGTCCTCGCGGACTCGGCCGACCAGGGCGGCGGCTACCGGCCGCTCGCGGTGGCCCTCGTCGTCCTGGGCATGGCGACCGCCGTCACCGCCTTCACCCGCTGGATGCGCAGCGAGCGGGCGATGCGCCGGCAGGAGCCGCTACCCGGCATGGGCCTGGGGCCGGTGCTGGCGGCGGGCATCGCCGTCGTCGGCCTCGGCCTGGTCGTCTTCTTCCTCCTCTGATGCCCCCCTGGGACCCCGGGCTGCAGAACGAGCGGACGGCGCTGGCCTGGAGCCGCACGGTCATGTCGGCCTACGGCGCCTCGCTGCTCCTCGGCCGGCTGCTGCTCGAGCACGCGCCGGTTCTCGCGGTGGCGCTGACCGGGTGCAGCACCGTGCTGGCGGCAGTGCTCGCCGGCCTGGCGCGGCGCCGCCACCGGCTGGCCGACGCCCGGCTCCGGCGCGGCGAGGGCCTGCCCGACGCGACGCTGTCCGCGATCACCGGCACGCTCGTGCTGGTCGTCGGGGTGATGGCGCTGGCCGCGATCGTGCTGCGACCCTGACCCGATGAGCAGCGACGACGAGGTCCGCGCCGAGGTCCGTGCCTGGCTGGCGGCGCACTGGGACCCGGCGGCGGACCGGGCCGCCTGGGCGGCCGCCGTCGTGGACGCCGGGTACGCCGTGCCGCGCTGGCCGGCCGCGACGTTCGGCCGGGAGCTCACCGAGGACCAGGCCCGCATCGTGGAGGCGGGGTTCGCGCGGGCCGGCGCGCCGGGCAGCGGGCAGGACCGCACGAACCTGTGGGCCAACACCCTGCTCACGCACGGCACCACCGGGCTGCGGGCGCGGCTGCTGCGCCCGCTGCTGGAGAACCGGGTGCGGATGTGCCTGCTCTACAGCGAGCCGAGCGCCGGGTCCGACCTCGCCGGCGTCCGCACCACCGCGGTGCTCGACGGCGACGAGTACGTCGTCGACGGTCAGAAGGTCTGGACGTCGAACGCGGCCGGCGCGGACTTCGGCATGCTGCTGGCCCGCACCGACCCCGCCGTCCCCAAGCACCGGGGCCTGAGCTTCTTCTTCCTCCCGATGGACCAGCCCGGGGTGGAGGTCCGGCCGCTGCGGCAGATCACCGGGGAGGCGCACTTCAACGAGGTGTTCCTGACCGGCGCCCGGGTGCCGGCCGACAACCTGCTGGGCGCACCGGGGCAGGGCTGGCGGGTGCTGCAGACCGCGCTGGCGTACGAGCGGGTCGCGCTCGGGCAGGCCAACCTCGGCGCCAGCACCCGCGCGAACGGGCGGGGCGAGGCCGACCTGGTCGAGCTGGCCCGGCGGTACGGACGCGCGGACGACGTGCTGCTGCGCCGCGACATCGCCCGGGTGGTGGCGCTGCGCTCGGTCAACCTCTGGACCAACCAGCGGGCGCAGGCGCAGCTCGAGCAGGGCAGCTCCTCCCCGCTGGCCTCGCTGGGCAAGCTGGCGATGTCGCGCATCGTGCACGAGACCGGCCGCGTGCAGTCGGCGATCGTCGGCGCCGAGGCGCTGCTGGAGGGGCCCCGGCACCCCGACGGCGACGACGCGAACTTCGCCTCGATGAACGCCTACTTCACCTCGATCGGCGGCGGCACCGACCAGATCCAGCGGAACATCATCGGCGAGCGGCTGCTCGGCCTGCCGCGCGAGCCCGAGGTGGACCGCGACGTGCCGTTCCGGGACGTGCGGCACTCCTCCTGACCGGCGCGCACGTCTCGCTCGACCCTTCTGGCTAATGGTGATAGCTTTTGGCTAACGCAGTAAGCCACTGCGGCGACCTGAGCGGAGACCGACATGACCGAGTTCCTCACCGTCGACGGCGGGACCCTCGCCTACGACCTCTCCGGCTCGGCCGGTCCGCTGGTGGTGCTGGCCCACGGCATGGGCGACAGCCGGGCCGCCTACCGGTTCCTCACCCCCACCCTGGTCGACGCCGGCTACCGCGTCGCCGCGGTGGACCTGCGCGGCTGCGGGGAGTCCAGCGCCACCTGGCCGTCCTACACGCGCACCGACATCGCCGGTGACCTCGTCGCCCTGGTGCGCCACCTGGGCGGCCCGGCGGTGCTGGTGGGTCACTCCATCGCCGGCGGTGCGGTCACCATCGCCGCGGCGACGGCCCCGGAGCTGGTCACCGCGCTGGTCGAGCTGGCGCCGTTCACCCGGAAGCAGTCGCTGGGCATCGGGGACCTGCGGGTCGCCTCGTTCCGCCGCGGCATGCGCCACCTGCTCGGCACCGCACTGCTCGGCAGCACCGCGCAGTGGCAGAAGTACCTCGAGGTCGCCTATCCCGGTGCCCGGCCGGCCGACTGGGACGCCCGGCTGGGCGAGATCACCGCGATGCTCGCGGAACCGGGCCGGATGAAGGCCCTGCAGGGGATGGGCCGGACCACCCCCGTCGACGCCGGGGCGCAGCTCGGCAACGTCCGCTGCCCGGTCCTGGTCGTCCAGGGCAGCGCCGACCCCGACTGGGGCGCGCCGCGGGCCGAGGGCGAGGCCGTCGTCGCCGCCCTGCCGCCCGGCCTGGGGCGCCTGGTGGTGATCGACGGTGCCGGGCACTACCCGCACGTCCAGTTCCCCGACGAGGTGGCCGCCGCGATGCTG
Organism: Blastococcus fimeti; assembly: GCA_900102115.1. Lineage (GTDB taxonomy): Bacteria > Actinomycetota > Actinomycetes > Mycobacteriales > Geodermatophilaceae > Blastococcus > Blastococcus fimeti. Next base: position 353,336 of record FNAW01000004.1, read on the forward strand.
ACCTTCCTGAGCGACGTCCGTGCCTAGGGCCGGCCTGGGGACGGCGGCGGTCGTCGCGGCCGGCGCGGACCTCGCCGACGAGATCGGCTTCGCCGGTCTCACCATGGGCCGGCTCGCCGAGCGGCTCGGGGTGCGCACGCCCTCGCTCTACAAGCACGTCGCCGGCCAGGACGAGCTCAACCGACGCATCGCAGCCCTCGCCCTGGACCAGGCCGCCGACGCGATCGGCGCGGCCATCCAGGGCCGTGCCGGCCGCGACGCCCTGCGGGCCGCGGCTCGGGCGCTGCGCGACTTCGTCGTCGCCCACCCCGGCCGGTACGCCGCCACCATCGGCCTCGAGCCCACCGGCCCCGAGGACCCGCTCGCCCTCGCGGCGGCGCGGGGACTGGAGCCCTTCACCGCGGTGCTGCGCGGCTACGACGTCGCCCCGGGCGACACGACCCACGCCCTCCGCGCGCTGCGCAGCACCTTCCACGGCTTCGCCACCATCGAGGCCGGCGGCGGCTTCCAGTGGGCCGGCGATCCCGACGAGAGCTTCGAGTGGCTCGTCGACCTGGTCGACCTCGGGCTGCGGGCCGGACCGGCGGTGCCCTGACGCGCTCTCACCAGCGGCGGGCGACGTCCTCCAGCAGGGCGTGTCGCTCGGCCGGCGGACGGCGGGGGCACGACGTGCACAGCGACCCGGCCGGCATGCGGTACAGCAGGCAGCAGGAGGCCCGGCGGGTGAAGCGGGCCGGGCCGACGTCCTGGAAGCGCGGCAGCGGCAGCGGCGCCCCGATCGCCTCGGCCAGCGGCCGGGCCAGGGCGGTGACCTCCGGCACCCGGCCGGTGGCGCGCCCCAGCGTGAGCAGCGCGTTGGCCAGCGCATCGGTCGCGATCGCCCACAGCGGGCGCTCGCGCACCCCGCCCGCCTCGGCGACGGCGGCGACGACCGCGGCCAGCGTCTCGCGCAGGTCCGCCGCCGGCTCGGCCGCGCCGGCCGGAGCCACCGCCGCGATCGGGGTGAGGCCCGGCAGCAGGGCAACGGTCAGGTCGGCGAGCCGGGCCGACAGCGGGACGCCGGCGACCAGCCCGGCCAGCGGCGGCGTCACCAGCACCGTCGAGGCCGAGTACCACCACACCGTCGCGACCGTCCCGCGCTCGACCGGCCCCCGCCGCGGGGTGCGGGCGTCGAGCACCTGCGCCGTCCACGCGGGGTCGGCGAACCGGACGCCGGACACCAGGGCTGCCCCCGGCGGGACGACCAGCCCGAGCGTCGCCGCTCCGCGCAGCCGCCCGGCCACGGCGTCCTGCTCCGGCGTCCGCACCCGGCCAGTCTGACCGGCCGCCGCACGGAACCGCCCGCCCGCCGTCCCGGGGCAGACGGGCAGGCACGAGAGGCCATACGGTGATCTGAGCCACGTTGCGTCGCGGTTCCGTGCGACGCCGGACACGGAGGTAGGCATGAGCGAGACGACCGAGACCGGGGGCCGGACCTTCACCCCGCCCGAGGCGATCGCCGCCCGGGCCAACCTGGGCCCCGAGGTCTACGAGGAGGCCGCGGCCGACCGGCTCGCCTTCTGGGCGAAGCAGGCCCGCCGGCTCACCTGGACCCAGGACTGGGACGAGGTGCTCGACTGGAGCAACCCGCCCTTCGCCAAGTGGTTCGTCGGCGGCAAGCTCAACGTCGCCTACAACTGCGTCGACCGGCACGTCGAGGACGGCCACGGCGACCAGGTCGCCTACTACTGGGAGGGCGAGCCGGGCGACACCCGCACGATCACCTACGCCCAGCTGCAGGACGAGGTCAGCAAGGCCGCGAACGCGCTGCTCGAGCTCGGCGTCGACGCGGGTGACCGCGTCGCCATCTACATGCCGATGATCCCCGAGGCGGTCATCTCCATGCTAGCCTGCGCCCGCATCGGCGCCGTCCACATGGTCGTCTTCGGCGGGTTCTCCGCCGACGCCCTCGCCAGCCGGCTCGACGACTCCGGCGCCGTCCTGGTCATCACCTCCGACGGCGGCTACCGGCGCGGGGCACCCAGCGCGCTCAAGCCGGCCGTGGACGACGCCGTGGGCCGCAGCCCCGGCGTCCGCAACGTGCTCGTCGTCAAGCGCACCGGCCAGGACGTGGAGTGGACCGAGGGCCGCGACCTCTGGTGGGACGACGTCGTGGAGCGGCAGTCCACCGAGCACGAGCCGGAGTCCTTCGACGCCGAGCACCCGCTCTACATCATGTACACGTCCGGGACGACGGCGAAGCCGAAGGGCATCCTGCACACGACCGGCGGCTACCTGACCCAGGTCAGCTTCACTCACTGGGCGAGCTTCGACCTCAAGCCCGACGACGACGTCTTCTGGACCGCCGCCGACGTCGGCTGGGTCACCGGCCACAGCTACATCGTCTACGGCCCGCTCTCCAACCGGGCCACCTCGGTGATGTACGAGGGCACCCCGGAGACGCCGCACCGCGGCCGCTGGTGGGAGATCGTCCAGAAGTACGGGGTGACCATCCTCTACACCGCGCCCACGGTCATCCGGACGTTCATGAAGTGGGGCGAGGACGTCCCGAAGGGCTTCGACCTCTCCACCCTGCGGGTGCTCGGCTCCGTCGGTGAGCCGATCAACCCCGAGGCCTGGCTCTGGTACCACGAGCACGTCGGCGGGGGTCGCTGCCCGATCGTCGACACCTGGTGGCAGACCGAGACCGGCGGCCACATGATCAACCCGCTGCCGGGCGTCACCTCGCTGGTCCCGGGCTCGGCGCAGGTGCCCTTCCCGGGCATCTCGGCGAAGGTCGTCGACGACGAGGGCAACGAGCTGTCCGACGACTCGACCGGCCTGCTCGTGCTCACCGAGCCGTGGCCCTCGATGCTGCGCACCATCTGGGGCGACGACGACCGCTACGTCGACACCTACTGGTCGCGGTTCGGGAAGAACGTCTACTTCGCCGGGGACGGCGCCAAGAAGGACGCCGACGGCAACATCTGGCTGCTCGGCCGGGTGGACGACGTCATGAACGTGTCCGGACACCGGATCTCCACGACCGAGGTGGAGTCCTCGCTGGTCGGGCACCCGGCGGTCGCCGAGGCGGCGGTCGTGGGCGCCACCGACCCGACCACCGGCCAGGGCATCGTCGCCTTCGTCATCCTGCGCGAGAGCGGCGTCGACTCCGGTGACGAACTGGTGCAGACGCTGCGCAACCACGTCGGCAAGGACATCGGCCCGATCGCCAAGCCCCGGCAGATCATGGTCGTGCAGGAGCTCCCCAAGACGCGGTCGGGCAAGATCATGCGGCGGCTGCTCCGCGACATCGCCGAGAACCGCGAGCTCGGCGACGTCACCACGCTGACCGACTCGTCGGTGATGAACCTGATCAAGGAGAAGCTGCCCGCCGCACCCGCGGAGGACTGACCCGGTCTGCTTTTCCGCGGAAGAGCAGACCGCTTCTCCGCGGAAAAGCAGGCCGCTATACCGCGGAGAAGCAGGCCGGGGGCGCGATGGACGCCCTCGTGGGGCACGATTCACTGACAGCTCGACCAGGACGAAGGAGGAGCCACCCGTGGCCCACAGTGTGTCGCCGGCCCAGCTCGGGACGCCCGCCGGAGCCGAGGAGCCCTCCATCGGCACCCTGGTGCAGAGCGCGATGGCCGATGTCTCCACCCTCGTCCGGGGCGAGGTCGAGCTGGCGAAGGCCGAGATCGGCACCTCGGCGAAGAAGGCCGGCATCAGCGTCGCGCTGTTCGGCGCCGCCGGCGTGCTCGCCGCGTTCGCCGGGATCTACCTGTTCGTGATGGTCGCCGAGCTGCTCACCTGGCTGGGCATCGAGCGGTGGATCTCCTACCTCATCGTCACCGCGTTCCTGCTGCTGCTGGCCGGCGTCTGCGTGTTCATCGGCACCCGGATGATCAAGAAGATCGAGAAGCCCGAGCGCACGCTCGAGACGCTGTCGGTCCTGCCGGGCGTGCTGCACCGCGAGGCGCCGGGCCAGCGGCACCGGGCCGTGCCCGAGGTCAGCAACGGCAAGGTCGCGCTGCGCGGCAACGAGTCGTACAAGGTCTGAGCCGCCGGTGACCGTCCCCCCGGACGGGCAGCCGGACGCGACCAGCGTCCTGCTGCCCGGCCCGTGGACCCACCGCGACATCTCGGCCAACGGGATCTCGCTGCACGTCGCCGAGGCCGGCGAGGGCCCGCTCGTGCTGCTGCTGCACGGCTTCCCGCAGTTCTGGTGGACCTGGCGCGCCCAGCTCGCCGCCCTGGCCGAAGAGGGTTTCCGGGTGGTCGCCGCCGACCTGCGCGGCTACGGGGCGAGCGACAAGCCGCCCCGCGGCTACGACCTGCCCACCGCCGCCTCGGACGTCGCCGCGCTGGTGCGCGCCCTGGGCGAGCGCGACGCCGTCGTCGTCGGGCACGACTGGGGGGCGCTGGTCGGCTGGACGATGGCCGCGCTGCACCCGCGCAGCGTCCGGCGCCTCGTCGTCCTCTCGATGGCCCACCCGCGACGGCTGCGGGCGGGGATGGCCGACGCGGCGCAACGACGGGCCTTCCGCTACTTCCTGGGCGCGCAGCTCCCGCGGCTGCCCGAGCGCCGCCTCACCCGTCACGACGACGACCCGGTGGCCGAGCTGCTCCGCACCTGGTCGGGGCCGGACTGGACGCGGACCGCGGACTTCGCCGGGTCCGTCGACCGGTACCGGGCCGCCGCCCGCATCCCCCAGGCCGCCTACGGCTCGATGGAGTACTTCCGCTGGGCCGGGCGGTCCCAGCTGCGCCCGGACGGTCTCCGGTACGCCCGGCGGATGTCCGCTCCGATCTCGGCCCCGACGCTGCAGCTGCACGGGGCGCTGGACCCCTGCGTGCTGCCCGGCACCGCCCGCGGCTCGGGCCGGTACGTGGCCGGCGCCTACGAGTGGCGCGAGCTCCCGGGCCTGGGCCACTTCCTGCCGGAGGAGGCCCCCGACACCGTCAGCGCCGCGATCGCCGAGTGGGCCCGGGGCTGAGCGTCCTCACTCGCAGGGGCCGGTGCCCACGGCTGCGCGGGTCCCGCTGCCGGCGGTCGCCGCCCCGTTGACCTCCGGGCCGGTCAGCGCGTAGCCGGTGTTCGGGTCGTCGATGGCCGAGGCGAAGACGACGCCGAGCACGCTGCCGTCGGGGGCGAGGAGCGGCCCGCCGGAGTTGCCGGCCCGCACGCTGCCGAACAGCGCGTAGACGTCGCGGTCGACGGTGCCGCTGTTGCGGAAGTTCGGTCCGCTGATCTCGCCCTCGTCGCGGATCCGCGCGGCGCCGACGAAGAAGTCGCCGCCCCCCGGGTAGCCCATGATGATCGCGTCGTCGCCGGCGCCGGCCAGGGTCGGCGTGAAGGCCAGCGGCACCTGTGGCAGCCCGGGCACGTAGAGGACCGCGACGTCGACCGCCTCGTCCACGAACACCGGCGTCGCTTCGTACTCCTCGCCCTCGGCCTCGACGGTGGGCTCGGTGACGCCGGCGAGCACGTGCGCGTTGGTCATGACCCGCTCGGGTGCGTAGACGAAGCCGGAGCCGTCGATCTGCCGCGAGCAGGAGGGCGCGATGCCGGTGATCTTCACGACCGAGCCGCGCACCGCGGCGACCACCGGGCTGCCCTCGAGCGCCGGGTCCGGCGCGGGGACGTCCCGGACCTCGGTCGGGGTGAGCGGGTCGAGCACATCGGGCAGCCCGCGCCGGTCGATGGCCTCCCGGAGGCTGTCGTAGACCGACCGCACGCCGGCCGGGACGGCGCTGTCGACGGCCTGCACGAGCGCCGACTGGCGCACCTGGCCGGCCACCTGCGGGAACGGCGAGGTGGCCAGCGGTGAGGCGACCATCCAGGCGACCAGCAGCACGGCCGCGGCGGACACGACCGCACCGGCCACCGAGTCCAGCATCTTCGCCGGCTCCCAGGTCACCGTGCGGCGCACCGCCCGGCCGATCGCGCCGGCCAGGATCTGGCCGAGCAGGGCGCCGGCCAGGACGACGACGAGCGCGGCGAACACCCGGGTGACACTGGAGCCGTCGATGCGCTCGGCAACCGGCCCGGACAGCTGCGCGCCGAGCACGGCGCCGCCCAGGAAGCCGGCGATCGAGGTGGCCGAGACGAGCAGGCCCTGCCGGAACCCCGAGAGGGCGAAGGCGAGCGCCAGCACGATGAGGACCACGTCCACGAGCGACACGGTCAGCTCCCCTGGCTCACCGTCATCGTGCCCACCTGGTTGAGCTGGGCGTGGAAGGTGCAGACGAAGGGGTGGTCGCCCGGTACCGAGACCTCGAAGTCGATGGTCATCTCCTGCCCGGGCGCCAGGAAGTCGATGCCGGCGCCGATGGGCTCGGGGCCCTCGCCGTCGTCGAACTTCAGGTTGTGCGTCATCTCCTCGGCGACGTTGACCACGGTCAGCCGCACCTTCCCCGGGGCCACGGTGAAGGTGTCCGGGGTGAAGACGTAGTCGTCCTGGGTCTGCAGCGTGACCTCCTGGACGCCGTCGTCCGCGATGGTCACCGTGCCCAGATCCTCGGTCGACGCACCGGAGGACCCGCCGTCGGATCCCTCGTCGCCGCCGCACCCGGTCAGCACGCCCGCGGCGATCGCCGCCGCGACGCACAGCGCCGCCGTCCCCCGCCTCGTCCTGCCCCTCATCGGGGCGGAACCGTACGCGTCGGCGGGCCGTCCGGCGCGGGAGTGGCGACCGTCGGCGCGGCGGCGTCGCCGGCTGGGTCGTCGTCCCCGGAGCCCGGCAGGGTGTACGGGCTGGGGCGGGGCGCACCCATGGGCCGCACGTCGGTGTGGTCCCACGGGCGGGTCAGCCCGGCCGCCTCGAGGATCGCGTCGACCAACCCGGCGGTGAAGCCCCAGATGACCATGTCGGCCACGGCGAAGGCGGGACCGATGAACCCCATCGGGTGTCGCACCCGGTAGCGGTTGGCGGGGTCGACGAGGTCGGCGAGCGGCACCCGGGCCACGCGGGCCACCTCGTGCGGATCGCCGACGGTGACGTCGCGCGGGTCGTCCCACCAGCCGACCACCGGCACGACCAGCCGGTCCGACGGCGGCAGGTACAGCTCCTGCAACGTGGCCAGCACCCGGACGCTCTCCGGGTGGATCCCGGCCTCCTCGTGCGCCTCGCGCAGCGCGGTGCCGACGGGGAAGTCGTCGGCGGCCTCCACACCGCCGCCGGGGAAGGCGGGCTGGCCGGCGTGGCTGCGCAGGTGCGCGGACTTCTCGATGAACAGCAGGTCGGGGCCGGCCGGGCCCTCGCCGAAGAGGATCAGCACGGCCGACCGCCGGGCGGTGGCCGTCACCTCCGGCATCCGGTGGGCCAGCGGCAGGTCGTGCGCCCCGTCCAGCAGCCGCCGCAGGTACTCCGGCAGGCCGTCGGTGCGGACGTGGTCGGCGGCGCTCACAGCTGCACCCCGAGGTGCTCGGCGACCAGGCTCCGCAGCTCCTCGTAGGAGCTGACCTCGCCCCGCTCCACGTGCACGACGGCCCCGTCCGCGGTCAGGAACACCGTGTGCGGCAGGCCCAGCAGGCCGAGCTCCGCGGCCAGCTCGCCACCCCCGTCGAATGCGCTGGGAAAGGTCAGCCCCGCGTCGGCGGCGAAGGAGGTGCCCTGCGGGAGGCCGTCCTGGGTGTCGACGCCGAGCACGCGGACCTGCTCCCCGGCCACCTCGGACAGCTGCTGCACGTGCGGCAGCTCCGCGCGGCACGGGCCGCACCAGCTGGCCCAGAGGTTGAGGACCGTCGGCACGCCCGGCGCCTGCGCCAGGTCGAGGTCGCCCCCACCGAGGCAGTCGAGGGACACCACGAGGTCGCCGGCCGCCGGCTCGCCGGACCCCGCAGGGCAGGGCGGCAGGTCCGTCTCGACAGCCGCCGGCTCCGTCGGCGCGGCGCTCTCCTCCGGTCCGGCGTCGGCGGTGCAGGCGGTGAGGGCGAGCAGCGCCACCGCGGCCGCCACCAGGACGCGCATCACTCGGTGTCCGACGCGGCGGGGCTCTTCACCAGCTTCGCCGCCGCCTCGGGGTCGACCGGGCCGATGCCGTAGGAGGGGCACCACTGCGCCAGCCCGCAGGCCCCGCAGGCGGCCTTCTTGGCGTGGCACACCCGGCGGCCGTGGAAGATCACGCGGTGGGAGAAGTCGGTCCACTCCTTCTTCGGGATCAGCTCGGCGATCTGCGCCTCGACCTTGACCGGGTCCTCCTCCTCGGTCCAGCCGAAGCGCCGCACGAGCCGGCCGAAGTGGGTGTCGACGGTCAGGCCCGGCACGCCGAACGCGTTGCCGAGGACGACGTTCGCCGTCTTGCGCCCGACCCCCGGCAGGGTGACGAGGTCCGCCATCCGGCCGGGCACCTCGCCGTCGAACCGCTCGACCAGCGCCTGCGCCAGGCCCAGCGCGGAGTTCGCCTTCGCCCGGAAGAACCCGGTCGGCTTGAGGATCTCCTCGAGGTCGGCCCGCTCGGCACCGGCCAGGGCCGCGGCGTCGGGGTACCGCGCGAAGAGCGTGGGGGTGACCTTGTTGACCGTCCGGTCCGTCGTCTGCGCGGAGAGCACCGTGGCCACCAGCAACTCGAAGGCGTTGGTGAAGTCCAGCTCGCAGTGCGCGTCGGGATGGATGACGGCCAGCTCGCGGGCCATGCGGCGGGCCCGGCGGGTACGGCCCAGCGGCGTCTCCCCCGGGTCGAAGGGGGAGGCCCCCGTGCGGGCGGCCACGGTGGGCCGGCGGACCTTGACCGGGCGCACGTAGGCCGGCGACGGAGCGGGGGCGGACACGCGACCGAGCGTAGGCGGCCCGGCTGACAGGCACCGTCCGTGTCATCATCGGAGGCGGCCGCCCTCCCCGAGGGGGCCGTCGTCGCGTCGTCGTCGTGTCGCCGTCGCGTCGTCGGACAGCTCCGGAGGAGGTTCCCGTGGTCGCACTGAGCGTCATCCTCTTCCCGCCGCTGCTGATCGCCTTCCTGCTCGTCATGGAGCGCGTCGAGGAGCCGCTGCGCCGCCCCGCCTCCCCGCGCGAGGTCGGCGAGTTCCTCGACACCGCGAACGCCGCGGAGGTCGACACCCTGGCCCACTCCGGCCTGCGGCGGGCGCTGTTCCGCTGGCGCCGGCGCCGCAAGGGCGACGCCACCACCACCAATCCCCCGCTGGTCTGAGCCGCCCTCCGACGGCCGGTGTGAGCCGGCGCACTCGCTCGCAGGGGGGACGTCGGCGCCACCGAACGGGTGACCCGTCGCACAGCCCCCTAGACTCGGCGCGGACACGGGAGCTTTGCGCCCGTCGAGCAGCAGTGGGAAAGGACGTGCAGTGGACGAGGTGCTGGCCCAGTCGGGGCTCTTCCAGGGGCTCTCGGAAGACGCGGTGGACCCCGTCCTCAGCCGCCTCGAGATCGTCACGCTCCCCCGCGGCCGCGTCGTCTTCAACGAGGGCGAGCCCGGCGACAGCCTCTACATCGTGATGACGGGCAAGATCAAGCTGTCCCGTCGCGCCCCCGACGGCCGCGAGAACGTGCTGGCCGTCATGGGCCCCTCCGACCAGTTCGGCGAGCTGTCGGTCTTCGACCCCGGCCCGCGGACGGCGACGGCGACCGCGGTCACCGACGTCCGCCTCGCGCGCATGCCACAGTCGGTGCTGCGCCCGTGGATCGAGGCGCACCCGGAGATCGGCGAGCAGCTGCTCCGCGTGCTGGCCCGCCGCCTGCGCCGCACGAACGACTCCGTCGCCGACCTGATCTTCACCGACGTCCCCGGCCGCGTGGCCAAGGCGCTGCTGCAGATGGCCGACCGCTTCGGCAACCGCGAGAGCGACGGCCTGCGCGTGAAGCACGACCTCACGCAGGAGGAGCTGGCCCAGCTGGTCGGCGCCTCCCGCGAGACGGTGAACAAGGCGCTCGCCGACTTCGTGCACCGCGGCTGGATCCAGCTGCAGGGCAAGTCGGTCGTCGTCCTCGACGAGGAGCGCCTGCGCCGCCGCGCGCGGTAACACGCCTCGCACCACAGAGGCCCGGAACCGTCACGGTTCCGGGCCTCTGTGGTTCAGGCCTTCGTCGGCGCTACGAGACCGACGCGGGTGCCGTCGGGCAGGACGGCGAAGCGGCCCTCGGGGGTCTGCTCGAACTCCGGCATGATCGGCTCGAGCGGATCCGGCGGCGAGCCGGCCAGCGCGGCCGCGACGTCGGCGAACCGGCCCAGCTGGGACAGCGTGTGGGACGTCGGGGGCAGCATCGGCCGCCCGCCCGCGTGGTGCTCGACCAGCGCGGCGGCCGGAGAGAGCCACGCCGCCTCGTCGGCCTCGCCGGAGACGTCGCGCGCCTCCTGCCCGGCCGGCAGCGCCGCGACGAAGAACTTGGTGTCGTACCGGCGGGACTCCATCGGCGGGGTGATCCAGTGCGCGAAGGGGCGCAGCAGGTCCGAGCGCAGCACCAGCCCGCGGCCGGCGAGCAGCTCGGTCAGCGACAGGTCGCGGCTGAGCAGCGCCTGGCGCTGCTCCTCCCAGTCGTCCCCGGACACGTCCGGCACGACCGCGCCCTCGGCGGGACCGGCCAGCAGCACGCCGGCCTCCTCGAACGTCTCCCGCACCGCGGCGCAGACCAGCTCGCGGGCCAGCCGCTCGTCGCAGCCGAAGGCCTCGGCCCACTCCGCCGGCGTCGGGCCGGCCCAGCCGATCTCGGTGTCGGCGTCCCGCTCGTCGACGCCACCGCCGGGGTAGGCGGTCATCCCGCCGGCGAACGGCATGCCCTTGGTGCGCCGCAGCAGGTAGACCTCGAGGCCGGGGTCGCCGTCGCGGACGATCAGCACGGTGGCCGCGTGGCGGATCGCGTCGCTCATCGCAGCTCGACCGTGAGCTCGACCTCGACGGGTGCGCCCAGCGGCAGCTCCGCGACGCCGACGGCGCTGCGGGCGTGCCGGCCGGCCTCGCCGAAGATCTTGGCCAGCAGCTCGCTGGCCCCGTTGATGACCCGCGGCTGGCCGGTGAAGCCCTCGGCGCTGGCCACGTACCCGACGACGCGCACGATGCGCGCGACCTCGTCCAGGCCGACCAGGTCGTCGATCGCGGCCAGGCCGTTGAGCGCGCAGACCTTGGCGTCGGCCGCGGCCGCCTCGGCGTCCACCGAGCCGCCGACCTTGCCGGTGCGGCGCAGGCCGCCGTCGACGAACGGCAGCTGACCGGACGTGAACACCAGCGAGCCGGTGCGGATGGCGGGGACGTAGGCGGCGACCGGCGCGGCCACGGGCGGCAGCCGGATGCCGAGCTCGGCGAGCCGGGCGTGCCAGCCGCCCGCGGGCGCGGTCATGCCGGGCGCTTGAGGTACGCGACGAGCTGGTCGGAGCCGCTCGGGCCCGGGAGCACGGTCACCAGCTCCCACCCGTCCACGCCCCACGAGTCGAGGATCGCCTTGGTGTTGTGGATGAGCAGCGGGATGGTGGCGTACTCCCAGCGCTGGCGTGCCGATTCGGTCATGCGCGCGACGCTAGCGCAGCGCACCGCCGTCGCGGACCGTGCGTCCCCGGCTGCACCGGGCCGGGCGGCCGACGTGCTCCTACGCTGGAGCAGTGAGCCCCTCCCCCTCGTCCGCGCGCCTGCACGTCGTCACCGGCAAGGGCGGGACGGGGAAGACCACCGTGGCCGCGGCGCTCGCCCTCGCGCTGGCCGCCGACGGGCGGACGGTGCTCCTGGTCGAGACCGAGGGCCGGCAGGGCGTCGCCCAGCTGTTCGACACCGCGCCGCTGCCCTACGAGGAGCGGCGCGTGGCGGTCGCCCGCGGCGGCGGCGAGGTCAAGGCGCTCGCGATCGACGTCGAGGAGGCGCTGCTGGACTACCTCGACATGTTCTACAACCTGCGCCGCGCCGGCCGGGCGCTGCGCAAGATGGGCGCCATCGACTTCGCCACCGCCATCGCGCCGGGCCTCCGTGACGTGCTGATCACCGGCAAGATCAAGGAGGCGGTCACCCGCCGCAAGGACGGCCGCCCCGTCTACGACGCCGTCGTCGTCGACGCCCCGCCGACCGGCCGGATCACCCGCTTCCTCGGGGTCACCGGCGAGATGTCCCAGCTGGCCCGCTCGGGCCCGATCAAGACCCAGAGCGACGGCGTCATGGCGGTGCTGAAGTCCCCGCAGACCGCCGTCCACCTGGTCACGATCCTCGAGGACATGCCCGTGCAGGAGACCGCCGACGCGATCGACGAGCTGCGCAAGACCGGGCTGCCGATCGGCTCGGTGATCGTGAACCTGGCCACCGAACCGGTGCTGCCCCCCGACGGGCTGGCCCGCGCTGCGGGCGCCGGGCTCACCGGGGCCGACCTCGCACCGGCGCTGGCCGCGGCGCACCTGCCCGCGGACAGCGGGATCGCCGACGCGCTGGCGGCCCAGACCGTGGAGCACGCCCGCCGGTGGACGGCGCAGGACGCGCTGCGGGACGACGTCGAGGCGCTCGGCCAGCCGACCGTCGAGCTGCCGCTGCTGACCGGCCCCATGGACCTCGGCTCGCTGTTCGAGCTCGCCGGCCGGCTCGAGGAGCACCTGCTCGTCGCGGACGTGGCCGCGTGAGCGCTCCGGCCGGCCGGGCCCGTCCGCAGGCGCCGGCGCTGGACCTCGGCGCGCTGATCGAGGACCGGGAGACCCGGATCGTCGTGTGCTGCGGCGCCGGCGGCGTGGGCAAGACGACGACGTCGGCGGCGCTCGCCCTGGCCGCCGCGGAGGCCGGCCGGTCCGTCGTCGTCCTCACCATCGACCCGGCCCGGCGGCTGGCCCAGTCGCTCGGCCTGACCGAGCTGGACAACGAGCCACGGCGGGTCCACATCCCTGGTGGCGCGGCCACGGGCGAGCTGCACGCGATGATGCTGGACATGAAGCGGACGTTCGACGACATCGTCGCCGCTCACTCCACGCCCGAGCGCGCCCAGGCGATCCTGGACAACCCCTTCTACCAGACCCTGAGCTCGTCGTTCTCCGGGACGCAGGAGTACATGGCGATGGAGAAGCTGGGCCAGCTGCGGGCCAGCGACCAGTGGGACCTGATCATCGTCGACACCCCGCCGTCGCGGTCGGCGCTGGACTTCCTCGACGCCCCGAACCGGATGAGCCGCTTCCTCGACGGCACGATGATCCGGCTGCTGATGGCCCCGAGCCGGGCCGGCTTCAAGTTCGCCAGCGCCGGCTTCCTGCTGTTCAGCCGGATCGTGTCGAAGATCCTCGGCGGCCAGCTGCTGCGTGACATCTCCGCCTTCGTCGCCGCGCTGGACACGATGTTCGGCGGCTTCCGCGAGCGGGCCACCGCCACCTACGAGCTGCTGCGCCGGCCGGGGACGTCGTTCGTCGTCGTCGCCTCCCCCGAGCCCGACGCGCTGCGCGAGGCCTCCTACTTCGTCGACCGGCTCTCCGCCGACGCGATGCCGCTGGCCGGGCTGGTGGTGAACCGGACGCACCCGCCGGCGACCGCCGCGCTCTCGGCGACGCGGGCGGAGTCCGCGGCGGAGGAGGTGCTCGAGGCCGGTGGCCCCGACGCCCCCCTGGCGGCGGCGGCGCTGCGCGTGCACGCCGAGCGGATGACCCTCGCCGCCCGCGAGCAGCACCTGGCCGACCGGTTCACCAGCGCCCATCCGGAGGTCGCCGTCCGCACGGTGCCGGCTGCCGCCGGCGACGTCCACGACCTCGACGGGCTGCGCACCATGGCCGCGGCGCTGACCGGCGCCGACGAGGACACGCCGACCGGCACGCCGCGCACACGGATCCTCCCCGCGCGCCGCGGCTGACCCCGGCCGGAGCAGGGCCGCGCGCCGTACATTGACGGGGATGTCCGAGAACGCCCGCCTCCGGTCCCGCGTGCTCGCCAAACTGGCCCTGACGATCGTCGTCGCCGGGGTCCTGCTGGCGGGCCTCCTGCTGCCGTGGGTCGGGGGTGGCGGGCTGGTCGCCCGCAACTCCGCGAACCTGCTGGACGCCCTGCCGGTGGAGCTCACCGACGCGACTCCGGCCGGGATGACCCGGGTGCTGGCGGCCGACGGCTCGCTGATCACCAACCTGTACGACAAGAACCGGACGCCGGTGGCGTCGGACCAGATCGCCGACGTGATGAAGCAGGCGCTGGTCGACATCGAGGACTCGCGCTTCTACGACCACAACGGTCTGGACGTGCAGGGCACGATGCGCGCGCTGGTGAAGAACCTGGCGGCGGGTTCGGTGCAGGAGGGCGGCTCGACGCTCACCCAGCAGCTGGTCAAGCAGACCCTGCTGCAGACGGCGGACTCCTCCGAGGGCCGGGACGCGGCGACCGAGCAGACGCCGGCCCGCAAGCTGCGCGAGGCCCGGCTGGCGCTCTCGCTGGAGGAGACCTACGACAAGGACGAGATCCTCACCCGGTACCTGAACATCGTGTACTTCGGGAAGGGCGCCTACGGCATCCAGGCCGCGGCCCAGCGCTACTTCAGCGTCAACGCCATCGACCTGACCCTCCCGCAGGCGGCGATGCTGGCCGGCCTGGTGCAGAGCCCGTTCTACGACGACCCGATCGACAACCCGGAGAACGCCCAGAAGCGGCGCAACCAGGTGCTGCAGCGGATGTTCGACCTCGGGCACATCACCGAGGCCGAGCTCGCCGAGATCGCGCCCACCCCGGTGGCGGTCGCGCCCGGGATCGCCCCGGCCAACGGCTGCGTCGACGCCACCGTCGGCGGGTTCTTCTGCGCCTACGCCGTCGACTACCTGATCCAGAAGCTCGGCCTCACCGACGCGCAGCTGCGCACCGGCGGGCTCACCATCCAGACCTCCCTGCGGCCGGACATGCAGGTCCTGGGCGACCAGGCGGTGCTCAACACCCTCCCCATGGGCGACCCGCTGGCCGGCATGTACACCGCGCTGGAGCCGGGCACCGGCAAGCTGCTGGCCATGAGCGTCAACCGGCGCTTCGGCTGCGAGGGCGTGGAGTGCGAGTCGGTCATCCTCAACGCCCGCGCCAGCCAGGGTGCCGGCTCGACCTACAAGGTCTTCACCGCCGCCGCGGCGCTGGCCGAGGGCTACCCGGCGAGCCACACGATCACGACGCCGAACACCTACACCTCCACCGTGTTCAAGAGGAACGGCGGGACGCGCGGCGCCCCGTACACGATCTCCAACGTCGGCAACTACCCGAACACCCTCGACATGCGCGGGGCGCTGGTCCGCTCGTCCAACACCTACTTCGTGGCCCTGCTCGACCAGCTGGGCAGCGTGGAGAAGCCGGTGCGCATGGCGCAGGCCATGGGGCTGCGCTCCCTGGACCCGGTCGCCGACCAGATCATCGCCGAGCGCCGGGGTTCCTTCACGCTGGGGCCGGAAGCCACCAGCCCGCTGGACCTGGCCAGCGCCTACGGCACCATGGCGGCCAACGGCACCGCCTGCCCGCCGACGCCGATCGACGGGGTGCTCGACCGCAACGGGCAGCCGCTCGAGAAGGAGGACGGCACGCCGGTGTGGGCGGGCAACGCCTGCACGCCGGAGGCCATCCCGTCGGGCGTGGCCAGCACGCTGAACGACATCCTGAAGGGCGACGTCATGAGCCCGGAGGGCACCGGTACCCGGGCCGCCGTCCCGGGCGTCGACATCGCGGGCAAGACCGGCACGTCGCAGAACAACTGGTCCGTGGCCTTCGTGGGCTACACCCCGCAGTACGTGGCCAGCGTGATGGTGCTCAACCCCAAGGAGAACCAGGACGTCGGCGGCTACGGCGGCAACAAGCCGGCGACGATCTGGCACGACGCCCTCGCGCCGATCCTGAGCGCGCAGCCGAACGTGCCGTTCGCCCCGGCCGACCCGCAGGTGCTCAACGGCCGCAGCGTGCCCGTGCCGAGCTGCACCTCGCAGGCGGAGTGCGAGCAGGCCCTCGCCGCCGCCGGGCTCCAGACGCGGGTCGCGCGGGTCGAGAGCGACGCTTCGGTGGGCACCTTCCTGGGCACCAGCCCGGCAATCGGGCAGCCGGCCTTCGTCCGCGAGCCGGTGTCCATCCTGATCAGCGGCGGCCGACCGGAGCCGGAGCCCCAGCCGGAGCCTCAGCCCCAGCCGCAGCAGCCCCAGATCCAGCCGGTCCCGCCCCCGGTTCAGCCGGTCCCCGTCGTCCCCGCGCCGGGCGCGCCGGGCGGACCCAGGCAGCAGAACGGCCAGCCCGAGTTCGGGCCGGGCTTCCCCTTCGAGGACGAGGACTGACGGCGGGCGCCGCCGGCTCAGCCGAGCTGGCGGCGCACCTCCGCGGCGACGCGCCCCCCGTCGGCCCGGCCGGCGACGACGCCGTTCGCCGCACCCATGACCTTGCCCATGTCCTTCATCCCGCTGGCCCCGGTGCGGGTGATGACGTCGGCGACGATCGCGGTCAGGTCGGCGTCCTCGAGCTGGGCCGGGAGGTAGCCGGCGAGCACCTCGCCCTCGGCCCGCTCGCGCTCGGCCTGCTCGGTGCGGCCGGCGCCCGCGAACGCCTCGGCGGCCTCCTTGCGCTTCTTCGCCTCGCGGCGCAGCACCGCCTGCACCTCGTCGTCGTCGAGCTCGCGGGCCTCCTTGCCGGAGACCTCCTCGGCGCTCACCGCGGACAGCACCATGCGCAGCGTCGCGGTGCGCAGTTCGTCGCGGGCCTTCATGGCGGTGGTCAGGTCGGCGCGCAGCTGGTTCTTGAGGTCGGACACGGGCACCAGCCTGGCACGACGTCCGGGGAGACCGCGCCCGTAGGCTTCCCGATGTGCGCTGGTACACCGTCCCTGCAGCCCTCGCCGCGACCGGCGCCGGCACGCTCGCCTACGCGAGCCTCTACGAGCGCACCCGCTGGACGCTGCGCCGCTTCGACGTCCCGGTCCTGGCGCCGGGCTCGGCGCCGCTGACCGTCCTGCACCTGTCCGACCTGCACATGACCGCGAACCAGCGGTCGAAGCAGGAGTGGGTCGCCGGGCTGGCCGCCCTGGAGCCGGACCTGGTCATCAACACCGGCGACAACCTGGCCGGGTTCGACGCCGTCCCCGGGACGCTGCGGGCGCTGGACCCGCTCATGGACCGGCCCGGCGCCTTCGTGCTGGCCAGCAACGACTACTACGCGCCGCGGCCGAAGAACCCGTTCAAGTACTTCTTCCCCGGCCACAAGCGGGTGCACGGCAACGAGCTGCCGTGGCGGGACCTGCGCGACGGGATGCGCGAGCGCGGTTGGCTCGACCTCACCAACGGCGCCGGCGAGCTCGTGGTCGGGGGACGGCGGATCGTGTTCGCCGGCGTCGACGACTCCCACCTCAAGCGCGACCGGTACGACGTCGTCGCCGGCCCGGCCGATCCCGCGGCCGACCTCCGCCTGGGGCTGGCCCACTCCCCCGAGCCGCGGGTGCTCGACCGGTTCGCCGACGACGGCTACGACCTGCTGCTCTGCGGCCACACCCACGGTGGGCAACTGCGGGTGCCGTTCTACGGCGCGCTGGTCACCAACTGCGGCATCGACCGCGCCCGGGTGCGCTGGCTGCACCGCTGGGCGCAGCCCTCGACGGGCCGGCCGAACGGCACCTGGCTGCACGTCTCGGCGGGTCTGGGCACCAGCCCGTACGCCCCGGCCCGGTTCGCCTGCCCGCCCGAGGCCACCCTGCTCACGCTCACCGCCCGGGAGGGCTGAATCGGCCGCTCCCCCGCCGGGAGGTGCACGCGGAGGGAGCGCTAGACTCGACCAGCGCACCTCGGGGTGTGGCGCAGCTTGGTAGCGCGCGTCGTTCGGGACGACGAGGCCGCAGGTTCAAATCCTGTCACCCCGACCAGCACTCAGGGGCCGCCGATGGCGGCCCCTGAGTCGTTCCCGGCCCGGGGGAAGATGGTCGGGTGACGTCCGAGCAGACCGCCTCCCCCGCCCTTCCCCCCGAGGTCACCGCCCGCTGGCAGGCGCGGTTCCGCGCGCCGCGGGTCTCGCTGCCCGACTGGGCCTTCGACGCCCCGCACCGGAACCTCTACGCATCCGATGTCAGCGGCGTCATCGAGCAGTACGCCTGGGACCGCTCGACCGGCACCCACCGGCAGGTCACCGACCGCCCGAACGGCACGCTCATCGGCACGCTCAGCCCCGACGGCGAGACCATCTGGTGGTTCGCCGACACCGACGGCGACGAATTCGGCGTCTGGATGACCCAGCCCTTCGGCGGCGGCGAGGACACCGTCGCCGTCCCCGAGGTCGAGGCGGCCTATCCGGCCGGCCTGGAGATCGGGGACGACGTGGTCGCCATCGGTCGCTCGACCGACGACGGCAGCGAGCTGTGGCTCTGCCCGCGCGGCGCGGCGCCCCGGGTGGTCTACCGGCACCCCGACCCGGCCTCGGTCGACGCGCTGACCCACGACGGCGACCTGCTGGTCATCTCGCACTCCGAGCACGGCGACCCGCGCTACCCGGCGCTGCGCGTGCTGCGGACCGCCGACACCACCGAGGACGCGCCGGCCGTCGTCGCGGAGAAGTGGGACGGCGAGGGCCGCGGCCTGCACGCCTCGGAGTTCGCCCCGCTGAGCGGCGACACCCGGCTGCTGGTCGGCCACGAGCGGCGCGGGCGCGAGGAGCTGCTCATCTGGGACGTCGCGACCGACACCGAGACCGAGATCGTGCTCGACCTGCCCGGTGACGTCTCGGCCGGCTGGTACCCCGACGGCACCGCACTGCTGGTGGGGCACGACCACGCCGCCCGCACCGAGCTCTACCGCTACGACCTGGCCTCGGGTGCCCTGGAGAAGCTGGACACCCCGACCGGCGTCGTCCGCGGGGCCACCGCTCGGCCGGACGGCACCGTGGAGCTGGCCTGGTCCAACGCCGAGCTGCCGCCGGTGATCCGCCGCGCGGACGGCCCCGTCGTCCTCTCGGTGAGCGACGAGGAGCCGCCGGCCGCCTACCCGGTCGAGGACCGCTGGGTGCCCGGCCCGGGCGGGGACGTGCACGCGCTGCTGGTGCGCCCGGCCGGCGAGGGTCCGTTCGCGACCGCGTTCCTGGTGCACGGCGGGCCGGAGGCGGCCGACGACGACTCCTACCGCGCGCGCCGGGCGGCCTACGTGGACGCCGGGTACGCCGTCGTCCACGTGAACTACCGCGGTTCCACCGGCTACGGCTCGACCTGGCGCGACGCCCTCACCGGCCGGCCCGGCCTGACCGAGCTCGAGGACATCGGCGCGGTCTACGACGCGCTGGTGGCCGAGGGCATCGTCGACCCGGCCCGGGCGCTGATCACCGGCGGCTCGTGGGGCGGCTTCCTCACCCTGCTCGGGCTCGGCACGCAGCCCGAGCGCTGGGCGGCCGGCATCGCCGAGGTGCCGGTGGCGGACTACCTGGCCGCGTACGAGGACGAGATGGAGGGGCTGCGGGCCTACGACCGCGCGCTGTTCGGCGGGTCACCCGACGAGGTGCGCGACGTCTACGTGCGCTCCTCGCCGATCACCTACGTCGACGCGGTGGCCGCGCCGGTGCTGGTGGTCGCGGGCGCCAACGACCCGCGCTGCCCGATCCGGCAGATCGACAACTACCTGGGCCGCCTCGAGGAGCTCGGCAAGCCGCACGAGGTGTACCGATTCGACGCCGGCCACGGCTCGCTGGTCATCGAGGAGACCATCCGCCAGGTCGAGGTCGCCCTCGCCTTCGCACTCCAGCACGTGAAGCCGTAGCGCGGGGACTTTCTGCACCGAAAGTCCGGGACCTTCGGTGCAGAAAGTCCGTCAGCGCTGGGCGGCGATCAGCTCGGCGATCTGGATGGTGTTGAGCGCCGCCCCCTTGCGGAGGTTGTCGTTGCTCACGAACAGCGCCAGGCCGCGGCCCCCGTCGACGCCCGGGTCCTGCCGGATGCGGCCCACGTAGCTGGGGTCGCGGCCGGCGGCCAGCAGCGGGTTGGGGACGGCGGTCAGCTCGACGCCGGGCGCCCCGGCCAGGAGCTCGGTGGCCCGCTCGACGCTCAGCGGCCGCTCGAACTCGACGTTCAGCGACAGCGAGTGCCCGGTGAAGACCGGCACGCGGACGCAGGTGCCCGAGACCCGCAGGTCGGGGATGCCGAGGATCTTGCGGCTCTCGTTGCGGAGCTTCTGCTCCTCGTCGGTCTCGAACGAGCCGTCGTCGACGACCGAACCGGCCATCGGCAGCACGTTGAAGGCGATCGGCGCGACGTACTTCTCCGGCGCGGGGAACGCGACCGCGGAGCCGTCGTAGGCGAGCTCGTCGGCCTTGTCGACGACGGCCTTCGCCTGCGAGTGCAGCTCCTGCACGCCGGCGATGCCCGAGCCCGAGACGGCCTGATAGGTGCTGGCGACGATGCGGACCAGGCCGGCCTCGTCGTGCAGCGGCTTCAGCACCGGCATCGCGGCCATGGTGGTGCAGTTCGGGTTGGCGATGATCCGGCCGTGCGCCTTCGCGATGTCACCGGGGTTGACCTCGCTGCAGACCAGCGGGATCTCCGGGTCGCGGCGGAAGGCGGAGCTGTTGTCGATCACGGTCACCCCGGCCGCGGCGTAGCGGGGGGCCTGCGCGCGCGACGTGGTGGCACCGGCGGAGAAGAGCGCGACGTCGAGCCCGGTCGGGTCGGCGGTGGCGGCGTCCTCGACGGTGATCTCGCCGTCCCCCCAGGGCAGCGTGGTGCCGGCGGAGCGCGCGGAGGCGAAGAAGCGGATCGAGGCGATCGGCAGGTCGCGCTCGGCGAGGATCGAGCGCATGGCGGCGCCGACCTGGCCGGTCGCGCCGACGATCCCGATGTGCAGGGGGCGCATGGCTGGGCTCATCGTCCGGTCCCTCCGTAGACGACGGCCTCGACGTCGGAGCCGAGGTCGAAGGCGTCGTGCACCGCGCGGACGGCGATGTCGACGTCGGTGTCGCGGCAGACCACGGAGATGCGGATCTCCGAGGTGCTGATGAGCTCGAGGTTCACGCCGGCGTCGGCCAGGGCGCCGAAGAACTTGGCGGAGACGCCCGGGTGCGAGCGCATGCCGGCACCGACCAGCGACACCTTGCCGATGTGCTGGTCGAAGCTCACGTCGGTGTAACCAACGGTGTGCTTCACACGTTCCAGGGCGGCCAGCGCGGTCGGGCCGTCGCTCTTGGGCAGCGTGAAGGAGATGTCGGCGAGCTTGCTGGCCTCGGCCGACACGTTCTGCACGATCATGTCGATGTTGATCTCCGCGTCGGCGAGGACGCGGAAGAGCTGGGCGGCCTCGCCCGGCCGGTCCGGCACCCCGTAGACGGTGATCTTGCCCTCGGAGCGGTCGTGCGCGACGCCCGTGATGATCGCCTGTTCCACCGGGAGGTCCTCCATCGAGCCGGACACGATCGTGCCGGGGAGCTGTGAGTAGGAACTGCGGACGTGCACGGGGATGCCGTAACGGCGGGCGTACTCGACGCAGCGGAGCATGAGCACCTTGGCCCCGGACGCGGCGAGCTCGAGCATCTCCTCGTAGGTGATGGTGTCGAGCCGCTTGGCGTGGGGGACGATGCGCGGGTCGGCGGTGAAGACCCCGTCGACGTCGGTGTAGATCTCGCAGACGTCGGCGCGCAGGGCGGCGGCGACGGCGACGGCGGTGGTGTCGGAGCCGCCGCGGCCGAGCGTGGTGATGTCCTTGGTGTCCTGGCTGACACCCTGGAAGCCCGCGACGATGACGATCGAGCCCTCGTCGAGCGCCGAGCGCAACCGGCCCGGGGTCACGTCGATGATCCGGGCCTTGCCGTGGCTGCCGGTGGTGATGACACCGGCCTGCGAGCCGGTGAACGAGCGCGCCTCGTAGCCGTGCGTGGAGATGGCGATGGCCAGCAGCGCCATGGAGATGCGCTCGCCGGCGGTGAGCAGCATGTCGAGCTCTCGGCCGGGCGGGTCGTCGGTGATCTGACTGGCCTGGTCGAGCAGTTCGTCGGTGGTGTCGCCCATCGCGGACACCACGACGACGACGTCGTCGCCGTTCTTCTTGGCGGCGACGATGCGCTCGGCGACGCGCAACATGTGCGTGGGCGAGGCGACGGAGGAACCGCCGTACTTCTGGACGACGAGGGCCACGGCTGCAGAGGTTACCGATGTCGGCCGCCGCACCGGCGGTTGCATCCGTCGGAGCGGTCGGATCTGATCACCCGGTGGACGACCCGGCGCACTGGCTGCTGACCTCCGAGGAGCGCGGCAACCCTGCGACGGCGCTGCCCGCCTGGACGACGGGGAACCTCGCCCGGCCCCTCGTGCACGGGGTCGCCTACTTCGACCGGCTGGTCGAGGAGGTGGACGCGCTCGGCGAGGGCGACCACCTGTGGTTCACCGACTGGCGCGGCGATCCGGACGAGGAACTGCGCCCCGGCGGGCCCACGGTCGCCGAGCTGTTCGAGCGGGCGCTGCGCCGCGGGGTGTGCGTACGCGGTCTGGTCTGGCGGTCCCACATCGACGCGATGTCGTTCTCGGCGTCGGAGAACCGGGCACTGGACCGGGAGATCGAGGAGGACGGCGGCCAGGTGGTGCTCGACCAGCGGGTGCGCCGCGGCGGCAGCCACCACCAGAAGTTCGTCGTGCTGCGGCACCAGGACGACCCGGTCCGCGACGTGGCGTTCGCCGGAGGCATCGACCTGTGCCACAGCCGCCGCGACGACGCCGCGCACGACGGCGATCCGCAGGCGGTGGACATGGCCGAGGCGTACGGGGAGCGGCCGCCGTGGCACGACGTGCAGCTGGAGCTGCGCGGCCCGGCGGTGCACGTCCTGGACACGGTGTTCCGGGAGCGCTGGGAGGACCCGACCAACGCCGACTCGGGGAACCCGCTGGCCTGGGTGTGGGACCGCCTGCGCCGCGCCCGGCTGGACCCCCCGCCGCTGCCCCCGCAGCTCCCGCCGCCCCCGGAGTGCGGCCCGCACGTGGTCCAGACGCTGCGCACCTACCCGGCGATCCGTCCGCCGTACGACTTCGCGCCGCACGGCGAGCGGTCCGTGGCGCGGGGCTACTCGAAGGCGGTGCAGCGGGCCCGCCGGCTGATCTACCTCGAAGACCAGTACATGTGGTCGGGCGAGGTGGCCCAGCTGTTCGCCGACGCCCTGGAGAGCAACCCCGAGCTGCACCTCGTCGTCGTGGTCCCGCGCATCCCCGACCAGGAGGGCGCGTTCAACGCGACGCCGCAGTACGTCGGCCGCCGGCAGGCCATCGACATGTGCGTGCGCGCGGGCGGCAAGGAGCGCGTGCACGTGTTCGACGTGGAGAACCACGCGGGCACACCGGTCTACGTGCACGCGAAGGTGTGCGTCGTGGACGACGTGTGGGCCAGCATCGGCAGCGACAACTTCAACCGGCGCTCCTGGACCCACGACAGCGAGCTGTCCACCGCGGTGCTCGACACCACGCGCGATCCCCGGGCCCCGCAGGACCCCGCCGGCACCGGCGACGGGGCGCGGACCTTCGCCCGCGACCTGCGGCTGGAGCTGGCCCGCGAGCACCTCGACCTGGACCCCGACGGCAGCGAGGACGAGCTGGCGCTCGACCCGGAGCGGTTCGTCGCCACGCTCGAGGCCCGCGCGGCCGCGCTGGCCGCGTGGCACGAGGGCGGTTGCCACGGGCCGCGCCCGCCCGGCCGGCTCCGGCCGCACCGCCCGGAGCGGCTCTCCCGGGGAACCCGGCTCTGGGCGACGCCGGTCTACCGGTTGCTGGTCGACCCCGACGGCCGCCCGCTGCGCCTGCGCCTCCGCAAGAGCTTCTGAACCCGCCCCCGTTCCTGACCCCTGGACCCGGCTCCCCCAGACCTTGTTGCTCGCGATGTCGGTCTCTGCCCCGTCCTCGTGGGCAGAGACCGAAGGCCGGGCGACAACCCTTCCGCGGACACTCGGCCTCTGCCCCGCGCCTGTGGGCAGAGGCCGACTGTCCACAAGGGTGTTCTGCGCCCACTCCCGGCCGGGTTCCCACGGCAGGCTCGGCGCGTGCCCAGGGACCAGCGCGACGGCAGCGTCGACGTGACGGGCCTCGTGCGCCGCATCCGGCGGATCGCCGACCTCTCGCAGCGGGAGCTGGCGGCCCGGCTGCGGCTCTCGAAGTCGACCGTGGCGGCGATCGAGGCGGGCACGCGCGACGTCGACGTCCGTGTGCTCGCCGAGGCCGCCGCTCTGGCCGGACTCCGTCTGGCCCTGCTCGACGCGAAGGGCGGCGAGGCGCCGGGCATGCATCCCGGCGCCGTGCGGGACCGGGGTGGGCGGTTCTTCCCCGCTCACCTGGACACCGTGCTGAGCGAGGAGCGCGCATCCCGCTGGGAGCACCGGCCGCGCCTCCGGCAGCCCAACTACACGTTCGACCGACGCTCGCCGTGGGAGGACGCCGGCAACCGAGCGGCGGCGCGGCCAGCCGACCACCTCCTGCCGCAGCCGGGTGACTCCCCGCAGGAGCTGCGGGCAGCACGCCAGGCTGCCGCACGGCAGCGACGGCAGGAGGAGTGGGAACGGCGGCTCGCGGCCGGCGAGCTGCCGCCTCCGGCCACGTCGTTCAGCTGCACCTGCCCGGCGGGCTGCGACGAGCTCGACGACTGGTCCGGGCGGCCCGTCCACGTCGAGGACTGCCCGTGTTCCTGCGACGTGGGGTGAGGCGCTGCTACCGTGGACCCGTGCGCGGCAGCCTCCTGCTTACCCGCCGCGGCGAGGCCCTCTCCTAGGTCGGCCCCCTCGCCGCGGTGTCCCGCCGTGACCGAGCGCGTTCCCGGCGCCGCTGACCGCCCCACCGGAGCTGAGTCCAGCCCGCGCCAGAGGAGCCCTGTCCAGTGAGCACGAACCCGCGTTCCGCCCATCCCCATGTCCGCCATCCGCAGCAGCCCTCGCGGATGCCGATCCACCGCTACGCCCCCTTCACCCCCGTGGTCCTGGCCGACCGGACGTGGCCGGACACGGTCACCACCCAGGCCCCGCGCTGGTGCGCGGTCGACCTGCGCGACGGCAACCAGGCCCTGATCGACCCGATGACCCCCGACCGCAAGCGGCGGATGTTCGCGCTGCTGGTCGGCATGGGCTACAAGGAGATCGAGGTCGGCTTCCCGGCGGCCAGCCAGACCGACTTCGACTTCGTCCGCCAGCTCATCGAGGACGGGCTGGTCCCGGACGACGTCACCATCCAGGTGCTCACCCAGGCGCGTGACGAGCTGATCGAGCGCACCTTCGAGTCCCTGCAGGGCGCCAAGCAGGCGATCGTCCACCTGTACAACTCCACCAGCACCCTGCAGCGCCGGGTCGTGTTCGACTCCGACCGCGCCGGGATCATCGACATCGCCGTCCACGGGGCGCGGGTGGTGCGGAAGTTCGCCGAGCAGATGGGCGACACCGACATCCGCTTCGAGTACTCCCCCGAGTCCTTCACCGGCACCGAGCTCGACTTCGCCGTCGAGATCTGCGACGCCGTCACCGACGTCTGGGAGCCCACCCCGGACCGGCCCACGATCCTGAACCTGCCGGCGACGGTGGAGATGGCCGAGCCGACGGTCTACGCCGACCAGATCGAGTGGATGCACCGCAACCTGGGCCGGCGCGACTCGGTGATCCTGTCCCTGCACCCGCACAACGACCGGGGCACCGCCGTCGCCGCGGCCGAGCTGGGCTACCGCGCCGGCGCCGATCGCATCGAGGGCTGCCTGTTCGGCAACGGCGAGCGCACCGGCAACGTCGACCTGGTCACCCTGGGCCTGAACCTGTTCAGCCAGGGCATCGACCCGCAGATCGACTTGTCCGACATCGACGAGATCCGCCGCACCGTCGAGTACTGCAACCAGCTGGGCGTCCACGAGCGCCACCCGTACGGCGGCGACCTGGTCTACACCGCCTTCTCCGGCTCCCACCAGGACGCGATCAACAAGGGCTTCAAGGCCCTCGAGGCCGACGCAGCCGCCGCGGGCACGACCGTCGACCGCATGCCGTGGGCCGTGCCGTACCTGCCCATCGACCCCAAGGACGTCGGCCGCAGCTACGAGGCCGTCATCCGGGTGAACAGCCAGTCCGGCAAGGGCGGCGTCGCCTACATCATGAAGACCGAGAACCACCTCGACCTGCCCCGCCGGCTGCAGATCGAGTTCAGCGCGGTCATCCAGCGGCACACCGACGACGAGGGCGGCGAGGTCACCGCGGCCCAGATGTGGTCGGCGTTCTCCAGCGAGTACCTGCCCGACACGGACGCCCCGTGGGGTCGCTTCGGCCTGGCCGGTCACCGGCACACCGCCAACGGCGACCAGCAGGACGCGATCGTCGTGGACCTGGTCGACAGTGGCGTCCCCGTGACGCTCGAGGGCCACGGCAACGGACCCATCGCCGCGTTCGTCGACGCCCTGCACGGCGTGGACGTCGACGTCCGGGTGCTCGACTACGCCGAGCACGCACTGTCCGCCGGCGGCGACGCCCGCGCCGCCGCCTACGTCGAGTGCGCCGTCGGCGACCGGATCCTCTGGGGCGTCGGCATCGACGCCAACATCGTCACCGCCTCGCTGCGCGCGGTCGTCTCCGCGGTCAACCGGGCCCAGCGCTAGGCCCGACGAGGGGACGCTCCCGCTCAGGCGGGCGGGAGCGTCCCCTCGTCGCGACGGCTCTCCAGCAGCGCCCGTGCCGGCTCCTCCGGCGGTGCGTCGGCCGGCTCGTCCCCGCGGTAGAGCCGGTCGGCCGCCTCCCCGGTGCGCAGCTCGTCGACCAGCAGCAGGTCGCGGCGCACGTGCCGGCGGCGGTAGGCGACGCGGCTGATCATGTGCGCGCTCACCGGCGCGGTGAGCATCTGGAAGACCGCGACGAGCAGCAGCATCCAGGTCGCCGACCAGCCCTCCAGCCGGATCGCCCCGCCGATCATGATCAGCAGGATGCCCAGCACCTGCGGCTTGGTGCCCGCGTGCATCCGGGTCAGGACGTCGTGGAAGCGCACCAGCCCCAGCCCCGCGGTCAGGCACAGGAACGCCCCCGCCAGCAGGAGGACGACGGCGATCAGGTCGCGGACGGTGTCCACCTCGCTCATCGCTGCTCCCCCTCCGCGGCGCGCGCCGCCTGCTCCTCGGCGGCCTCGGGCAGGCCCACGTCCTGTCCGTCCCCGGCCGAGGACATGAGCATGCCGCCGATGTAGCGGGCCACGGACACCGAGCCCACGAACGCCAGCAGCGACACCACGACCAGCACCGGGACCACCGTGGGGTCCCGCGCGAGGGCCGCGTACACCGCCAGCCCGGCCGAGATGATCACCAGCAGGACGTCGGTGGCGACCACCCGGTCCAGCAGCGACGGCCCGCGCGCCAGCCGCACGAGAGTGAGCAGCGCGCCGCCACCGAGCATGACGTAGGCGGCCCAGTACACGGCGGTCACGGCGTCCTCCTCCCCGTTCCGACCGGCGCCTCGCCGGGCGGGTGCGCCAGCGCGGCGATCTCGTCCGGCGACCCGAAGGCCCGCACCACCCGCTCCTCCTCGGCCAGCACCGCGGCCCGGCGCGACTCGACGTCGGCGAGGTCGCGCACGTGCAGGATGTGCAGCGAGAGCGTCCGGTGCTCGCGGTCCATGTCGATGACCAGCGACCCGGGCACCAGGGTCAGCGACTCGGCCACGATGGTCAGCAGCAGGTCGGAGTCGGTGCGCATCTGCACGCGGATGATCGCGCTGTGGTGGATGCCGCCGGGCCGGATGGTCTGCCAGGCGACGAGCGCCGCGGAGCGCACCAGGTCGGCGAGGAAGTAGCCGAGGAAGACCAGCAGCCCCCAGGGGTGCACCCGGGCGCCCCCGACGACCGGCGGCAGCGGGAGCAGCACCGTGACGGCGAGGGCGACGACGACCCCGCTGATCAGGTTCGCCCACGACCAGGTGCCCCACAGCAGGTTCCAGACGAGGACCAGCCACACCATGAGCGGCACCTGGTGCCGCAACTGGTGGACCAGCCCCTCGCCACCCGGGTCGACGGTCACTGCGGCTCCTCCGACCCGAACACCGCGGTGATGTACGGCGTCCGGTCGCGCAGGTCCTCCGCGGCGCGCTCGGCCACCCCGTACAGCGGACCGGCGACGACGGTCAGGCCGACGGTCACCACCACCATCGCGGCCGTAGCGCCCACCATCACCCGGGGCAGCGGGTGCAGCGGCCGCTCCCGGCTCCGCCCGCCGGCCCGGTCACCGGTGGCGGGCGCGGAGTCGGTGGCGACCGCGGTGTGCCGCTGCCACGCCGCGCGGCGTGCGGCCTGCCGGCCGCCACCCGCCGTCGAACCGCCCGCCGCGTCGTCGGTGTCCGCCGCGCCGGGGGCGTCCGCGGCGACGGCGGCAGGCTGCAGCTCGGGCCCGGCATCGGCGGCCGCCGCTTCCGCGGTCTCCCGGGCCGGCGACTGCGCCGGAGGCCGCCAGAACGCCCGGTTCCAGACGCGGGAGATCGCCACGAGCGTGAGCAGGCTGGTCACCGCACCGCCGACGACGACGGCGACCGGAAGCCAGCCGCCGTCGTCGACGCCCGCCTCGAGCAGGCCGACCTTGCCGATGAACCCCGAGAACGGTGGGATGCCGGCCAGGTTCATCGCCGGCACGAAGTAGAGGACGGCGAGCAGCGGGGACGCCGCCGCCAGCCCGCCCAGACGGTCCACCGACGTCGACCCGCCCTGCCGCTCCACCAGGCCGGCGACGAGGAACAGCGTGGTCTGGATGGCGATGTGGTGGACGACGTAGAAGATCGCCCCGGCCAGACCGGCGGTCGAGGCCAGGGCGATGCCGAAGACCATGTAACCGATGTGGCTGACCAGCGTGAAGGAGAGGATCCGCCGGATGTCGGTCTGGGCGACCGCGCCCAGGATGCCGATCAGCATCGTGGCCAGCGCCGCCCACAGGAGGACGTCGTCGAACGCGCCACCGGGGAACAGCAGCGTCTGGGTGCGGATGATCGCGTAGACGCCGACCTTGGTCAGCAGGCCGGCGAACACCGCGGTGACCGGGGCCGGGGCTGTCGGGTAGCTGTCGGGGAGCCAGGCCGAGAGCGGGAAGACCGCGGCCTTGATGGCGAACGCGATGAGCAGCATCGACTGCAGCAGCAGCTGGGTCCCGTCGGGCAGCTCCTGCAGGCGGACGGCCAGCTGGGCCATGTTGACCGTCCCCGTCGCCGCGTACACGAGCGCGATCGCCGCCAGGAAGAGCAGCGAGGACAGCAGGCTGACCACGATGTAGGTGATGCCCGCACGGATCCGGGGCGCCGAGCCGCCGAGGGTCAGCAGCACGTAGCTCGCGGTCAGCAGGATCTCGAAACCGACGTAGAGGTTGAACAGGTCCCCGGCCAGGAACGCGTTGGCCACGCCCGCGATCAGCACCAGGAAGGTCGGGTGGAAGATCGACAACGGCGTCTCCTCGTCGCCGTCGGCGGAGCCCTGGCCGACCGCGAACACGAGCACGCCGAGCGCGACGGTGGCCGCGACCACCAGCATCAGCGCCGACAACCGGTCGACGACGAGCACGATGCCCAGCGGGACCGGCCACCCGCCCACCGAGACCGACGCGGCGCCGTCGGAGTCGGCGATGACGAGCAGCACCACCGAGACGGTGAGCACCGCGGTGAGCACCAGGATGCTCAGCGCCCGCTGCACGCCCGGGTGCCGGCCGCCGACCAGCAGGGCCGCCGCGGCGCCCAGCAGCGGCAGCAGGACCGGCAGCGGCGTCAGGACGCTGATCATCGGTTCCCCCCGTCGCCCAGCGGCAGGTCGACGTCGTCGGACGGGACGCCCGGGAGCCGCTGCGCCAGCAGCGCCTCGACCTGCGCGTCGGACTGGAGGCTGTCCGCGTGCCCGGCGGGCCGGTCCTCGGGCGCCAGCTCGTCGGGGTCGATCTCGTCGGCATCGGTCCGCCGCGAGCGGCGGGCCACCCGCCGGTCCTCCTCGTCCACGCCGACGACCTCCTGCCGGACCAGACGCCAGGACCGGTAGATGATCGCCAGCAGGAACGCCGAGATCCCGAAGGTGATGACGATGGCGGTGAGGATCAGCGCCTGGGGCATCGGGTCGGTCATCTCCTCGGGTTCTGCGTAGCCGAGGATCGGCGCGCGGCCGTTCGGGCCGCCGGAGGACAGCAGCAGCAGGTTCGTGGCGTTGCCCAGCAGCAGGACGCCGAGCAGCACCCGGGTCAGGCTGCGGTCCAGCAGCAGGTAGACCCCGGCGGCGTAGAGCCCGCCGATGATCACCGGCAGGACGACGGTGGGCGTCATCGGACGATCACCTCGTCGGGAGCGGCGTCGATCGGGTCGTTCTCGTCCACCTGCCGGTCCAGCTCGGCGCCCAGGCTGCGCAGGATGTCGAGCACCAGGCCGATCACCACCAGGTAGACGCCGATGTCGAAGAACAGCGAGGTCACCAGCTTCACGTCGCCCAGCACCGGCAGCGTCGTCTCCAGGATCGCCGTCTGCAGCACCTCGGCGCCGAGCATCAACCCGACGACGCCGGTGCCGCCGGAGAAGAGCAGCCCGATGCCCAGCAGCAGGCCGGGGTCGACGGGGGCGGCCTCGCCCAGCTCGTAGCGGCCGCCCGCGAGGTAGCGGAGGACCAGCGCGAGCCCGGCGACCAGGCCACCGGCGAAGCCGCCACCGGGCTCGTTGTGCCCGCTGAACAGCAGGTACACCGAGAAGACGACGACGGTGTGGAACAGGATCCGGGTGATGACCTCGAGCACCACCGACCGACGTTCGGGGGCCAGGGCGGCCGAGGCGGCCAGCCACTGCCCGCGGGGTGCGCGGCGGAGGTTGTCGGTGCGCCGGGCCAGCTGCACCGGGTCGATCCGCTCGACCCCGCCGGACCGCCGGCGCAGGAAGACCAGGCTCGCGACGCCGGTCGCCGCGACGACCAGCACGGAGATCTCGAGCAAGGTGTCCCAGGCCCGGATGTCGACCAGGGTCACGTTGACGATGTTCTGCCCACCGCCGAAGCGGTAGGCCTCCTCCGGGTAGTCCACGGAGACCGGGGTGGCGGTCCGCGAGCTGAGCGCCACGGCCCCCACGCAACCCATGAGCAGCCCGACGGCGACGGCGATGACGCCACGCACGGCGCGCTCGCGGGGCCGGTGCCGGTCGGTGATGTCCTTGGGCAGCTTGCGCAGCACCAGGACGAAGACGACCAGGGTGAGCGTCTCGATGAGGAACTGGGTGAGGGCGAGGTCGGGGGCGCCCTGCAGCACGAAGAGCACGGCCAGGCCGTAGCCGGTGACGCCCACGACGAGCACGGCCGACAGCCGCTGCCGGATGCGGAGCGCGAGGACGGCGGCGATGAGCACGACGGCGCCGACCAGTGCCTGGACCGGGGTGTCCCAGGCGCGCCACTCCCCCGGCCAGGGTGCCCGGAAGATCAGCACGGAGCCCGGCAGCGCGAGGACGACGACCAGGATCGTGCCCAGGTAGGCGGGCAGCGAGCCGCGCTGCGTCGTCCCGGTGACCAGCACGGAGAGCCGGTCGAGGCCCTGCATGACGTTCCAGTAGCCCTCGTCGGCCGAGGCGCCCACGGCCGCCCGCCGCTGGAACCGGCTGATCGGTGCACGCAGGGCGAAGACGGCCCAGCCGCCGAGCAGGGTCACCGCGGAGAGCGCGAGCGCCGGCTGCAGGCCGTGCCAGATCGCCAGCTTCTCGGCCTCTGGAGCGATCAGCGGGAGGTCCTCGGCGTAGGCGGCGGCCAGCGGCTCGAGCAGCGGGCTGGCCGGGCCGAGGACGAGGCTCGCCAGCGCCAGCAGCGCCGGGGCGGCGAGGAAGAGCGGGCTCGGGGGGTGCACGAGCTCGGTGTCGGCGCAGCCGGGCTTGCGGGCGAACGCGCCCCACAGGAAGCGGAACGTGTAGGCGGCGGTGATCACCGAGCCGAGCACCAGGCCCGCCAGCTCGAGCAGGGCAGCGGTGCGGTCGGGCAGCCCGCCGTCCAGCAGCGCGGTGAACGCCGCCTCCTTGCCCACGAACCCGAGCAGCGGCGGCACACCGGCCATCGAGGCGCCGGCGAGGCCCGCGACGACGGCCAGCACCGGCAGCCGGCGGCCGAGGCCGGACAGGACCCGCAGGTCGCGGGTGCCGGTGGCGTGGTCGATCACGCCGACGCCGAGGAACAGGGTGGACTTGAAGAGGGCGTGCGCGACGACCATCGCCAGCCCGGCGGCGGCCATCTCCCGGCTGCCGGCGCCCACCAGCACCATGAGGAAGCCCAGCTGGCTGACGGTGCCGAAGGCCAGCAGCAGCTTCAGGTCGTTCTGCCGGATCGCCCGGTAGCCGCCGACGAGCATGGTCGCCAGGCCCAGCCCGAGCACGATCGGCCGCCACCCGGGCACGTCGGCGAAACCGGGGGCCAGCCGGGCGACCAGGTAGATGCCGGCCTTCACCATCGCCGCCGCGTGCAGGTAGGCGCTGACCGGCGTCGGCGCCTCCATGGCCGCCGGCAGCCAGAAGTGGAACGGGATCATCGCGGACTTGGTGATCGCCCCGACCAGCACCAGCACCGTGCCGGCGATCAGGAACGGCCCGTCGCCGGGGTTCGCGACCACCTCCGACAGCAGGTAGCTGCCGCTGGTCTCGCCGATCATGATCAGCCCGACGAGCATCGCCAGGCCGCCGGCGGTGGTCAGCACCAGCGCCTGGCTGGCCGCCCGCCGGGCCGCCAGGCGGGCACCGGAGCCGCCGATCAGCAGGTAGGAAAAGACGGTGGTGAGCTCCCAGAACACGTACAGCAGGAGCAGGTCGTCGGCGAGGACCAGCCCCAGCATGGAGCCCGCGAAGGCGGTGAGGGTGCCGGCGAAGCGGCCCATCCCCTCGTCGTCGGGCTCGAAGTACCGCGCGCAGTAGAGCAGGACGAGGGCGCCGACCCCGGTGACGAGGGCGGCCAGCGTCAGGGAGAGCGCGTCCAGGCGCAGCGCGATCTCGAGGTCCAGCGCCGGCACCCACGGCGTCGTCTCCCGGACCTCGCCGCCGTCGGTGACCGTGCCGAGCTGCGCCATGGTCCAGGCGAAGCCCGCCGCCGGGACGAGCGCGAGGGCGAGGAACGCCTGCCGGCCCCACCAGCGCACGAGCAACGGCGCAACCGTCGCGGCGACCAGGTGGAGGAGCAGCAGTGCGAGCACGGGTCTCCGGGAGTCTCGAGGGGCTCGGGGGACCACAGACGTCGGGGGGACACCGGCGGTGCCTCCCAGGTTACCCGGCAGGGCTCAGCGACCGCCGGGTGTGACCAGCCCGCTCTCGTAGGCGAACGCCACCGCCTGCACCCGGTCGCGCAGGCCGAGCTTGAGCAGGATCCGGCTCACGTGGGTCTTCACCGTCGCCTCGCCCAGGTACAGCCGGGCGGCGATCTCGGCGTTGGAGTGCCCGGCGGCCACCAGCGCCAGGACGTCGGTCTCCCGGTCGGTCAGCCCGGCGAGCGCGGCGGCCCGGGCCGGATCGGGCGCCGGGGCCGCGGCGTAGCGCTCGATGACGCGCAGGGTGACCGCGGGGTCGAGCAGCCCCTGCCCCGCAGCCACGGTCCGGACGGCGCCGACCAGGTCCTCGGGCGGCGCCACCTTGAGCAGGAAGCCGCTCACCCCCGCACGGAGGGCGGCGGCCACGTACTCGTCCTCGTCGAAGGTGGTCAGGACGACGACGCGGGTGGGCAGGTCGGCGGCGAGGATCTGCCGGGCGGCCTCGAGCCCGTCCGTACCGGGCATGCGCACGTCCAGCAGGACGACGTCGGGCCGCAGCTCGGTGACCACGCGGACGCCGGTCGCGCCGTCGGCGGCCTCCCCCACGACCTCGATGTCGCCCTCCGCGGCGAGCACCATGCGCAGGCCGGTGCGGACCATCGCCTGGTCGTCCACGAGGACGACGCGGATGGTCATGCGCTCACCGTCGCGGGCACCGGGAAGGTCGCCCGGACGCGGTAACCGCCACCCCGGACCGGCCCCACCTCGAGACCGCCGCCGGCGACGGCCACCCGCTCGCGCATGTGCAGCTGGCCGTGCCCACCCCTCGAGCTGCCGCCGGGAGCTGTCGCCGGGACCCGCGGCCGGCCGTCGTCGCGCACGGAGACGACCACCTGACCGCGTCCCCACTGGACCTCGACGCGGGTGGCCGCGGCCCCGGCATGCCGCACCACGTTGGAGAGCGCCTCCTGGACCACCCGCACGGCGCTCACGTCGACCAGCGAGGGCAGCTCGACCGGTTCGCCGCTGACGACCAGCTCGATCGGCATGCCCCCGGCGCGCAGGTCGTCGAGCACGGCGTCGAGCCGGGACAGCGAGGGCTGCGGCGCCGGGTCGGCTCCGGCTCCCGCGCCGCCCTCGTCGCGCAGGATGCCGACCACCCGGCGCATCTCGTCGACCGCCTCCCGGCCCAGCCGCTCCAGGCCGAGCAGCACCTCCTGGGCCTGCGGCTGGTCGGGGAGCAGTCGTCGCAGGCCACCCATCTGCAGCACCATGACGCTCACCGAGTGGGCGACCGAGTCGTGCACCTCGCGGGCGATCCGCGAGCGCTCCGCGACGACGGCGGCGGCCGCGACCGCCTCCTGCTGGGCCGCCAGGCGGGCGGCGAGCACCTGCAGCTCGGCCGCCCGTCGGCGGGACTGCGCCACCAGCGCGCCGACCGCGGCGGCCGCGCCGAGGACCAGGACGTAGAAGATCGACTCCCAGGGGTTCGGCGCGAGGATCGAGCCGAGCACGGTGGCCGCGACGACGGCCGCCGCCGCGGCGCCCGTGGCGCGGCGCCGCGGGAGGACCGCGACGGCGTGCCCGACGAGCAGCCCCATGCCGACGAACTGGGCGCCACCGGGTCCGGGCGCACCGCCGAGCAGGTTCACCAGGACGCTGCTCGCGCCGAGGACGGCGGTCGCGGCCGGCCACCGCGGGCAGACGGCGAGCAGCGCGGCCACCAGCAGCCCGGGTGCGGCCAGCGCCAGGCTGTTCTCCAGGCCCTCGATCAGCCATTCCGCCAGCGACAGCGCGCCCAGCAGGGCGCCGACGCCCGGCCAGGACAGCCGGCGGGCGGAGTCGGACCAGCGGGGCACGACCAGCACGCTATTGGCCGTGCGGACCCGCGCACATCCCTCTCGCGGCCGAACCGGCGGCCGATCCGTTCCCCCGCGCGGCGGACCCAGGTCGGTGCGTTCCGGCGGACGCCCGGCACCCCCCGCCGTCCCTAGCTTTCTCGGCCATGACGACCGACCTGATGACCCCGTCCCCCTCGACCATCGCCGAGCGCCCGGCGCGCTCGGCCGGATCCCGCCTGCTGCCGATCGCCGGCGCGGCGCTGATCGGCGGCTCGCTGCTCTACGTCGCGGGCATGGCCGCCTCGCCGCCGGCCGACTCGATGTCCGACGCCGACTACATCGCCTCGCTCGCCCGCGACGAGGGCCGCACCACGCTGTCGGCCATGCTGCTGCACTACGGGAACATGGCCCTCGCCCTGGCCTGGCTGGCCGCGCCTGCCCTCGTCCGCGGCCGCCGCGGCGGCGCCACGACGATCGTGGGCGCCCTGCTCTCGGCGATCGGTCTGGTGACCGTCACCGGCATGGTGATGTACGACTACTGGACCGGCGCCATCGGGAGCGAGCTCGACCAGGCGGCCGCCGTGGCGCTGTTCCAGACCGTGAACGGCTCCGTGGGGGTCGCCGTCGCCGGCGCGCTCACGCTGCTGGGGCTCCTCGGCCCGGTCATCGGCTACTCGGGGCTGGCGCGGGCGGGCGTGATCAGCTGGTGGCTGGTCGTGCCGTGCGTCGCCGCCCTGGTCGTCTCCATGGCGACGCCCTTCAGCCCGGTGCTGTTCGGCGCGTACGCCCTCGTCGGCGCGGTCCCGGCGTTCGCGGTCGGGCTGCGGATGATCCAGCGCTCCCGGGCCGAGGCCGCCACCGCCTGACCCCGCCACCACTGTTCCCCGGACAGTCGGCCTCTGCCCACACCTGGTGGGCAGAGGCCGACTGTGCGTGGGAGCACCCGCCGGGGAGGCCCGTCACCCGTCGGCGAGCTCGGAGGCGGCCAGCCAGGCCTCCTCGACCTCGGTCTTCTCCGCCTGCAGCTCCTGCAGCTTTGCGTTCAGCTCGGCGGCCTTCGCGTAGTCGGTCGCGGCGGCGGCCAGCTGTTCGTGCAGCTTCTTCTCGTCGGCGTCCAGCTTGAGCATCCGCCGCTCGAGCCGGCCGACCTCCTTCTTCGCCGCCCGGGCGTCGGCGGCGGAGACCGCCGGACCGGCGGTGGACGGCGACCCGACCGGGCGGGCAGCCCCGCCACCGGCCGCCGTCGTCAGCGGTGCACCACCGGCGGCGCGGCGGCGCAGGTACTCGTCCACGCCGCCGGGCAGCTCGGCCAGCGAGCCGTCGCCCAGCAGGGCGACCACCTTGTCGCAGACCCGGTCCACGAAGTACCGGTCGTGGCTGACCACCAGCACCGTGCCGGGGAAGCTGTCGAGCAGGTCCTCCAGCGAGGTGAGGGTGTCGATGTCGAGGTCGTTCGTCGGCTCGTCGAGCACCAGCACGTTCGGCTCGGCCATGAGCAACCGCAGCAGCTGCAGCCGGCGCCGCTCGCCGCCCGAGAGGTCACCGACCGGCGTCCACTGCCGGTTGGCCGCGAAACCGAACCGCTCGGCCAGCGTGGAGGCGGAGATCTCCTGGTTGCCGATCCGCGCGATCCGGGCGACGTCCTGGACGGCCTCCAGCACCCGGGCCCTCGGCGGCAGCTCGGTGACGTGCTGCGAGAGGTAGGCCGGGGCCACGGTCTGGCCGACGACGATCGTGCCGGCGTCCGGCTCGTTCTCGCCCACGAGCAGCTTGAGCAGCGAGGTCTTGCCCGCGCCGTTGACGCCGACGATGCCGATCCGGTCGCCGGGGCCGACGTTCCAGGTCAGGTCGCGGAACAGCGTCCGCGGACCGTCGTCGGTGGGGACGGCGTAGTCGACGTGCTCCAGGTCGTAGACCGTCTTGCCCAGGCGCCGGGCGGCGAAGCCCTTGAGCGCCATGGTGTCGCGCGCCGGCGGCTCGTCGGCGATCAGCGCCTGCGCGGCCTCGATGCGGAACTTCGGCTTGCTGGTCCGGGCCGGCGGGCCGCGGCGCAGCCAGGCCAGCTCCTTGCGCACCAGGTTCTGCCGGCGCTCCTCGGTGACCGAGGAGATCCGCGCCCGCTCGGCGCGGGCCAGCGTGTAGGCCGAGTAGCCGCCGTCGTAGGCGTGCACGGACCCGTCGGCGACCTCCCACGTCGTGGTGCAGACCTCGTCGAGGAACCACCGGTCGTGGGTGACGACGACCAGTCCGCCGGCGCGCTGGTTGACGTACTCGGCCAGCCAGGCGACGCCCTCGACGTCGAGGTGGTTGGTCGGCTCGTCGAGCACCAGCAGGTCCAGCGGCCGGATCAGCTGCGCGGCCAGTGCCACCCGGCGACGCTCGCCACCGGACATCGGGGCCACCGGCGCGTCCAGGCCCATCCGGTCGAGCTCCAGCCCGGCCAGCACGCTGCGGACGGCGGGGTCGGCGGCCCACTCGTGCTCGTTGGCGAACATGCTCGTCGGCAGCACGACGTCGCGGACCGTCGTCCCCACGGGGAGGGTGCCCAGCTGGTCGAGGACGCCCATGGCGAGGTCGCCGCGGCGGGTGACCCGCCCGGAGTCCGGTTCGTCGGTGCCGGTCAGCAGCGACAGCAGCGTCGACTTGCCGCCGCCGTTGCGGCCCACGACGCCGATCCGCTCGCCCGCGGCGACGCCCAGGGACACGTCGTCGAGGATCACGGTGGTGCCGTGCGCCTTGTGCACCCGCTCGAGGTTGACCAGGTTCAGGGGTGCGCTCATCGGACCCAGTATCTCCCGCCTCGTGCGGCGCGTGGACCCCGCCCGCCACTCCGGGCGACAGACGTTCTCGTTTCGCGGGGCGGCGCGCTGTCCCGGAATCGGTAACGGCGTCCGCCAGACCGCAAGGTCTGCGTCGGATCCGCTGCCAGGTAGCGGATAACGACAAGGAGTGACGACGTCATGCGCGCTATCTCGGTGGACTTCCGCCCGCCATCAGCCGTTCGCACCACAGCTGTAGCCATGGGCCTGCTCGCCGCTGCCGGGATCGCCGCGCCGGCGGCGATGGCGGCCGAGGACGACTCCCCGGACGAGGCGACGACGACCGTTCCTGAGGCCGACACGGTCCGCAGCGAGGTGCTGACCCCCACGCCGGCGCCCTCGACGATCGACGAGGAGACCGACGGACCGAACTTCGGACTGGGCAAGATCGGAGCGGAGGCCACCGTCGCGCCCGACGTCGTCTTCGCCGAGGACAGCTCGTTCCCCGCCGGCGCCGTGCTCGAGCGCACCGGTGCGACGATGCGGCTGACCTACCTGCAGTGGGAGGGCAACGACACCTCCGACGTGGACCTGTTCCCGGACGGGCCTCCCGAGCTCACGTGCACCTGGGACGAGCTGGACGACGACGACAACGGCAACCTGTGCGACTTCACCGGTGACGCCGCCTACATCACCTCCGCCGGCGAGGCGCGACTCGCCCCCTTCACGGCCTTCACCATCGAGCTGACCGGGGCCCCGAACTCCGGCCAGGTGCTCCTGCCCGCGGCGCCCGACCGGGTGCTCCAGGGCTCCTGGCTCTTCGGCCCGAACCCCCTCCCCATGGTCTTCGAGGCGCCGGGTGCGTACCGCCCGATCGGCGTCACCCTCACCGGCGCCGGCGGCGCGGCCGTGGCCGGCGCGACGTTCGAGCTGTGCACCCAGCCGGGTGGCGCCTGCGCCCCCGGCCCGGCCACGTCGTCGGCCGCGGACGGCAGGCAGATCGCCGCGGCGTCCGCGCCGGTCGTCAGCTCCGTCTCGAGCCCGAGCGGGCTGCTGGTCTTCCCCGGCCTGTACCTCCCCGGCGACTACCAGATCCGGCAGACCGCCTCGGCCGACGGCCGGCCGTTCTCCACGGCGCCCATCATGCTGCGGCTGCTGGCCGCCGGCAGCGTCGCGGACACCTCGGCCCCGGTCCTCCTGCCCGTCTCGATCGGCGCCACCGCGTCCGCCCCCGCGTCGGCGACCCCCTCCGCCGCACCCGTGAGCGCGCCCGCCGCCGAGCCGGTCGCCGCGCCGGCCACGTCGGGCAGCACCGCCCGGCTGGCGTCGACCGGAGCCGAGCCGCTGCCGGTCCTCGCGCTCGGTGCGGGCCTGGTGCTCGTCGGTGGCGCCGTGACCGTCGCGGCCGCCCGGCGGCGCACCCGGTGACCGCCCCGGCCGCGCCGGGGATCTGGTACGCCTCGCACGCCGTCGAGCGGGGTCGGGTGGTCGTCGGGATCGCGACGCCCGACTTCGCCGCCGGCAGCGTCGTGGAGCTGCCCGGCCCCCCGCGCCACCCGGAGGGCTGGCAGGTCGAGGCGCACGCGCCGGTGGCCGGCCGGCTGCCCCGTTCCGTCGTCGTCTCCCCGGCGGTGGCGCCGGCGGCCCCGCTGCTCTGGGCGGTGGTGGCCCCGGCCGAGGACGGCCGGCAGGACGAGGTCGACCTCGTCGCCTTCTCGACGACGGACGCGC
This sequence comes from Blastococcus fimeti, assembly GCA_900102115.1. Taxonomy (GTDB): domain Bacteria; phylum Actinomycetota; class Actinomycetes; order Mycobacteriales; family Geodermatophilaceae; genus Blastococcus; species Blastococcus fimeti. The sequence continues at coordinate 392,679 of FNAW01000004.1, forward strand.
CGGACGGCGCACTGCTGGACCGGAAGGTCTTCGCCCGCACGGGCCTGTCCTGGAGCAACCAGGTGGGCGCCCTCCGCTGGTCGACGACGACAGGGGTCCTCCGCCAGATCTACGTCGCCCCGGCGCACCGCCGCCGGGGGGTCGGCTCGAAACTGGTCGCGATGGCCGTCGGCGTCCGGATCGTGATGGGCTGGGCCGAGCTGCGCAGCGACGGCCGGCTGACCGATCTCGGCGACGCCTGGGCGGCCGCCGCACCCGCGTGGACCCAGCGCTACTCCTCGCCCCGCACGGCGCACCTGCCACCGATGACGCCCGACGACGAGGCGGTCGGGATCCCGGCCCGCAACCTCCGCCCCGACCGGGAGCTGCCGGCCTCGTGAGGCCGGCAGCTCGCCGGACGGCGTGCGTCAGGGGACCAGGACCTCCGCGGTCACCGAGTCGCTGTTGCCACCGAAGTCGGTGACGGTCAGCTGCGCGAGCAGCGGGGTGCCGCTCTCCAGCGTCTCGAAGTCGTACTGCAGGTTCGGCAGGTCGGCGTACAGGCCGACCTCGCTGGCCGGCTCCCACGACTGCGTGCCGTCGGCGGCGACCACGAGCAGCTTCGGCACGATGATGCCCTCGGGGTCGGCGGTGAGCTCGCCGTACGTTCCGGCCGCCGTGTAGCCGTAGTAGGTCTCGTTCAGCACGTCCCCGGTCTCCGGGTCGAACGTGATGGTGAGCGTGACGTCCCGGTACTCCTCGTCCTCGCCCGGCTCGTAGTAGGCCAGCGGGACGTCGATCGTCGCGATCTCGGCCTCGTCGTCGTAGGCCAGGGTGAGGTAGGCGTAGGAGGTGTCGATCCCGTCGCTGATCGTCATGACCGTGAGGTCGAAGATGCCCAGGACGTCCCCGGAGCCGTCCTCGGCGACCTCGGCCTGCTCCTCGCCGAAGAACGTGGTCGAGCCGTCCTCGCCGAGCTCGCCATAGCTGATCGAGGACCACACGACGTTGTCGGCCGCGGCGGCCTCGAAGCTGGCGAAGAAGTTCAGCCCGTCCTCGTCGAAGAACACCTCCGCGCCGCCACCGTCGGCGAAGACCGGCTGCCGGTCGGCCGGGATCTCCGAGCCCGCCTCGAAGTAGCTGGACAGGAACCCACCCCAGGCCTGGGCGCTCTCCACCGAGGCGTAGTCGGCGTTCAGCAGGTCCTCGGTCGGCGGGAAGTAGATCGACAGACCGCTCGCGCCCAGCGCGGCGGGGCCGGCCACCTCGTAGGTCACGGCGTCGCCGATCGCCCGGATCAGCGCGTCGGCCTGGTCGGAGACGTCCAGGGCCTCCACGCCGATCTCCGCGGCGAGCAGGCCGAGGTCGGCCATGTGGGTGTCGATCTCCGGGTCGGGGTCGCGGCCGAAGGAGAGCACGTCGGCGCGCTCCCGGCCGACGACGGGTGCGACGTCGGCGGCCCGCTCGCTCAGGGCGTCGCTGAACTCGGTCAGGGCGTCGTCCACGGCGGCCATCCGGTTCAGGTCGATCATCGACAGCGTGATGTCGGCGCTGGTGCCCTCCTCCTCCGCCTGGGCGGCGAAGCCGTCGATGATCGCGGTGCCCAGCGTGTCGACGTCGACGTCCGGGTCGTCGGCCGCCACCTGGAAGGCGCGGTAGTCCCAGCCGTGGCCGGGCTCGAGCTCCTGGCTGGCGATCATCCGGTCGGCCAGCGGCGCCATCGTGCTGGCCGTCTCGTAGGTGGCCATCAGGCAGGCGTCGAAGCCGAGCAGGTCCAGCCGGTCCAGGCCGGCCTCGTCCAGGCCGTCGGCGATGCCGCCGCGGATCTCGTCCAGGGTCAGGCTGCTGTAGCCCGAGCCCTCGTCCCCGCCGACGCCGGGCCACGAGGCGCCGTGGTCGCTGATGACCAGCGCGTAGTGCTCGGCGGGATGGTCGGCGATGCCCTGGGCGACGAACTCGGCCAGCTGCGCCGGGTCGCCGGTGTCGACGTCCCCGAGGTCGTCGAGCTCCTCGGCGCTGCCCTGGCCGATGGAGACGTACTTGGCGCCCACCCAGTCCTCGAGGTCGAGCAGGGGGTCGCTGCTGTAGTCCTCGGAGCGGTCGACCATGGCGGCGACCTGCAGGTTCTCACCCGAGCCGACCTCGGCGAACTCGGCCAGGTCGGCGAGCAGGTAGGGCTCGAGGTCGGTGTCGGCGATCGAGTAGACGAGCACCGTCCAGCCCTCGCCCTCGGCCGCGGGCTCGCCGCCGGCCTCCTCGGACCCGCTCGTGCACCCCGCTGCCACCAGCACGCACGCCGCCGCACCCAGGACCGACCACCGACGACGCATGGACCCTCATCCGCTCCGCCCTCGCCCGGCCGGCCGGGGCACCCGCGGCATCCTGGCAGGTCATGACGCTGTAGCGGCTCCACCGTGCGCGGAGTGTCGCGGGTCACGCCAGGCGGGTGACCTCCACCGTGACCGCGTGCCCCTCGCTGCGCGGGCCGGAGAACAGCCCCTTGAACGGCGGGACGTCGCCGTAGTCCCGGCCGCGGCCGAGGGTGACGTGCCGGTTGCCGATCGGGACCGAGTTCGTGGGGTCGAAGCCGTTCCAGCCGCCGTCCCACCACTCGACCCAGGCGTGGCTCTCGCCGGTGACCGTGTCGCCGATCTCGCCGTCGGGCCGCGGGTGCAGGTAGCCGGAGACGTAGCGGGCCGGCAGCCCCATCGCACGCAGGATGCCGACGGTGACGTGCGTGATGTCCTGGCAGACGCCCTTGCCCGACGTCCAGGCCTGCATGGCGTTGGTCTTCACGTTCGTGGAGCCGGACAGGTACTCCATGTGGTCGTGCACGAAGTCGCACACGAGCGGGCCGGCGTCGTGCGGGATCGCGTCGCCGACCGCCTCCCGCGCCGCGGCGACGACGTCGTCGTCGATGGCGGTGAGCGGTGTGGGGCCGAGGAGCTCGCCGAACTGCTCGCGCACCTCCCGGCCGGCCAGCGCCGACCAGCCCAGCCGGTCGTGCGCGGCCAGGTCGGGGCCGGCCTCGACGGTCGAGGTGCCGGTGACGACGAGCTCCGCGTGCGGCGTGTGCAGGTCGAAGGCGGTCACCGTCGAGCCCCAGTAGTCGCGGTAGGCGTAGGCGGTCGCGCCCGGCTCGATCTCCACCCGGGAGCGCAGCGTCGTCTGCCGCGGGCTGTTCTCCGGCGTCAGCCGCGCCTCGTTGTAGGAGGAGCGGACCGGCCCGTTGTAGGAGAAGCGCGTGCGGTGCACGATCTGCAGCCGCCAGCGCGAGCCGGGCGTGCGCGCCGCCGGCGCCTGGGTCTGGAACTGGGTCACCCTGCCTCCTCCGGCACCCACACCTGCGGGGCCTGCTCGGTGAAGAAGCGGTGCGTGACCGCGGCGCTCGCCGCCGAGCAGGTGCGCTGCAGCTCCTCGAGCCGCGCGGGCAGCTGCGCGAGCAGGTCGGGGGTGCTCATGAACTCGAGCATCGTGCGTGCCCGGCCGACGATGCGGTGCGCCTCCCCGGCGACGCCGACCCGCGTGGCGTCGCGGACGGTCGCCCGCTCCAGCTCGGCCAGGCACGCCTCGGCCTGCTCGAGGGAGGCGAACACCGACCGCGGGAAGAGCCGGTCGAGCAGCAGGAACTCCGCGGCCCGGCTGGAGTCGACGACGCCGCGGTAGGTGCGCAGGTAGGGCTCGTAGGCGCCGGTCGAGCGCAGCACCAGGGTCCAGGACGGCGCCGCGTCCCCGGCCAGCACGCGGGTGGAGAGCATCCGGGAGGTCATGTCCACCCGCTCCAGCGAGCGGCCCAGGATGAGGAACAGCCAGCTCTCGTCGCGGCTCATCGTGGCGTCGGCGAGCCCGAAGACCATGGCCGAGCGCTCGCGGACGAAGCGGAACAGCGAGTGCGGGCCGTACCGGCGGGCCATCGTGCGCTGCTGCGGGAGCGCGTTGTGCGTGACGTTCAGCGACTCCCAGATCTCGGCGCTGAGCACCTCGCGGGCGCCGCGGGCGTTCTCGCGGGCGGCCGACAGCGCGCCGACGATCGAGCTCGGGCTGGACCGGTCGAAGGCCAGGGCCGCCAGCACCCGCTCGGTGTCGGCCTCGTCGTCCGAGACCGGCGAGCCCATCAGCGCCAGCAGATTCGCGCAGGCACGACGCTCGTCGATCCACGGGTCCTCGACCAGCCGCTGGGTGTGCACGTCGAGGATCCGGGCCGTGTCGTCGGCGCGCTCCACGTAGCGACCGATCCAGAACAGCGACTCGGCGATGCGGCTCAGCACGGCGTCCCCTCCCCCAGGGCAGAAACGGCCATGTCTGCCCCTTGCTGCTGCTGCTGGGACTGGGCCAGCGCGTTGTCGTTGGGCGGGCCGGGGTCCTGCGTCGGCGGGTCCTCGGGCAGGTCGGCGGCGGTGAACTCGATCGTCGTCAGGTCGCGCGCCGGGTCCGCGTCCTCCGGGACCCCGACCGGCCGCGGCCGGCTGAGCACCCAGGTGTCCTTCGACCCGCCGCCCTGGCTGGAGTTGACGACCAGTTCGCCCTCCGGCAGCGCGACGCGGGTCAGCCCGCCGGGCAGCACCCACACCTTGCCGCCGTCGTTGATCGCGAACGGCCGCAGGTCCACGTGCCGCGGCGCGATCCGGCCGCCCACCAGGGTCGGGCAGGTGGACAGGCCGATCGGCTTCTGCGCGATCCAGTCCCGCGGGGTCGCCCGCACCTTGACCGCCAGCTCCTCGAGCGTCCGCTGGTCGGCGCGCGGGCCGATGACGATGCCCTTGCCGCCGGAGCCGTCGACCGGCTTGAGCACCAGCTGGTCCAGCGACTCCAGCACCCACTCGACGGTGTCGCGGTCGTCGAGCCGGTAGGTCTCGGCGTTCTGCAGCACCGGCTCCTCCCCCAGGTAGTACCGGACGAGGTCGGGCACCCAGGTGAAGAGCAGCTTGTCGTCGGCGACGCCGTTGCCGACCGCGTTGGCGATCGTCACCCGGCCGGCGCGGGCGGCGTTGAGGACGCCGGCGCAGCCGATCACCGAGTCGGGCCGGAAGTGCACCGGGTCGAGGAACTCGTCGTCGATCCGGCGGTAGATCACGTCGACCCGGCGCTGACCGTCGGTCGTCCGCATGCTGACCTGGTTGCCGGCGCAGACCAGGTCGCGGCCCTCGACCAGCTCGACGCCCATCTGCCGGGCCAGCAGCGCGTGCTCGAAGTAGGCGGAGTTGTAGACGCCCGGGGTGAGGACGACGACGGTCGGGTCGGCGACGTTCGACGGCGCGCTCGCCTTGAGCGCGGCCAGCAGCCGGGTCGGGTAGTCGTCGACCGGCTGGATGCGGTGGTCGGCGAACAGCTCCGGCAGCACCTGGCTCATCGCCGCCCGGTTGGTGATGACGTAGCTGACGCCCGACGGCGAGCGCAGGTTGTCCTCGAGCACCCGGAAGTCGCCGGCCTCGTCACGGACCAGGTCGATGCCGCTGACGTGCACGCGGACGCCGTTGGGCGGGACCAGCCCGTGCGCCTGGCGGTGGAAGTGCGCGCTCGTCGTCACGACGCTGCGCGGCACCACCCGGTCGGCGAAGACCTGGCCGGCCCCGTAGACGTCGGCGAGGAACGCCTCCAGCGCCAGCACCCGCTGGGCGACGCCGCGCTCGATGACGTCCCACTCCTCGGCCCCGATGACCCGCGGCACGATGTCGAGCGGGAAGGGCTGCTCCTCACCGGCGTGGGCGAAGGTGACCCCGGCGTCGCGGTAGGTCTGGCTCAGCAGGTCGGCCCGGGCGGCGAGCTCCTCGCCGTCGATCGGCTGCAGCGAGGCGAAGAGCCCGGCGTAGGCCGGGCGGGGATCGCCGACGGCGCCGAACATCTCGTCCCACTGCTGCCCCAGGAGGTAGCCGTCGAAGAGGTCCGCCATGGCTGCGAACCTAGTTCGGGGATGTGTCCCGCGCGTTTCGGAGCGACGAACCCGGGACCCGCGTGTCCTGCCGGTGGATCAGCGGGCGATGGCGACGGCGAGCCAGGGGCGCAGCGCGCCGTCGGAGAGCAGCCGGCCGACCCGGCCCGAGTTCTCCTCCGCCTGCCGGAACGCCGGCTCGTTCCCGTGCCGACGGGCCACCTCGGCGTCGACGGCCTCCGCGGCCCGGGTCCACTCCGCCGGGCTGTCGGCGAGGTCGGCCTCGGCGGTCTCGAGCACCTCGAAGCCGGCGGCGGCCAGCAGTTCGCGCGTCTCGGCCTCCGAGGGGAACTCGTTGCCCTCCGGCGCCGGAGAGGTGAGCGGCCCGTCGGCGACGAAGACCAGAAGGCCCAGCCGGGCTCCGTCGGCCAGCACCCGGCGCAGCTCGCCGAGCGCCCCGGCCTTGTCCGGGGTGGTGTCCAGGACGCCGAGGCAGACCGCTGCGCCGAAGGAGACGTCGGCGAACGGCAGCTGCTGGCCCATCGCCACGACCGAGCGCAGGCCGAACAACCGCCGGGAGGCCCGCACCGCCGCGACCATCGGCTCCGCGCAGACCGGCCGGACCCCCCGCTCGGCCGCCAGCCAGGCGGCGGGCCCGCCGACACCCGCGCCGGCGTCGAGCACCCGGCTGTCCGGGCGGAGCTCCAGCCGGTCGGCCAGCCAGCGCAGCGCACCCTCGCTGCCGCTCCCCCGGCACCCCGCCGGGATGGCGTGATCGGGCCCGAGCGCGCGCACGGCCTCCTCGGTCCAGCCGGCGACGGTGTCGAACTCCGCCTCCATCGCCTCGCTCGCCAGCTCGCTCACGGCCGTCCTCTCAGCTCCGTCGCGACGGCGGCCTTGACCCGCGCGCCGTCGTCCTCGCCCTGCCCCGAGCCCATCCCGGAGAGGTTCACCCCGACCACCCCGTCGACGGCGAGCAGCGCCCGCGCCTCCTCGACGGCCGCGGCGATGCCGGCGGCGCGCGGGTCGGGCGCGGCGAGCACCTGCTCGACCCGGTCGTCGTCGAGGTTCAGCCCGGGGAAGCGCTGCAGCACCCGCGCCGAGCGCTCGTCGGTGTAGACGGCGACCCCGGCGACGAACGGCAGCGTCGCCCCGGCCGCCCGGGCGCCGGCCACGAACTCGGCCACCCGCGCCGGGCTGCTCGCGTGGTTGAGCACGCAGAGCTGGGCGCCGGCCCGCTGCTTCTGCGCGACCCGGGCGGGTCGGGCGGCGACCGGCGGCGCCTCGGGCGACTCCGGCACCGCGACAGGCAGCCCCATCCCCGCGGCGAGCGCGGCCAGCCGCGGGCCGTCGAGGTCGAACACCTGGGTCGCGCCGGCCGCGACGCCGGGACCGCGGGCGTCACCGGTCACGCACAGCACGCCGTCGACCCCGAGCGCCGCGAGGCCGGTCAGCTCCTGCTCGAGGACGACCCGGTTGCGGTCGCGGCAGGCGAGCGTGGTCCACAACCGGCCCCCGGCGTCGTGCACGAGGGCGGCCAGCATCGTGGGCGGGAAGTCCGGCCTGCCGGCATGCTCGCCGGCGAGCAGCGCGTCCGAGACCGGCGCGAGCACCTCGACCACGCGGCGGACCGAGTCGGCGTCGAAGGGCGCCGTCGTGAGGTCGGTGAGCACGACCGGGCCGGCGGCCGCCGCGGCGAGCAGGGCGCTGGACCCGGTCGGCGCGACCGGGTGCTCCGGCCAGGCCGGCAGCGGCCCGTCGAGGAAGACGCACGCGTGCTCGGCCACCTCGCAGCGTCCGTCAGCACGGACCCCGCCGCACGGCCCGACGACCATGCGCTTCGGGCAGCCGAGCCGGGGTGGCAGCAGGTCCGGCACCGTCTCCCCCTGCCCGGAGGTGATCCGGTGAAACGCGGAGGGCGGCCGCACCGGCGGCGGGGAATCCGTCGACCTGCCGATCGGTCGTGCACAACTTATCGTGGGCGCCGTGCCGGTCCCGGAGGTCGTGTGGTCCGCGGTCGAGGAGCGGGCCCGGAGCGTCGGGCCCGACGCCGTGTCGAGGACGGGCGACGACAGTCTCCGGGTGCGCGGCCTCACCGGCGACTCCCGCACGGTGGTGCCCGGCTGCCTCTTCGCCTGCATCCCGGGGGCGACGAGCGACGGCCACCGCTACGCCGCCGCCGCGGCCGCAGCAGGAGCCGCGGCGCTGCTCGTCGAGCATCCCGTCCCGGTGGGCCTCCCCCAGCTGGTCGTGCCCTCGGTCCGTGCCGTCCTGGGACCGGTCGGCGCGCTGCTCGCCGGAGATCCCTCGGCCGCGCTGCGCCTCGTCGGGGTGACCGGCAGCAACGGCAAGACGACCACCAGCACGCTCGTCCACGGCGTCCTCGACGCCGCCGGTCAGCGGTCCGGGGTCGTGACCACGCTGGGCGCCCGCCTCGGGGGCCGGCTGCGCGAGACGGCGCTGACCACGCCCGAGGCGCCGGAGCTGCAGGCCGCTCTCCGCTGGATGCTCGACCAGGGTGCGCGGAGCGCGGTCGTCGAGGCCTCGTCGATCGCGCTGGACATGGGCCGGCTGGACGGCCTGGCGTTCGAGCTCGCCGTGTTCACCGGCTTCGAGGAGGACCACCTCGACCACCACGGCACCGTCGAGCACTACTGGGCGAGCAAGGCGCGGCTCTTCGAGCCGGGCCGCGCGGCCGCAGGCGTCGTGGTCGTCGACGACCCCTGGGGACGGCGGCTGGCCGATCAGGCGGCCATCCCCGTCACGCGGGTGGGCACCTCCGCGGATGCGGACGTCCGCGTGGCCGGCTGGCGCAGCGGCAGCGGCGGCACCGAGGTGCTGATCGCGGACGCGGACGGCGTGCACCTCGTGCGCACGGCGCTGGTGGGCCGGATGCACGTCACGAACATCGCCGCCGCGTGGGCCGCGGGCCGGCGGCTCGGCGTGCCCGCGCCGGACGTGACCGCCGGGCTGGCCGCGGCGCCCCCGCCCCGCGGGCGCAACACCGTCCTGCGCGCCCCCGGTGCTCCGCTCGTCGTCGTCGACTACGCGCACACGCCGAAGGCGCTCGACCTCGCGCTCGAGACCGCCCGTGGGCTCGCCGCACCGGAGGGGCGGGTGCACCTCGTCCTGGGCGCCCGCGGCCGGCGTGACCGCTACAAGCGGCAGGGGCTCGGCGCCGCCGCGCGGGCTGCCGACGCGGTGTGGCTCACGAACGAGGGCAGCCACGGGGAGGACCCCGCCGCGATCGTCGCCGACCTGCGCCTGGGGCTGCTCGGCGGGCTGTCCGAGGTGCGCACCGTCCTCGACCGCGGGACGGCGATCCACCACGCCGTGGCCGCTGCCGGCCCGGGCGACGTCGTCCTGATCGTGGGCCGGGGCCACGAGACGCGACTCCAGGACACGGTCGACCCCCGGGGCGCCGTCCACTTCGACGACGCCGAGGTGGCCCGGGCCGCCCAGCTCGGTGGATCCGCCGAGAGCTCGCGCCTGTTCGACGGAGCGGCCCGCGCCTCCTGAGCGGCCTCCCCGCACCGGGGACCACCCTCAGCCCTCGGGAGCGACCTCCATGACCGAGAAGGCCGCGCCCCAGCGGTCCTCGAGCACGGCGAACCGGCCGAACTCGGTGTCCTCGGCCGGGTGCAGCACCTTCCCGCCGCCGGACTCGACGGTCGCGACCGCCCCGTCGGTCGAGGACACCCCGAAGCACACCGTCCAGCCCTTGGGCAGCCCGGGCGACACCTCACCCAGCCCGCCCAGCGGGCGATCGCCGGTGCGGAACGTGGCGTAGGGCGCCATGCCCTCCATCGGGTCCCACTCGAACCCGAACACCGCCGCGTAGAAGCCCTGGGCCGCCTTCGGGTCCTCGACCGCCGCCTCGTTCCACACGAGCGCCCCCGGCTCGTTGAACCGCTGGACGCCGGTGTGCGTGCCCGACTGCCAGAGCCCGAACGGGTGCCCCTGCGGGTCCAGGGCGATCACCATCGTCCCTATCGGCCCGACCTCCATCGGCTCGACGACGACGGTGCCGCCCGCCGCCGTGATCCGCTCCGCCGTCGCCGCGGCGTCCTCGGTCGCGAAGTACGTCGTCCACGAGGGCGGGTCACCCTCGGCCATCAGCGGGCCGAGGCCCGCGACCTGCCGGCCGTCCTTCTCGGCGTTCGAGTAGCCGCCGTACTCCGGGTCGCCGCCGGTCCAGGTCCAGCCCAGCAGGTCGCCGTAGAAGGCCTTCGCGGCGTCCGGTTCGGCTGCGCCGTAGTCGATCCAGCAGGGGGTGCCGGCCGGCCAGGCGGTGTCTCGTGTGGGCATCTCGTTCCTCCTCCTCGGGATGTGAGGACGGTCACGATGCCACCGGGGTCCGACAGAATGCGGGCCCGCCGTCGTCAGGCCGCCAGCGACCGCGCTCCCAGCAGCGGGAGCACCTCCTCGCCCACCCGCCAGGCCTCCTCGAGGTGCGGGTAGCCGGAGAGGACGAACTCGTCGAACCCGAGGGCGGCGTACTCCTCGATCCGTTCCGCGACCTGCTCGTGGCTGCCGACCAGCGCGGTGGCGGCGCCCTCGCGGACCAGGCCGATGCCGGCCCACAGGTTCGGTGCCACCTCGAGCGACCGGGCCGTCCCGGTGGCGGCACCGCCGTGCAGCGAGGCCATCCGGGCCTGGCCCACCGAGTCCATGCGGGCGAAGCGCGCCTGCGTCGCGGCGACCGCCTCCGGCGACATCCCGGCGAGCATCCGGTCGGCGACGCCCCAGGCCTCCTCGGCGGTGTCCCGGCTCAGCACGTGCAGCCGGATGCCGAAGCGGACCTCGCGCCCGGCAGCCGCCGCCTTCTCACGCACCCGGTCCACCCGCTCGCCCACCTGTGACGGCGGCTCGCCCCAGGTCAGGTAGGTGTCGACCAGTCGCGCGGTGACGTCCTCGGCCGGGGCGGAGGCCCCGCCCAGGTAGATCGGCGGCAGCGGAGCCGGGGCGGCCAGGCCGGCGCCCTCGACCTGCACGTGCTCCCCGGCGAAGTCGAACGGCTGCCCCTCGAAGCTGCGCCGGAACACCTCGAGGAACTCGCCGGTGCGGGCGTACCGCGCGTCGTGGTCCAGGAAGTCCCCGTAGGCCCGCTGCTCCACCGGGTCGCCTCCGGTGACCACGTTGATCCGCAGCCGGTTCCCGCTGAGCGCCTGGAAGGTGGCCGCCTGCTGGGCGACCAGCGTCGGCAGCGCGAAGCCCGGCCGCAGCGCGATCAGGAACTCCAGCCGGTCGGTCAGCGCCGCGAGCGCGGAGCAGACGATCCATGGATCCGGGCACCCCGCGCCCACCGGCGTGAGCACCCCGGTGAAGCCGGACTGCTCGGCGGCGCGGGCGACGTCGCCGAGGTACCGCAGCGTCGCGGGGCGGCGCAGCGCCGTCCCCGCCGTGCCCGTGACCGTGGTCGCGGGGGCGGCGTCGTGGCCGTCGCCGCGGGTGGGCAGGAACCAGTGGAACTGCATCGGGACCTCACGGGCGTCGGGACGGCGAGGCTGCAGCAAACCATACCAATCCGGTGCGCTTACGCGGGATGGATCAGAACCGCCCGCCGCCGGACCCTCCGCCGCCGAAACCGCCACCCCCGCCGCCGCCACCGCCGAAGCCGCCGCCGCCGCCGAAGCCGCCCCCGCCGCCGAAGCCACCGCCACGGCCACCGCCACCGCTGAGCCCGCCGGCCAGGATCCCGCCGAGCACCAGGCTGCCGAGGTCGACACCGCCGCGGCGGTAGCCGCCGCCGTAGCCGCCCCCGATCCCGCCGGGGCCGCCGCCGTAGCCGCCGCCCCAGCCCTGCACGTCGTCCTGCGCCCGCTCCAGCGCCGAGCGCGCCAGCGAGGTCGCCTGGTGCGCCTCCTGCAGCGCCGCCACCGGCTCGTCGCGCCCGCGGTCCACAGCGGCGTCGAGGTGCCGCTGCGCCTCGGCCAGCCGGGTGCGCGCCTCGGCGCCCACCGCGCCCCGTCGGGTGGCGATGAAGTCGCGGGCCGAGGCGATCTCCGACCGTGCGGTCGTCACCGCCTGGTCCAGGGCCGCCGCTGCCCGGCGCACCTGGGTCTGCTGGTCGCGGGCCACGGCGAGCGCCTGCTCCAGGGCGATGTCGGCCTCCTCGAGCTGGCGCAGCGCACCCAGCGGGTCCGGCCGCTCGCCGCCGAGCAGGCCGTCGGCCGTGGTCAGCGCCGCCTCCGCGCGGGAGATCTGCGGGCGCAGACCGCTCCGGTCACCCGACGCCGTCAGCGCCCGGGCCTCCGCGAGGTCCTTCTCCGTCTCGGCGCGGACAGCGGCGACGCGGCCCCCGGCGGCCTCCAGGTCGTCGCCGAGCCGTCCGACGGCGTCGAGCAGCGTCGTGGTCTGCGCGACCGCGTCCTCGGCCGCGCGGATGTCGCCGACGGCCTCCCCGGTGCGCCCGGCGCCCAGCGCGTCCAGCGCCTCGTTGACCTCCGCCTCGGCCGCGGTCAGCCGGGCCCGCGCCTCGGTCACGTTGTCGCGGACCGGCGCGAGGGCGGTGTCGGCGAACCGCCCCGTCAGTCCGGCCAGCCGCTGCTCCTCCTGCGGGATACGCGCACGGAGCTCGGCGATCCGCGGCGCCAGCGCCTCGAGCACCTGGGGTGCGGTGTTCTCGAGGTCGCGCAGCTGCGCGAACGCCGTGGCCTGCTCGTCCAGCCGGGCCGCGGCGGCCTGGGTCAGCGCCAGCATCTCGCCGAGCATCTGGCGGGTCGTCGGCTCGTCCTCCGGCACGTCGTCGTCCAGTTGCTGGCGCAGCGTGAAGGCGCGGGAGAGCTCGTCGCGCGAGGTGGCCAGGGCCTTGTCGAAGCCGGCCACGGCCTGGTCGCCGTACTGCGAGCGGGCGTAGTCGAGGTCCAGCTGCGAGGTCTTCATCGCCTCGTCCAGCTCCAGCAGCGCGGTGCTCGCCCGGAACTGCAGCTTCTCCGTCGTCTCGCCCTCGAAGGGGTCGACCTTCTCGATCCGCGCCACCGGAGGCAGCGCCGCGCGCTCCTTCTTCCGGCGGTTGCGCATGACCAGGTACGCGCCGCCCCCGACGACGGCGATCCCGCCCAGCAGCAGCAGCGCGTCCCCGCCGCCGGAACCGCCCTCGCCCGGGGCCTCGCCGGTGCGCAGGATGTCGGCGAACGCGACGACGCCGGCCTCCCAGTTCTCGTCCCCGAACTCCGGCTCCACGGCCTGCCCGGCGAGCCGGTCGACCTCGTCCGAGGTCAGCTGGCTGCCGTTGGCGAGCACGTAGTCGTAGATGCCGTCGTCGACGGCCACGGCGAGCATCGCGTCCCCGCCGCCGAGCCCGGAGAGCTCGCCGACCTGCAGCATCCAGTCGTCGGAGTCCACGCCGTCGAAGGTGTCCACGAAGACGACGAACAGCTGGGTGCCGTCCGCGGACTGCAGCTCGTCGAGGGCGGACTCGATCTCCGACTCACCGCCCAGCACGCCGGCCTCGTCGACGATCTGGTCGTCCAGCCGGAAGGGCTCCTCGGCCAGCGCGGGGGCCGCGGCGAGGGAGAGCAGGGCGGATGCGCCCAGGACCACGAACAGCCGGCGCACGGCTACCTCCTGAGCGATTCGGTTCGGGTGATCGACAGTACCGACGGGACGAGGGGTCCGGCGCCCAGCCTGTGGGTAGGGGCGCCGGACATCCCGACCACCGCCGAGGAGCACCCGTGGCCCAGCACGACCGGAAACAGGCAGCCGGCCGGATCCCCGCCGCCGAGCTGCCCCCGGGCGCCGTCCGCCGCTCGGGCGACTGTGCCGTGGGCAACCGCGGCCCCCGCCCCGACGGCGAGGACCGCTTCTTCGCCGTCTCGCGCCGCTGCCGTCACCAGCTCGCCGACCTGTCCGAGGGCACCGTGGACGCCGACGGCTGCCTGGTCTGCCCCTGGCACCAGAGCCGCTACGACGTGCGCACCGGCGAGATGGTCGAGGGACCGCGCGGCTTCCTCGGCTACCACGGGCCGACGCCGGGCTACACGCAGCTGGTCCGGCTGCTCGGCTCGGTGGCCCGGCTGCGGGTGCGCCGGGCCCGCCGCGACGGCGACGACGTCGTCCTGGAGTGAGGGGTCAGCGCAGGCGGTCCCACTGGGCGCGGCGGCGCGCCTGCTCGTCGGGGTCCGGCACGGGCAGCGAGGCCAGCAGGCGCTGCGTGTAGGGGTGCTGCGGCGCCCCGAGCACCTGCTCGCCGATGCCCTCCTCGACCAGCTCGCCCTTGTAGAGCACCGCGATGCGGTCGGCCAGCAGGTCGACGACGGCGAGGTCGTGGCTGATGAACAGGCAGGCGAAGCCCAGCTCGCGCTGCAGCTCGTCGAACAGCTCGAGCACCCGCTTCTGCACCGACACGTCGAGCGCCGAGGTGGGCTCGTCGGCGATCAGCAGCTCCGGGTCCAGCGCCAGCGCGCGAGCGAGGCTGGCCCGCTGCCGCTGACCACCGGAGAGCTCGTGCGGGAAGCGGTCGCCGAAGCTCTTCGGCAGCTGCACCGCCTCGAGCAGCTCGTCCACCCGGCCGCGGGCCTCCTGCGGATTCTTCGCCCGCTTGTGCACGACCAGCGGCTCGGCGACGGCGTCGGCGATGGTGAGCAGCGGGTTGAAGCTGGACGCCGGGTCCTGGAAGACGAACCCGATCCGCTCGCGCAGCGGCCGGAACGCCCGCTCCTTCATGCCGTTCATCTCGGCGCCGTGCACCGTGAGCGAGCCGCCGGTGACCCTGGTCAGCCCGGCGATGGCCCGGCCGATCGTCGTCTTGCCGCTGCCGCTCTCGCCGACCAGCCCGAGCACCTCGCCGGGGCGGATCGCGAAGCTGACGCCGTCGACGGCGACGAAGTCGGGCTGGCGCAGCCGGCCCGGGTAGACGATCCGCAGGTCGCGGGCCTCCACCACCGGCGTCGCCTCCTGCCAGCCGGCGGCCCGGGCGGTGGCCCGGTCGGCCGTCCGGGCGCGCCCCTCCCCGAGGCGCGGCACCGAGCCGAGCAACTGGCGGGTGTACTCGTCCACCGGCGCGGAGAACAGCGTGCGGACGTCGGCTTGCTCGACGATCCGGCCCTGGTACATGACCGCGACCCGGTCGGCGAGGTCCGCGACGACGCCCATGTTGTGCGTGATCAGCACGATCGCGGTGCCGAACTCGTCGCGGCAGCGGCGCAGCAGGTCGAGGATCTCGGCCTGCACGGTGACGTCCAGGGCCGTCGTGGGCTCGTCGGCGATGATCACGCCGGGGTCCAGTGCCAGCGCCTGGGCGATGACGATGCGCTGCTTCTGCCCGCCGGAGAACTGGTGCGGGTAGTGGTCGACCCGCTCCTCCGGGTTCGGGATGCCGACCCGGCGCAGGACGTCGATGGCCTTGGCCCGTGCCTCCTTCCTGCTGTAGGCGCCGTGGGCACGCAGCCCCTCGGCGATCTGCCAGCCGACCGGGAAGACCGGGTTGAGCGCGGTGGAGGGCTCCTGGAACACCATCGCGGCGTCCCGGCCGCGCACGTCGCCGAGGTCGCGGCGGGAGAGGGTGACGACGTCGTGGGTCTCGTCGCCGTCCTTGCTGGTGAGCAGGATGGCGCCGCGGGTGAGGGCGGTCTCGGGCAGCAGCCCGAGGATGCTGCGGGCGGTGACGGTCTTCCCGCTGCCGCTCTCCCCCACGATCGCCAGCACCTCGCCGGCGCCGACGGTCAGGGAGACGTCGCGGACGGCGTCGACGTCCCCGGCGTCGGTGGCGAAGGTGACCGACAGGTTCTCGATCCCGACGACGTCGCGGGCGGGCGTGGCGGTCACAGGGAACCCTTCCCGTGGTCGAGGTCGGAGGAGTCCGCAGCGGGGCTGCCCGGCACCACCGAGGTCTCGGCGACGTCGGCCGGCGTGGCCGGGCCGCGCCGCCGGGTGCGCAGCCGCGGGTCGGCGAGGTCGTTGAGGCTCTCGCCGACCAGCGTCAGGCCCATGACGACGAGCACGATCGCCAGGCCGGGGAACAGCGAGGTCCACCAGATGCCGCTGGTGACGTCGGACAGCGCCTTCTGCAGGTCGTAGCCCCACTCCGCGGCGGCGGTCGGCTCGATGCCGAAGCCGAGGAAGCCGAGCCCGGCCAACGTCAGGATCGCCTCGGAGGCGTTGAGCGTGACGATCAGCGGCAGCGTCCGCGTGGCGTTGCGGAAGACGTGCCGCGTCATGATCCGCCAGTTCGAGGCGCCGATGACGCGGGCGGACTCGACGTAGGCCTCGGCCTTGATCCGGACCGTCTCCGCCCGGACCACTCTCAGGTACTGCGGTACGAAGATGACCGTGATCGACAGGGCGGCGGCCATGATGCCGCCCCTGAGGCTGGACTCACCGCCGTTGAGCACGATGCCCACGACGATCGCCAGCAGCAGCGACGGGAAGGCGTAGATCGCGTCGGCGACGACGACCAGCACGCGGTCCAGCCACCCGCCGAAGTAGCCGGCGACCAGGCCGAGCAGCACGCCGATCACGATCGACATCAGGACGGCGGCGACGATGACGTACAGCGCCGTCCGTGTGCCCCAGATGACGCGGGACAGCACGTCGTAGCCGCCGACGGTCGTGCCGAGCCAGTGCTCCGACGAGGGCGCCTGCTGGGCGCCGAACGAGCCGGCCGCGTCGCGGAGCTGGTTGAACTCGTAGGGCGCCAGCAGCGGCGCGAACAGTGCCGTCAGCAGGAAGATCCCGGTGAGGATCAGACCGGCGACGAGCATGCCGCGCTGCAGGCCCACGCTCTGCCGCAGCTGCCGGATCACCGGCAGGCCGCGCCAGCCGCGGGGCCGGCGACCGGCCGCGGGGAGGTCGCCCGGGGCGTCGACGGCGGTGATGGAGGTGGCCATCTCAGTACCTCACCCGGGGATCGATGAGCGCGGCGACGACGTCGACGACGAAGTTGACGAGCGCCACGATCACGGCGGCCAGGACCACGATGCCCTGGACGGCGACGAAGTCGCGGGCCTGCAGGTACTCGACCAGCTGGAAGCCCAGGCCCTTCCACTCGAAGGTGGTCTCGGTGAGCACCGCGCCGCCGAGCAGCAGCGCGATCTGCAGGCCGATGACCGTGACGATCGGGATCAGCGCCGGCCGGTAGGCGTGCTTGCGCAGCAGCCGCCGCTCGCTGACCCCGCGGGAGCGGGCGGCCTCGACGTAGCCGCTGCCCAGCGTGCCGATGACGTTGGTGCGCACCAGCCGCAGGAAGACCCCGGCGGTGAGCAGGCCGAGCGCGACGGCCGGGAGGACGGCGTGCTCCAGCACGTCCTGGATCACCTCGCCGTCGCCGAGAGTCAGCGCGTCGATCAGGTAGATGCCGGTGGAGCCGTCCTGCTGCTGCAGCTGGATCTCCGCACCGGTGGACGCCCGGCCGGCGACGGGCAGCCAGCCGAGGTTCACCGCGAACACGAGCTTGAGCAGCAGGCCGGCGAAGAAGACGGGGGTGGCGTAGCAGAGGATCGCGAACACCCGGAGGACGGCGTCGGGCCAGCGGTCGCGCAGGTAGGCGGCGAGCCGGCCCAGCGGGATGCCCACGACGAAGGCCACGACCAGCGCGTAGAACGCCAGCTCCAGGGTGGCTGCGCCGAACGAGGTCAGCATGTCGCTGATCTCGCGCCCGTCGCTGATCGCCGTCCCGAAGTCGCCCCGGACCAGCTGGCCCAGGTACTCCCAGTACTGCACCAGGATCGGCCGGTCGTAGCCGGCCTCGGCGACCCGCCGGGCGAGCTCCTCGGCCGGCAGCCGGCCGCCCTGCGCGGCGGTGATCGGGTCACCGGTCAGGCGCATGAGGACGAAGACCGTCGTCACCAGGATGAAGATCGTCGGGAAGATCAGCAGGAAGCGGACGAGCAGATAGCTGCCCAGCCCGCCGCTGCGGCGCTGACGAGCCGCGGTGGGCGCGGCCTCGGGAGCGGCGCCTCCCCCGGTCAGCTCGGTCGTGGTGGTGGTCATCTCTCCCACTCGTTCATCGGGCCCTCACACGGCAGACCCCGGGTGATCCGCTCGCGGCGGGTCACCCGGGGCCGTGGTGCCTACAGTCTCCCAGCTGGTGGGATCAGCCCTTGCTGAGGGCTCCGTAGCGGAACTTGAAGGACGCGTCGAGCGTGTCCTCCGCGCCCTCGACGCCGGAGCCGACGACGGCGACCTGAGAACCCTGCAGGTAGGGCAGCGTGGACAGGTCGTCCGCGACGAGGTCCTGGATCTGCTCGATCATGCCCTGGCGCTGGGCCTCGTCGGGGGTGGTCACCTGCGCCAGGATCATGTCGTTGACCTGCTGGTTCTCGTAGTGGTTGCTGAGGAAGTTCTCCGTCAGGAAGAACGGCGTCAGGTAGTTGTCGGCGTCCGAGTAGTCCGGGAACCAGCCCAGCTGGTAGGCCGGGTAGGCGTCCGCGGTGCGCTGCTCCGAGTACTGGGTCCACTCGGTGGTCTGCAGGTTGACCGTGAACAGGCCGTCCGCCTCGAGCTGGTCCTTGATCAGCGCGTACTCGTCGGCCGAGGACGGGCCGTAGTGATCGTTCGAGTACTGCAGGTTCAGCTCGACCGGGGTGGTGACGCCGGCCGCCTCGAGGCGGGCCTTCGCGGCCTCGGCGTCGGGGCCGCCCTCGCCGTCGCCGTACTTCTCCAGCAGGGGCTCGACCGCACCGGTCAGGCCCTCGGGGACGTGGGAGTACAGCGGGGTGTAGGTGCCCTTGTAGACCTGCTCGGCGATCTCCTCGCGATCGATCAGGTCAGCGGCGGCCTGGCGGACGGCCTGGGCCTTGACCGGGTCGGCCTCGGGGGTGGTGGCGCCGAACGGCTGGGTGTTGAAGTTGAACGTGATGTAGCGGATCTCGCCGCCGGGGCCGTCGATGACCTCGACGTCGTCGTTGCCGCGCAGGTCCTCGATGTCGGTCGCGGTCAGGCTGCGCCACGCGACGTCGATGTTGCCCTGCTGGATGTCCAGCTTCAGGTTCGAGGCCTCGGCGTAGTACTTGACGTTGACCTGCTCGGTCTTCGGAGCGCCCAGCAGACCCTGGTAGTCCGGGTAGGCCTCGTAGGAGATCAGGTTGTTCTGGTCGTAGTTCGTGATGACGTAGGGGCCGTGGAAGGCCTCGCCGTCGACGATCTCCTGGTCCGGGGTGATCGCGTCGGCCGAGAAGACGTCCTCGTCCACGATCGGGCCGACCGGGCTGGACAGGACTTGCGGGAAGGTCTGGTCCTCGGGCTTCGACAGGTTGAACACGACCGTGGTGTCGTCCGGCGCCTCGACGCTGTCGAGGTTGGCCAGCAGCGACGACGGGCCGTTCTCGTCGGCGATCGCCACCTGCCGGTCGAAGGAGAACTTGACGTCCGAGCTGGTCAGGTCGTTGCCGTTGGCCCACTTCAGGCCCGGCTTGAGGGTGACCGTGTACTGCGTCGGCGAGGTGAACTCGGCCGACTCGGCGATGTCGGGCTCGACGTCGGGGCTGCCGTAGTTCGTGTTCATCAGGAACGGGAAGATCTGGTTCATGACCGCGAACGAGCCGTTGTCGTAGGAACCGGCCGGGTCGAGGAAGGTGATCTTGTCGGTCGTGCCGATGGTCAGGGCGCCGCCGCTGCTGCCGCCCTCGGAGCCGCCGCTGTCACCGTCGTCGCCACCGCACGCGCTCAGCAGGAGAGCCGTCACAGCGACGCCCGCCGTGGCGGCCATGCGCCGACGGCTGCTCGATCCGGAGATCATCCGATACCTCGTCTTCGTCAAAAAGCGGTCCGCGCATGCGCGACAGGCGCCGCCGCGGATCCACCACAGGTCAGTGGATGAAGTAGGTGTAACACGGGGTTCCCGCCGCAAGGAATCTTGCCCCGACACCGTTATGACGTCGTGACTGCAGCACGAGGCCCGGGCACGCGGCCCTCGAGGTCCGCGTGCCCGGGCTCGCCGCCGGGGTGGGCAGGGGGTCAGAAGGCGGGCAGGACCGCGCCCTCGTAGGTGTCCTCGATGAACTGGCGGACCTCGTCGGAGTGCAGCAGCTCCTCGAGCTGCTGGATGCGCTCGTCGTCCTCGTCACCGCTGCGGACGACGAGCAGGTTGGCGTTCGGGTTGCCCTCGGCCTCCTCGAGCACCAGCGCGTCCTCGGCCGGCGAGAGGTCGGCGTCGATCGCGTAGTTGCCGTTGATCACCGCGGCGTCGACGTCGACCAGCGAGCGAGGCAGCTGCGCGGCCTCGACCTCCTGGATCTCCAGGTTCTTCGGGTTCTCGTCGATGTCCAGGGCGGTCGGCGCCTTGTCCCCGGTGTCGGCCAGCGTGAGCAGGTCGTTGCTCTCGAGCAGACGCAGTGCGCGGGCTGCGTTCGTCGGATCGTTCGGGATCGCCACCGTCGCGCCGTCGGGGAGGTCGGCGACGTCGGTCAGCGTCGAGGAGTACAGGCCCAGCGGCTCGATGTGCACCGGCTCCAGGGCGGTGAAGTCGTAGCCGGCGTTGGCCTCCTGCTCCTCCAGGTAGGGCACGGTCTGGAAGAAGTTCGCGTCCAGCGAGCCGTCGTCGAGGGCCACGTTCGGCTGCACGTAGTCGGTGAACTCGACGATCTCGAGGTCGAGGCCCGCGTCCTCGGCCAGCTCCTCGTCGATGAACCGCAGGATCTCCGCGTGCGGCACCGGGGAGGCCCCGACGCGCAGCGGCTCGTCGGCCCCGGACAGCTCGGCGTCACCCCCGCACGCGGACAGGCCGAGCAGCGCGGCGGTCGCGACGGCGGCCAGGGCGGACCTACGGGGGCGGTTCATGGTGGATCTCCTTGCGACGTGGGCGGTGCGGGGTACGGGAGGTCAGACGTGCGCGAGCCGGCGGGCCCAGCGGTCGCCGGCCCACTGCAGGAGCTGCACGAGCACCAGCAGCAGCGCGACGGTCGTCAGGGTGATGTCGGTGCGGAACTGCTGGTAGCCGTAGCGGATGGCGAAGTCGCCCAGCCCCCCGCCGCCGATGGCCCCGGCCATCGCGGAGTAGCTGATCAGCGCCACGACGGTGACGGTGACGCCGGCGACCAGCGACGGCAGCGCCTCCGGCAGCAGCACCGTGCGGACGACGTCCCGCCGGCGCGCGCCCATGGCCAGGGTCGCCTCGACCTTGCCGGGGCTCACCTCGCGCAGGCTGGTCTCCACCAGCCGGGCGAGGAACGGGACGGCGCCGATGGTGAGCGGGACGATCGTCGCCGTCGAGCCGATCGTGGTGCCGACGATGCCGCGGGTCACCGGTGCGACCAGCACCAGCAGGATGATGAACGGCAGCGACCGGCCGAGGTTGACGACCAGGCCGAGCGCCCGGTGGAACGCCGGCCGCGGGGAGAGCGCGCCGGGTGCGGTGATGGTGAGCAGCACGCCGAGCGGCACGCCGATCAGCACGGTGAGCACCGTGGAGACGCCGACCATGTAGAGGGTGTCCCAGGTGGCCTCCGCCAGCTGCGGACCGATCCGGGACCAGTCGTTCATCGCTGCACGTCCGGGGAGTCGAGGAGGCGGGCGAAGGCCGGCGCCTGCCCCGCGGGGTCGGGTTCCGGTTCGGTCAGGTCGACCGGCACCGGCTCGTCGCCGGGCCGCGCCCGCTCGACCAGCGAACCGCCGTCCCGGAGCCGCTGCAGCGCGGGGTCCAGCCGGCCGTCGTCGCCGGTCACGGCCAGCAGCAGCCGGCCGAACCGCCGGCCGGCCACGGTCTCCACCGAGCCGCCGACGATCTCGACGTCCAGCCCCAGTTCGCCGGCGAGGGTGCGCAGCACCCGGCCCTCCGGCGCGGACTCGGTGACGGTGATCCGCACCAGGTCTCCGCGGGAGTCGGTGACCGAAGGCGCGGGCAGCAGCTGCGCGGCCAGGGGCGAGTGCGGTCGGGTGAGCACCTCGGCGAGCGGGCCACCGTCGACGACCCGACCGGAGCCGAGCAGCACGGCGCTGTCGCAGACCGCGCGGACCACCGCCATCTCGTGGGTGATGAGCAGCACGGTCAGGCCCAGCTCGGCGCGGACCTGACGCAGCAGGTCGAGCACCCCGGCGGTGCTCGCCGGGTCGAGCGCGCTGGTCGCCTCGTCGCAGAGCAGCACCTTTGGGCGGGCGGCCAGGGCTCGGGCGATGGCCACGCGCTGCTTCTGGCCGCCGGAGAGCTGGCCCGGGCGGGAGCCGTGCCGGTCGGCCAGCCCCACCAGGTCCAGCAGGTCGGCGACGCGGGCGCGGCGCTCGGCCCGGCCCATGCCGGCGAGCTCCAGCGGGTGCTCGACGTTGCCGGCGGCGGTGCGGGAGTCCAGCAGGTTGAAGTGCTGGAACACCATGCCGACGGTGCGCCGGGCCTTCCGGACGCCGTCGTCGTCGAGGTCGGTGAGCACCTGGCCGTCGACGACGACCCGGCCCGAGGTCGGCCGTTCGAGCAGGTTCACCAGGCGGGCGAGGGTGCTCTTGCCCGAGCCGCTGGGGCCGACGACGCCGGCGAACTCCCCCGCGGCGACCGACAGCGAGACGCCGTCGACTGCGGTCACCTCGGCCGCCCCGCGGCGGGCGGGGAAGACCTTGCGGACGTCGGTCAGTTCGATCACGGGGGCCTCGGCGGGAGCTCGGCGGTGCGGCACGGGACGGGCGCCGGGCCGGGGGTACCCCCGGCGGGCGCGGACAGTCCGGAACTAGAGCCGGCTGGCCGTGCGCATGAGGTCGATGGCGCGCCGACGCGTCAGCACACCACCGCCCACCACCGCTCGATCATCCCCCGCCGCCGGCGTTCCGGCCACGGAGCGCGACCGGATGTGAGAGAACGCTCAACCAGATCGCCACCCCTGCCGCGTCCCCGGACCGTCGGTGCAGGACGTCCGGACGCCGGGGTCCTCTCTCAGGCGGTGATGGTGCGGCGGCCCTCGAACGCCCGACCCAGCGTGACCTCGTCGGCGTACTCCAGGTCGCCGCCGACGGGCAGGCCGCTGGCCAGCCGGCTCACGGTCAGCTCCATCGGGCCGACGAGCCGGGCCAGGTAGGCGGCGGTCGCCTCGCCCTCGAGGTTCGGGTCGGTGGCGATGATCAGCTCGGTGATGCCGCTGTTCATCAGCCGGGTCATGAGCTCCTTGACCCGCAGGTCGTCGGGGCCCACGCCGTCGATCGGGCTGATCGCGCCGCCGAGCACGTGGTAGCGGCCGCGGAACTCCCGGGTGCGCTCGATGGCGACGACGTCCTTGGGCTCCTCGACGACGCAGATGACGTCCTCGGAGCGGCGCGGGTCGCGGCAGATCCGGCACTGCTCGGCCTCGGCGACGTTGTAGCAGGTCACGCAGAAGCGGACCTCGGCCTGCACGCGGTTGAGCGCGGCGACCAGCCGGCTCACGTCGGCGGACTCCGAGGCCAGCAGGTGGAAGGCGATCCGCTGCGCACTCTTGGGCCCGACGCCGGGGAGGCGGCCGAGCTCGTCGATGAGGTCCTGGACGGCGCCCTCGTACACGGTGTTCCTCGATCTCTGCGGTGTGGAGAGGAGCCGGTCAGAAGCCGGGCAGGCCCAGGCCGCCGCCGGGGCCACCGAGCCCGCCGGCCAGCGGGCCCATGGCGTCGGCCGCCAGCTCGTCGACGGCGCGCTTGGCGTCGCGGACGGCGGCGACGACGAGGTCCTGCAGCGTCTCGAGGTCGTCGGGGTCGACGGCGGCCGGGGCGATGGTGAGCGCGGTCAGCTCGCCGGCGCCGGTCATGGTCGCCGACACCAGCCCACCGCCGGCGGTGCCGGTGACCTCGCGCCCGGCGAGCTCCTCCTGCGCGGCGACGAGCTGCTGCTGCATCTGCTGCGCCTGCTGCATGAGCTGCGACAGGTCGGGCATGCCGGAGGGGTTCATGGTTCGAGAGTAGGCCGCGGATACGACGCGCAGCGGCTCCTCGACGCCCCTGGGGCGGGTGGTGCAGGCGGCGGGGTCAGGAGTCGATCGGGCGAGCGCCGAGCTGGGTGCGCAGCAGCGACAGTGCGGCCTGCTCGGGGTCGACGGCGGGCTCGCGCTCGCTCTCGGGCCGGGACGCCTCCGCCGCGCGCTCGGCCATGAGCTCGCGCGCCTCGGCGGCCTCCGCCGCGTGCGCCGCCTCGCGGGCGTCCTCCTTGCTGACCGCGGGCCCCGGTGCCGCGGCGCCCTCGACGACGACCTGCACCTTCCAGCGGACGCCGAGCAGCTCCTGCAGCGAGGAGCGGATGACGTCCTTGTTCAGGTCGTCGCCCAGCATCTTGGCCAGCGCCGGCGAGGTGGCGGCCAGCGTGAGGACGCCGTTCGCGAGGTCGTGCACCTGGGCGCTCTTGAGCAGCGCCTCGGTCGTCCGCTTGTGGCCGCGGACGACCTTGAGCAGCTCGGGCCACACGCGCCGGACGTCGCTGGTGTTCAGCGTCCCCTCGGACTCCGGGGGGTTGGCCGACACGACCGGCGTCGGCTCGCCACCCCGGGGCACCGGCGAGGACTCGGCGGCCGGACGCGGCTCGGCGTCGGCGCGGGGCTCCTCCACCCGTGCGGCGGCGGCCCGCACGGCCTCGGGCTGGGCCGGGTGCGGCCAGTCCTCGTCGTCGGTGGGCTCGGGCGGCAGCGGGATGTCGGGCTCGTCGGCCGCCGGGCGGGCGGGCGGCCGCCCTGCCGGGGCCGCGGGTCGGGCGGCGGCAGCCGCAGCGCCGGCCGCCGCGGTCGCGCGGGCACCGGAGCCGGGCTGCACCGTCTCCGGCCAGTCGTCGGAGGCGGCCGCCGGGGCCGCGGGCGCCGGCGTCGCGGCCGGCGCGGCGGGCTCCCGGCGCTGCGAGGGACGGACGTACCCGGTGGCCGCGGCGGCCGGCTGCTCGCGCACGGGCGCGGGCGCGGCGGCCGGCTCGGGCGCGGCCGCACGGGCCGGCTCGGGGGCACGCGCGGGTTCGGGCGCACGGGCGGGTTCGGGCGCACGCGCGGGCTCGCGCACCGCTGCCGGCCGCGGTTCGGCGGCGCGCGCCGGCTCCGGCGGTGCGGCTGCGGCGATCGCTCCCCCGCCCACCCGCCCCGCGTGCTCACCGGCGATCGACATCCGCCGCTCGAGGCGCTCGAGGCGCTGCAGCGTGGCCACTGCGGAGCCGTCGACGCCGGGCAGCAGCATGCGGGCGCAGACGAGCTCCAGCAGCAGCCGCGGCGCCGTCGTCCCCCGCATCTCGGTGAGCCCCTCGTGCACCGTGTCGGCCATCCGCGACAGCGTCGCCGACCCCAGCGCCTGCGCCTGCTGGCTCATCAGGTCCAGCCGGTCGGAGTGCGAGTCGAGCAGGCCGTTGCCGCCGGCGTCGGGCACCGCGTCCAGCACGATCAGGTCGCGCAGCCGGTCGAGCAGGTCGGTGGCGAACCGGCGCGGGTCGTGCCCGGCCTCGACCACCCGGTCGACCGCGCGGAAGACACCGGCCGCGTCGTGCGCCGCGAGGGCGTCGATGGTCTCGTCGAGCAGCGCGTCGTCGGTGACCCCGAGCAGGCCGACCGCGGTGCGGTAGGTGACGCCCTCGGGACCGGCGCCGGCGAGCAGCTGGTCGAGGATGGAGAGCGAGTCGCGCACCGATCCGCCACCGGCGCGCACGACGAGCGGGAAGACCGTCGGCTCCACCGTGACGCCCTCGGCCTCGCAGGTCCGCTCCAGCAGCCCGCGCAGCGTCGTCGGCGGCACGAGGCGGAACGGGTAGTGGTGCGTGCGCGACCGGATCGTGGGCAGCACCTTGTCCGGCTCCGTCGTCGCGAAGACGAAGACCAGGAACTCCGGCGGCTCCTCGACCACCTTCAGCAGGGCGTTGAAGCCCTGCGTGGTCACCATGTGCGCCTCGTCGACGATGTAGACCTTGTAGCGGCTGTTGACCGGCGCGAAGAACGCGCGCTCGCGCAGGTCGCGGGCGTCGTCGACGCCACCGTGGCTGGCCGCGTCGATCTCCATGACGTCCAGCGACCCCGGGCCGTCGGGCGCCAGGGCGATGCACGACCCGCACACGCCGCACGGGGTGGACGTCGGGCCCTGCTCGCAGTTGAGCGAGCGGGCCAGGATCCGCGCCGAGGACGTCTTGCCGCAGCCGCGCGGGCCGCTGAAGAGGTAGGCGTGGTTGATCCGGCCGCCGTCGACCGCGTTCATCAGCGGCCCGGTGACGTGCTCCTGCCCGACCACCTCGGCGAAGGTCGCCGGTCGGTACTTCCGGTACAGAGCCAGGGCCACGGGGCGAGGTTACGTTGCCCGTCCGACGCTCCGGTCACGTTCCCGGGCAGCCGTCGGCCTCAGCGCGTCAGGTGCACCAGGAACTCCACCGCGCCGGCGTCCTCGACGCGGACGAAGCCGAGGTTCGGCGGGTCGACGCCGTGGTCGGCGAACGTCATCGGGACCGATCCCGAGGCGTCCACCCCGTCCGGAGTGCGGACGACGGACAGCTCCGCCTGCACCTCCCGCGTCGTCCCCTTGACCGTCAGCTCGCCGGTGACCGGGACGGGAACGGGCGTGCCGGTGAGCTCCGGCAGCGGCACCGGCCCCGTGACGACGAACGTCGCGGTCGGATACTGCCCGACGTCCATGACGTTGTCCCGGAAGTAGCTGTCCCGGCGCTCGTTGCCGGTGGCCACGCTCGCCATGTCGACGGTCAGCTCCGCCGAGGTCAGCGACCCACCCTCGACCACGACCGATCCGCTCACCTGCTCGGTCGTCCCGGCGACGGTGACGTCGGCGCCGTTGAGCACCTCGTCGACGCGGTACCCGGCGCTGGACCCGGGTGCGACGGTCCAGGTGCCGTCGGTCTCCGCGGAGAGCGGGGCCCCCTCGGGCTGCGCCTGCACCGACCGCGCCGGTGGGGCGTCGTCCTCCAGGGCGGCGTAGACCAGCGGGCCGGCCACGAGGGCGAGGACGAGCAGCGCGAGGCCGCCCCCGACGATCCACCAGATGCGTCCGCGCATGGCCACTCCCTGCTTGACGGTTCATGCATCGAAGCGCACGAACCTGGCAGGGAGCTGTGAGACGGGTCACGATCCCCGGGGAGTCCCGGGAAAGAAAGGGACCCCCCGCGCACCCGCCAGAGCCCGCTCATCCTTGCTGCCTTCCGGCCCTGGGGAGGTTCACAGGGTGACGCCACACGAGGGGTCGGCTCCCACTGTAGAGCACCGCGGCGGGGCGGCCCCGGTACCCCGCACGCGAACGGGCCCGCCTCGTCCGGGAGGACGGGGCGGGCCCGGTGCTGCGGAGGATGGGAGATTCGAACTCCCGAGGGTTTTATCCCAACCCGCTTTCCAAGCGAGCGCCATAGGCCACTAGGCGAATCCTCCAACTGCAGGACCGATGCTACCGGGCGCCCCCGGCGACCCGGGCACGGCTCTCGACGACGAGCACCGAGTCGGCCGCGGCGAGGCTCACGACCTCGGTCTTCCCCGGGTTGAGCCGCACCGCGCCGGTCGCCCCGACGCGGTAGCCGAGCACCGACTGCCCCCGGGCCGCGCCGGCCGCCACGACCGCACCGAACGGCACCGGCTCGCCGCCCACGTAGCGCTGCGCCGGTCCGAAGCTCAGCCGCGCGCCCTCGGGGTCGAACAGCTCGACGAAGACCTGCGCCAGCTCGGTCCGCTCCGAGAGCTGCGCCAGCATCAGGCTGGTCACCTCGTCGCTGACGATCCAGTCGTCCACGCCGCCGGCCCGGACCAGCTCGACGTCGTCGCGCTCGAGCACCTCGGCCACGATCCGGACGGCCCGGTCGCCGCCGGCCGGCCAGGCCCGCCGCAGCGCGAGCAGGGTGAGCAGCGTGCGGGCGTCGCCGTCGGCGGCCTCGACCGCGTCGCGGTAGCTGAGCACGATGCCCTGGTCGTAGGCCTCGTCCCGGACCAGCGCGGCGAGCTCCTCGGGGCCGGCGCTGGTCGGGTGCACGCGGACGTCGGTGTGCTGCAGCCCCTCGATGCGGACGTCGCCCGGGTCGACCAGCGACGGGTCGACGACGACGTCGACGACCGTGCCCGGCACCGCGAACTGGTCGAACTCCCGCACGACCTTCGCCCCGAGCAGGCTCCAGCCGACGATCAGCAGCCGCTTGGGTCGCTGCACCTCGTCCTGGGGCATGGCGGGTACGGGCACCGGCCAGGAGCGGGCACCGGTGCAGCGGAAGGTGGAGTCGTCCTCCGCGACGGCGATGACCTGGTCGCCGTCCTCGAGGACCGTCGTCGCCGGCGGGTTGACCAGGACGCTGCCGTCGGCGCGGGCCAGGCCCAGCACGGCGGAGGTGTCGAAGGCGGTCAGCGCCTCGGCGTAGGTGCCGCCGGTGAGCTCGCCGAACGGGGCGAAGTAGATCTCGTCGCCGTCGAAGTCGAGGAGGTCGCGCAGCACCTGCGACAGGCCGCTCTGCCGGCACGACTGCGCGGTGATCTCGGCGATCACGTGGTCGGAGTTCACCGTGACCACGCGGCCGTCGGTGAGCGCGGCCAGGCTGTCGGAGTAGGTGGGGTCGGAGATCTCGGCGACCACGCGCGGGCCGGTGAAGTCGGGGTCGAGCGTCTTGATCGCGAGCACGGCGCGGATCGCGTCGGCGTCCCCGTTGCCGGCGCTCATGACGATCACCGAGCGGGCGCCGAGCAGGTTGACCATCTCGAGGTCGGCGACCTTGGCCGGCGAGCCGGAGCGGCAGACCAGCCGCGTGGTGCCGGTGTCGCCGACCGCGGCCGACAGCGCGTCCTCCATGACGGTCTTGTCCTCGACGCCCAGGACGACGACGGCGGCGTGCTTCTCGCTGGCGTTGGCGACGACGAGCTCGGAGACGATCGCGGCGATCCGCGGGGACCAGCCGAGGACGACGGTGTGCCCGGACTCCAGGACGTCGCTGCGGCCCTTGCGCAGGCCCTCGATCCGCTGGTCCACGGCGTTGGCGATCAGGCCGATGAGGCTGCCGGCGATGAAGATGCCGGCGAGGGTGACGGCGAAGGAGAGCAACCGCATCGGCCAGCTGCTGTCCCCGGCGAAGGTGCCGGCGTCGACGACGCGCAGCATGGCCTGCCAGATGCCCTCGGCCGGGTTGGGCACCGGGCCCTCGCCGTTGACGCCGTCGAGCCCGAAGGCCCAGAACGCCAGCCCGGCGACGACGAAGATCGCCAGGGTGAGCAGCGCCAGCCAGCCGATGACGACGCCGGCGCCGCGGGCGAGGGCGTTGTCGAACCGGTAGCGCAGCCGCTGGCCGACGGTCGGGGTCGGCGTCGGGCGCGGCGCCCGGTGCACCGGGGCGCCGGTCGCCGGCGTCGCCATGCGGGTGCGGCGGCTCACCGCCTTGCCCGGTCGTGCGGCCCGTGTCGTGGTGGTCCTGATCTCGCCCATGCCCTGCCTCCGCGTGGAGCCGCGGGAGCCGGCACCGAGATGGCCGGCCCGTCAGGCGGCCGGCGACAGGCTAGGGCACGCGACCTGGCACTACGCCCTTCGTGAGCGTGGTGGTGGTTGAGTGTCCCGACCTGCGGGCATGCCCGCACGGATGGCGGACCAGTGGCCCCGGGGAACGCTCCCCGGGGGCGATCGGAGGAGGAGGCAGGCATGAGCGAGGACACCCAGGTGCGACCGGACGTGGTCGAGGCGATCGTCGGCGTCCTCAAGGGCGGCGACGCGGGGTCCCTGCCGGAGGGCGCGACCGCCGCGGAGAAGGCGGCGGCCAAGGACTCCTACCTCTCGGACTTCGTGGCCGACCGCAGCAAGCGGGACCGCCAGTCGCAGGCCTGGGAGCTGCTCGTGACCCGCAGCTACGACGAGCCGCCCACGTGGACGCAGATCTTCGACGACCTGGACCCGTCGGTGCACACCGAGCTCGGCGAGCTCTTCGACGCACTCCCCGAGGGTGCCCGCGAGGAGTACGTGCGCCGGTACGGGGACCCCACGGACGCCTGACCGTCCCGGTCCGCCTCCCGACTCCCCGATGTCCACTCCCCTCACCGCGCCCGGACGCCTCGTCGCCGGGCGGTACCGGCTGCAGTCGCAGATCGGCGGTGGCGGCATGGGCGCGGTCTGGCTGGCCCGCGACGAGCTGCTCGGCCGGCAGGTCGCGGTCAAGCAGGTGCTGGTCTCCGAGAGCGACCAGGTACTGGCCGAGCAGCAGCGGCAGCGCGCGCTGCGGGAGGGCCGGATCGCGGCGCGGCTGAGCCACCCGCACGCGATCTCGGTCTACGACGTCGCCCAGGAGGGCGAGGTCCCCTGGCTGGTGATGGAGTACCTCCCCTCCCGCAGCCTGGCCGAGGTGGTCAGCGCCGACGGGCTGCTGCGGGTGGACCAGGTGGCGCAGATCGGTGCGCAGGTGGCCGATGCGCTGGCCGCCACGCACGCGGCGGGGATCGTGCACCGCGACGTCAAGCCGGCCAACATCCTGATCGGGCAGGGCGAGCGGATCGAGGGCCTGGTCAAGATCACCGACTTCGGCATCTCGCACGCCCACGGCGACGTCACCCTGACCACGACCGGCCAGATCACCGGGACGCCGGCGTTCCTCGCCCCGGAGGTCGCCCAGGGCTACGAGATGGGCGAGGCCAGCGACGTCTTCTCGCTCGGCGCCACGCTCTACACCTGCCTGGAGGGCCAGCCGCCCTTCGGCATGGAGGACAACGCCCTGGCGATGCTGCACAAGGTGGCCGGTGGCTCGATCCGGCCGCCGGAGCGGGCCGGCTCCCTCACCGCGCCGCTGATGCGGATGCTCGCCGGCGACCCGGCCGAGCGGCCCACGATGGCCCAGGTCCGGGACGAGCTGGCCAGGCTCGCCGCCGGGCGGAGCGGGGACACCACGACGGTGCTGCTGGCCCGTACCGACCTGCGCCCGGCCGGTGGGCGACCGCGCACCGAGGTGTTCCCCGCCGCGGCCCGTGCAGCCGGCGCCGCAGCCTCGGGCGACGCACCCCGGTTCGACCGGCCGCCGCCACCGGTGCACGCCACTCCTCCCCCGGCCGCCCCCGCTGCCGAGCCCGCGCCGGCTGCCTCCCCGACTCCCGCCGCTGCCGACCGGCCGCGGGTGGTACCCGCCGCCCGGCCGCCCGCGCGGCGGCGGAAGGCGGTCTGGCTGGCGGTGGCGCTCACCCTCGCCGCCGTGGCGGCGCTGATCGGGTTCTGGGCACTCGGGCGGGACGACCCAGGGGGCGCCGGCACGGAGGCGGACGCGTCCGCATCGCCCTCCTCCGAGGCCCCGGCGTCGGAGGATCAGCAGACCGAGGGCGCCGCAGCCGAGGAGCCCACCGACGAAGCCGAGCCGAGCCAGGAGCCCGCGCCCGCCCCCACGCCGACGCCCACGCCGACCCCCGACGACGGCGGTACCGACGACCCGCTCGCCGAGCGCAACGTGCGCGACTTCCTCCGCGACTACCACCGGCTGGTGCTCGACGACCCCGCTCAGGCGTGGGAGCTGACCGGGCCGACGCTGCGGGCCAACATCAGCCGCGACGACTACATCGCCTACTGGCAGCAGTTCGACGACGTGCGCGTCGCCGACCTCCAGGCCGCGGACGGGCAGACCACGGCGACGGCGACCCTGGAGTACCGGTACACCGACGGGAGGCGTGAGAGCGGGCCGCACCGGTTCACCTTCGTGGTCCGGGGCGACCAGCTGATCCTGGACAGCGACTTCCCGCTCGACTGAGCCGGACACCCATGGGGCCGGATGCACGACGGCGGCGTCTCCGCGAGGAGACGCCGCCGTCGGACTGCGGTGGCGGTGGGATTTGAACCCACGGAGGCTATGAACCTCACACGCTTTCGAGGCGTGCTCCTTCGGCCGCTCGGACACGCCACCGCCGAAGAGACTACAGGCCCCTCTGCGCCCGGAAGAACGCACGTAGCAGCGTGGCGGACTCCTCGGCCCGGACCCCCGCGGTGACCTCCGGCCGGTGGTTGAGCCGCCGGTCGCGGACGACGTCCCAGAGCGACCCCGCCGCCCCGGCCTTGGGGTCGTCCGCGCCGTAGACCACCCGGTCGACCCGGGACAGCACGCTCGCGCCGGCGCACATCGTGCACGGCTCGAGGGTGACGACCAGCGTGCAGCCGGTCAGCCGCCAGCCGTCCCCGTGCACCCGCGCAGCCGCCCGCAGGGCCAGCACCTCCGCGTGCGCGGTCGGGTCACCGGTCTTCTCCCGCTCGTTGGCCGCCTCGGCCAGCACGGCGCCGTCGGGGCCCAGCACGACGGCGCCGATCGGGGTGTCGCCCCACTCCTGCGCCGCGGCGGCCAGGTCCAGCGCCCGGCCCATCGCCGCGTCGAGGTCGAGGTTCACGGCTGCTCCTGCGCACAGTCGGCCTCTGCCCCGCCGGTGTGGGCAGAGGCCGACTGTCCGGAGTGCAGGCTCCGGGTCAAGCGGCGTCGTCCAGCGGGAAGCCGACCAGCGCCGACAGCTCGGCGATCGCGACAGCGGGGTCGACGACCTTAATCGTCGAGAACCCCAGCGCCCGGGCCGGCTTGCAGTTGATGCCGAGGTCGTCGAGGTAGGCGCAGTCGGTCGCCTCGATCCGGCGGCCGACCGCCTCGGAGAGCCGGTCCAGGGCCCGGCGGTAGATCTCCGGCTCGGGCTTGCGCACGCCCTCGATCGACGACTCCACGATCGCGTCGAACAGGTCGAGGATCTCGTCCATCCGGCCGCCGCGCTCCATCGGGGAGACGTTGTTCGACAGCATCCCCAGCGGCAGCCCGGCCTCGCGCAGCCGGCGGATCGTGGCCACCATCGCCGGACGCACCTCGCCCTTGAGCGCGGCGAGCACCCGGCTGGCGTCCAGCCGGTGCCCCAGCGCCGCGGCCTCGGCCTCGAAGGCGGCCGAGAACCCGGCGACGTCCAGCTCGTTGCGCTCGAACCGCGCCCACGCGTTGGTGTCGGGATCGGTGGAGTTGAGCTGCCGGATCAGCCCGTCGGGCAGGCCGGCCTCGCGCTCGTAGGCGGCGAAGGCGGTCATCGGGCTCTCGGTGATCACCCCACCGAGGTCGAAGATCACCGCCGAGACCGTGCCGGTCACGGCGTCACCGCCGCGGTGAGCTCGTCGGCGAACCCGAGCCGGGCGGCGATCCGCTCCACCATCTCCTCGGCCCACAGGTCATCCGCAGTCACGATCGTCCTCAGCTCCTCGGCGGGCAGGCCGTCGTCGGCGAAGATCTCCAGATCCCCGCCCGGCCAGCCGCTCTCGTCGTCGTCGAAGGCGCCGTCGGTGTCGACGCCGATCCCGTACCGCTCCACCACCTCGGCGGCGAGCACCCATTCGAGCATGGTCGCGTCGGAGATCAGCGCCCGCACCATGCCACCGGGCCCGTGCCGCAGGACGACGAAGTACAGCCGCGAGTCGACGACCACCACGAACGGCGGCGGCCAGACGGCGGCGTCGAACTCCCCCAGCGCCCGCTCGAGCACCGGCAGCTCGTCCCCGGCGTCCCCGGCCAGCAGCTCGACCTGCCAGCGGCCCCCGGCGTGGGACACCCGCACCGCGTAGTTGCCCGGCACGGCGGGCGCGCCGTCGACCGTGCTCATCGCTTGCGCAGCAGGGTCAGGCCGTCGGCCAGCGGCAGCAGCGCGGTCTCCCAGCGCGGGTCCGCGGCCAGGGCGGCGTTCAGCTCGGCGAGCGCACGGTCGTCGTCGTCCCGCGGGTCGAGCACCCGGCCGTCGCGCAGCGTGTTGTCCAGCAGGACGACACCGTTCGGATGCAGCCGCGGGTGCAGCTCCGCGACGTAGGCGGCGTAGCCGGCCTTGTCGGCGTCGACGAAGGCGAGGTCGAAGGTCGGTTCGGCCGGCAGCGAGCGCAGCGAGGGCAGCGCGTCGCCGAGCCGGAGTTCGATCCGGTCGGCCAGCCCGGCGCGCGCCCAGTACCGGCGGGCCACCGCCGTCACCTGCTCGTCGCGGTCGAGGCAGAGCAGCGAGCCGTCCGCCGGCAGCCCGCCGGCGATGCAGAGCGCGGAGAAGCCGGTGAACGTGCCGATCTCGATCGCCGTCCGGGCACCGAGCGCGGTGGTGAGCAGCCGCATGAGCACGCCCTGCTCGGGCGCGATCTGCATCGTGGCGGACACCTCGCCCCGGGCGGCCAGCTCCGCGGTCTCGCGGACGAGGTCGGCCATCACCTCGTCGAGGGGGTCGGAGGAGGCGCGGACGTACTCGGCGAGTTGCGGCGTGAGGAGGAACGACCTGGGGGTCATAGCCTCTGATCATGGCCGATGCCCCCTCCTTCCCGGTGCCCACGATGCCGGTCCCGCCGGTGGGGGTGGTGGGGCTGGGCCAGCTCGGCGGCTCGCTGGCCGCCGCTCTGGCCGCCGCGGGCCGTCCCGTGTCGGGCTGGGACGTCGCCCCCGCCGCCCGTGAGGCCGCCGCGGCCCGCGGCGTCGCGATCAGCCGGGAGCTGTCCGGCGTCGTCGTCCTCGCCGTCCCGCTCCCGGCCATGGCGACGGCGCTCGACGGGCTGTCGCTCGACCCCGACGCGACCGTCACCGACCTCGGCTCGGTCAAGGCTCCCGTGCTGCAGGCGCTCACGCCGTCGCTGGGGCACCGTTTCGTGGGCGGCCACCCGATGTGCGGCACCGAGCGCTCCGGCCACACCGCCGTGGACCCGGGCCTGTTCACCGGCGCCCGCTGGGCGCTGTGCCTGGAACCGGACACCGAGCTGCCGCGCTGGCTCCGGGTCGCCGAGGTGGCGCTCGCCGTCGGCGCGGAGGTCGTGCCGGTGACCGCCGCCGAGCACGACGACGCCGTCGCCGCGATCAGCCATGTGCCGCACCTGCTCGCCGCCGCGCTGGCGACCGCCGCGGCGGACGCCGGTCCG
The DNA here is from genome assembly GCA_900102115.1 of Blastococcus fimeti. GTDB lineage: Bacteria > Actinomycetota > Actinomycetes > Mycobacteriales > Geodermatophilaceae > Blastococcus > Blastococcus fimeti. Next base: position 427,189 of record FNAW01000004.1, read on the forward strand.
CTGGCCCTCGCGCTGGCCGCCGGCAGCTTCGGCTCCGGCACCCGTGTCATCGGCAGCGACCCGGCGTTCGTCACCGCCATGGTCGAGGGCAACGCCGGTCCCACGGCCGCGGCGCTGGCCCGGGTGAGGGCCGAGCTGGACCGCCCGTGGCCGGAGCTGGTGGCCGCGGGGCACGCCGTCGCCACCCGGCAGGCCGGCCGCCGGCCGGTACGGGTGCCGCTCGAGCGGGCCGCGCTCCTGGCCCTGGGCCGCGCGGGGGGCGCGATCACCGGGCGGCTGGCGGCGTTCCTCGAGGGCTGGGTGCCCGGCTGACCGTTTCGTACTGCTGTGGAGGGGCAGGCACCCGGGCATGGACGAGACCGACATCCTCAGCCGCATCCACTCGCTGGTCGACGAGGAGCACGCGCTGCGCGACAGCGCGGAGCACACCGACGAGACCCGCGCCCGCATGAGCAAGCTCGAGGCCGACCTGGACCAGCTGTGGGACCTGCTGCGGCAGCGGCGGGCCAAGCGCCAGTACGACGAGGACCCCGACGAGGCGCAGCCCCGCCCCGAGCCGCAGGTGGAGAGCTACCTCCAGTAGGTGGTCAGGCCGACCGCTGGGCCGGCCGGCCGTGCTGCGCGCCCAGCAGCGCGAGCTGCCACTGCAGGCGGGCGCGCGGGTCGGCGACCTTGCGGCCGGTCACCTGCTCGATCCGCCGCAGCCGGTGCATGACCGTGTTGCGGTGGCAGTACAGCTCGTCGGCCGCGCGGGTGGGTGAGCCGTCGGAGGCCAGGAACGCCGACAGCGTGTCCAGCAGCACCTCGCGCTCGTCCTGCGGCAGCGCCAGGAGGCCGCCGAGCGTCTGGCCCACCAGCCGGGAGCTGATCTCCGGGGAGTTGCTCAGCAGCGCCTCGGGGAGCCGCTCGTCGATCGTCACGACGCGGCGGGTCTCGCGCGGGAGCGTGCGGGCGGCGGTCTCGGCCAGCCGGTAGGCCGAGCTCACCATCGCGGCGCCGTCCACGGGCGCGGACACCCCGACCGGGCCGGTGGTCAGCGCCTGCAGGCGGGACCGGATCTCGTTGGCGCCGACCGCCCCGAGCGCGATCAGCCCGACCTGGGCGCCCGACCGCACGCCCCACACCGAGCGGACGCCGTGCCGGAGCAGTTCGGGGCCCACGCCCTCGAGCCCCGAGGCGCCGTCCTCGGTGGGCAGCGCGACGACGGCCATCAGCCGGCCGTCGAGGGACATGGCCAGCATGTCGGCGGCGGCGCGCACGAACGACGGGTCGTCGCCGCGGCCGTCCAGGAGCCCGTCGAGTGCCCGGCGACGGGTCTCGTCGTCGACCCCGGCCATCCGGCGCTGCTCCTCGCGGTAGCCCTCGGCGAGGGCGGCGCACTCGAAGTCGTTGGTGCGCCAGACCGTGCCGGCCACCTGCAGCAGCAGCGTGTCGTGCCGGCCCCCGGCCTCTGCCGAGACCCGGAGCAGGGCCTCCCAGGTGACCTGCCCGCCGAGCCGGTAGGCGCGCAGCACCGACTCCAGCGGGATCCCCTGGGCGGCCCGGCGGCGGCCCACCTCGCGAGAGCCGTGCAGGGCCGGCCGGTCGGGGACGGGCGCGCCGACCAGCGCGAGGAGACCGTGCTCGAGGTTGTCCCGCGTCGAGCGGCGCATCTCCTCCTCGCTCTCGGCGATGAACTCCCGGTAGGCCGGCTCGGTGCGCGAGAGGACGTCCACCATCCGATCGGTCATGGCGTCCAACTGCTCGAGCAGCAGCGGGGCGAGGTCGACCAGGTGGGACGAGACCTCGGTGTCGAACGCCTGCACTCGATCTCCTTCTCCGACTGGCGCGACCTGACGCGATGTGACGTACAGCACAACACGTCGTCGCCGGGACTGTGCGGTGAGCCCATTGTGACCCGCCGCACGCCGGAGGGGGTGCTTACGGACGCACTCGTGACCTAATCGTCGCCGTGCCGAGGGTCCCCCGACCCCCTCCCGGACCAGGTCGGCGAGGGGTGTCGCCGCGCACCGGCCGGGTAGGAGGCCCGCGGTGCGGACGCCCCGCCGTGCGGCCGCGGAGAGCGAGGGAGCAGCCATGGCACAGCCGATGCGGCCGCGGCGGACCATCCGGCGGGCGGTGGTGACCGGTGGCGCCGGTTTCCTGGGTTCGCACCTCTGCGAGCACCTGCTCGACCGCGGCGTCGAGGTGGTCTGCCTGGACAACTTCCTGACCGGCTCCCCGGAGAACGTCCTGCACCTCATGGAGCACCCCGGTTTCCGGCTGGTGCGCTGCGACGTCACCGACTACGTGCACGTGCCCGGCCCGGTCGACCTGGTCCTGCACTTCGCCTCACCGGCCAGCCCGCTGGACTACCTGCGGATGCCGATCGAGACGCTCAAGGTGGGCAGCCTCGGCACGCTGCACACGCTGGGCCTGGCCCGCGAGAAGGGCGCCCGGTACGTGCTGGCGTCGACGTCGGAGGTCTACGGCGACCCGCTGGTGCACCCGCAGCCCGAGGAGTACTGGGGCAACGTCAACCCGGTGGGCCCACGCGGCGTCTACGACGAGGCCAAGCGGTTCAGCGAGGCGCTGACGACGGCGTACCGCAGCTCACGGGGCACCGACACCGGCATCGTCCGCATCTTCAACACCTACGGGCCGCGGATGCGCGCCGACGACGGCCGGGCCATCCCCGCCTTCGTGGGCCAGGCGCTCTCCGGCCGGCCGCTCACCGTCGCCGGGAACGGCTCGCAGACCCGCTCGATCTGCTACGTCGACGACACGGTGGCCGGGATCCTCGCGATGGCCTTCTCCGACCACGCCGGCCCGGTCAACATCGGCAACCCCGACGAGCTGTCCATGCTCCGGCTGGCGGAGTGGATCGTCGAGCTCACCGGCTCGGACTCCCCGATCGAGTTCATCGACCTGCCCGTCGACGACCCGAAGGTCCGGCGGCCGGACACCACGCGCGCCGAGCAGCTGCTGGACTGGCGGCCGGCGGTGCCGTCGGAGGTGGGCCTGCGCCGGACGGTGGACTGGTTCGCCGAGCAGCTCGCCGCCCGGGAGGTCCGGGCCGGTTGATCCGGCGGGCCGACAGGCCCTGTCCCCGCCGCCCACTAGGCTGGTCCTGCGGACCGGGGGGCCGCGCCACTCCCCGAGTCGATGACAGAGAGCGAGCATGGGCCGCCACGCTGATACCAGTGAGACCCCCCGCCGGTTCCCGCCGCTCCTGATCGCCGCGGCGCTGGTCGTCGCGCTCGTCCTGGCCGGTGGACTCGTGTGGTGGCTGGTTCCCGGTGACGACGACGCCGAGGCGTGCGCGAATCCCGCGACGGTCGCCGTCACGGTCGCCCCGGAGCTGGTCTCGCTGACCGAGGATCTGCTCTCCGAGCCCGACGCCCTGGACGCCGACGGCTGCGTGACCGCCGAGGTGACGGAGCAGGAGCCGTTGCAGACCGCCGGCGCGCTGAGTGCGCTGGACCCCGAGTCGCTGCCCGGCGTCTGGCTCCCCGACTCGTCGCTGTGGGCCCTGCGCGCCGGTGACACCGAGCTGGCGAACGAGGGGTCGCTGGGCTCCTCCCCCGTCGTGCTCGCCACCAGCCAGGCCGTCGTCGACTCCTCCGGCTGGACGGATGCCCCGCCCACCTGGGCGCAGGCGCTCACCACGGACAAGGCCGTCGCGGTGCCCGACCTCGCCGGCAGCGCCGAGGGGATCGCCGCGCTGAGCGCCCTCCGCACCGCACTGGGCGGAGGCGAGCAGGCCGACAACGCCGTCGTCGAGGTGGTGCTGGCCGCCGCCCGCTCCGGCGGCTCCGAGGAGGCGCTGGAGGCCGCCGGTCAGGGCGCCGCCGACGCCGCGCTCGTGCCGGTCAGCGAGCAGACCGTCTACGCCGCCCGTGCGGGCGACGCCGACTCCTCCCTGGTCGCGGTCTACCCCTCGGAGGGCTCCCCGGTGCTCGACTACCCGGTGCTGCGGGTCGGCACCGCGACCGGCGCGCAGCAGGACGCGGTCGACGCCGTCGTCCGCGTGCTCACCTCCGACCAGGCGCGGACCGCCGCCGCGGAGGCCGGCTTCCGGGGTGCCGACGGCGCCGCACCCCCGGCCGCCGGAGAGCAGAGCGGCATCCGCGAGGACGCCCCGCAGCAGCTGGAGCTGGACCCGGTCGAGGTGGGTGGCCTGCTCGGGCGGCTGTCCAGCCTGGCCGCGCCCTCGCGCATCCTGGCCGTCCTCGACGTCTCCACGTCGATGGAGGCCCCCGCCGGCAGCGGCACACGGGCGACGCTGGCCAGGGACGCGGCCCGGACGACCCTGTCGCTGGTGCCGGGCGAGTACGCCCTCGGGCTGTGGGTGTTCGCCTACCACCTGGCGGGCGACCAGGACTGGGCGGAGCTGGTGCCCATCCGCAAGCTGGACACCGACGTCGACGGCCGGACGCAGCGGGAGGTGCTGGACGAACAGGCCGTCAGCCTCCCGAACCGGCTGACCCCGGGCGGGACGGGTCTGTACGACACGACGCTGGCCGCCGTCCGGGCCGCGCGGGCGAACTACGACCCGTCGGCGGTCAACAGCGTCCTGATCCTCACCGACGGCACGAACGAGGACGACGAGGGCGGGCTCAGCCAGGAGAGCCTGCTGGCGCAGCTGGCCGCAGAGGCCGACCCCGCCCGGCCGATCAAGGTCATCGGCGTCGGGCTCGGCCCGGATGCGGACCTGTCGGCTCTCGAGGCGATCTCCGCGGCGACGGGCGGGGCGGCCTACTCCGCGGTCGACCCGACCGACCTCCAGACGGTGCTCTTCGACGCCCTCCGCCAGCGCGGCTGAGGGACTTTCGGCGCCGATAGTCCCTCAGGTCAGCTCCTCCACGGCGGTCAAGACCTCGTCCAGGTTGATGCGGGCCAGCGCGGGGTCGAGATCGGTGCCCCAGGGGTCGCCGCTGCCGTCCCCGTGCCAGAGGACGACGTGGTGCTCCCGCGGTGGCGGCCCCCACAGCGCGGGTGACACCGGCCCGAACAGCACCACCGAGGGACGGCGGTACGCGCTCGCCAGGTGCGCCACCCCGGTGTCGCCGCAGACCACGACGCGGGCGGCGGCGATGACGGCGGCGAGCTCCAGGGACGTCGTCCGCCCGGCCAGCACGGCGTCCGGCCCGAGCCCGGCTGCCCCGGCGACCGATCGGGCCAGCTCCACCTCGGCCGGCCCTCCGGTGATCCGGACGTCGTGCCCGGCGTCGGCGAGGAACCGCGCGACGGCGGCGAACCGGTCGGGCGGCCAGCGCCGGCCGGGATAGGCGGCGCCGGGGTGGACGACGGCGGCGTCGCGCACCGGCGGCGGCACCGGCGGGACGGCGAGGTCGAGCGCGTCGGGGTCGGCTGCGACGCCCAGCCCCTCGGAGACCAGCCGGCACCAGCGGCGCACCTCGTGCTCGTCGGCGTACCAGTTAGGGCCGGGGTAGCCGGGGCTGGCGAAGGTGAGCAGCCGCCGCGGGTGCAGGTCGGCGACGACGACGTGCGAGGCCGAGCCCTTGCCGTGGAGGTCCACGGCGAGCTCCGGCGGCGGGCCGGACCAGTCCAGCGGCTCGAGCTCGCGGGCGGGCAGCACCTCGTCGACGGCGTCGATCAGCTCGGCCAGCGGGCGCAGCGCCTCCGTCGTCGCCAGGACCAGGTGGTGGTCGGGGACCGCCGCGCGCACCGCCCGGATCGCGGGCACCCCGGTGAGCAGGTCCCCCAGCCCGAGCGGCCGCAGCACGACCGCCGTCCGAGCGTCTGCTTCTCCGCGGAAAGGCAGAGGTGGCGGAGAGGCGTTCACACGCGGGATCGCTCGACCAGGGCGGTGGTCGAGTGGCCGTCCAGGTAGGGCAGGACGACGGCCTGCCCGCCCCACGTCCGCAGCACGGCGGCCTCCGGCAGGTCGGCGCCGGCGTAGTCGCCGCCCTTCGCCCACACGTCGGGACGCAGCCGCTCCAGCACCGCCGACGGGGTGTCCTCGTCGAAGACGACGACGGCGTCGACGAACTCCAGCGCCTCCAGCACGCGGGCACGGTCGGCCGCGCTGGTGAGCGGCCGGGACGGGCCCTTGAGCCGGCGGACCGAGTCGTCGGAGTTGATGCAGACCACGAGGCAGTCGCCCAGCCCGCGGGCGGCCCGCAGCGTGGCGACGTGCCCGGGGTGCAGCAGGTCGAAGCATCCCCCGGTGGCGACGACGGTGCCGCCGGCGGCCCGCACCCGCGCGATGACGGCGTCGGCGCCGGGCTCGGCGAGCACCTCCGGGGACACGCGGTCCCATGCCGTCGCGCCGCCCCGGGCGACGAACGCCGAGGCGAACGCCACCGCCGACGCGACGGCCTCGCCGGTCACCGCCCCGTCGGCGAGCGCCAGGGCGGCGGCCGCCGCGAACGAGTCACCGGCGCCGCACGCGTCGCCGCCGGTCACCGGCACGGCGGGCACGACCATCGGCGCGCCCGGGCCGTAGGAGAGCAGCGCGCCGCGGGCACCCATGGTGACCGCGACCGCGCCGACGCCCCAGCGCTCGATCAGCGCCTCGGCCCGCGCGCCCACCGCGGCCAGCCCCTCGCCGGGGACCTCGGGCACCACCCGCGCGGCCTCCGCGCCGTTCGGCGTCACCAGGCGGACGCCGCGCACCGGGTCCGCGCCGCGCGGGTGCGGATCCCAGACCACCGGCCCACGGGCGCCGGCCAGTGCGGCGCGCACGTCGGCGGCGGCCGTCGTCCCCCGGCCGTAGTCGGCGACCAGCACCGCGGCGGCGTCGCGGATCGCCTCGGCGGCCTCGGCCGGCAGCGCGCCCAGCGTCGCCACCGGGGCGCCGCTGTCCAGCCGGGCGACGGAGTGGTCGCCGACCCGGATCCGCTGCTTGACCGCCGTGCCGCCGCCCGCCGGGATCTCGACCAGCCGGACCCGCCCGGCGAGCAGCGCCCGCAGCCGGTCGGCGCCGTCGTCGGAGTCCACGGGCGCGACCAGCACCACCTCGCGGGAGGTCGCGGCGGCGGCGATCACCGCGGCCAGCGCCGCCCCACCGGGGCGCTCGCGGCGCTCGACGTCCTCCACGACGGGCACTGGCGCATCCGGGGTCAGCCGCGAGGCGCTGCCCACCAGGTCGACGTCGAGCAGCGCGTCACCGACCACCACCAGCGGCCGCGTCATCGGGCCGTGCCCAGCGACGGGCCGGACGGCACCCGCGACGGCTCGGCCAGCACCGCGGCGTCGAAGGCGGCGCAGACCAGGTGCAGCGCGACGAGGTGGCACTCCTGCACCGTCGCCGTCCACGGGGACTCGATGCAGACCGCGTCGTCGGCGGCCGCGGCCAGCGGATTGGGTGCCGGCCCGGTGAGCGCCAACGTGGTGATGCCGCACGCGCGCGCCCGGCGGGCGGCGGCGACGGCGTTCGGCGAGCGGCCCGAGGTCGACAGCAGGACCAGCACGTCACCGGGGCGGCCGTGCGCCTCCACCTGCCGGGCGAAGAGCTCGTCGGCCGGGTAGTCGTTGGCGATCGCGGTCAGCGACGAGGTCTCGGCGGTCAGGCAGATCGCGGAGAACGGCGGCCGGTCGGCCCGGTACCTCCCGACCAGCTCGGCGGTGAGGTGCTGGGCCTGGGCGGCGCTCCCACCGTTGCCGGCGGCGAGCAGCCGGCCGCGCGCGTCCCCGCAGAGGATGCCGGCCAGCAGCCGGCCCCAGTCGTCGAGCACCTCGAGCTGGGTGTTCAGCGAGCCGAGCGCGGTGGTCAGCGAGCTGACGTGGTCGGCGCCGCTGAGGTGGGTGCACGCCGCGGGGTCGGGCACCTCCGCCGCCACGTTCTCGAAGAAGGAGTGCGGAACGCTCATCGGGCGACCTCCACGAGACGCCGGCCGGTGCGCACCTGCCGGTAGACGGATTCGGTGTCGGCCACGACGCGGCTCCACCGGTAGCGGTCGCGGGCGCGCGTCACCCCGGCGCGGCCGTAGGCGGCCCGGCGGTCGTCGTCGGCGAGCAGTGCCGCGAGCACCGCTCCGAGCCGCGCCGGGTCCCGCGGCGGCACGAGGTCGCCGGTGACGCCGTCGACGACGCTGTCCTGCAGCCCGCCGACCGCGGTGGCCACCACCGGCCGGCCGCAGGCCATCGCCTCCAGCGGCGTGATGCCGAACGGCTCGTACCAGGGGACGGCGAGGACGACGTCGGCCGACCGCACCCAGGCCGGCACGTCGGCGCGGGCCACGGAGCCCGCGAACACCAACCGGTCGGCCACGCCGGCCGCGGCGGCGATCGCGCGCAGCCGGCGCACCTCGGGGTCGGCGTCGATCCGGCCCGCCGCCGGGCCACCGACGACGACGAGCTCGGCGTCCGGCACCGCCGTCAGCGCGCGCACCGCGTCGTCCTGCCCCTTGCGCTCGACCAGCCGGCCGAGCACGAGCAACCGCCTGCGACCGGTGCGCGGCGCACCCGGGCCGTCCGGTGTGAAGACGTCGGTGTCCACGCCGCACGGGACGATCGAGACGCGGTCGGTGGTCAGGCCCAGCCGGCGCAGCTCGAAGACCTCGTCGGAGCAGGTGGCGACGACGTGGTCGACGGTCCGGCACAGCGAGCGCTCGAGCTCGATCCGGTTCGGCGGGGAGGTGTCGGCGTCGCCCTGGTGCCGGCGCTTGACCGACCCGAGGGCGTGGAAGGTCTGCACCACGGGCACCGCGCCCGGCAAGGAGCCGGCCGCGGCGACCGACGCCAGCCCGCTCATCCAGAAGTGCGCGTGCACGAGATCCGGTGGCCGAGGGCTCCAGCTGCGGCGGAGGTTCGCGGCGAACTCGGGCATGTGCCGCAGCAGGTCGTCCTTCGGCAGCTCGCACGCCGGACCCGCCGGCACGTGCACCACGTCGTAACCGTCCTGGGTGACCACCCGCTCGGGCAGCGCCTCGTCGTCCCGGCGGGTGTGCACGGTGACGTCGTGCCCGCGCTGCGCGAGGCCCGCGGCGAGTGCCGCGACGTGCACGTTCTGCCCGCCGGCGTCCACCCCGCCGATGGCGGCGAGCGGGCTGGCATGTTCGCTGACCAGGTCGATCCTCACCGTGGGGCCCTTTCTGTGACGACAGCTGTCAGCAGGGCGTCCCAGTCGTCCAGGAAGCGGGCCAGGCCGTAGCGGTCCAGGGCCGCGGCGCGGGCGGCCTTGCCGGCCAGCCGCGCGGCGTCCTCGTCGTCGAGGAACTCGCGCACCGCCGCCCACAGCCGCTCCGGCCGGGTCGAGATCACCCCGGCCTCGGCGGGAACGGCCTCGACCACCTCCGTGGTGGCCAGCGCGACCACCGGCATCCCGAGGTGCATCGCCTCGAGCAGCGAGAGCCCCAGCGAGGTCCAGCGCACCGGGTGCACGTACACACGGCGGCGGGCCAGTTCGGCGTGCATGGCCGCCTGCGGCGGGTCGTCGAACAGCGCCACCCGCGCCGGGTCCAGGCCGTACGCGGCGTGCAGTCCGGTCAGCCCCATGCCGAAGACGTCCACCGGCGCGACCTCCGCCAGCCCGGGCAGCAGGTCGGCCCCGACCGTGCGGCCGCGTCGCACCGGCTCGTTCGTGACGACGGCGGCCCGCGCCAGCTCGCCGCTCCAGCGCTCACCGGGGTCGACGATGCCGTGCTCGATGACCGTCGTCGGCGCCCGGCCGTTGTCGTAGAACAGCCGGTTGAAGGAGGTGACGTGCGCGATCGGGATGTCGGTGCGGTCCGCCATCGGGTGCCGCGTGAGAGGTATCGGTGCGGCTCCGTCGTCCAGGCCCGGCGCGTTGTGCTCGAGGAAGACCGCGGGCAGGTCCCGGCCGGGCTCGCGGCCCAGCCACGCACGCACCAGCTCCAGGTCGCGGGGGCGCTGGAGGATCACGACGTCCGGCTCCTCCTCGCGCAGCTGCGCGGGCGTCACCTCGCGGGCGGACGCGGGCCAGTCCCAGGTGCGGGCGCGGCCGAGCCCGTCGGCGTCCCGCCCGGGCGTCACCGGGATCAGGTACTCGTGCCGGCCCTGCACGAAGGCCGTCGTCCAGGAGCCGTGCACGTGCCAGACCAGCACCTTCATGCGCCCACCAGCTTCTCGACGGCGGCGACGACGTCGTGCGCCGTGACCGAGGTCAGGCACGGGTGGCCGGGCACGGGGCACTCGCGGGCGCGGGAGCCGCGGCAGGGGGCCGACTGGTCACCGAGCAGCACCGTGGGCACGCCGTAGGGGGCCCACCGCTCGGCCGGGACGACGGGCGAGAACAGCGAGACCACCGGCGTCCCGACGGCGGCGGCCAGGTGCGCGGGCCCGGTGTTGCCGACGACGACTGCCGCCGCGCCGTCGAGCAGCGCGGCCATCTCGGCGAGCGTCGTCGCACCCCCGAGGTCGACGCCGCGGCGGCCGGCGACGAACGCGGTCAGCTCCCGCTCGGTGGGTCCACCGGTGACCAGCACCCGGTGCCCGGCGTCGGCCAGCGCCTCGACCGCCTCGGCGCACCGCTGCGCGGGCCAGGCGCGCGCCGGCACCGACGCCCCGGGGTGCAGCACCACGTGGCCGGGCTGGTGCGCGGCGGCGGGCAGGGGGCGGCGGAGGGCGAGCCGGCCGTCGTCGCCGGGTGGCAGCTCGAACCCGGCCGCGCGGGCCAGGGACAGCGCCCGCTCGGGCTCGGGCAGGTCGTCGTCGACGGCGTGGCGGACGTCGAGCAGCGAGCCGGGGTAGTCGACGCTGATCGCCGAGATCCGCCGCACGCCCGCGGTGCGCAGGACCAGCGCCAGCGGCAGCGGCGACTGGTGGAACGACGTCGAGATCACCGCCTCGTCCGGCGCCAGCGCGCGGACCCGGTCGGCGAGCGCGGCCAGGTCGTCGGCGTCCACCGCGGGCGGGTCGCCGAGGATCCACGGGCAGGCCCAGGTCCACACCTCGTCGACGCCGGGCAGCAGCTCCGCGGCCGCGGCCCCGGCCGGTCCGGCGAGGAGCACCACCCGGTCGGCGCCGTGCGCGACGGCGCGCACCAGCGGGCCCTGCAGCAGCACGTCGCCGGCGTTGTCGAGCCGGGCCACGAGCACGGTCCGGCTCACCACGCACCGTCCAGCACGGCGTCCACCGCCGCGGTCAGGGTCGGGGCGGTGTGCGCCGCCGCGGCGACCTCGTCCTTCCGGGTCACCGGCGTCGGCACCATGATCCCGGTCGCGCCCGCGGCGGCCGCGGCGTCGACGTCGGCGGCGATGTCGCCGATGACCACGCAGCGGGCTGGGTCGACGTCGAGCTCGGCGCACGCGGCCTTGACCATGCCGGGCGCGGGCTTGCGGCACTCGCAGCCGTCGTCGGGGCCGTGCGGGCAGACCTGCACGGTGTCGAACGGGCCGAGCAGCTCCTCGAGCCGGGCCATGCAGGCGTCGACCTGCTCCCGCGTGATGATCCCGCGTGCCACGCCGGACTGGTTGCTGACCACCCCGACCCGCACGCCGCGGGCGCGCAGCGCATCGACGGCCTCGCGGGCGCCGGGAACCGGCGTCACCAGGGCCGGGTCGCCGTTGTACGGGTAGTCGCGCACGAGCGTGCCGTCGCGGTCGAAGAGCACCAGGTCGGGCAGGCCCCGCCACGGGCGCACCCCCACGTGCCGGACGACGCCGCGCAGCCAGTGCCACGTCGCCAGCACGGGGATCGCGGCGCTGGTGGCGAGCATCGTGGTCACCTCGTCGCGGGTGCGCGGCCCGGCTGCGATCCGCGCCCAGGCGAACTCGGCGGTGCCCGCGGCCCAGGCGCCGGCCGCGGCGAGCGCCGCCCGCGGCCGCCCTCCGGCGGCCAGCCCGACGGCGGCCAGCGCCGCGGCGGTGACGGCGGTGTGCTGCGGCCGGCGGCCCAGCGCGGCGTCGGCCCGCTGCCGCCAGTCGCGGCCGTGCAACCGGCGCATGAGGACGTCGTCGGCGTTGCCGGCCTGCACGCGCACGCTGACCCAGCGGTCGGTCGGCCGCACCGGGTGGGTGATCCGGCGCTCGCCGCGGACGAGCCGCGCGCCGGTGCCCATGATCCGCAGCGCGAGGTCGGAGTCCTCGCGGAAGGCGCGGGGGAAGCGCTCGTCGAACCCGCCGACGGCCGACAGCGCGGCCCGGCGGTAGGCGAGGTCGGCGGTGATCCAGCTGGCGGTGGCCAGCCCGGCAGTGCCGCGCTCCCAGTCGGTGGGGCGGCGGTCCCCGGGCAGCGGAACGTGCACCCGGCCCTGGCTGCCGGCGACGTCGGGAGCGAGGTCGGCGAGGTCGGTCGCCAGCCGCTCGTACCAGTCGGCGTCCGGCACGACGTCGTCGTCGAGGAAGGCGATCCACGGCGTGCGGGCGCTGCGCCAGCCGAGGTTGCGGGCACGGGCCGGCCCGCCGCCGCCGGTGCGCACGACGCGGACCGGCGGCAGGCCCGGGCGGGAGGGGGTCAGCGGCGCCCCGGTGGGGCGGTCGTCGACCAGGATCAGCTCGGCCGGGCGGGGACCCGGAGCCGTGGCGAGCGCGTCGAGGAGCACGTCGAGCGAGGGCCGCCCGATCGTCGGCACCACGACGGTGCACTCCGCCAGCATGTGCAGCTCGGTTCCCGGACCCGGGAGGGCAGAAACACTACGGGCTCGAAGCGTCGGGCCGCTCAGACCGCCCCGGGCACCAGTTCGACGACCTCGTCCGCGAACGCGAGCCGGGCCCCGGTGCGCGCCTGCAGCTCCTCCCGGCTCAGACCGGCCACCAGCTCGCGCACGACCAGCCCGCCGGGGACCACGTCGATGACCGCCAGCTCGGTGAAGATGCGGTCGACCACGCCGGCCGCGGTCAGCGGATAGGTGCACAGCGGGAGGATCTTGGGCGTCCCCGCCTTGGTGGTGTGGGTCATGAACACCAGCACCCGCTTGGCGCCGACGGCGAGGTCCATCGCACCGCCGACCGCCGGCGGGTGGCCCACCTCGTCGGTGGCCCAGTTCGCCAGGTCCCCGGCAGCGGAGACCTGGAAGCCGCCGAGCACGGTGACGTCGATGTGCCCGCCGCGCATCATCATGAACGAGTCGGTGTGGTGGAAGTAGGAACCGCCGGGCAGCAGCGTGACCGGCTGCTTGCCCGCGTTGATCAGCTCGGGGTCGCCCTCCCCCGGCGCCGGAGCCGGTCCCATCCCGAGGATGCCGTTCTCCGAGTGGTAGACGATCTCCTTGTCGGGCGAGACGACCTCGCCGACCAGCGTGGGCATGCCGATGCCGAGGTTGACGTAGGCGCCGCTGGGGATGTCGCGGGCCACGCGGCGGGCCATGTCGATCAGCGACAGGCGGGGGCCGCTCACGATCCCGCCACCTCCACGACCCGGTCGACGAAGATGCCGGGGGTCACGATGCACTCGGGGTCCAGGTCGCCGAGCTCGACGAACTCGCGCACCTGGACGACGGTCACGGTGGCGGCGGTGGCCATCGTCGGGCCGAAGTTCCGCGCGGCGGTCGAGTAGACGAGGTTGCCCCAGCGGTCGGCCTTGCGGGCCTTGATCAGGGCGACGTCGCCGTGCAGCGGTTCCTCGAAGACGTGCCGGCGGCCGTTGATCATCCGCACCTCCTTGCCCTCGGCGAGCAGCGAGTCCGCGCCCGCGGGGGTGAAGAAGCCGCCCAGGCCCGCGCCGGCCGCGCGCATCCGCTCGCTGAGCGTGCCCTGGGGGACCAGTTCGAGCTCCAGCTCCCCGGCCCGGTAGCGCTCCTCGAACCAGATCGAGCCGCTGGACCGGGGGTAGGAGCAGATGATCTTGCGGACCCGGTGCTCGCGGATGAGCGCGGCCACGTCGGTCTCGCCGCTGCCCGCGTTGTTGGTGACCAGCGTGAGGTCGCGGGCGCCCTCGTCGAGCAGGGCGTGCACCAGCTCCACCGGGATGCCGGAGTTGCCGAACCCGCCGACGAGCACGGTCGCGCCGTCCCCGATCCCGGCCACCGCCTCGGGGAGCGAGCCGACCCTCTTGTCGATCACAGGCTCCCCGTCCGCTCGTGCGGGCAGCGCGCCCGTCCCCGCCCACTCTGCACCAGCCCCGGGCGGGCCGCGGCTCAGGGTTCGGCGCGGGTGCTGCCCCCGCCCGCGGGCGGGGGGCCGTCCCGGTTGCCGCCGTCGGTGGCCGCGACCCCCGCCGTGCCCTCCGACTCGCTGCCCGGCACCGTCTCGTGCGGGGCGGCCGCGTCGAGCTGGTCGGCGTAGAGCGCCGGCGGCCGTCCGCTCCGCTGCCGCCGGATGCCCATCACCGTGCTGTAGACGATCACCAGCGCCATCAGCCCGAAGATCGTCCCCGAGAGCGGCCGGGTGAAGAAGGTGTCGAACTGGCCGTCCGAGGTCAGCATCGCCCGGCGGAAGTTCGTCTCCAGGATCGCGCCCAGCACGAAGGCCAGCACCAGCGGGCCCGGCTCGAATCCGGTCTTCTTCATCAGCCAGCCGAGGACGCCGAACACCAGGACGACCCACATGTCGAAGACGTCGTTGTTGACCGAGAAGACACCGACCATGGTGATCAGCAGCGCGAACGCGGCCAGGATGCCCGCGCGCACCCGCAGCAGCTGCACGAAGACACCGACCAGCGGGATGTTCAGCGCCAGCAGCATCAGGTTGCCGATGAACATCGAGGCGATGACGCCCCAGAAGATCTCCGGGTTCGTGTCGATCAGCTGCGGGCCGACCTGCACGCCGTTGATGAGCAGCGCCCCGTAGATCAGCGCCAGGACCACGTTCGGCGGGATACCGAGCGTGAGCAGGGGCACGAACGCCGAGGTGGACGACGCGTTGTTCGCCGTCTCGGGGCCGGCGACGCCCTCGATGGCGCCCTTGCCGAACCGGGACGGGTCCTTCGCGCGCCGCTTCTCCATCCCGTAGCTGGCCAGCGAGGAGATGACCCCGCCGCCACCGGGCAGCACACCCAGGAAGAAGCCGAGGACCGATCCGCGGGCGATCGCGCCGGAGGAGTCCCGGAAGTCCTTGCGGGTGGGCCAGATGTTCTTGATCCGGCTCTTGATCTGCTCGGCCTTCTCGGTCTTCTCCAGGTTGTAGAGGATCTCCCCCACCCCGAACAGGCCCATCGCGACCGCGACGAAGTCCAGGCCGTCGAAGAGCTCGACCTGGTCGAAGGTGAACCGGCCGGTGCCCGTGATGGCGTCCTGCCCGATGGTGGCCAGGAACAGGCCGAGCGCCGCCATGCACAGCGCCTTCACCGGGTGCTTGGTACCGAGGTAGGTGACCAGGAGGATGCCGAAGGCGGTCAGCGCGACGTACTCCTGCGCGCCGAACTCGACCGCCAGGTCCGCCAGCGGCGGCGCCAGCAGGATCAGCCCGACCACGGCCAGGGTGCCGCCGATGAAGGAGCCGACGGCGGCGATGCCGAGCGCAGGGCCGGCCCGGCCCTGCTTGGCCATCTGGTAGCCGTCGAAGGTGGTCACGACGGAGGCGGCCTCACCGGGGAGCTGCAGCAGCACCGAGGTGATCGTGCCGCCGTACATCGAGCCGTAGTAGATGCCGGCCAGCAGGATGACCGACGTCACCGGCTCGAGCTCGTAGGTCAGCGGCAGCAGCAGCGCGATGGTCGCCGTCGGGCCCAACCCGGGGAGCACGCCGATGACCGTGCCGATCAGCACGCCGATGAAGACGTACAGGATGTTGGTCGGGTCGAGCGCGACGGAGAAGCCTTCTCCGAGACCGTCGGCGATGCCCATCTCAGCCCCCCAGCACGATGTCGTCGGGGAAGGGCACGCCCAGGCCCTCCACGAACACCAGCTGGAACGCGACCGCCCCGAGCACCGCCAGCGGGACCGCCCAGCGCCAGGGCTCCTGGGCGAAGAGCCGGAGCCAGACCAGGAGCATCAGCACCGCGGGGATCAGGAAGCCGATCTCCTGGAACAGTACGATGAAGATGCCGAGGCTGAGCAGCCCCAGCGCGATGCCGGCCGTGCCCCGCGTCCACGGCTCGTAGTCGGCCGGGTCGTCGACGAACAGCAGCACGAACGCGGTCAGGCTGAGCAGGCTCGCCACGATGAACGGCCACAGCCCCGGGCCGGGCGCGCTCAGCTCCCCGAGCGACAGGTCGCGCGCCTGCAGCATCGCGGCGATGCCGAAGAGCAGCAGGACGAGGGGCGCCAGCCGGTACAGGTGCTTGGACATCGCTCTCCCGTGGGGACGGCGGCCGGGACGGTCAGTTCTCGATGATCGGGCCGTAGACCTCCACGATCTCCGCGATGCGGTCCTGGAAGGCGTCGGTGCCGATGAACTCGTCGGGCACGTACTGCTCGCCGAGCTGCTCGACGGTCTCCGGGTTCCCCAGGCACGTGCTGACGGTGTCCTCGAGCGTGCTGACGACGTCGTCCGGCGTCTCGGCCGGGGCCGCCAGCCCGAAGACGGACACGCTGTTGGTCAGCTCCGGGAACCCGACCTCGGCCAGCGGCGGGGCGTCGATGTAGTCGACGGCCTCAGGGGTGCTGACCGCCAGCGGCACGAAGTCGCCGGCCTCGATCTGCGTCAGCACGTCCTGCGAGCTGTTGATGAAGACGGCGTCGACGTTGCCACCGAGCAGCGCGGTGGTCATCTCGGCGTTGCCGGTGAACGGCACCAGGGTCAGCTCGGTGTCGTACTCCTCCGCCATGCGCTGCAGCTCCATGGCCTGCGACGTCGTCGTCCCCGGGACGCCGACGTTCAGCGAGCCGGGGTTCTCCTCCGCCTCCGCGAAGAACGCCTCGGCGTCGGCGAACTCGGAGTCCGCACCCACGGCGAGCACCGAGGGGATCTCGGTGACCGCCGCGATCGGGATGTAGTCCTCGTTGGTGTAGCCGACCTCGTCCTGCAGCGGGTTCGTGGCCGTGGCCGGCACCGCGATGATCGAGAGGGTGTACCCGTCCGGGTCCTCCGCCAGCATCGCCTGCATGCCGATGGAGCCCGACGCGCCCTCGCGGTTCTCCACGATGACCGTCTGGCCGAACTCCTCCTCCATGCAGCTGGCGATCGTGCGCGCGGCGAGGTCGGTGGGCCCGCCCGCCGCGTAGGGCACGTAGAGGTTGATGTCGTCGGTCGGGTAGTCGGCAGCCTCGCCGCCGCCGCCGGAGGAGCCGCCCTCGTCGTCCCCGCAGGCGGCGAGGACGAGCACGGACGCGGCGACGAGGGCGGGTGCGGTCCGTCGGATGGGGCGCATGGGGTGTCCTCCGGTGGGTGGGCTGGCGGAAGGGGGATCAGCCGAGGATGGGTTCGTAGACCTGCTGGGTGCTCTCGAGGATCTGGGCGAGCTCGTCGGCGCCGGCGAACTCCTCCGGCACGTACTCCTCACCGATCCCCTCGCGGACCTCGTCCTGCTCGAGACAGGACTGCAGGGTGTCCTCGAGGGTCGTGACGACGTCGTCGGGCAGCCCGGCGGGGCCGGCGAGGCCGAAGGTGGAGCCCGACAGCGTGAGCCCGTCGAAGCCGAGCTCGGAGAAGGTCGGGACGTCGGGCAGCCACTCCAGCCGCTCCTCGGACGAGGCGATGAGCGGGACGAAGTCACCGGAGTCGATGTTCCCGGTGACGTCCTGCGAGGCGTTGATGAGGACGGCGTCGACGTTGCCGCCCAGCAGGGCGGCGGTCATCTCCGCATTGCCGTCGAACGGGACGACGGTGACCTCGACGTCGTGGTCGTCGGCGAGGCGCTGGAGCTCGATGCCCTGCGGGGTCGAGGCACCGGGCACCCCGACGTTCACGGTGCCGGGCGCGGCCTCGGCCGCCTCGACGAGGTCCTCCGCCGACGCGAACTCGGAGTCACCGCCGACGGCCAGCACCGAGGGCACGTCGGCCATGACGCCGATGGGCGTGATGTCCTCGACCGTGTAGCCGACCTCGTTGGCCAGCGGGGTGAGCACCATCGTGCCGGCGGTGACCAGCGACAGGGTGTGCCCGTCGGGTTCGGCCCCGACGAGCTGGGTGGTGGCCAGGGCGCCTGAGCCGCCGGGGAGGTTCTCCACGATCACGGTCGCGTCCAGCTCGGACTCGAGGCAGCTGCCGACCGTGCGGGTGGTCAGGTCGGTGGGGCCGCCGGCGGCGTAGGGCACCAGCAGCCGGATGTCGTCGCTCGGGAAGTCCGCCGAGCCGCCGCCGTCCGCGTCGTCCCCGCAGCCGGCGAGCACGCCGGCCGCCACGAGCAGCAGCACCGGAGCTCCCGTGGATGCATGCCGCATGGCCCCCACCTCCCCTGGCCGTGCACCGCGCTGTGACCGGCCGCACACCATGCAAGCACAGGTCAGCGAGGCGGACAGGGTGGAGCAGCAACGAAGCGGCAACGATCCGGACCGGTCCGTCGCCGGCTCGCGTGACGACGGATCAGTGCCGGCCGTGGGCGGCGGAGGAGACCCGCGCCAGGGCGTCGGTGACGACGGCGGCGTCGTCCCCGAGCAGGGCGAGCAGGTGCGCGACCAGGTCGTCGTGCGTGCGCGCCGCCTCGGCGACGCGCTGCCGACCGGCCGGGGTGAGCGTCGCGTGCAGCACCCGGCGGTCGGCGTCCCGGCGCTCGCGCACGACCAGGCCGTCGGCGACCAGCCGGGCCACCGTGCTGGTCACCCCCGGCCGGGACAGCCCGAGGGCCTCGGCGACCTCGCCCATCGAGGCCCGCTCCCCGGGTGACTCGGCGATCCGGCGCAGCGCCTCGAAACCGGTCAGCGACAGGCCGTGCTGGCGGTGCAGCGCGGAGTCCACCCGCCGGGTGATCCGGTCGTGCACCTGCACGATCCGCAACCACGTCTCGGCCGGGCGCGGAGCGACTCCGGGGAGCGCGGCGGGGTCCCGGGGAGCCCCGCGCGCGGGCGCGTCCTCGGACAGGTGCACGCGGCCCTCGTCCCCCGCGGCGGGACCTCCGAAACCGCGTCCCTGGCGGGTCGCGCCCGGATCAGCGGCGGCCGGGCCGCCGTCGGGTCATCGAGACCAGCCCCGCGCCGGTGGCCGTGAGCGCCCCGGCCGAGGCGAGCAGCGGCACCAGCGACCGCTCGTCGTCCTCCGGCGTGCCGGTCACGGCCGCGGCCACGTCGAGCGGGACGGCCGCGGCGGCGGTCGAGCTGGTGCCGACGACGTCGAGCGAGGCCTCGCCGGCCGCGGTCCAGGCGGGGATGAGCACCTCGGTGACGACCGCACCGTCGTCGTCCGCGATGGCCGAGCCGAGCACCTCGCCGCTGCCGTGCAGCGCGATCGTGACCCGCTCGCCGGGCAGGTAGCCGTCCACGCGGACCCGGATGGTGGTACCGGCGGCGACCGGAGCGGCGCTCGCCCGCGCCTCGGCCTGCGGCGCCGGCGGGCGGGAGGACGCCGGGGCGGGCGCGCTCTGTCCCTGGGCGGTCGGGGACGGCGGCGCGGTCGCGGGGGACGAGGGAGCGGTCCGGGGAGGAGTCGGCCACGGGGAGGACGAGGACGGCGTGCTCGACGGTTCGGCCGGGGACGTCGTCGCGGGGCTGGGCTCCGGCGTCGTCGTCGGGGCCGGCGACGGGCTCGACGGAGGCCTTGTCGCAGTCCTCGGCGGTGGGCCGGGTGAAGGTGTAGTCGGCGAGCTCGTCGACGAAGCCGGTTCCGGAGTCGTCCTGCGCCGTGTACTCGAGTCGTCCGTCGATCGTCTCCCCCGGCGCGACGTCGCCGGTGCGGAGGACGACGGTCTCGCCGGGCTCGAGCAGCGCCTCGTCCTCGCCCCCGGGGAGCCGCGTCGTGGCCAGCCGGACGGCGTAGGCGACCGTGCCGGCGACCACCTCGACGACCAGCCCGCCGGGCTGGCAGCTGGGGCCGTGGGTGACCCGGGCGTCGGGCAGGCTCGGGTCGTCGATGGCCGCGGCCGGCGTCGCCCCGACGATCCCCGCCACGGCGAGGCCCAGGACGAGACCGGCGAGCCGGACAGCGAGCCGCGGCGTCGCTGCGCGGCGAGCGCGGCGCTGGATGATGTCGATCGGCCTGCCCCCGGGATCGGCTCGTCGTTGGTCCGATGATGGCGGAGGTCACGCATCGTCGCCAGTGCGTCACCGGATCGGCGCGGCCCCCTCCGGCGTGTCCGCCGGTGTGTCGGCGATCGGGCCTCCGGCGGGGCACGCGCGTTGCGTTCCGGTGCGGAACCAGAGGGGCCCGGAGCCGCTCCCCGCACGGCGGCTCCCGAGGTGACCAGCGAGGACACGCCCGGCCGGACGAACTCGTCCGGAAGGCTTGACGGGTCCGTGTGGTCTGGCTCACAGTTGGCCTCGGGCGGGGGTAGCCGGCAACGAGTGGCCACCCATCGCTGGGTGGACCGACCAACGCGGCCAGACCGTCAGGACCGGCCCCCCGCCCCTTTCTCTCCCGCAGGCGGTTCGACCGCTGCGGTGACCCCTGGGGCGCCTGGGATCTCGCGGACGACACTCGCCCGATCTGATGACAGGCAGTAGTTATCCGATCACAAGGCCGTAAGGTCGACGCCGAGGACTCTTCGACGCCGACTGCCTAGTCGCCGTCGTCCTCGAGCACGGCAACTCCGGCGTCCTCGTGCCGGGAGACGGGAGCGCCGACGTGACGTCGGTCCTCGACCACACTGCGCCCACCGCTTCCACCCGGCGACGCCTCGGCGCCGCCACGGCGGCCCTCGCCCTGCTGACGACGGGGGGCCTCCTGCTCGACCAGTCGGGCAACGCCCGGGCCGCCACAGCGATCGGCTGGGGAGCCGCCGACAGCTTCGCCGTGCTCGGGGGCGCAGCCATCGACAACACCGGCACCTCCGTGGTCACCGGCGACATCGGTTCCACCACGATCACCGGCGACGACGACCTCACCGCCGACGACATCCTCCTGACGGGTGCGAAGAACCCCGCGTCGACCGCGCAAGCCCAGCTCGACGCGGGCAATGCGTACACCGTCGCGGCGGGACAGGGCCCCGCCCAGACCATCCCGGTCGAGCTCGCCCCCGCAGCCGCGCTGCCCCCGGTGACGCCCGGCGTCTACTCGTCGCCGACGTTCGAGATCACGAACACGATGACCCTCGACGCCCAGGGCGACCCCGACGCGGTGTTCGTCTTCAAGGCAGCGAGCACGCTGGTCACCGGCTCCAGCAGCAAGGTCCTGCTGACCGGCGGCGCACAGGCGTGCAACGTGTACTGGCAGGTGGGCAGCTCGGCGACGCTCGGCACCAACTCCACCTTCGTCGGGAACATCCTCGCCTACGCGTCCGTCACGCTCACGACCGGCGCCGACGTCGTCGGCCGGCTCTACGCCAGCACCGGCACGGTCACCCTCGACAGCAACACGGTCACGCGGCCGGGCTGCAGCACACCGGTCACGAGCACGCCCACCCCGCCCAGCACGCCCAGCACGCCCGCGACGCCCACGGCCCCCTCGCCCGACGGCACCCCGGGCACCACGACCCCCGGGGCGTCGGGCACCAGCCCGGCTCCGTCCGGCCGCAACGGCTCCCCCGCCCGCCCGGGCCCCCAGGTCTCCCGCGTCCCGGTCGGCTCGGTGGATGCCGGCGACGGCAGCAGCGTGCGCGGCACCTGCGAGTGACCTTCCCCGGCTCGGCCCGGGCCCGCGGCGCGCTCGCCGGCGCGCTGCTCGCCGTCCTCGTGACGGGGTGCGGCACCGGGAGCACGGAGGCCGAGGCGGCTCCCACTGCTCCGACGTCGTCGTCCCCGGCCGCTCCGGTCGCGGGCGCGACGACGGCGGCGCCCGTGCGGCTGCTCGTCCCGGACATCGGCGTCGACACCGATCTGATGGAGCTCGGCCTGCAGACGGACGGCTCGCTGGAGGTGCCGCCCACCGGCTTCCCCGCGGGCTGGTTCACCGGCGCCCCGATGCCCGGTGCGATCGGCCCCGCCGTGATGGCCGGGCACGTGGACTGGGCGGGCGAGCCCGGGGTCTTCTACGACCTGCGCGAACTGGAGCCTGCGGACCTGATCACGGTCGCGCGGGCGGACGGCAGCGCCGTCGTCTTCGCCGTCACCTCGGTCGAGCAGTTCGCCAAGGACGACTTCCCGACCGACGCCGTCTACGGCGACCTGGACCACCCGGGGCTGCGGCTGATCACCTGCGGCGGGTCCTTCGACCCGGCGGAGCGCAGCTACTCCGACAACATCGTCGTCTTCGCCGATCTCGTTCCTGCCTGACCCCGGCGCCGCTGGCCGGCGGACGCGAACCCGTTGACCGCCCTCCCGCACCGGCGGACCCTGCCTCCCAGGTGACTGCGGTCGAGCGGGGGCGCCATGGGACACGGCATGCACCGGACACTGCGGGTGGTCGTGCTCCTGCTCGTCGCCCTGCTCTGCAGCGCCGCCGGCTGCTTCCGGAGCGCCCCGTCGGGCGGTGCCGGCCTGATCGACGACCTGGGCCGCGCAGCGAGCCAGGCGGACGAGCTCGCGGAGCTGGGCGTCGTCGTCGGTGACGACGTCGCCGTCCCCGCCACCCGGACCCGGCTGGGCGGGCTGCTCGACGACGTGCCCGACGACCCGTCAGCCGAGCTGGCGGCCGCCGCCCAGCGGGCTCGTCAGGCGCAGGCGGCCCTGGACGCGGCCGAGGATGCTCTCGCGCAGGCCGAGCTCGCCGCGAGGGAGCTCGCCGACTCCGGGGACGCCGCCGCGACCGCGGCGGTCGAGGAGATCACCGGTCCCCCGCTGGAACGGGTCCGGCTCCGGGACCAGCTGGCCGCCCGCGGCAAGGAGATCGTCCACGAGATCGCCTGCGAGACCGCGTGGGACGAGCTGAAGCCGGCCGAGCAGGAGCAGATCGACTCCGCCCTCCAGGAGGGGTCGGTGCTGCTCACGTACGTGAACTCCCTGCAGGCGAACACCGAGAGCGCCGTCGACGACGCCGTCTACCGCGACATCGCGGCGCACTGGGGTGAGCGAGTAGCGGGCCTCGTCGACTGGTTCCAGTACGGCAAGGGCATCCTCGAGAAGGCAACCGACCTGGTCGGGGACGACCTGGACGAGCCGATCGTCGGGCTCGACGTCACGATGAGCCGCGCCTGGCTCTACTGGGCCAGGCTGTGCCTGGCGCCGCCGCGCTGACTCCTGGGCCCGGACACGAATCTGCCGCGCGGCCCCCGTCGGGGCAGCGCGGCAGATCGGTGTCTCAACCAGACGTGCACCCGAAGGGATTCGAACCCCTAACCTTCTGATCCGTAGTCAGATGCTCTATCCGTTGAGCTACGGGTGCCTGTGTTCAGTTGTGGTGCGCGGAGGCTCCGGGATTTGAACCCGGGATGGGGATTAACCCAAACCGCATTAGCAGTGCGGCGCCATAGACCGGACTAGGCGAAGCCTCCCGGGGTCCGAGTTTCCTCGTAACCGCCGACGGAGAGACTACCAGCGCCCCGGACCGCGGTCGCAGCCCGGGTGGCGGGCCGGCCCTCTGCCCAGACGCGCCCCCGCACCGAGTGCGACGAACTCGTGGTGATCAGCGGCTGATGGCCACGAGTCCGTCGCACTCGGCTCACGGGGACGGGTCAGGCGGCGACGGGCTCGCGGACGGCGTCGCCCGCGAGCACCGAGGGACGGCGGCCGGGCACCAGCGTGATGGCGACGGCGGTGGCCGCGCCCACGGCGGCCAGCGCCAGGCTGCCGCTGACCCCGAACCGGCCCTCGATCAGCGCGCCACCGACGGCCGCACCGATGGCCGAGGCGCCGACGGTGATCGTGGAGAGCCAGGTGAAGGCCTCGGTGGTCGCGTGCGTCGGCGCCATCGAGCCGACCAGCGTGTTCTGCACGGTCAGGGTGGGGGCGATCGCCGTCCCGCCCAGGAAGAGCAGCACGCCCAGCGCCCAGGGGCTGGAGACCCAGGCCAGCGGCGCGAGACCGATCGTCACGCCGAGCAGGAGCAGCCGGTACTGCCGCGGCAGCGACATGCTCAGCACCCGGGCGCCGAACCAGAGGCCGCCGATGGTCGAGCCGAGCGCCCACAGCGCCAGGAGCAGGCCGGACATGCCGGGCCGGCCCATCTGGTCCGCGAACGCCGGGACCGCCACCTCGAGCGCGCCGAACCCGAGCATCAGGGCCGCGCCGCTGATCAGCAGCCGCGGCATGCCCGGCGTCCGCACGGTCGAGAACATCCCCGTGCTGGCGCCCGGCGAGGGGACGTAGGCGCGGGTGGCCGCCGAGGTGGCGATACCCAGGGAACCGGCGACGGCGAGCACCCCCGCGACGCCGATGGCCAGGGCCGGCGAGGTGAGCACCGCGAGGGCGGCGACCAGCGAGGGGCCGACGACGAAGACCAGCTCGGTGGCGGTCGCGTCCAGCGCGTAGGCGGTCGGGCGCACCCGCGGATCGACCCGTGACCAGAGCGCGCGCACGGTGCCCGACACCAGCGGGGTGGTGGCGCCGGCTCCGGCGGAGGCGGCGATGACGGCCGCATCGGGTGCGCCGCCCAGGACGACGACGATCAGCAGCGCCAGGAGCAGCGGATAGGCGGCGGCCTGCGCGAGGAGCACGGGGCGGGGGCCGCGGCGGTCGGCGAGCCGGCCGAGGATCGGGGCCATGACCGCCGAGGCGACGCCCAGCGTGGCGGCCGCGAGCCCGGCGACGGCGTAGGAGCCGGTCTGCTGCTGCACCATGAGCAGCAGCGCCAGCGGCACCATCGCCGAGGGGAGCCGGCCGGCGAAGCCGGCGAGCAGCAGCACGGGGGCCGAGGGCAGCCGCCAGACAGGGAGGTACGCACGCACGGGAGAGCTCGTTTCACACTTGCGGGAAGAAGGAATCCGTAGGGGGTCAAAGCACGTTGACCACCTACGAGCAGCGACGGTAGCACGGATCGGTAGGGAGCCACATGGATTACGACACCTACGGGTCGACTGCGGTGGAGCTGGCGATCGAGCTGGCCAACACCGAGCGCAGCGACCCGGAGTGGGCGCGTGCCTTCCTGGGCTCCCACCACGAGTGGTTCACCCCGGGCACCTCGCTCGAGCTCTCCCCCGGTGAGACCTCCCGCGCCGCCGCGACCGCCGCGCTGGTGCGCGCCGTCGCACTGGCCGAGTCGCAGGCCGACGTCCTCGACCGGCTCAACGAGCTGCTGGCCACCGCCCGGCCGCGGCCCTACGCCACCGACCACGACGGCGAGCTGCACCTGCACTACGCCAGCCCGGACGCCTCCGTGCTCGAGCAGCTGACGACGACGGTGGCGATGGGGCTCTCCCAGGTCGTCGTGCAGCACGGCTGGCAGCGCCTCGGCGTCTGCGCGGCCGAGAACTGCGACGACGTCTACGTCGACACCTCGCGCAACGCCAGCCGTCGCTACTGCTCGAACACCTGCGCCAGCCGGTCCACCGTCGCCGCCTACCGCGCCCGGCAGAAGACCGACTGATCCTCCGGCGTCCGAGGCCGATCCGATTCCGGAACGCAACCGGCTGTCCTGCCGGTGAAAGCACTGGTCAGCGGCTCGGCTTCACCCGAACGGGTGAACGCCGCCGGAGCCGATCCAGAGGGGATCGAGCAGAGCCGAACTTCCCGGACATGAGCAGGTTCAGGACGACGACGACGATGCCGTTCGCGCATCTCTCCGGAGCCACGTCCGCGCTCCGCACCCAGTTGGACCGCCAGATCGCCGCCGACGAGGACTACGCCGGCGCCGACTGGTCGACGCTGTGCGTCGTCGGGCCGGTCGAGACGTTCGACCCGCACGGCGCCGTGCAGTTCGAGTACCGCGGGTCGGTCGAGCCCCGCCGCCTGGCGGCACTCCCGAACAGGACCGCGCGCAGCCGCCGCTGAAGTAGGGCCCCGGCACGGCTGGGGCGGGGCGTGGCGCATGGGACGGGCGGGAGGCGCCCCGAGCGAGCCTGTCCCGTTCCGCACCGGACCCCGGCGACGCTGCGGCCGTGATGCGCTACCGAGTGGTGACCCAGGACGGCCTCGAGGCCGGTGCCTTCCTCGCGCCGGACGACGACCTCGCCGCGATGCGCCGGGGGCTACCGATCCGGGACGCCTCCGTGCGCGCCGCGACCGACGCCCCCGACCCGGACGAGTACCGGCTGGAGAAGTGGGTCGCCGGCGCGTGGGACTTCGCCGGCCGCTACGCCTTCGCCGGCACCGCACCCGCCACGCTCGTCGCCTGACCCCGCCCGCTCCCGGGCCGCGGCCGGGCCGCCGCTGAACTAGCGTCCCGGCGTGCCCACCCCGCCGAACCTGGACGCCCGGCTGCACGCCCTCGTCGGCGGGCTGCCCAGCTCCCCCGCCGACCGGTGGCTGCACCGGCTCACCCGCGCCGCGAACCACGGCCGGCTCTGGCTGGTCATCGGCGGGCTGCTGGCGATCCGCCGGGGGCCGCTGCGCCGCGGCGCGCTGCGCGGCGCCGGCTCGATGGCGATCACCAGCGCGCTGGTCAACGCCGTCCTCAAGACGGTGTTCCGGCGCGGCCGCCCCGAGCTCAGCGGGCGCAGCGAGCGGATGCTGCGCCGCACGCCGACGTCGTCGTCCTTCCCGAGCGGGCACGCGGCGTCCGCGGCGGCGTTCGTCACCGGGGTCGCGATGGAGTCCCTGCCGGCCGGCGCCGCGCTCGCACCCGTCGGGCTCGCGGTCGGCTACTCCCGGGTGCACGTCGGCGTGCACTACCCGGGCGACGTCGCCGCGGGGTTCGCCGTCGGCGCGGGGGTGGCCGCGGCCACGCAGCACTGGTGGCGGGTGCGGCCCACCGAGCCCGCCCGGGTGCGCCCGGCATCGGACGCGCCCGCCCTCCCCGACGGCGAGGGCCTGGTCGTCGCGGTGAACCCGCGCTCGGGTCCGGACGACTACGACCCCGCCGAGGACATCCGCCGCCTGCTCCCCCGCGCCCGGGTGCTCGAACTGACCGAGGACGCCGGCGTGGACGACCTCCTGCGGACGGCGGCCCGCGAGGGCGCGCGGGCGCTGGGCGTCGCGGGCGGTGACGGCAGCGTCGCCGCGGCCGCCGCGGTGGCGCTCGAGCACGGCCTGCCGCTGGCGGTGATCCCCGCCGGCACGCTCAACCACTTCGCCCGCGACGTCGGCCTGCTCACCCCGCAGGACGCCGTCGACGCGGTGCTGGCCGGCGAGGGGGTGACCGTCGACGTCGCCGAGGTCAACGGCACGCCGTTCCTCAACACCTCGAGCATCGGCGCCTATCCGGAGATGGTGCGCCGCCGCGACCGGCTGTCCGGGCGGCTGGGCAAGTGGCTGGCGCTCACCGTGGCCGCGGCCCAGGTGCTGCGCACGGGGACGCCGGTGGAGCTCGACGTCGACGGCCGGCGGCTGCGGGTCTGGATCCTCTTCGTCGGCAACGGCCTCTACACCCCGCGCGGGCTCTCCCCGGCCTGGCGACCGCGGCTGGAGGACGGGCTGCTCGACGTGCAGTACCTGCGCGCCGACCTCCGGTTCGGCCGCACCCGCGCGGTGCTGGCCACGCTGCTGGGCGTCAGCGAGCACAGCCGCAGCTACGGCAAGTTCCAGACCACGGAGCTCGATGTCGTCTCCCGGTCCGGGCCGCAGCGGGTGGCCTACGACGGCGAGATGGGGGAGCCGGCCACCGAGTTCCGGTTCCGCAAGCGCGCCTCGCTGACCGTGTACTGCTGCCGCGACCGCTGAGCCCCCGGGCCCCGTGGTCCATCCACCGACGAGGCGGCCACACCCGGTTCGGAACCGGGTGCGGCCGCCTCGGCGGTGAGCGGGTCGTGGATCAGGCGGACGGGGCGGTGCCGGTCCTCCGTCGCCGGACGAACTCGAGCACCGCGAGCCCGACCACCAGCAGGCCGAGCCCGCTCGCGGCCAGCCAGGCGACGTCCGCGCCCGTCATGGCCAGGACGTCGTCGTCCGAGTGCACGGCACCCCTGGCGGGCGCGCCCACGGTCCGGTCGCCCTGGGCGGCCCGAGGCCGGTCACCCTGCGCGACGCCCGGCCGGTCTCCCGGAGCGGCTCCGGCCCCACCAGGCACCGCAGTCGACTGACCCGGCTGACCCGGCTGACCCGGCACCGCACCCGGCTGACCCGGCCCGCCGGGCACCTCGCCCGGCTGACCCGGCACCTCGGTGGCGGGCGCCGCAGGCGTGACACCCAGGGACGGCGCGGACTCCGCGCCGGCCCCGGCGCCGTTCACCGCCGCAACCGTCACCGTGTACTCCGTGCCGTTGATCAGCGCGGGGACGACGGTGCTGGTCGCCGAGGCGGCGGCCGCCACCGTGGCGACCGGCACGCCCGACCCACCGGAGTAGGCACGGATCTCGTAGCCGGTGAGCGCGCTGCCACCGGTGTCGGCCGGGGCGGACCAGGTGACGGTGACCGAACCGTTGCCGGGGATGCCCGCCACGTTCGTCGGCGCGCCGGGGACGGTGCGCGGGGTGACGCTGCTCGACGCAACCGACGGCGCACCGGTCCCGACCGCGTTCACGGCGGCGACCGTGAACGTGTACGCCGTGCCGTTGGTCAGCCCGGTCACCGTGGCCGAGGTGCCGTCGACGGTGACGACCGCGGTGCCGACCGGCTGCCCGCCGGAGAGCACCGTCACCTCGTAGCCGGTGACGGGCGCTCCGCCGTCCTCCGTCGGAGCCGACCAGGTCAGCTCGGCCGTCGCGTTCCCGCCGGCCACCGACGTGATGGTCGGAGCCCCCGGGACGACGGCGACGCCGGCCGGCGTGACCGCCGTCGACCGCACGGACCACTCGCCGGTACCGACCCGGTTCCCGGCGGCGACGGCGAAGGTGTAGGCCGTGCCGTTGGTCAACCCGGTGACCGTGGCCGAGGTGCCGTCGACGGTGACGACGGCGGAGGCGATCCGCTGCTCGCCGGCGAACACCGCCACCTCGTACCCGGTGACTGCCGCCCCGCCGTCGACGGCGGGAGCCGCCCAGGTGAGGCTCGCCGAGCCGTCGCCGGCCGATGCCGTGACGCCGGTGGGGCGCCCGGGAACGGTGGCCGGGGTGACCACGCCGGACCGGGCGGAGTCCGGCCCGCGGACCTCGCCGTTCAGGGCGGCGACCGAGACGGTGTACCCGGTGCCGTTGACCAGCCCGGTGATCCTGGCCGTGGTGCCGTCGACGGTGACGACGGCGGAGTCCACCGTCGCGTCGCCGGCGAACACCGTCACGGCGTACCCGGTGACCGGGGCGTCGCCGGTGGGCGGCGTCCAGGTCAGGGCGGCGGACCCGTCGCCGGCCGTCACCGACTGGATCGTCGGCGCACCGGGCACGAGGACCGGAGCCACCGGGGTGACGCTCGCCCGGGCGGACGGCGCGCCGGTACCGGCCGCGTTGACCGCGGAGACCGTGAGCCAGTAGGTCCGGCCGTTGGTCAGCCCGGACACCGCCACGTCGGTCGCGTCGGCCGGCCGCTGGACGGACCGCAGCGTCGCGGGGTCCTCGCTGTCGACGACGGCGACCTCGTAGCCGGTGATCGCCGAACCGCCGTCGCTCTCCGGGGCGGTCCAGGTGAGCGACGCCGAGGCGTTCCCGGTCGTGACCGCACCGAGGAGGGGGGCGCCCGGCGTCGTCCGCGGCGTCACCACGGCGGAGCGGGCCGAGCTCGCACCCGGGCCGGCGAGGTTCACCGCGGCCACCTCGACGGTGTAGCCGGTGCCGTTGACCAGGCCGGTGATCTGCTGGCTCGTGGCGCCGGCGGGCGCGCTGACCGTCCGCACCAGCTCGGTGCCCTGGTAGACCCGCACGGCGTACCCGGTGATCCCGGAGCCGGCCGGTGCGGTCCAGGAGACGGTGACCGACTCGTTGCCGGGCACGACCTCCCCGAGGGTCGGTGCCGCCGCCGTCCCGGGCATCGGGGTGACGGCCACGGAGGCCGCCGACGCCGCACCCGTGCCGACCTCGTTCACCGCGGCCACCGTGAAGGTGTGCGGCGTGCCGTTGGTCAGGCCGTCGATCACGGCCGCGGTGGTCTCGGCGGCGACGGACACCGTCCGGGTCGCCGAGGTCGCGTCACCTTCGAAGACCGACACCTCGTAGCC
The DNA here is from genome assembly GCA_900102115.1 of Blastococcus fimeti. Taxonomy (GTDB): domain Bacteria; phylum Actinomycetota; class Actinomycetes; order Mycobacteriales; family Geodermatophilaceae; genus Blastococcus; species Blastococcus fimeti. Next base: position 456,999 of record FNAW01000004.1, read on the forward strand.
GGTGAGGTCGCTCCCGCCGGTGTCGGTGGGCGCGGTCCAGCTGAGCGTCGCCGAGCCGTCCCCCGGGATCGCGCTCGGCTGGCCGGGCGCACCGGGGACGACGGCGGCCTGCGTGCCGCCGTAGCCGCCCATGGAGGTCGGGGGGACGGCGGTGACCGTTCCGGTGGTCCAGCCCGAGAGCTGGCCGCCGTAGGACTCCAGCGGGACGCCCGTGGACCCCGCCGGCATGGTCAGCGGCACCTCGGTGCCGGCCCCGGAGACGTGCACACCCGAGCGGTCCAGGTAGGCGGTGGTCCCGGCCGACGCGGCGCGCCAGGTGGTCATCCGGTCCAGCTGCCGGGACTGCGACTCCATGTCCGTGCGGATCAGCCCGGCGCTGTCGGCGTAGGTCGCGCGGTACTGGTCGAGCACGCCCTCGACGACGGGGTAGAGCAGCCCGTCCTCGGCCAGGTTGGACTGGTGCACGTAGAACGGCCGCGGGTCGTTGGTGATGACCTTGCCGAACGCGTTGCGGATCTCCAGGGGGGCGAGGTAGCCCTCGAAGCTGGCCTTGGCCGCGGCGTCGTCCCCGGCCGGGAGCGGCGTGATGCAGGTGGAGGCCGGGTTGTTCTCGCAGATGCCGCCGCCGCCGGCTTCAGCCGACGTGTAGTACCAGTTGTACTCGTCGATCTGCTCGCGGTAGGTCGCGGTGTTGTAGTAGATGTTCATCGGGTAGCGGGGCACGGTGATCGCGCCCGAGCCCACCGGACGGGCGAGCAGCTCCCGGGAGGCGTCCGAGGCGACGTACTCGACGCCGAGCTCGGCCAGCACCGGGCCCAGGAACGGGTTGTCCGCCGGCTGGTTGGTCGTCACCAGGCCGGAGTGCTCTCCGGTGACCAGCTCGGCCGGGTCGAAGTCGGCCAGACCGACCTCCCTGGCCCAGTCGACGTTCTTCCGGATCTGCTCGGTGAGGAAGGCCGGGGAGGCCCAGTAGATGCCGCCCGCTTCCTGCGCCGGCACCGTCGGGTCCTGCCGGTTCGGGTCGGTGAGGTCGGCCTCGGAGGTGGCGCAGCGCCACGGCTGCCCCTGCACGCTCGGGGCGATCTGGATGCAGCCCAGGTACGGGTGCGTCAACGTGTGGTTGATCCACGGGAACGCGTCCTTGTTCGCCAGCAGGGCCGCTGCCAGCGGGTCGGCCGCCCCGTCGTTGTCCTCCGCGTACAGGTCGATGCCACCGGCGTTGTAGACCATGTCCAGCGCGAAGTCGTTGGCCTCCTGCCACGCCAGCAGCCGGTCCACGTCGGCCGGGGTCATCCGGATGTCCTCGGTCGTGACGGGCGGGTCCTGGACGATGCAGTCGTCCCCGGGGGTGCAGTTGCCGTCGACGCTCCACCGGCCGTCGGGCAGGAGGATGTCGTCGACGTGGACGGCGAAGTAGTTGCGCTGGTGGCCCAGGTTGATCCCGCGCGTCATCCAGGTGACGACGCCGTGGGCGACCTCGTTCCACCACTGCATGGCCGGGTTGTAGGCGGCGGTGAGGGTGAGCTGCTCGCGGCCGTCCTGGGCCAGGGCGCCGGCCAGGACGCCGGTCTCGCCGGCAGGGGCGGTCGCGGACAGCAGCGGCGTGAAGGAGGAGCCGTCGGGGAGCGCGGGCGCCGGCTGCGCCAGGTACCCGTAGACCTCGAGGCCGGGATCGAAGTCGTCGATCGCCAGGGTCCCGTCCAGGTAGCCGAACGGGCCGGAGAGAGCAGCGTCGCCGAGGGCGACGCGGCCGCCGTCGAGCGAGCCGGCGTACGTCGGGACGGCGAAGCCCATCGACGCGCCCGGGTAGTCGTAGGCGTTCACCTGGCGGATGCCGTAGGCCCGCTCGTAGTCGGCGAGCGCGGCCACCTCGGCCGGGGCCAGGCCTCCACCGGCCTGGTTGGGCAGCACCACGGCCTGGAAGCGGGCGGTGTTCGTCGCAGCGTCGGCGAGGAAGGCGGCGTCCACGGTCGGCCGGTTCCCGTCACCGACGCGCACCTTCGTGTAGGGCACACCCTCCCGGTCCAGCTGGGTGGCGATCGCCTCCGCCGAGGGGTCACCGTTGCTGACGACGAGGACCTCCAGCTCGATCCGCTGGCCGGGTGCCGCCTGCGCCGCGCCCGCGAAGAAGGGCAGCCCCAGGAGCGCGAGCGCCAGGACCACGAGCATCGCGGCGAGGCGCCGACCGGTGCGCGCGGACGTCCACGCCATTCTCAACGACTGAACTGACGAACCCATGAATCCCACTCCCAGCTGTGAACAACCCGCGCAACCTATGCATGGATTGCCAGCAACTGGAAATGTCGACCGGGTGAATGGGCGACGCCACGGCACGGCGATCACGCTGCGTGACGACCAATTCACAAAAGCTCGGAAATAGCGCCGGGACACCACCGTGACCTGCGTCACAAAATGGCGGGAGGCGGTGTGGGGACCGGCGCACAAGGCGTTGACCTCGACGTTCGTCGACGGCCCACACCCGGCTCCCGTGCGCCGAATGGCCACCTCCGCCTCCACCACATGATGGAGACCCGCTCCGCATTATTGATGAGGCAATCTCCATAATGTGGTGGGAGACGTTTTCGTCCGGTACGCCGAAAATGCATCGGGCCGTCCTGTTCAGAATGAGGACGAACTGCGACGTGCGTCACAAGGGGGACCATTCGTGCTGCTTCACCTGCCGTTCCGGCGGACGCCGGACCGCGTTCTCGGCGAGCGCATCGGAATGGCCCAGTGAGGGTTGCCCTCATCACCGAGGGGACCTATCCGGTGACCACGGGCGGCGTCAGCACCTGGTGCGACCAGCTCCTCCGCGGCCTGCCCGAGATCGACTGGACCGTCGTCGCGCTGACCGCCACGGGCACCGAGCCGGCGGTCTGGGCCCGGCCGGCCTCGGTCAGCTCGGTGGTCCTGCACCCGGTGTGGGGCGCCGAGGCCCCGCCCGCCCGGCGACGCCGGCGCGGTGCCGATCCGCGCGACGCCGTCGCCGATGCGCTCGTCCAGCTCTGGGACGCAGCACTCGCCCCGGACGGGCCCGACGCCGTCGACCGGGCCGAGGGCGCGCTGCGGGCACTGGTCGAGTCCTCCACCGGCGGGCGGCTCGCCGCCCTGCTGGCCTCCCGCGGATCGACGTCGGCCCTCATGGCGGCCTGGCAGCGCCGGTGCCCCGACCTCCCACCCCTGAGCATCGCGCAGGCGGTGGCCGCCTCGCGGCTGGTCGACCGCACGCTCGCCGTCGTCGACGCGCCCCTTCCCGAGGTCGACCTCGTGCACGCCGCCGGCAACGGGGCGGCCGCCCTCGTCGCGCTCGCGGCGCACTGGCGGTCCGGCGTGCCCCTGTTGCTCTCCGAGCACGGCGTGTACCTGCGCGAGCGGTACCTGGCGCTCGAGGCGGGCGGGTTCTCCTGGGCGGAGCGCCGGGCGACGACGTCGCTCCTGCGGCGCCTGTGCGAGGTCGCCTACCGCACCGCCGACCGGGTGCTGCCGGTGTCGGACTTCAACCGGCGCTGGAGCCTGCACCTGGGCGCCCGGCCCGGATCCGTGACGACCATCCGGAACGGCGTGCAGCCGGAGCTCTACGCGCCCGTCGGCGAGGAGCCCGCGGTCCCGACCCTGAGCTTCGTCGGCCGGATCGACCCGCTCAAGGACCTGCACACGCTCGTCCGGGCCTTCGCCCTCGTGCGCGAGCGGGTGCCCGGCGCCCGGCTGCGGCTGTTCGGCCCGGTGCCCGAGGGCAACGAGGCCTACCGCGACAGCGTCGCGGCCCTGTCCGCCGAGCTGGGCACGTCCGACGCCGTGACCTTCGAGGGGCCCAGCGCCGGCAGCCGGCCGGCGATCGCCGCCGGCTCCGTGGTCGTCCTCTCCAGCATCTCCGAGGGCATGCCCTTCACGGTCATCGAGGCGATGATGTGCGGCCGGGCCACGGTCAGCACCGATGTCGGTGGCGTGGCCGAGTGCGTCGACCCCGAGCGGCGTGCCGGGATGATCGTGCCCGCCCGGGACCCGGAGGCGTTCGCCCAGGCGTGCGTCGAGCTGCTCACCGACGAGCCCCGTCGCCGCGCGATGGGCGCCGCCGCCCGCAGCCACGCCCTCGCCCACGCCACCCTCGACCGCACGCTGGCCGCCTACCGGCGGGCGTACGGCTCCGCCACGCGCCCGGCGCTGCCCGTGCCCGCCGGCCCGCTCAACGTGGTCGCCGACGTCTCGGCCCTGCCGCCCGTGCCCCGCGCCACCTATGCGGAGGCCCGCGGATGACCGCCCTCCGCGGCGGACCCTCGCCGGCCGGAGCCGATCCGTACGACGACGTCTCGCAGGGCGCCGTCGACGTGCTGGACATCGCTGCCCGGCTCGAGGCCTCGGGCGTGACCGACCGGGTGGCCCGCACGCGCCACGGCGTCCCCGACGTCTTCTCCCTGGCCGCCACCATGCGCAGCAGCGGGGGGCACACCTCCGACACCTCGTCCGGGCGCGCAGCGGCGCGTTCCGAGGTCGGCGAGGCGATGCGACGCGCCGTCCTGCTCGTGGCCGGGGTCCTGCTGGCGGGTGCCGTGCTCGGCACCCTGGGGCTCGACGCGACGACCGTCTGGATCGTGGGCGTCACCGGGTGGGTCGGCGGTCAGAGCGTGGCCGCGATCGCCTGGAACCGGTTGGGCTGGGGGCAGGCCGCGTCCGGTCTGCGGCGCGGCGGCGCAGCGGCGCTGCCCGTGCTGGCCGTGGCCGCGGTGCTGCCCGCCGTCACCGCCCGGGACGCCTCGACGGCGGTGGCCGGCACGGAGCTCGCGCTCGCGTGGGTGGGTTATGCCGCCGCCGTCTCCCTGCTCGTCTGCGCCCGGCGCACCCACCTCGCCCTGGCCGCCGTGCTGACGGCGCTCGCGCTGGTGGGCGTCGTGCTCGTCGCGGACCCGTCGTGGTCGTCGCCGGCGGTCCTGGTGATCGCCGCCGTGGGAGCCGGCGTCGTCGTGGCGCTGGCGGTGCGGGCGGTCCGGCAGGCCGGTGGGCCGGAGCTGCCCGGCCGGGTCGACCTGCGGGCCGCGGCGCCGGCTGCCGTGCAGGCCGCGATGCTCGCGACCAGCCTGCTGCTGCTGCTGCAGACCGTGCCGGAGAACAGCGCGACCCCGGTGGTCGTCGCCAGCGTGGTCGGCGCGGCGATGACCGACCCGGCGATCGCGGTGCTGCGCAGCCGGCTGCGGACCTCGGCCGGCCGCATCTACGCGGTGGCGCTCGCCGCCCGGCACGCGCGGCGAGCGGCGGTCCTGGCCGCCGCGAGCACCGCGACGGCGTCCGCCGTCGTCGCCCTCGCCGTCATCCTCGCCCTCCGCGCGGGCACCCAGGACTGGCTGACCACGGTGCTGCCCGCCGCCGCGTTCACCGCCGTGGCCACCACCGCAGCCGCGCTCACCGCCTTCGGCGCACCCTGGCGCGCCGCCCTCGCAGCGGCAGCCGCGGTCGTCTACGCCGCGACGGCGCTGCTGTCGACCACCGTGGCGCTCGCCGTCGTCTTCCCGGTCGTCCTGCTCGCCGCCGTCACCCTGCTGCTGCACCGGGTGTCCGACCCCCGCGTGGTCGTGTGACGACCAGCCGCCTCGGGCTCCCCTGGTACGTGCACCCGGCCGAGGACCCGGCCGCCTGGGCAGCGCTCGCCGCCCGCCGTCCCCGGCCCTCCTTCGCCGTGGTCAACGTGCACGACGGGCCGGGGGCAGCCGGCGACGAGTGGTACCCCGAGGCGCTGGCGCAGCTGCGCACCGTCCGGCTGCTGGGCTACGTCGACGTCGACTACGGCCGGCGCAGCCCGGACGACGTGCAGGCGGACGTCCAGGCCTGGCTGACCCGGTACAAGGTGGGCGGCGTGATGTTCGACCAGTTCCCGACGGACGCGGCCAGCATCGAGCGCTGTTCCACCTACGTGAACGCCGCCCGCCGCAGCGGTGCCCTGTTCGTCGTCGGCAATCCCGGCACCGTCCCCCACCTGGGGCACCTCGCGATGCTGGACGTGGCCTGCGTCTTCGAGGGGACCGCGGAGTCCTACGCGGACTACCGGCCACCGCCCGGGCTGAGCCGGGTGCCCCGCGGGCGGGTGTGGCACCTCGTGCACAGCTGCCCGCCGGACGAGCTCGCCGCCGTCAGCGCGCGGACCGCCCGGCTCGGTGCCGGGCACGCCTTCGTCACCGACCGCGGGATGCCGCACCCCTGGGGCGGCTTCCCGATCGCCGAGTCGCAGGTCGGCGACCTGCAGGGATCGGCCTCGTGAGGCCCGCCGGGTGCAGCGTCGTGGCGCTGCTCGCCGTGCTGGTCCTCGCCGCCTGCGGATCCGGGTCCGACGAGGGGGCCTCGTCGACGCGCTCCACGTCGCCCGCCTCGTCCTCGGCCGCCCCGACCACCACCCCGTCAAACGTGCCGAGCACCCCGCCGGCCGCGCCGGCAACCACCCCGCCGAGCGCTCCGGAGACCCCGGACCGGACCGCGACCGCTCCCCCGCCGGGCGCGCCCGCCGCGGAGCCCGCCCGGTGGCGGCCGGCCGCCCGCACCACCTGGCAGTACCAGCTGAGCGGGACGCTGGACCTCACCGTGCCGGCCGACGTCTACGACGTGGACTGGCAGGAGACCAGCGCCGCCCAGGTGCGGCAGCTGCACGACGCCGGCCGCCGGGTCGTCTGCTACCTCAACGCCGGCGCCTACGAGGAGTGGCGCCCCGACGCGGGGGACTACCCGGCAGCCGTGCTCGGCGCCCCGCTCGACGGATGGCCGGGCGAGCGCTGGCTGGACATCCGGCGCACCGACGTCCTGCTGCCGATCATCGCCGCCCGCATGGACGTGTGCCGTGACAAGGGGTTCGACGCGGTCGAGCCGGACAACGTCGACGGGTACGCCAACGACAGCGGGTTCCCGCTCGGCGCCCAGGACCAGCTGGACTTCAACCGGGCGGTGGCCCGGCTGGCGCACGAGCGGGGGCTCGCCGTCGGGCTGAAGAACGACGTGGAGCAGGCCGCCGCCCTGGAGCCCTCCTTCGACTTCGCCGTGAACGAGGAGTGCCTGGCGTACGACGAGTGCGATGCCTACGCGCCGTTCGTCCGTGCGGGCAAGGCGGTCCTGCACGTGGAGTACGAGCAGCCCACCCCGGAGCAGTGCGCCCGCGCGTCCGCCATCGGAGTGAACTCCATCGTCAAGGAACTCGACCTGGGACCAGGTCTGCGAAGCTGCTGACGTGGGAACCGGGGGCTCACGCCGAGACCAGGCGATGCGCGGCCGCGTGGGAGCTGCGTGACCGCCGGCGAGCACCCGGTCGGGACCGAGACGCTGACCCCCGGGATCCGGCACGACCTGCGTCACGGGCTCGCGACGCTGCAGGCGCTGCTGGCGGCTGCCACGGACGACGCGCACCTCCCGTCGGAGCGGGTGCGCTCCCTGCTGGACACCGCCACCGGCGAGCTGCACTACGCGCTGAGGCTCGTCGACGCGCTGCCCGTGCCGGCCGGGGACGCCACCCCGCCGGGCGCGCCCCAGCCGGGGAACGCCGCCCGCTGCGACGTGCAGGCGGCGGTGACGGCCGCGGTCCGGGCGTCGAGGGTCAGCCGCCGGACCTTCCGGGTGGAGATCCCGGGGCCGCTGCACGTGGCGATCTCCCGGACCGCGCTGGCCCGGGTGCTGCGCAACCTCCTCGGCAACGCGGTCGCCGTGACCCCGCCCGGTGGAGTGATCCTCATCCGCGCTTTTCCGGTCGCAGAGCAATCCGGTACGGCACCTCGTCACGTATGCCTGGAGATCCACGACGACGGCCCGGGTCCCGGGGCGGCGGGGTTCACCCGCATCGGCGGACGGGGGTTGGACGTCGTGCGGTCGATCGTGCTTCCGTCGGGTGGCTGGCTGGTCCTGGGTCGCTCCCCCACGGGCGGTGCGCGAGCGGCGGTCACGCTGCCCCGAGGAGCGGACGAGGAAGGACGGGGATGAGCCGGATCCTGCTGTGCGACGACCACGAGGTCTTCACCGGAGCACTCGCCATGGCCCTCCAGGCCCGTGGCCAGGACGTCGTGTCGGTGGCCAGGTCCGTGCCCGAGGCGCTGTCCGAGGCAGCGCGCACCCTTCCCGACGTCGTCCTCATGGACCTGCACTTCGCCCAGGGGCCCGACGGCCTCGCCGGCATCCGCGCACTCGTCGCCGAGGTGTCGCCCGCGCCGAAGATGGTGCTGCTCACCGGCAGCGTCGACCGCCGGACGCTCACCGACGCGGTCGCCGCCGGAGCCGACGGCGTGGTCAGCAAGACCGAGCCGCTGCACGTCCTGCTCGAGGCCGTCGAGCGCGTGGCGGCGGGCGCCTTCTACGCCGATCCGGAGTTGCTGCGCGGCTCGTTGCGTCCCCCGTCGGCGGAGCTGGACCAGGTGCAGCTGTCGGCACAGTTCCTGACACCCCGGGAGCGCGAGGTGCTCGGCCGGCTCGTGCAGGGGTCCTCCACCGGCGAGCTCGCGCAGGCCATGGGAGTCGGCGTCGCGACCGTGCGCACCCACGTGCAGTCGGTGCTGAGCAAGCTGGGCGTCCGTTCCCGCCTGGAGGCGGTCAGCCTCGCGGTGGCCCACGGCCTCTTCGACCCACCCCAGCGGCGCGTGCCGGAGCAGCCGGAGAACCGGCACCCGGTGCTCCGTCGCGGATCAGCCTGAGGGAGAACCGCACATGTCATGGCTCGTCACCGGCGGCGCGGGGTACATCGGTGCCCACGTCGTCACCGCGATGCGCAGCGTCGGACAGGACGTCGTCGTCCTCGACGACCTCTCCACCGGCGACACCTCGCGTCTACCGGGGGTCGAGGTCGTCGTCGGCAGCGTGCTGGACCCCGGGCTCGTGCGGCAGGCCCTCGCGGCGCACGACGTGCAGGGCATCGTGCACATCGCGGCCAAGAAGCAGGTCGCGGAGTCCGTCGAGCGCCCGCTGTACTACTACGAGCAGAACGTCGAGGGTCTGCGCGTCCTGCTGGACGCTGCGACGGCCACCGGGGTGGAGTCCCTCGTCTTCTCCTCGAGCGCGGCGGTGTACGGCTCTCCGGACGTCGACCTCGTCGACGAGGACACACCGTGCGCCCCGGTCAACCCCTACGGGACGACGAAGCTGGTCGGCGAGCGGATGATCGCCGACGTCGCCGCCGCGACCGGCCTGCGCTACGCGAACCTCCGGTACTTCAACGTGGCCGGTGCCGGCTCCCCCGAGCTGGCCGACCGCGGCGCCAGCAACCTGGTGCCCATGGTCTTCGAGCGGCTGGCCCGCCGCGAGCGGCCGCACATCTTCGGCAGTGACTACGACACCGCGGACGGCACCTGCATCCGGGACTTCGTCCACGTCGCCGACATCGCCTCGGCGCACGTCACGGCCGCGAGCGCCCTGGCCGAGGGCGCGACCACGGCGCTGACCGCGAACATCGGCCGCGGCGAGGGCGTCTCCGTCCAGGAGATGGTGCAGACCATCCGCCGCGTCACCGGCACCGCCGACCTGGCGTGGGCCGAGCCCGCGGTCTCCCCCCGGCGCGCCGGGGACCCCGCCCGCGTCGTGGCGTCGGCGCAGCGGATCGAACGGGAGCTGGGCTGGCGGGCGCAGTGGGGCGTCGAGGACATGGTCCGCTCGGCCTGGGAGGGCTGGGTGCACCGCGACCCGTCGCTGCGCGGGATCGCCTCGTAGTCCGTCGAGGGGCGGACCGTGCCGGTGATCACTACGGTCGGTCGCAGGGATTGCCCCGGCTGCGCGCCGGGCAGTGCACGACCCGACGTCCATCGAGGTACAGAGGGAAAGAGGTCACCATGCTGGTCCGCCGGATCGCCCGGCCCCTGCTCGCCGCCCCGTTCATCTACGGCGGCATCAGCACCCTGCGCAAGCCGCAGGACCGCGTCCCGGGGGCGGCCCCCGTCGTGGAGATGATCGCCGAGACCGCCGACAAGCAGTTGCCGGTCCAGGTCCCCCGCGACGTCGAGCAGTACGTGAAGGCCAACGCCGCGCTGCAGGTGGGTGCGGGTGCGCTGTTCGCCCTCGGCCGCCTCCCCCGGCTCACCTCGCTGGCGCTCGCCGGCTCGACCGTGCCGACGACGCTGGCCGGTCACCGGTTCTGGGAGGAGGACGACCCCAAGGTCTCCTTCGAGAAGATCGCGCACTTCGTGAAGAACCTCGGCCTGATCGGCGGGCTGCTGCTGGCCGCCGTCGACACCGAGGGCAAGCCGTCGGTGGGCTACCGGGCGCGCAAGGGCGCCAAGGCCGCCGCCGTCGCCACCGAGAAGAGCTTCGAGAAGGCCTCCAAGCGCGCCGCCAAGGCCCAGAAGAAGGCCGAGAAGCAGCTCACGAAGCACCGCTGAGCGGGGTCGAGCACTGAGCACGCCCCTGGCACCCGCGGCCGCGCTCCGGAGGATCGCCTTCCTCCTGGAGCGCGCCCGCGAGCCCAGCTACCGGGTGCAGGCCTTCCGCACGGCCGCCGCTGTCATCGACGGGCTGGGCGAGGACCAGCTGGACCTGAAGATCCGCACCAACACCCTCAAGGACCTCAAGGGCGTGGGCCCCAAGACGGCCGCCGTCGTCGTGCAGGCGCACAAGGGCCAGGTGCCCGAGTACCTGACCAAGCTCGAGCAGGACCTCGCCGAGCTCGTCCCCATGGCCGACGACGTCGCGGCGTTCCGCGCCACGCTCAGGGGCGACCTGCACCTGCACTCCGACTGGTCCGACGGCGGCAGCCCGATCCGCGAGATGGCCGAGGCGGCCATCGCCATCGGCCACGAGTACATGGCGCTGACCGACCACTCCCCCCGGCTGACCGTCGCCAACGGGCTCTCCCCCGCGCGGCTCGAGCAGCAGCTGGACGTCGTCGCGGCGCTCAACGAGGAGCTCGCCCCCTTCCGGATCCTCACCGGCATCGAGTGCGACATCAACGTCGACGGCAGCCTGGACCAGACCGACGAGCTCCTCGGCCGGCTGGACGTCGTCGTCGCCAGCGTGCACTCCGATCTGCGCGCGGCGCGTGCGCAGATGACCGAGCGGATGCTCACCGCCGTCGCCAACCCGCACACCGACGTCCTCGGGCACTGCACCGGCCGCCTGGTCATCGGCCGCAGCCAGCGCAACGGCGAGCAGAAGCCGCGCCCGGAGAGCACCTTCGACGCCGAGGCCGTGTTCGCCGCCTGCGTCGAGTTCGGCACGGCGGTGGAGATCAACTCCCGTCCCGAGCGGCTGGACCCGCCGCGGCGGCTGCTCACCCTGGCGCGCGAGCTCGGCTGCGAGTTCTCCATCGACACCGACGCGCACGCGCCCGGCCAGCTCGACTGGCAGTACAACGGCGTCGAGCGGGCCATCGAGTGCGGCGTCGAGCCCGAGCAGGTCATCAACACCCGGTCCGCCGACGACCTGCTGGCCTGGACCGGTCGCTGACGACCGCGTCCTGACCGGTCGGGCTAGGAGCCGAGGGCCCCGGTGTCCGCCAGGTCGGCGGCGACGACGACGAGTTTGCGGTTGGTCTGCTGGCTGGCCGTGGCCAGGAGCAGGAACGCCTCGTCGGCGGTGATCTTGAAGCGCTCCATGAGGATGCCCTTGGCCTGACCGATGACGTCCCGGTTGGCCAGTGCCGACCGCACGTTCTCCAGCTCCTGGGCGTCGGCGAGCGCGATCGCCGCATGGGCGGCGAACAGCAGGCCCAGGCGCTCCGACTCGTCCCCGAACGCGCCCGGTCCGGTGGCCAGCACGTCCAGCGAGCCGAGGGTGTTGCCGGTGACGAACAGCTGGAAGCACACCATGCTGCGGGCGCCCAGCTCGTCGGCCCGCGCGGCCAGCGCCGGCCACCGCTCCTCGGTAGCCAGGTCGTCCACCCGGATCGTCTCCTGCTCGAACAGGGCGTCCAGGCAGGGGCCCTGGCGGGTCTCGGACTGCAGGACGTCGAACATGCGCGCCCGCTCGCTGCTCGCCGCCGCCGAGCGCGCGGTCTTCCGCTGCTGGGCGACGGTGATCGTGGCGTCCTCGGCGCCGGGGACCATGTCGACCACCGTGGCCACGATGTGGTCCAGCACCTCCTGGGAGGTGGCGAACCGCTGCAGGTCCCGGGCCAGCACGCTCAGCCGCTGGGCCAGGTCGTCGGCGCCGGCGCTCGTGCCGGTGTCGTGCACCGAGGGCCGGCCCGCCGTGTCGGAGGTCGTGTCGCGAGTCATCGCGCGACAGCTTAGGGCGGGCGGCGCACCGGGGGCCGGTCGAGCGCGGTCGCGTCGCCCGACGACGATCAGCCCGTCCGGTCCTCCCGGACCGGCAGGGCCCCCGTCTCGGCGAGCTCGCGGGCGATCTCGACCAGCCTGCGGTTCTGCTCCTGGGAGACGCGGGCGAGCGCGCCGAAGGCCTGCTCGGCGGTGAGCCGGTAGCGCTCCATGAGGATGCCCTTGGCCTGGCCGATGAGATCACGGCTGTTCATCCCGGCCCGGAGGTGCTCCTCGTGCTCGGCGCCGGCCAGCGCGATGGCCGCATGGCCGGCGAACACCTGCCCGATCTCCTGGCTCTCGTCGTCGAAGGCCCCGACGGCTCGGGAGTAGAGGTTCATGGCGCCGAGCTGGTCAGCGGCGACGAAGAGCTGGAAGCACAGCATGCTCCGGATGCCGCGGGCACCGGCCCGCTCCGCGAACCGGGGCCAGCGCTGGTCCGCGGGGAGGTCGTCCACCCGGACGATCCGGTGCTCCCAGATCGCGTCGAGGCAGGGGCCCTGCCGCAGCCGCTGCTGCAGCGCGTCCAGCTCCCGGGGCAGGTCACCCGTCGACGCACGCGGTTCGACCTCTCTCCGGCCGATCACGTAGCTGATGCCGCACTCCTGCGCGCCCGGCACCGTGGCCACCGCCGCCGCGGTGATCGCCTGCAGGGTGCCCTCGACGTCGCCGTGCTCCTCCTGCAGCTGGCGCGCCACCCGGCTCATGACGTCGCCGAGGTGGCGCCCCGGATCGATCGCGGTGTTCTCCACGGTCATGGCCGCACAGTAGTGCTCGCGGGGGCCGCGGGGCGGTCTGCGGTTGCGCCGCCGTCCGGGCGGGCACAGCGCCCATCACGCCCTGCTCGCCGGTCCCGGGAAGCGGCAGGGCGAGGCTCCGCCGGTCCAAGCCCGGGCCGGTGGAGCCGCCTCCCGGCCGCGGGAGCGACGTGGACCCTGTTCCGGGTCGCGGCGCAGGAGTAGTGTCCGGTCCACGCCGCCAGTTGCGGCTCCTGTGGGTCATGAAGCGGCCCGGGGAACTCTGCGCCCCGGTGGGGCGGCATTCCGGACGAGCTGATCCTCGGTGGCCGGACCCAATAGGCGGGACCCGTCCCATGTGGACAACCAGCCCATCCACCCCTCCGGCGCTCGGCGTCCGGGACGCCTTCGCCGAGCTGGGCCGCGTCTCCTTCGAGGAGACCTCGATGGAGGCTCTGCTGCAGGAGGTGGCCGACCTGTCCAAGCAGGTCATGCCGTCGGTCACGGAGGCCTCGGTCACCCTCATCACCGGCGACAGGGCGACGACGGCGGCCTGGACCGGACAGCTCGCGCTGGACCTCGACGAGTCGCAGTACGCGAGCGGCTTCGGCCCCTGCCTGGACGCCGCCGTCGGCCAGGAGCTCCGCGAGATCACCGACGCCCGCGAGGAGACCCGCTGGCCGGACTACACCCCCGTATGTGTCGAGCGCGGCGCGCTGAGCTCGCTCGCGGTGCCGGTGCCGGTGCGCGAGGACATCCACGGCTCGCTGAACCTCTACGCCACGGAGCCCCACGCCTTCGACGACGTCGCCCGGGACACCGGCCGGGAGTTCGCCTCCTACGTCGCGGTCGCGGTGCGGAACATCCACCTCTACGAGACCACCCGCGACCGGGCCGAGCACCTGGACGCCGCGATGCGCAGCCGGGCGGTCATCGAGCAGGCCAAGGGCATCCTGATGAGCCAGCGCCGGTGCGACGCGGATACGGCGTTCACGCTGCTCGCTGGAGCGTCGCAGCGCTCCAACCGCAAGCTGCGCGACATCGCTCAGTCGCTCGTCGACGGCGTCAGCGGGCAGAGCACCCGCCTCGACTGACGACGCCCCGGCCGCGCGGACCCGTCGACAGGTCGGCCGCCCGGGTGCACCCTGAGCGCATGCCTCCCCGGCGGCCGACCCGGCGAGCCGGGACCGGCCCGTTCGCCCGGACCGGTCCCCGGCCGTCCTGGCACGTGCACTGGTTCCGCCGGGTGTGCGAGGACCCGCTGGGCCCGGCCGGCATCTACGCCTGCCGGTGCGGCGAGGTGCGCCCGGGCCTCTGACCCCGGCGCCCGCGGAGCGCGCTTCCGACAGCTCCGGCGTGACACCATCAGGCCGCCGACGAGGGCATGTCCCGGCTGCCCGCTGCGGGTGCCGGGGGAACGGAGAAAGCCGTGTGCGGTGTCGTGGCCTGCCTCCCCATCTACCCGGGGACGGACAGCGGGGACGCCCCGGACGGCTCCGCCGTCCTGGCCGCGGGGTGGCCGGACGAACCGACCGCCGACGGCGTCGTCGCCGCGCTGGCGGAGACGGGCGTTCGGGTGGCGTCGGCGGCCCGCGCGTGGTCCGACCCGATCGCCTTCGCCCGGTTGGTCGGCTCCCCCGACCTGCTCGCCGACCTCCAGCGGTCCGCCGCCGGCGCGCGGGCGCTTGTCACCCGGGCCGACGAGGCGATGGACGACCTGCTCCGCTCGGCCGGGCAGCCACCCGAGGAGCTGCACGCGCGGGTGCGCGAGGCGCGGGACGCCTGCTGGCGCTTCCGGCACGACCTGCTCGGCTCCGCGGTCCGGGTCCGCGCGCTGGCCGGCGACGCGACCGACCCCGCGGTGGTCCACAGCTACCGGGCGATCGACGCCGTCCTCGACAGCCTCGGCCGGCTCGAGGTGCGCGGCCGGGACTCCGCCGGCCTGCACGTCCTCGTCGCGTCCCCGGGCACCGGCGGCCTCGGCACGCCGCCCGGCCGGGACGACCCGCTATTCCGCGACCGGACCGTCGCGGCCGTCGAGGGCGGGCTGTCCTTCGTCTACAAGACCGCCGTCCTGATCGGCCGGCTCGGCGACAACGTCGCGCGCCTGCGGTCGGCCATCGAGAGCGACGCGCACCTGCGCAGCGCGCTGGCCCTGCCGTCGGCCCGGATCACCGTCGTCGCCCACACGCGGTGGGCCAGCGTCGGCCGGATCAGCCAGGCCAACGCCCACCCGGTCAACAACGGGCTCACCCGCCGTCCCGGGCATCCGTACGTCATCGCCGCGTTTAACGGCGACGTCGACAACCACGACGAGATCCTGGCCGTGCCGGACGGCGACGCCCCGGCCTCCGACATCACCACCGACGCCCGCGTCATCCCCTTCGCCATGGGCGAGGCGCTGGCCGCGTCGGACTGCACCTCCGGGCAGGCGCTGGCGACCTGCCTGCGGTCGTTCGAGGGCTCGATGGCGATCGTCGTCCAGGACCAGTCCTCCCCCGAGGGGTTCACCGCCGGGGTCCAGGGCAGCGGGCAGGGCCTCTACCTCGGGCTCTCCCCCGATCTGCCGATGGTGGCCAGCGAGGTCTACGGGCTGGTCGGGGTGTCCGCGGAGTACGTCCGCGTCGACGGCCGGCTGGTCGGGCGGGACGCCGCGTCCCCGGTGGTCGCGCACGTCGAACGGCGCGCGGCGGGCGGGTACGACGTCGCCCTGTGGGATCCGGCCGCGTCCGCGGAGAGCCGGCCGCTGCAGGCCGAGGCGCGGCAGACCGCCGACATCACCACCGAGGACGTCGATCTCGGCACCGAGGAGCACTACCTGGCGAAGGAGATCGCCGAGGCCGCGGAGTCGATGCGCAAGACCCTCCGGGGCCGGGTCGTCGAGGGCGGCGCCGGCCTCCGGGCGGCGCTGTCGGAGGCGGAGTTCCCCGCGGCGATCCGCGACCGGCTCGCCGACGGCTCCCTGTCGCGCGTGGTCCTGCTGGGCCAGGGGACGGCGGCGGTCGCGTGCTCGGGCATCGCGCGGGTGGCGGCCGGCCTGCTCGGGGACCGGATCGCGGTCTCCTCCAGCACCGCCACCGAGATCTCGGCCGCCCCGCTCCCCGCGTCACTGGCCGACACGCTGGTCATCGCCGTCAGCCAGTCGGGGTCGACCACGGACACGAACCGGACCGTGGACATGCTGCGCGAGCGGGGTGCGGCGACGCTGGCGATCGTCAACCGGCGGGACAGCGACCTGGCCAAGCGGGCCGACGGCATCGTCTACACCTCCGACGGCCGTGACGTGGAGATGGCGGTCGCCTCCACCAAGGCCTTCTACGCGCAGGTCGCCGCCGGGATCCTGATCGCCTGGGAGGTCGCCCACGCGCTCGGGCACGACGCCGGCTCCGGCGAGGACGGCATGCTGCGCGGCCTGCGCGCGATCTCCGGCCAGCTGCGCACCCTCTACGCGCGGCGCGACCGGATCGAGGCAGTGGCGCGGCGCACCTTCTCGCGCCGCGCCTGGTCGGTCATCGGCTCCGGGCTCAACCAGGTCGCGGCCGCCGAGGGGCGGATCAAGCTCTCCGAGCTCTGCTACACGACCGTCTCGGTCGACGCGATCGAGGACAAGAAGCACATCGACCTCTCCGCCGAGGCGCTGGTGCTCATCTGCGCGGCCGGCACCTCGCCGCTGCAGCGCTCGGACCTGGGCAAGGAGATCGCGATCCTCCAGGCGCACGGCAACCTGCCGGTGCTGATCACCGACGAGTCGGCGGCCGGCGACCGGCCCATGGACGACGTCATCGCCGTCCCCGACGCGCACCGGTCACTGGGCTGGATCCTGGCCACCGCGGCCGCGCACCTCTTCTCCTACTACTGCGCCCGGGCCATCGACGATCTCGCGATCGACGCCCGCCGGGCGCTCGCCGAGCTGGAGGCCGCGCGCGACGCCGGGGTGGAGCTGACCGCGGACTGGGTCGGGCTCAAGCCGCTGCAGGCGTTCCTCGACATGGCCGGCAGCACCCCGGCGGGCAGCGCCTACGTGCCGAGCGGGACGGCGCTGCAGCTGACCGAGGTGTTCGTGCAGCTGGTCGCGCCGAGCGCGTGGCGGCTGTCCCTGACCGACCCCGAGGTCTCCCTCGAGCAGCGGCTGCGCGAGCTGCTGACCCGGGCGGTCGACGAGCTGACCCGGTCGATCGACAGCGTCAAGCACCAGGCGAAGACGGTCACCGTCGGCACGTCCCGCGGCGACGCCGACCTGTTCGACAACCCCCTCGTCGCGCACCTCGTGGAGCTCGGCGTCGATCCGCAGGCGCTGAACTACGCCTCGCTGGACGCGCTGCGTGCCTGGGCGCCGGTGCTCGCCCCGCCGCTCGGGGCGACCCGCTACCGCTTCTCCGACTCCGGGGGCGAGGCCGCGCTGCACGTCGTCAGCCAGACCGGGACCAGTGAGGGACTGCGGAGCCGCTACTCGGACCGGACGCCGCCGGCGGGCTCCAAGCGGCTGGTGCTCAGCACCCGGGTGCCGCGGATCATCCGGGGCGCCTCCGACGACCGGCTCGTGCTCCTGGTGCCCGAGGTGGCCGGCTCCGAGCCGACCGGCCTGACGCTGCTGCACGTCGACACGGTGTCCACCGCGCCGGCCGACGCGCTGGTGCGGGCCCTGCGGATCGGGGGCCGGGAGCAGGAGCTGTCCGCCGCGCTCGGCGAGCGCGGGCTCGCGCTGGACGTCACCCGGCTCGAGGGGGGCTCGATCGAGCTGCTCCTCACCGCCTCCGTCGAGCACCTCGTCGAGCGGCTGGCCCCCGGGAGCGCCGCCTGACCGCGAGCGCTCCGCGCTCGGCCCGGAGGAGTACGCCCGGGCGAGGGAGTTCGGCCTGAGCACGATCGTCAAGGATGTCGATCCGGGCCCTTCTCTGACACGCTGCTGACGTGCGCATACGGGGCCGTGGCATCGAGCGGCTGGCGTTGCTGACGGGCGCGCCCGTCGCCGTCGTCGCGGTGACCGCCGCCGGCGCGCCGACCGTGCGCTGGGTCAACTCGTCGATGGCCGAGCTGCTCGGGCTGGGGCAGGCGGGGAACGCCCGGGTGCCGCTGGCCGACGTCGTGCTGGAGGGCAGCCGGGGGCGGGCGATCGCGGCGGCGCGGGACCTGGTCGCCGCCCGGGGGCAGAGTGCCAGCGTCCAGGTGCTCCCGGCCGGGGGTTCCGAGGGCCCGGTGTGGTTCCACTTCCTCGCCGTACCGGCCTCGGCGGCGGGTCGGCTGCTCGCCGCGCTGCGGCTGCCCGTCGCCCGGCACGTGGTCCTGCACGCCCGCGCCGCCCCGGCCGCCGCCCCCGAGCCGGAGAGCGACCCGATCTCCGCGCGGCGGCGGCTCTCCGACCGCCTCGGCGCGGCCCTGCTGAGGTCGCGCCGGCGTCCGAGCCGGATCGTGCTCGCGGTGGTCCGCGTCTCACTGACCACGGACGAGGGCCCGCGACCGGCGCCGGAGCTCGAGGTGCGGAGCCTGGCCGACCGGCTGCGGGCCGCCGCGCGGGACACCGACACGGTGGCACCCCTGGGCCCCGGCAGCCTGGCCGTGCTCGCCGAGGACTCGGCCGAGGGGGGCGAGGTCGTCCTGGCCGCCCGGCTGCTGACCGTCGTCGACCGGGCGCTCGACGGCGACGAGGCCCCGCCGGTGGTCACGGTCGCGGTCATGGAGGTGGCGGATCCGGACGCCGACCCGGACGCGGTGCTCGCCCACCTCGGTCAGACGGTCGGGCCGGTCGCCGGTCAGGGGGGCGTCGTGGTGCTGCCTGCCTGGGTCGCCGGCGGGCCGGACGGCATCGGCGAACCGGGCGGCCCCGCGGACGCGGACGTGAACTCCGAGCACACCCGGCGGGCCCTCAGCTCGGGACGGTTCGTGCTCGGCGCGCGCACCCTCCGGCGGGACGGCACGGCATCGGCGCAGCTCCCGCTCCTGCTGGAGGTCAGCACGGTCGACGACGACCGGCTCACGCCGGTGCGTGTGAGCGCCGCCGGTCTGGCCACGGCGCTGGACGAGTGGGCGCTGGAGCAGCTTGTGTCGCTCGACGAGACGGACGCGCCCGTGGCGCTCCGCCTGCAGCCGGGCGGGCTCCTGACGTCCGCACTGGGCGACGCGGTCGCGGCGCTGCTGGATCGGCGCCCCGGGCTCCGGCTGGTCCTCTCGGTGCCGGAGGGGCGGCTCGTGGAGGCGCTGGCGGCGCAGCGCTCGGTGCTGGGCCGGCTGTCCGACGCCGGCGTGGGCCTCGGGGTGAGCGACTGGTCGGGACAGCTCGATCCAGCGGCCCTGGTGCGGGCCGGCGTCGCGCTGGTCGAGCTCTCCGCCGCGGCCCAGCGGGACGCCGCCCGGCCGGACGGAGCGGCCCGGGTGGCCGGGCTGATCGCCGGTCTGCACGCCGGTCTCGGGCCCGCCGCGGTCGTCGTGGCCGACGACCTCGGTGCCACGGCACGTCCCACCGATCCCGATCCGCGCACGACCGTCTGGGCAGCGCCCTCACCAGCACGGCTGGTGAGCCCCGATGGCGGGGGATCGAGACACCCGGGTGGCGGACGCGCACGACGCCGCGTCCGGCGTTCGCCATGACTCCGCGACGAGCCGACCTGCGCTCCGACGGTGCGACCTACTGCGCCGCCAGCAATCTCGTCAGCGCGTCCCGCCAGTCGGGCGGGGTGAAGCCCGCAGCCTTGATCTTGGCCAGGTCGAGCACGCTGTTGAGCGGCCGGGTGGCCGCGCCGGGCTTGTCGGCGAAGTAGTCGGCGGTGCTGACCCGGGTCACGTCGTCGGCCGAGCGGCCACGGGCCTCGAACACCGCGGCAGCCACGTCGGCCCACGAGGCCGGCTCGCCGTCGTTGGTCAGGTTGTACGTGCCGAACGGCGCCTGCGTCTCGACCAGGTGCCTGATCCCGGCGGCGAGGTCGTCGGCGTGCGTGATCCGGCCGATCTGGTCGTCGACCACCGAGGGCGAGACGCCGCGGTCGGCCAGGCCCGCCATGGTGCGCACGAAGTTGCCACCTTCACCGGCGACCCACGTCGTCCGCACCAGGTAGTGCTTGGTGACGTAACCGGCCTGCACGTCGCCGTCGGCCTTGCTCTGCCCGTAGACGCTCAGCGGGTTCGCCGGCCAGTCCTCGGGATGCGGACCCTCGTGGCGACCGTCGAAGACGTACTCGGTGGAGATGTGGACGAGCGTGGCGCCGCAGGTGCGCACGGCGCGGGCGAGGTAGCCCACGGCGTCGGCGTTGGCCGCACGGACGGCGGCGAGGTTGGCCGGGTCCTCGGCGGCATCCACCGCCGTCCACGCCGCGGCGTTCAGGACGAGGTCGACGTCCGCCCAGTCGTGGTCACGGACGGCGGCCTGGTCGGAGATGTCGAACTCCGGCAGGTCGAGGGCGACGGCGCCGGGGAACTGGCGCTGCAGCGCCCGGCCCAGCTGCCCGCGGGCCCCGAGGATGAGCGCGGTCACTGGCCGCGCGCCGCGTACCGCGCCTCGACCTGCTCCTTGAGCGGGCGCCACCACGGCTCGTTCTCGCGGTACCAGTCGACCGTCGCGGCCAGGCCGTCCCGGAAGTCGGTGTAGCGCGGCGCCCAGCCCAGCTCGTCGCGCAGCTTCGCGGCGTCGATGGCGTAGCGCAGGTCGTGGCCGGCGCGGTCGGTGACGGAGTCGAAGGCGTCGGCCGGCCGGCCGGTGAGCTCGAGGATCAGCTCCAGCACCTCGCGGTTGTTCTTCTCGCCGTCGGCGCCGATCAGGTAGGTCTCCCCCGCCCGGCCCTTGTCGAGGATCAGGTGCACCGCGGCGTTGTGGTCGTCGACGTGGATCCAGTCGCGGACGTTCTCGCCGGCGCCGTACAGCTTCGGGCGCAGCCCGGTGAGCACGTTGGTGATCTGCCGCGGGATGAACTTCTCGACGTGCTGGTAGGGCCCGTAGTTGTTGGAGCAGTTGGAGAGCGTGGCGTGGATGCCGAACGAGCGCACCCACGCGCGCACCAGCAGGTCCGAGCCCGCCTTGGTCGCGGAGTAGGGGCTGCTCGGGTTGTACGGCGTCTCCGCGGTGAACTTCGCCGGGTCGTCCAGCTCGAGGTCGCCGTAGACCTCGTCGGTGGAGATGTGGTGCAGCCGGACGCCGTGCTTCCGCACCGCCTCGAGGATCGTGAACGTGCCGATCAGGTTGGTCTGCAGGAACGGCGAGGGGTCGCTCAGCGAGTTGTCGTTGTGCGACTCGGCGGCGAAGTGGACGACCACGTCGTGCCGCGCGACCAGCCGGTCGACCAGGGCGGCGTCGGCGACCGAGCCGTGCACGAACTCGATGTCACCGCGCACCGGAGCCAGCGACGCCTCGTTGCCGGCGTAGGTGAGCGCGTCCAGCACGGTGACCGAGTGCTCGGGGTGCTCGCGCAGCGTCTGGTGCACGAAGTTGGCACCGATGAAGCCGGCACCGCCGGTGACGAGCATGCGCATGTCCGGATCTCCCACTGTCGTGCGTCGGCCTGGTCGGGCACGTCCCCTGACCCGCACCGCAGGTGACGAGGCTAGTCGGCCCCGCGCCCTGCGTCTGTGCGTCTGACCCGCACGGGTCAGCCGGACAACGGCCGCTGGTGAGCCTCCTGAACGGGCGCGTCCAGCGTCTGCGCCCCCTCATTCGACGTAGGCCGGCTCATGCCGTCGGCGGATTCCCGGGGGCGCCCGTGTCCATAGCGTGACCTGCACATGGAGTCGGTACGGGGAGATGACGTGGACGTTCAGGCGACGCCCGACATCGGCACCGCACGTCCGAGCATCCCCCGCGCCAGGAGCGGATCGACCACGTACTCCGGCCCGGAGCGCCGGCTCGAGTG
This sequence comes from Blastococcus fimeti, assembly GCA_900102115.1. Lineage (GTDB taxonomy): Bacteria > Actinomycetota > Actinomycetes > Mycobacteriales > Geodermatophilaceae > Blastococcus > Blastococcus fimeti. The sequence goes on from FNAW01000004.1 coordinate 478,764, forward strand.
CTCGCGTCAGCGCCTCTCGTGGGCTGCGGAGGCGCCCTACCGGGCACACCCGGACGCCGCGGCGGGCGCCGACGGGGCATCCGGCGCGTCCCCCGCGGACCCCTCCCGGGCGGCCGAGCGGCGCCGCAGGTCGTGGACGCGGCCGCTGGTGCGCCGCACGGTCGCCGGAGACCTGATCTGCGCCCTCGCGGTCCTGCCGCTCGTCGTCCTGTCCAACCAGCAGTCGCTCGGGAAGGGAGACGCCGTCGGGGTCGCCCTGATCACGGTGGCGTGGCTGGTCCTCCTCACGGCCACCGGCGCGTACGACTGGCGCCGGATCGGGGACGGACCGGACGAGTTCCGCAGCATCGCGCGCTCGGCGCTGGTGCTGCTGGCCGCGCTCAGCGTGGTCGCGTACTCGGCCCGGCACATCCCGCCCCGTCGGTACGTCCTCATCGCGATCCCGCTGCTCGCGCTGGCGACCGCGGTCCACCGCAAGCTGCTGCGCACCCGGTTGCACACGAGCCGGGCCCAGGGATGGGGCCTGCTGCGCACGCTCGTCGTCGGCGAGCCGCTGGCCGCGCACCTGTACAGCAGCCAGCTGAACGCCCGGTCGTTCCACGGCTACCACGTGGTCGGGGCCTGCCTGCACCACCCGCGGCCCGGTGGCGAGGTCAGCGGGCTCCCGGTCTGGGGAACCGTCTCGGAGGTCCCCCAGATCGTCGTCGAGCAGCAGATCGACGTCGTCCTCGTCGTGGGGTCGCAGCTCGTGGGCGAACCCCTGCGCCGGCTCACGTGGGCGCTCGAGCGCGTTGGTGCCGACCTGGTCCTCGCACCGGGGCTGGTGGAGGTGGCCGGCGGCCGGACCCGGATGCGCCCGGCGGCCGGGCTCTCCCTCATCCACGTGGACAACCCGGCCTACGTCAGGGAGCCCCTGCTCAAGGAGGTCTTCGACCGGGTGCTGGGCACGCTGTTCCTGCTGCTGGCCACCCCCGTGCTGCTGGTGGCGATGGCCGCCGTGCGGCTCGGCGGCCGGGGACCGGTCTTCTACCGGCAGCTCCGGGTGGGCCGGAACGGGAAGCCGTTCCGGATGTTCAAGCTGCGCACCATGGTCCCGGACGCCGACCGGTCACGGGCCGGACTGCTGGACCTCAGCGACCGGGACGGGCTGATGTTCAAGATGCGCAACGACCCGCGGGTCACGCCGGTGGGCCGCTGGCTGCGGCGGTCCAGCGTCGACGAGCTGCCTCAGCTGTGGAACGTCGTGCGGGGCGACATGGCGCTGGTCGGGCCGCGTCCCCCGCTGCCGGAGGAGCACGCCGCCTACCAGGACGCCGTCCACCGGCGGTTGCACGTGAAGCCGGGCATCACCGGGTTGTGGCAGGTCAGCGGGCGGGCGGACCTCAGCTGGGACGAGTCCGTGCGGCTGGACCTGAGGTACGTCGACAACTGGTCGATCATGCTCGACCTGGAAATCCTCTGGAAGACCGTGCGCGCAGTCGTTCACGGGAAGGGCGCGTACTGACATCTTGCACACGACCGCCCACCACCCGGCGCCCGCCCGGAGGGCGCCGTCCACCCCGCTCGGTGCCGGGCCAGGAGAGGAGGCCACGTGGTGGAGGTCAACCGCGCACGACACGTCGTACCCGAGGTGGCGGAGGCCACCGGGCTCGCCCTGTCGATCCTGGTCCTGGACGCCGAGGGGGCCCTCGCGGAGGCGGTGGCGCGCGCTCTGCTGCGCGAGGAGGGCATCGCCCGGGCCACCGGTGTGAGCGATCCCGGGGTCGCGTCGTCGACGCTGGAGCGGGGCGGCCTCGACGTCGTCGTCGTCGGCACGGACGCCGACGACTGGGACGCCACGGCCTTCCTCCGCACCGCCGGCCTGATCTGCCCGGGCGTGACCCTGGTCGCGATGTCGGGGGACCACGCCCCGGAGCGCGCGGCCGCCGCCCTCCTCGCCGGCGCGGCCAGCTGGGTGCCCAAGCAGGCCGGCGTCCAGGAGCTCGCGACCGTGATCCGGGCGTCGGCCCGCGGACGGTCATCCGTCCCCCCCGAGCTGCTCCACCAGGTGCTGCGCCTCATGGCGGGCTCCGCCACGGGCGAGGAGCGCAAGAGCGTCTTCGGCGACCTCACCCAGCGCGAGCAGGAGATCCTCGAGTACGCGGTGCTCGGGTACAGCCGGGCCGAGATCGCCGACGAGCTCGGCCTGTCGATCAACACGGTCCGCACCCACCTGCAGCACGTCCTGCGCAAGCTCGGCGTCCGCACGACGCTGGGCGCGGTCACGCTGGTGCTGAGGGAGCGCGCCGGATCGGGCTGACGCCCCCCACCACCGGCCTAGTCCTCCTGGCGGGGTCGACGCCCGGCAACGCCTCCAGGCTGCGTCCAGACCACGCCGACCCGGGGAGCTGAGCCGTCACCGTGCTGCACCCACCGTCCGGGGACGTCGCCCCGGAGCTGCGATCCGCCCGCCCCGCGCGGCGTCCGGCCGTCCGGCTGCCGGCGCCGAGGGCCGGTCGGCCACCCGTGCTCATGCTGCACGGGGTCGGCCGGGTGTCGGTGGATCCCTTCGCCCTGTTCCTCTCCCCGGAACGGTTCTCCGGGCAGATGCGCCTCCTCGCCCGCCTGGGGCTCCGGGGCGTGTCCCTGGCGGAACTGCGCGCGGCAGAGGACCGGGGGCAGGCGCGGGGACTCGTCGGGCTCACGTTCGACGATGCCTACCGCGACGTGCTCGACTGGGCGCCTCCCGTCCTGGCCGGGTACGGATTCACCGCCACGGTCTTCGCCGTGTCCGGCCTCCTCGGTGGCGAGAACGCCTGGGACCCCCCGCCCCGCCGCCGGCTGATGGACGCCGACGACCTGCGCCGGCTCGTCCGCGAGGGGTGGGAGCTCGGCTCGCACGGCGCCACCCACGTGCGGCTCGCGGGGCTCGACGCCGAGCAGCTGCAGCACGAGGTGGCGGGCAGCCGGAGCGCGCTCGCCGGCGTCACCGGCGTGCCGCCGACGACGTTCTGCTACCCGTACGGATCGGTCGACGAGGCATCGGTCGAGGCCGTCCGCGCGGCCGGCTACTCCGCGGCCTGCGCGGTCCGTCCGCCGCCCGGTCTCGACCGCGAGCTGGCCTCCCCGCGGCTCGGCGTGGCCGAGCGGGACCACCCGCTCCGCCTCGCCGCCCGGCTCCTGCTCTCCGGACACCGGTCCCGGTGACGCTCCAGGAGGTGCGGCCCGGAACGGCCGGGCCGGGTGCGGCGCCCGGCCTGCGCGCGCGGGTGCTGGCCGACGGGGCGGCGCTCGAGCAGGAGCGCGAGGGCTGGGACGCCCTCGCCGTGGCCGCGGGACGCCCGTACAGCGCCCCGGGGTGGGCGCTGCCGTGGTGGCGGTCCGCCCGTCCCCCGGGCAGCGAGCTGGCCGTGGTGACGGTCCACGAGGGCTCGGCCCTGGTCGGCCTGGCGCCCTGTTACGTCGGCCGGACGCGGTCGGGCCTGACGACCGCGCGGCTCGTCGCCGACGTCGACGCGTCCTACTCCGAGCCGCTGGCGACCGCCGCCCGGCGACGGGACGTCGCGGCTGCCGTGGCGTCCGCGCTCGCCGACCGGGACGTCGACGTGCTCTCGCTGGAGAACGTCCCCGCCGACAGCCCCTGGCCGGACCTGCTCCGGGAGACGTGGCCCGGCCGCCGGCCGCACCTCGCCGCGGTCTCGACCGTGGGCGCCCCCTGCGTGGACCTCCCGCCGGGCGGGCCCGAGGCGTGGTTCGAGGGGCGCAGCCGGAACTTCCGCCAGCAGGTGCGCCGACGCCGGCGCGAGTTCGGCCGGCTCGGTGGACGCCTGGAGGTGGCCCGCACCCACGACGACGCCCTCGCCGGCCTCCGCGAGTTCGTCCGCCTCCACCACGGCCGCTGGGCGAACCGCGGCGGCTCGCAGGCACTGCACGGCTCCATGCCGCTGATGCTGCAGCGCGCGGTCGAGGAGCTGGGGCCGGGACGGCTGCAGGTGTGGACGGCGACGGCGGACGGCGACACGGTGGCCGCGGCGCTGTTCGTGGCCGCGGGCCCGGAGATGCACTACTGGCTGGGCGGGTTCGACGAGGCGTGGGCGCCGCTGTCCCCGTCCCTGCTCCTGCTGGTGGCGGCGGTGCTGCGGGCCCCCGAGTTCGGCTGCCGGCGGATCTCACTCGGCCCCGGCGTGCAGCCGTACAAGGCGCGGATGGCGACCGGCGAGGACGAACTGGTCCGCCTCGACCTGCTGCCGCGGACCCGGCGATATCCCTACGTGCTGCTCCGGCAGGCCCCGTACCGCCTCCGCCGGGTCGTGGCCAACCACACGCCGCCGGAGACCAGGCAACGGCTCCGGCAGGCCACCGAACGGCTCCGTCCCACCCGGGAGGCAGCGCCATGACCCAGCGACTCCTGTCCGCACGTCCCGCTCCGCCGGCGGCGCCCGGGCCCGTCGGAGGGGGCACGCACGTCTCGGTCCTCACCACCGGGGCGGAGCTGCGGGCGATCGCCCCGGAGTGGGACGCGCTCGCCGGCAGCCCGTTCACCACGATCGCCTGGCTGTCCTCGTGGACGGCGGCCTACGGAGGCGGGCGGCCGGCCGTGCTGGCCGTCCGGGACCGGCACGGCGCCCTCGTCGCCGGGCTGCCGTGCCGCCGGACGCCGGGCGGCGCCTGGGCGGCGATGGCCAACCAGGAGAGCGGATCGTGGGGCGCGGTCGCGTCGTCCGCGGGGAACGAGCGCCTGGCGTGGCAGGCCCTCGCCCGGTCCGGCGTCTCCCGCATCCGCCTGGAGTGCCTGCTCGACCCGGACGGCACCGGCACCACGCCGGCGCACGAGGAGCTGGCCGCTGCCGGCTACCGCGTCGTCCCGACCAACGGCTCGCGGAGCCCCTACGTCACGCTGCCGTCGTCGGCCGACGAGCTGATGTCCTCGTTCGGCAGCCGGCTCCGGCGCCAGCTCCGCCAGTCCGGCCGGCGGCTGGAGGGCCTGGGGCGGCTGCGGCTGCGGGTCGTCCGGGGCGGTCCCGAGCTCCCCGCGGCGCTCGACGCGGTGCTGGCGCTGGAGGCCGGCGGCTGGAAGAGCCGCGCCGGGACGGCCGTCCTCAGCAACCCGCGCCTCGAACGGCTGTACCGCGGGTTCGCCGCCCGCGCCGGTGAGCAGGGCCGGCTGCGGCTGCACCTGCTCGAGCTGGACGGCCGGCCCGTCGTCGGGAGCTTCGGCTGCGTGGTCGGGAACGTCGGCCACCTGATGAAGACCGGGTACGACGAGCGGCTCGCGGAGCACTCACCGGGGACCTACATGCTCGGCGAGATCCTGCGGCTCTCCGTCGAGGAGGGCCTGAGCGGGTGCGACCTGCTGGGCGCGCCGGACCCGTTCAAGATGCGCTTCGCCGACACGGTCCGGCCGCGGGTCGGGCTGCGCGCCTACCGGGGCCCGCGCAGCCTCCCGGAGTCGCTGTACTGGACCCACGGCCGGCCGGCCCTGAAGTGGCTGGCCGTCCGGACGGTCCGGCGGCCCGAGGCCTCCCCCGCTCCCTGAGCAGCCGGGTCCGCGTCAGCCGCCGCCGGCCAGCGCCAGGTACCTCGCCGCGACCTCCGCCGGGTCGAACAGGGCGGCGGCCAGCTCCGCCGTCCCCGCCGGTACCGGCGAGGCGGCCGCCTCCTCGATGGCCGTGGCCAGCGCCTCGGCGTCGCCGGGCAGGAACGTCCGGTGGCCGAGGGCGGCGCAGACCTCGGCCAGACCTCCCGTGGCGGAGCCGACGAACGGGACGCCGAGCACCGCGGCCTCGACGGCGACCAGGCCGAAGCCCTCCTCCCGGGAGGGGAGCACGACGACGTCGGCCTCCCGCATGAGCGGATAGGGGTTGGCCAGCTGGCCGGTGAACGTCACGCGGCCGGTCAGGCCCATGCCCGCGACAGCGGTCTCCAGCTCCGGCCTGAGCGGGCCCTCGCCGACGAGCCGCAGGACGAAGCGGTCCGGCAGCGCGCGCAGTGCGCGCAGCAGGGTCAGGTGGTCCTTCTGCGCGTGCAGGCGCGCGACGCACATCAGCACCCGCTCCCCCGCCGTCCGCGGCGCCCCGGGATCCGCCGTCGCCCCGGCCAGCCGCTGCACCTCGGCGGCGTCCACCGGGTTCGGGATCGTGACCACCCGCTCCGGGTGCGGCAGCAGCCCCTCCTCCCCCAGGCTGCGCGCCGCCGCGTCGGAGACGACGACGATCCGGTCCGGCCTGCGGTAGACCACCGGCAGCGTCCTGGCGAGCAGCGAGAGCCCGGCGCCGTCGCTGCGCAGGCTCTCGGCCATCGCGTGCTCGCTCGCCACGTGCAGGTAGCCGCCTCCGGCGGCGCGGGCCGCGCTGACGACGACGTTGGTCCAGGTGAGGAAGGAGTAGACGGCGTCGAAGCGCTCCCGGCGGGCCAGGGCGGAGAAGCGTGCGACCACCTGGCCGAACCGGCGCAGCCCCGACCCGGTCGAGGGCAGGTGCACGTGCCGGCAGCCGGGCGGGATCCGGTCGGCCCACGGCAGCTCGTCCAGCCCGGCGAGCTCCGCCCTGGTCAGCCGGGGCTCGACGGTCACCACGGTCACCCGTGTGCTGCGGGCGAACTCCCGGGCGAGGGTCTCGGCCACCCGCTGGGCACCCGCACCGCTGAGGCACGGGACGACGACGGCCACGGAGGAGGGTGCTCGTCCTGCCACGGCGGTCAGCTCCCCGTCCGCATCGGCCGCAGCGTCGTCACGGCGAGGGCCAGGTAGGCCGCGAGGCTGACGTGGAACAGGCCGGTCATCGGCGAGAAGAGGGCGTCCCAGAACAGGAGGATCGTCCAGAGGACCACCAACGGGCTGGACCTCGCCCCGACCGCCACGGCCCCGGCGCGGGCCGCGAGGCACAGCACCAGGACCCAGAACGGCACGGCCCAGACGCCGGCGCGGCCCAGGCTGTCCATCAGCGCCGAGTGCGCCGCGACGCCGGGCACCTCGCTGTACCTCCAGACGTCGTCGATGTCCCGCCGGACCACGCCGAGGTCGAGCAGCAGCTGCTTGGACTGCGCGTAGGTCTCGCCGTCCATGCGGGGCGTGGACCCCCAGCCCGTCCAGGGCCGCTGCGCGACGAGGTAGGCCTGCTGGAACGGCTCCGGCCGGATGTTCACCAGCAGCGCTCCCGGACTCGAACCGAACTGCGCCACCTGGGCGGTCGTGCGCTCGCCCAGGAGCCCGGACGCCGCCGCCTGGACGAACAGGCCGCCGGCCAGTACCGCGACGACGAGGCCGACGAGCACCGACGAGCCCCGGACCCGGTGCCGGCTGGGTCCCCGTGCCACGAGCAGGGCCGTGACCACCGCGACGCCGGCGAGCGAGCGCTGGTCGGTGACGTACGCGAGCACGCAGATCCCGCCCAGGGCGAGCAGCGACGGGAGCCGCCGGCCGCGCCGCCACCAGAGGTCCGTCAGCGCCAGCAGCACGATGCTGATCGGCACGTTGAGCCCGAACTTCCAGGTGGCCGGGTCGGTCAGCGCCGCGTTGCCCTGGCCCATCGCGACCCCGATCGCCAGGCCCAGGCCGGTGCCGGCCAGGAGCAGGCGCATCCGCGCGAAGTCGCCGCCGGACACGTGGACGAACGCCGGCACGATGGCCAGGACGGTGACCGCCGCGACCACCGGCTGGCTGATGGTGAGCGCGAGCCCGTTGGCCCGGTCGCTGTACAGCTGGCCCACCGCCCAGAGCCCGGCCACCCAGGTCAGCAGCACCAGCAGCCGGTTGCGGGCGATGGTCCCCGCCACGAGGGGGAGCGCGGCGACGCACACCATGTCGACGAGCTGGAGCTTGCCGTCGACCACCGGGACGGCGGTGAGCACCGCCACGCCCGCGACGAGGAGGCCGGGCGGCAGCTGCTCCCCCGCGCCGCCGCCCCCTGGCGAGGCCTGGATGCCGGGGGCGCCCGCCCGGGGCGGAGCGGCGGTCATCCCGGCCCCCCACCCGCCGTGCGCAGCGCCGGGGCAGCCGATCCGCTCCCCCGCCGGCACACGGAGTTCCAGACCTCGAGGGACAGCAGCGTCCAGATCCGCAGCTCCTCGTTCCGGCGCCCGCTCTCGTGCTCGTCGAGCAGCCGCCGGACCGCGCCGCGGTCGAAGAGCTCCGCGGCCAGTGAGCCGCGGTCGGTGAGCCGCTCGCGCGCCATGTCCCGCAGGCCGGTCCGGAACCAGTCGTCGAGCGGCACGCGGAAGCCGACCTTCGGCCGGTCGACGACCTCGGGCGGGAGCAGGGTCCGGGCGACCTGCCGCAGGACCCACTTGCCCGTGCCGGACCGCAGCTTGGTGCGCGACGGCAGGGAGAAGGCCAGGGCGACGACGTCCGGGTCCAGGAACGGCGGGCGCAGCTCGACCGAGGCGGCCATGGTCATCCGGTCGCCCCGCTCGAGCAGGTTGTCCGGCAGCCATCCCGCGAGGTCACCGGCGAGCATCCGGGTGAGCGCGTTCCCCGGCGGCGCGTAGCCGGCGAGCCGGTCGTGCCCGGCGTCGCCGCCGAGCAGGAGCCGTCGCTCCGCCCGCAGGAACGGCGCGAACCAGGCCTCCATCCGCTCCGCCGCGGTGCGCTCGCCCATCGCCCGGACGGCGATGCGGAGCCGGCCCGACCCCGCGGGCAGCGCGGCCTCCAGCCGGGGCAGCAGCGCGGCGCGGACCGCGGACGGGACCAGGCCCGCCAGCCGGGTGGCCCGGGCGTACCGGTGCTTGGGGTAGCCGGCGAACAGCTCGTCCGCGCCCTCCCCCGAGAGCACGACCTTGACGTGCTCCCCGGCCAGCTCGGCCAGCCGGTGCACCGCCACGTCCGACGCCTCCGACACGGGGCCGTCGCGGTGCCAGGTCAGGGGCTCCCACAGTCGGAGGAAGTCCTCCGGGCGTACCCGGACCTCGTGGTGCGTCGTACCGAGGGCGGCGGCGACCGTGCCCGCCCAGGGCAGCTCGTCGTGCCGGGCGTCCCCGAACCCGGCGGCGAACGTCCGGACCGGCCGGCCGCGGCTCGCCTGCGCCATGAGCGACACGACGAGGCTGCTGTCCAGCCCGCCGCTCAGGTAGGCGCCGACCGGGACGTCGGCCACGAGGCAGCGGTCCACCGCCGTGGTGAGGGCCGACCGCACCGCGTCGACCGCCTGGTCGTCGCTGGTCCGCCGTGGCCGGGGGAGAACCGGGACCGACCAGTACCGCCGGGCCTCCCCCACTCCGCGGTCGTGCACCCGCAGCGAGGTCCCGGGCTCCACCTTGCGGATGCCCTGCAGCAGGGTCCAGGGCGCGGGCACGCTGCGCCGCGCCAGGTAGTCGGCGACGCTGTCCAGGTCGAGGTCGGGGGTCCGCCCGAGGCCCCGCAGCAGGGCCTTGGTCTCGCTGGCGAAGAGGAACACCGAGCTGTCGGCGTAGTAGTACAGCGGCAGGATGCCCAGCCGGTCGCGGTGCAGCCACAGGTCGTCGCTGCCCTCGTCGTACAGCGCGTACGCGAACTGCCCCACCAGGTCCCCCACGGCCTCCGGCCCGCGCCGGGCGTGCGCGGCCAGCAGCACCTCGGTGTCGCCGGAGGTGCGGTACGGGTAGTCCAGGTCGGCCCGCAGCCGGCGGTAGTTGAGGATCTCGCCGTTGAACGAGACGTGCAGCCGCCCGTCGGCGCTGCTCATCGGCTGCTGCGAGTGCTCCAGGTCGATGATGGACAGCCGCCGGTGCCCGAGGCCGACGCCGCCGCGCACCAGGAAGCCCTCGCCGTCGGGGCCGCGGTGGCGGAGTGCCGAGGCCATGTCGCGCAGCACCTCGACGTCCGGCCCGCCCCCGTCGAACCGGCGCATGCCGACGATGCCGCACACGCTCAGCCCTCCTGCGGCACGGCGCCCAGCGGCGCGGCGACCGGGCGGGGACGCCGCCACCAGCGGAGACGCCGGACGTTCACGTCCCCGGGCCGCTTCGCGAGGGCCCGTTCGTAGGCACCCAGCAGCTGCGGGACCTGGCGCGCCCAGGCCAGCTCGTCCCGGTAGCGCGCCCGGCCCAGCTCCCCCATCGTCCGGCGCAGCTCGGCGTCGTCGAGGAGCCGGCAGATCTCCTCGGCCAGGGACGTCGCGTCGTTGGGAACGGCGTAGAGCGAGGAGGACCCGGCCGAGTTCCGCCCCTCCTTGTTGTCGAACTGCACGATGGGGCGGCCGAGCGCCATGTACTCCACGATCTTGTTCATCGTGGAGATGTCGTTGAGGACGTTGACCTCGTCGGGGTTCACGCAGACGTCGGCGGTGGACAGCAGCCGCACCAGCTCCTCGTCGGAGATCCGGCCCAGGAACCGCACGTGGTCCGACAACCCCATCTCCTCGACCCGCGCCCGGAGCCGCGCGGCCTCGGGGCCGCTGCCGGCGAGCGCGAAGGTGACGTCGTCGCGCCCGAGCTTGCGGACGACGACCTCCGCCGCGTCGAGCAGGTACTGGAGCCCCTCCTGGACCCCCATGACCCCGACGTACCCGACCAGGTACCGCCGCCCCGCCTTCAGGGCCGGGTCGGGCGGCACGGGGTCGAACCCGCGCGCGGGACCGGAGCGGACGACGAACGTGTCCTCGGCCGCCATCCCGCCCCGCTCGATCGCGATCCGCCGGTAGCTCTCGTTCGTCGCGATGGAGGCGACCGCGCAGCCGAAGGTCATCCGCTCGAGGAGCCGCGCCAGCGCCACCACCCGACCCTCGGGCGCGCTGCCCTTCGCGACCAGGAGCTCGGGCGAGGCGTCGTGGTGGTCGAACACGAAGCGGGCGCCGCGGAAGAGGACGAGCGGCAGCGCCACGAGGAAGAGCAGGTCCGGGGGGTTGCAGGCCTGGACGACGTCGATCCGCCGCCGCCCGCTCACCCGCCAGGCCAGCCAGGCCATGGCGCGGAGGGCGATCGCGTACTCGACGAGGAAGCCGGGCAGCGAGCGGGCCTCCATCCACGGCCGGTACCGGAGGACGTGCACGCCGTCGAGCTCCTCCCGCGCGACGGGGTGCTGCTCGCTGCGCGGGCAGATGACCGTGACGTCGTAGCCGGCGTCCCGGAGCGCGCAGGCCTCCTGCCACACCCGGCGGTCGAACGGCACGGGCAGGTTCTGCACGAGGACGAGCACCCCCGGCCGCCCGGACGGCGGCTCCGTCACCACGACAGGCCCTCGTACTCCGGGTGACCGTCCCTGCTGCCTGCGGCGACCCCGCTGAGGTCGAGCAGCCGCTGGCCGGGCACGAGCCGGTCGACGACGTCGCGGTAGGCCGGGTTGCCCTGCCCGATCACGACGACGTCGGCCCCGATCAGCACGTCGGACACCTCCGGCTGCAGGAGGCAGGCGATGTGCGGGATCGCGCGCAGCGCGTGCTCGCGGTTCGCGCCGACCAGCCGGGGCACCGAGACGCTCTCGTCGTGGACGGCGACCTCGTGGCCCTTGCCCAGGAGGCGCTCGACCAGCTCCAGGATCGGGCTCTCGCGCAGGTCGTCGGTGCCGTGCTTGAACGCCAGCCCGAGGACGGCGACGCGGTGACCCCCGTACCGCTCGATCTTGGCGAGCGCGAACTCGACCTGCGCGCGGTTGCTCCGCAGGACGTTCTCGAGCACGGGCAGCTCCACGCCGTGCACCCGCGCCCGGTAGGTCAGGGTGCGGAGGTCCTTGGGGAGGCAGGAGCCGCCGAACGCGTAGCCGGGGTTCAGGTAGGCCGCGGACACGTTGAGCTTGCGGTCCTGCTGCAGCAGCGTCATCACCGCGCGGCTGTCCACGCCTTCGGAGGAGCAGAACCGGCCCATCTCGTTGGCGAAGGTGACCTTGAGCGCGTGCCAGGCGTTGGCCGCCAGCTTGACCGTCTCCGCCGCCGGGATGCTCGTCTCGAAGACCCGTCCCCCGAAGGCGCCGTACAGCTCCCTGACGGCGGCCATCGCCGTCGGGTCGCTGGCGCCCAGCACGGTCATCTCCGGCTGCCGGAAGTCCGGAACGGCCGCGCCCTCGCGCAGGAACTCCGGGGAGAAGGCCACGCCGAAGTCGACGCCGCAGACCTTGCCGGACTCGCGCTCCAGGATCGGGACGACCAGCCCCTCGGTGGTGCCGGGGGGCACCGTCGAGGTGAGGACCACCAGCTGCCACCCCGGCCGGCCGGCGAGGGCGTGCCCGATCTGCGCGGCCACCTTCTCCAGGTCCTGCAGGTGCACGTCGCCGGTGGGCCCCGTCGGGGTCCCGACGCAGATCAGGCTGACGTCGGCGGCCGTCACCGCCTCGCCGAGGTCGTCGGTCGCGCGGATCCTGCCCGCGTCGCAGCCGTTCCGGATGAGCTCGGGGAGCCCCGCCTCGACGACCGGGCTGAAGCCGGCGTTGAGCTGCTCGACCTTGACGGCGTTGACCTCCACGAAGGTCACGTCGTGGCCGAGCTCCGCCAGGCACGCGCCCGCGACCGACCCGACGTACCCGAGTCCGATGACTGCGATCCTCACTGGTCAACCTCCGTCCGGTCCGGAGGCCGCCTCGCGGGGGCCACCAGGGTGATGCCGACATCGAGCTCTTCCGAGCCTCCGAGCCATCCGCTCAGGAGCATCTGTGAGGCGGGCAGCAGGCGGCCGAACGCCGGGCTGCACCAGCCCTCGCCGCCCTCCGGCGACGCGTACCGCACGGACCTGCGCCAGCCGTCGGGCACGTCGATCCGGAGGACCGGCGTGCCGGTGTCGCAGAGGAGCCACCCCTCCGGCGTCTCGCTCACGTCCAGGTGCGGGGCGGCGAGGAGGGACCAGGTGACGGGCACGCGCCGCGCCCCCGTCAGCCGGTCGGTCAGCAGGAACCGCCCCGCGGCGTCGCCGGCGAGGGTCCGGTGGTGCAGCACGCCGTGGTCCCGGAGGTAGCCGTCGTGCTCGGCCTCGACCTGCCAGCCGCACGACGACGACCGGGCGACGAGCAGCCGGCCGCGCGCCCGGCGCGACCGCCGCCAGTTGAAGGGACCGGCCATCTCGCTGGAGTCGGCGCCCGCGACGGTGAGCGTGTTGTGCACCCGCGTGCTGCGGAGGTCGCGGCGCCACGAACCGGGCCCGGCGTACAGGTAGGTGCCCGCGTCCACGAGCACCGGCCGGCCGGCGTGGTGCAGGTGGACGCTGAGGGTGTCGGCGTGCGCGTGCGCCGCCAGCTCGCCCATGCCGAGCGGCCCGTGGTCGAGGACCCAGAGGACCTCGTCCGGCCCCGGCTCCGAGCGCCAGACCGTGTAGCCGCCGTCGGCGAACGTGGACAGCCCGCGGGCGGGCGTGGGCGGCGGCCCGGGGAGGGCCCGTGCCAGCAGGTCCAGGACGGCGCGGGGGTGGTCGGTGTGCGGGCGCGCGGCGGTGAGCAGGCGCGTGTCGTCGTCGTCCCCGATGCGGACGACGTTCCCGCCCCGGTCGACCACCGTGGCGAGGAAGCGCGCTCCCGCCTGCACCCGCTCCCGGGTCCCGGCCGCCAGGGCGTGGCCGCGGAGGGCGCCGGCGCGCAGGCCGATCGCCACCCACTCGAGGACGAGCAGGCCGTAGCCGGTGGCCTGTTCGGCGGGCACGCCGTCGGGGTGGAACTGCCGGCCGACGACGTCCTCGAACTCGCGCCACCACGCCGCGGCCTCACCGGCGGGGGCGAGGCCCGGGTAGGCGGCCTCCGCCACGAGCAGCCCGGTCAGCTCGGCGACGCGGTGGTTGTTGGCCGACGAGTGCCGGGACGGGAACCGCCGGATCCACCCGACGTGCTCGGCGACGCTGCGCCCGACCAGCTGCTCGAGAGCGCCGTCCTCCTCCCGGCCCGAGGTCAGCTCCAGCACGACGACCAGGCTCAGGATCCGGATGGCCAGCTCGATGCCGGACCGCCAGACGACTCCTGTGCGCGCCGGGTTCTCCCGGATCCACGACGTCAGCTGCGCGTGGCACAGCGCCCTGCACCGCGCGTCGTCGTCGGCGGCGCCGGCCGCGGCGACGGGCAGCAGGTGGACGAGCCGGTTGAGCTCCCAGACGTACTTCACCTCCGCCCCGCCGCCGGGGCTCGGCGGCACGTCGAAGCAGTACCGGGCCGGCCAGCGGTCGCCGGTGCGCGGATCGACGTCCCAGGCCGGGGTGCCGGCCGCGGAGACGGCCGACCGCAGGCCGAACACCGGGGCTCCGCCGTCGGCGGCGTCCACGACACGCTCCCGCCAGAACTCCCGCACGCCCGGGTCGTCCCGCCACCGGAGGACCGCGTCCGCGAGCCCGGTGTCCTGCCGGGTGCCCACCGGGCGGTCGGCGGGGGCGTGCGGCAGCCGGCCGGCGAACCGCCGGCCCTGCTCCGCGACGCGGTGGGGCAGCTCCTGCACCGGCATCGAGCGGAGGCGGTGCAGGTACCACGCCGGGCGGTCCAGCGCGGCGCGGATCCCCGGCGCGACCGTGCGCTGCGGGGAACCACTCACGACTGCACCCTGCGGACGTCCGCGACCTCGGCCAGCCGGTTCCTCGTCGCGGTGAGCGGAACCCCGTTCAGGTGCCCGTTCGAGGCCACGCGACGACGGCGCCGGGCGTCCCAGACCAGGGCCAGGCCGACACCCACGAGCGCGCCGGCGATGGTCCCGAGCGCCACGTACGTCCGCTGCACCCCGTCGGGCTGCTCCGGCGCGAAGGGGGCCCGCACCACCTCCGCCGCGGCGGGGCTGCCGGGCGTGGTCCGGGTCTCGAGGTCGGAGATCACCGTGTTCGCCACGAGCCCGATCTCCCGGGCCACGGCGAGGGCCCGGAGCCGCGACGTGTCCGTGACGGTGATGTCGATGAGGAAGGTGTCGATCGGGTTGGTCGAGGTGAGCGAGTCGGCAACGGTCAGCTCGGCCTGCGGGATGTCCAGGTTGGCGCGGACGATCTCGAGCACCGAGGACGACGTCATCAGCGCGGAGTACGTCGACATGCGTGCCCGGACGTACTCCCCGTTCTGCACGCGGGCCTCGGCGTTCTGCCCGGTGCCGGAGAGGACCAACTGGGTGGTCGCGGTGTACGTGGGCGTCACCCGTGACGCGGCCGCGAAGCCCGCGGCTCCGCCGAGGCAGGCGACGACCGCGATGAGCGCCCAGAAGCGGACGATCACGTCGCCGATCGGCCGGTGCGTCATGTGCGGGTCCCCGTGTGCTGCGTAGGTAGGCCGTCGCGCCCCTCGCGGGCCCGACGTCGTTCTCGGATCGGCCGCAGCGTGCCCAGGCGGCACCCGACCGCCTCGCGCACATAGGACTAGGACGTCTGGGGGGGCGCGGGGTTCCCGGGCCGCGAGGGGACCCGGCCGGTGCTCCGGCGTGCCACGCTGCGGGCAGCCGGCACCCGAGGAGCGCTGCGGTGGACCCAGACGGGACGACGGAGCGGGAACCCCGGACGGGCGTGCGCCGGGTCCCCCTGTTCCTGCTGCTGCTCGTCCTGGTGCTGGCCGCGAACCTGGTGCTGCTGCGCGAGGACGCGGACACCGTCCCCGACGCGGGCACCGCGGCGCCGCTCGACCCCGGGATCGACCTCCGCGCGGACCTCGAGACCGGCGATGCGCGGCAGTTCGACGCCCTCGAGTGCGCCGAGCCGGACCGCCAGTTCCAGGTGGTGCGGTCCCCGGTCCGGCAGGGCGTCCACGCCGCCCGCTTCGAGCAGCGTCCGGGGGACGCCTGGGAGAACGGCAGCATCCGCTGCCTCGGCGCGATCTACGACTCCGGGGAGCAGCAGGGGGACTCGTACTTCTACGCCCTGTCCGCCTACTTCCCCGCCGCCGTGTCGGACAACGTCATCTGGGAGCTGCACAGCCGGCGCGACATCTACGAGGTGGACCCCAACACCTCGGTGTCCCCGCACGCCCTGGGCGTCGTGGACGGCGCCCTGGCGTACCGGCTGCTGGCCGGGCCGGCGTTCTGGAACGGCGCGGCCTGGACGGGGTGGTCGTACTACGAGCCCGCCATCCCCCTCCTGCCCGAGGTGCCCCTCGACACGTGGATCGACATCGTCGTGCGCATCGACTTCAGCCGGTTCGAGGACGGCGTCGTGCAGGTGTGGGTGCGCACCGGCGACGACCCGTGGCCCCTACGACCGCAGGTGGAACGGCAGGGCGTACCGACCCTGCAGTGGATACCGGGCTACGACGAGCGCATCTGGGGCACGGTCAACGACCCCGCCGTGCCCGAGACCGTTCCCCCGGGCTCGCTCTACACCGCCCTGGGCCTCTACAGCGGGGCGGCCCGCATCGAGGTCACCGACGTGGTGGTCCTCGACGGCTACCGCCGCGGCGTCTCGCTGGACGCGGTGATGGCGGACTTCCGCTGACCCACCCCATCAGGACTAGTGCGTCTGCACTCCCCCGTCCGTCCGCGCTGGGTTGGGCTGGGCCGGCTGCGGGGAGCGGGATGCCGCGCGACGCATGCAGACGCCGGGGGCCACGGGGGCCACCGGCCATCGAGAGGACCACCGCGATGCCGCCTCCTGACGCCGCAGCTCCGCCGGCCCCCCGGCTGGCCGTCGTGACCATCACGAAGGACGATCCCGTCGGCATCCGGCGCACCCTCGCCTCCGTGCCCGCCGGCGACGGCGTGGACGTCGAGCACGTGGTCGTCGACGGCGGCTCCGATCCCGAGGTGGCCGACCTGCTCCGGGCGTGGCAGGCGGCGCGACCCGGCCGGCGCCACCTGGTGACCGATCCCCCGCGCGGCATCTACCCCTCCATGAACGCCGGGATCCGGCGGACGACGGCGCCGCTGGTGATGCTGCTGAACGGGGGCGACGAGCTGGCCCCCGGAGCCATCGAGCGCGTGGTCACCCACCACGCCGAGCACGGCTGGCGGTGGGCCTACGGCGGGCTGATCGCCCGGGACGCCGAGGGGCGGCTGCTCGGCAACTACGTCGTCGGCCCGTTCCGGCGGACGCGCTTCCGGATGGGCCTGGACGTCGTCCCGCACCCGGCGTCCTGCGTGACGCGGGCGCTGTACGACGAGATCGGGCTGTACCGGGAGGACCTCGGCCCCAGCTCCGACCAGGAGTTCTTCCTGCGCGCGGCCACCGTGGCGCCTGCGGCCACGATCCCCGGGCTGCTGGCGACGTTCTGGCTCGGCGGGGTGTCGGGCACCGAGGGCCTCGTCGCCCGGGAGGTCACCTGGCACCGGCTGCGGTGCGCGGGGCGCACTCCCCTGGGCGGGAGCCGGGCGACCGACGCCGTGGCCACCGGCGGGCTGATCGGGCTCCGGGTCGGCCTGTGGGCGGTGGCGAAGGTGCGCCGGAACCCGCATCCCCACCTCGAGCGGGACCCGGTCTCCCAGGCCGCCTGACCGGAGCGGGTGCGTGAACGCGGTCCGGAGCGCCTCCCGGTCCCCCCTGGTCGGCGTGGTGGGGGCCAAGGTCGTGACCTTCCCGGTCTCGGCCGTCTGCGGGCTGCTCTGGCTCCGGCTCGTCATCGGCCACCTCAGCACCGCCGACTACGCCTTCGTAGCCGTCGTCGTCGGGCTCCAGTTCGTCCTGTACCTGCTGGACTTCGGCACGTCCTCGACGGTGCTGGAGGAGGCCGGGCGCTACCGCGTGCACCGGGACCTCCGGCCGGTGGCCTCGGCGCTCGGCCGGGCGTGGCGGGTCATCGTGCTCGGCAACCTCGTGCTCCTGCTGGTCGCCACCGGGCTGGCACTGGCCGGCGCCTGGGGCCCGGCCCTCGGCTTCCCGGAGGAGTCCCGGGTGGCCGGCCTGGGCATCGTCGCGACCCTGGCGGTGAACCTGGTGACCCGCCCGATGGCGCTCGGCACCGCCCTGGTCGTCGGGCTGGGCCGGCCGTCGGCGGCGCCCTGGGCGCAGGCGCTGGCGGCGCTGGTGAGCGTCGGGCTGGTCGCCTGGTGCGTGGCCGTCGACGCGCCGCTGCCCCTCATCGTCATCACCCCCGTCCTCGGCCAGACGGTGGCCGCGCTGGTGCCGCTGGCGATGTCGGCCCGGCTCGCTCCCGGTGTTCTCCGGGCGGCGCTGCGGGAGACGGTCCGGCGGGCGGGGCAGGGCCGCAGGCTCCGCGACCTCGCGGTCCCGATGCTGCTGATCCAGGTCATCGCGCCGCTGGGCACCGGGCTGGACCGGGTGGTGCTCAGCCACGTCAGCACCGTGGAGGCGGTGGCCGTGTTCGCGCTGGCCGCGCAGCTCGCCGCCAGCGCCGAGTCGTTCATCACCGTGCTGCAGCCGGCGCTCTGGGCGCAGTTCGCCGAGGCGCGGGCGCACGGCGGCATGCTGGCGGCGCTGCGCCTGTCCTACGACTACGTGCGCAGGCTGTGGCCGCTGGGCGTCGTGTTCGGAGCCGCGTTCACCGTCGCCGCCTACCTCGTCGCGCCGGTCGTCGCGGACGGGCGGCTCGACGTCCCCTTCGTGCTGTGCCTGATCTTCGGCGCGACCTACCCGCTGGCCGTCGTCCACATCATCCTGGGGAACGCGCTGACCGATCCCGCGGGACTGCGGTCCCAGGTCGCACTCCTGATGGTCATGACGCCGCTGAACGTCGGCCTCACCCTCGCGCTGTCCCCGTCGCTGGGCGCCTCGGGTCCCGCGCTGGCCACGCTCGTGACCGGGGCCATCCACCTCCCGCTGCTGTGGCTCCTGGCCCGGCGGCGGATGCGGGAGGTCGTCGTCTCCCCGGCCGGCACCGCGCCGGCCCCCGCGCACGCCGTCCGAGGAGAGCCGTCCGATGCCTGAGCAGGTCCCCGCCCGCGTCGCCGTGCCGTTCCTGGACGAGCACCCGTCCAGCTACGTGGTCCGGGGCCTGGTCGCCGCGCTCGAACGGGCCGGCCTGCGGCCCGTCCGCCTCCCCCGCCGGATCGGCTCCGTGCTCGCCCGGGCCGGGGTGCGGCCCCCTCGGTCGTCGCGCGCGCCGGTCGTCGTCCCGATGATGGGTCCCCGGTTCGACCTGCTGCACACCGCCTGCCTGTTCGGGACCCCCGTCCCCTACTGCTGGGACGTCTGGGAGCCCCGGTGGGACGACTGGGTGGACGTCCTGGCGCGGCTCCGCCCGCCGCTGGTCATGACCACCGCGCTGCAGAGCGCCGAGCACCTGCGGGACCGGCTGCCGGGGGTCCGCGTGGAGCACGTGCCGGAGGCGGCCGACCTGCAGCGGTACCTCCCGGGCGCCGAGCTGGCCGACCGTCGGATCGACGTCCTCGAGCTCGGCCGGCGCAACCCTCCGTGGCACGACGCCGTCGCCCCGCACACCGCCGAGCTCGGCCTGCGCCACCTGTACGAGCCGCAGCCCGGGCAGCTGGTCTTCCCCGGCGGTGAGCGGGAGATGCTCGAGGGGCTGGCCGACAGCAGGATCTCGGTCTGCTTCCCCTCGTCGATCACCCACCCGCTCCGGTCGGGGTCGGTCGCGACGATGACGCACCGCTACCTGGAGAGCATCGCGTCCCGCAGCCTCGTCCTGGGCTCGGCCCCGGCGGAGCTGCCCCTGCTGCTGGGCTGCGACCCGGTGGTGCCCGCCGACCCGGACGACCCCTGGGGTCAGCTGCGTTCGGTGCTGGACTCGATCGGCTCGTACCAGGCGCAGGTGGACGCGGCGCGGGAGAGGCTGCTCGCCGTCGGCGGGTGGGACACCCGGGCCGGGCAGATCGCCGCGCTCCTGCGGGCGCTGTGACGCCGCCGACCGGCGGGGGTCCGGCCGGCGGCGGGTCACCGGGCTCCGGGCGTCAGCGCCCGAGGCTGTGCTTCACCTGGTCGTACACCCACGAGTAGGTCCGCTCCAGCCCGTCGACCAGCTTGATCGACGGCGCCCAGCCGTACCGCTCGCTGATCACCGTGTTGTCGCTGGACCGGCCCCGCACCCCCTGCGGACCCTCGACGTGCTCGTGCCGCAGCTCCACCCCGGCGATCTGCTCGATCAGCGTGGCGAGGTGGTTGATGCTGACCAGCTCCTCCGAGCCGAGGTTCACCGGCTCCGGGGAGTCGGCGCGGGCGATCATCTGGGTGCCCTCCACGCAGTCGTCGACGTACATGAAGGTGCGCGTGGCCTCGCCGTCGCCCCAGATCTCGATGCTGGACTCGCCGGTGAGGACGGCGGTGGCGATCTTGCGGCTCAGCGCCGCGGGCGCCTTCTCGCGCCCGCCGGTCCAGGTGCCCTGCGGCCCGTAGACGTTGTGGTAGCGCGCCACCCGCGTCTGCAGGCCGGCGTCCTCCAGGAAGTGCCGGCACAGGCGCTCGGTGAAGAGCTTCTCCCATCCGTAGCCGTCCTCCGGCATCGCGGGGTACGCGTCCTCCTCGCGGAGCGGCCGGACGTCGGTCTCGGTCTGCCGGTAGTCCGGGTAGACGCAGGCGCTGGAGGAGTAGAAGAACATCCCGACCCCGCGGTGCCGCGCGGCCTGCAGCATCGCCGTCGACGGCAGCACGCTGAGCATGCAGTCCAGCTTGTTGTGGTGGATGAAGCCCATCCCGCCCATGTCGGCGGCGAGGTTGTAGACCTCGTCGGCACCGTCCGGGACGAGCGCCGAGGCGTTCGTGACGTCGCCGACGTCCAGGCCCGGGTGGTTGACCGCCTCCTCCGCGACCTGCCACCACTGGTCGATCGGCTTCACGTCGGCCACGTGGACGCGGTGCCCCTGCGAGACCAGATCCCGCACCAGGTGGCCTCCGATGAATCCCCCACCACCGGCGACGACGACATTCTTCGTGCTCATGGAACAGCCCTTCTCTCCCCGGACGGCCGCCGAGAGCGCGAACCGTTGCGGCGCAGGGAACCGCCGGGCGAGGGGGTGGGGGCCCACCGGAGGAACTAGTCCGTCTGGCGGGCAGGGCCGGACGAGCGGACCCGAGGCTCCTCGCGAGGACCGGCGGCGGACGGAACGGGGTGCCCATGGACGAGGCGCCCCTGCGCGTGGCCCTCGTCGGCCCGCCGCTGTCCGCCAGCGGCGGCATCGGCCGCGTCATGTCCTACGTCCTGGCCGGCCTGCGGCCCGGGGACGTCGACGTCGAGGTGCTGGACACCCGCGGCACCTCGACGCACCCGGTCCGGTCGCTGCTCCCCCTGCTCCGGTCCTGCGCCCGGCTGCTCCTGCTCGGGTTCCGGCGCGGGGTGGACGTCGTCCACGTCAACATCTCGTCGCACGGGAGCGCGTTGCGCAAGGGGCTGGTCGTGCGGACCTGCCGGCTGGCCGGCCTGCCGGTGGTCCTCCACCTGCACGCCAGCAGCTTCCCCGAGTTCTACGCCCCGCTGCCGGCGCTCGCCCAGCGCTGGGTCCGGCGCACCTTCGACCTCGCGGTGCGCGTCGTCGTGCTCAGCGAGACGTGGCGCGACTACGTCCAGGAGGAGCTCGGCGTCCGTCCGGAGCTCGTCACCGTGCTGCCCAACGCGGCGCCGGGCAGCGCCGTGCCCGCTCCGGCGCGGCGTCCCGGCGAGGAGCTGCGCTTCCTCTTCCTCGGGCGGCTGGGCCCGCGCAAGGGCGCCCCCGAGCTGCTCGACGCCCTGGCCGACCCCCGCCTCGGCCGGCACGCCTGGCGCGCCACGCTGGCCGGCGACGGCGACGTCGCGACCTACCGTGCGCGGGCCGCCGACCACGGGCTGACCGGGAGGACCGCCTTCCCCGGCTGGATCGCCCCGGACGCCGTCGACGGGCTGCTGGCCGACGCCCACGTGCTGGTGCTCCCCTCGCACGCCGAGGGCATGCCCATGTCGGTGCTGGAGGCGTTCGCCGCGGGCGTCCCCGTCGTCTGCACGCCGGTCGGCGGCCTGGCCGAGGTGGTCGTCGACGGGGAGAACGGGCTGCTGGTGCCCCCCGGGGACGTCGACGCGCTGGCCGGCGCCCTCGCCCGGGTCCTCGACGACGAACCGCTCCGGCGACGGCTCGCGGCCGGTGCCCGGGAGACCTGGCAGTCGGCGCACGCGATCGACGGCTACCGCGTCCGCCTGCTCGCGGAGTGGCGGGCCGCGTCGTCCGGGCGCGGACCTCGTGGCCCGCTGCCGAGCGGCTCTGGTCCGACTCGATTCCCGAACCATTCCTGCACCGATCGCCAGGGCACATCCGTGCCGGCTGGGAGCCGAGAATGACACATGTCCGCCCTGCGACCCGAGCCGATTACCCGGCCGTACTGGCATTGGAGCGGCAGCTGCTCCAGGCGCACGTGGACGGAATGCCGGCGGATTTCGACCCGTCCGCTTCGGACTTCACCGAACACGGCTTCCGCCGGCGGATCAGCCGTCCGTGGTCGACCGTTCTGGTGGTCGAGGTGGACGGCACGGTCGCCGCCTACGCCGCGATGAGCTTCGTGACCGCGACGCCGGTCGAGCGGGTGGTGGCCAGGCTGCCCCGCCGGGTGGGACCGGTCGTCGAGACGGCCTACCGGTCGCTGTCGCGCGTGCGCCCGGGCCGGCCGAGCCCCATCGTCCGGCGCCCCGCCGCTTTCATCGACTCGTTCGCCGTCGATGCGTCGGTGCGGCGGCAACGGCTCGCCGAGACGCTGTGGGAGGCGTGCGTGCGCTGGGCCGAGGAGCGCGGGGCGCCGGAGATCCAGTGCGAGACCTTCGAATTCAACAAACCCATCCTGGGGTTCGTCGAGCACGTGGGTCTGACGCTCTACAAACGGCGTTATCGCTTCCCGCTCACGGGCAGTGATTCCGCCGGTTCCGGGCAGAGCGCGTGACGCGGGGGTTGCACGCAGCAAGCCCGGTCGGCGTGTCGTGCACCGGGGTGTCGCATGGCGAGATCAAGGCCCCATTCCGGCCCTGACCTGTCAGATGTTGCAGCGGCACACGACCGAAGGGGTGGACGTGATACTCAACGGGGAACCCGCATCGACCGTCGTCATCTGCGACCAGCACCTGTTGTTCGGGGAGTCGTTCGCGCAGGCGTTGCAGGAACGACGTCGCGAAGCCGTCGTCGTGCCGTGGCCCGAGGACGTGCTGTCGGTCCTCGAGAGCCGGCCGGTCGGCTCCGTCGTCCTGGACGTGGGCTTCCCGCACGGGGCGGCGTTGACGGTCACCCGGCGCATCCGCAGCACCTGGCCCGACATCTGCGTGGTGTGCCTCGGGGAGGAGCCGGACCGGCGGCACTACACGGACGGCGGCGCCGACGTCGTCCTCAGCAAGAAGCAGCCGCTGGGTGCGCTCGTCGAGGCGGCCATGCGGACGCACCACGTGCACGCGCCGTCGTCGGGCAGCCGGCCGCACCAGGCCGGCCGCGGCCGGTCGGCGCCTCCCTCGCGGAGGGACCAGCCGCTGCCGGCACGCTTCCTGACCAGCCGCGAGCGCGACGTGCTGCGGTTGCTCGTGCTGGCCCATCCCACCTCGCAGATCGCGGCCGAGCTGGGCATCAGCGTGGCGACGACGCGCGGGTACGTGCAGTCGACCTTCATCAAGCTCGGCGTGCACTCGCGGGTCGAGGCGGTCACGTACGCGGTGCGGAACGGTGTCGTCTAGTACCGCCACTGCGCACCCGGGCACTGCGCGACACCGCCCGACCGTCGGCTCCCGGGACGCGAACGGCACACGGGGCGCACCCACCGCTGGTCGGTGAGCACGCCCCGCGTGTGCTCGGTCAGGCGCTCGGCGCCGGGAGATCCCTTACTGCGGGAACCCGGACTTGGCCGAGGCCACGTCGCGGTAGCGACGCAGGTTGTCCTGGTACAGGGTCACCTGCTGCGTCCGCTCGTTCCACCGGGAGGACCCGGCGTACAGGCCGGTCTGGAGGTACAGGCCGGACTGGCCGCCGACCGTGTCGAGCGTCGACCGCTTCGTCGGGACCCTCGGGTCCTGACCGCCTGGGATGAAGGGCAGCGTCGGGCCGGTCTTGGACCAGGCCGGCGTCGTGGGCCACTGCTCGCCGGCGGCGCGCACGAACACCTCGACCCGACCGTCGTTGCCCTCGGAGGTGTGGATCCGGACGATCACGTCGTACCAGGTGTCGGCCTGGACGTTCGGCCGCAGCACGATCCGGTCGTTGTAGCTGGCGGTCGAGGACCACGCGCGGCCGTCCCAGATGCCGGCGCCGGTCATCATGCGGTACTCCAGCCGGCCGTCCCGCAGCAGGATCGCGTGCGGGGCGAGGGAGACGTGCCCGCCGAGGGAGTAGATGTTCTCCCGCTGGTGGAGCTCCCAGATCTGCTGCTGCGGAACGCTGCCGGCCGCCTGGAAGGAGAACCCGTAGGCGAAGTCGGTGCCGCCCGTGGTGCCCTCGTTCGTGTCGTACCGGCTCGCCAGCGCGCGGAAGCTGTGCCCGGCCCAGATGTTCGACGGGTCGTTGCGCATCTCGAACTTCGTGGCGCACCCGGTCGAGTCACGCCGCGGGCTGTTCACCCAGGAGAACTGCCGCGCCGGGTCGCCGGCCTCGAGGGCGCCCTGGCCGCTCGTCCACTGCGAGGCGTTGCAGGTGTCCCCGTCGAGGTCCAGCGTGACGCCGGTCGGCGTAGCCGCCGGGCCGGAACCCGGTGCGGGGGCCGGGGCCGGGGCAGGAGCCGGGGCCGGCGCGGGAGCCGGAGCCGGCGCGGGAGCCGGAGCCGGCGCGGGAGCCGGAGCCGGCGCGGGAGCCGGAGCCGGCGCGGGAGCCGGCGCGGGAGCCGGAGCCGGGGCAGGGGCCGGGGCAGGGGCAGGGGCCGGCGTGCCGGCCGCCGGTGCGGTCGTGGGCTGGGTGATCTCGACGACCCGGCCGTTGCTCACCGTCGCCTTGATCAGGGACGCGAGCGTGCTCTTCGCCTTGGCCGACGTCCCATCGGCAACCCGGACCTTCAGGGTGTGCGACCCGGCCGGCAGTCGCGGCGAGGTGTACACGC
>FNAW01000002.1 GCA_900102115.1 Blastococcus fimeti
CCCGCCCAGACCAGCGGGTTGATAGGCCGGAAGTGGAAGCACCGCAAGGTGTGGAGCTGACCGGTACTAATAGGCCGAGGGCTTGACCACACACACCTCCTCGAGGTCTCGTGCAGGTCTGAGTCAACTAAGAAGATTGTCGCGTCCACTGTGCGGTTCTGAACGTGCGAACCAGGGAACTGGTTTCGTCAAGTTCACAGAGTTACGGCGGCCATGGCGAGAGGGAAACGCCCGGTCTCATTCCGAACCCGGAAGCTAAGCCTTTCAGCGCCGATGGTACTGCCCTGGAGACGGGGTGGGAGAGTAGGACGCCGCCGGACAACCATTACCGAACGGGGGTCAGAGCCAAGTGCTCTGGCCCCCGTTCGCGTTTTCCGTTATTCAGCATTCGGCGGCTTGTGCGAGTGCGCCGCTATTCGATGAGGTACCCCGAACATGACTTCTCCGCGACGCGGTTCTGACGGCCCGCGCGGCTCCGGCAGCGGACGCCCCGGCGCAGGCTCCGGCCGGCCCGGTGCGCGTGCCCAGCGCCCGGCGGGCGCCTCCGGACGCCCCGGCGCCCCCCGCAACGTCGCCGGCGGTCGGGGAAGCGCCCCGGACGGTGAGCGTCGGTCCCGTCCGCAGAGCGACCGGGACGCCCGCTACTTCGCGGAGCGCGGTGACAACTCGAGCCCTCGTCGCGGTTCCGACGAGCGCGGCGGATCCAGCGACCGTCCCACCGGCCGGCCCGCTTCCGGCGGCGGGCGCAGCGGCGGGTCGTCACGTGACGATCGTGGTGGTTGGCAGGAACGTCGTCCGTCCGGTGACCGCCCCCAGAGTGGCGGCTACCAGGGTGGTCGCCCCTCGGGTGACCGCCCCCAGGGTGGCCGCCCCTCGGGTGGTGGCTACCAGGGTGGCCGTCCTTCCGGTGATCGCCCCCAGGGGGATCGACCGCAGCGTGACCGCCCGCAGGGCGGGAACAGCTGGCAGGATCGTCGTCCCTCCGGTGACCGCCCCCGGAGCGATGGCTACCAGGGTGGCCGTCCCCCGGGCGACCGTCCGCAGCGTGACCGCCCTCAGGGTGGGAACAGCTGGCAGGACCGTCGTCCCTCCGGCGACCGCCCCCAGGGCGACCGCCCCCAGGGCGGCGGCTACCGGGGCGACCGCCCGCAGCGTGACCGGCCGCAGCGTGACCGCCCCCAGGGTGGGACCAGCTGGCAGGACCGTCGTCCCTCCGGTGACCGGCCCCAGGGAGGCGGCTACCAGGGCGACCGTCCGCAGCGTGACCGCCCCCAGGGTGGTGGCTACCAGGGTGGCCGCCCGCAGGGTGATCGGCCGCAGCGTGACCGCCCGCAGGGTGGCGGCAGCTGGCAGGACCGTCGTCCCTCCGGTGACCGTCCCCAGAGCGGTGGCTACCAGGGTGATCGGCCGCAGCGTGACCGCCCCCAGAGCGGCGGCTACCAGGGCGACCGGCCGCAGCGCGACCGCCCGCAGGGTGGCGGCAGCTGGCAGGACCGTCGTCCCTCCGGTGACCGTCCCCAGAGCGGTGGCTACCAGGGTGATCGGCCGCAGCGTGACCGCCCCCAGAGCGGCGGCTACCAGGGCGACCGGCCGCAGCGCGACCGCCCGCAGGGTGGCGGCAGCTGGCAGGACCGTCGTCCCTCGGGTGACCGCCCCCATAGCGGCGGCTACCAGGGCGACCGCCCGCAGCGCGACCGCCCCCAGGGTGGGAACAGCTGGCAGGACCGTCGTCCCTCGGGTGACCGCCCCCGGAGCGGCGGCTACCAGGGCGACCGCGCGCAGCGCGACCGCCCCCAGGGTGGGAACAGCTGGCAGGACCGTCGTCCCTCCGGTGACCGTCCGCAGCGCCCGGCCGCCGGCCGGTCGGACGCGGGCTTCACGGGCAGCTGGCGCGACCGCCGCCCGTCGGACGACCGGCGAGGCGCCCCCGACCGCGGCCCCCGCGCGGACGACCGGACCGATCGCCGTCCGCCGCTGCCGCCCGGCCCGGACCTCCCGGAGTGGGCGGACCCCCGCGAGCTCGACCCTGCGGTCCGCACGGCGCTGAAGGGGCTCGACCCCCGCGGTGTCGACAAGGTCGCCGCCCACCTCGTAGCGGCCGGCACGCTCGTCGACGACGAGCCGGAGCTCGCACTGGCCCACGCACGGGCCGCACGTGATCGCGCCTCCCGGGTCGCCGTCGTCCGCGAGGCGGTCGGCGTCGCCGCGTACCACGCCGGTGACTACGCCGAGGCGGCGCGCGAGCTGCGCGCCTACCGGCGGATGAGCGGGGACCACGGCTACCGCGCCGTCCTGGCGGACTGCGAGCGCGCCCTCGGCCGGCCCGAGGTCGCCCTGCGGCTCGTGGCCGAGGCCCTCACCGAGTCCCCGGACCACGAGGAGATGGCCGAGCTCCGCCTGGTCGAGGCCGGCGCGCGCCGTGACCTCGGCGAGGACGCCGCCGCGCGG
Source organism: Blastococcus fimeti (assembly GCA_900102115.1). GTDB lineage: Bacteria > Actinomycetota > Actinomycetes > Mycobacteriales > Geodermatophilaceae > Blastococcus > Blastococcus fimeti. Next base: position 2,449 of record FNAW01000002.1, read on the forward strand.
CTGGTCCTCGAGGCCGCCATGGGTGGGCGACCGACGCCGGACTCGCTCACCGAGGACGACGACGTCCGGCTGCGCTTCGCCGCCGCCTACGCCGACCTGCTCCACGCCCTGGGTGAGGAGGAGCTGGCCCAGCAGTGGCACGACGCGATCGTCGCCGTCGACCCCGAGGCGCTGGCGGACTCCGTCGAGTTCACCGACCTCGACGACGACCTCGACGACACCGAGCTCGACGACGAAGCGGTCGAACTCGGAGACGGGGACGAGGCAGCGACCGAGGTCGACCCGGAGGATGCCGAGCTCGACGACGCGGACACGCTCGAGGCCGCCATCGAGGCGGAGTTCGAGCAGTCCGACGCGGAGGGGCCGGTCGCCGAGGGCGCTGACTTCCCGACCGCGGGACGGTCGTTCCAGGACGAGGTGGAGGCGGAGGTCGCCGAGCTCCTCGGCGAGGCCGACGACGATGCGGATCAGGACTCCCGGGCGGACGGCACGTCGCCGACGGCCTGACAGCACGAACCCCTGACAACCGGGCGGCGGGTGTCCACACCCGCCGCCCGTGTCCACAGTCGGCGGCAACCCCTGTGCCAGGACGGCGGCTCGCTCCAGGCTCTCCCCATGAGCGTGGCTGTGATCGACCGGAACGACGTGGTGCTACGGGGCAGGCTGTCCGCGCCGGCAGAGGTCCGAACCCTGCCCAGCGGGGACACCCTGGTGAGCTTCCGGTTGGTGGTGCGCCGGCCCGAGCCGCGATCCAGCGGCCAGTCGGTCGACGTGCTCGGCTGCATCACCTACGACAAGGGACTCCAGCGCCGGATCGCGGCCTGGCAGCCGGGGGACGTCGTGGAGGTCGAGGGCGCTCTGCAACGGCGCTTCTGGCGCACCGGATCGGGCACCGCGTCGGTGTGCGAGGTCAACTGCCGGCGCGGCCGCAAAGTGCCCCGGACCGCGGGCTCGGCGGCCGAGCGCACGGCATGAGCCGCCCGTCAGTCCGCCAGGGGGCGCAGGACCAGACCGGTCCGGGGCTTGGGGACGAACAGCGTGGACTTCCGTGGCATCCGTGCTCCCGCCCGTGCGACAGCGGCCACGTCAGCCGGCGACGGGGGGCGCAGCAGCAGGGCGACGCCGTCGCGCTCGGCCGCGGTCCGCAGGGCGTCCTCGACGGTGTGGGCGATGAGCACGGACCCGGGTTCGTCGGTCCGCGACCACAGCCCCTCGATCAGGCCCTTGTGCGCCAGCACCACGTCGAGTCCGCGCCACGCACCGGGTGCCTCCGACGGCACCAGGTCGCGCACCGCCGGCTCGGGGTTGCTCAGCTGCAGCAGCCGGGAGCCGTCGCTGAGCAGATACCCGGACGCGCCGGGGTCGGCGAGCCAGGCGTGCACGGCAGCGGCCACGGCGACGGGCGACGACCCGTCGTGGACCGGCACGCCCTCGACGGTGAAGCCCGCTGCGGCGTCCCGGGCGGCGTCGTCGAGGCGGAGGTCGGGCAGCACGCGGTGGATCGCCGCGACGCGCAGCCCGCCCGGGCCCATGGGCGTCAGCAGCGCGAGGACGGCGTCACACCCAGGGCAACCCGGATCAGTGCGCTGATGGGCGCGGGCGGCGGCGAACCGGTGGTGCCCGTCGGCGATCACCGCACGCGTGCGCCCGAGCGCCGCGGCGAGCCCCGTGACGAGCGCGGGATCGGTCACGCGCCACAGCCGGTGCCGCACGCCGTCGTCGTCCTCGATCCGGAACGTCGGCTCCGCCCGACGGACGCGGTCGGTGAGTTCGGCGACCTCGGGGTCGGCATCGTGGGCGAGCACGATCGGCTCGAGGTCGGTGCGGGTCGCGGCCAGGAGCGCCCGGCGCCCCTCCACCGCGTCCGGGAAGGTGTCCTCGTGGGGGAGGACCGCGGTCGAGGCCGGTCCGGGCAGGACGACGGCGCCCAGCCACCCGACCGTCGGAGCTCCGCCATCAGCGGGCTGCAGCTCGTAGACCCACAGGGCGGGCACCTCGTCCCGGACGAGGACGCCCCCGTCCTGCCAGGCGGCCAGCGTGCGTGCGGCCTGCGCCGCCCAGGGCGGGGGTCCGTCGGCGGCCCGCAGCGGCGCGGGGTCGGCAGCGGGGGCGGTCTCGGGCAGGATGAGGCGCACGATGTTGTGCGGATCGGCTGCGGCGAGCCGTTCCCGCCCGGCTGCGGTGACCAGGTCGTACGCCGGCGAGGTCACCCGGGCCAGGTGGGCGGCGTCCCGCACGCGGTAGGTCAGGGCCCGGAAGGGTCGCACCTCGAGACCCGCCGCCGGATCGGACGGGCGGCGGTCCGGCAACGACGACGAGGGCACGACGGAATCGTAGGAGCGTCGACGACCGACGCCGTCGCGAGACCGGTGCGGAGGAGACGCGGCGCTGCGGATGCGGCGGTCCGCCACCACGGGAGGACAGGCGCACACATGACCGACACAGCTGCCGGGACATCCGGCGGGACCGAACTGCCCTCGTTGGCCGGCGGGTCGCCCACCCCGTTGACCGAGGCGCACGACGTGGCCCTGCTCGACCTCGACGGTGTCGTCTACGTCGGCCCGGACGCCGTGCCCGGCGTGCCCGAGGCGCTGCAGGGCGTCCGCCACGCCGGCATGCGGCTGGGCTTCGTCACCAACAACGCCGCCCGGACCCCCGAGGACGTGGCAGCCCATCTGACCGAGCTCGGCGTCGAGGCCACGGCGGCCGATGTGATCACCAGCTCGCAGGCGGCCGCGACCGTCGTCGCGGACCTCCTGGGGCCCGGCGCGCGCATCCTCGCCGTCGGCGGCCCCGGCGTCGCGACGGCCGCCCGCGCCGCCGGGCTGGTCGTCGTCGAGCGCGCGGAGGACGAGCCGGACGCGGTCGTGCAGGGGTACGGCCGGGAGGTCGGCTGGGCCCAGCTCGCCGAGGCCGTCGTCGCGGTGCGCAACGGTGCCCGGCACGTCGCCACGAACGCCGACGCCACCATCCCCTCGCCCCGCGGGCCGCTCCCGGGCAACGGGGCGATGGTCGGCGTCGTCAGCGCGGTGACCGGGCGGCCCCCGCTGATCACCGGCAAGCCCGATCCGGCGATGCACGCCGAGTGCGTGCGGCGCACCGGTGCCCAGCGGCCGCTCGTGGTCGGGGACCGGTTGGACACCGACATCGAGGGCGCCCGGCGGGCCGGTGCGGCCAGCCTGCTCGTGCTGTCGGGGGTCACCGACGCGGCCACGCTGCTCGCCGCCGTCCCGCAGCACCGGCCCGACCACCTGTCCCCGGACGCGGCCGGGCTGCTGACGGTCCACCCGCCGGTCGTCGGTGACGGGGCGGGGTGGCGGTGCGGGGACTGGGTGGTCCGGCCCGCCGAGGCCGACGCGCTCCTGCTCGTGCACGAGCCCCGGCAGTCGGACCAGGCGGCACCGGCGGACGACGGCCTCGACGGCCTGCGGGCGCTCTGCGTGGCGCACTGGGCCCGGCACCCCGACGACGGGTCCGACGCGCAGGTCCTCGGCGACGGTCGACCGGCCCGCGACGCCCTCCGGGAATGGGGGCTGGGAAACGGCTAGAGCGGCGAGCAGGTCAGAGGAGCTTGCGCAGCCGCAGCATGTCGCGCAGTCCCGCCTCCAGCTTCACCCGACCCGTCGCCCACGCCGCGCCGAAGGAGAGGTCGCCACCGGTCAGGGCGACGAGGTCGTCGCTGGTCATGGTGAGCCGGATGTCGGCCCGGGCGACGTCGGGCCCGTCGGGGAGCACCTCCAGGTCGCGCACCGCCCCGGAACTCAGCCGGCCCACGACCACCTGCTCGAGGTCGGTCAGCCGGCAGGACAGGCTGCGGTCCAGCCCGGCGGCGGCCGGGTTGGCCGCGAGGTCGCCGAGGATGCCCCGGAGGGCGGTGAGGCACTGATCCATCGTGGCCACGGGGGCGCTTCTCCTGCCGACGTCGGGACGTACCGGGCGCCAGACGGTATCGCCTGTGCTCCGTCGCGCCGTGCCCCGTCGTCGGTGACCGGTAACCTCGGCGAGGCACCGACCGGCAACCGGCCGTCGTGCGGACGTCGACTCCGACGGCCACCTCCGAGCACCTCCAGCGCAGAAGGCGATGACGATGACCGAGCCGAGCTCGCCGCGACCCGTGCCGGGTCCGCCGCGCCCGGCCGCGCCGTCGCCGACCGAGCCCGTGCCCGCGGAGCAGGAGCATCCCGCCGGCGACCGCTTCGCCGAGTTGGAGCAGCGCCCCGTGGCCGAGCACGTCGCGGTCTTCGAGGCCGAGCACGGCCGGCTCCAGCGCGAGCTCGGCACGATCGACCAGCTCTGATGGCACGTCGCCGACTCGATGCCGAACTCGTGCGCCGCGGCCTGGCGCGGTCCCGCGAGCACGCGGTCGCGCTGATCGCCGAGGGCCGTGTCGCCGTCTCCGGCCGCGCCGCGACCAAGCCGGCCACGGGCGTGGACGCCGGTGACCCGGTGGTGGTCCGCACCGACCCCGACCAGCCCAGCTGGGTCTCCCGCGGCGCGCACAAGCTGCTCGGCGCCCTGGAGGCGTTCCCGGTGGCGATCGAGGGCCGCCGCGCCCTCGATGCCGGCGCCTCCACCGGCGGCTTCACCGAGGTGCTGCTGAGCCGGGGCGCCGCCGAGGTGGTGGCCGTCGACGTCGGCTACGGCGAGCTGGCCTGGCCGTTGCGCACCGACGACCGCGTGCACGTCCTCGAGCGCACCAACGTGCGCACCCTGACTCCCGAGGCGATCGGCGGCGCCGTCGACCTGGTCGTCGCCGACCTGTCCTTCATCTCCCTGCGCCTGGTCCTCCCGGCGCTCACCGGCTGCGCCGACCCGGAGGCCGATCTGCTGCCGATGGTGAAGCCGCAGTTCGAGGTGGGCCGGGAGCGGCTCGGCGCCGGTGGGGTCGTCCGGGATCCCGAGCACCGGGTGCAGTCGGTCCTGGACGTGGCCGGCGCCGCGGCGGCCCTCGGCTGGGGGACCGCCGGCGTGGTGGCCAGCCCGTTGCCCGGCCCGGCCGGCAACGTGGAGTTCTTCCTGTGGTTGCGTCGCGACGCGGGACCGGTGCAGGAGCACGACGTCCGTCGAGCAGTCCAGGAGGGACCGCAGTGAGTCCGACCAGCGAGGGCAGGACCGCCCGCCAGCCCCGGCGCGTGCTGCTGACCGTGCACACCGGCCGGCGGGACATCGTCGCCCTGGCCCGCAGGTCCGCCGCGCGGCTGCAGGAGAGCGGCATCGTCGTCCGACTGCTCGACGACGAGGCCAAGGACCTGGACATCCCCGGCGCCGAGGTGGTGCCGGCGGACGCCGACGCCGCCCTCGACACCGAGATCGTCATGGTCTTCGGCGGTGACGGCACCTTCCTGCGCGCCGCCGAGCTGGCCCGCTTCACCGACGCCGCCCTCATGGGCGTGAACCTGGGGCGGGTCGGCTTCCTCGCCGAGACCGAACCCGAGGCGGTCGAGGAGACCCTGCAGGCCATCGAGCGGTGCGAGTACTCCGTGGAGGAGCGGCTGGCCATCGAGGTCGACGTCGTCGACGTCGACGGCTCGGTCGTCGGCGGCACCTGGGCGCTCAACGAGGTCTCGATCGAGAAGGCCGAGCGCTCCCGCGTGCTCGACGTCGTCATCCTCATCGACGGCCGGCCGCTGACCAGCTTCGGCTGCGACGGGGTGCTCTGCGCGACCCCGACCGGGTCGACCGCCTACGCCTTCTCCGCGGGCGGACCGGTGGTCTGGCCCGACGTCGAGGCGCTGCTGCTCGTCCCGACCAACGCCCACGCGCTCTTCGCCCGCCCGCTGGTCACCTCGCCGAACTCGGTGCTCACCGTCTCGGTGCCCGCCGACGGCAACCGGGCCCGCGTCTCGGCGGACGGGCGCCGGATGGTCAGCGTCCCCGATGGGGGACGGGTCGACGTCCGCAAGGCGTCCCGGCCGGTGCGGATCGCCCGCGTGCACGCCTCGTCCTTCGGCGACCGGCTGGTCGCCAAGTTCGGCCTGCCGGTGCGTGGCTTCCGCGACGCCCGGCACGCCGGTCCGGGGCACGAGCTGACCACCAGCCGGAACGTCCTCGCCCGCGAGGTCGTCGACGGGAACGGCGACGTCGTGCCCGGAGGGGAGGCAGCCGGTGGCGGCACGCGCGACGACGGCTGAGCCGGCCCCCGCGGAGGCGCTCGCCGCGGCTCCCGGCCCCGGACGGCTGACCGAACTGCGGATCCGCGGGCTGGGCGCGATCGACGACGTCACGCTGGAGTTCGGTCCCGGCCTCACGGTGGTGACCGGTGAGACCGGTGCCGGCAAGACGATGGTCGTCACCGGGCTCACGCTGCTCTTCGGCGGCCGTGCCGACCCGGGCCGCGTCCGGGCGAACGGCCGCGCCGGGGTCGAGGGCCGGCTGGCCCTGCCGCCGGACTCGCCGGTGTGGCAGCGGGCCGCGGACGCCGGCGCCGACCCCGACGACGACGGCAGCCTCATCCTCGCCCGCACGGTGAGCGCCGAGGGGCGGTCCCGGGCGTTCCTCGGTGGGCGGAGCGTGCCGGTCGGCGTCGTCTCCGAGCTGGCCGAGAGCCTGCTCGCCGTCCACGGGCAGACCGACCAGCTGCGGCTGTCCCGGCCGGCCGAGCAGCGCCGGGCCCTGGACCGCTACGCCGGACCGGACCACCTGGCGCTCCTCGAGCGCTACCGCGCGGCGCACGACCGCTGGCGCACCGCGGCCGCCGAGCTCGACCGGCGCCGCACCCAGGCGCGCGAGCTGGCCCAGGCCGCCGACGTGCTGCGGCACGGGCTGGAGGAGATCGAGGCCGTCGCCCCCGAGCCAGGTGAGGACGACGCGCTCGCCACCCAGGTGAAGCGGCTCAGCGACGCCGACGCGCTGCGCGCGGCCGCCGACGAGGCCCGCATGGCCCTCATCGGGGACGTGACCGGCGACCTCGGCGGGGGAGAGGTGCCGCAGGACGCCACCGCCGCGCTGGCCATCGCCGAGCGCGCGCTCGCCGCGTCCGACGACCCGACCCTGGTCCTGCTCGCCCACGACCTCGCCGACGCCGTCGCCGTCGTGTCCGACGTCGCCGCGCAGCTCTCCGGCTACGTCGCCGACCTCGACGCCGACCCCGCCCGCCTCGCCGAGGTGCTCGATCGCCGGTCGCAGATCATCGGCCTGGTCCGGAAGTACGCCGACGTCGGCGAGGGCGTGGCGGGGGTGCTCGCCTGGGCGGCCGACGCGGCGCACCGGCTGGCCCAGCTGGACGTCTCCGACGAGGCGCTCGGGCAGCTCGCCGCCGAGCGGGACGCCGCCCGTGCGGAGGTCGATGCGCTCGGCGCCGAGATCTCCGCCGGCCGCCGGTCGGCCGCGGAGGGCTTCGCGGCCGAGGTGGGGCGGGAGCTGGCCGGGTTGGCCATGAAGAGCGCCCGCGTCTCCTTCTCGATCGACAGCCACCCCGACGAGCCCGGCCCCGAGGGCGTCGACCAGGTCGCCCTGCTGCTCGCCGCGCACCCCGGCGCCCCCGCGCGCCCGGTGCACAAGGGCGCGTCGGGCGGCGAGCTCTCCCGCGTCATGCTCGCCATCGAGGTGGTCTTCGCCGGGGCCGATCCGGTCCCGGTGATGGTCTTCGACGAGGTGGACGCCGGGGTCGGCGGCTCGGCCGCGGGCGAGATCGGCCGGCGGCTGGCGCAGCTGGCCCGGCAGCACCAGGTCGTCGTCGTCACGCACCTGGCGCAGGTCGCGGCCTACGCCGACACGCACCTCGTCGTCGACAAGTCGCCGGACACGGGGGCGGGGGTCACGGCCACCGACATCCGTGCGGTCCAGGCCGACGACCGGGTGCGCGAGCTCGCCCGCATGCTCTCCGGGCTGGCTGACAGCGACACCGGTCAGGCGCACGCCCGCGAGCTGCTCGCCGTCGCCGCGGAGTCGCGCGGCTGACCGGTGCGCCCCGGTCGGGTGATCGGGCTTGCACGACCGATGTCCGGGGTAGTGCTCGGCGGTGACCTGCTTCTCCTCGGCCGACGAGTCGGCCCACTACGGGTTCTCCGTCTGCATGCTGCTCGACCAGTACCGCGACCAGCTCGGCTGGGAGCAGGACGGAGTCGTCGAGCTGGGGAGCGGTGACGCCACCGCCATCTCCGACGTCGTGGCCAGCCTCCCGGGCCTGCGGGTGCGCGGCTTCGACATCAGCGCCCCGTCGGTCGAGAAGGCCCGGGAGAACATCCGGGCCCGCGGTGTCGACGGCCGCTACACCGTCGAGCTGGGGGACTTCTTCGACCAGGCCGACGGCTCCGGCGGCCCGCAGATCGCCACGGTGATCTCCAACCCGCCCTACATCCCGGCGCCCGACCGCGACATCCTCATGCCCGAGCTGTGGGGCGGGGTGCACGGCAACGACCTCGTGCTGCAGCTGCTCAAGTCCGGCTACGACAACGTCATCGCCGCCGTCGCCAGCTACTCCGACCCGGTGACCACCGTGCGCACGGCCCAGGACGCCGGGTACCGGGTGGCCAACTTCCTCGCCATGGGCCTGGACTACGGCACGTACAGCAGCGAGCCGAAGGTGCGCGACCACATCCGCCGGCTCTGCGACGAGGGCCGCGGCTGGGCCGGGGACGACGAGTACATGGTCGCCGTCGCGCTCTTCACCCGGAACCCCGACGTCCCCGGTGACCGCGCCGACCAGCTGCTGAAGGCACTGCAGCTCTGACGGCACTGCAGCACTGACGGTGCGGGGCCCGGCAGGGGTCCCGCACCGTCAGAGCGTCAGCGACGCTTGGCGTAGCCGGCGAGGCCGAACTGCAGGAGGGCGAGGCCCCGGCGGCCCTGGCGGCGCAGCTCGCCGGAGAGCTCCGGCCCGGTGACGCCGGCCAGCACCCGGTCGCGCGCCAGCTCGAGCAGCGATGCATACAGCCCCAGCACGGCGTGGGCGGCCAGCCACGGCTCGACCTGCCCCGGCCACGCCCGCGTCTCCTCGGCGATGAGCCCCGCCAGCGCGTCGGTCAGCTCGCCCAGGATCTCCCGCTCCCGCACCTGCAGCGTCCGGCTGCCGCGGATGACCCGCGCCATCCGGGCGACGCCCTCGGCCGCCTCCGGCGCACCGAGCAGCCCCACCGCCGCGACGACGAAGCTACCGGCCGCCGCGGACACGGACTCCCCGGAGGGGCGCGTGCGCACCGCGTCGAGCAGCGCCTCGCGCATGGGCGGATCGGCGTCGAAGACCAGGCCCTCCTTCATCGGAAAGTGGTTGAAGACGGTCTTCTCCACCACGCCCGCGCGCTTGGCGATCTCGACCACGCTGACCGCGTCGAAGCCCCGTTCGGCGAAGAGCTCGGCGGCCGCGTCGACGATCCGGGCCCGTGTCTCCTGGTAACGCTGCTCACGTCGACCCGGGGCGCGGGCCGCACCGCGGGCGGCGTCCTGGTCGCCCTCGCGCGCCGGTGCACCGGGCTCTGCGGAGCGCGGTGTGCCCGATACGGCGGAGGTCCCCTCCCCGCCGTCGTCCGCGACCTCCACGGGAGGTTCGGGAGGCGGGGGAGCGGTGGGGAACGCCCTGATCAGCGGCGAGGGGACCGATGGCGCACGTTCGGTCGCCGGGGCCGCCGGCACGGGGGGAAGAGGGTCGGTACGGGGCACAGCGCGGGCCACTCCAGTCACGGGCGCAACGCTAGTCACGAGTCGGTAACGATCCCTCGTGAGCACCGACGCGTGCGCCGCTGGCGTGTCGCGCCACCCCTGGTGTCGCACACTCTGCGTGACTGTCAGGTCGCACTCGCGCGTCGGTGGAACGGCCGGTCGGCTACCCGTGAAAGCATGCAGGTCATGCGCATCGGCACTCTCGGACGTCGCCGGGCACAGGAGTCGGGCCCCGGGGTCAGTGGCACCGTCCGGCTGGACCGTCGCACGAAGAACCTGACCAAGCGGCTGCGCCCCGGCGACATCGCCGTCATCGACCACGTCGACATCGACCGGGTCAGCGCCGATGCCCTCGTGGGCTGCAAGGTCGCCGCCGTCGTCAACGCCGCGCCCAGCATCTCCGGCCGCTATCCCAACCTCGGCCCCGAGATCCTGGTGAACGCCGGCATCCCGCTGCTCGACGGCGTCGGGCGCGACGTCTTCGCCGCCCTGAAGGAGGGCACCCAGGTGCGCCTCCACGAGGGGCAGCTCCTGACCGAGGACGGCACCGTCGTCGCCGAGGGCGTCGCCCAGGACGCCGAACGCATCGCCGCCTCCATGGCCGAGGCGCGGGCGGGGCTGTCCACCCAGCTCGAGGCGTTCGCCGCCAACACCATGGAGTACATGAAGCGCGAGCGCGCGCTGCTCCTCGACGGCGTCGGCGTCCCCGACGTCACCACGCCGATCGACGGCCGGCACGTGCTCATCGTCGTCCGGGGCTACGACTACAAGGAGGACCTGCACGCGCTGCGGTCCTACATCCGGGACTACCGGCCGGTCCTGATCGGTGTCGACGGCGGCGCCGACGCGCTGATCGAGGCCGGCTACCAGCCCGAGATGATCATCGGCGACATGGACTCGGTGAGCGACGCCTCGCTCACCTCCGGGGCCGAGGTCGTCGTGCACGCCTACCCCGACGGGCGGGCTCCGGGCCTGCCCCGGGTGCAGGAGCTCGGCGTGGACGCCATCACCTTCCCGGCCGCCGCTACCAGCGAGGACATCGCGATGCTGCTGGCCGACGAGAAGGGCGCCAAGCTCATCGTCGCCGTCGGCACGCACGCCACGCTGGTGGAGTTCCTCGACAAGGGACGCGGTGGCATGGCCTCCACCTTCCTGACCCGGCTGCGCCTGGGCGGCAAGCTGGTCGACGCCAAGGGCGTCAGCCGCCTCTACCGCAGCCGCATCTCCACCGCGGCGCTGGTGATCCTCGTCCTCGCGGCCTTCGTCGCCATCGGCTCCACCCTCGCGGTGTCCTCGGCCGGACGGGTCTACCTCGATCTGCTGCTCGACCAATGGAACAGCTTCGTGTTCTGGCTGGAGAACCTTTTCCTGTGATCGACTTCCGCTACCACCTGGTCTCCCTGATCGCCGTGTTCCTGGCGATCGCGCTCGGGATCGTCATCGGCACCACCCAGCTCAACGGGCCGCTCCTCGACCGCCTGGAGACCCAGGTCGACGCCCTCGAGCAGGACAAGCGGGCGCTGGAGGACTCGACCCGGACCCTGCAGAGCGAGCTGGACACCTCCGACGAGTTCGAGACCGCGCTCGCTCCGGCCCTGGTCGAGGGCGCCCTGGCCGGCAACGGCGTGCTGCTCGTCGTCGCCAGCGAGGAGGTGGACTCCGACGACGTCGAGGAGGTCAGCGCGCTGATCACCCAGGCCGGCGGGAACGTCACCGGGCAGATCTCGCTGACTCCCGCCTACACCGACCCCTCGTCGGAGTCGAGCCTGCTCAGCTACGCCACCGGCTCCGGGCTGCCCGCCGGCATCACCCTCCCCGACGTCGACGACGCCGGTCAGCTGATCGGATCCCTCCTCGCCCAGGTGCTGATGGTGCCGCCGGGCGGGGTCGCCCCCGACACCGCCGCCACGTCGTCGGTCCTCGCCGGGCTGCCCGCCCTCGAGGTGCTCACCACCGACAGCGACTCGGTGAGCCCGGCCAACGTCGCCCTCGTGCTCACCGCCGGCGAGTTCACCGGCGAGCAGGCCGCCGAGCGGAACGAGACCCTGGTCGAGCTGCTCACCGCGCTGGACGCCGCGGGGTCGGGCGTGGTCGTCGCCGGCGACGCCGCCGCGGCGCGCGAGAACGGGCTGATCGGCGCCGTGCGCGACGACGCCGGCACGTCGGCGGCCATCTCCACCGTGGACAACATCGGCTCCCCGGCCGGCCGGATCAGCACCGTGCTGGCCCTCCGCGCCGAGACCGAGGGCACCTCGGGCGCCTACGGCACCGGCGAGGACACCCAGCCGGTCCCGCCGGTCCGGTCCGGCACCCCGTGACGACGCGGCCCTCCGCCCGCAGCCGGGCCGGGCTCGTGCTCGCCGGCGCCGCGGCCGGCCGGGCCGCGCTCGCCGCCGCGAACACCCTGTCCGCCGCGGAGGCGGGCGCCGCCTGGCGGCGCACCAACTACGCCGGCCGCCCGGTCACCCTGCTCGGCGGCCCGGCGCTCGCCGTGGCCGCCACCGCCACCGGGGTGCTCGGCGCCCCGGCCGGCCTGCGCGCGGCCGCGGCCGTGGTCGGCGGCGTCTCCGGCCTGGTCGGCGGCTACGACGACCTCGCCGGCGCCCGGCCGGAGCAGGCCCGCGACAAGGGCCTCGCCGGGCACCTGCGGGCGCTGCGCGCGGGACGGGTCTCCGCGGGCGCAGTCAAGGTCGCCGGCATCGGCGCCGCCGGCGCGGTGGCCGCGCTGCTCACCACCCGTGGCCGCGGCCCGCGCGCCGTGGCCGACGCCGTCCTCACCAACGGCCTGGTCGCGGGGACCGCGAACCTGGTCAACCTGCTCGACCTGCGTCCCGGCCGCGCCGCGAAGGCCGGCGTCCTCGCGGCCGCCGCCACGGTCGGCGGACCGGTGGGCGGGCTGGTCGCCGGCCCGCTCGGTGCCACCCTCGCCGTGCTCCCCGAGGACCTGGGCGAGCGGGTCATGCTCGGCGACAGCGGGGCGAACGCGCTCGGCGCGCTGCTCGGCCTGCGGCTGGCCGCGATGCCCTCCCGCGGACGCCGGGCGGCGCTGCTCGGCGCGATCACCGCGCTGACGCTGGCCAGCGAGAAGGTCAGCTTCACACGGGTCATCGAGGCCACTCCCGGCCTGCGCGACCTGGACCGGCTCGGCCGCCGGACGTCGTGACCCGCCGCACGGTCGCCCAGGGGGTCGCCGGCGCGGCGGCGTTGATCGCCGTCCTCACCCTGCTGGCCCGCGTGGCCGGCTTCGGGCGCCAGCTGGTCTTCACCAACGCGGTGGGCGCCGGCAGCACCGGTGACACGTACCAGGCGGCCAACACCGTCCCCAACATCGTCTTCGAGGTCGTCGCCGGCGGTGCGCTGGCCAGCCTCGTGGTGCCGATGCTCGCCGGTGGCATCGCGGCGGGGGACCGGGAGCAGGTGCGCCGGACGGCCTCGGCGCTGCTGGGCTGGACCCTGCTCGTCCTGACGCCGCTCGCGCTGCTCATCGCCGTGTTCGCCGAACCGATCGCCGGGGTGCTCAGCCCCGGCGAGCAGGTGGAGGTCGACCTCGCCGCCCGACTGCTGCTCGTCTTCGCGCCCCAGGTCGTGCTCTACGGCATCGGCATCGTGCTCGCCGGCGTGCTGCAGGCGCACCGGCACTTCGCCGCCCCCGCCGTCGCGCCGCTGCTCTCCAGCGTGGTGGTGGCCTCGGCCTACCTGCTGTTCGCGGGCATGGGCGGCAGCCGCGACGTTCCCGACCTGTCCCGGCCGGCCGAGCTCGTCCTCGGGGTGGGGACGACGCTGGGCGTGGTGGCGCTGAGCCTGAGCCTGCTCGTCCCGCTGCGCCGGCTCGGCCTGGGCCTGCGGCCCTCGCTCCGCTTCCCGGTCGGCGCGGCCCCGCGGGTGCGCCGGCTGGCCGTCGCCGGGGTGCTGACCCTGGCCGGTCAGCAGCTGGTCGCCTTCGTCGCCATCCGCCTCACCGGCGGCGACGCACCCGATGGCAGCCTGGTCGTCTACGGCGCAGCCCTCACGCTCTTCCTCGTCCCGTGGGCCGCGCTGGCCGTGCCCCTGGCGACGTCGGCCTACCCCGGGCTGTCCGAGCGGGCCGAGATCGGCGACGACGCCGGGTACGCCCGGGCGCTGGCCCCGGTCACCGCGCTCGTGGTCGCCGCCTCGGCGGGCGCCGCCGCCGCGCTGATCGCGGTGGCCGGTCCCATGGCACGGATCTTCCTCAGCTCGGGCACCGACGCCGGCGTCGGCGCCCTGCGCGACACCACGATCGCCTTCGCCCCGGGGCTCGTCGGCTACGGGCTCGTCGCGGTCCTCACCCGCGCGCTGTACGCCCGCGGGCAGTGGCGGGCGCCCACCGTCTGCGTGGTCGGCGGCTGGCTGGTCGCGGTCGTCGCCGACGTCGTCCTCGCCGGCGTGCTGCCGGCCGGTGACCGGGCCGCGGCGCTCGGCGCCGGCCACACCCTCGGCGTGACCGTCGGCGGCCTGGCGCTGCTCGTCGTGGTCGCGCGGTCCGCTCCCGCGGGCTCGCTCGCCGGGCTGCCCCGCATCGGGACGACGGCGCTCGTCGCCGCGGCGGCAGCAGCGGCCGCCGGGCTCGGCCTCTCCCGGGCCCTCGGTGCCGACCCGGTGCCCGACGAGGGGGTCCTCGTCGCGGTCGGCGTCGGCGCGCTCGCCGGAGCACTCGTGCTCGTCGTCTTCCTGGCCGTCATGATGGGGGCCGCGCGCGGCCCGCTGACCGCTGCGTTCCGCGCCCTGCGCGCGCCCGACCGGCAGGAGGTGCACCGTGGTTGAGCGGCCGCTCGCGGGTCGCCGGATCGTCGAGGTGCTGGCCACCAGCGCCGGCGGCGTCGGCACCCACGTCCGCGCGCTGCTGCCGGTGCTCCGCGAGGCCGGCGCCGACGTGGGCGTGTGCGGCGCACCGGCGACCGAGGAGCTGTTCGGCTTCACGGCCACCGGCGCCGACTTCACACCGGTCGGCATCTCCACCGGGCTGGCACCCGTCGCGGATGCGCGGGCGGTGCTGCAGCTGCGCCGCGCGCTCGCCGGGGCGGACCTGGTGCACGCGCACGGGCTGCGCGCCGGGCTGGTCGCGGCTGCGGCGATGCGCCTGCCCGGACGCCAGGGCCTCCCCGGGACCCGGCCGCCGCTGGTCCTCACCCTGCACAACGCCCTGCAGGAGGGTGGTGGCCGGCTGCGCGGTGTTCTGCAGGCGCTCGAGCGGCTGACCGTGCGCGGGGCCGACCTGGTGCTCGCCGTCTCCAGCGACCTGGCCGCCAACGCCCGCCGCGCCGGCGCCGCGGACGTGCGGGTGGCCCCGGCCCTCGCCCCGCCCCTGGCCCCCGCGCAACGCGGCCGCGCCGAGGTGCGCGCGGAGTTGGGCGTCCCCGACGGCCGCCCCCTGGTGGTGGCGGTGGGCCGGCTGCACCCGCAGAAGGGGTACGACGTGCTGTTCGACGCCGTCGGCCGGTGGGCGGGGCGGGCATCCGCGCCGCTGTTCGCGATCGCCGGGGACGGGCCGCTGCAGGACGAGCTCGCCGCGCGGATCGCCGCCGAGCGGCTTCCGGTCGTCCTGCTCGGGCGACGGGGCGACGTCGCCGACCTGCTCGGTGCGGCCGACGTGTGCGTCCTGCCCTCCCGGTGGGAGGGCAGCCCCTTCACCGCCCAGGAGGCGCTCCGCACCGGCACCCCGCTGGTCTCGACCCGCGCCGGGGGGATCCCGGAGCTGGTGGGGGAGGGGGCCGACCTGGTGCCCGTCGGCGACGCCGCCGCGCTCGCCGACGCGCTGGAGCGGGTGCTCACCGACCCCGCGCACGCCGCCGCCCTGGCCGAGGCCGGCCGGCGGCAGGCGGCGCAGTGGCCGGACGAGGCGGGTGCGGGCCGCCGCGTGGCCGCCGTCTACCGCGAGCTGCTGGGCCCGCCGGCAGCCGGGTCCCGGTGACCGGCGCCCGGCGGTGGGCCCTGCCGCTGGTGCTGCTCCTGACGGTGCTGCTCGGCTGGGCGCCGCCGGCCGCCGCCGCGGAGGAGCCGGTGGACCGCGTGCTCGTCGTCGGCGTCCCCGGCCTGGTGTGGAGCGACGTCGACCCCACGACCACCCCGACCCTGTGGGCCATGGCCGAGCAGGGGTCGGTCGGTGCCCTGTCCGTGCGAGCCGCCCGGGGGACCACCTGCCTGCTGGACGGCTGGGCGACGCTCGGCGCGGGCAACCGCGCGCGCTTCCCCGGGCCCGACGAGGGGCTCCCGCCGGTGCCCCTGCCGACGGTGCCGCTGCCCGAGGAGGGACCGGGCGAGCCGGTCCCTGACGGCACCCCGGCTCCGGATGACGGCACCGACGGTGAGGAGCCCGAACCGCGGGTGGACACCTCGCTGTCGCACTGCGGGCTGCAGGAGCGGATCGCCGCGGTGGCGCTGGACGACCCGGCGGCCACCGTGCAGCGCACCGCCGACGACGAGGGCACGAACCGGTTCGGTGCCGAGCCCGCCGCGCTGGGCGCCGGTGTCGGCTGCGCCGCCGTCTCGGGACGTGCGGCCGCCCTGGCCGCGGCCGCGCCCGGCGTCCGCCTGGACCGGAGGGCAGCGCTGCCGACCGACCCGGCCGAGCTCACCGCCTTCCTCGGCGGCTGCGACCTCGCGCTGGTCTCCCTGGACCAGCTCACGCTGGCCGGGAGCCCGGGCGCCGACCAGACCGACGACGGCACCGAGCCCCGCCCGCGGGCCGGCGCCCTGGGCCGCATCGAGGAGTCGCTGGTCCGCTTGCAGGCCGCCGTCGCGGCGCTGCCGGGCGAGACGCTGGTGCTGCTCGCCGGGATCTCCGAGGTCAACGACGGCCGCCCGCAGCTGCACGTCGGCATCGCCACCGGCCCGGGCTTCGACACCGGCGGCTGGCTGGGCTCGGCGAGCACCGGACGCGCGCCCTACGTCCAGCTGATCGACCTCGCGCCGACCGCGCTGCGCGCCCTCGGCCTGGATGTCCCGGCCTCGATGAACGGGCAGCCGCTGCGCGCCACCGGCGACCGGCCGGCCCTCGCCGAGGCGGTGACCGACCTCGAGCGGATGAACGTCGCGGCCACCGTGCACCACCGCAACGTCGGCGACTTCTTCTGGCTCGTGGTCACCGTCGGAGCCGTCCTGGTCGCCCTCGGCGTCCTGCTGCTGGGACTGCGCGCCGGCTCAGGGGCACCTCGCGCGCCGGTGCTCCGGGCCCGCGTGGCGCTGCGGGTGCTGTGCCTCGCCGTCGCGGCGCTGCCGGTGGCCACGTACCTGGCCGGGCTGGTCCCCTGGGAGCGCAGCGACGCCCCGCTGCGGTCGCTGGTCCTGGCGGTGCTGGGCGCCGTCGTCGTGGTCACCGCCGTCGCGGCGCTGGGGCCGTGGCGGCGCGGCCCGCTGGGGCCGCCGCTGGCCGTCCTGGTCGTCACCTTCGGCACGCTGGTGGGCGACGTGCTGACCGGCTCGATGCTCGAGCTCAACGGCCTGCTCGGGTACGACGCCATCGTCGCCGGCCGGTTCACCGGCTACGGCAACCTGAGCTTCGGCCTGCTGTCGGTGAGCGCGCTGCTGGTCACCGCGGCGACAGCCACGGCCGTCGGGCGGCGCGTGCCGCGGGAGCGACGCCGGCTCGCCGTGGGCACCGTCGTCCTGGGTGCCGGCGTCCTCACCGTCGGCGTCATCGGCGCCCCGTCGCTGGGCCGCGACTTCGGCGGTGTGCTCGCCGCGCTGCCCGGGTTCCTGCTGCTGGCGATGCTGCTCACCGGGCTGCGGGTCACCGTCGTCCGGCTGGCCGTGATCCTCGCCGCCGCGGTCGTCGCCGTCGGCAGCATCGCCGTCCTCGACTGGTCGGGGCCGGCCGCCGAGCGCAGCCACCTGGGCCGGTTCGTCGAGCAGGTGCTCACCGGCGAGGCGTGGACGGTCGTCTCCCGGAAGGCGTCGGCCAACCTGGACATCCTGCTGGGCAGTCCGCTGGCCTGGATGCTGCCGGTCGCACTGGTGGCGGCGGTGTGGCTGCTCCGGCCCGGCGGCCTGCTGCGCAGCGCCGACGGCGTGCCGCCTGGCGGTCTCGCGACCGCCGACGCGACGGTGCTGCGTGCCGGCCTGCTCGCGGGCGCGCTGAGCCTGACGCTGGGCGCGGCGGTCAACGACTCCGGCGTCGCGCTCCCGGCGACGGCGGCCGCGCTGCTGGTGCCGCTGCTGATCTGGCTGGCGGCGGCTTCGCGCGCCGGCACCCCCACGGAGGGGGAGGGCGCGCGTGGCGCTGCCCACTCCGGCCCGGACGACGACCCGGACCGTGTTACGGTCGTCTCCCGTGGATCGACCGTCTGGAACGCCTGAATCCGTCGCGTCACGCGGCCTCCTCCGCAACTCCCAGCCGACGAAGTTCGTCTTCGTCACCGGCGGGGTTGTCTCCTCCCTCGGCAAGGGTCTGACCGCCAGTTCGCTGGGGGCACTGCTGTCCGCCCGCGGGCTGCGGGTGACCATGCAGAAGCTGGACCCCTACCTCAACGTCGACCCCGGGACGATGAACCCGTTCCAGCACGGCGAGGTCTTCGTCACCGAGGACGGCGCCGAGACCGACCTCGACGTCGGTCACTACGAGCGCTTCCTCGACATCGACCTCTCCGGCCGGGCCAACGTCACCACCGGCCAGGTCTACTCGGACGTGATCGCCAAGGAGCGCCGCGGCGAGTACCTCGGTGACACCGTGCAGGTCATCCCGCACATCACCAACGAGATCAAGTCGCGGATCCTCGCCGGCGCCGACAGCGCGGAGCGCGTCGACGTCGTCATCACCGAGATCGGCGGCACGGTCGGCGACATCGAGTCGCTGCCCTTCCTCGAGGCCGCCCGTCAGGTCCGCCACGAGCTGGGCCGGGACAACTGCTTCTTCCTGCACATCTCGCTGATCCCCTACATCGCGCCGTCGGGGGAGCTGAAGACCAAGCCGACCCAGCACTCGGTCGCCGCGCTCCGCAGCATCGGCATCCAGCCCGACGCGATCGTCTGCCGCTCGGACCGCGAGATCTCCGAGGGCCTCAAGCGCAAGATCAGCCTGATGTGCGACACCGACGCCGAAGGGGTCATCTCCTGCCCCGACGCGCCGTCGATCTACGACATCCCGAAGGTGCTGCACAGCGAGGGCCTGGACGCCTACGTGGTGCGCCGGCTCGGGCTGCCCTTCCGCGACGTCGACTGGACCGTCTGGGGCGATCTGCTCGACCGGGTCCACGAGCCCAAGCAGACGGTCACCATCGCGCTGGTCGGCAAGTACATCGACCTGCCCGACGCCTACCTGTCGGTGACCGAGGCCCTGCGTGCCGGTGGCTTTGCGCACCGCAGCCGGGTGCAGATCCGCTGGGTGCCGTCGGACGACTGCGAGACGCCCGAGGGCGCCGCCAAGGCGCTGGCCGGCGTCGACGGCGTCTGCATCCCCGGCGGGTTCGGCGTCCGCGGCATCGAGGGCAAGCTCGGCGCGATCCGGCACACCCGGACCAACGGCATCCCGACCCTCGGCCTGTGCCTGGGCCTGCAGTGCATGGTCATCGAGTACGCCCGCGACGTCGCCGGGCTGGAGAAGGCGAACTCCACCGAGTTCGACCCGGAGACCCCCGAGGCCGTCATCGCGACCATGGCCACGCAGCTCGACGTCGTCTCCGGTGAGCGGGACATGGGCGGCACGATGCGCCTGGGCAGCTACCCGGCCACGCTGCAGCACGGCTCGGTGACCGCCGGCGTCTACGGCTCGACCGAGATCACCGAGCGGCACCGGCACCGCTACGAGGTGGCCAACGCCTACCGCGACCGGCTGACCGAGGCCGGCCTGGTCTTCTCCGGCACCTCGCCCGACGGCACGCTGGTCGAGTTCGCCGAGCTGCCCGCCGACGTCCACCCGTTCTTCGTGGGCACCCAGGCGCACCCGGAGCTCAAGAGCCGCCCGACCCGGCCGCACCCGCTGTTCGCCGGCTTCGTGCAGGCCGCCGTCGACTACCAGGAGTCCGCACGGCTGCCGGTCGTCATCGACGAGGCGCAGCAGGTCGGCATCTGATGACCGACGCCGCCGACGGGCACGACTACCGGGTCGTGGCCAGCGAGATCGTGTTCGACGGGCGCGTCATCTCGCTGCGCCGGGACACCGTGGCCATGCCCGGCGGCGGTGACTCGGTCCGCGAGGTCGTGTCGCACCCCGGTGCCGTCGCCGTCGTCGCGCTGGACGACGACGGCCGGGTGGTGCTGCTCCGGCAGTACCGGCACCCCGTGGGCCGCTACCTCTGGGAGCTGCCCGCCGGCCTGCGCGACGCCGACGGCGAGCCCCCGCTGGAGACGGCGAAGCGCGAGCTGGCCGAGGAGGTGCTGCTCGCCGCCGAGCGCTGGTCGCTGCTGACCACCACCTACAACTCGCCCGGCTTCTCCGACGAGCTGGTGCTGGTCTACCTCGCCGAAGGGCTGACCGACGCGTTGCGCCCCGACGGGTTCGTCGTGGAGCACGAGGAACTCGACATGACGATCGAGCGGGTGCCGCTGGCCGACGCCGTGCAGCGGGTCTTCGACGGCGACATCCGCAACGCCTCCGCGGTGGTCGGGATCCTGGCGGCGGCGCAGGCGCGCGCCTCCGCTCCTCGACTACGGGACGTCGACGCCGGATAGTCGATCGGAGGGCCGGGCGCAGGTCAGCGTGCTCCGAATACGGCGGGCGATGGTGGCCGGGGCGGGCGTCCACCCCGGGTGCCTGCATAGGCAGGGCTCGAACCGGCAGCTCCCCTCCACGACGGGCGCATGGGCCAGCTGGGGCAACCCGTGCGCCGGGGCTGCGGCGATGGCCGGCGGGCCACCACCCCCAGCCGGCTCCCACAGTCCACCTCCTGGACGACCGCAGGAGCATGGACCGATCCGCAGTGTCCCGATGAGCCCGCTGGAGGGAGGCCTCCGTGACCGCCTTCTTGGCGGCCCATGTGGGGACGGTCGGCTCAGAAGTGCCCCGTCAGCATGACGAGCGGCCCTCGTAGAGCGACGTTTCATCTGACGGACGTCACCCGTAACCGTCCTTCGGACGGATGGCCTTGGACTCGACGGCCTGGCGAAAGCTCCGTGCGCAACTAGCCTCGCGCGAATGCATGCAGGCCCCGGCCGCCGTTCATGATGGAGGCAGCTCTCGGGAATCGTCTACTTCGTCGCAGGTTTGGTGTTCCTCACCGACGGAATCACTTTGGGCGGCCAGCTGAAGTTCGTTGGGGGTGCGCTACTACTGCTTGGAGGCGCTCTC
Source organism: Blastococcus fimeti (assembly GCA_900102115.1). GTDB lineage: Bacteria > Actinomycetota > Actinomycetes > Mycobacteriales > Geodermatophilaceae > Blastococcus > Blastococcus fimeti. The sequence goes on from FNAW01000002.1 coordinate 23,285, forward strand.
CAACTCGGGTCGGAGTTGCGGCCACGGCCTTCATCGCCCGATCTGCCGGCTGACGATGCGCGAGCAGAGGTCATGGCAGTGGCCGTTCGCGAAGACGGGGTGAAGGCCGTGAAGCTCCTGCGGCAGCGAACCGGGCTTTGGCTGCGTGAGGCCACGGAGACAATCAGGAAGTGGCTGGAGGAGGAAGGCGTCCCCTGGCGCTAGTTGCCGCTCGCGAGGTGCCCAAGAAGGCTGCCTTCACGGCGTGCTCGGCCGTGTCCCTGAGCGGCCCACTAAAGGACAGGCGTAGATCGCGCTTCAGCAACCCCGGCGATTGCCCGCCGCGCTTGCAGTCACCTGACGTAGTTGGCAACTAAGCTCCGTCACCATCCGTATGCCGGGTGACCGCACACCGCTAGGCGGAGGTTCGATGAACAGGCTCGGAACTTGGACCGTGCTTCTGGCGGCGGCCGCGACGTCCGGCTGCGCGACCCAGGCCGGCTCGGCGAGCCCTGTGGCGTCAACCTCCGCCGCAGAGCCGTCCGCTGTTTCTACCTCGGCCGCCGAGTCGCCCACGGCGTCCTGGGCCGACTGGGAGGCGCCTAGCAGCTACCGGTTCACTGTCGATTCCTCCTGCGGCTACCGGCCTTTCTACGGGGTGTACCGGGTCACCGTGCGGGGCGGGGAAGCCATCGCGGCCGACTATGACCATCCGCTTACTGGGGCCAGGGTTGCGTTGACGCCGGAAGAACTGCAGTCGTGGGTGCCAACTCTGGACGACATGTTGGATGAGGCGCGGGGCGCCACGGGCGACCCGGAGGCAGGCTCGATCAAGGTCGTCAGTGATCCGGCAGACGGGCATCCGATGAAGGTGTCCGTCGACCACACCAAGAACGCCATCGACGATGAGTCCTGCTACGTCGTCACAGACTACGAGCCCGGCGGCTGAGAAAAGGGCGGGCAGGCGGCGTCTCTCTGTGCCGCCTAGGCATGGTTCACCGGCCAACCCGGGTGTCCCATAGGCCGCCTTCGAGGCGCACCCAGCCGGCGTCCCTGAGTGGCCCGCTGAAGGACATCTACTAGCCGTCGAGCAGTTCTCCCACGGGCGCACCGGCCTCCCCGGTAGTGGGACAAACCCACTGCTCCCGATCGGCTTCTCCACGGGAAGTCATCGGATGACCTTGAGGATGGAGAGGGCATCGAGGCCAGGGCCGCCACAGAGCCACGAGGGCCACATCCTGCACCTGCGCCGTCATATCGCTGGCGGCCTCCCATCGGGAGGCACCCTCCGCTTGCCACAAGTTGAGGCCAGTGGTCACGCCCGACTCGGTGTCACGAAGGAACGCATCAACGTTGTCGTGCAGGCTCGCCGGCTCCAACCGGACGCAACCGGGTCGGCTGCGATCGAGGTCTGCCAGGACGGGAGCAGCCGCGGCTTGAACGGCTTCCCATGTCGATCCCACGCAGCAACGGTAGGGCACCTATCTGCCCAGTCGAAGTACCGCACGGCTGTCCCTTGAGCCGCTTCTGGGCGACCCTGAGTTTTCGGGTAGCCGCCGACTTCTCTTCGCTGAGCCGTACCCATCAAGCCCAGAATTGTCAGAGGTGGCCCGTAGCTTCGGGGTGTGCAGACGCTGGCGGGGACCTCCGTGGTGGAGGGGGTGGTGATCGACTGGGTGACTGCTCAGCCGGAAGCGCACCTGGACGTGCCTGCCGAGTGGCTGGATGACGAGCAGGTCGCTGCGGAGCTGGGCCGGATCCAGCGGGACCGGGCGAGGCAGACCGCCCGGGAGGCGCAGCTGATCCTGCGGCTGGCCGAGCTGCGGCCCGACACCGATGACCCGGCGCCCGGCACGCCTGGTGCCCGCCGGCGGAGCTGGCGGAAGACCGATCCGGAGTTCGCCGGGGTCAGCGAGTTCTTCGTCGACGAGGTGGCGCACGCGATCAACCTCGGCCGGGGTACGGCGGCGTTCCGGGCGCGGCGGGCGTTCACGTGGCGGGAGAACCTGCCCGCCACGTTCAGGGCGCTGCGCCGGGGCGAGATCGACGAGCGCCGCGCCGGGGTGCTGGCCGATGCCCTGCAGGGGGCTGCCCCGGAGCTGGCACGGGCAGTGGAGACGACTCTGTTGCCGGGGGCCGGCGAGCTGTCGCTGTCCCGCCTGCGAGCGCGAGCGCTCGAGCTGCTCGCCGAGCTGGACGCCTCGGCGGTGGAGGAACGGCGGGCGGAAGCCCAGCGGGCCGCCGACGTGCGCGTCCACCCGACGGCGGACGGGATGGCGGCGCTGACCGCGGAGATGAGCGCGGAGGAGGCGGCGGCCTGTTACGCGGTGATCGACCAGCTGGCCGCGATGGCCAAGGCCGACGGTGACGAGCGGCCGATCGGGCAGATCCGGTCGGCGATCCATTCGCTGCTCGTCCTGCGTCCCGCCGATCACGGCCTGGGCGGGGTGTCGGTGCAGCTGACCGTCACCGCCGCTCTGGACGGTCTCGAAGGCGCCAGCGACCGGGGCGGCGAGGTCGCGGGGTTCGCGATCACAGCCGCGCACCTGCGGGAGCTGCTGCGCCGGGTGGAGGCACTCGGGTTGACCGCACCGGCCGGGGGGTCGCTGACGTTCGCGCTCACCGATGAGCGCGGGCAGCTGCTGGCCACGGTGACCCCCGCGGAATTGACCCGCCTCGCTCGGAACGGCTGCGCGCAGCACCCCGACGCGGGATGCGACTGCGCCGTGCTGGGCATGCCGGACGCCACCGACGAGTACGAGCCCCGAGCGGCCCAGCAGCGCTTCGTGAAGACGAGGGACCGGCGCTGCCGGATGCCCAACTGCGGTCAGCGGGTCGGCTGGGCCGACCTCGACCACGTGATGGCACATGCGGACGGCGGCCGGACGTCGTGCACGAACCTGTGCTGCGCCTGCCGCTCCCACCACCGGCTGAAGACCTTCGCCCGCGGCTGGCGGTTCTGCATGGACCCCGACGGCACCCTGTACGTGACCAGCCCGTCGGGCATCACCCGGACCACGCGGCCACCGGGTCTCCGACCACCGGAGCCCCCTCCGTCACCGCCGGACCCCGCGGATGATCTGCCACCCTTCTGACCGCCTCGTCCCGAGTGCTCGTCCCGGCTGCCCGGCAGGTCAGGCGCGTCCGGGCTGCGATGCCAGGTCGGGCAGGCGCAGGCCCAGGCGGTCGAGCTCGAGTGCTGCCAGCGACCTGACCGCTGCCGGGTCGCCCGCGCGCCAGGCCGCGCCGGTGCCCGGCGGCAGCGCGGCCAGCCGGGGGAGCGGTGCGGTCGCCAGCGCCCGCGCCGCCAGCAGCTCCAGGTCCGGGCCGCCGGCCGGGGTGCCGGCCAGCACCCGCTGCGCCGCGGTGGCCTCGCGCACCCAGCGGGTCCGCCACGGCAGCCAGCGCAGCAGCAGCCAGCCCACCGGCAGGACGACCAGTGCGACGGCCAGGATGCCGGCCAGGGTGTCGACGGCGTCCTGCGCGCTCTGCCCGGCGCCGCGCACCGAGCCACTGGCCTGCGCCAGCGCGTCGAACGGTGTCGCCAGCTCGTCGCCCACCAGCGGGACGTCCTCGGCCACGCCCGCCGCCGAGTCCATGCTCCCGGCAACCGACCGACCCAGGTCCTCGACGGCCTTGCCCGGCCCGGCCAGCAACAGCACCGCGCCGTGCGCGGCCCGCGCGGCGAGCACCCAGCCGACGATCCAGACCAGCAGCCCGACGTCGGCGGCGAACTGGCGCAGGCGGAGGGCGGGGTGCTGGGCGTACAGGCGCATCCGCTCATCCTTCGGGCGGCCGCCACCAGCCGCAGGTCGAGCGTGGCCGGGCCCTGGCGTGCCTAGACTCCGGCCCATGCAGGTCGGGGTGGCCCGGGAGATCAAGAGCGGTGAGTACCGGGTGGCGCTCACCCCGGCGGGTGTGACCGAGCTGGTCCGCGCCGGCCATACCGTGCTGGTCGAGAGCGGCGCGGGCGAGGGCTCCTCGATCCCCGACGCCGAGTACGCCGCCGCGGGCGCGCGGCTCGTGCCGGCGGCCGACGACGTCTGGGCCGATGCCGAGCTGCTGCTCAAGGTCAAGGAGCCGATCGCCGAGGAGTACGGCCGGCTGCGCGCCGGGCAGACGCTGTTCACCTACCTGCACCTGGCGGCGTCGCAGGAGTGCACCGACGCGCTCGTCGCCTCGGGCACCACCGCGATCGCCTACGAGACGGTGCAGACCGCCGACGGCGCGCTGCCACTGCTCGCACCGATGTCCGAGGTCGCCGGCCGGATGGCACCGCAGGTGGGGGCGCACGCCCTCGAGCGGGCGCACGGGGGCCGCGGCGTCCTGCTCGGTGGCGTCCCCGGGGTCCAGGCCGCGACGGTCGTCGTCCTCGGCGCGGGGGTCTCCGGCATGAGCGCGGCCGCGATCGCGCTGGGCATGCAGGCAGAGGTCGTCGTCCTGGACAAGGACATCGACAAGCTGCGCGCCGCCGACCGGATCTACCAGGGCCACCTGCAGACGGTGGCCTCCACCGCCTACGCGGTGGAGCGCGCGGTGCTCGAGGCCGACCTGGTCATCGGCGCGGTGCTGGTGCCCGGCGCCCGGGCGCCGGTGCTGGTGAGCAACGAGCTGGTGTCGCGCATGCGGCCCGGGTCGGTGCTGGTGGACATCGCCGTCGACCAGGGCGGCTGCTTCGAGGACACCCGGCCCACCACGCACGACGAGCCCACGTTCCGGGTGCACGGCTCGGTCTTCTACTGCGTCGCGAACATGCCCGGCGCGGTGCCGAACACCTCCACCCACGCCCTGACCAACGTCACGCTGCCCTACGTCATGGCGCTGGCCGGGCACGGCACCGCCGGCGCGGTGGCGGCAGACCCGGCCCTGGCGCTCGGTGTGAACGTGGCCGGCGGCGAGGTCGTCCAGCCCGAGGTCGCCCGGGCGCACGGCCGGACCGCCGCCCCGCTGGCGGAGGTGCTGTCCTGACCGTCGCGGACGTCCCGCCGCGGATCGCGCGCTCCGACGTGGAGCGGGTCGTGACCGGGTACCTGGACCATCTGACCGTGGAGCGCGGGCTCGCCTCCAACACGATCTCCTCCTACCGCCGCGACCTGCGGCGGTACACCGAGTACCTCGACGCGGCCGGCGTGGGCGGACTGCGCGAGATCACCGAGTCCGACGTCGCCGGCTTCCTGGCCGCCCTGCGGCGCGGGGACGACGACCACCCGCCGCTGTCGGCCACCTCGGCCGCGCGCGCGGTCGTCGCCGTGCGCGGGCTGCACCGCTTCGCCCTGCTGGACGGCCTCGTGCCCGACGACGTCGCCGCCGAGGTCCGCCCGCCCACCCCGGCCCGGCGGCTGCCCAAGGCGGTGCCGGTCGAGTCGGTCGTCGCGCTGATCGAGGCGGCGGGCGCGGTCGAGGGACCCCGCGGGCTGCGCGACCGGGCGCTGCTGGAGCTGCTGTACGGCACCGGCGCACGCATCTCCGAGGCCGTCGGGCTGGCCGTCGACGACGTCGACCGGGGGCAGGCCACGGTGCGGCTCGCCGGCAAGGGCGGCAAGGAGCGGATCGTCCCCGTGGGCAGCTACGCCCTGCGCGCGGTGGAGGAGTACCTGGTGCGGGCGCGGCCCGAGCTCGCGGTCAAGAGCCGGGCCGGGGTGCGCGGGGGAGCGCTGTTCCTGAACGTCCGCGGTGGCCCGCTGTCGCGGCAGAGCGCCTGGCAGATCCTCCGGTCGGCCGCCGAGCGGGCCGACGGCACGGGCGGTGCGCTGGCCACGTCGGTCTCGCCGCACACGCTGCGACACTCCTTCGCCACCCACCTGCTCGACGGCGGGGCCGACGTGCGGGTCGTGCAGGAGCTGCTCGGCCACGCATCGGTGACCACCACGCAGGTGTACACGCTGGTGACCGTCGATCGGTTGCGCGAGGTCTATGCCACGAGCCACCCGAGGGCCCTGAGCTGACAGTTGCTCCACGGAAGCCTTGGCAGATCTGACGGAGCATTCGGCTGGAGCAGTCACACAAGTTGTCAATCGTCGCCATGTCGACAAGTCTCCGGCGCGCCCCCTTGGGCATTGCGGCCACGCTTCGTAGCGTCCTCCTCACTCGAGCGGACAGGACGGCTGACCGCACCCCACAACCGGGGACCGGGTACGAGGTGGAGGCGACAGACTCATGGCGATCCGAGCGGACGCGGCCCCCGCCGTCGCGCGCCCGCGTGACGGCGACCCGGAGATGGGTGCCGCCGCCTCGCGGCAGGACCCCGCGCGTGCCCGGCAGCGACCGCTGCCGGACCCCAAGCCGCTGACCGAGCACGGTCCGGCCCGCGTCATCGCGATGTGCAACCAGAAGGGCGGCGTCGGCAAGACGACGTCGACGATCAACCTGGGCGCCGCGCTGACCGAGTTCGGGCGCAAGGTGCTGCTCATCGACCTCGACCCGCAGGGTGCCCTGTCGGTCGGGCTCGGCATCCCGGCCCAGAACATGGACCGGACGATCTACAACGCGCTCATGGAGCGCCAGACGACGCTGCGGGACGTGCGGGTGCACACCGACGTCCCGGGCCTGGACCTGGTGCCCAGCAACATCGACCTCTCCGCCGCCGAGGTGCAGCTGGTCTCCGAGGTCGCCCGCGAGCAGACCCTGCTGCGCGTCCTCGCCGACGTGCGCGACGAGTACGACTACATCCTCATCGACTGCCAGCCCTCGCTGGGCCTGCTCACGGTCAACGCCCTGACCGCCGCGCAGGGCGTCATGATCCCGCTGGAGTGCGAGTTCTTCTCGCTCCGCGGGGTGGCGCTGCTGGTCGACACGATCGACAAGGTCAAGGAGCGGCTCAACCCGCAGCTGGAGATCTCCGGCATCCTCGCCACGATGTACGACTCCCGGACCGTGCACTGCAAGGAGGTGTTCAGCCGGGTGGTCGAGGCCTTCGGCGACACCGTCTTCCAGACCGTCATCCAGCGCACCGTCCGCTTCCCGGAGACCACCGTCGCCGGGCAGCCGATCACCACCTGGGCGCCGACCTCGTCGGGTGCCGCGGCCTACCGCGACCTCGCCAAGGAGGTGCTCGCGCTGTGACGCGACGCCCCGTCCTGCCCGGCGCGTCCGAGCTGTTCCGCCGCACCGACTCCGCCTCCGCCCTGCCCGAGGTGACCGAGCTCCCCAGCCTGAGCAGCACGATCAGCTCACCCGCCCTCCGCGGTGCGGCAACCAACCGGCGCGCCGATGAGCCGGTGGCCGAGCCGGCTCCGTCCAGCCCGCTCACCCTCGTCCCCGGCGGAGCGGCCGCGACGGCCGACGACGACCTGGCCGCCTACCGCGGCGCTCCCGCGCCGGCGCCGGTGCTCCGGCCCAGCGTGCCGACCCGGGGCCGGCCGGCACGCGGCCGCGAGCGCACCAAGCACGACGAGAAGATCACCGTCTACATCTCGGCCGACGACCTGATGCAGCTCGAGACCGCACGTCTCACCCTGCGCGGGCAGCACGGCCTGGCTGCCGACCGCGGGCGGATCGTCCGCGAGGCGATCTCGGTGATCCTGGCCGACCTGGCCGACCGCGGCGAGGACTCCGTGCTGGTCCGCCGGCTCAAGGGATGAGCACCCGGCGGGCCTAGGCTGCCGTCGTGACCGAGGCGCCGCAGACCGCGCGGTTCACGGTCAAGCTGACCAACTTCGAGGGTCCGTTCGACCTGCTGCTGCAGCTGATCGGCAAGCACAAGCTCGACGTCACCGAGATCGCGCTGTCGAAGGTCACCGACGAGTTCATCGCCCACCTCCGGGCCCTGGGCGATGAACTCGACCTCGACCAGGCCAGCGAGTTCCTCGTCGTCGCCTCCACGCTGCTCGACCTGAAGGCCGCCCGGCTGCTGCCGGCCGCCGACGTCGACGACGAGGAGGACCTCGAGCTGCTCGAGGCCCGGGACCTGCTCTTCGCCCGGCTCCTGCAGTACAAGGCCTACAAGCTGGCCGCCGCCTTCCTCCGCGAGCGGGAGGCCGAGGCGTCCCGCCGGTTCCCGCGGATGGCCGCGCTGGAGCCGCGGTTCGCCGACCTCGTGCCCGAGGTGCGCCTGGACCTCACCCCGGAGCAGTTCGCCGCCCTGGCCGCGCGGGCCCTGGCGCCGAAGCCGGTGGAGACCGTCGGCGTCGCGCACCTGCACGCCCCGGCGGTCAGCGTGAGCGAGCAGCTGATGGTCGTGCGCGACCACCTGGCCCGCGCCGGCACCGTCTCCTTCCGCGCGCTGACCGCCGACTGCTCGCACACCCTCGAGGTCGTCGCCCGGTTCCTCGCGCTGCTCGAGCTCTACCGGCAGCAGCGGGTGACCTTCGAGCAGCTCACGCCGCTCGGTGACCTGCACGTGCGCTGGACCGGGCGGGAGGCCTCCGGCGAGGCCGTCGACGTCGACGGCGCGCTGCCCGGCCCCGGCGGCCCCGACAGCGGAACCGACGACATGGCAGCCGACGACATGGCAGCCGACGACATGGCAGCCGACGACATGGCAGCCGACGACATCGACGAGGAGTACTCGTGAGCGACGACGACCGTCCCGACGGCGACCCGCGCGCCGACGAGCCCGCCCCCATCTCCTGGGAGGCGCTGGCCGCCGAGCTCGCGGCGACCCGCGAGGTGGCCGCGAGCCGCGGCGAGGACGACCCCGCCGCCTGGGACGCCGTCGCCGCGGAGCTGGCCGCCCGGGTCTCGGACCTGCCGGTGGAGGAGCCGGAGGTCGCGGCCGTCCCACTGGAGGACGACGGGGACACCCCGGTGCCCGCCCCGGAGGCCGCGCCGGAACCGGAACCGGAGCCCGAGCCCGCCCCCGAGCCGCTGGAGCTGCTCGACCCCGAGGAGCTGCGGGGCGGGCTGGAGGCGCTGCTGTTCGTCATGGACGACCCGGTCGACGAGGTCACGCTCGCCGGGGCGCTGCACTGCGACGTCGGGCAGGTCCGTGCCGGGCTGGCCGAGCTCGCCGAGTCCTACGACGCCCGCTCGGCCGGCATCACGCTGCGCCGGGTGGGGGAGGGGTGGCGGCTCTACACCCGCGAGGAGCACGCCGGCGTCGTCGAGCGGTACCTCGTCGAGGGCCAGCGCAGCCGGCTCACCCAGGCGGCGCTGGAGACCCTCGCCGTCATCGCCTACCGGCAGCCGGTCACCCGCGCCCGGGTGGCCGCCATCCGCGGGGTCGGTGTCGACGGCGTCATGCGCACGCTGATCGGCCGCGGGCTGGTCTCCGAGGTCGGCAGCGACCCGGACAGCGGGGGAGGCCTCTACGCGACCACGCCGCTGTTCCTCGAGCGGCTCGGGCTCACCGGCCTGGCCGACCTGCCGGAGCTCGCCCCGCTGCTGCCGGAGACCTCCACCGTCCTGGACGAGCACCCCGACAGCTGATCGGCACCCCCGCGCGGGGGGAGCCCGTCGGCCGGGTGGCGATCGCCGGGGCCGCGAGGTGGGAGACTGTGCGGTGATGAACGCTGCGACCCCGAACGACACGACCCCGAACGACGACGTCCCCATCTCCTCCGGCGAGGGCTGGTCCGAGGACATGGAGCTGGCTCCTGTCCACCCCGGCGACCGCGCGCCCGAGGGCGACGGCGACGACCGCGAGGGGGAGCGGCTGCAGAAGGTCCTGGCCCGTGCCGGGGTCGGCAGCCGCCGGGTCAGCGAGGACATGATCGACGCCGGCCGGATCAGCGTGAACGGCGCCGTCGTGACGGTGCAGGGCATGCGGGTCGACCCGACGCGCGACAAGATCGCCGTGGACGGCGTCCGCGTCGAGATCCGCGACGACCGGGTCACCTACGCGATGAACAAGCCGCCGGGCGTGCTGACGGCGATGAGCGACGACCGCAACCGCCCCACGGTGGGCGACATGGTGGGCGACCTGGCGCCCGGCCTGGTGCACGTGGGCCGGCTGGACCAGGACACCGAGGGCCTGCTGCTCCTCACCACCGACGGCGAGCTCGCCCACCGGCTGGCCCACCCGTCCTACGGCGTGCAGAAGACCTACCTGGCCCAGGTGTCGGGCTCGGTGCCCCGCGACATGGCCAAGCGGCTGCGCGGCGGCATCGACCTCGACGACGGCCCGGTGAAGGTCGACTCGTTCCGCGTCGTGGACACCCACGCCGGCCAATCGGTCGTCGAGGTCGTGCTGCACGAGGGCCGCAAGCACATCGTCCGCCGGCTGCTGGCCGAGGTCGGGCTGCCGGTCTCCCGGCTGACCCGCACCGCCGTCGGCCCGATCGAGCTGCGCGCCATGCGGTCCGGCACGATCCGCAAGCTCAGCCGGCAGGAACTCGGCACCCTCTCGGAGCTCGTCGGGCTGTAGGTCCCGAGCGGGGAGCGGCGTTCCGGGGGACCGGTGGCGCGGGCTCCCTAGACTCGATCGAGGCCCCCGGCGATCCGGGCGCCGGTGCAGCGCAGAGAACGAACGAGGAGTGTGCATGGCCGTCCGAGCCATCCGGGGCGCGACGCAGGTCGAGGCCGACGACCGGGAGCAGGTGCTCGAGGCGACCCGCGAGCTGGTGAGCACCGTGCTCGAGCGCAACGCGCTGGAGCACGACGACGTCATCAGCATCCTGTTCACGGCCACGCCCGACCTGGTCTGCGAGTTCCCCGCGCTCGCGGCGCGGGAGCTCGGCATGGGCGACGTGCCGCTGATGTGCGCCACCGAGATCGCCGTCCCGCACGCCCTGCCGCGGGTGCTGCGGCTCATGGCGCACGTGGAGACCCCGCGGTCGCGCTCGGAGATCCAGCACGTCTACCTGCGGGGCGCCGCCGCGCTGCGCCGGGACATCGCGCAGTGAGCGACCCCACGGCGATCGAGCAGCACCCGTTCCGGGGCGCGGTGACCCTGGACGGGCCGTCGGGCACCGGCAAGTCCAGCGTCGGCCGCGGCGTCGCCGCCCGGCTGGGCGCCGCCTACCTGGACACCGGCGCGATGTACCGCGCCGCGACCGTCGCCGTGCTGGACGCCGGGATCGACCCCGGTGACGCCGAGGCCGTCGCCCACACCGTGGCCGCGGCCCGCATCGTCGTGGGCACCGAGGCCGGCACCGAGCGGGTGGAGGTCGACGGCGTCGACGTCGTCGTCCGCATCCGCAGCGCCGAGGTCACCGGCGCGGTGTCCGCGGTGTCCGCGGTCCCGGCCGTGCGCCGCCGGCTGGTCGCCCAGCAGCGCGAGCTCGTGAGCGCCGCGGACGCCGTCGTCGTCGAGGGACGCGACATCGGGACCGTCGTCCTGCCCGACGCGACGCTCAAGGTCTACCTGACCGCGGCCCCCGAGGTCCGCGCCCAGCGCCGGGCCGGGCAGCTCGGGCTGACCGACGCCGCCCAGATCGACGCCCTGGCCGCGGACCTGCGCCGCCGGGACGAGTACGACAGCAGCCGGGCCGACAGCCCGCTGCGACCGGCCGCGGACGCCGTGGTCGTGGACAGCAGCGAGCTGGACCAGCAGGCCGTGGTGCACCGCATCGTGGCGCTGGCCCACGCCGCGCTGGTGACAGGGGACCGAACGTGACCGAGAAGCAGGACGGGCCGCTGCCCGTCGTCGCCATCGTGGGCCGCCCGAACGTGGGCAAGTCGACGCTGGTCAACCGCATCCTGGGCCGCCGCGCCGCGGTGGTGCAGGACGTCCCGGGGGTGACGCGGGACCGCATCTCCTACGAGGCGCTGTGGAACGGCAAGCGCTTCACCGTCATGGACACCGGCGGCTGGGACCCCAAGGCCGTCGGCATCGGTGCCTCGATCACCCGCCAGGCCCAGTTCGCCATGGAGACCGCGGACGTCATCGTCCTCGTCGTCGACAGCCAGGTGGGCGCGACCGACACCGACCTCGCCGCCGCCCGCATCCTGCGGCGCAGCGACCGGCCGGTGATCCTGGTCGCCAACAAGGTCGACGACGAGCGCAGCGAGGGCAACGTCCACGAGCTGTGGAGCCTCGGCATGGGGGAGCCGCAGCCGGTCAGCGCGCTGCACGGGCGTTCCAGCGGTGACCTGCTCGACCTGATCCTCGACGCGATGCCCGAGGCGCCGCGCGAGCAGGAGCACGAGGAGGGGCCGCGCCGCGTGGCCCTCGTCGGCCGCCCCAACGTGGGCAAGTCCAGCCTGCTCAACCGGCTGGCCAAGGACGAGCGCTCGGTGGTGGACTCGGTCGCCGGCACGACGGTCGACCCCGTCGACTCCATCGTGACCCTCGGCGGCGAGGAGTGGCGGTTCGTCGACACCGCCGGCCTGCGCCGGAAGGTCAACACCGCCAGCGGCATGGAGTACTACGCCAGCCTGCGCACCGAGGCCGCGATCCAGGCCGCCGAGGTCGCCGTCGTCCTGCTGGCCGCCGACGAGGTCATCAGCGAGCAGGACCAGCGGGTCATCTCGCAGGTCGTCGACTCCGGCCGCGCCCTGGTGATCGCCTTCAACAAGTGGGACACCCTCGACGAGGACCGGCACGACCAGCTCGAGCGCGAGATCGACCGCGACCTGGCCCGCATCAAGTGGGCGACGCGGATCAACATCTCCGCCACGACCGGCCGCGGCGTCGGCAAGCTCGCCGACCACCTGCGCTGGGCCCTGGCCTCGTGGGAGAAGCGGGTGCCCACCGCCGAGCTCAACCAGTTCGTCCGGGCGCTGGTGCAGGAGACGCCGCCGCCGGCGCGCGGCGGTCGGGCGCCGAAGATCAAGTACGTGACGCAGGCCGACGTCCGGCCGCCGCGGTTCGTCGTCTTCTCCACCGGCTTCCTCGAGGCCGGTTACCGGCGGTTCCTCGAGCGCAAGCTGCGCGAGCAGTGGGGCTTCGCCGGCACGCCGATCGAGGTCTCGGTCAAGGTCCGCGAGGGCCGCGACCGCGACGCGAAGAAGGGCTGACGCGGGGGAGGGCCGGCGCGGACCGGCCCTCCCGATCGGTCAGCTCGGCCCTCAGCTGCGCGGCCGGACGTCCTGCTGGGAGTCCTGCCGGGTGCGCGGCGACGGCACCCGGACGTCCTCGCCGTCCCCGCTGTCGGCGTCCTCCGGCTCGTCGTGGCGCTGCGCCAGCGCGCTGGGCCACCACATCCACCGGCCCACGTCGAGGTTCAGCGCGGTGACCAGCACCGATCGGACGACGATGGTGTCCAGCAGCACGCCGAGCGCGACGGCGATGCCGAGCTGGGTGAGGAAGGTCAGCGGCAGGGTGCCCAGCACCGCGAACGTCGCGGCGAGCACCAGCCCGGCCGAGGTGATCACCCCGCCGGTGGCCGCCAGGCCGATCAGCGCCGCCCGCCGGGTGCCGTGGTCGTGCGCCTCCTCGCGCACCCGGGTCATCAGGAAAATGTTGTAGTCGATGCCCAGCGCGACGAGGAAGACGAAGACGAACAGCGGGAACGAGCTGTCCGTCGTCCCGACACCCAGCGTCCAGTCGAAGATCAGCGCACTGATGCCCAGCGCGGCGCCGTAGGAGAGCACCACGGTGGCGATCAGGATCAGCGGCGCCACGATCGCCCGGAGCAGCAGCCCGAGCACCAGCAGGACGACGATCATGATCAGCGGGATGACCACCCGGTTGTCGCGCTGCGAGGCGTTCTGGACGTCGAGGTTGACCGCGGTGTTGCCGCCAACCAGCGTCCCGCCGTCCCCGACGTCGTCGAGCTCGGCGCGCAGCCGGTCGATCGTGTCGTAGGCGGCCTGGCTGTCCGCGCGGTCGGACAAGGTGGCCTCGACGAGCGCGGCGTCCCCGGTGACCTGCGGCTCGGCGACGGCGCTGATGCCCTCGGTCGCCGCAACGGCATCCGCGACCTCGTCGGCCTCCGCGGCGGTGGTGAGGGCGAAGACCGGGTTACCCGCGGTCGCGGGGAAGTGCCGGGCGGCGACCTCCTCGCCGACGATGGACTCCGGCGTGCCCCGGAACCCGTCGGCCTGGGACAGGCCCTTGGCGTTCAGGCCGAAGATCCCGATGCCGGCGACCAGCAGCGCCACCGTGGTGACCACCCAGACGGCGCGGGGCCGGGGCTGGATCAGCCGCCCGACGCGGGCCCAGATGCCGGTCGCGCTCGGCTCGGGGCTGCCCAGCGCGGGCCGCACCGGCCAGAACACCCAGCGACCGCAGATGACCAGCAGCGCCGGCAGCAGCGTCATCAGCACGACGAGGGTGACGCCGACGCCGATGGCGGCGACCGGTCCGAGCCCGGCCGTGGAGTTCATGTCGGCGAAGGACAGGCAGAGCATGCCGAGGATGACCGTGCCGCCGCTGGCGAGCACGGCGGGCCCGGCCCGGTGGACGGCCTCGGTCATCGCCTCGTGCCGGTCGCCGTGCAGCCGCAGCTCCTCGCGGTAGCGGGCGACCAGCAGCAGCGCGTAGTCGGTGCCCGCTCCGATGACCAGCACGGTGAGGATGCTCGCGCTCTGCGCGTTGACCGTGAGGTCGGCGTGGCGGGCGAGCAGGGTGATCAGCGCCTGCGAGCAGAACAGCGCCACCACCGCGGAGAAGATGGGCAGGATCCACAGGATCGGGCTGCGGTAGGTGAACAGCAGGATCAGGATCACGACGCCCAGGGCGGCGAACAGCAGGGCGCCGTCGATGCCCTCGAACGCCTCGGAGGAGTCGGCGGCGTTGCCCGCCGGGCCGGTGATCCAGGCCTCCAGACCGTCCGGGGCGTCGGCGGCCTCGGCGCGCATGTCGTCGACCAGCGGCGCGATCGCCTCCCACCCCTCGTCGCCCATGTTCAGGGGCACCACGAGCTGGACGGCCTGGCCGTCCTCCGAGGGGATCGGGCCGGTGATCTCGCCGTCGAGAGCCTCCAGCCGGCCGAAGGCGGCGGCGTCGTCATCGACGGCGGCGAGGTCCGCGTCGGTCAGACCGTCGGCGCGCTCGTAGACGACCACCGCCTGGATGACGTCGGGGTCCGAGCCGAGCTCCGCCTGCAGCTCGATCGCCCGGGTCGACTCCGCGTCCCCGGGCAGCCACGAGGAGACCTCGTTGTCCTGCTCGTCGGTGAGGCCGCCGGCGAGTGGCCCCGAGGCGGCAGCGAGAACCAGCCAGAAGACGAGGATGACCCACTTGAAGCGGCGATGGCTGACGCGCGATGCGAACGATCTTCCCATGACGGAGTCCCTCCGGCACCTCGGTGCCCTGGTCGAGGAGGACGGCGACGGCCCGTTGCGGAAGAGGCTGGCACTGTCGTCTCCAGGTGTCACCGGGTTTGACGCTGCGGGCTCCCGGAACTGAGCGGGGGGCCGCCTGAGGGCCGGTGACGGTGCGGTAATCTTCCGGAGCGGTCGTCGCGCGCCCGGGTTCGCTACCGGGAAGCGGAAGGCGCGCGGGCTGTAGCGCAGCTTGGTAGCGCACCTGACTGGGGGTCAGGGGGTCGCAGGTTCAAATCCTGTCAGCCCGACAGAGAAGTACGTGCAGGTCAGGGGCGGGTCGGTCGAGCAGACCGGCCCGCCTCTGACGTTCCGAAGCGCACCGCCCGCTGGTGGTCCTCCCGGCCCCATGCCCGCTGCAGGTCGACGTCGCAGGCGACCGTCGCGGTCACGCCGGGGACGTCGAGGTCGGCCACCTCGCCGCCGCCGTGTCCACCCCGGGTGCGGTGCTCGTCCCGGGTGCGGCGCACGATCAGGTGCCGGCCGACCCGCACCGGTGCCACCTCGGCGAGCTCCCGCACCGTGGCCCCCGAGAGCACGACCGGCCGGTCGAGGTCCACGCGGTAGCGGCACCGCGCCAGCACGGCGGCGGGCGGCTCGCCGCGGTGCACCCGCGGGTCGTCGAGCACGTCGAGCACCGCGCCGGAGCGCAGCCACACGCCGCAGTCGGTGCCGGTCAGCAACGAGCGCACCGACGCGACGACCTCCGCGTCGGGAGCCGCGGTGTCGTCCAGCCGGACGACGACGTCCGGGTGCGCCCACACCAGATCGCTGCCCCGCGTGGCGGTCCCCGGCACGAAACGGGCCAGCGCGAGCGCCTCGACGTTCCGGGAGTGGCGTGCCTCGTCGTCCCCGGTCCGGCCGCCGAAGTCCGGCCCGTCGTGCCAGGCGACGGCGTCCCGGGCGTGCCGGAAGTCGGCGCCGCGCAGCCAGCAGCGGTGGGCGAACTCCCAGTCCTCGCCGCCGTAGGCGCGGAACGCCTCCTCGAAGCCGCCGACCTCGTCGAACAGGGCGCGTCGGACGCCCAGCACGGCCGAGATGACGAACCGGTAGGCGTCGTCCCCGGCGGAGCGCAGGTCGTCGGTGCGGTCGTAGGCCTCGGTCAGCCAGGCCGGTTCGTCGAGGATCTCCGGGGCGTCGCCGCCGTGCACCAGCCAGCGGCGCAGCTGGTCGGGCGAGGTGGCGCCCAGCTCGGCGTGCCGGCGCCGTCCCACGACCAGGTCGGCGCCGTCGGCGAGGTGCCGGACGACGGCCGACACGTACCCGGGCTCGGGCACCGTGTCGGCGTCCAGGAAGCACAGCACCGTCCCGCGGGCCGCGGCGGCGCCGAGGTTGCGCGCGGCCGCGGCGCGGAAACCCTCGTCCGCCTGCGCGACGACCCGCACCGCGTAGGGCCGCGGCCCGGGGTCGGGGAGGGTGCGCGAGCCGTCGTCGGCGACGACCACGTCGAGCAGGTGCAGCGGGTGGTCCTGCAGCTCCAGCGCCGTCAGCAGCAGGTCCAGGTCGTGTGGCGCCTCGTAGTGCGGGACGACCACCGACACGACCGGCAGCTCGCCGGGGGTCATGCGCCCGCCCGGGCGAGGACCGGCACCAGCAGCGCGGCGGTGTCGGCGACGGTGGGGGAGACGGGGCACCCGCCGGGCAGCCAGGTGCTCGCCGGGTCGGCCCACGCCCGGGCCAGGGCGGTCCGCAGGTCGTCGTAGACCTGCACGCAGCCCGGCGAGCGCTCGACCAGCTCGGCGACGTAGTCGCTGCGCGGGACCAGCGGCCGTCGGCCGGCACCGATCCAGGCATTGATCGACCCGGACGCCGACAGGTGGGCGTGCGGGGCGACCGGCAGCACCGCGGACCGCAGCAGCCCGGGCAGTCGCTCGTCCGGGATCCATCCGCTGACGGTGCAGGGGCGCCCGAGCGAACCGGCCTGCGCGGTGAGGGTGTCGACCAGGTCCTCGTGGCCGGCCGACGGGCGGCCCCAGGCGTTCAGCCCGATGCCGTCGGGCAGCACGTCGAGCGCGGCCAGGACGTCCTCGTGCCCCTTGCCCGGGTACACGTACCCCAGGACGGCGACGCAGGCCGGAGGGATGGACGGCTCCGCCGCCGGCCCGGAGCGGAGGTCGGGCACGGGGAGGGGGACGACGGTCACGTCCACGTCGGCGCCGCAGGCGGCCAGCAGCCGCGCCTCGTGCGCACTGGCGACGACGACGGCCGCGGCCGCCTCCGCCATGCGCCGGTAGGCCGCGGCGCGGCGGACCGCGTTGCGCGGCCCGTCGCTGTCCTGGGGCACGTCGTGCAGCGTCAGGACGAGCGGGCGCTGCCGCGCCAGCGCGACCACGGCGTCGGCCGCCTCCGCCGGCGTCGACCCGAACAGCCGGTCGGTGACGTGCACCAGCAGCGGTCCGGGGGGAGCGGCGCGGACTGCCGCGAGCAGCTCGCCGGCGGACGGGGTGCGGTCGAGGTGCAGCACGCGCACGGTGCCCGGTGCGAGGGCACGCAGGGCCGCCGCCTGGGCGAGGGCGGTCCCGGTCACGCCGTGCCCGGCCGGGCCGACGACGAGGGCGGTGGTCGTCGCTCGAGCGCTCGAAGGGCCGGCGCTCATGCGGCCAGCGCCGCAGCGGCCTCGGCGTGCCGGGCCAGACCGGCCTCGGCGACCCCCGGGTGGTCGGCGTACCAGCGCAGCTGGGCGGCCCGTACCTCGGCGTCGGCGAGCCGGGAGCCGGAGACCAGCCAGTCCTCCCGCGCCGTCCCGGGCCCGGCGTCGAGGTCGAGAGCCGCGAGGACCTGTGGCAGGACCGGGGTGTGCACGCTGTCGAGGAGGGTGCGCCCGGGGACAGCGACGTCCCCGTGGAGTCCGGCGGCGACGAGCACCCGCCGGGCCAGCCCGGCGAGGACGCCGTTGCCGGGGTGGTTGACGGTGTGGGCCGCGGCCGCGCCGGCTGCCTGCAGCAGGTCGACCACGGGCAGCGAGCCGTGCCGCTCCTGGCGCGACTGCAGCTCCCGGACCGACAGGTCGCGCACCGCCCGCACCGCGGCGGCCGACGGCACGTCGGGCAGGGCGGGCCGACCGGCGGCCAACGTCAGCGTGCGCAGGTCGGAGTACGGGACGAGCGGGGGCTCCCCGGCGCCGGGGGAGCGGACGATGACCTGGAAGGGGTGCAGCGCAGCCCAGCGGATGATCGGCACGACGACGGACCGGGGCCGGCGGGTCGCGCGGGCCAGCACCTCGGCGGTGCCGAGGGGCAGGGCGCGGTAGCCGTCGCGGACCGGCTGGGAGACCAGGACGTCGACGGAGGCCAGGAGCCGGTCCAGGTGCGGCAGGTCCTCGGCGGTGAGCTCGTGGACCGGCGGCAGGCGGACGGTCCGCACCGGTGCGGCGTCGCCGTCCAGCAGCAACCGGAGCGACTCCGCCTGGCAGTTGCCGTGCACGACGAGCAGCGGGCGGTCGTCCTGCGGAACGGGCAGCAGGCCGTAGAAGTGGGCGTAGTGCTGCCGCCGGCCGGTCACGGATCCACCCTAAGGAGCGCATCGCCCCCGGCGCCCGTGGAGCCGGTGGGCGCCCCCGCGGCGGCCGTGCTTGCATTTGGTGGTGCGCGACCCATCCTCCCTCGCAGTCGCGCGCTCCGGCCGCAGGATGACGGTGGCCCTCCTCGGCCCCAGCAGCTATCCGATCGCGGAGCCCTACCTGGGCGGGCTCGAGTCCTTCGTCGGTGGCCTGGCGGACGGCCTGCGGGCGCGGGGGCACCGGGTCCTCCTCTTCGCGGCGGCCGGCAGCGCCGGTGCGCAGCCGGAGGTCCTCGCCGGTGGCGACTGGCGGCCCGACGAGCTCTCCCGTGCCGACCCCTCGATGCCGGCCGAGGCGTTCCTGCGCGAGCACCACGCGCACCTACACGTCCTGGACGCCCTCCGGACGACCTATGCAGGCGAGGTCGACGTCGTCCACAACAACTCCCTGCACTACCTGCCGCTGTCCCTGTCGAGCACGCTGCCGGTGCCGATGGTCACGACCCTGCACACGCCGCCGACCCCCTGGCTGACGTCGGCGCTCAGCGCCGGCGGGAGCTCGCACTCGTTCACCGCGGTCAGCCGGTTCACCGCGCGCCAGTGGGAGCCGTGGGTCCCGCACGCGGACGTCCTGCACAACGGGGTGGACCCGGCCCGGTGGGCCCCCGGACCCGGCGGGGGCGGTGTGCTGTGGTTCGGCCGCATCGTGCGGGAGAAGGCCCCGCACCTGGCGATCGCGGCGGCCGCCGCGGCCGGCCGGCACCTGGACCTGGTCGGGCCGGCCCTCGACGCCGGCTACTTCGCCGCGGAGATCGCCCCCCACCTGGGCCGCGGTGTCACCTGGCACGGCCACCTGGGCGGCCGCTCGCTCGCCGAGGCGGTGGGCCGGGCCGGCGCGGTCCTGGTGACGCCGGCGTGGGACGAGCCGTTCGGCCTGGTCGCGGCGGAGGCGGCGATGTGCGGCACGCCCGTGGTCTCCTTCGACCGCGGCGGGATCAGCGAGGTGCTGCGGCCGCACGTCGGGGAGCAGATCGGCATCGTGGTGGCCGACGGCGACGTCGACGCGATGGCCGCGGCGATCGCGCCGGCCAGGGCCATGGACCGGGCCGCGGTCCGGGCCGCCGCGCTCTCGCACCTGTCGGCGCACACGATGATCGGGCGCTACGAGACGGTGCTGCGCGCCGCCGCGGCCGGCGGCCCGGCCACCGACCAGGTGCGCGTCGCCGCGTCGTAGTCCGCCAGCCCGGCCGCGCGGAACTTCTCGAGCCAGCCGGTCATCGGCCACCACCCCCAGCGGCGGTGGAAGACGGTGGCGTTACGGACGATGGCCGCCAGGTGGTGGACCGGCGGGTCCTGCACGGGGTGGTGCTGGTGGGAGGCCGCGGCGCCGCCGACCCAGAACAGCGAGCCGCCGAGCGAGCGGACGGTCGCCGCCACGTCGGTGTCCTCCCCGCCGTAGCCGACGTACTCCTCGCAGAACCCGCCGGAGCGGGTCCAGTCGGAGGCACGGACCGCGAAGGACAGCGACCAGAACAGCCACCACTGGTCCTCGTCCGCGAGGACGACGGTCCCGGGCGCCGGGTCCGGGCGCGCCGGGTGCGGCCGGGCCGCGCCGGGCAGCTGCGCGAGGTCGGCCGGTGAGGTGACCCGCACCCCCTCGGGGAGGTAGGCCACCGGGCCGCACAGCAGGACCGGCCCCGCCGCGGCCCGCACCGCCGGGTGGCGGGCCGCCCGCGCGTACCCGGCCAGCAGCCCGGGGGAGGGGACGCAGTCGACGTCCAGGAAGACCAGCAGCTCGGCGCCGCGCTCCAGGGCCGCGGCCGCCGCGGCGTTGCGCGCCCGCGCCAGCGGCAGCTCGCCGTCGGCGGGCGCCGGCACGTCGACCACCACCCGCCGGGTGCCGGGGGGCGCGGGCACCGAGTCGACGACGGCCGGCACCTCGGCGTCGCCCATCGAGGCGACGACGTGCCAGGTCGGCGCCTCGGTCATCGCGGCCACCCCGAGCAGCTGCCCGCGCAGGTGGTCGTGCCGGCCGGAGACGATGGTGAGCAGCGCCGTCGCGGTCACGGGCGCCTCCTGGCGGCGTCGTCGCGGACGGCGGCCTCGTCGAGGAAGGCGGCCGCGCGCTGCGCGCCGTCGCCCGGTGCCCAGCGGTGCCACGGGCCGGCACCGGCCGTCCGGGCCCGGTCGAGCAGGGCCGGCCAGTCGGCCGCAGCGGGCCAGCGGTCCAGGGCCACGAGGCCCTCGGCGCGCAGCAGTTCGGCCCGGCGCTGCTGCTCGCGGAAGGGCCGGTCCTGCGCGACGACGACGGCCGGCCGACGGGCGGCCGCCACCTCGGCGACGGCGTTGTGGCCCCCGTGGACCACGACCACCTCGGCGCGCTGCAGCGAGGTCCACACGTCGTCGTCCCCGGCGCCGTCCTCGGCGGAGCCGGGGACGCGGTACTCCCAGGTCCACCCCGGTGTGGCCGCGCGGGCGGCCCGGAAGTCGGCGTCGCTGACGTCCCTGCCGCCGCTGCCGAACAGCACGAGCACGGTGCCCGGGCGGGGCGCCGCGGACGCGGGCCGGCCGTCGAAGCGGGAGAACGCCCCGACGTGCACCACGGGCGCGCCCGCCCCGGTGTGCGGATCGACGCCGGGGCGGTCAGGGGCGGCCGGCCACGGGGCGACCAGCGCCCGGGCCAGCGTGCGCCCCAGGCGGTGGGCGGGGTCGTGCCGGTCGCCGAGCATGGCGAAGACGACGACCGGGACGCCGCACAGCCGGGCCAGCGCCGTCACCTCGACGGAGACGTCGGTGACGAACAGGCTGGGCCGTGCCGACGCGATCCAGGCCGCGATGGCGGCGGTCCTGTCCTGCAGCCCGGAGTGGTGCAGCGGCACCCAGTGCAGCGCACCCCCCGCGGCAGCCGACGCCCGGTCGACGGGGTCGTCGTCGTCCCGCGGGAGGGAGATCCACTCGCCGTCGAAGCCGGCGGGCGGCGGCCCGGAGCCCAGGGCGGTCACCGGGGTGCGCAGGTGACGGGCGACGGCGAGCAGCCGCTGCCGGTGACCGGCGCCGTGGTGGTGCACGTACCAGCCGATCACGCGCGTACCCCCGCGGTGCCGGCGAGGACCCGCTGGTACAGGGCGCGGTGCGCGGTGGCGACGTCGAGCCGCTGGGCGAGGCGCTCGCCCGGGGTCGCGACGGATCCGGGCAGCGGGGCCAGCGCCCGGGCCAGGCCCTCCGCGACCGCGGCGGGGTCGTGCAGGTCGGTCTCGACGAGGGGCTGCTGCTGGTGCAGGAAGCCGATCCTTCCCGCGACCACGGGCACCCCCAGGTCGTGGCAGAGCTCCAGCCAGCCGGAGTGGGTGCCGTGCCCGTAGCCCAGGACCGAGACGTCCAGCCCGCGCAGGTAGCCGATCAGCCCGGCGTCGTCGAAGCGCTCGTGGACGCGCAGGTCGAGCGCGCCCGCGTCGGCCGCCGCGCGCAGGTCCCGGACGAACTCGGCGTCGTGGCGGGGGAACGCGGGGTCCAGGGCTTCGGTGTGCAGGTCGACCCGCAGCACCGCCTGCGGCAGCCGGCCGACCGCCTCGACCAGGGACCGCAGCACCGGCCGGGCGAGCAGGTTGGCCCGCAGGCTCTTGAGGTGCAGGCCGACGACCCGGGGCGTGCGCGAGGGCCGGCGCGTGCCGATCTCGGACAGCGGCGCGACGTGCGGGTGGGGGACCACCTCGGCCGCCCGGCCCCAGCGCCGGCCCACCTCCGTGGCCGCGCCAGGAGTGAGCGTCACGACCGCGTCCGCCGCGGGGACGAGGACGTCGAGCAGCCGGTCGTAGCCGTCCTGCTCCCGGAAGTGCGGGTTCTCCAGGTCATGGACGGTGAGCACCAGGCCCCGGCCGGCGCCCCGGACGGCGGCGACGAGCGCGCCCAGCTGCTCGGGGGTGCGGCCCTCGAAGCCGAAGTGCACGTGCAGGACGTCGAAGGTCCCGGCGGAGGCGGTGACCCAGCCGGCGTCGAGGGCCGGCGAGGGGTGCCCGCCGTCCGGAGGCCGGACGAGCACGACGCCGGGGACCCGGTCGTCCAGCAGGTGGTCCACGTAGCCGTGGTCGGCCGGTACCGGCAGGACGCGCACCGGGCCGGTCACGGCCGAAGTATGCCGGACCTGCCGGGGGCGCCGGAGTGCCCCTCAAGGCGTTCGGACGAGCCGGCCCGCGACCGCGTCCAGGGCCTGGAGGACGGCGGCGCGGCCGTGCTCGGTGTCCGGGCCGGTGTCGAAGCCGTGCTCGGCGGCCGGGACGTCGATCCGCGTCAGCCGGGACGGCGGTGCCTCGAGGAGGGCTCGCTGTCCGGCCACGAACGCAGGGAGCTCGTGTTCGACCAGGGTGAGCACCATCGGGGTGTCGCCCAGCCCGGCGAGGGCGTCGGCCAGTGACGGCCAGCCGGCGATGGCCTCGGTGGGCAGGAGCGGATAGGTCAGCGCCACGCAGCTCAGCCACTCGGGGCCCGCGGCGAGGACCGGGTAGGCGAGCGGCCCGCCGCCGGAGAAGAACCACACGGCCACCGAGTCGCCGTCGACCGCGTCGTCGCTGCGCACCGCGGCGAGCACGCGGTCGAGCGTCGCCGCCGCCTCGGGGTACCGCATCCCACCGGTCAGCTCGTGGTCGAGGACGACGGCGGCCGTCCCGCGCAGCGCGAGCTGCGTGGCGTAGGCCCGGAAGAACGGGGTGCGGCGTGGGCTCACGGGCGGCGGTTCCTGGAACAGCCCGTGCACGAGGACGACGACCGGCGGCCGGGCGGGGGCCTCGGGGAGGTACAGGTCGTGGTCGCCGCGGTCGACCGGCTCGACGAGGTCGGTCGGCACGATAAGTTCGGGCAGCTGGTTCACGAGGACTCCTGGTCGTCGTCGTTGTCGTGGTCGGGGTCGGCAGCGGGGATCCGGCGGATGCGATCGGTGAGGTCGGCCAGCACGCGCGCGCACCGGGCGAGGTCCTCGCCGTCCAGGTCGGCGGCGACGCGCTCGAGGTTGGCCAGCTCGCGCCGGTGTGCCTCGGTGAACGTGCGCTCGCCGTCCGCGGTCGCGGTGACGAGCCGGGAACGCCGGTGCCGGGGGTTGTCCTCGAACCCCAGCAGTCCGCGGCTCGCCCCGGTGTCGACGAGCGCCTGGACGCTCTGCCGCGTGATCCCGAACTCCCGGGCCAGCTGAGGGACGGTCATCGCCCCCCGGTGGACCAGGAGCTCCAGCACCGCGCGCAGCGGCACCGTCAGGTCGGTGCCCTGCAGGGCGCGGCCGACGGCGCGTTCGGACGCCTGGTAGAGCGGGCGCACCTGCAGGAGGACGTCGTAGGCCGATCGGCCGGGGTGGACGGGCTCGGCGGCGTTTCGTGACATGACAGGCACCCTGTCGGATTGACAGGTCACCTGTCAATACCGGCCGGCCTCTGCGGTGGGACCACCGGACGCCGCGCCGCCCGCCGGTAACGTTGACTCCGCTGGATTACCGCCCTACGTTCGCCGCATGGCCCGCTCGCTGCTCGCCCCGCCGCTCCCGTCGTCGGTCGATCCGGGGAGCGAGAGCTTCCGGCAGAACCGCGCCGACATGCTCGAGCAGCTCGCGGTGCTCGACGAGCTGCTCGACCAGGCGGCCGCCGGTGGCGGGGAGAAGGCGACCGAGCGGCTGCGGCAGCGGGACAAGCTGCCGATCCGCGAGCGCATCGCGCACGCCCTCGACCAGGACAGCCCGTTCCTCGAGATCAGCCCGCTGGCGGCCTACGCCTCGGACTACACCGCCGGTGGCGGCATGGTGGTCGGGGTCGGGGTGATCGCCGGTGTCGAGTGCGTCGTCATGGGCAACGACCCGACCGTCCTCGGGGGCGCGCTGACCCCGTACGCCCTGAAGAAGTGGGCCCGCGCGCTGGAGATCGCCCGCGAGAACCGGATGCCCTACGTCAGCTTCGTGGAGTCCGCGGGCGCCGACCTGCGGCCGGGCGGGGGAGGGGGCGGCCGGTCGGCGCAGACCTCCCACTTCGCCGAGAGCGGCCGGCAGTTCTACGAGATGACCGAGCTGTCCAAGCTGGGCATCCCCTCGGTCTGCGTCGTCTTCGGCTCCTCGACCGCCGGAGGGGCCTACCAGCCGGGGCTGTCGGACTACGTCGTCGTCATCGACCAGCAGTCGAAGGTGTTCCTCGCCGGCCCGCCCCTGGTCAAGATGGCCACCGGCGAGGAGAGCGACGACGAGACCCTCGGCGGCGCCCGGCTGCACGCCGGCGTCTCCGGCCTGGGCGACTACTTCGCCGAGGACGAGCTGGACGCCATCCGGATGTGCCGTGAGGCCGTCTCGCACCTCAACTGGCGCAAGGCCGGTCCCGAGCCCTCGCTGACCGCCGACGAGCCCGTGCACGACCCCGAGGAGCTGCTCGGCCTGGTCAGCCGCGACCTGCGCCAGCCGGTCGACGTCCGCGACGTCGTCGCCCGGGTGGCCGACGGTTCCCGGTTCGAGGAGTTCAAGCCCCGGTGGGGCCCGACGCTCGTGTGCGGCTGGGCCTCGATCCACGGCTACCCGGTGGGCATCCTCGGCAACAACGGCGTGCTGCACCCCGACTCGGCACAGAAGGCGGCGCACTTCATCCAGCTGTGCAACCGGATCGACGTCCCGCTGGTCTTCCTGCAGAACATCACCGGATACATGGTCGGGCGCGACTTCGAGGCGGCCGGGATCGTCAAGAAGGGCAGCCAGATGCTCAACGCGGTCACCAACTCCACGGTGCCGCACCTGACGGTGATCATCGGCTCCTCCTACGGCGCGGGCACCTACGGCATGTCCGGCCGGGCCTTCGGCAACAGGTTCACCTTCCTCTGGCCGACGGCGAAGATCGCGGTGATGGGCCCCAAGCAGATCGCCGGGGTCATGTCGCAGGTCCGCCGCGGGCAGGCGCTGCGCAAGGGCGTCCCGTTCGACGAGGAGGAGGACGCGCAGATCGTGGCCATGGTCGAAGCGGGCCAGGAGGAGGGCTCGCTGGCGCTGCGGGCCACCGGGGCGGTGAGCGACGACGGCATCATCGATCCGCGCGACACCCGGACGGTGCTCGGCATGTGCCTGTCGTTCGTGGCCAACGGCCCGGTCGAGGGTGCCCAGCAGTTCGGGGTGTTCCGGCTGTGACCGCCCTCTTCGACACCGTCCTCGTCGCCAACCGCGGCGAGATCGCCCGCCGGGTCTTCCGCACCGCCCGCGCCATGGGCCACCGCTGCGTCGCCGTGTACGTGGACGCCGACGCGGGCGCCCCCTTCGTCGCCGACGCCGACGAGGCCGTCCGGCTGGACACCGGCTACCTCGACGGCGCCGCCGTCATCGCCGCAGCCCGCGCCACCGGCGCCGGTGCGATCCACCCCGGCTACGGCTTCCTGTCGGAGAACGCCGGCTTCGCCGCCGACGTCCTGGCCGCCGGGCTGGTCTGGGTCGGCCCCACGCCCGAGGTCATCGCGGCCATGGGCGACAAGCTGGCCGCCAAGAAGGCCGCCGTCGCCGCCGGCGTCCCGACGCTGCCGTCCTCGGACGACCCGCGGGACGGCGACGCCGTCGGTTACCCGCTGCTGGTCAAGGCCGCCGCCGGTGGCGGCGGCAAGGGCATGCGGGTGGTGGAGTCCGCGGCCGACCTCGCCGAGGCGGTGGCCGGCGCTCAGCGCGAGGCGCTGTCCGGCTTCGGCGACGACCGGGTGTTCCTCGAGCGCTACGTCCGCCGGGCCCGGCACGTCGAGATCCAGATCCTCGGCGACGAGCACGGCAACCTGCTGCACCTGGGTGAGCGGGAGTGCTCGATCCAGCGGCGGCACCAGAAGATCGTCGAGGAGTCGCCGTCGCCGGTCGTCGACGACGCCCTGCGGACGGCGATGGGCGAGGCGGCGCTGGCCCTGGCCGGTGCGCTGGGCTACCGCTCCGCCGGCACGGTCGAGTTCCTGGTGGACGACGACACCCGCGAGTTCTTCTTCCTCGAGGTGAACACGCGCCTGCAGGTGGAGCACCCGGTCACCGAGGAGGTCACCGGCATCGACCTGGTCCGCGAGCAGCTGCGGGTCGCCGCGGGGGAGCCGTTGGACCGCACCCAGGCCGACGTCTCCTTCACCGGGCACGCCATCGAGGTGCGGCTCTACGCCGAGGACCCCGCCGCCGGCTTCCTCCCGGCCACCGGCACGGTCGCGGCGTTCGCGCCGGCCGCCGAGCCCGCCGTCCGGTGGGACTCCGGTGTCGAGGCCGGCTCCGTCGTCGGGGTCAGCTTCGACCCGATGCTGGCCAAGGTCATCGCGCACGCCCCGACCCGGCGGGAGGCGGCCGGCCGGCTGGCGCTGGCGCTCACCCGGCTGCACCTGGGTGGGCTCACCACCAACCGCGACTTCCTCGCCGCCGTCCTGCGGCACCCCGCCTTCCTCGACGGCGACACCACCACCGACTTCATCGAGCGCCACGCGCCGGCCGCCCGGCTCGCCCTGGACGACGACGCGCTGCGCCGGGTGGCCGCGGCCGCGGCGCTGTGGCTGCAGGGCCGCAACCGTGCGGAGGCCGGCGTGCTGCGTTCGGTGCCCAGCGGCTGGCGCAACGCCCGGCTGCCCGACTCGTCGGTGCGCTTCCGGCACCGGGACGACGAGGTCGAGATCGGCTACCGCGCCCTCCGGGACGGCACGTTCGCGGTGCGCGACCTCGGGCCGGCCCGGGTCCACGCCTGGTCCCCGGAGAGCCTCGACGTCGAGCTGGCCGGCCGGCGGGCCCGCCACACGGTCACCGTCGACGGCGACCGGCTGCACGTGCAGACGCCGCGCGGCACGGTAGAGCTCGCCGTCGTCCCGCGGTTCGTGCCGCCGGGCGCCGCCGCCGCCGAGGGCGGGTTCGTCGCCCCGATGCCCGGCGTCGTCCTCGACGTGCGCTGCGCGGTGGGGGACCGGGTGACCGCCGGGCAGACGCTGGTGCTGCTCGAGGCCATGAAGATGGAGCACCACGTGCGGGCGCCGTACGCGGGCGTCGTCGGCGAGGTGCGGGTCGCCGTCGGCCAGCAGGTCGAGAACGGCGCCGTCCTCCTCGTCGTCGAGCCGGAGGTGCCGGATGCCTGAGCCGCTGCGGATCGCCAACTGCTCCGGGTTCTACGGCGACCGGCTCTCCGCCGCCCGCGAGATGGTCGAGGGCGGGCCGATCGACGTCCTCACCGGCGACTGGCTGGCCGAGCTGACCATGCTGATCCTGGCGCGCAGCCGGGCGTCGCGGCCCGGTGGCGGCTACGCCCGCACCTTCGTGACGCAGATGGAGCAGGTCATGGGCACCTGCCTGGACCGCGGCATCAAGGTCGTCGCCAACGCCGGCGGGCTCGACCCGGCCGGCTGCGCCGAGGCCGTCGCCGAGGTGGCCGCGAAGCTGGGGCTGTCCCCGACGATCGCCTACGTGAACGGGGACGACCTGCTGCCCCGGCTGGACGAGCTCGTCGCAGCGGGCGTCGACCTGGCACACCTCGACACCGGGGCACCGCTGGGCGACCCGTCGCGGTTCATCAGCGCCAACGCCTACCTCGGCTGCTGGGGCATCGTCGACGCGCTGGACTCGGGCGCCGACATCGTCATCACCGGGCGCACCACCGACGCCGCGATCGTCTGCGGCCCGGCCGCCTGGCACCACGGCTGGGCGCGGGACGACTGGGACGCCCTCGCCGGGGCCGTCGTCGCCGGGCACGTCATCGAGTGCGGCACGCAGGCCACCGGCGGCAACTACTCCTTCTTCACCGAGGTGCCGGGCATGGTCCGCACCGGCTTCCCGTGGGCGGAGATCGCCGGCGACGGCTCCTCGGTCATCGGCAAGCACGAGGGCACCGGCGGCCAGGTCTCGATCGGCACGGTCACCTCGCAGCTGCTCTACGAGATCGGCGGCCCGGCCTACCTGGGCCCGGACGTCACCGCGCGCTTCGACACCGTGGCCCTCGAGCAGGTCGCGCCCGACCGGGTGCGGATCAGCGGGGCGAAGGGCGAGCCGCCGCCCGCGACGCTCAAGGTCGCGATGAACGAACTCGGCGGGTTCCGCACCGACCTCGGCATCGCCCTGGTCGGGCTGGACGTCGAGGCCAAGGCGGCGCTGGTCGAGGAGGCGTTCTGGGCCGCCTGCCCGTACACCCCGGCCGACTTCGCCGACGTGACGACGACGCTGGTGCGCACCGACAAGGCCGACCCGGCGAGCAACGAGGAGGCCGTCGCGGTCTGGCGGCTCACGCTCAAGGACGCCGACGAGCGCAAGCTCGGCCGGTCGGTGGGCGCGGCGATGACCGAGCTCGCGCTGGCCACGATCCCGGGGTTCTTCGGCGTGGGCGGGGGCGGCCGCGACGCCCGCCCCTACGGCGTCTACCGCCCGACGACGGTGCCGGCCGAGCTGGTGCCGCAGTCGGTGACCGTCCTGGGCGGGCCGACGACGGTCGTGCCGTCCACCGCACCGGCCACCCCGGCCGCGCCGGTCGACCCGCTGCCCGGCCCGTCGGCGCCGGCCCCCGGCGGCCCGACGACGCGGGTGCCGCTCGGCCGGGTCGTCGGCGCACGGTCGGGGGACAAGGGTGGCAACGCCAACCTCGGCGTCTTCGCCCGGACCGATGCGGCCTGGGCGTGGCTGGACGGCTTCCTCACCCCCGAGCGGCTCACCGCGCTGCTGCCCGAGACCGCGCCGCTGCGGGTCGAGCGGCACCGGCTGCCGGCGCTGCGCTCGCTCAACTTCGTCGTCCACGGGCTGCTCGACGAGGGCGTCGCCGCCTCGACCCGGCAGGACGGGCAGGCCAAGAGCCTGGGGGAGTGGCTGCGCGCCCGGCACGTCGACGTCCCGGTGGCGCTGCTCGAGGGGCAGCCGTGAGCACGCTGGCCACCGTCGAGCGCCCGCGGCCGGTCCTCGACCGCGACCGGGAGGAGCAGCTCACCGAGCGTCAGCGCGAGGTGCTCCGGCAGCTCGACGCGATGTTCCGCGACGGCTTCGCCGAGCTCACCATGGCCGAGATCGCGGCCCGGGCCGGGTGCTCGCTGCGCACCCTCTACGCGCTCGCGCCGAGCCGGGACGCGCTGGTCCTCATGGTCGTCGACCGGCAGCTGTGGCGGATCGGTGGCAACGCGCAGCGGATCCTCACCGACCGGATGCCGCCGCTGGACGCGATCCGCGCCTACCTCCGGGCGGCGCACGTGGCCGTCGGCCGAGCGACCCACGCCTGGTCCCGGGACCTCGACACCGTGCCCGCGGTCCGGGCGCTGGTGGACAGCCACAACCAGTACCTGATCGACGTCACGCGGATCCTCCTGGACACCGCGGTCACCCGCGGCGACATCACCGACGTCGACACCGCGGCGGTGGCCCGGGTGCTCGCCGGCCTGGGCCGCAGCTTCGCCGATCCGGAGGTGGCGCGCACGCTGCGCAGCTCGCCCCAGCAGGCCGCCGACGAGGCGGTCGAGATCATCCTGAAGGGCCTTGCTCGATGAAGGGACGTACCCCATGACCGACGTCTCCGCGGTCGCCGCCGACCTCGCGGCCGAGCACGAGGCGCTCGACGCGGTGCTCGCCGGGCTGACCGGCGAGCAGTGGGCCACGGCCACGCCGAGCCCGGGCTGGACCGTCGCCGACCAGGTCGGCCACCTCACCTACTTCGACGGCGCCGCCGTGCTGGCGCTCACCGACGAGGGCGCGTTCGCCGCCTCGATCGGCCCGCTGCTCGAGGACATGGACGGCGTCACGCTGCACCGTCAGCTGGCGCCCGCCGAGCTGCTCGCCGCGTGGCGGGGCAACCGTTCCCGGCTGCTCGAGGTGGTCGGACGGGTCGACCCTGCGGGCCGGGTGCCCTGGTACGGGCCGTCGATGAGCGTGCGCTCGTTCCTCACCGCCCGGCTCATGGAGACCTGGGCGCACGGGCAGGACGTCGTCGACGCCGTCGGCACGACCCGGGAGCCGACTGACCGGCTGCGGCACATCTGCCAGATCGGGTTCATCACGCGGACGTGGACCTACGCCAACCGCCGCGAGGAGCTGCCCGCCGCCGACGTGCGCCTGGAGCTGGTCGCC
Source organism: Blastococcus fimeti (assembly GCA_900102115.1). GTDB lineage: Bacteria > Actinomycetota > Actinomycetes > Mycobacteriales > Geodermatophilaceae > Blastococcus > Blastococcus fimeti. The sequence continues at coordinate 53,880 of FNAW01000002.1, forward strand.
CCGTCCGGCGAGGTCTGGCGCCGGGGCCCTGACGACGCGGCGCAGTCGGTCCGCGGACCGGCCCTGGACTTCTGCCTCGTCGTCACCCAGCGCCGGCACGTGGACGACACCGCCCTGCAGACCGACGGCGACGCCGCCCGCGACTGGATGGTGAAGGCGCAGGCCTTCGCCGGCGGCGCGACCGACGGCCCGCCGCCGGGCGGCCGTTCCTGACCTGCGCGACCCCTCGACCCACTCCGAGACCCCCACCGAGAGGCACACCCCCGTGCGCACTGCCGCCACCGACCTCGTCGGGATCGACGTCCCGATCTTCGCCTTCAGCCACTGCCGCGACGTCGTCGCCGCCGTCACCAACGCCGGCGGGCTCGGCGTCCTGGGCGCCGTGGCGCACACCCCCGAGCAGCTCGACATCGACCTCGCCTGGATCGAGGAGGAGGTCAAGGGCCGGCCCTACGGCGTCGACCTGCTCGTGCCGGAGAAGTTCGCCGGCTCCGAGTCCGGCGGCCTGGACCGGGCCGCGCTCGGCGACCTGCTGCCCGCGGGGCACCGGCAGTGGCTCGACGGCCTGCTCGACCGCTACGGCATCCCGCCCCTGCCCGCCGACACCCCGACCGGCGGCCGCAGCTCCGGCGTGGGCGGCATGCGGGTCGACCCGAAGAGCATGGCGCCGCTGCTCGACGTCCTCTTCGCGCACGAGACCAAGCTCGTCGCCTCCGCCCTCGGCCCGCCGCCGCCGCACTTCATCGAGCGGGCGCACGGCGCCGGCATCCCCGTGGCCGCGCTGGCCGGCTCGGTCGAGCACGCGATCAAGCACAAGGCCGCCGGCGCCGACCTCGTCGTCGCCCAGGGCACCGAGGCCGGCGGGCACACCGGGCAGATCGCCACGATGGTGCTCGTGCCCGAGGTGGTCGACGCCGTCGGCCCGCTGCCCGTGCTCGCCGCCGGCGGGATCGGCCGCGGCCGGCAGCTCGCCGCCGGCATGGCGCTGGGTGCCGACGGCGTGTGGTGCGGCTCGGTGTGGCTGACCACCGAGGAGGCCGAGACCAACCCCGCGGTCAAGGAGAAGTTCCTGCGCGCAGGGCTCGGCGACACCGTCCGGTCGCGGTCGATGACCGGCAAGCCGGCGCGGATGCTGCGCAGCCCGTGGACCGAGGAGTGGGAGTCCGCCGAGGGCCCCGGCACGCTGCCGATGCCGCTGCAGCCGATGCTCGTCGGTGAGGCGCAGGCGCGGATCAACCGGGTCGCGGGCACGCCCGGCACGCCGGCGAACGACCTGGCGACCTACTTCGTCGGCCAGATCGTGGGCAGCGCCAGCATGAGCACGGTCCGGCCCGCGCGCCGCGTCGTCCTCGAGATGGTCGAGGAGTTCGTCGAGGCCATCGAGCGGCTGAACCGCTTCGTCGAGAGCTGACGCACCGCCCCCTCACGGCGACATCGGCGATCTCGCCCCTCCATCCGGCTGGACGGGCGAGATCGCCGATCTCGTCGATGCGCGAACGGGGTACGACCGTTATCCCCAACAACGACGCGATTCCCGCCGTAACGCGGTCCCAGCCGACGTGCGGACCAGTTCAGGACGCGGCGAGAGCGCGGCACTCCGGGCAGGGGGACGACGACCCGAGCCCGCGGGGGCCGTTCCACTTCCCCTGGACGACGTCGACCGACGCGCCGCAGATCGCGGCCCAGGGCGCCGGCAGGTCCGCCGTCTCCGCCAGGACGGCATGCGCCAGCCCGGTGCTCTGGTTCCGGCCGGCGGCGTGGTCGCTGCTGCTCATGGTTCCCAGCATGCGGGGGTGGGTGCCGGGCGCGTCGACGGGGTAGCGGCCCTCGCATGGCGGCATCGGCACGAGCGACGGCGGGGGAGCGGCTGCCCTCGAAGGCATCGGGGCTGCTCTACGGGATCGGCTTCGGCGGCTTCGCCGACGGCATCGTGCTGCACCAGATCCTGCAGTGGCACCACATGACCAGCTCGGTCGAGGGCCGCGACCCCGGCACGCTCGCGGGACTGGAGGCGAACACGGTCGCCGACGGGTTCTTCCACCTCGCCACGTGGGCCGCCGCCGTCGCCGGGATGGTCACCGCCCTGATCGCCTGGCGGCAGGGGCGGATCGCGCCGAGCTGGAGCTTCCACCTCGGCCTGGTGCTGGCCGGCTGGGGGCTGTTCAACCTCGTCGAGGGGCTGGTCGACCACCAGATCCTCGGCGTCCACCACGTCCGCGACGACCTCGGTGCGCCGCTGAGCTGGGACCTCGCCTTCCTGGCCTCGGGTGTCCTGCTGATCGCCATCGGCTGGCTGGTGCACCGGCGCGGGGTGCGCGACCTCGAGCACCGGGCGGCCCGCCGGGCTCCGAATCCGATGGACAGCCCGGCGTCCCCGTGATCCGGTGAGCACATGGCGCAGCCCGTCGAGCACCTGGTCCACCTCGGCGCCGGCACGGGGCTCTGGGCCGAGGAACGGGGAGACCCGGCGGCCCCACCGCTGTTGCTGATCATGGGGGCGAACGCCAGCGGGTGGGCGGCGTGCTCGTCCAGCTCCTGCTGATCGACCACCCCGACCGGCTGCTCAGCGCCACGGTGTTCGCCACGGCTGCCCTCGGCGTCGGGCTGGCCGCGCCCGAGGGCGGGGGGGGCCGCGGAACTGCCGGGACCGGACCCCGCGCTGCTCGCGTACTGGCAGACCATGGGGGAGGAGCGCGACCGCGAGGCCGAGCTCGCCTGGCGGGTGGAGCACTGGCGGCTGCTCGCCGGCACCGCCCTGCCGTTCGACCCGGCCGAGTTCCGCGCGCAGGAGGAGCGGGCGATGGCCCATGCCGGCACCGCCCGGGGCCCGGTGGCGCACGCGCTGGCCGACCAGTCGGGCCTCGACCGGGGAGCGGAGCTGGCCGCCAACTCGGTGCCGACCCTGGTGATCGAGGCCCCCGAGGACCCGATCAACCCTCCGCCGCACGCGGCCACCCTGGCCGCGACCATCGGCGGCGCGCAGCTGGTGACGATCCCCGGCATGGGGCACGCCCTGCCGTCGGCCGTGCACGAGCCCCTGGCGCGGGCCATCGAGGCGCACCTCGCGGAGGTGGCGGCAGGATCCGGGGGCTGAGCGCTCCGAGGTCCCTTGATCGGACCCCCGTCGCGGGGCACGCTGTGACCCGGACCACAGTCGCGCACCGCCAGGAGGCCGCCGTGGAAGCGCATGTCGGGGACCGCATCGTCGTCCGTTCGACCCATCAGGGAGAACCCGACCGCACCGGTGAGGTGATCGCGTGCGCGGAGCCCGGGGGCGGGCCGCCCTACCGGGTGCGCTGGGCGCCGGACGGCCACGTCGGGCTCTTCTACCCGGCCGGAACGGCGACCGTGCTGCACGCCACGGCGTCGAAGAGCTGAGCCGGGCAGATGGCGAAGGAGACCGCCGCAGCGCCTGCTCCACGACCGGCCGGGCAGGTGCGCAACGTCGCCCTGGTCGGCCACACGGGCGCGGGCAAGACCACCCTGGCCGAGGCGCTGCTCGTCGCCACCGGCGCGCTGCCCCGCGCCGGGCGGGTCGAGGACGGCACGACCTGCCTGGACACCGAGGACGTCGAGATCCGGCAGCGGCGCTCGGTGTCGCTGGGCGTCGCGACCGTCGAGCACGCCGGGAACCGCATCACCCTCCTCGACACCCCGGGGGCGCCGGACTTCGTGGGAGAGCTGCGGGCCGGTCTCCGGGCCGCCGACGCCGCTCTCTTCGTCGTCTCGGCCGTCAACGGGGTGGACGCGACCACCGTCGCCCTGTGGCAGGAGTGCGCGGCCGTCGGGATGCCGCGCGCGGTGGTGCTCACCCAGATCGACCGGCCCCAGGCCGACGTCGACGACGCCGTCCGGCTCTGCCAGGTGCTGCTGGGGGAGAACGTCTTCCCGGTGCACCTGGTCGAGCGGGCCGCCGACGGCTCGGTGCGCCGCCTCGTCTCGCTGCTCGACCCCGACGCCGCCGCGAGCGAGAACCAGGCCGACCGGCTCCGGTCGGAACTGATCGAGGGCATCATCGGCGAGAGCGAGGACGAGGCGCTCATGGAGCGCTACCTCGCCGGTGACCAGCTCGTCCAGGCCGACCTCATCGCCGACCTCGGGACCGCCGTCACCCGCGGGCACTTCCACCCGGTCCTCTGCGCGGCGCCGCCGTCGGGCATCGGCGTCGACTCGCTCCTGGAACTCGTCGTGGCGGGCTTCCCGAGCCCCGCCGAGCACGGTTGCCCGCCGGTCTCCCGCCCGGACGGTGGGACGGCGCCGGCGCTGGCCTGCGACCCGGACGGACCGCTGGTCGCCGAGGTGGTCAAGACGACGACGGACCCCTACGTGGGCCGGGTGTCGCTCGTGCGCGTCTTCTCCGGCACCCTGCGACCCGACATCGCCGTGCACGTCTCCGGTCACGGCCTGGCCGACCGCGGGCACCCCGACCACGACCTCGACGAGCGGATCGGCGCGATCACCTCACCGCTGGGCTCGCTGCTGCGGCAGGTGCCCGCCTGCCCGGCCGGGGACATCTGCGCGATCGCCCGGCTGACCAGCGCGGAGACCGGCGACACGCTCTCCTCGCCGGAGGACCCGCGGCTCGTCGCGCCGTGGGAGCTGCCCACCCCGCAGCTGCCGGTGGCCGTGGAGGCGGCCTCGCGCTCGGACGAGGACCGGCTGGCCACCGCGCTGGCCCGGCTGGTGGCCGAGGACCCGACGGTGCGGCTCGAGCGCCGGCCCGAGACCGGACAGCTGCTGCTGTGGTGCGTCGGCGACGCGCACGCCGAGGTGCTGCTCGAGCGGCTGCGCAGCCGGCACGGCGTCTCGGTCACCACCGTCCCCGTGCGGGTGCCGCTGGTGGAGACCCTGGCCGGGCCGGCGCGCGTGACGGCCCGGCACGTCAAGCAGTCCGGGGGGCACGGGCAGTACGCCGTCGTCGTCGTGGAGGGGGAGCCGGGGCCGCCCGGCAGCGGGATCGTGTTCGCGCAGCGGATCGTGGGGGGCACGGTGCCCAGCCAGTTCCACGCCAGCGTGGAGAAGGGTGTCCGGGTGCAGGCCGAGCGCGGCCTGAGCGGGGATCGCGCGGTCGTCGACGTCCGCGTCACCCTGGTCGACGGCAAGGCGCACTCGGTCGACTCCTCCGACGCCGCCTTCCAGGCCGCCGGGGCCCAGGCGCTGCGCGAGCTGGCCGCCGCGGCGGGCACCCGCGTGCTGGAGCCGTGGTGCGGGGTGGCCGTCCGGGTGCCCGCCGAGCACGTCGGCGCGGTCATGAGCGACCTGTCCTCGCGCCGGGCGCGGGTCACCGGTAGCGACACCGACCCGGCCTCCGACCGGGCGACGGTGCACGCCGAGGTGCCCGAGATCGAGCTGCTCGCCTATCCCGGCGTGCTGCGCTCGATCACGCACGGCACCGGCTCCTTCGACCGCCGTCCGCTCGGCCACGAGCCCGCCCCCGCCTCGTTCTCGGTCCCCGCCTGAGGCCCCGCGGGAGGGCGGTCCGCCCGCTGACCCGCCGCCGTCCGGCGAGTGACGGCCGCCGCCCCGGCGTCCACTAGCCTCTGCGCAGGGAGAACTGCGGGCGGGAGGGGATCGTGACGTCGTCGAACGGGCCGTCGGCCGAGACGACGGCGGCGCACGGTGCCTTCGTCGGCCGGGACGAGCTCCCCGACCGGGTGTGGACGCTGCCCAACGCGCTGTCGGTGCTGCGCCTGCTGGGCGTGCCGCTGTTCCTCTGGCTGCTGCTCGGGCCGGAGGCGGACGGCTGGGCCGTCATCGTGCTCATGGTCTCGGGCATCACCGACTGGGCCGACGGCAAGCTCGCGCGCTGGCTGGACCAGAGCAGCCGGCTCGGCGCGCTGCTGGACCCGGCCGCCGACCGCCTCTACATCGTCTGCACGCTGGTCGCCCTCGCCCTGCGCGACATCGCACCGATCTGGCTGGTCGCGCTGCTCCTGGGCCGCGAACTCGTCCTCGGCGTGATGCTGCTGGTCCTGCGCCGGTACGGCTATCCGCCGCTGCAGGTGCACTACCTGGGCAAGGCCGCCACGTTCCTGCTGCTCTACGCCTTTCCCGGGCTGCTGCTCGCCGACGGCACCGGCTGGCTGGCGACCGCGATCGAGCCCTTCGCGTGGGCGTTCACCATCTGGGGGACGGCGCTGTACCTGCTGGCCGGCCTCTTCTACGTCGCCCAGGTGGTGGGGATCGTCCGGGCCGAGCGGGCCGCCGCCGCTGCGGGCGCGGTGCCGTGACCGCACGTCCTCCGGGTGGCGGCCCGCGTTCCCTGGGCGCCTCGCTGCTCGACGACGTGCTGGCCGAGACCCTCGACCCGGCCTACGCCCAGGCGGCGGAGGCGCGGGCCGCCGCCGGCCCGGACGCCGGCGGGCCCCGGTGGCGCGGTCGGCTGCTGGTCGCGCTCACGCTGGTCGTGGCCGGGGTGCTCGCCGCGGTCACCTACGACGAGGCCGCCGCCCGGCTGCAGGGGCGGCAGGAGATCCGTGCGGCGCTGGTGGACGACATCCGTGCCGAGTCCGACGCCAGCGACGCACTGGCGACCGAGCTCGAGCAGCTCCGGGCGGAGGTGGGCCGTGCCCGCGACGAGCTGCTGGCGTCCTCCACCACCGGCCAGCGGGCGCTCGACGAGCTCGCCCGGGCCGAGGCTGGCGCCGCCGCGCAGCCGGTCCGCGGACCGGGGCTGCTGGTCACGCTGGCCAACGCCGGCTCCGACGCCGACGACGACCCGGTCGGGGGCGGCGCCGAGGCCGACGTCCGCGGCCGCGTGCGCGACGGCGACCTCCAGCAGGTGGTCAACGCGCTCTGGGCCGCCGGGGCCGAGGCGATCAGCATCAACGGCCAGCGCCTGGGACCGACCAGCGCCATCCGGTTCGCCGGCGAGGCCGTCCTCGTCGACTTCCGCCCGGTGACCAACCCGTACGAGGTGCGCGCCATCGGCGATCCCGAGAGCCTCTCCAGCGGGTTCCTCGCCAGCCCCGAGGTCGGCGCCCTCGCCCTCATCGAGGAGACCTACGGCCTCCGCTTCGACTTCGCGCGCAAGGACGACCTGAGCCTGCCCGCGGCCAGCACCCCCGAGCTGCGTGCGGCCCGACCGGTGACCGACGAGCCCACCGCACCACCGACCGACCCCGCGACCGGAGACTGACCCGTGATCCCGATCCTCGGCCTGGTGGCCGGCGTCCTGCTCGGCCTGCTGCTGGACCCCACCGTCCCCCTGGGGCTGCAGCCCTACCTGCCGATCGCGGTGGTGGCCGCGCTGGACGCCGTCTTCGGTGGCTTCCGCGCCCGGCTCGACGGCATCTTCGACGCCAAGGTCTTCGTCATCTCGTTCGTGTCGAACGTCGTCGTCGCGGCGCTCATCGTCTTCCTCGGCGACCAGCTCGGCGTCGGTGCGCAGCTGTCCACCGCCGTCGTCGTCGTCCTCGGCATCCGCATCTTCGGCAACGCCGCCGCCATCCGGCGGCACATCTTCCGGGCATGAGCACCGACCCGCCCCCCGTCGACCCGCCACCGGCGGGGGAGGACGCCCCGCCCGCCCGCCGGCGCGACCTGCCCGCGGCCCTGCTGATCGGCGTCCTCACCCTGCTGCTCGGCTTCGCCTTCACCGTGCAGGTGCGCAACTCCGACGACGAGCAGGCGCTGGCGGGTGCGCGCGAGGAGGACCTGGTACGCATCGTCGACGAGGTCAGTTCCCGGGGGGTCCGGCTGCGCGAGCAGATCGCCGACCAGCGCAGCGCCCTGCGGCAGCTCACCAGCTCCGACAGCGAGACCGCCTCGGCGTTGGAGGAGGCGGGCACCCGGGCCGCCGCGCTCGGCGTCCTCAACGGCACCGCACCGGCCGTGGGGCCGGGGCTGCGCATGACGGTGCGGGACCCGGACGACGAGCTGCGGGTCACCGACCTCATCGACGTCATCCAGGAGCTGCGCGGCGCGGGCGCGGAGACGATGCAGTTCGACGGCGTCCGCGTGGGGCTGAGCACCGCGGTCACCGGCGCCCCCGGGTCACTGCTCATCGACGGGCGCCCCATCACCGCCCCCTACGAGGTGCTGGTGCTCGGTTCGCCGCAGGACCTGGAGACCGCACTGAACATTCCCGGGGGAGTGGTGCAGCACGTCGGCAGCCGCGGCGGCTCGGTGACGATCGAGCAGGTGACCGAGCTCCTCGTCGACGCGTTGCGGCCGCTCCCGGAGGCTCAATACGCTGCGCCGGACGACGAGGACTGACCCCTTCGACCGACCCCTCCGACCGACCCCTCGGCCGCCCCCGCGCGCCGCCCGCCTCCTCCCTGGGAGAAGATCCCCGCATGGCCACTCCGGACGACCGCCGCTACACCGACCAGCACGAGTGGGCGCTGGTGCAGGGCACCGACGGCACGTCGACAGTCGTACGCGTCGGGATCACCGACCACGCCCAGGACGCCCTGGGGGACATCGTCTTCGTGCAGCTTCCCTCCGTGGGCGACGAGGTGACCCCGGGGACGCCGATCGGTGAGGTGGAGTCGACCAAGTCGGTGTCCGACGTCTACGCGCCCGTCGCCGGGGTGGTGGCCGCCGTCAACGAAGCGCTCACCGACGCGCCGGAGACGCTCAACGCCGATCCCTACGGGGCGGGCTGGCTGGTCGAGATCAGCGTGCCCGGTGAGGGCGGCGACCCGATCGGGGCGCTGCTGGACGCCGACGCCTACCAGGCGCTGGTCGACGGCTCCTGACGGCCCCGCCTACGGCGCCGTCCGCGCTCCTGCTCACTATGATCGCGACGGGGGACGGAGTCGCCGGTGACCTGCCGCGCAGCTCCCGATCCCGACCCTGCAGCTGCGGTTGACCCTCGGGTCCACCGCTGGTTGCATGACCACGGCCCGCCGCATCCGCGGTGACCGACACACGACGGGCCGTCCGGCCCGTCGTCCGCCGGCCGCCCGCGGCCTGTTCCAGGCCCGCGGCGACGCCCCTCGCACCGGAGGAGACGCAACGTGCACTGCACTCGATGTGGACATGAGAACCCCGAGGGCAGTCGCTTCTGCGCCCAGTGCGGCTCGGCGCTCTCGCCCGAGCGGATCGGCGAGTCGACCAGCGTGATCCCGAAGGTCGGCGGAGACGACTCCGGCGAGCAGCCGGAGATCGCCGAGTCGCCCGCCGACGCGCACGCCGGCGCCGTCGAGTCCCTGCCGGCCGGATCCGCGCTGCTCGTCGTGAAGCGCGGCCCGAACGCGGGCAGCCGCTTCCTGCTCGACCAGGACGTCACCACCGCCGGACGGCACCCGGACAGCGACATCTTCCTCGACGACGTGACTGTCAGCCGCCGGCACGTGGAGTTCCACCGCGAGGGCAGTGGCTTCTCCGTGCGTGACGTGGGCAGCCTGAACGGCACCTACGTCAACCGCGAGCCCGTCGACGTCGCCACCCTGTCGGGCGGCGACGAGGTGCAGATCGGCAAGTTCCGCCTCGTCTACCTGACCGGTCCCCGGACCGGCGAGCCGGCCGCTCGCTAGTGGGCGGTCCGGCTCGCTCCACGGGGGAGGCCGGCGACCAGCACACACCGCGCCTCACCATCGGCGAGGTGCTCGCGGTGCTGCGGGACGACTTCCCCGACGTGACGATCAGCAAGATCCGCTACCTCGAGTCGGAGGACCTGGTCCACCCGCAGCGGACTGCGTCGGGGTACCGGAAGTTCTCCCGGGCCGACGTGAGCCGGCTGCGGTACGTGCTAACGGCGCAGCGGGACCACTACCTCCCGCTGCGCGTCATCAAGGACCACCTCGAGGCGCTCGACCGCGGGGAGCCGGTGCCGGACAGCTCCGGTCCGGCCGCCGTGCCGCCGCGGGCCCCCGGGAACGCCAACGGCGAGGCCGCGCCGCTGACCCCGGACCAGTTCGCCCGGGCGGCGGGCCTCGAGCCCGACCAGCTCGCCGACTGCGTCCAGTTCGGCCTGCTCGCCACCGACGCCGACGGGCGGCACCCGGTCGCGGACCTGGCGGTCGCCCGGGCCGCCGCGGGCCTGGCCCGGCACGGCATCGAGCCGCGCCACCTGCGGGTCTACCGCACCGGCGTGGAGCGCGAGGCCGGCCTGGTGGAACAGCTCGTCGCGCCGGTCCTGCGGGCCCGCTCGGAGGAGGCCCGCACCCGCGCCACGGAGAAGCTGCGCGAGCTGGCCGGGCTGTCCGCGCAGTTGCACACCGCGCTGCTGGAGGCACGACTCCGGGAACTCCTGCGCCCCTGACTGCGGCGTACCGTGAACGCGTCGCCGTACCCGACCGCCGCCTCAGAACCAGCCACCACACCGCCCCGCAGCCCGACGACCTCGTCGGTCCGGACCGTTGGGCACGCAGCCGAGGGAGCCGTACCGTGCAGGAGCTTCGAGTCGTCGGCGTCCGGGTCGAGCTGCCCGGCAACCAGCCGATCCTGCTGCTCAAGGAGACGCAGGGGGAGCGGTACCTGCCGATCTGGATCGGCGCGGTCGAGGCCGCGGCCATCGCGTTCGAGCAGCAGGGCGTGCGCCCCGCCCGGCCCATGACCCACGACCTGCTCCGCGAGGTGATCACCGCGCTCGGCGCCGAGCTCGAGGCGGTCAACATCACCGAGATGCGCGAGGGCATCTACATCGCCGAGCTCGTCCTCGGCGACGAGCGGGTGGTCAGTGCCCGGCCGTCGGACGCGGTCGCGCTGGCAGTGCGCACCGGGGCACCGATCTTCGGGGCCGACGACCTGCTCGACGAGGTCGGCATCGAGATCCCCGACGAGCAGGAGGACGAGGTCGAGAAGTTCCGCGAGTTCCTCGACCAGATCTCGCCCGAGGACTTCGGCGCCGGTTCCGGATCCGGCGGCGGCCCCGCCTGACGGCGGCCATCCAGCCATCATCGGCAGGCCCGCGCCGCACTCCACTCGAAATGATGAGCGGGGCGACACGCCGCCCCGCTCAGTTGACCGGCCCCCTGGCCCGGCTTACGGTCGGCGAACAACAACGGTGTGACACCTGAGGTAGGTGGGCGCGAGCCACGATCCCCGACCTCGGGTACCAGCCGTCGACCCGCGCCGCGCCAGTGGAGCGGGGACTGAGGAGGACGCCGACGTGAGCGACCAGGACAAGGGCTCCCAGGGTCAGCTCTTCAGCGACGCCGCAGTCGGGGCCCCTGCGTACGACGAGGTCGACACCGACCTGGTCGGATACCGCGGCCCGACCGCCTGCGCCGCTGCGGGGATCACCTACCGGCAGCTGGACTACTGGGCCCGTACCGGCCTCGTCGCACCGTCGGTCCGCAGCGCCACCGGTTCGGGCACCCAGCGGCTCTACTCGTTCCGCGACATCCTCGTGCTCAAGGTCGTCAAGCGGCTCCTGGACACCGGCGTCTCCCTGCAGAACATCCGCAAGGCCGTCGACCACCTGCGCAACCGCGGCATCAAGGACCTCGCCAACATCACGCTGTTCTCCGACGGCGCGACGGTCTACGAGTGCACCTCCGCCGAGGAGGTCGTCGACCTGCTGGCCGGTGGGCAGGGCGTCTTCGGCATCGCCGTCTCCGGTGCGCTGCGCGAGCTGTCCGGCGAGCTCGCCGAGCTCCCCGCCGAGCGGCTCGACGGGGCGCCGATGGACTCCGCCGACGACGAGCTCTCCATGCGCCGCCGCCGCCGCGCCATGTAGTTCGTTCTGTCGTGCCGAGTGGGCCCCGGAGGGGTCCGCGCAGCGCGACGCAGCGGCTCATCGGTGTCGGGTACGGCACGTGGTCGCGGGGTCGGCCGGAGGCCGACGATGTTGTAGCGTTCTGCCAGTGGCAGACCGCGCTGAGACCGTCGCTGGAACCGAGGGCGGAGCGCTTCCGCCGCTCTCCGGTCCACTCCCGTCGCTGACCTCCCTGAACCCTGCGGGGTCCTTCGCCGCCCGGCACATCGGGCCGCGTGGGGGAGACACCGCCGCGATGCTCGACGTCGTCGGGCACCCGACGCTGGAGTCGCTGGCCGACGCGTGCGTGCCCGAGGGCGTGCGCGACCGCACCCCGCTGGCCCTCCCGCCGGCGGCCGACGAGGCCGCCGTCCTCGCGGAGCTGCGCGAGCGCGCCTCGGAGAACCAGGTCTTCACCTCGATGATCGGCCTGGGCTACTCCGGCACGATCACCCCGACGGTCATCCAGCGCACCGTGCTGGAGAACCCGGCCTGGTACACCGCGTACACGCCGTACCAGCCCGAGATCAGCCAGGGCCGGCTCGAGGCCCTGATCAACTTCCAGACGATGGTCTCCGACCTCACCGGCCTCGACGTCGCCGGCGCCTCCATGCTCGACGAGGCCACCGCCGCTGCCGAGGCGATGACGCTCGTGCGCCGGGCCGGGCAGGGCCGGGGCGCGAGTGAGGGAGCCGTCTTCGTCGTCGACGCCGACACGCTGCCCCAGACCCTGGCCGTGCTCGAGACCCGCGCCGAGCCGCTCGGCATCGCCCTCCACGTCACCGACCTGTCGCAGGGCTGGCCCACCGACCTGCCCGGGGCCGGTGCCTTCGGTGTGCTGCTGTCGTACCCGGGTGCCAGCGGCGCGGTCCGCGACCACCGCGCGCTCGCCGCGGCCGCGCACGAGGCCGGCGCATCCGTTGTCGTCGCCGCCGACCTGCTCGCGCTCACGCTGCTGGAGGCGCCGGGGGAGTGGGGCGCCGACGTCGCCTGCGGCACCAGCCAGCGCTTCGGCGTCCCGATGGGCTACGGCGGCCCGCACGCCGGCTACCTGTCGGTCCGCGAGGGCCTGGCCCGCCAGCTCCCGGGCCGGCTCGTCGGTGTCTCGGTGGACGCCGACGGCGACGTCGCCTACCGATTGGCGCTGCAGACCCGCGAGCAGCACATCCGCCGCGAGAAGGCGACCAGCAACATCTGCACCGCGCAGGTGCTGCTCGCCGTCATGGCCGGCGCCTACGCGGTCTACCACGGCCCCGAGGGCCTGGCCGCGATCGCGGCCCGCGTGCACCGCAGCGCGCACGCGCTGGCGTCCGCGCTGCGGGCCGGTGGCCTGGCGATCGCGCACGAGCACTTCTTCGACACGGTGACCGTCGCCGTCCCGGGGCGGGCCGCCGAGGTGGTCGCGGCCGCGGCCGAGCGGCGGATCAACCTGCGCCTGGTCGACGCCGACACGGTGGCGGTGGCCTGCGACGAGACGACGACGCCGGCGATCCTGCGCGCCGTGGCCGAGTCGTTCGGCGTGGCCCTCGACGACGCCGCCCTGGACGACGCCGACGGCGACGCGCTCCCCGCCGACCTGCGCCGGCGGAGCACGTACCTCACGCACCCGGTCTTCTCCGCGCACCGCTCGGAGACGGCGATGCTGCGCTACCTGCGCTCACTGAGCGACAAGGACCTCGCCCTGGACCGGACGATGATCCCGCTCGGCTCCTGCACGATGAAGCTCAACTCGGCCACCGAGATGGCCGCCATCACCTGGCCGGAGTTCGCCGGACTGCACCCGTTCGCCCCCGCCGAGCAGGCCCGCGGCTACACCCGCCTGATCGACGAGCTGTGCGGCTGGCTGGCCGAGGTGACCGGCTACGCCGCCGTCAGCGTGCAGCCCAACGCCGGCTCGCAGGGCGAGTTCGCCGGTCTGCTGGCCATCCGCGGCTACCACCGCTCGCGCGGGGACGAGGGCCGTGACGTCTGCCTGATCCCGAGCTCCGCCCACGGCACCAACGCGGCCAGCGCCGTCATGGCCGGCATGCGGGTCGTCGTCGTCGCGTGCGACGAGGCCGGGAACGTCGACCTCGGCGACCTGCGCGCCAAGGTCGACCAGCACGCTGGGCGGCTCGCCGCGATCATGCTGACCTACCCCTCCACGCACGGGGTCTACGAGACCGAGGTGCGGGAGATCTGCGCCGCGGTGCACGACGCCGGTGGCCAGGTCTACGTCGACGGCGCGAACCTCAACGCCCTGGTCGGGCTCGCCCGCCCCGGCCGGTTCGGCTCCGACGTCAGCCACCTCAACCTGCACAAGACCTTCTGCATCCCGCACGGTGGCGGCGGCCCCGGCGTCGGCCCCATCGGCGTCGCCGAGCACCTGGTGCCGTTCCTGCCCGGTCACCCGCTGGTCGAGACCGGCGGCTCCGGCCCGGCGGTCTCCGGCGCCCCCTTCGGCTCGGCCGGCATCCTGCCGATCTCCTGGGCCTACGTCCGGCTGATGGGCCCCGACGGCCTCACGAAGGCGACCGAGCACGCGATCCTGGGCGCCAACTACCTGGCCACCCGGCTGCGCGAGCACTTCCCGGTGCTCTACACCGGTGCGGACGGCATGGTCGCCCACGAGTGCATCCTCGACATCCGGCCGCTCACCAAGGCCACCGGGATCACCAACGACGACATCGCCAAGCGGCTCATCGACTTCGGCTTCCACGCACCGACGATGAGCTTCCCGGTGGCCGGCACGCTCATGGTCGAGCCGACCGAGAGCGAGGACAAGGCCGAGCTGGACCGCTTCGTCGAGGCGATGGTGACCATCCGCGGCGAGATCGAGAAGGTCGCCTCCGGCGAGTACGACGCCACGGACAACCCGCTGCGCAACGCCCCGCACACCCTGGCGATGCTCGCGGGGGAGTGGGAGCGGCCCTATCCCCGGACGACGGCGATCTACCCCGTGCGCGGGCTCCAGGGCCGGGGCTACCTGAGCCCGGTCCGCCGGATCGACCAGGCCTACGGCGACCGCAACCTGGTCTGCGCCTGCCCGCCGATCGAGGCGTTCGCCGAGCACGACTTCGGCGAGCACGCGCCGAGCGCGAACGGGTCGACGCCGGAGCGGTCGGCCGGGGCGCCGGACGACCTGGGGACGACGGCCGACGTGGTGGGCGCCTCGGCCTGACGCCGGGGACGCCGGCGCAACCCGGTCGACGCCGTCGCACCCGCGTGCGACGGTGTCGCCCGTGACCGCTGACGACGACGCCAAGGCCGACCTGCGCTCCTACCTGCAGGAGGGCCGGGACGTGTTGGTGTTCAAGCTGGACGACCTGTCCGAGTACGACCTCCGCCGCCCGCTCACCCCGACCGGCACCAATCTGCTGGGGCTGGTCAAGCACCTGGCGTACGTGGAGATGGGCTACTTCGGCCCGACGTTCGGCCGTCCCGTGGCCGAGGTCGAGCCCTGGATGGCCGAGGAGGGCGAGCCCAACTGGGACCTGTGGGCGACGCCCGAGGAGTCCCGGGCCGACGTCCTCGCGCTCTACCGCCGGGCCTGGGCGGTCACCGATGCCACCGTCGCGGAGCTGGCCCTCGACGCGGCGGGCCGGGTGCCCTGGTGGTCCCGCCCGGAGGTGACGCTGCACCGCGTCCTCGTGCACGTCATCGCCGAGACCCACCGGCACGCCGGCCACGCCGACATCGTGCGCGAGCTGATCGACGGGTCGGTCGGCAACCAGTCCGTCGGGGACAACCTGCCCGAGCGGGATGCCGCCTGGTGGCAGCGGTACCGGCAGGAGCTGGAGGCGGCGGCGCGCGCCGCGGCGGATCGCGTGCCGTGACGGTGGCCGACGCGATCTTCTCCGATCCCCGGCTGGCCGCGGTCTACGACACCTTCGACGGCGAGCGCTCCGACCTGGACGCCTATCTGGCGCTCGTGGACGGGTGGGGGGCGCGGTCGGTCCTGGACATCGGCTGCGGCACGGGCACCTTCGCCTGCCTGCTCGCCGGCCGCGGGGTGCAGGTCGTCGGCCTGGACCCCGCGGCGGCCTCGCTGGACGTGGCCCGCGGGAAGCCGCACGCGGACGCGGTGACGTGGCTGCACGGCGACGTCCGGTCGCTGCCACGGCTGCAGGTCGACGTGGTGACGATGACCGCGAACGTGGCGCAGGTCTTCCTGGCCGACGAGGAGTGGGCCGCCGCCTTGGAGGGGGCGTGCGCCGCGCTGCGCCCGGGGGGCCGGCTGGTGTTCGAGAGCCGGCGACCGGAGCGGCAGGCCTGGCGGGAGTGGACCCGCGAGCGGTCGTGCACCCGTGCCGTCGTCCCGGCGGTCGGGCCGGTGGAGACCTGGGTCGACGTCCTCGACGTGCGGGGGGACCGGATCTCGTTCCGCTGGACGTTCCGTCTCGAGCGCGACGGCCTCGAGCTGACCTCCGACTCGACGCTGCGCTTCCGCAGCCGGGCGGAGCTCACCGGTTCGCTGACCGCGGCCGGGTTCGTCGTCGAGGACGTGCGGGACGCCCCCGACCGGCCGGGCGCCGAGTGGGTGTTCCTCGCCCGGCGCCCCGGCTGAGCGGTCCGGCGTCAGGCGCTGACGAGCTCCGGGGCCAGCCAGGTGTGCGGGTGGGTGACGGCCCGGCCGTCGGGGAGGAGCTCGCCGTCGTCGTCGAACAGGACGACGCCGTTGCACAGCAGGCTCCACCCCTGCTCGGGGTGGCTGCTGAGGACGGCGGCGAGGTCGCGCGCGTCGCTGTCGACGTCGGGGCAAGGGGTCACGTGGGAGCACATCGCAGGTTCCGTCCGTTCGGGCCTCGTGGGCCCTGGTGGCTGTGGGTGAGGGATCGTTCACCGAACGCCGCCAGTGTGCGCGCCTCCGACGACGCCGTCGGGTGACGCAGGTCACCACGTCATCCCTGCGAGTGGTGGAGATGTGCCAAGCCGCCGCACCCGGCGGTGCGGATCAGAGCTTGCGGAGCAGGATCCGGCGGACGGAGTGGTCGGCGGCCTTCTGCAGCACCAGCCGGGCGCGGGACCGCGTAGGCGCGATGTTGTCCCGCAGGTTCGGCGCGTTGACCGCGGACCAGATGCCCAGCGCGGTGTCCCGGGCCTGCTCGTCGGTCAGGCCGGCGAACCGGTGGAAGAAGGCCGAGGTGTCGGCGAACGCGGTCCGCCGGAGGGCGAGGAAGCGCTCGACGTACCAGGTCTGGATGTCGGCCTCGGAGGCGTCGACGTAGACGGAGAAGTCGAAGAAGTCCGAGGCGAACACCTCGGGGGCGGTGCCGTCGGAGCGGCGACCCGCCTGGAGCACGTTGAGCCCCTCGACGACCAGGATGTCGGGGCGGTCCACGGCCTGCTGCCGGCCGGGGACGATGTCGTAGGACTGGTGGTCGTACACCGGCGCGAACACCTCCTCGCGGCCGCTCTTCACGTCGGCCAGGAAGCGCAGCAGCGCCCGGCGGTCGTAGCTCTCCGGGAAGCCCTTGCGGCCCATGAGCCCGCGGGCCTCCAGCGCCGCGTTGGGCATCAGGAAGCCGTCGGTCGTGACCAGGTCCACCCGCGGGGACCCGGGGCTGGCGGCCAGCAGGGCCTGCAGCAGGCGGGCGGTGGTGCTCTTGCCGACGGCCACGCTGCCGGCGACGGCGATGACGAAGGGCACCTTCGCCGTCGAGTCGCCGAGGAACTCGCTCTGCGCCGCCCACAGCCGACGGCTGGCCGTGACGTGCAGCCCCAGCAGGCGGGCCAGCGGCAGGTAGACGGTGGTCACCTCATCGAGGTCGATGCGGTCACCCAGCGAGGCGAGCCCGGAGAGATCCGCCTCGTCCAGGGGCAGTCGCGATCCCGCGGCGAGTGCTCGCCACGAGTCGCGGTCGAACACCGCGTAGGGCGAGATGGAGCCGCGCGTCCCTGCCGTCACGGCCCCCATCGTGCCGTCCGGCACTGCGCACCCGTGCGCGCGGGTCACCCGTGCGGGTCAGGAGGGCGCCCGCGCGTGGCCGGGAGCCTGGTCAGGGCGCGGCGCCGGTCTAGGGTTCTGCCTGTGCCAGCCCGCCCGGGACTGCTCGAGTGCATCGAGCGCTACCACGCCGCCGCGCCGCTCCCGGACGCGCGGATCGAGCGGGCCGGCGCCCTCGACGTCCCGCTCGGCGATCCGTCCTGGCCGTATCCGGCCCGGCCCCGGCGGGGCACCGACTCGAAGGTCACCGTCGCCGACGTCCGCGCCGCGCTCGACCTGCAGGACGCCGCCGGGCTCCCCGGCGCCCTGGAGTGGATCCCGGAGTGCACCCCCGAGGTCGCCGCCGCCGCCCGCGCGGCCGGACTGGAGATCGACGTGCTCCCGCTGCTGGTGGCCGACGAACCGGTCGAGCTGCTGTTCCCGGCCGGCGTGCGGCTCTACGTCGTGGGCGCCGAGGATCCCGAGCTGTCGCACTACCAGGAGGTCTCCGCGGTGGCGTTCGCCAACCCGGGCGGCCCGGCCGACGTCCAGGCCAGCCGGCCGGAGCCCGTCCGACAGGAGACCGTGGGCACCGCCGCGCTGCGCGAGCGGATCGCGACCGGCCGCACCGTGATGATGGTGGCGATCGAGCGCGGCGTGCCCGTCGCCGTCGGCCTGCACCAGCCGGTCGACGTCGACGGCGCCGTGGTCAGCGAGATCGTGGGCCTGGCGACGGCGCCGCGGCTGCGCGGCCGGGGCCTGGGCGCCGGCATCGCCTCCGCGCTGGTCGCGCACGCCCGCGAGACCGCCGACCTGGTGTTCCTGGCCGCCGGCGACGACGACGTCGCCCGGGTCTACGAGCGGATCGGGTTCGCCCGCCTGGCGACCCTCGGCGTCGCAGAGCCTCCCGCGGGCTGATCAGCACCGCAGGAGCGCGGCCTCCGGGAGCGCGGCCGCCGCGGTGTCCAGCCGGGCGCGGGCGTCGGCCTCGGGGATCGCCGCGGGCACCTCGCTGAGCAGCACGACCACCCGGCCGTCGCGCACCCCCGCGGAGTGCAGATGCCGCATGCCGGCCACGCAGCACATCCAACCCTGCTTCGCGGCCACGGTGCCGGGGAGCGCGAGCAGGCCGAACCGCTGGTCGTAGCCGTCGGCGGCCACGGGCGTGACCTCGGCCATCCAGCCCAGCAGCGCGGCGGCGTCGTCCGGATGGGCGAGCACCGGCAGCCGGGACAGGAAGACCGCGACGTCCCGGGCGGTGGTCGTCGTCCGGCCCCACTGCCCGGGCACAGCCGGGGGAGCGGTGCCGGACAGTCCGTAGCGCGCGGCCACGTCGGTGACCAGTCCGGGACCGCCGAAGCGCACCCACACCGCGGAGGCGGCGTCGTCGTCGGAGCTGCGCACCATCGCACGCAACCGGTCGCGGTCCCGCTCGCCGACCGCCTCCAGACCCACCCGGGCCCGGTGCAGCACGCCCTCGGCCAGGAACAGCTTGACCAGCGACGCGGTGGGGAAGGGGCGCACGGCCTCCGGCCCGGACAGCGACGGAGGGAGGGCTGCCTCCGTCCCGCCGGGCGACTGCTGTACCCCGATTGCGACCGCGACCGTCCCGCCGGGGAGGGCGCCCGTGGCCGCGACCCGTCGCGGGACGGAGAACGAGGCCTCGGTGAGCAGGAGGGCCAGCAGGGTCACCAGCAGGCGGGCGGCACCCCGCTCGCCGGCCGACGACCGGGTCGTCGACATGGACTCATGGTGCGCCGCCCGCGCCGGGATGCTTCAACAGTCATGCAACTGCCGGATGTCGCGAGCGCTGCGCAGCCGGCTCAGGACTGCTCGTAGGTGACCACCATCGTCGCCCGGGCCAGCGTGTGGAAGAACAGGTTGAAGCCCAGCACCGCCGGGCGGGTGCCGGCATCGACGTCGAGGGTCTCGGTGTCGACGGCGTGCACGACGACGAAGTAGCGGTGCGGACCGTGCCCCGCCGGGGGAGCGGCGCCGACGTACCCGGCGAAGCCGCCGTCGTTGGCCAGCTGCACCGCGCCGTCGGGCAGGCCCGGGGTGTCCTTGCTGCCGGCGTCGGAGGCCAGCTCGGTCACCGAGGCCGGGATGTTCGCCACCGCCCAGTGCCAGAAGCCGCTGGCCGTGGGCGCGTCGGGGTCGAACACGGTAACCGCGAAGCTCCGCGTGCCTTCCGGGAAGCCCGACCAGGACAGCTGGGGGGAGCGGTCCTCGCCGCCGGCGCCCATGACGCCGCTGACGTGCGGCATCGGCAGCGTCGCGCCGTCGGCCACGTCGGAGCTGGTGACCGTGAAGGACGGCACCTGCGGGAGGAAGTCGTACGGGCTGGGCGGGGTCGGTCGGTCGGCCATGCGGAGCTCCTCGGGGTCGCTGGATCGGCCCAGGTCGGGCGGGGGTCCGGCGTGCGCGGCCCCGCAGCGACCCTAGGCAGCAGGACCGCCCGGCGCGCGCCGGTCACGGCGGCGTGCTGCGCCCGCCCGTCCGGAGCGTGTTCCGGCCCCCGCGCCGGTAGCGTCGCTGCCGTGCCTGTATCCGGCCTGGGGCTGCCTGAGTCCGTCCGCGCCTGCCTCTTCGACCTCGACGGCGTGCTGACCCGCACCGCTACCGTGCACATGGCCGCCTGGAAACGGACGTTCGACGAATACCTGCAGGCCACCGACCCAGGGGGGCGTCCGTTCGACCAGGCGGACTACAACCGCTACGTGGACGGCAAGCCGCGGGCCGACGGCGTCCGTGACTTCCTGGCCAGCCGGGACATCACCCTCCCCGAGGGCGATCCGGGGGACGCGCCCGATGCGGCGACGGTGCAGGGCATCGCGGCCCGCAAGAACGTGCTGGTCCTCCGGGAGCTGGACGAGCACGGCGTCGAGGTCTACCCCGGCTCGGTGCGCTACCTGCGCGCGGTCAAGGAGGCGGGGCTGCCCACCGCGGTGGTGACCGCCTCGGCCAACGGGGAGCAGGTGATCGCCGCCGGCGGCTTCGCCGACCTCATCGACGCGCGGATCGACGGCGTCGTGGCCGCGCGCGAGAAGCTGCGCGGCAAGCCGGCGCCCGACACGTTCCTGGCCGGCGCCCGGGCGCTGGGTGTGGACCCCGCGGAGGCGGTGGTGTTCGAGGACGCGCTGTCCGGGGTGGCCGCCGGGCGGGCGGGGGAGTTCGGCTTCGTGGTGGGCGTGGACCGGGTCGGTCAGGCCGAGGGCCTGGCGGCCGCGGGCGCCGACGTCGTCGTTCCCGACCTCGCCGAGCTGCTCGGGGGCACGGCGTGACCGAGGGGCGGGCCAGCTTCCCGATCGAGCCGTGGTCGCTCACCGAGGTCGGGCTGGACCACTCCTCGCTGGGTGTGCACGAGTCGGTGTTCGCACTGGCCAACGGGCACATCGGCATGCGCGGCTCGTTCGACGAGGGCGAGCCGGTCGTCGTCCCGGGCACGTACCTCAACGGCTTCTACGAGGAGCGGCCGCTGCCCTACGCGGAGGCCGGCTACGGCTATCCCGAACAGGGGCAGACCGTCGTCAACGTGACCGACGGCAAGCTCATCCGGTTGCTGGTCAAGGACTCACCGCTCGACCTGAACTACGGGGAGATCCTCGAGCACCGGCGCACCCTCGACCTCCGGGCCGGGGTGCTGCGGCGGGTGACGGAGTGGCGCTCGCCGGGTGGCCGCAGCGTGCGGGTCACCAGCACCCGGCTGGTGTCGCTGGCCCGCCGCTCGATCGCCGCGATCCAGTACCAGGTCGAGGTGATCGACGACCTCGGCGATCTTTACGTCGCGCTCCAGTCCGACCTGCTGGCCAACGAGGTGGGCCACGGCGAGACCAACGACCCGCGGGCCTCGGCGTCCCTGAGCCGGCCGCTGCAGCCCGAGTTCTCCGTCGGCCGCGGCCGGCGCGCGGTACTCGTGCACCAGACGGCGCGCAGCCGGCTGCGGGTGGCAGCCGGCATGGACCACGTCGTGGAGATCCCGGACACCAGCACCGAGGACATCCTGGCCAACGGGGACCTCGCCCGGTACACGCTGGCCGCGCGCATCCCGCCCGGCGGCTCCCTGAAGCTGGTCAAGTTCCTCGCCTACGGCTGGTCCTCCCGCCGCTCCGGCGCGGCGCTGCGCGACCAGGTCGAGGCGGCGCTGGCCACCGCGAAGCTGGCCGGGTTCGACCGGCTGATGCGCGAGCAGCGCGACCTGCTCGACCAGCACTGGGACGAGGCCGACGTCGAGATCGAGGGCGACGACGAGCTGCAGCAGGCCGTCCGGGTGGGGATGTTCCACGTCCTGCAGGCCGGCCTGCGCGGTGAGCGCCAGCCCATCCCGGCCAAGGGGCTGACCGGCCCGGGCTACGACGGGCACACCTTCTGGGACACCGAGACCTACGTCCTGCCGGTGCTGACCTACACCGCTCCGGAGGCCGCCCGGGACGCGTTGCGCTGGCGGCACTCGATCCTCGAGCTCGCCCGCGAGCGGGCACGGGTGCTGGGGCTGCGCGGCGCGGTCTTCCCGTGGCGGACGATCCGCGGCGAGGAGACCTCGGGGTACTGGCCGGCCGGCACCGCGGCCTTCCACATCAACGCCGACATCGCCGACGCCGTCGTCCGCTACTTCAACGCCACGGACGACACGGACTTCGACCGCGACTTCGGCGCCGAGCTGCTGATCGAGACGGCGCGGCTGTGGGCCTCCCTGGGGCACTTCGACGCCGAGCACGGGTTCCGCATCGACGGGGTGACCGGTCCCGACGAGTACACCGCCGTGGTCGACAACAACGTCTTCACGAACCTCATGGCGCAGCGCAACCTGCGCGAGGCGGCACGGGCCGTGACGCGTCAGCCCGACGTCGCCGGCCGGCTCCAGGTCGCCGAGGAGGAGGTGGAGGTGTGGCTGCGGGCCGCGGCGCTGATGGCGGTGCCCTACGACACCCAGCGCGGCGTGCACATGCAGTCCGACGCGTTCACCCACCACGAGGAGTGGGACTTCACCGCGACGCCCGCCGAGCACTACCCGCTGCTGCTGCACTACCCCTACTTCGAGATCTACCGGAAGCAGGTGGTGAAGCAGGCCGACCTGGTCATGGCCCTGCACCTGCGGGGGGACGCCTTCACCCTGGACGAGAAGATCGCGAACTTCGCCTACTACGAGGCGCGGACGACGCGGGACTCGTCGCTGTCGGCCAGCCAGCAGGGCGTCGTCGCCGCCGAGACCGGGCACCTGGACCTGGCCTACGACTACTGGGCCGAGGCGGCGCTCACCGACCTGCAGAACCTGCACCACAACTCCGGGCACGGGCTGCACATCGCCTCGCTGGCCGGCGGCTGGACGGTGGCGGTCGCGGGCTTCGGCGGCATGCGGGACCACGACGGGGCGCTCACCTTCGCCCCGCGGCTGCCGCGCCGGCTCACCCGGATGCGGTTCCGGATGGTCTACCGGGGGCGCAAGCTGGTCGTCTCGGTGACCCCGACGACGGCCACCTACCGGCTGGTGGACGGCGATCCGCTGGAGATCAGGCACCACGGGCGGCAGGTCATCGTCGACCACGCCGACCTGGTGCTGGACATCCCGCCGGCACCGCACGTCGAGCCGGTCAGCCAGCCGCCGGGCTGCGAGCCCCGCCGGCGGACCCGCCCGGGCACGCCCCCGCTCGAGCACCGGACGGTCGACGAGCGGCACTGACCCCTCAGGTCAGCAACCAGCTGCCCCCCAGCAGCAGCGCTCCGACGTCGACGGCCAGGAAGACGCCGACCCAGACCAGGCCCGGGATCCGGGTGAGCCGGGCCAGCTGGTCGGCGTCGGAGTCCGGTGCCCCCCGGTGCCGGCGGGCGGTCTGCAGCTCGAGGACGGCGCGCGGCGCGGCCAGCAGCAGGAACCAGGTGATGAGCGCCGCGGCGGCGGCCTGGCCCTGGGGCGGGAGCCACCACGTGGCGGCCAGCACCAGCCCGCCGCTGACCAGGACCGACCACAGCCCGTACCAGTTGCGGATCTGGACCAGCAGCAGCGCCAGGAGGGCGACCAGCCCCCACAGCAGGCCCACGGCGTGCCCGGCGGCCAGCAGGGCGGCCGCGCCCAGGCCGAGGAGTCCGGGGCCGGTGTAGCCGGCGGCGCAGGTGAGCACCATGCCCGGACCGGTGGGCCGGCCGGCGGAGACCGTCACACCGGAGGTGTCGGAGTGCAGCCGGATGCCCGAGAGCCGGCGGCCGGCGGCGAGCGCGACCACGCCGTGCGCACCCTCGTGCGCGATGGTCACCGCGTGCCGGGTGACCCGCCACAGCGGCGCGTAGAGGACCAGCAGCGCCGCCACGGCCGCTGCACCGAGGAGCAGGGTGGGGGAGAGGTCGGTTGCGGGAGCGCTGACCCGGTCCCAGATCCGGCCCGGCGCGTCCACACCGGGCAGTCAACCGCACCGACCTGGGAACGGTCGGCGGCTCACCGGTCAGTTGCCGGGCTTGACCGCCTTGCCGCGCTCGCGGTCGTCGTCGTCGGCCTCGTAGGCGCCGGGGACGGCCGTGGTGTCGCCGTCGTCGGTGCCGGGGGTGACCGGTTTGCGGATCAGGTCGTGCTGCCCCTGCGTGGGGGAGCCGCCCGGTTCGGCGCGCTCGTCGGTGTCGGGGCGGTGCTCGGTCACGGGTCCTCCTGGCCTCGTCGTCCCGGAGCGGCTACCCGGCGGGCCGCAGGTCAAAGCTGCTGCGTGAGGTTCAGCGCGTTGCCGTCGGGATCCCGCACGTGGGCCACGCGCTGCCCCCAGGGCATGTCGGTGGCCCCGGAGCCGGCGTCGCCGCCGAGCCCGGCGACGCGGGCCAGCGCGGCCTCGACGTCGGGCACCTCGATGCTGAGCAGGATCCGGCCGGGTGTGCCCGGGGAGACGTCGGAGTCCGCGGACAGCCCCAGCGGGGAGTCCCCGACGCGCAGTCCCAGGTAGAACAGCGGCCCGTCGTCTGGGTACCGCTCGACCACCTCGGCCTCGAACAGCCCGGTGTAGAAGCGCGCCATCCGGGCGATGTCGGCGGTGACGAGGATCGGGCGCACGGTCTCGGGCATCGGACCTCCAGAGGCTCGCGGGTGTCGCTGTCAGGGACGGAGGCGGGGCGGGGAACTCATCGGCGCTCAGGCCAGGCCGGCGTCGTGGACGACCAGAGCCACCTGCACCCGGTTGGCCGCCTCCAGCTTGGTGAGCAGCCGGGAGACGTGCGCCTTCACGGTGGCCACGCTCATGTAGGCCTCCGCGGCGATCTGCGCGTTGGACAGCCCGCGGCCGACGGCCAGCGCCACCTCGCGCTCGCGGTCGCTGAGCCGCTCCAGCAGGGCGAGGGCGCTCGCCCGGCGGTCGTCGGTCCCCGTCCACGCGTCACCGGCGTCGGCGACGTGCGCCATCAGCTGACGGGTCACGGTGGGGGAGAGCATCGGTTCTCCCGCGGCCACCCGCCGCACGGCGTCCACGATCGCGGCCGGCGGGGTGTCCTTGAGCAGGAAGCCGCTGGCCCCGGCGCGCAACGCCCGGAGCACCGAGGCGTCCGCGTCGAACGTGGTGAGCACGATGACCTCCGGGCCGCCCGGGGAGGCACGCAGCCGTTCGGTCGCGGTCAGCCCGTCGACGTGCGGCATGCGGATGTCCATGAGGACGACGTCCGGTGCGTGCTCGGCGACGGCGGCCGGCACCTCCGCGCCGTCGGTGGCCTCGCCGACGAGCACGCAGTCCCCGGAGCCGCCGAGCACCATGGCCAGCGCCGCGCGCACCAGGGGGTCGTCGTCCACGACGAGGACCCGGACCGGCCCGGTCACGCCTCCGCCGCCGGCTGCGGGCTCGGCAGCCACGCCCGGAGCCGGAACTCGCCGTCGGCGGTCCAGCCGTGCTCGAGCGTGCCGCCGGCGAGGCCGACCCGCTCGACCAGGCCGACGAGGCCGGTGCCCGAGCCGGGGAGCGGGGTGCCGAGGTCGGCGCCCAGCGGCGCAGGGTTGGTGACCTCGACCTCGATGCCGGCGCCGGGATCGGCCGTCACGCGGACGCGGGCGACCGTGCCCCCGGCGTGCTTGCGGACGTTGGTCAGCGCCTCCTGGACCACCCGGTAGACGGTGCGGCCGGTCACCGTCGGCACGGCCGCGACGTCGGGCACCCGGTACGCCATGCGCACCCGCAGCCCGGCGGCGCGGGACTCCTCGACCAGGTCGGCGAGGTCGGCGAGGGTCGGTTGCGGGCGGTCGGACAGCACACCGTCGCCGGTGTCGCGCAGCACGCCGATCACCTCGCGCAGGTCCTCCAGCGCCCCCCGCGCGCTGGCCCGGATCACCCCGGCGGCCCGGGCGACCTCCTCCGGTGCGGCGTCGGGGCGGTACTCGAGCGCGCCGGCGTGCATGCTCAGCAGCGAGAGCCGGTGGGCCAGCACGTCGTGCATCTCGCGGGCGATGCGCGTGCGCTCGAGCTGGCGGGCCTGGTCCACGCGCAGCCGCTGCTCGGTCTCCGCGCGCACGGCCCTGTCCCGCAGCGAGACGACGAGCTGCCGGCGGGCGCGCACGAACATGCCCCACGCCACCACCGCGGCGGTGAGCACCACCCCCAGGGCGATCGTCAGCGGCCCGGGCATCTCCGGATCCGGCCGCAGGTGGTCGTAGACCAGGAACGTGGCGATGTTGAGCGCCGCGACGAGCAGCACCGTGCGCCACGTGCGGTGCACCGCGACGGTGAACAGGGCGATGAGGACGGCGACCCCGGCCGTCGCGGAGAACGCACCGATCAGCGCGGTCCCCACGGCCACGGCCACCGGCCGGCGGCGGCGCGCCCAGAGCAGGAGGCAGCCGACCGCGCCCACGAGCAGGTCCGTGGCGAGCAGGCCGTCCGACGGCGGGTCGGGGCGCACGGTCGACTCGAGCAGGAGGAGGAGCCCGAGCCCCACGGCGGCCAGGAACACCGTGACGTCGACGATCCAGTCGCGAACCGACCGGCGCACCGGCCGACGCGCGTCGCCGTCGGAACCACCGGCGGAGAGGGAGTCGGCCAGCAGCAGGGCCGGCACCAGCGAGGGGTGGTCCACGCCCGGGTGTGGTCGGACGGCGCTGCTCACCCCCAGCAGGTTACGGATGACGGCGGTGCGGGGGCAGCGACAAAGGTCTAGGTCCGGGACCGTGATGTCGACCTTGGTCTGTCATGGATCGCCGTCCGGCCGACGCGGGGGAGCGGGCCTCCGGGGGAGGGTCACCCGGTGATCACCGTCGAACACCTCACCAAGCGGTACGGCGCGCACCTCGCCGTCTCCGATGTCTCCTTCTCCTGCGCGCCGGGCACCGTCACCGGCTTCCTCGGGCCCAACGGGGCCGGCAAGTCGACCACGCTGCGCGCCGTGTGCGGGCTGACCCTGCCGACGAGCGGCGCCGCCACGGTGGCCGGGCGGCCCTACCGCGAGCTGCCCAACGCCGGCCGGCACGTCGGCGTGCTGCTCGACGCCGGCGCCCAGCACGCGGGCCGCACGGGGCGCGAGACCCTCGCCCTGGCGGCGCTGGTGCAGGGCGTACCGCGCTCCCGGGTGGACGAGGTGCTGCAGCAGGTGGGCCTCGCGGGCAAGCCGGCCGGCAAGCGGGTGGGCAAGTACTCCCTGGGCATGCGGCAGCGGCTCGGCCTGGCCATGGCACTGCTCGGCGATCCGCAGGTGCTGGTCCTGGACGAGCCGGCCAACGGGCTGGACCCCGAGGGCATCTTCTGGATGCGCGGGCTGCTGCGCGGCTTCGCCGACCGCGGTGGCACGGTGCTGCTCTCCTCGCACCTGCTGCGCGAGGTCGAGGCGGTCGCGGACCAGCTGGTCGTCATCGCCGGCGGCCGGATCGTGGCCCAGGGGAGCAGCGAGGAGCTGCTGGCGAGCACCGGCACCCTCGTCCGGGCTCGGGACCGTGCGGCGCTGACCGGCGCCCTGGCCGCGGCCGGCATCGGGGTCACCCCGGGCCCGGCGGACGCGCTGATCGCCGACGGTCCGGCCGAGGCGGTGGGCATCGCCGCCGCGACCGGCGGGGTGCCGCTGCTGGAGCTCCGTCCCGCCGGGGGAGACCGGCTCGAGGAGCTGTTCCGCTCGCTGACCGGCCCGTCCGCCGACGGCGCCGCCGTCGCCCCCCACATCCAGGAGATCTCCGCATGAGCACCGCGACGACGAACCCGACCACCGAACTCCGCCCGGCGGAGCCCGTTGCGGCGCCGTCGCTGCTGCGGCTGGTCCGGGTGGAGCTCCGGAAGACCTACGACACCCGCGCCGGCTTCTGGTTGCTGCTGGTCGTCGCGCTGGCGGCGCTGGCCGTCGTGACGCTGCAGATGCTCTTCGCCGAGGAGCCGGAGAAGACCTTCGCGATGTTCGTCTCCACGACCCAGCTGCCGGTGAACCTGCTGCTGCCCGTCGTCGGCATCCTGCTGGTGACCAGCGAGTGGTCGCAGCGGACGGCGATGACGACGTTCGCGCTCGTGCCGGACCGCTCGCGGGTGCTCACCGCCAAGGTGATCGTCGGCGTGCTGCTCGGCCTGCTCGGCACGGTGGCCGCCCTGTTCGCCTCGGCGCTGGGGGCACTGCTCACGCCGATCCTGACCAGCGACGCGACCGACTGGGGGATGTCCGCCGGGCAGCTGGCGCAGGTTGCGCTGGTCCAGGTGCTCACGATCCTGATCGGTGTCGCCTTCGGCATGCTGCTGCTCAGCTCACCCCTGGCGATCGTCCTGTACTTCGTGCTCCCGACGGTCGTGACGATCGTGTCCAACACCGTCGGCGCGCTGGCCTGGGTGCGGGACTGGCTGGACCAGGCCACGACGATGGCGCCGATGTTCGAGGGTGCGCTCTCCGGTGGCGAGGAGTGGGCGCGGCTGGCGACGACGGTGGCGCTGTGGCTGGTCGCGCCGATGGTGGCCGGCTGGATCCGGATCACCCGCAGCGAGATCGGCTGACGGCGCACACGGCCGGGCATCCGTCACTGTGACGTAACTTGGCCGGGAGAGGCCGGAGAGTCGGGGGTGGCGGTACGGGGTTCGCCCTGGCACCCACCGCGGCCGGTACCGCGCTACGGGCGCGGGTACCGCGTCGCGGTGCGGTGGTCACGCCGCGGCGGCGGTACCGGGCGGCCGGCGCGAGCGGGCCGACGGCCGCGAGGCGAGAGCGCGCGCCTCGCGTGCCGCCGTCGGCCCACCGCAGCGGAGCCGGTCCACGGGTGGGTGAGGGCCCTACGAGCGGGGTCCCTCCAGACGAGTTGACATAATGTGCATTATCGGCGCACCGGTGGGAAGCCTGGAGAGGGGTTCGGAGCCCCCGGAACGCCCGACACGGCGAACCGTCCGCGGCGTACGTCTTGCCAGGCTGTCGCCGCTCACCGCCTGGTCGGTCGGCGTCACCTGACCACCCCGTGGCGACCCGAGCCCACACTCCGGCCCCGAGCCGGCCCGCCTGCGCCGCGGCCGCCGACCCGTCGCACGCCCCGGCGATCTCGGTGGAACTCCCCCGCGATGATCTGTCCGTCGGATGATCTTGTCGACGACCCCCGGCGGCGGGCTCACCGGCCGATCCGTGGCCGCCGGACCGCTGGGGCACCTCGCTCGCCGCGGCTCCCCCGTCCAGCCACACCACCCGCATTACGTAACAGTGACGGAAATACGGCCATCGGGCGGACTTCGACGGGCGGTCCGGGCCAGGTGTTCGTAGGGTCGGGGCATGCAGATCCGACGACCGCTCGCCGCTCTCATGGCCGCTCTGGCGATCTTCGGTGGCGGTGCCACGATGACCGCGTGCTCGGCCTCCGGGACGGACCAGAACGACGGGACGACCGACGACGACAGCGAGAACCGAGACGGCGACGACCCGGGCAGCGACGAGCAGGACAACCTGCCGAACAACTCGGACCCCGACCAGGGCAACGAAGAGGACCAGAACGACGACTCGACCGATCCGGACTGATCGACCGGTGACGCCGGGTCGGCGGGCGGTCAGCCGCGTTCGGTGACCCAGAGCCGGTCGAGGCGTCCGGTGGAGTGGACGAGGTCGGTGAGCGACCGCTCGAGCTCGGCCTTCGTCGGCTTCTCGCTCAGGAGGGTCTGGACGTCCTCCAGCGCACACCGCAGCTGGTAGAGCCGATCCTGCAACCCGTCGAGCTCGGTGCGGGAGACCAGGACCACGTCGTCCGGCAGGCCGGCCTTCGCCGCCGCGGAGCGCTGCTCGTAGGCCCGCTGGCGGCACGCCTGGCCGCAGTACAGCCGCGGGCGGCCGACCGAACCCTGCTCGGGAAGGACGCGGCGACACCACCCGCACCGCCGCGCCTCGCCGCTCCCCCGGTTGGGGGCGGGGGAGATCGGGGGGTGCGTCACCGTGCCGGTCGCGTGCTGTGCCACGGAACGGCACGCTAGACGTCGCGGCCGACAGGAACCGGTGAACACGCCAGGGACACCCCGAACCGCGATGCGGAGCCCTGACCAGCGGTCCTTCCGGACAGGTCCGGGGACGCCCCTGCAGGGGGCCCGGAGCGCAGGTCCGCGGGGCTGACTAGCGTGTCGCTGTGCCCTCTGCGCGGTTCGCATTCCTCGACGCGCCGACACCCCTCGCCATGGCCCACCGCGGCGGTGCCATCGAGCACCTGGAGAACACGCTGCCGGCCTTCCAGGCCTGCGTGGATCTCGGCTACCGGTACCTCGAGACCGACGTCCAGATCACCGCCGACGGCACGCTTGTGGCCTTCCACGACGCCACGCTCGAGCGGGTGACCGACCGCACCGGCCGGGTGGACGCGCTGCACTGGTCCGAGCTGTCCGAGGCCCGGATCGGGGGTCGCGAGCCGATCATGCGGCTCGAGGACCTGCTCGGCGCCTGGCCGGACGTGAAGTTCAACCTTGACATCAAAGCCGCCGGCGTCCTCGCGCCGCTCGTGCGGCTGGTGCACAAGATGGGTGTCGCGGACCGGATCTGCCTCGGTTCCTTCTCCGACGCCCGGATCGCCGCGGCCCGCCGGCTCTTCGGCCCGGCCGTCTGCACCTCGCTGGGCCCCCGCGGGGTGGCGGCCCTGCGGCTGTCCTCCTACTCCCCGCGGGCCGCGGGCCTGGTGCGCATCCAGGCGGGTTGTGCGCAGGTTCCGCTGCAGCTGGGCGGGCGGGCGCTGGTCGACGAGCGCTTCCTGTCCGCCGCGCACGCCCGAGGCCTGCAGGTGCACGTCTGGACGGTGGACGACCCCGACGAGGCGCGGGCGATGCTCGACATGGGCGTGGACGGCATCATGACCGACCGCCCGGCCATGCTCCGCGAGGTGCTCGAGGAGCGCGGCCAGTGGGCGTGATCCGGCCGACCGGGCTCGCCCCCTCGGAGCCGGCGTGAGCGCGGTCAACTCCTCGTTCGTCGACGAGCTGCCCGAGCCGTCCGCCGTGCCGGCGTCCGGTGACCGCCGGCGGCACCCCGCGCCGGCGCACCTGCGTTTCTTCCACGGCCCGATGGACTGCGGGAAGTCCACGCTCGCCCTGCAGGTCGACCACAACCAGAGCCGGCAGGGACGGCACGGTCTGCTGGTCACGCAGGGCGACCGGTCGGCGGCGCCGCAGATCAGCTCCCGGGTGGGCCTGTGCCGGCCGGCGATCGAGATCGACGCGGGCACCGATCTGCGCCTGCTGGTCCGCGACCGCTGGGCCTCCGGCGACCGCGTCGACTACCTCATCGTCGACGAGGCGCAGTTCCTCACCGGCGGCCAGGTGGACCAGCTGGCCGAGCTCGTCGACCAGTTCCACGTCGACGTCTACGCGTTCGGCCTGACCACCGACTTCCGCACCCGGCTGTTCCCGGGCACCCAGCGCCTCCTGGAGGTCGCCGACGACGTCCAGCGGGTGCAGGTCGAGGTGCTGTGCTGGTGCGGCCTCCCGGGGCTGCTCAACGCCCGCGTCGTCGACGGGGTCATGGTGCGTGCCGGCGAGACCGTCGTCGTCGCCGACACCGCGCCCGCCGAGCTGCCCGGTGGAGAACCCGGTTCCTCCCCCTCGGTGCGCTACCAGGTGCTCTGCCGGCGGCACCACGTGCAGGGCCAGCTGGGGCCCACGGCGGCCGGTCCGGGGCAGCTCGCCCTCCCCTGAGCCGGAGACCTCACCCCTCCGGGGGGCCGAGGGGGTCCGGACCCCACCCCATGCGATGATGGGAAGCCATTTGGGCGGAATCTCTTCGCCGAATCTGTCGTTCATCTCTGTGACTCCTCGGTTCGTGGGTATGGCCTACGGACCGGAGTCGAGTCCCGACCGACACCACGTACGAGAGGACGGTGTGCAATGGGCGAACGTTCCCTGCGCGGCAGCCGACTGGGCAGCGTCAGCTACGAGACCGAACGGAACACCGCGCCCATCGATCGGCAGTACGCCGAGTACCGGTGCCCCTCGGGCCACCTGTTCACGGTGCCCTTCGCCGACGACGCCGAGCTTCCCGACACGTGGGAGTGCAAGTTCGACGGTGCCGCGGCCAAGCTGGTCGGCGGTGCCGAGCCGGCCCCCAAGAAGGTCAAGCCGCCGCGCACCCACTGGGACATGCTGCTCGAGCGCCGCTCCGTCGAGGACCTCGAAGAGGTGCTCGCCGAGCGCCTCGAGGTGCTCCGCGGCCGGCGTACCCGCGCCAGCTGATCCCAGCACGCTGCACGGTTCGGCCCCGGTGGATCTCCACCGGGGCCGTTCTGCGTTCCGGGGCCTACCGGGTGCGGGCTCAGCCCTGCGGGCGCCCGTCGGGGCCGCGGAGCACCTCGCCCTCGATGACCAGGGGCGGCATGCGGACGTCGTCCTGACGGGGCATCTCCGCCGTCCGCACGCTGTCCACCCGTACCGGCGGCCGCAGGCCGACCGGCAGCCGGGAGGCGATCAACCGGGCCAGCGCGGCGCGGACCAGCGACCGGGTGCCCGGGAGCAGGCACAGCAGCCCCAGCACGTCGCCGATGAAGCCCGGCAGCACCATCAACAGCCCGCCGACGGCGATCAGCCCGGCGTCGCCCAGCTCGCGGCCGGCGGTCGCCCGGCGGCTGCGGGCGCTCTCCCGCAGCTCGGTCAGCGCCTTGGTCCCCTGACGGGCCAGCAGGGCCCAGCCGAGCGCGCTGGTGGCGAGGGCGGCCAGCACGGTGGCGCCCACGCCGATCCACTGCGCCACGAGGACGAACACGATCACCTCGGCCAGTGCGAGGAGCCCAGCAGCCATGCGCAGTCGTCGTCCCACGCCTGTTCCAACGCGCGGAGCGGTCATCGTGCTCCCGACGGCGGGCGCGACTTCGATCGCAGCCGCAGCGCCGCCCCCAGCGCGACCAGCCCGGCCGCGGTGAGCACCCACTCCGGGCCGGCTCCGAGCCGGCTCGCGACGCTGCGGGAGTCGCGCTGGGCGATCTCCTCGACGAAGACGTCGGGGGTGAACAGCTCCGAGGACCGGACGACGGTGCCGTCGGGCGCCACGATGGCGGAGATGCCGCTGGTGGCGGCCACGGCGACGCTGCGGCCGTGCTCGACCGCCCGCAGCCGGCTCATGGCCAGCTGCTGCTCGCTCTCGGCGGTGCGGCCGAAGGTGGCGTTGTTGGTCTGGACGACGAGCATGCCGGCGCCGGCGACGTCGGAGACCAGCCCGTCGTAGACCACCTCGAAGCAGATCAGGTTGCCGACGGTGGCCCCGCCGATGTCGAGGAGCCCCGGTTCGTCCCCGGCGTGCTGGTCGGTGACGCGGTCGACGTCGGAGCTGAACAGCCGGAAGAAGCTGCGGGCCGGCACGTACTCGCCCAGCGGGACCGGGTGCCGCTTGACGTAGGTGTCCCCCGGCCCGTCGTCGGGATCCCAGACGATGGCGGTGTTGCTGATGAAGCGGCCCGGTCCCTGGACCACCGCGCCGACCAGGATCGGTGCGTCGATCGCACGTGCGGCGCGGTCGATCTGCGTGCGGGCGTCGTCGTTCAGGTAGGGGTCGATGTCGGAGCTGTTCTCCGGCCAGAGCACGAGGTCCGGCTGCGGCTGCTCCCCCGCGCGGACGGCGTCGGCCAGCTCCAGCGTGCGCTGCACGTGGTTGTCGAGCACCGCCCGTCGCTGGGCGTTGAAGTCCAGGCCGGCGCGCGGCACGTTGCCCTGGATCACCGCGACGGTCGACGTCGGGCCGCCGTCGGTGAGCGAGGCCCCGGGAAGCGGCAGCCAGGCCACGGCTCCGATGACCGGGATCGCGACCAGGGCGCCCAGCGAACCCACCAGCGCCCGTGTCGCTGCCCGCCGTGGCTCCGGACGGGCCGAGCGCCCGAGGCGCACCAGCGCGAGGACGGCCGCGGCCAGAAGCGTGCCGATGAGGGCGACGGCGAAGCTCACCAGCGGTACGCCCCCGTAGGCCGCGAGCGAGAGCAGCGGGCCGTCGGTCTGGCTGAACCCCAGCCGACCCCAGGGAAAGCCGCCGAGGACCAGGCGCCCGCGGAGCGCCTCGTCGGCGACCCACAGCGCGGCCGCCCACAGCGGCCACCACCGCAGCCGCGAGGTCAGGGCGGTCGCGGCGCCCAGGAGGGCCAGGTGCAGCGCCTCGAACACGGCGAGCGCGAGCCAGGGGAAGGCGCCGACGTAGATGCCGGTCCACGACAGCAGCGGGACGAAGAAACCCAGACCCAGGACCAGGCCGAGCCAGAGGCCGCCTCGGGCGCTCCGGCCGTGGACCGCGAGCGCCAGGGCGGCCGGCCCGAGGACGGCGAACGGGACCAGGCCGGCTCCGGGGTAGGCCAGGCACATGGCCAGTCCCCCGGCGAGGGCCAGGACCGTGCGCCACGGCAGGCGGCGGGTGCGGGTGACCGGCGTCCCTCCGGGCTCGGGCGCAGGTCGGAGCAGCGTGCCAGGTGCTGTGGCCACGCGTGCCCTCCCGGGACGGACGCCCGGCGTCGACCGGGGCGGGCCCCGGGTGCCGGTTGCTGCCCCGATCCGGTCGGACGGGGGGTCGGGACCGCCGCCTCGTCGCTGCGGCCCTGACCCAGCATCCCATTCCCGCTCCCCCGGGGGCCTGGCGACGCCGCGCGGACCCCGGGCGCGCCGGAGACGCTCCACCCGCTGGGGGCGCCGGACGGGTCCCTTCCTCGGTACCGCGTCTTCGGGCCGGACGGCCGGGCGCTGGCTGCGCGCGGCTCGACCGTTGTCTGATGACGCGGTCCTCGAAAGATCCCGCCGGTGACGCCGGACGCCTCCCCCGGTCTCACGCCGGCCCTCGCGGCCCGGGAGGCGGGGCGGCCGAGAGCCGTCCGCGCCGACCGGAAGGCCTGCACGCTCGATCCGGGAAGACACGACACGGTGCTCCCGGTGTGGAACTGCAGGGACTGTAAGGACACTCCGCGCCCGATCAGGTACCTACGGTGAACGTGAGAGGCACCGTGACCTGATCGTTACACACGCCCCGAGGGGGGTGCCGCCCCGCCCGGTCGATGCGGAGACCGCGGGTGTCGGCTCCCCCGGGCGCCGGGTACCGAGCGGGTCATGGGCGGCGCGGCGCGAATGGTCTGCACGGAGCGGCTGCGCCTCCGCCCGTGGACGTCGTCGACCGCCGATCTCGCGCGCCTGGCCGACATCTACGGGCGCATCGAGGTGACTCGCTGGCTCGGTGGGCCCCCGACCGTCCCCCCGGCGGAGCTGGTCCGGCGCTGGGCGGTCATCGCGTCGACGGACGACCGGTTCGGCTGCTGGGCGATAGAACCGCGGGACGGCGGTGCACCGGCCGGCACGTTGCTGCTCAAGCCGCTGCCTCACGGTGTGGGTGAGGTCGAGGTCGGCTGG
Organism: Blastococcus fimeti; assembly: GCA_900102115.1. Classification (GTDB taxonomy): domain Bacteria; phylum Actinomycetota; class Actinomycetes; order Mycobacteriales; family Geodermatophilaceae; genus Blastococcus; species Blastococcus fimeti. The sequence continues at coordinate 89,161 of FNAW01000002.1, forward strand.
CATCTGCACCCGGACTCGTGGGGCTGCGGGTACGCCACCGAAGCGGCGGCCGCGATCATCGACCGCGCGTTCGCAGCCGGCGTCCCCGAGGTCTACGCCGTCGTCCGGCCGGGCAACGAGCCGTCCCTGGCCGTCTGCCGCCGGCTGCGCATGCAGCCGCTGGGCCGCATGACGCGGTGGTACGACGTCGAGCTGGAGGCGTTCCGGCTGATGGCCCCGGTCGTCGTCGAGTAGCGCCGGCTCAGCGGCGGCGGAGCAGCCCGCTGGCGCGCTGGAGCAGCGACTTCTTCGGCGCCTTCGGCCCGTGGCCCGCGGCCCGCGCGGAGTCGGCGATCGCGGCCTCCTCCGGGGTGGGCGCGGTGCCACCGAGGTGCACGGGCAGCCACCAGCGGTCCTCCGGCCCGGCCGGCTGGTCGGGGTAGGCACCCTGCGCCTCCTCGAGGAGGGCCTCCATCGCCGCCCGGGTCCGGCGCAGCAGCGGCTGCACCTTCTCCCCCGGCTCCGGGACGATCGGCTCGCCGAGGAACACCATGACCGGGACGCCGCGGCGCAGCTGCACCTTGTGGCCCTTCGTCGCGATCCGGTGCCCGCCCCAGACCGCCGCCGGGATGATCGGGACGTTCGCGTCGATCGCCATGCGGGCGGCGCCGGCCTTGAGGTCCTTGACCGTGAAGCTGCGGCTGATGGTCGCCTCCGGGAAGACGCCGACCACCTCGCCGTCCTTGAGGGCGCGGACGGCGGACTCGAACGCGGCGGCCCCGGCCTTCCGGTCGACGGGGATGTGCTTCATCGCCCGCATGAACGGCCCGGCGAACCAGTGGCCGAACACCGCGGACTTCGCCATGAACCGCACCAGGCGGTGCTGGGAGATCGCGCCCAGCCCGAGGAAGGTGAAGTCGAAGAAGCTGACGTGGTTGCTGCAGATGATCGCGCCACCGGTCGCGGGGACGTGCTGCCCGCCCCGGACGTCGAACCGGAAGCGGAACAGGTGGAACACGACCAGGCACATCCGGATCACGAACCGGTAGGGCCGGTCACGGCGGTCCGGCGAAGCGCCGAACAGGTCTCCACGCACGACGTCGCGCCAGCTCGCGGTGTACATGGGGCGGACCCTAACCAACCCGGTCACCGTCCGCCCGGCTGGTCTCCAGCCCCGGCGGCCCTCCCCCTCGGCGACACGCCGCCCGGAGGGCGGCTCAGCGAGCGACGGCAGATGACCACAAGGGACAAGTCGCATTGTTGTTGGGGATAACGGTAGTGTCCCGGCATGTCGCGCGCGTGGCAGCAGCCGTTGCCGGAGATGCCTGCGCCGCCGCCCGAGCGGGCCTGGCGCGGCTGGGCCGTTCCGCCCGGCTACGAGGCGCAGTGGCGCCGGCTCGCCGACGCGGCGATGGAACTCGGCCTGGGGCCCGACCAGCTGGCGGAGACCGGGCTCGACCCGTTGGCCGCGGCGCGGGGCTGGAAGCCGGCGACGGTGGCGCTGTACTCCAAGGTCGCCCGGTACGGCGGGCTGGCACTCCCCCGCGCACGGACACCGGAACCCGATCCGCTGGCGCTGGAGCTGCGCCCGCTCACCGAGCTGCGCAGCTCGGATCCGGAGCACGTGCGCGCGGTGGCCTGGTGCGCGCTCGCGCTGGCCTGGCCCGCCCCGGTCGGGATGTTCCGCTCGCTGCGCCGCGACCAGGTCCACGCCGGCGCCCGCCGGCTGGTCGTGCGCACCGAGGACGGCGAGTGGTCCGTGGCCGGGGCGCTGACCGCCTGGCACGCCTGGGAAGAGGTCCGCGGCCGCTATCCCGCACTGGCCGCGAGCCCCTGGGTGCTGCCGGCGCTGCGCCGCGGGCCCGGGCTCGACTCCCGGATCGGCGGCCGGTTGTCCAACCAGGCGCTGCAGGTGACGTTCGCGAAGCACGCCGGGCGCACCGGGCAGCACCTGCGGGCCACCGCTCCCCCGTCGCGCCAGGAGGCCGCGGAGGTGCTCGCGGCGGCCTACCGGGAGCTGTCCTACGACTCGTTCCGCCGTCTGTCGTTGGCGGCCGGGGCTCCCCCGGTCTCGGCGCGCGGCGTGGTGCGGGCCGCGCGGACCGTTGCCCGGACCTCGCGCTCGCCGCGGCTCGCCGGCTGAGGTCCGGCTCCCGGGCCGGTTCCGTCACGCGCCGTTCCTCCCGGCAGCGCTGCTCACAACAGGGAGAGCTGCTCGCCGGGATCTGCCGGCGCCGCCGGCCTCGTCGCCGCTGCCCGGCGCTCCTTGGGGTGGACGCCCGGCAGACCGCCTGTCGGCAGGCTGCCGGCGGGGAAGCCGACCTCCTCGTCGCCGGGAACCCCGGCGGCGATCGCGCCGTCCGCGCCCCGCGCCGTTCCGCCGGACTGCCGGTCCAGGCCGTGCCGGGCCAGCAGCGGCGCGACCCGCTGTGCCAGCCAGGTGCGGTACTCGGGCGGCACGTAGGCGCGGCGGGCGTACAGCCGCTCGTACCGCGGCGCCAGCTCCGGGTGGGCGCTGCGCAGCCAGGCCATGAACCACTCGCGCGCACCGGGCCGCAGGTGCAGCGGGATGACGGTCACCCCCGTCGCCCCCGCCGCGGCGATCGCGCCCAGGGCCGCGTCCAGGGACGCCTCGTCGTCGGTCAGGCCGGGCAGCACCGGCGCGAGGAAGACCCCGCACGGCAGGCCGGCGTCGGTCAGTGCCCGCACCAGGTCCAGTCGGGCCCGGGGTGTGGGCACGCCCGGTTCGAGGGCGGCGTGCAGCTCGTCGTCCCAGATCGCCATGGAGACGCCGAGCCCGAGCGGCACTCGCTGGGCGGCCTCGAGGAGATCCGGGATGTCCCGGCGCAGCAGGGTGCCCTTGGTGAGGATCGAGAACGGCGTCCCCGACTCGGCGAGGGCGCCGATCACGCCCGGCATGAGCCGGTAGCGCCCCTCGGCGCGCTGGTAGGGATCGGTGTTCGTGCCGAGCGCGACGTGCTCGTGCCCCCACGACGGCCGGGCCAGCTCGCGGCGAAGCACCTCGACCAGGTTCGTCTTGACCACGATCTGAGAGTCGAAGTCCTTGCCGGCATCGAATTCGAGCCATTCGTGCGTCTTCCGAGCAAAGCAATATACGCAGGAATGGCTGCATCCCCTATATGTATTGATGGTATAGGGGAATGGCATGGCGGAATCGCCGGGGACGCGGCTGAGCGCGGACCGGGACCGCACCTCGTGGAACGTCAGCCCGGGGAACTCCGGGACCTGCACGCTGCGCAGCAGGCCACGGATGTTGGGCATGCCGGGCAGGGTCGAGGACTCCTCGAGGTCCAGACGCTGTGCTTCCCACCGCATGACATCCATACGAACACGTGTTCGAAGAGTTGTCCAGTGGCGGTCAGAGCGGAGGGCGGTCCTCGTAGAGCGTGGAGAGCACGACGGTCGTCCGCGTCGACACGTTGGCCGTCGCGCGGATCTCGCGCAGCAGCAGCTCCAGGGCGTCGGGCGAGGCGACGCGCACCTTGAGGATGTAGCTCTCCTGGCCGGCCACCGCGTGGCACTCCTCGATGGCCGTCAGGTGGGCCAGGAGCGCCGGGGGGTCCTCGGTCTGGGCGCCGATCGGCGTGATGGAGACGAAGGCGGTCAGCGGCAGGCCGAGCAGCTTCGGGTCCAGGCTGGCGCGGTAGCCGGTGATCAGCCCGCGCTGCTCGAGCCGCCGCACCCGCTGGTGCACGGCCGACACCGACAGCCCCACCTTCTCGGCCAGCTCGGTGTAGCTCGCCCGCCCGTCCCGCGCCAGCGCCGAGAGCAGCGTCCGGTCGACGTCGACGGCGGGCGGGCCGGCGCCGCCGTCGGCCTCAGCCGGGGAGTTCGACGAGCTCACGCGGACCGACGTTCAGGGAGCGGGCACCGTCGTCGGTGCACACCACGATGTCCTCGATGCGGGCTCCACAGCGCCCGGCGAGGTAGATGCCGGGTTCGATCGAGAACGCCATGCCGGGCTCGAGCGGCAGGTCGTTGCCCCCGACGAGGTAGGGCGCCTCGTGCGAGTCCAGCCCGATGCCGTGCCCGGTCCGGTGGATGAAGTGCTCGCCCCAGCCGGCGTCGGCGATGACCTGCCGCGCCGCGGCGTCCACCTGCTCGGCGGTCACCCCCGGGCGGACGACGGCGACGGCGGCCTGCTGCGCGGCGTGCAGCACGGCATACCACTCGGCGACGTCGGGAGCCGCGCTGCCGCCGACGACGTAGGTGCGGGTGCAGTCCGACCGGTAGCCGGTCGCCGTCTTCCCACCGATGTCGATGACGACGACGTCGCCGGCGAGGATCGTCCGGTCCGACAGCTCATGGTGCGGGCTGGCGCCGTTGGGGCCGGAACCGACGATCGTGAAGTCGACGCCGACGTGCCCCTCCTCGAGGATCGCCGCGGCGATGTCCGCGCCCACGGCCGCCTCCGTCCGGCCGACGGTCAGGAACTCGGCCATCCGGGCGTGCACGCGGTCGATGGCGGCCCCGGCCAGGGCCAGCTCCTCGACCTCGGCCGGCGACTTCACCATCCGCAGCCGGTCCAGCACCGGGCCGGCGAGCTCCAGGGCCGAACCGGGCAGCGCGCGCTGCACGCCGAGGGCGTGCTCGGCCCAGGTGCGGGCGCCCACGGCGACGCGGGCGGGCGCCGAGCCCAGCTGCGCCGTGGCGGCGCCGGCCAGGAGGGCGAAGGGGTCGTCGGTCTCGTCCCACGCGAGCACCTCGAGGCCGAGCGAGCCCGCGGGGCTCACCTCGACCATGGGTGCCTCGAGCCGTGGGACGACGAGGAAGGGCTCCCCCTGGCGGGGCACGGCCAGCGCGGTCAGCCGCTCCATGGCGTGGGCGTCGTACCCGGTGAGGTAGCGCAGGTCCGAGCCGGGCGTGAGAACGAGCAGGTCGGTGCCGGATTCGGCGGCCAGGGCGCGGGCGGCGTGCACCCGGTCCACGGTCACGAGCGGCCCGGTCGGCCGCGGAACGGAAGCGGATGCCACGCGCGCAGACTAACCACGGTCCCGCGTGCGCTCCGCACGTCCCGCCCGACGGCTAGCGTGCGCTGGCGTGAGCGAGCTTGCGAGATCACCCGAGAACAGAGCACGAATCGGCACGAGAGTGACGAGCGCCAGCGAGGAGAACTCGTGACGACGATGCTGCTGGACGCCGCCTCGCTGTACTTCCGCGCCTTCTACGGCGTGCCCACCAGCGTGTCCACGCCCGACGGCCGCCCGATCAACGCGGTGCGCGGGTTCCTCGACATGACGGCGCGGCTGCTCACCGCGCACGGTCCCGACCGGTGGGTGGCCTGCTGGGACGACGACTGGCGCCCGGCGTTCCGGGTGGAGGCGCTGCCGTCCTACAAGGCGCACCGGGTCGCCCCCGAGGGCGGCGAGGAGACCCCGGACGAGCTGGGTCCGCAGGTGCCGATCCTGGCCGACGTGCTGGCCGCGGCCGGGCTGGCCCGCGTGGGTGCTCCCGGCTACGAGGCCGACGACGTCATCGGGACGCTCGCCACCCGCGCCCGCGGCCCGGTCGACATCGTCACCGGCGACCGCGACCTGTTCCAGCTGGTCGACGACGAGCGCCGGGTGCGGGTGCTCTACACCAACCGCGGCATCGCCGACATCGAGAGCGTGGACGAGGCCGCCGTCGCCGCGAAGTACGGCATCCCCGGCCGCGCCTACGCCGACTTCGCGGTCCTCCGCGGCGACCCCAGTGACGGGCTCCCGGGCGTGGCCGGCGTCGGCGCCAAGACCGCGGCGGCCCTGATCAACGAGTTCGGCGACCTGGCCGGCATCCGGGCCGCGGCCGCGCGGACCGTCGTCCCGAAGGCGCCGCTGACCGCCGCCGTGCTGAAGAAGATGCACGCGGCCACCGACTACCTCGACCGCGCGCCCGTCGTCGTCGCCGTCGCGAAGGACATCGACATGCCCGCGGTCGACGGCGACCTGCCGCGGGGGCCGGCGGACGCGTCGGCCCTGGCCGAGCTCGCCGCCGCGCACGGTCTGGAGTCCTCGCTGCGGCGCCTGGGCGCCGCGCTGGGCTGGCCGGCCGGCTCCCTGGGCTGATCTGCCTAGTCGACGTCCCAGCTGTAGGCGGCGTCGTCCTCGTCGGTGATCGTGATGACCAGCTCGAGGTCCTCGTGGTCGTCGGTCTCGGCATCGCACTCGTAGACCCGGCCCTCGCTGACCTGCATGTCCCGCGGGCAGTCGACGTCCACCCCGACGTCGTAGCGCTCCTCGAACTGCTCGGCGACGTCGCGCTGCACCTGGTCGTCGTCCAGCAGCGTCGGGCCCAGACCGGCCCACCGGGCAACCGCCAGGGCGGCCACGACCGCGCCCACGAGCAGCCACCCGTGGAGCGGGCGGAGGAAGCGTCGCGGCTTCTCCGGAGCTGCCGTGGCCTGGGCCGGCTCCGGGTCACTCATCCCCGCGGCTCTCTCCTCGGACGCACCCGGGACGTCGGTCATGGTCAGCCCCCCACCGCGACGGCGACGACGCCCCGCCGGACCTTGCCGACCGCGGCGCGCGCCACCGACGCCACCGCATCGTCGGCCACCTTGGCCACCTGGTCCAGCAGATCGATCAGCTGGCGCATCCAGCGGACGAAGTCCCCGCCCGACAGCTCTGTGCCGGCCTGCTCCGCGCCGGCGAGCACGCGGTCCAGGCTCTGGCCGTCGGCCCACCGGTAGGCCGCCCAGGCGAACCCGAGGTCCAGGTCCCGCGTGACCCGCACGCCGTGCGCCGCCTCGACCTCGGAGAGCCGGGCCTTGACCTGTCGCATCCCGGCCACCGCGGCGGTCACCTTCCCCGAGGGGATCGCGGGCAGCGAGACGAGGTCGCGCCGGGCCTCGAAGACCAGCGTCGAGACGGCCGCGGCGAGCTCGGTGGCGTTGAGCCCGCGCCACGCACCCGCGCGCAGGCACTCGGCGACGAGCAGGTCGGCCTCGGACCAGATGCGCGCCAGCCGCCGTCCGTCGTCGGTCACGAGCTCGACGTCGTCGACGGGCCCGATCACCGCGGTCTCGGCAGGCAGCAGCGGCGTCGGCTCCGGCACGAGGTAGCCCAGCTCCTCCAGGACGTCGCAGATGGCGTCGAACTGGCGGGTCAGCGAGCCGGTGCGCTCGGACATCGTGCGGTGCAGCGCCTCGGCCTCCCGCATCGCGCGCAGCCAGCGCTCGGCGACCCGCACCCGCTCCTCGCGGTCGGGCAGGTCGTGCACCGGGTGGCGGCGCACGGCGGCGCGCAGATCGGCGAGCACCGGGTCGTCGGCGGCCGCCGAGCGCCCCTTGCGGACCATCCGGGCGCCGAGGTCGTGCTCCACGCGGGCGTTGCGCAGGGTCGCGGCGAGGTCGCGGCGGGCGTGCGGGCTGCGGTGGTTGAAGTTCTTGGGCACCCGCACGCGGGCCAGCGCCGTCACCGGCGTCGGGAAGTCGATCGAGGCCAGCCGGCCGGCCCACTTGTCCTCCGTGAGCACCAGCGGGCGCGGGTCGGCGAGGTCGGAGACACCCGGGTCGAGGACGACGGCCAGCCCCTGGCGGCGTCCGGAGGGGACGCGGATGACGTCCCCAGGGCGCAGGGCGGCGAGCGCGTCGGCGGCCTCGATGCGGCGCTTGGCCTGCGAGTCGCGGGACAGCTCCTTCTCCCGGTCGGAGATCTCCCGGCGCAGCCGCGCGTACTCCCCCACGTCGCCCCGGTCGGACCGCATGTCGGCGGCGAACGTCTCGGCCTCCCGCTCGTGCCGTGCGACGGACCGGGCCAGCCCGACGACCGAGCGGTCGGCCTGGAACTGGGCGAAGGAGGAGGCGAGCAGCTCGCGGGCCCGCGCCCGGCCGAACGAGCTGACCAGGTTGACCGCCATGTTGTAGCTGGGCCGGAAGCTGGACCGCAGCGGATAGGTGCGCGTGCTGGCCAGCCCGGCCACCACCGAGGGGTCCATGCCCGGTGCCCAGATGACGACGGCGTGGCCCTCGATGTCGATCCCCCGGCGCCCGGCCCGGCCGGTCAGCTGGGTGTACTCCCCCGCCGTGACATCGACGTGCGCCTCGCCGTTCCACTTCACCAGCCGCTCGAGGACGACGGTGCGCGCCGGCATGTTGATGCCCAGGGCGAGGGTCTCGGTGGCGAACACGGCCTTGACCAGCCCACGGACGAAGCACTCCTCGACGGTCTCCTTGAACGCGGGCACCAGGCCGGCGTGGTGGGCGGCGAGCCCGGCCAGCAGCCCCTCTCGCCACTCCCAGAAGCCGAGGACGTGCAGGTCCTCCTCCGGCAGCGAGCCGGTGCGCTCGTCGATGATCGCGGCGATCTCGGCCCGCTCGGCCTCGTCGGTGAGCCGCAGGCCGCTCATCAGGCACTGGTGGACGGCGGCGTCGCAGCCGTTGCGGCTGAACACGAAGGTGATGGCCGGCAGCAGGCCGGCCTTGTCCAGCCGCTCGATGACGTCGGAGCGCGCCGGCGGGCGGTACCGCGGCTTGTGCGCGGACTCCCGGCGGCTCGGCCCGCCCCAGCCCTCGATGCGCCGCTCGTGCTCGCGGACGTAGCGGACCAGTTCGGGGTCGACGACGGAGGCGCCGCGCTCGCGGGTGGACAGCGGGCGCGGGCTGTCACCGTGCTCCGCCGCATGGGCGGCGGGACGCAGCGAGAAGAGGTCGAAGACGCGGTTGCCGACGAGCATGTGCTGCCAGAGCGGGATGGGGCGGACCTCGCTGACCACCACCTCGGTGTCGCCGCGCACGGTGACCAGCCAGTCGGCGAACTCCTCGGCGTTGCTGACCGTCGCCGACAGCGAGACCAGCGTGACCGACGGCGGGAGGTGGATGATCACCTCCTCCCAGACCGCACCGCGGAACCGGTCGGCGAGGTAGTGCACCTCGTCCATCACCACGTAGCCCAGGCCGAGCAGCGCCGGCGACTCGGCGTAGAGCATGTTGCGCAGCACCTCGGTGGTCATCACGACCACGGGTGCGTCCCCGTTGACGGCGTTGTCCCCGGTCAGCAGGCCGACGCGGTCCGATCCGTAGCGCTCGACCAGGTCGTTGTACTTCTGGTTCGACAGCGCCTTGATCGGCGTCGTGTAGAACGCCTTGCGCCCCTCGGAGAGCGCCTTGTGCACCGCGAACTCGCCGACGACGGTCTTGCCGGCTCCGGTGGGGGCGCACACGAGCACGCCCGAGCCCCGGTCCAGGGCCTCGCACGCCTCGACCTGGAACGGGTCGAGGGAGAAGCCGAGTTCGGCGGTGAACTCCGCCAGGGCCGGATGGGCCGTCCGGCGCCGGGCAGCGGCGTACCGCTCAGCGGGGCTGGACATACCCCCACGTTAGGCCCGCGCCCCGGCCTCCGCCCGGAAGGGCAGACATGGCCATGTCTGCCCTTCGGGTCAGCGGGGGGCGGCGCCGACGACGGTCAGGGCACCCGGGACGCACTCGACGACGACGGGCAGGGGCGCCACCGGCTCGCCGTCGGCGTAGGTGGTGACGCCGGGGCAGGACAGCTCCACGCGCGACGCCCGGAACACCGAGACCGAGGGGTGCTCGACGTGCGTGCCGTCGGCCAGCCGGGGCCGCGTGCGGATCAGCTCGCGGCGCGTGGTGGGCCCGACCACGGTCACGTCGAAGCGGCCGTCGGCGGGGTCGGCACCCGGGCAGATGGTCAGCCCGCCCCCGTACCAGGCGGTGTTGCCGACGGCGATCATCGTCGCCGGCAGCGTCCGCGCCTCGTCGTCGTCGAGCCGCAGCGTGATCTCGTAGGGGCGCAGCCGGGCCAGCTCGACCAGCACGGCGAGGTCGTACCGGCGGCGGCCACGAGGCCAGCGCAGCCGGTTGGCGCGGTCGGTGACGGCCGAGTCGAAGCCGCAGCACAGCACGGTGGCCCACCAGCGGTCCCCCACCCGGCCGGCGTCGAGGGCCCGCCGCTCCCCCGCCGACAGGTCCGCCGCGATCGCCCGGGCGGCGGCCGCGGGATCGGCCGGCACGCCGAGGGCCAGCGCCAGGTCGTTGCCGGTGCCGGCCGGGACCACGCCCAGCGGCGTCCCGGTACCAGCCACCGCCTGCAGCCCGGCGTGCGCCGTGCCGTCACCGCCGACGGCCACGACCGCGGCGGCCCCCGCAGCGACGGCCGCCCGCCCCTGCGCCTCGGCCTCGGCACCGGTGGTCGCCTGCAGCACTCGCGGGCTCAGGCCCTCGGCGCGGAGCTCGTGCAGCACGGTCTCACCCGCTGCCCGGGCCCGGCCACGGCCCGCGGCGGCACTCACCAGCACGGCGACGTCCACGATCCGGCTCGGTCAGCCGCGGGTGGACGCGGAGTCGTGCGGCTCGTCGAGCGACGACGGCCGGGCGTCCAACGGGGAGGCCTCGTCGTCACCGACGTCGTGGAAGCCCTCGGCCGCCTCGCGGCGGGCCCGCCGCTTGTCGACGAAGCGCGCGACCTGGATGGCGACCTCGAACAGCAGGATCATCGGGCCGGCCATCGCCAGCATCGTGAACGGGTCCTGGGTGGGGGTCACGAACGCGGCGAACACGATGGTGAGGAAGAAGATCCAGCGCCGGCTCCTCGCCAGCACCGCGTGGCTGAGGATGCCCACCAGGTTGAGTGCGATGGCGATGAGCGGGAGCTCGAGGGAGAGCCCGAAGGCCACCAGCAGGCTGATCACGAAGCCGAGGTAGTCCGGCGCGGTCAGCTGGAAGGCCACCTCGTCCCCGGCGAGGGAGAGCAGCAGCTCCAGCCCCTTGCGCAGGGTCAGCCAGGCCAGGAAGGCGCCGGCGGCGAACAGCAGCGTGGCCGCGGCGACGAAGGCGACGGTGTAGCGACGCTCGTTGCGCCGCAGGCCGGGGGTGATGAACGCCCACAGCTGGTACAGCCAGAAGGGTGCCGACAGGACGGCGCCGGCGATCAGGCCGATCTTCAATCGCAGCAGCACGCCGCCGAAGACGTCGAGCACCACCAGCCGGCACTCCTCGTCGCCCTGGAACCGGAAGCCCGACGGGAGCTCGCAGTAGGGCTCGGTGAGGAAGGTCAGCAGACCGTGGTCGTACCAGAGGAACCCGACGACGGTGCCCAGGGCGAGCGCCAGCAGCGCCTTGGCGATCCGGTTGCGCAGCTCGGTCAGGTGCCCGACCAGCGGCATGGTCGCCTGCGGGTCGCGCTTCCGGCGCCTGCGCCCCGGCGGCGCCTCGCTCACCGTCGTCCGGTCCGGTGCTGGGGTCAGGAGGGGCGGTCGGACGTGCGCGCCTGCTCGGCGCGGGCCCGCAGCTCAGCGGCGCGCAGCTCGGCGGCGTGGGCCTCCGCCGCGAGCGCATCGGCCTCGGCGGTCTGCGCGGCCGGCGTCACGATCTCGCCGCGGACGGTCGTCTTCGCCGGGTCCTTGCCGCGGACGTCGTCGTCCTTCATGCCCTTCATCTCGCCCTTGAAGATCCGGAGCGAGCGGCCCAGGGAGCGCGAGGCGTCCGGGAGCTTCTTGTAGCCGAACAGCAGCAGGATGACGATCAGGATGACGATGAGCTCGGGGGCACCGATGGGCATGACGGGTCCTCACGTGTGGATTCGGTGTGATGCTACGCCCGGAGTGCCTGCTCCCAGGAGCGTCAGCGGCTGCCGGCCGAACCGGCGTCCGTCCCGGCGGCTCGCTCGGCGGTCGCGGCGACCTGGTCGAGCAGCGGCTGCACCTCGCGCTCGAAGGCGGTGACCTCCCGCGCCAGCCGGGCCCGCGCGCCCAGGACGCCGTAGGCGAGGGCGCCGAGGACCACGACGGCCAGCACGACGACGACGATCCACACGACCGACAGGAGCACGGGTCGACCCTAGCCGGTGGTGCTGGTCGTGGCCTCGATCCCGTAGCGGGCCAGCGCGGCCCGGGCGTCGGCGGCGACCTCGTCGGCCAGCCCGGCCGGCTCGTCGACCAGCGCGTCCCCGCCCAGGGAGGCGACCAGCCGGCGGGCCCACGCCAAATCGGAGGTGCGCACCGTGACCGCGAGCCCGCCCGGGGGGTCGTCGACGGGCGCGACGGAGTCGACCGGGTAGTACTCGGCCACCCACCGGGTGCCGCGGGACAGCCGCAGCCGCACGGCCGGCGATCCCGGCTCGGGGTGGTAGACCCCGCCCTCGACGTCGCGCTCGTGCGCCTCGGGCGGCGGGGCGGCCGGCTCGTCGAGGACGGCGACGTCGTCGACCCGGTCGAGGCGGAACAGCCGCACGCCCTCGACCCGCCGGCACCAGGCCTCGAGGTACCAGCGCCCGTCGACCAGCAGCAGGCGCATGGGGTCGACGGTGCGCTCGGTCCGCTCGTCCCGGGTGGGCACGTAGTAGTGCAGGTGGAGGGCCCGCTTGCGCTGCAGCCCCTCCCGGACGACGGCGAGGGTCTCCTCGCGCGCGTCGACGCTGACGGTGATCGGGGTGACCTCGGCGGCGTGGCCGGCGGCGGCGGACACCTTCGCCAGTGCCCGGCTCACCGCTTCGCGCTCGGCCAGGCCCGGCAGCTCCAGGAGGGTCTTCAGGGCGACGACCAGCGCGACGGCCTCGTCGGTGGTCAGCCGCAGCGGCCGCACCATGCCGGCGGGGAAGGTGACGTGCACCCGGTCGCCCTCGAAGGAGAGGTCGATGAGGTCGCCGGGCCCGTGCCCGGGCAGCCCGCACATCCAGAGCAGCTCGAGGTCGCTGCGCAGCTGCCGTTCGGTGACCCCGAAGTCGCGGGCCGCCTCCTGGACGCGCACGCCGTCGGGCCGGGCGGTCAGGTACGGGATCAGGGCCAGCAACCGGGTCATCCGGTCGGGCGTGCTGGTGGTGCTCATGCGGGCGCCCCCATCGCGGCCAGTCGGGTGAGGCGGGCGATCACGGCCTCGCGGACCTCGGCGGGCAATTCGACGACCACGTCGGCACCCAGGGCGGCGAGCTGGCCGGCCAACCCCCACGGCTCGGTCGTGCGCAGCTCCAGCCGGTCCTCCGTCCCGTCCTGCGTCGTCCCGAGCGGGGTGGCCCAGCGGCGTAGGCCGACCGCCGTGCCGGGCCGGGCGCGCACGACGACGACGTGCTCCCGGCCGCCCACCTGGCTGGCCACCATCGCGCCGAGGTCCAGGTCGGCCGGGGGCTCGAACGCCCCGGCGGGCCCGGTCGCCTGCGGCGTGCCGACGACGCGGGAGAGCCGGAACATCCGCGGCTGCTGCCGGTCGAGGTCGAGGCCACCGAGGTACCAGCGGCCGTGCCAGGCGATGACCCCCCAGGGCTGCACGCGGCGGCGGGTGGGGGCGTCCTCGTCGGGGCGCTGGTAGTCGAACTGCAGGGCGCGGCGATCGCGGGCGGCGGCGTAGACCGGCTCGAACGCGGGCTCGCCGGCGTCCAGCCGCGGCTGCAGCGGGATGCCTCCCCCGGTCTCGACGTCGACGCCGGCGGCCCGGAGCTTCACGAGGGCGCTCTGGGCGGCACCGGCGAGCTGGGCGGACTCCCACAGCCGCAGCGCCAGGCCGACCGCCGCGGCCTCCTCGCCGGTCAGCTGGATCTCGGGCAGCTCGTAGTCCGCGCGGGCGATGCGGTAGCCGTCCTCGGTGTCGAAGACGCTCGTGCGGCCGGTCTCCAGCGGCACGCCCATCTCGCGGAGCTCGGCCTTGTCGCGCTCGAACATCCGCTTGAACGCCTCGTCGGCGCGGTCGCTGCCGTCGTCGGCCTCGTAGCCGGGCACCGTGGCGCGGATGCGGGCCGCCGTCACGTACTGGCGGGTGCTGAGCAGCGCGATGACCAGGTTGACCAGTCGTTCCGCCCGCTTGGCCGCCATGCACCCCAGGCTAGTGGGCAACCGCCGCCCGGCCGTTCCCCGGGACGCTGGCTAGCCTGCGGGCATGAGCTCTCCGGTCCCGTCCCGCATCCGCTGGCGGCGCGGCGAGGTGACCGCGCTCGGGCGGAGCGGGCACGACTCGCTGGAGCTCACCGTCTCCGTGCCCGAGGACGGCGAGCTGCGCGCGCTCGCCTACCCCTCGCTGGTCGGGGTCCCGCAGGTGGGCGACACGGTGCTCCTCAACACCACGGCGTGGGCGCAGAACCTGGGCACGGGCGGCTACGCGCTGGTCGTCGCCGTCCCCGATCGGCTGCCGGCCGACCCGTCCGGCCCGGGTCACCTGGTGAAGGCCCGCTACACGCCGATGCAGGTGACGGTGCAGGGCGTGGACGAGCAGGAGACCGAGCACCACGCGACGCTCGCGGAGGCCGACTCGCTGGACGGGATGCCGGTGGTCGTGGCCGATCTGCACTCGGCGCTGCCGGCGGTGCTCATCGGCATGCTGGCCACCGACCCCGACCTCAGGGTCGCCTACGTGATGACCGACGGCGGAGCGCTCGCGGCCGGGTTCTCGCGGACCATCGACGCACTGCGCAAGTCGCTGGCCGGCGTCGTCACGGTGGGCCAGGCCTTCGGCGGCGACGTCGAGGCGGTCACCGTGCACACCGGCCTGCTGGCGGCGCGGCACGTCCTGGGTGCGGACCTCGCCGTCGTCACGCAGGGGCCGGGCAACCTCGGCACCGGGACGCCGTGGGGCTTCTCCGGGGTGGCCGCCGGGGAGGCGTGCAACGCCGTCACCGTGCTCGGCGGCCAGGCGATCGGTGCGCTGCGCATCTCCGACGCCGACCCGCGCCCGCGCCACCGCGGGGTGTCGCACCACTCGCTCACCGCGTTCGGGCGGGTGGCGCTGGGCGGCGTGACGCTGGTGGCGCCGCGTGGCCTGGGGTCCGAGCTCGGCTCGCAGGTCGACGAGGACCTCGCCGGGCAGCCCGCCCGGAACCCGGTCGTGTGGGTGGACACCGACGGCCTGGAGGACGCCCTCGGCCTCTCCCCCATCCCGCTGCGGACGATGGGGCGCGGCATGCCCGAGGAGCGCGCCTACTTCCTCGCCGCCGCAGCCGCCGGCCGGTACGCCGCGCTGGCCGTGCCGGAGGAGCTCACCACGACCGACCCCACCCCCGAGCCCTGATCCGCTTTTCCGCGGAAGAGCAGACCGCTTCTCCGCGGAAAAGCGGGGTCACATCGAGGCGATGAGCTTCTCGACGCGGTCGTCGACGGACTTGAACGGGTCCTTGCACAGCACGGTGCGCTGGGCCTGGTCGTTGAGCTTGAGGTGCACCCAGTCGACGGTGAAGTCGCGGCGCTTCTCCTGGGCCTTGCGGATGAACTCGCCGCGCAGCCGGGCGCGGGTGGTCTGCGGGGGCACGTTCTTGGCCTCGAAGACGCGCGGCTCGTGGGTGACCCGCTCAACCTGGCCGGCCCGCTCGAGCAGGTAGTACAGCCCGCGGGTGCGGCTGATGTCGTGGTAGGCGAGGTCCATCTGGGCGACCCGCGGCGAGGACAGCGGCAGGTCGCGCTTGGCCCGGTAGCGCTCGATCAGGCTGTACTTGATCGCCCAGTCGATCTCGCGATCGATGAGGCTGATGTCCTCGGTGTCGACGGCCTTGAGCACCCGTCCCCACAGCTCGAGCATCTGCCGCTGCACCGGGGTGACACCCTCGCGGTCGGCGAACTCCAGCGCGCGGTCGTGGTACTCGCGCTGGATCTCCAGCGCCGACATCTCCTTGCCGCTGGACAGCCGCACCTTGCGCCGGCCGGTCATGTCGTGGCTGATCTCGCGGATGGCGCGGATCGGGTTCTCCAGCGTCATGTCCCGGATCGGGACACCGGCCTCGATCATGCGCAGCACGAGGTCGGTCATCGCCACCTTGAGCAGCGTCGTCGCCTCGCTCATGTTCGAGTCGCCGACGATCACGTGCAGCCGGCGGTACTTCTCGGCGTCGGCGTGCGGCTCGTCGCGGGTGTTGATGATCGGCCGGGAGCGGGTGGTGGCGCTGGAGACGCCCTCCCAGATGTGCTCGGCCCGCTGGCTGACGCAGTAGACGGCGCCGCGCGGGGTCTGCAGCACCTTGCCCGCGCCCACCACGATCTGGCGGCTCACCAGGAAAGGGATGAGGACGTCGGCCAGCCGGCTGAACTCGCCGTGCCGGCCGACCAGGTAGTTCTCGTGGCAGCCGTAGCTGTTGCCCGCGGAGTCGGTGTTGTTCTTGAACAGGTAGATGTCGCCGATGACGCCCTCCTCGGCCAGGCGCTGCTCGGCGTCGACCAGCAGCCCCTCGAGGATCCGCTCGCCGGCCTTGTCGTGGACGACGAGTTCGGTGAGGTCGTCGCACTCCGCCGTGGCGTACTCGGGGTGGCTGCCGACGTCGAGGTACAGCCGGGAGCCGTTGCGCAGGAAGACGTTGGAGCTGCGACCCCAGGAGACCACCCGCCGGAACAGGTAGCGGGCGACCTCGTCCGGGGACAGCCGCCGCTGCCCCTTGAAGGTGCACGTGACGCCGTACTCGGTCTCGATCCCGAAGATCCGTCGGTCCACGATCCGAGCCTAGGCGCCGGATGCGACCGGAGTCGCCTCCACGCGCACGCGCGCTCCGGTCAGGCCTCCCCGCCGTCCTCGTCGTGGGCGTCGAATCCTGCGCCGCCGGCGGTGTCGGGGTTGGCCGGGTCGCCGAGGCCGGCGGGCGTACCCGGCTCCGGCACGCTGGGGGCGTGGGCGCTGGTGGCCGGGGCGTCGTCGACGGCGTCCGGGGTGGGCTCGTCGCCGAGCAGGGTGCGCAGCGCCGAGCCGGTGATCCGGCGGAAGGCCCGCTTGGGACGGCGCCGGTCGAGGACGGCGACCTCCAGCTGGGCGGCGGTGAGCTGCGACGGGCCGCCGTGGGCGGCTCCCGCGGTCACCGGGCTGACCGCGGACAGCGCCCGGACGCCGACCTGCAGCGCGTCCGACAGGCCCATGCCCGGCAGGAAGTGCTCCCTCAGGTGGCCGGTGACGGCCTCGGCCTGCCCGCCCATGACGACGAAGTCCGGCTCGTCGACGACCGAGCCGTCGAAGGTGAGCCGGTAGAGCTGGTCGGTCTCGGGGCGGTCGCCGACCTCGGCGACGCACAGCTCGACCTCGTAGGGCTTCATCTGCTCGGTGAAGATCGCGCCGAGGGTCTGGGCGTAGGCGTTGGCGATCACCCGGCCGGTGACGTCGCGGCGGTTGTAGGAGTAGCCGCGGACGTCGGCCAGGCGGACCCCGGCGACCCGCAGGCTCTCGAACTCGCTGTACCGGCCGACGGCGGCGAAACCGATCCGGTCGTAGATCTCGCCGACCTTGTGCAGCGTGGAGCTGGGGTTCTCGGCGATGAACAGCACGCCGTCGGCGTAGGTGACGACGGCGACGCTGCGGCCGCGGGAGATGCCCTTGCGGGCGTACTCCGAGCGGTCCCGCATGACCTGCTCGGCGGAGGCGTAGTACGGCATGGTCATGGTCAGGCCCCCCGCTCGGTGTTCCGGCGGTCGGCGTCGGCCCGCTCGGTGACGATCGTGTCGGCGACGGCGGCGATCTCGGCGTCGGTGAGCCGGACGGCGCCCTCGGCGTCGACCCGGTAGACGATCGGGTAGAGCCGGCGCACCGGGTCGGGGCCGCCGGTCGCGGAGTCGTCGTCGGCGGCGTCGTAGAGGGATTCGACGACGGTGCGGGTGGCGTCGTCGGCCGGCAGGCCCTGCCGCCAGGTCTTCTTGAGCGAGTTCTTGGCGAACAGCGAGCCGGAGCCGACGGCGGCGTAGCCGCGCTCCTCGTAGTTCCCGCCGGTGACGTCATAGCTGAAGATGCGGCCGGGCGCGGTGCCCGGCGCGGCGTCGAGGTCGAAGCCGGCGAACAGCGGGACGACGGCGAGGCCCTGCATCGCCGCACCCAGGTTGCCCCGGATCATCGCGGCGAGGCGGTTGGCCTTGCCGTCGAGGGACATCGTGAGGCCCTCGATCTTCTCGTAGTGCTCCAGCTCGACCTGGTAAAGCTTCACCATCTCGATGGCGATCCCGGCCGCGCCCGCGATGCCGATGACGCTGTAGGAGTCGGCGGGGTAGACCTTCTCGATGTCGCGCGAGCTGATCAGGTTGCCCATGGTGGCGCGCCGGTCGCCGCCCATGAGCACGCCGCCGTCGTAGGTGACGGCGACGATCGTCGTGCCGTGCGGCGCGAGGTCTCCCACGGGCATGGTCGGGACGGGCCGGCGGCCGGGCAGGAGATCAGGCGCCGCGGTGGCGAGGAAGTCGGTGAACGAGGAGCCCACCCGGTCCAGGTAGGCGGGCGGGAACCCGCTCCGGGTGGCTGACTGATCGCTCACGCATCTCCCTCTCCCGCCTGCTCGCGCCGGCGTGCACCGCTGGTCCGCCCGGTGCTCCGCGTGCTGGTACCGCGCGCGCCCGGGCGTCGCTGCGACCCTACCGGCGGCTCCCCCGGGCGGCTGGCCGTGTCCGCCTCGTCGGCCGACGCCTCGATCAGCCGCGACATGGCCTGACGCTCGTTGTGGTGCTGGACGTAGAACACGGCCATCTGCAGCACGAACGGATCGTCGCGGAACTGCCCCAGACCGCCGTTGCAGTTGAAGCAGAGCAAGGCTCGGACCCGGCCGGTTGAATGATCGTGATCGACGTGCGCCGCTGGGGCGACCCGGCAGATGGCGCAGACGCCGTTCTGCTGACGGAGCATGTGTTCGGCCTCCGCCGCCGTGATGCCGTATCTGCGGGGGAGGTGATAGGTGCGTGAGCCGCCGACCTTCTCCAGGGCGCGCTTTCCCCGAGCGTTGTGGCAGGGCTTGCAATACGACCCGTAGCCGCTCGCGGAAGCGACGGTCCTGACGAAATCGGCCAAGGGCCGTACGGCCTCGCAGTCCGCGCACCACTTGTGGCCATCCGGAACTATCACATCCGCCGGAGGTCGTCGCTGCACTCTGGGCTTGGAACGCCGAGCTTCCCGAGTGCGCGCGGAGCGCTCAGCCAGGTGCGTGCGGCAGTAGAAGGCGAGGCCGTCCCTGGACCGAGCATTCTTGCCGAACATTTCGACTGGGCGATGCGCGTCGCAATCTCTGCAATACTTCTCTCTCATTTCGCGCCGCTAGTACGAAACTATTCACTCCCCCCCTTTTTGTACATACGACCTCACGAAGTCTTCTGCGTTGGACTCGAGGACCTCGTCGATCTCGTCCAGGAGCGAGTCGACCTCGTCGGTCATCTCCTGGCGACGCTCGACGCCCTCGGTGTCGACCGAGGCCTCGACCTCGTCGGTCTCCTCGCGCGACTGCGTCGCCTTCTTCTGCCCGCCGGTGTCCCTGGTGGCCATGGCCTGCCCCTCCCGTCGTGGGAACTGCTGCTGGCGCTGAAGCTACCCGCCGGGGATGACATCCGGCGGGCGGCGGACGGACGCTGTGGAGATCACCGGCCGGTGATCGTGTCCACCAGGTCCTGCGCGGTCGCCGACGCCTCGAACAACGCACCGACGTGCTCACGGGTGCCCCGCAGCGGCTCCATCGTGGGGATGCGGACGAGGTTCTCCCGGCCGAGGTCGAAGACCACCGAGTCCCACGACGCCGCCGCCACCGAGGCGGGGAATCGGCGCAGGCACTCACCGCGGAAGTAGGCGCGGGTGTCCTCCGGGGCGTGCACCACCGCCCGCTCGACCTCGTCGTCGGTGAGCAGCCGCTGCATCGAGCCGCGCGCCACCAGCCGGTTGTACAGCCCCTTGTCCGGCCGCACGTCGGAGTACTGCAGGTCGACGAGCTTGAGCCGCGAGTCGCCCCACGAGAGCCCGTCGCGGGAGCGGTACCCCTCGAGCAGCCGGAGCTTGGCCGGCCAGTCCAGCCGGTCGGCGCAGCGCATCGGGTCGATCGCGAGGTCCTCGAGCACCTCGGCCCACCGGCGCAGGACGTCGTCGGTCTGCTCGTCGCCGTCCCCGCGCTGGGCGACGAACTTCTGCGCCAGCTCCAGGTAGGTCTGCTGCATCTCGAGCGCGGTCATGCGGCGTCCGTCGCGCAGCCGGATCGTGTGCGTCAGCGAGGGGTCGTGGCTGATCGCCTGCAGCGCCTGCACCGGCTCCTCGAGGGAGAGGTCGTTCGGCAGGAAGCGCGCCTCGATCATGGCCAGCACGAGCGACGTCGTCCCGACCTTGAGGTAGGTGGAGAGCTCCGCCAGATTCGCGTCGCCGATGATCACGTGCAGCCGGCGGTACTTCTCGGCGTCGGCGTGCGGCTCGTCGCGGGTGTTGATGATGGGCCGCTTGAGCGTCGTCTCCAGGCCGACCTCGACCTCGAAGAAGTCGGCCCGCGAGGAGAGCTGGAAGCCGGCGGTGCGGCTCTCCGCGCCGATGCCCACCCGGCCGGCGCCGGCGAACACCTGGCGGGTCACGAAGAACGGCACCAGCCCGCGGATGATGTCGACGAACGGCGTCCGGCGGTCCATCAGGTAGTTCTCGTGCGCGCCGTAGGAGGCGCCCTTGCCGTCGGTGTTGTTCTTGTAGAGCTGGATGGCGCTCGTGCCCGGCACCCGGGCGGCGCGGCGGGTGGCCTCGGCCATGACCCGCTCCCCCGCCTTGTCCCACAGGACGATGTCGCGCGGGGTGGTGACCTCCGGCGTCGAGTACTCCGGGTGCGCGTGGTCGACGTAGAGCCGCGCGCCGTTGGTCAGGATGACGTTGGCCATCCCGGTGTCCTCGTCCAGGTCGTTGTGGTCCAGCGCCTGCGCCGGGGTGAGGTCGAAGCCGCGGGCGTCGCGCAGCGGCGACTCCTCCTCGAAGTCCCACCGGGGACGGCGCCGGCTCGGGGCCTCGGCCACCGACCAGGCGTTGACCACCTGGCTGGACAGCGTCGTCGGGTTGGCCGTCGGCTGCCCCGGCACGGAGATGCCGTACTCGACCTCGGTGCCCATGACCCGCCGCACGCTCATGGCCCAACCCTAGGCCGCGCGGCACCCCCGGGGACGGCGACGGCCGGGCCGCCCCCGTGTCAGAGGGTGACCACGACCTTGCCCGTCACCGTCCCGGCCACGAGCTCCCGGACGGCGTCCGGCGCCTCCGCGAGCGGGTACGTGCGGTCGACCACCGGTCGGACCGCCCCCCGCTCTATCAGCTCCGACAGCGCCACCAGGTCGGGCGTCCGGACCACGGAGACGAACATGCGCAGACGCTGCCGGAGGAAGGGAGAGAGCAGCACCGCGCCGAGCTGCCGGCTCATGCCCAGCCACCGGCCGCCACCTTCACCGCCGACGATGACGAGGGTCCCGCGTGGCGCGAGAGCCCTCCGCAGCCGGCGGAGCGGCCGGCCGCCTCCGATGTCGAGGACGACGTCGAAGTGCTGCGTCCCGTCGGTGACGTCGTGCTGGGCGTAGTCGATCACCTCGTCGGCGCCCCAGGACCGCACCGCGTCGACTTTCCCCGCGCTGCACAGCCCGGTCACGTGGCCACCGAACGCCTTCGCCACCTGCACGGCGAAACTGCCGACGCCGCCGCTCGCCCCGATCACGAGGACCCGCTGCCCCCGCTGCAGGCGGGCCTGGTCGCGCAGCGCCTGGAGCGCCGTCACGCCGGACACGGGGACGGCGGCGGCCTCCGGAAAGGTGAGGCCGGCCGGCTTGGGGGCCAGCCTGTCCTGCCGCACGGCCGCGTACTCGGCGAATGTGCCGCTCCCGCTCCCGAACACCTCGTCCCCGGGCTCGAAGCCGGTCACCTCGGCGCCCACCCGGTGGACGACGCCGGCCAGTTCCCCGCCGCGGACCGGCTGTCGCGGGGCGCGCAGACCCGTGCCCAGCCGCACCGCGTACGGCTCGCCGGCCATCAGGTGCCAGGCGCCCCGGTCCACGCCCGCCGCCCGGACGCTCACCAGGACGTCCCGCGGACCGACGGTCGGCTCGGCCACCTCCCGGAGCTCGAGCACGTCGGCCGAGCCGTACCGGTCCTGGACGATCGCCTTCATGGCTGCTCCTCGGTCGTTGCGGGGTACTGGAAGACGTCGTCCAAGGGCGCTCGGAAGACCCGGGCGATGCGGAAGGCCATCTCGAGCGACGGCGAGTAGCGCCCCTGCTCGATGGCGATGACGGTCTGCCGGGTGACGCCGATCCGCCGGGCGAGCTCGGCCTGGGTCATCTCGCCGTGCTCGAAGCGCAGCGTGCGGATGCGGTTCGTGACGCTGGTGGGCTTCACCATTCCTGGAAGCCCCTCCGGTAGGCGACGATCCGGGCGACCGAGCCGACGATCGCGGACAGGAAGAACGCCAGGTAGAGGGCGTTCGCGATCCAGAAGTGGTCGTGCTCGCCGAGGGCGAGGAGCAGCCCCGCGACGCCGCCCAGCACCAGGAACGACTGCCCGACGTACTGGCCGAGGCGGTGGATCTCCCGGTCCCGCTGGTCGGTGGCCCTGTCCTCGCGGTGGCCGCCGAGGTCCGCAGCGATGTTCAGCACGATGGTGCCGGCGATCGCCGCGCCGACGCTCCAGAGGAGAGCGGCCGCGTAGGGCGCATCGGAGAGCGGCGCGTCGCCGGCCCCGCCCACGACGACGACCACGTACGTGGCGTAGGTGATCACCGCGACCGTCGCCATGATCCACGCCCGCTTCTCCTCGAACGCCACACCCAGCTCCTCGTGTCGAACATCTTTGACATCGAGCAACGTAAAGGGGGGCGGACACGATGTCAAGATTCTTTGACGTCACCCGCGCCGGGCGCGGCGACGGCCCGGCGCCCGCGGGTGCGGGGGCCGGGCCGTCGTCGAGCGTGCGGATCTACAGGTACTGGCCGGTGTTCGTGGCCGTGTCGATCGCGCGGCCGGACTCGTTGCCCTTGCCGCTGATCAGCGTGCGGATGTAGACGATCCGCTCGCCCTTCTTGCCCGAGATCCGCGCCCAGTCGTCGGGGTTGGTGGTGTTCGGCAGGTCCTCGTTCTCCTTGAACTCGTCGACGCAGGCCTGCATCAGGTGGCCGACCCGCAGACCCCCGGTGCCGGTCTCGAGCCGCTCCTTGATCGCCATCTTCTTGGCGCGGTCGACGATGTTCTGCAGCATCGCGCCCGAGTTGAAGTCCTTGAAGTACAGGACCTCCTTGTCACCGTTGGCGTAGGTGACCTCGAGGAAGCGGTTCTCCTCGACCTCGGTGTACATGCGCTCGACGGTCCGCTGGATCATCCCGGCGATCGTCGCCTCCCGGCTGCCGCCGTGCTCGGCCAGGTCGTCGGGGTGCAGCGGGAGCGTCGGGAGCAGGTACTTGCTGAAGATGTCCCGGGCCGCCTCGGCGTCCGGCCGCTCGATCTTGATCTTCACGTCGAGCCGGCCCGGCCGCAGGATCGCCGGGTCGATCATGTCCTCCCGGTTGGAGGCGCCGATGACGATGACGTTCTCCAGGCCCTCGACGCCGTCGATCTCGCTGAGCAGCTGCGGCACGATCGTCGACTCGACGTCGGAGGAGACCCCCGACCCCCGGGTGCGGAAGATCGAGTCCATCTCGTCGAAGAACACGATGACCGGGGTGCCCTCGCTGGCCTTCTCGCGCGCCCGCTGGAAGACCAGGCGGATGTGCCGCTCGGTCTCGCCGACGTACTTGTTGAGCAGCTCGGGGCCCTTGATGTTGAGGAAGTAGGACTTCCCCTGGCCCTCCCCCTTGAGCGCCGACACCTTCTTGGCCAGCGAGTTCGCCACCGCCTTGGCGATCAGCGTCTTGCCGCAGCCGGGCGGGCCGTAGAGCAGGATCCCCTTCGGCGGACGCAACTGGTACTCGCGGAACAGGTCCGCGTGCAGGAACGGCAGCTCCACGGCGTCGCGGATCTGCTCGATCTGCCGCGAGAGGCCACCGATGTCCGCGTAGTCGATGTCCGGAACCTCTTCGAGGACGAGCTCCTCGACCTCGCTCTTCGGGATCCGCTCGTAGACGTAGCCCGACCTCGACTCCAGCAGCAGGGAGTCCCCCGCCCGCAGCGGCTGATCGGTCAGCGAGTCGGCGAGGTAGACGATGCGTTCCTCGTCGGTGTGGCCGATGACCAGCGCCCGCTGGGTGACGCCGTCGACCGGCTCCAGCAGCTCCTTGAGCATGACGACGTCGCCGGCGCGCTCGAAACCGCGCGCCTCGACGACGTTCATCGCCTCGTTGAGCATGACCTCCTGGCCGGGCCGCAGCTCGAGGCCCTCCACGTTGGGCGAGAGGGTCACCCGCAGCTTGCGGCCGCTGGTGAACACGTCGACCGACCCGTCCTCGTGGCGCTCCAGGAAGACGCCGTACCCGGAGGGGGGCTGCCCCAGCCGGTCGACCTCCTCCTTGAGCGTCACCAGCTGCTCGCGGGCGTCGCGCAGGGTGGACGAGAGCTTGTCGTTCCGCTCGGACAGGAAGGCCGCGCGGCCCTCCGCCTCGGCGATCCGCTCCTCGAGCACCCGCGTCTGCCGCGGGCTCTCGGACACCTTGCGCCGCAGCAGACCGATCTCCTCCTCGAGGTAGGAGATCTGGGTGAGCAGCGCAGCGACGTCACGTTCGCGTCGCGCCTTCAACTCGTCGGGACCATCGATCGGACCTGGGCCCATCACGCACCTCCGCACATTCGGGGGAGCCAGGACGCAAATCTATACACGCGGGACGACAGTTCGCCGTCGGCTCGCGCGAGGTGCTGCGCTCCCCCGGAGGCGGCTCAGTACTTCTGCGCCCGCCGTTGCCGGATGGGGGCGACGGCGCCCTCGGCGAGCCGGCGAGTGGTCACCAGGAAGGCGGTGTGCGCCACCATCCGGTGCTCGGGGCGCACCGCCAGACCGACCGCGTGCCACGGGCGGAGCAGGGTCTCCCACTGGTGCGGCTCGGTCCAGACGCCCTGGGCCCGCAACGCCTCGACGTAGGTGGACAGCTGCGTCGTCGTCGCCACGTAGCCGACCAGCACGCCGCCGGGGCGCAGGGCGGCGGCCACGGTCGGCAGCACCGCCCAGGGCTCGAGCATGTCCAGGACGACGCGGTCGACGACCTCGTCGGCCGGGTGGTCGGCGAGGTCGCCCAGCCGCAGGTCCCAGTTGGCCGGCACCTCGCCGAAGAACGCGCCCACGTTCCCCCGGGCGACGTCGAGGAAGTCCTCGCGCCGCTCGTAGCTGGTCAGGGAGCCCTCGGACCCGACCGCCCGCAGCAGCGAGCAGCTCAGCGCCCCGGAGCCGGCACCGGCCTCCAGGACCCGCATGCCCGGGCCGACGTCGCCGAAGCCGACGATCTGGGCTGCGTCCTTGGGGTAGATGACCTGGGCCCCGCGCGGCATGGAGAGCACGTAGTCGGCCAGGAGCGGCCGCAGCGCCAGGTAGCCGGTGTTCGCGGTGGAGTGGACGACGGAGCCCTCGGGCGCGCCGATCAGGTCGTCGTGCTCGATGGCGCCGCGATGGGTGTGGAACTGCTTGCCGGGCTCGAGGACGACGGTGTGCAGCCGGCCCTTGGGGTCGGTCAGCTGCACCCGGTCGCCGGCCACGAACGCGCCGGGCACCGGCTCGGGTCGCTCGGCAGGGGCGTCGAGGTCGGGCTCGGGCTCGGTGGTCACGACCGCCGAGCGTACGGAGGGGTCGGGTGTGACCCGCGCCCCTGGTGCAGCGCAGCCCCGGTGCGGCGCGGGCGCTCGGAACTGTCGCAGCCCCGACCTAGCCTCGGACCCATGACGCTCACGGTGGAGACGAACGCGCCCCTCGCCGAGGGCGTCGGGCCCGCTGCCGAGCCGGCACCCGACCGGGCCCCGCGTCGTCCGTCGCTCTCGCCGAGCCGCGCCGCCGACTTCAAGACCTGCCCGCTGCTCTACCGCTTCCGCACCATCGACCGGCTCCCCGAGCGCAAGAGCCTCGCCATGGTCCGCGGCACGCTGGTCCACTCCGTGCTCGAGCGGCTCTACGACCTGCCCGCGGCACAGCGCACGGTCGCCGGCGCGCTCGAGCTGCTCGAGCCGGCGTGGGCCGATCTCCGGGCCGAGCCGGGCGTGGCCGACCTCTTCGCCGCGGTCCAGGGCGAGGGCGCCGAGACCGACGTGAACGCGCCCGAGTCGGTGGACGCGTGGCTGGCCTCGGCCGGGAAGCTGGTCGAGCGCTACTTCACCCTCGAGGACCCGACCCGCATCGAGCCGGCGGGCCGCGAGGAGCTCGTCGAGGTGACCCTGCCCGACGGGCTGCTCCTGCGCGGCTTCGTCGACCGGCTCGACGTCGCCCCGAGCGGCGCGCTGCGGGTGGTCGACTACAAGACCGGCTCGATGCCCCGCGAGGCGTTCGAGAACAAGGCGCTGTTCCAGATGAAGTTCTACGCGCTGGTGCTGTGGCGCACCCGGGGCGTGGTCGCCGCCCAGCTCAAGCTCATCTACCTCGGCGACGGCGATGCGCTGACCTACGCACCGGACGAGGAGGAGCTGCTCCGCTTCGAGCGCACGCTGCAGGCGATCTGGTCGGCGATCGAGCGCGCCGTCAGCACCGGCGACTTCCGGCCGAACAAGTCACGGCTGTGCGGCTGGTGCGACCACCAGGCCGTCTGCCCGGCGTTCGGCGGCACTCCCCCGCCCTTCCCCACGGAGGCCGCTGCCGCCGCCGGGTGGCCGACCCTCCCGCTCGTCGACCGCGACTGACCGCTCAGCCCTGGGCGCGCACGTGGGCGACCAGAGCGTTGGCGTGCCCGTGGCCCAGGCCGTGCTCGGTCTTCAGCCAGGCGACCACGTCCATGTGCCCGTCCAGCGGAGAGCTGCGGACGAGGTCGAGCCACTCCCCCACGGGCCGCCCGTACTTCTTCTCGATGGACGGGAAGTACGAGGCCGGTCCCGTGACCGTTCCGTCACCGCTCATGTCAGCTCCTCCGTGGTCGTGCGCGGCCCTCCGGCCACCGTCAGCAGATCAGACGGCAGCGGCGGCCCGGACTCATCGGAGCGCCGCGTCCACGGGGTGGCGGGCAGCGAGGACGTCGGCGAGCTCGGGCAGCCCGATGCCCTCCAGCGACCCGCACTGCACGAGTCCGGGCGCCGGCGGGACCGCCTGCAGGCCGGCCACGCCCAGGACCGCCGCGCCGGCGGCCAGCCCGGCGGTCACGCCCACCAGCGAGTCCTCGATGACGACGGACTCCTCGGGGACGACGCCCAGCGCCGCCATCGCCTGCAGGTACGGCGCCGGGTCGGGCTTGCGGGCCGGCACCTCGTCCCCGCAGACGGTCACCTCGAAGGGGCCGCCGCCGGGGAACCCCGCCTCGATGTGCGCGATGACCAGGTCGGCGAGCCGGCGCGGGGTCGTCGTCACGAGGGCGGTGCGGAGCCCCGCCGCGTGCACGGCCGTGAGCAGCTCGCGGGCGCCGGGCAGCCAGATCAGCCGCTCGGTCATCTTCCGCGCGACGACGTCCAGGATCTGGTCGACGTCGGCCTGCATCTGCGCTTCGGTGCGGGTGACGCCGAGGTCGTCGTAGAGCACCCCCATCGCCACCGCCATGCTCGTGCCCACGGTCGCGGCCCGGGCCCCGGCCGACATGCGGCCGCCCAGCTGGCCGGCGAGCTCGAACATCGCCTCGCCCCAGTACTCCTCGGTCTCGACGAGCGTGCCGTCCATGTCGAAGAGGACGGCGGCGAGGGAGCTGGGCATGGGGTGGCTGTCTTCCTCTGCTGATCGGCCGGCCTTGCCGGCTGCCGGCGGCGGCACCGGCGCTCTGACAACCCAGTGTTCCAGGCGGCCGCCGCGCCGCCGGCTCCCTCCACGGGAGGAGGTCCGCGGGCACGGGCCCGGCCGGCACTCCAGCACCACCGCGGCCGTGTCGATGAGCGCCGGGTGAGCACATCCACGGGCGCACCGGTGGTGCGGGATCTCGCCTCCCCTCGGGTGATGGCGCGCACCCTGGCCCTCTTCTTCGTCGCCGGTGGCACCACCGCGCTGCTGGCCGCGTCCAGCGGCACCGACCACGTGGGCCGGCGCCTGGCCGTCGCCGGGGCCGGCCTCGTCGCCGCCGCGGTCGGGGCGGTGGTCCTCCGCTGGGGCAGCGCGTTCCCGCGGGTCGTCCTGGGTGGCCTGGTCACGCTCGGCTGCGCGCTGATCAGCACGGTCGTGCTGGTGAGCCCCGACCCGACCACCGCCGTGGTCTGCGCCTCGATCGCCACCTTCGTCGGGGTGATGGCGTGCTTCTTCGCCGACCGCCGGGTCGCGGTCGCGCACATCGCCACCGCCGTCACGGGGATCACCGCGGCGCTGGTGCTCCGCGGGGATGCACCGGTCGTGAGCGCCGCGGCCCTGGCCGTCGTCGTGTCGACCCTGTCCTTCGTCACCCGCACCCTGGTGCTGCGCGCCTCCGACGCCGGGGCCGACGCCCTGACGGGGCTGGCGAACCGTCGGGGGTTCGACGAGGCCCTGGACGAGCACACCCGACGCTCGGGCGAGCGGCTGTCGGCCGGGCTGCTGGACCTGGACCACTTCAAGCAGATCAACGACACGGCGGGCCACGAGGCGGGCGACCGCCTGCTGCGCCGGGTGGCCGAGGAGTGGCGTCGGGCCGTGCCGCCCGGAGCGCTGCTGGCCCGGCACGGCGGGGACGAGTTCGCGCTGCTGATGCCCGGACGGACGGGGGCCGAGACGCTGGGCGTCGTCCGGCACCTCTGCTCGCTGGTGCCCGACGTCAGCGTGTCGGCCGGCGTCGCCGAGCGTCGAGCCGGGGACTCCGCGGCCCAGCTCATGCGCCGGGCCGACCTGGCCCTCTACCGCGTCAAGGCCGACGGCCGGGGGGCGGCCGCGCTGCACGCGGTGACCGCCCCCGAGGCCATCGCCTCCTAGCCCAGCCTCAGGGCCGTCACTCGTCCTCGGTGCGGTAGCCCAGGTTCGGCGACAGCCACTTCTCGGCCTCGTCGACCGTCCAGCCCTTGCGCTGCGCGTAGTCCTCGACCTGGTCGCGGCCGACCCGGCCCAGCACGAAGTACTGCGAGTCCGGGTGCGAGAAGTACAGCCCGCTCACCGCGGCGCCCGGCCACATGGCCATGCTCTCGGTGAGCTCGATGCCGGTGTGCGCCTCCACGTCGAGGAGCTCCCAGATCGTCTGCTTCTCGGTGTGCTCCGGGCACGCGGGGTAGCCGGGTGCGGGTCGGATGCCCTGGTACTTCTCCGAGATCAGCGACTCGTTGTCCAGGCGCTCGTCGGTCGCGTAACCCCAGAACTCCTTGCGGACCCGCTCGTGCAGCCGCTCGGCGAACGCCTCCGCCAGCCGGTCGGCCAGCGCCTCGAGCATGATCGCGTTGTAGTCGTCGTTCTCCTTCTTGAACGCCGACACCCGCTCGGCCGAGCCCAGCCCGGCGGTCACGGCGAACGCGCCGACGTAGTCCCGCAGCCCGGTCTCCTTCGGGGCCACGAAGTCCGCGAGCGACTTGCGCGGCGAGCCGTCCCGGCCCTCGGTCTGCTGCCGCAGCTGGTGCAGCACGGTGCGCACCTCGCCACGTGCCTCGTCGGTGTAGACCTCGATGTCGTCGCCGGCCACCTGGTTGGCCGGGAACAGGCCGAACACGCCCGAGGCCCGCAGCCACTTCTCCTCGACGACCCGGTCGAGCATCGCCTGGGCGTCCTCGTAGAGCCGCCGCGCGGCCTCGCCGGTCGTCGGGTTGTGCAGGATGTCGGGGAACCGGCCGCGCATCTCCCAGGCGTTGAAGAACGGCTGCCAGTCGATGTAGTCGCGCAGCTCCGCCAGCGGGTAGTCGTGGAAGTGCCGCACGAACTGGGTCGCCCTGCCGAGCGTGCACGCGGGTCCGTCGCACACGTCCTTGGCCTGCTGCAGCAGCATCCGCGGCCGCGGCGGCGTGTAGCCCGTCCAGTCCACGGGGGTGGCCGCGGCGCGGGCGGTGGCGATCGGCAGCAGCGAGCGGCTGTCCTGCCGGGCGGCGTGCCGCTCGCGCAGGGTGGCGTACTCGGCGTCGGTGTCGGCCAGCAGCTTGGGGCGCTGCTCGTCCGACAGCAGGGCGGCGACGACCGGTACCGACCGGGAGGCGTCCTTCACCCAGATCACCGGCCCGTGGTACTTCTGCGCCACCTTCACGGCGGTGTGCGCGCGCGACGTCGTCGCCCCGCCGATGAGCAGCGGGATCTCGAAGCCCTGGCGCTCCATCTCCGAGGCGAGGTTGACCATCTCGTCCAGCGACGGCGTGATCAGCCCGGACAGACCGATGACGTCGGCGCCCTCGGCCTTGGCGGCGTCCAGGATCTTCTGCGCCGGGACCATCACGCCCAGGTCGACGACGTCGTAGTTGTTGCACTGCAGGACGACGCCGACGATGTTCTTTCCGATGTCGTGGACGTCGCCCTTCACCGTGGCCATGACGACCTTGCCGTTGCTGCGCTCGACGTCGCCGGGCTTCTTCTCCGCCTCGATGAACGGGATGAGGTAGGCGACGGCCTTCTTCATGACCCGCGCCGACTTCACCACCTGCGGCAGGAACATCTTGCCCTGCCCGAACAGGTCGCCGACGACGTTCATGCCGTCCATCAGCGGGCCCTCGATGACCTCGATCGGCCGGCCGCCGCGCTCGCTGATGAGCGCACGCAGTTCCTCGGTGTCGTCCTCGACGAAGCCGTCGATGCCCTTGACCAGCGCGTGGGTGATCCGCTCCCCCACCGGCAGGTTCCGCCACTCCTCGGTGGCGACCTCCTTGACGGTGCCGTCGCCGGCGAAGTCACCGGCGATCTCCAGCAACCGCTCGGTGCTGTCGGGGCGGCGGTTGAGGATGACGTCCTCGATCCGCTCGCGCAGCAGCGCCGGCACCTCGTCGTAGACCTCGAGCGCGCCGGCGTTGACGATGCCCATGTCCATCCCCGCCGCGATGGCGTGGAAGAGGAACACCGCGTGGATGGCCTCGCGCACCGGGTTGTTGCCGCGGAAGGAGAAGGAGACGTTCGAGACCCCGCCGGAGACCAGCGCGCCGGGCAGGTTCTGCTTGATCCAGCGGGTGGCCTCGATGAAGTCCAGCCCGTAGTTGGCGTGCTCCTCGATGCCCGTGGCGACGGCGAAGACGTTCGGGTCGAAGATGATGTCCTCGGCCGGGAAGCCCACCTGCTGGGTCAGCACGTCGTACGCGCGGCGGCAGATCTGCTTGCGCCGCTCCAGGTTGTCGGCCTGGCCGTCCTCGTCGAAGGCCATGACGACGACGGCGGCGCCGTACTTGCGGCACAGCCGGGCCTCGCGGACGAACTTCTCCTCGCCCTCCTTGAGGGAGATCGAGTTGACGATCGCCTTGCCCTGCACGCACTTGAGGCCGGCCTCGATGACCTCCCACTTGGAGGAGTCGACCATCACCGGGACGCGGGAGATGTCGGGTTCGCCGGCGATCAGCTTGGTGAAGCGGTCCATCGCCTCGACGCCGTCGATCATCCCCTCGTCCATGTTGACGTCGATGACCTGCGCGCCGGCCTCGACCTGCTGGCGGGCGACGGCGAGGGCGGCCGGGTAGTCGCCGGCCTTGATCAGGTTCCGGAAGCGCGCCGAGCCGGTGATGTTGGTGCGCTCGCCGACGTTGACGAACAGCGTCTCCTCGGTGACGGTCAGCGGCTCCAGGCCGGAGAGCCGCAGCGCGGGCCGGACCTCCGGGACGACCCGGGGCGTCTTCCCGGCGACGTCGCGGGCGATCGAGGCGATGTGCGCCGGCGTCGTGCCGCAGCAGCCACCGACGAGGTTGACGAAGCCGGCGTCGGCGAACTCGGCCACGATCGCGGCGGTCTCGTCCGGCGTCTCGTCGTACTCCCCGAAGGCGTTGGGCAGCCCGGCGTTGGGATAGCAGGAGACGAACGTGTCGGCGATCCGGGCGATCTCGGCGATGTAGGGCCGCATCTCCTTCGCGCCCAGCGCGCAGTTCAGCCCGACCAGCAGCGGCTCGACGTGCCGCACCGAGTGCCAGAACGCCTCGGTGACCTGCCCGGACAGCGTCCGCCCGGAGGCGTCGGTGATCGTGCCGGAGATCATCACCGGCCAGCGGCGGCCCCGCTGCTCGAACAAGGTCTCCAGGGCGAAGATCGCCGCCTTGGCGTTGAGGGTGTCGAAGATCGTCTCGACCAGCAGCACGTCGGAGCCGCCGTCGACCAGGCCGTTCGCCTGCTCGAGGTAGGCCTCGACCAGCTGGTCGAAGGTGACGTTGCGGGCACCCGGGTCGTTGACGTCGGGCGAGATGGACGCCGTCCGGCTGGTCGGGCCGATGGCGCCGACGACGTAGCGCGGCTTGTCCGGGGTGCGGGCGGTCATCGCGTCGGCCTCGCGGCGGGCGAGCCGTGCTGAGGCCACGTTGAGCTCGTAGGCGAGGTCGGACATGCCGTAGTCGCTCAGCGAGATCGTCGTGGCGTTGAAGGTGTTCGTCTCGAGCAGGTCCGCACCCGCCTCGAGGTACTCGCGGTGGATGTCGGCGATGAGCTCGGGCTGGGTGATGCTCAGCAGGTCGTTGTTGCCCTGGACGTCGCTCGGCCAGTCCGCGAAGCGCTCGCCGCGGTAGCCGGCCTCGTCCGGGCGGTCCCGCTGGATCGCGGTCCCCATGGCGCCGTCGAGCACGAGGATGCGCTGCTCGAGCAGCGCGGTCAGCTCGGCCGTGGCGTCGGGGCGGAGGACGGGTGTCTCGGACACAGGTGATCCCCATGGTGTGCTCGTCTGTGGGGCGCGGGCTCTGCTCTGCGCGTGCGAACTCCGGCACCCCGGCGGGTTGGCCCAGGCTTGGGCGGTCCCGATGTCGGCTCCATGGTCTCACTTCCGCGCCGTCCGATGGGGCCCGTCCCCTGTTCGGGCTGCCCGTTTCGCGGAGCCCGACCGCTGCGGTCGATCGACGTAGGCTGACAGGGGTGATCGACCCGACGGACAGCACCGAGGACCTGCCCGACCTCACCGACCCGGTGGTGGTCGTGGCCTTCGAGGGCTGGAACGACGCCGGCGACGCCGCGACGGGCGCCGTCGAGTACCTCGAGCTGATCTGGGACGCGAAGCCGCTGGCCGCGCTGGACCCCGAGGACTACTACGACTTCCAGGTCAACCGGCCGACGGTCTCGCTGGTCGACGGGGTGAGCCGGCGCATCGAGTGGCCGACCACCCGGATCTCGGTGGCCCGGCCCCCGGGCAGCTCGCGCGACGTCGTCCTCGTCCGCGGTATCGAGCCCAACATGCGCTGGCGCTCGTTCTGCACGGAGCTGATCGCGCTGCTGCAGGAGCTGGACGTGCAGACCGTCGTCGCCCTGGGGGCCCTGCTGGCCGACACGCCGCACACCCGCCCGACGCCGGTCACCGGCTCGGCCTACGACGACGAGTCGGCGCAGGCCTACGGGCTGGAGACCTCCCGCTACGAGGGCCCGACCGGGATCCTCGGCGTCTTCCAGGACGCCTGCGTGCAGGAGGGCCTGCCGGCGATCAGCTTCTGGGCGGCCGTGCCGCACTACGTCTCGCAGCCGCCCTCGCCCCGGGCCACGCTCGCGCTGCTGCGCCGCGTCGAGGAGGTCCTGGAGATCGCCGTGCCGGTCGGGACGCTGCCGCAGCAGGCCGAGGAGTGGGTCCAGACCGTCGACGAGATGGCCAACGAGGACGAGGAGGTCGTCGAGTACGTGCGCTCGCTCGAGGAGCGGGCCACCGAGAGCGACCTCTCGCAGGCCAACGGCGAGCAGATCGCCCGCGAGTTCGAGCGCTACCTCAAGCGCCGCGGTGGCTCGGGCTCATGATCACCGCTCGCTGAGGGCTGCCATCCTCGTAGTCGTGGCAGCCCTCAGCACGCTCTCGTCCTCGCCCGCCATGTGGACCGGGGCATGAGCGAGCCCGTCGGTGTGCATGTCGCATGCCTGACGGTCGACTGCGTCGACGCGGAACGGCTGGCCGCCTTCTGGCGCGCGTTGCTCGACTACGAGATCCGGGAGAGCTTCACCCGTTCGATCCGCATCGGCCCGAGTTCGGGACGGGGCGTCGACCTGCTGTTCGCGCCCGGGGCCCGGCCGAAGGCGGCCGGGAAGAACCGGCTGCACCTGGACCTGCGCCCTGCCGACCGACAGGCGGCGGTGGACCGAGCGCTGTTGCTCGGGGCAGAGCTCGTCTCCTGGTCGAATCCGACCGGTCCGTGGACGGTTCTCGCCGATCCGGAGGGCAACGAGTTCTGCATACTGCAGTCGGAGGCCGACCACGCGCTGTTCATCGAGCGATTCCGAGCGGCCCCGCCCACCTGAGCGTCAGTGGTCGCGCAGCAACGGCCGCATGCGGGAGGCCGCGTCGCCGTCGAAGAGGCGGTCGTGCGTGCTCAGCGCGAACCGGTCGGTCATCCCGCTGACGTAGTCGACGACCTGGGTCACCGCGTCGGCCTCGGTGTCCCGGTAGGACGCCGGCAGCAGCTCGGGGTGGGCCAGGTGGTGGTCGACGAGCCGGCGGATGACGTCGACGGCGACGTGCTTCTGCCCGGCGGCGGTCTCCGACCCGTACACCCGCTCGAACATGAAGGCCCGGAGCTCGTGCATCGCCTCGAGCGGCTCCGGGGCCATGACCACCTGCTCGGCGCCGGGGGCCAGCGAGCCGGCCACGACGGCGTCGATCATCGCGCCCACCATCTCGCTGCCCGGCTCGCCGAACACGGCGCGGGTGCGGGCCGGGAGGTCGCGCGGGCGGAGCACCCCCGCGCGGACGGCGTCCAGCGCGTCGTGGGAGAGGTAGCCGATCCGGTCGGCGTAGCGCACGCACTCCGCCTCGCGGGTCGACGGCGGCGGGCTGATCTTCCAGCTGTGCGCCCGGACGCCGTCCCGCACCTCCCAGGTGAGGTTGAGGTCCTCGAGCACCTCGACGATCCGCACGCCCTGCGCGGCGTGGTGCCAGCCGCCGGGGACGTAGGGGTCGAACGCGTCCTCCCCGATGTGCCCGAACGGCGAGTGCCCGACGTCGTGGGCCAGCGCGATCGCCTCGGCGAGGGTCTCGTTGAGCCCCAGCGCGCGGGCCAGCGACCGGGCGACCTGGGTGACCTGCAGCGTGTGGGTCAACCGGGTGACGAAGTGGTCGCCGTCGGGATTGAGGAAGACCTGCGTCTTGTGCTTGAGCCGGCGGAAGGCCTTGGCGTGCAGGATCCGGTCGCGGTCGCGCTCGAACGCCGTCCGCAGCGGGTCCTCCGGCTCGGGCCGGGCCCGGCCCCGGGTGGCGGCCGCCCGGCAGGCAGCCGGGGCGAGCTGCTCCTCGGCCCGCTCGCGGGCGGCCCGGTCGGTGAACCGGAACGGGGCGACGCCGTCGGGCAGCCCGGCCGTCATCAGCAGTCCTGCAGCGCGACACCGAGCAGCGCGTCGACGGCGTCGCACACGATCGCCGGCGCCTGCTCCTCCTGCTCGCCGGTGCCCGCGATCGTCGCCGCCGCCCAGGCGTCGACGACGGCGATCGCGCCCGGGCTGTCGAGGTCGTCGGAGAGCCGGTCGCGCAGGCCGTGCAGCACCGGGCCGGCCGGGGCGCCGGTGTCCTGGGCGACGGCGCGCCGCCAGGTGCCCAGCCGCTCCTGCGCCTCGCGGAGCAGCGCCGGCGTCCACGCGCGGTCGGTCCGGTAGTGCCCGGACAGCAGCGCCAGCCGGATCGCCATGGGGTCGATGCCCTCGCCGCGCAGCTTGGAGACGAAGACCAGGTTGCCGCGGCTCTTGCTCATCTTCTCGCCGTCGAGCCCGATCATCGCGGCGTGCACGTAGGCGCGGGCGAAGGGCCCCTTCTCCCCCGAGGCCGCCGCGGTCAGCGCCTCGGCGTGCACGGCGGAGTACTCGTGGTGCGGGAAGACCAGGTCGCTGCCACCGCCCTGGACGTCGAAGCCCATGCCGATGGTGTCCAGCGCGATCGCGGCGCACTCGATGTGCCAGCCGGGGCGGCCGGCGGTGCCGCGCGGGCCGGGCCACGTCGGCTCGCCGGGGCGTGCGCCGCGCCAGAGCATCGGGTCCAGCGGCTGCCGCTTCCCCGCGCGGTCGGGGTCACCGCCGCGCTCGGCGAAGAAGCGCAGCATGGTCGCCTCGTCGTAGCGGGACTCGCTGCCGAAGCCGGGCGCCTGGGAGATGTCGTGGTAGACGTCGCCGGTGCCGTCGTCGAGGACGTAGGCCAGGCCCTCGTCGAGCAGCTCCTCGATGTAGCCGACGATCCGCGGGATCGCCTCGACCGCTCCGACGAAGTCCTCCGGCGGCAGCACGCGCAGCGCTGTCATGTCCTCGCGGAACAGCGCCGTCTCCCGCATGGCGAGGACGACCCAGTCCTCGCCGTCCCGGTTCGCGCGCTCGAGCAGCGGGTCGTCGATGTCGGTGACGTTCTGGACGTAGTGCACTGCGTGGCCGGCGTCCCGCCACACCCGGTTGACCAGGTCGAACGCGAGGTAGGTGGCCGCGTGGCCGAGGTGCGTGGCGTCGTAGGGCGTGATGCCGCAGACGTACATCCGCGCCGTGCGGTCCGGCGCCGTGGGCACCACCTCGCCGCGCGCGGTGTCGTGGACCTTGAGCACGGAACCCGTCCCGGGAAGGGTCGGCAGGAGCGGAGCGGGCCAGGAGAGCACGACCCGAGCCTAGATTGCGGGTCCGACGACGCCGGGCCGGACGTCCGGCGCGGTCACCCGACGGGGAGGGACGCCATGGAGATCGACCACTACCTCCCGGCGCTGTGCCGGACGAACGCCCGCTTCGCCGACGCCGCCGCGGCCGCCGTCCTGGACCACGGCTGGGCCGCGCGGGTGCCCGGCTGCCCCGGGTGGTCGCTGGCGGACCTGGTCTGGCACCTGGCCGAGGTGCAGCGCTTCTGGACCTGGGTGGTGCGCACCCGCGCGGAGAGCCCCGAGAGCTACGTCGAGCCGGTCCGGCACCCCGACGACGAGCTGCTCGCCTACGGCGCCGCCCGAAGCGCGGAGCTGGAGGCGGCGCTGGCGGCCGCCGACCCCGGCGAGCGGGTGTGGACCTGGGCGCCCCGGAAGGACGTCGGCTTCGTGCTGCGCCGGCAGCTGCAGGAGGCCACGGTGCACACCGTCGACGTGGAGCAGGTGCTGGGCGACGTCCGCCCGATCCCGGCCGACGTCGGCCTCGACGGGCTGGACGAGTGGCTCGAGGTGATGGTCCCGGGCGCGCTGCCCGGGGGGCCGCCCGCGGACGCGCACCCCGTCGTCCTCCACGCCGTCGACGCCGACGCCGAGCGCACCCTGTTCCCCGGCTCGAGGCCCTTCCCGATCGCGGCGCTGACCGGCACCGCCGGCGACCTGCTGCTCGCCGTCTGGCGGCGGGTGCCGCTGGAGGTGCTCACCGTCGACGGCGACGGCCTCCAGGCCGCGGCCATGATCGGTCTCGTGGACCTGGATTAGCCCGCCGGCTCAGGGCCAGGTCACCGCGTGGCGCTCGAACTGCTCACCGGTCTGGATGCCGACGACGCAGAACACGAGACCGGCGGGGTCCAGCAACTGCCAGAAGCTGCCCATGTCCCGGTGCCGCGTCGCGCCGAGCGCCTCGAGCCGGGCCACCTCGGCGGGGATGTCGTCGGTCTCGACGTCGACGTGCCAGCGCGGCGGCGTCCCCGCCCCCGTCCGCTGGACCTCCACGTGCCAGCCGTCGGCGAACGAGCCGAGCGAGGCCCAGTCGGCGTCCGTCGGGTCGGGCTGCACCGTGCGGCCGGTCGCGCCCGCCCAGAACGCGCTGCCCGCGGCGTGGTGCTCCGGTGGCAGGTCGAGCAGCAGGATGGAGAGACGACTGCGGTGCGGCACGTCAGGCCCCGGCGCTCAGGAGGGCAGGCGCCGGTAGAGGCACTGCCCGCCACCGGAGGCGTGCAGCTTCCCGCTGGGTGACCACACGTTCGCCCGCCAGCCGAACATCCCCCGGGTGGACACCGGCGCCGAGCCGTCGCAGAGCAGCCACGGCTCGTCGGTCGCGGGGCGGTGGAAGGCGACGTTCAGGTCCAGCGTGGGAGCGGTGAACGCCGGCCGCTGCCAGGCGTGCGGGCGAACGGCGGCCGGCCAGCTCGGCAGGTCGACCAGGACCAGCGAGCGGGTGGCGTCGACCCACGGGTCGGCGAAGGTCGGCGTCTCGCGGAACCGCAGCCACTGCTGCCAGACGGCGGGGCGCGGGCCGTCCGGCCTCCCGAGGGCGTCGGCGTCCACCGGGCGGCTCTCGATGTTGTTCCAGAACGGGATCACCGTCGAGGAGCCCTCCCGGCGGCCGAGCGCGTCCAGGGACGGGAGCTCGTCGGGCCCGGGGACGGCGGGCGGCACCGACTCGTCGTGCTCGAGGCCCTCGACACCGGCGACCGCCCACACCATCGCGTTCAGGATCGGCCTCCCGTCCTGGGTGATCGAGACGGTCGAGGAGCCCGCCGTGCGGCCGGGCTTGGCGCTGCGCACCTCGATGTCGATCGGCTCCGGGCGGGCCACGCCGAGGTAGTGGCAGGAGAACGCGGCCGGCTCGTGCTCCGGCACGGTGGCACCCACGGCCCGGAGGGCGAAGGAGGCGATGTAGCCCCCCATCGGCCCCCAGATGTTCCACTCCGGCGACGGGATCGCCCGGAAGCGCCCCTCGTCGACCTGCTCCACCTGCGTGTCCGTTCCGAGGTCACCCACCCGGACACTGTCTCAGAAGGGCGGCCAGGGCAGGGCGGGCCAGTCGCCGCTGGGCTCGGGGTGCAGCTTGGTGCGGAGCAGGTCGGCGACCCGCTGCTGGGTGCGGCGCACCTCGCGGCGGGTCAGGTGCTCGTGCAGCTCCTCACCCAGGTCGCCGCGCAGCTCCTCGGCCAGCCGTTCCAGCACCTCGAGGGAGGCCAGCGGGATCGGCCGGCCCGCCCAGCGCCAGAGCAGGGTGCGCAGCTTGGGCTCGACGGAGAAGCAGATGCCGTGGTCGACGCCGTACGCGTGCCCGTCGGGCATCGGGATGATGTGGCCGCCCTTGCGGTCGGCGTTGTTCACGACGGCGTCGAAAACCGCCATGCGGCGCAGCGCCGGGTCGTCGCGGCGCACGTACTCGACGAGGTCGATCTCCTCGTCGCCGTCGATCCAGAGCTGCACCATGCCGGGCCCGAACGGGCCCTCGCGCAGCACCGTCGGCGGCACGACCCGCCAGCCGGTGGCCTCGGAGACCAGGAACGCGGAGATCTCGCGCCCCGCGAGCGTCCCGTCGGGGAAGTCCCACAGCGGGCGCTCCCCCGCGACCGGCTTGTAGACGCACTCGCCGCCGACGTCGCCGGACCGGATGGTGCCCACCAGGGTCACGTTCGAGGCGTCGAGCATCCGGCCCTCGAGGTCGATCTCGCCGGTGCGCAGCAGGTCCAGCGCCTCGGCGTCGTCGGCGGGCGGCCGGGTGACCGGCTCGGCGGGCTGTTCGCTCATCGGCACGCCGCCGGTCAGCGGCGGTAGCCGTTCTGCCGCGGGCAGACGTGGCCGGTGGCGTCCAGCGGCAACGAGCACAGCGGGCAGGACGGGCGTCCGGCCGAGATCACCCGCCGGGCGCGCGCGATGAACGCGCGGGCCGCCATCGGGGTGATCGTGACCCGCAGCGCGTCCGGGCCCTCGTCGCTGTCGGAGAGGATCGCGTCCTCCTCGATCGGCTCCTCGCCGGCGGCCACCGCCTCGACGACGACGGCCTGCTCGGAGCCGTCCCAGGCCAACCCCATGGCGGCGACCCGGAACTCCTCGTCCACGGGCGGGGTGAGCGGATCGAGGTCGTCGACGTCGGCATCGGGCGGGATGACCGCCTCGGCGCGGCCGGCGACCTCGTCGAGCAGCTCGGCCATGCGGTCGGCCAGCACCTGGACCTGGTTCTTCTCCAGGGCGACGCTGACCGTGCGGCCGCTGCCGTCGGACGCCTGGAGGTAGAACGTGCGGTCCCCTGGCTGGCCCACGGTGCCGGCGACGAAGCGGCTCGGACGGTCGAAGAGATGGACCTGACGGGGCACGCGCCCAGGTTACGCGGGCAGAGCCAGGGCTCGCCGACGGCGCGGGCAGGTCAGGCGGGTGCGCCGGATCCGCCGCCCACGACGGCGTCCGAGGACGCCTTCCGGCGCCCGCGCTTCTTCGGCGCCGGGATGAGCGCGGAGACGTCGCCGCCGGTGTCGTTGATGCGCGCGACGAAGGGCCGCGTCTCGGTGTAGGTGATCACCGAGATCGACGCCGGGTCGACGACGATCCGCTGGAACTGGTCCAGGTGCAGGCCCAGCGCGTCGGCCAGCACCGCCTTGATGACGTCGCCGTGGCTGCAGGCCAGCCAGACGGCGTCCGGTCCGAGCTCGGCGTTGACCGCCCGGACGGCGGCCACGGCGCGGGCCTGGGTCTGGGCCAGGCCCTCCCCCTCGGGGCCGGGGAAGACCGCTGCGGAGGGGTGCTGCTGGACGACCTTCCAGAGCGGCTCCTTGGCCAGCTCCTTGATGGTGCGGCCGGTCCAGTCGCCGTAGCGGGCCTCGCCGAGCCGGTCGTCGGTGCGCAGCTCCAGGTCGCGCCCGGCGGTGACCGCCGACGCCGTCTGCACGCAGCGCTCCAGCGGGCTGCTGACGACGGCCGCGAGCGGCACCTTCGCCAGCCGCTCCCCCACCGCGGCGACCTGCGCCTGCCCGGCCTCGTCGAGCTGCACACCCGGGGTCCAGCCGGCCAGGATGCCGCCGGCGTTGGCCGTCGTCCGCCCGTGCCGGAGCAGGATCACCGTGGTCACGGGCGCGAGCCTACGGGCGCGGCGCTCAGGGGACGGACGAGGCGACCGGCTCCGGGTCGAGCACGCCGGCGAAGACCAGCACGAGCACCAGCACGCCCAGGGCGATCCGGTAGACGACGAACGGCGTGAACGAGCCGCGGTCCAAGTAGCGCAGCAGCCAGGCGATGACGGTCAGGCCGACGCCGAACGCCAGCACGGTGGCCAGGATCGTGGGCCCCCAGGACACCCCGACCCCGGCGCCGTCGCCACCGCTGAGCTCGTCGTAGGCCTGGTAGAAGCCCGAGGCCAGCACCGCCGGGATGGCGAGCAGGAACGAGTAGCGGGCGGCCGCGGCGCGGGAGTAGCCGAGGAACAGCCCGGCGGTGATCGTGCCGCCGGAGCGGGAGACGCCCGGGATGAGCGCCATCGCCTGGGCGAACCCGAAACCGATGCCGTGGCCCACGGTGAGCTGGTCGAGCTGCCGCTGCTTGGCGCCCACCCGGTCGGCCCAGAACAGGATCAGCGAGAAGACGATCAGCGCGGTCGCCACGATGCGCAGGTCGCGGAAGGTGGTCTCGATGTCGTCCTCGAAGAGCAGGCCGAGGATCCCGATCGGCAGGCTGCCCACGATGATCAGCCAGCCCATGCGGGCGTCGGGGTCGCCCTTCCGCCGCCCGCCGAGCGAGGCGAACCAGGCGGTGATGATCCGCCAGATGTCGTGCCGGAAGTACAGCAGGACCGCGGCCTCGGTGCCGATCTGCGTGATCGCGGTGAAGGCCGCACCCGGGTCCTCCCAGCCGAACGCCTCCCCCACGACGCGCAGGTGCGCGCTGGAGGAGATCGGCAGGAACTCGGTCAGCCCCTGGACGATCCCCAGGACGACGGCTTCGAACCAGCCCATCAGCGCAGGGAGGGGACGGTCGGGATCAGGCAGTCGGACACGACCGGTCACCCTAGGCGGCGCCCCGCACCGCTCCGGCGCGCCGCTCCGAGGCTGTGGGTGCTCCCGCGTGGCACCGCCCTCGCGCCGGTAGGTTGGCCGGTCGTGGAACAACGGGCGCTCGGGCGCAGCGGTCTGGTCGTCAGCCGCCTGGCGCTGGGCACGATGACCTGGGGTCGGGACACCGACGAGGACGAGGCCGCGATGCAGCTCACGGCCTTCGTCGACGCCGGCGGCACGCTGGTCGACACCGCCGACGTCTACTGCGACGGCGAGAGCGAACGAATCCTCGGGCACCTGCTCACCGACGTCGTCCCGCGCGACTCGGTGCTCGTCGCCACCAAGGCCGCCGGGCGCACCGCACCCGGCCCGATGGGCCGCGGCGCCTCCCGCGGCCACCTGCTCGCCGCGCTGGACGCCTCCCTGCAGCGGCTCGGGCTCGACCACGTCGACCTGTGGCAGGTGCACGCCTGGGACGACGCGACGCCGCTGGAGGAGACGCTGGCCGCCTGCGACCTGGCCGTCTCCTCGGGGCGGGCCCGCTACATCGGCGTCAGCAACTTCTCCGGCTGGCAGACCGCGCAGGCCGCGACCTGGCAGCGGGCCTGGCCCGGCCGCACCCCGATCGTGAGCACCCAGGTCGAGTACTCGCTGCTGCAGCGCGGCGTCGAGCGCGAGGTCGTGCCCGCCGCGGAGGCGCTCGGGCTCGGCGTGCTGGCCTGGTCACCGCTGGGCCGGGGGCTGCTGACCGGCAAGTACCGGCACAGCACCCCGTCGGAGTCCCGCGGCGCCTCGCCGCAGTGGCAGGCGTTCATCGACGGGCTGCGCTCGCGCAAGGCGGACCGGATCGTCGAGGCGGTCATCACCGCCGCCGAGGGCCTGGGCACCAGCCCGCTGGGCGTGGCGCTCGCGTGGGTCCGCGACCGCCCCGGCGTCGTCGCCCCCGTCGTCGGCGCCCGGACCGCGCAGCAGCTGCAAGCTTCCCTGGACGCCGACGGCGTCCGGCTGCCCGCCGCGATCCGCACCGCGCTCGAGGACGTCTCCGCCGCGCCGGCGGGCTACCCCGAGCGGAGGGCGGACCGGTGACCGCGACGGCCTCCTCCCCCGGAGCGGACCCGGTCTTCGCCGCCTTCTGCGCGGCCGGGCTGTGGCCCGGCCTGGGCCGGCGGACGGCGGCGGACCTCCCCGCCGCCGGCATCACCGCACCCGACGACGTCAGCGCCGACCGGCTGCAGAAGATCCCGAAGGTCGGCCGGCAGCGCGCCGACCGGCTCTTCTCCAGCTTCCTCGCCGCCGCGCCCACCTACGAGGTGGTGGAGATGCTCGTCGGTGCCGGGCTGCAGGCCAAGCTGGCCGCGGGCGTCGCCGACGCGCTCGGGCCCGACGCGGCGCGCCGGCTGCGCGACGACCCCTGGGCGCTGCTGAGCCTCTCCGGCGTGACGCTCGCCGACGCCGACCGGCTGGCGATCGCCGTCCTGCAGGGGGCCGACCGGCAGGACGGCCGTCGCGGGCGGGCCATCGTGGGCCTGACGCTGCGGACCGCGACGCGGGACGGGCACACCGTCCTCCCCGCCGACCTGGTGGTGGCCGCACTGCGCGCCGAGGGTTTCACCGATCCGGCCGCGGCGATCGTGGCGGCCGTCGACGGCGGCGAGGTGCTCGAGCACGAGCCCCCGCTGCCGGAGGACGACGGCGATCCCGACACCGAACCGGCCGAACCCGACCCGGCGC
Organism: Blastococcus fimeti; assembly: GCA_900102115.1. Classification (GTDB taxonomy): domain Bacteria; phylum Actinomycetota; class Actinomycetes; order Mycobacteriales; family Geodermatophilaceae; genus Blastococcus; species Blastococcus fimeti. The sequence goes on from FNAW01000002.1 coordinate 132,171, forward strand.
TGCGGATGCTGTCCCTGGCCCGCTACGGGATGGCCGAGGAGGCCGTCGCCGAGAACGTCGCCCGGCTGGCCGCGGCCGCCGAGCGGATCGCCGATCCCGCGTCGGTGCGCTCGGTGTCCAAGGGCCTGGACGAGGCGCAGAAGCAGGCCGTCGCGCAGGTGCTCGGCGCCGGGGTCAGCCTCCTCACCGGTGGCCCCGGTACCGGCAAGAGCCGCACGGTGGCCGCGATCGTGAAGCTGCTGCAGACCAAGGGCACCGAGGTGGCGCTGGCCGCACCCACGGGCCGGGCGGCCAAGCGGCTGGAGGAGCTCACCGACCACCCGGCGGTGACGGTGCACCGGCTGCTCGGGGCACAGGGCATGACCGGCGGGTTCGCGCGCAACGAGGAGTGGCCGCTGGACGCCGACGTCGTCGTCGTGGACGAGGCCTCGATGCTCGACGTCGAGCTCACCGCCGCGCTGCTGGAGGCCTGCCAGGACGGCACCCACCTGCTGCTCGTCGGCGACCCCGCGCAGCTGCCCTCGATCGGCCCCGGGCACGTGCTCGGTGACCTGATCGACTCCGGCGCGGTACCGGTCACCGAGCTGACCACGCTCTACCGGCAGGCCGAGGGCGGTGCCATCGCCCGGCTGGCCACCGGCGTGCGCGGCGGCGAGCTGCCGCCGGTGGACTCCCCCGACCGCGAGGTCGTCATCGTCCCCGCCACCGGCTCGGCCGAGGCGGCCCGCCGGGTCGTGCAGCTGGTCACCGACTCGATCCCGCGCGCGCTGGGCATCGAGCCGGGCGCGGTCCAGGTCGTGACGCCGGTGCACCGCGGGCCGGCCGGCACGATCGAGCTGAACAAGGCGCTCAAGGCGGTGCTCAACCCCGGCGACGGCGCGGTCTGGGGGTTCGACACCGGTGACCGCGTGGTCGCCACGGCCAACCACCTGGAGCTCGAGCCGATCGGCTTCGCCAACGGCGAGGTCGGCACCGTGACGAAGACCGGGGACGGGACGCTGGACGTCACGTTCGCCTCCGGGCCGGTCACCGTCTCCGGCAAGGCGATGTCGGACCTCAAGCACGGCTGGGCGATCACCGTGCACCGGGCGCAGGGCTCGGAGTGGCCCGGCGTCGTCGTCGTGCTGCCGCCCGAGGCGGGCGGGATGCTCTCGCGGCCGCTGGTCTACACGGCGCTGACCCGTGCGCAGAAGCACCTGTCGATCGTGCACGCCAGCGGGGCGGCCCTGATGCGGGCCGTCCGCGAGGTCGACGTCCGCCCGCGACGCACCCGGCTGGCCGGGCTCCTCGCCGAGTACGCCGCGGACCTCGCCGGCTGATCAGGCGATCGCCGGCTCGTCCCGGTTGAGCTCGATCGTCCGGCGCAGCATGCGTCGGCGGTGGACCGACCCGATCCCGAAGCCCACGACGATGGCCACCGTCACCCAGTTGACGTCCTCCGGCCGGCCGGTCACCAGCCGCTGCACCAGGAATGCCACCACGCCGACGAACCAGAGGACGGCGGCCCCGGCCAGGAGGCGGCCCTTCCGCGTCGTCGGCCAGCGGACGGACTCCTGCTCGATGAGACGTTCCGCCCAGTCGACGGCGGCCTGCCGGAGATGGGGTTCGGCGAGCGCCAGGCCCCGGGGCACCGCGTGCGCCACCCGCGGCGCGTCCGACGACGACAGCCGATGGCGCCGGACGACATCGCGCCAGGGGTCCGCCTCGGCTCCGGGCCGGAGCCGGGACCAGACGCCGCGTCCGCCGAGCCAGTAGGCCAGCAACGGCAGACCGACCAGGATCAGGAGGATGGCCAGGACCGCGGTCACGGCCCGATCCTGGCGGCCGCGGAGACGGCGGGCACCGCGGTCACCTGCGCGTCCACCGATCGGGTGCACGGCAGTTGATCATCGGCATGTGGCGGCGTGCCGCGCCGGCGGCGCCGGCCACATGCCGATGATCAACATGGACTCAGCCCTTCAGGGTCTCCTCGACGTCCGGGTTCTCCTCGAAGAAGGCGGCGATCGCCTCGGGGTACTGGCCCTCGCCGTACTCGTTGACGACCAGGTTCTCCAGCGAGCCGTACTGCTCGTCGGTCAGGGTGAAGTCGCCCATCAGCTCGGCGACCTCCGCGCAGTCGTCGGAGAAGCCCGTGCGAGCCAGGTTGTGCAGGCCCTCGGTGCTCCCGAGCGCGCCCTCGGGGTCCGCGAGGTCCTTGACCGGGAACTCGCTGTTGGCCCAGAACGGACGCCACAGGGTGACGACGATGTCCTCCTGGTTGTCGATGGCCGCCTGGAGCTCGGCCAGCATGGCGGTCGTGGAGGACTCGACCAGCTGGTAGTCGTCGAGGCCGTAGGTCGGCATGACCTCCTCCTTGGTGGTGCGGGTCAGGCCCGCGCCGGGCTCGATGCCGACGATCCGGCCGTCGAAGCGGTCCGCCTGACCGGCCAGGTCGGCGATCGACTCGATGTCCACGTACTCCGGGACGGCGAGGGTGAGCACGGCGCCGTCGTACCAGGCGCCGAGGTCCTCGATGTCGTCGCCGTACTCGTCCATGTAGTCGGCGTGCGTGACCTCCGACCAGGCCGACGGGTAGACGTCGACGTCGCCGCCGGCCAGGCCCGCGTACAGCGGGGCGGCGTCGGCGATCTCCTCGAACTCGACGTCGACGCCCTTGTCCTGGAGCACGTCCTGCCAGAGATAGGCCATGCTCAGGCCGTCGGTCCAGGACGGGATGAAGCCAAGGGTCACCTCGTCGCAGCTGCTGCTGCCGTTCCCGGAGGCGGTGGTGTCGTCCCCGCCGTCGTCGCCTCCGCAGGCGGTGGCCGCCAGGGCGACCGCGGCCAGGCCGGCCGCCGCCCGCAGGGTGCGTCGCTGTCGGTGCTGCACCGTCACGTGGTGCTCCTCTCGTCGGTGCGGCCCGCGTCGTTGCGGACCGTCGAACGTGTTCGACCGCCGGCTGCCGTGAGGACATCCGGTCGGCTTCGTGCAGTTCAGATGCCGGCGCCCGCAGTGGGCCGGATCCCCGGGGTCGCGGCCTCGGGGGCGACGACGGGGGTACCGACGGCCGGCGCCGTCCGCCGGCGCACCAGCCAGGAGCGCCGCCCGCCGTCGCGCCGCCGCTCCCCGAAGGAGGAGGTCAGCCGGTCCAGGAAGATCGCCAGGATCACCACGGACAGCCCGGCCTCGAAGCCGAGCCCGATGTTGAGCCGGGAGATGCTGGTGACGACGATCTGGCCGAGTCCGGGGGCGCCGATGAATCCGGCGATGACGGCCATGGACAGCGCCAGCATGATCACCTGGTTGACGCCGGCCATGATCGTCGGCCGGGCCAGGGGCAGCTCGATGCCGCGCAGGATCTGCCACGGCGAGCTGCCGAACGCGTGTCCGGCCTCGACGGTCTCCCGGTCGACCTGGCGGATGCCGAGCTCGGTCAGCCGGACACCCGGGGGCAGCGCGAAGATGATCGTGGTGACGACGCCGGGGACGAGCCCGATGCTGAAGAACGTCACCGCTGGGATCAGGTAGACGAACGCCGGCATCGTCTGCATGAGGTCCAGCACCGGGCGGACGACGGCGCTGACCCGGGAACTCTTGGCCGCGGCGATGCCGACCGGGATCGCCACGACCACCGACACGAGCGTGGCCACCAGCACCAGGGCGAGGGTGTCCATCGCCGGCTCCCAGAGCTCCATGCTCTGGATCAGCAGCAGCCCGGCGAGCGAGCCCACGGCGAAGACGACGGACCGCACGAACAGCGCGAGGAGAGCGAGGATCGCGGCGAACAGCAGCGGCGGCAAGGCCAGCAGCCCGTCGGTCACGCCCTCGACAGCACCTTCCGTGCCGGTGGCGACCGCGTCGAAGAACGGGTCGACGTTGTCCTTCAGCCAGTCGAACGCGGTGTCGATCCACTCCCCTACCGGCACGCGGGGCAGCGAGCTCTCCTCGGCGGCGAGGACGGCGGTCGGCTCAGCCACGGGAGCCCTCCAGGACCTCGGTGCGCTCGTCGGCGGGCACGCGCCCGTCCGGAGCCGAGCCGGCCAGCGCGGCGAGCACCGCCCGGGAGTCGACCAGCCCGGAGGGCCGGCCGTCGTCGTCCACGACCGCGACGGGGGCGTCGCCGGCTCCGGCCGGAGCCAGCAGTTCGGCCAGTGACGTCCCGGCGGCCACGCGCGCGGCGGGCGGGCGCACGGCGGCGGCCACGTCCCCCGAGGCGGCGCGCAGGTCGGCGCCGGTGACGACGCCCACGAGCCGGCCGTCGCCGTCGACCACCGCGAGCGCGGAACCGCCGTGCGCGCGCAGGGCCTCGAGTGCATCGGCGGGTGGGCTGCCGGCCAGGACGGTCGCCGCCGGGACCATCACGTCGGCGGCGCTGAACACCCGTGCGCGGTCGACGTCGGCGAGGAAGCGCTCGACGTACTCGTCCCCCGGGTCGGCGAGGATCGACTCGGGGGTGCCCAGCCGCACGATCCGGCCGTCCCGCATGATCGCGATCCGGTCACCGAGGCGCATGGCCTCGTTGAGGTCGTGGGTGATGAAGACGATCGTCTTGCCCAGCCGGGCCTGGAGCTCCAGGAGCTGGTCCTGCATCTCGCGGCGGATCAGCGGGTCGAGGGCGCTGAACGCCTCGTCCATGAGCAGGACGTCGGCCTCCGAGGCGAGGGCGCGCGCCAGCCCGACGCGCTGCTGCATCCCGCCGGAGAGCTGGTCGGGGCGCTTCTCCGCCTGGCCCTCGAGGCCGACCATCGCCAGGGCCTCGGTCGCCGCCGCCAGGCGGGTGCGGCGGTCGACCCCGCGGACCTCCAGGGCGTAGGCGGCGTTGTCCACCACGCTGCGGTGCGGCAGGAGCGCGAAGTGCTGGAAGACCATGCTGATCCGGCGCTGCCGGACCTCGCGGAGGCGCTTGCCGCTCAGGGCGGTGATCTCGTCCTCCCCGACGTGCACCGTGCCCGCCGTCGGCTCCAGGAGCCCGTTGAGCATCCGGAGCAGGGTCGACTTCCCCGACCCCGACAGCCCCATCACGACGAAGATCTCGCCCGGCTCGATCGCCAGGCCGACGTCGATCACCGCAGGGGTGGCGCCCGTGGCGCGGATGTCGTCGGCGGAGGCGCCGGCACGCAGCCGGTCCACCGCCTGGGCAGGGTGTCGACCGAAGACCTTGAACAGGCCGTCGACGCGGAGTGCGGTCACAGGTACCTCTCGCCCGGGGATCCGGCGGCGTGGGTCGCCGGACGCGTCGTGCCGGGTCGCACCGTGCGCGGCCCGACGATCCACGCTATCGGCGATCCGGAACTCGGGCGCCCCGAGGACAGCTCTCGACAGGCACCTGCAACACGATCGTCACATGATTCGCCCCGGACGGGCGTGGCGGCGTCAGCCGGGGATGTCGTCCTCGTCGGCCGGGACGTCGGTCGCCTGCTCCAGGACGTCTGCCTCGTTCGCCTCCCGGTCCCCCACCGGACGCAGCGGGCTGCCGGTCTCACCGGGGCGGGCGGCGAGCTGCTGCTCCAGGGCGTCGGCCTCCGGCACGGCGTCGCCGGGCGCTGCGGCGTCTCCGGCCACGGAGACCGCGGGCGGGTCGACGAGCGCCTCCTGCTCCGCGCGGTCGGCGTCGTTCGCGGTACCGGGATCGGTCACGTCGTCCTCCGTCGGGGATGCGGTCGGGGTCGGCATCCATCCTGCCGTCCGGACGCCGGTCCGGCAGGCCGGCGGTGTGTGCCAGGGCACGACGGCGTGACGGTCGGGCCTCTGCCGGGCACAATCGGCGCGATGGAGGCGTCTGCCGAGTACGAGTTCGCGCCGCTGCGGATCCCGCCGGGCACGTCCCGGTCCGCGGCGGCGACCATGCTGAGCCTGCAGTCCGACGTCGGCGGCTGGGAGCTCGCCCGGCTGCAGCTGCACCAGGACGGTACCCGCAAGGTCATCCTGCGGCGCCGCTCCCGGCTCTCCTACCTGCCCGGCCCGGTCATCTAGACCCAGTGCTGCGGGCGCCGGAACCCGGCCGGCAGCAGCGTGGCGGCGTCCCCCCGGGCGGCCTCCAGCTGCGGTCCGGTGAGGAACAGGCAGGCGGAGAGATCCGCCCCCCGCAGATCGGCGGCCCGCAGGTCCGCGCCGAGGAGATCCGCGGTGCCCAGGACGACGCCGCGCAGGTCGGCGCCGATGAGGTAGGCGCCGCGCAGGCTCGCACCGCGCAACCGGGCCCGGCGCAGGTCGCGCCCCATGAGGTCGGCACCGCGCCGATCGGGACCGGCGGGCCTGCGGACGGCGTCGCTCACCTGCTGCAGCAGCGCACCCACCCGCGCCCGGTGGGCGACCACGTCGAGGGCGCGCAGCTCGTCGGCGCCCAGCGCGGCCATGCGCTCGGTCTCGGCCCGGGCGTCCTCGACGGCGGGGTGCAGCGCCGCCGCGGCGGGCAGCGTCGCGGCCTCGGCCAGGTGCCAGAGGACCTCGTGCAACTGCCGCATCACCGGCATGACCGCGAACTGCGCGGCGGCGAGCTCCGGCGACTCCCGCCAGCTGCGCCCACCGAAGGTCTGCTGGGTGATCCGCTGGCCCGCGCCGAAGCAGTCGAAGACCGTGCAGCCGGGGAAGCCCGCGGGTCGCAGCCGGTCGTGGATGCCGCAGCGGAAGTCGTCCCGCAGGTTCGGGCAGGGGGTGCCCGCCGGCTTGTCGATCGCGAAGTCCGCGGACGCGGCGAACGCCGGCGCCACGCAGCACAGCCCGGCGCAGTGGCTGCAGTCGGCCGACAGCCCGTCCCGGGACGGGAGGATCGGGAGCGGGAGTGGGCGGGGTGGCATGGGAGGCCCAGCCTAGGACGGCGACCGGGCGATCCGTCGCGCGCGGAGGTCTTGGCCGGGCGCACGTGCATGCGCACCCTGGATCCCGGACGAGCGCCGCCCGCGGGCTCGCACGGGGATGTCCTGCCGATCGGGCCCGGACGCGACGCCGCCGGGTCCTGCCGCGAGGGGGGAACGCCCGTGCACCTGCTCTTCGCCCTGTGGGACGGCGGAGGCACCGTCCCCGTCGAGCTCGGCGTGGTCCGCCGGGCGCTGGGCCGCGGACACACCGCCACCGTCCTCGGCGAGCCGAGCTTCGCTGCCGACGTCGCCGACGCCGGCGCGGAGTTCCGCAGCTGGGACCGCGCTCCGCACCGCCGCTCGTCGGCCCGGGAGGACGACGTCATCCGCGACTGGGAGGTCCGCACGCCGCCCGCGCTGCTCGCGCGGCTGTGCGAGCGGGTCATCACCGGGCCGGCGGCCGCCTACGCCGCCGACGTCCGCCAGGCGCTCGACGAGCGCCCGGCCGACGTCGTCGTCGCCAGCGGGCCACTGCTCGGCGCGCTGGTCGGCGCTGAATCCGCCGGCGTGCCGGCGGTGGCGCTCTGCTCGAACGTCTACTCGCGACCGGCGCCCGGCCTCCCGCCGTTCGGGAGCGGTCTCGCGCCGGCCCACGGCCCCGTGGGGCGGCTGCGGGACAGGGCGCTCACCAGCCTGGCGGAGCGGTTGTGGGATCGGCACCTGGCACCCCTGAACAGCGCCCGGTCGGACCTCGGGCTGGACCCGCTACCCGGGATGTGGGCCCAGTGGGACCGGGCGTCACGGGTGCTCGTGCTGACCTCGCAGGCCTTCGACCTGCCGGCTGTCCTGCCCGACAACGTCCGCTACGTGGGCCCGGTGCTGGACGACCCGGTGTGGACCGGGTCGTACGAGCCGCCGGCGGGCGACGACCCGCTGGTGGTCGTGGGCCTGTCCAGCACCTGGATGCGCCAGGACGACGCGCTGCGGCGGATCGTGGCGGCGCTCGACTCCCTGCCCGTGCGCGGCGTGGTCACCACCGGTCCGGCGGTGGACCCGGCGGAGGTGCCCGGCACGGCGAGGGTCGAGGTCCGGCGGTCGGCTCCGCACGCCGCCCTCTTCCCGCGGGCCTCGGTCGTGGTCACCCACGCCGGGCACGGCACCCTCGTGAAAGCCCTGGCCGCAGGCGTGCCGGCGCTCTGCCTGCCGATGGGCCGGGACCAGGGCGACAACGTCGTCCGCGCCGCGCGGCACGGGGCGGTCATCGGGTTGCGGAGGTCGGCGTCCCCGCCTCGGATCGCGGCGGCGGTGCGCCGGCTGATCGACGATCCGGCCTACCGGCAGGCGGCCCAGGCCCTCGGCGCACGCCTGCGGGCGGACGCCGCCGGCCCTGCGCTGGTCGACGAACTGGAGTCCGCCGCCAGGAGTCGCACGAGCTGATCCGGAGGCGTCAGGGAACGAGGACGACCTTGCCGACGGTGCCGCGGTCGCCCAGCCGGGCCAGGGCCTGCGGCGCCTGGTCCAGCGGCAGCACGTCGCCGACCAGCGGGTCGATCAGCCCGTCGGCGACGAGCCGCAGCAGCTCCTCGTGCGTCCGCCAGAACAGCGCCGGCTCGTGCTTGCGGTACAGGCCCCAGTGCAGCCCGACGACGCTGTAGTTCTTGACCAGCACGTGGTTGGCCGGCGCCGACGGGTGGACCCCGCTGGTGAAGCCGACGACGAGCAACCGGCCCTCGAAGGCGATGCACCGGCGCGACTTGTCGAACACCTCGCCGCCGACCGGGTCGTAGACCACGTCGGCGCCGTGCCCGCCGGTGATCTCCTTGACGAGGGGGACGAAGTCCTCGGTCGTGTAGTCGATGACGTGGTCGGCGCCCAGTTCGCGGCAGATCTCGGTCTTGCTGGCGCCGCCGGCCGTGGCGATGACCCGCGCACCGGCCGCCTTGCCGAGCTGGATCGCGGCCGATCCCACGCCACCGGCGCCGGCGTGGACCAGCAGCCACTCCCCCGCCTGCAGGTGCGCGCGGCGGTGCAGGCCGACGTGCCCGGTCGAGTAGGTGAGGTACAGCGAGGCGGCCTTCTCGTCGGAGAGCGCCTCGGGCGCGGGATAGGCGGCCGCGGCGTCCATCAGCGCGTACTCGGCGAACGCGCCCGGACCGCCGGCGGGTGAGCCGATGACCCGCTGGCCCGTCCCGACGATCTCTCCGCACAGCTCGACACCCGGTGTGTAGGGCAGCGGGGGCTTCTCCTGGTACAGCCCCTGGGCCATGAGGATGTCCGGGAAGTTCAGGGCGGCCGCCCGCACCTTGACCAGGACCTGGCCCTCGCCCGGGGTCGGGGTGTCGACCTCGTCGAAGCTCATGACCTTCGCTGGATCGCCGAGTTCGTGGACCCGCCATGCACGCATGGCCCGACCCTGCCAGACCCGGGGTGACGGCCGTCACCTGCCCCCGGTCGCGTTCGCCCGCCCGCGGTCGTCGTGACAGTGTGCTGGCGACCACGTCGGCCGAACCGCGAGGACAGCATGAGACAGCACCTGACGGACCCACTGCGATTCTTCGCAGCCTTCGTCGCGCACCCGCGCCAGATGGGCGCGGTGCTGCCCACGTCGCGCACGGCAGTGCGGGACATGCTCGACCTCGCCGACGTCCCTGCCGCCGACCTGGTGGTCGAGCTCGGCGCCGGCACCGGTGTGCAGACCGGCGAGATCCTGGCCAGGCTGCGGCCGGGCGCCCGGCTGGTGGCCGTCGAGATCGACGCCAAGCTGTCCGCGCTGCTCGAGAAGCGCTACGCCGGTGACGACCGGCTGCAGGTCGTCACCGACTCGGCCGAGAACGTCGCCGCCTACCTGGACGGGCAGCGGGCCGACGTGCTCGTGTCGGCCATCCCCTTCACCTCGCTGGACGGCAAGCTCCGGCAGCGGATCCTCGACGCGCTCCCCGGGCTGCTGACGCCGCAGGGCGTCATGGTGCTCATCCAGTACTCGCCGCTGCTCATGGGCGAGCTCCGCCGCCGGTTCCGCTCGGTGCGCTGGCGGATCACGCCGTGGAACGTGCCGCCGGCGTTCCTGTTCGCCTGCTCCCAGGACGACGCCGGCGGCGGCTCTCCGGCCTGATCAGGTCGCGGATCCCGGCTTCAGCGCGCTGGGGACGCCGGCGGTCTCGCCGCTGGCGGTGCGCGCCGCTGGCACGCCCTTGAACTTGTAGGGCACCGCGCCGATGCCCGGCTGGACGATGTAGGCCCCGCCCGGCTCGCCCGAGGTCCACGCCGCGATCATCGCGTCGGCGACCTCCTCGGCGGACAGGATCGGGAAGCCGTTCTCGATGAAGGTGTCGCGGATGCCGTCGATGATCGCGGTGTCGGCGAACCCGGGGCAGATGGCGGTCATGGTGATGTTCTCGCTGATCACCCGAGCGGCCATGGAGCGGACGAAGGTGATCGCCCCGCCCTTGGCGACGCTGTAGCCCGGGTCGGTGGCCAGCGGCGCGAGGCCGGCCAGGGAGGCGGTCACGACGATCGAGCCGCCGCCGGCCCGGCGCAGCGCCGGCAGGGCGGCCTCGGTGCCGTAGACGACGCCGAACAGGTCGATCTCCACGACCTTCAGGAACTCGTCGACGTCCAGGGCCTGGCGGGACTTGCCGGCGATGCCGGCGTTGAGGAACGCGGCGTCCAGCCGGCCGTGCTCGGCCTCGACCTGGGCGACGACGGCGGCGTTGGCCGCGCGGTCGGAGACGTCGAGGACGACGAAGGGGCAGCCGAGGTCAGCGGCGACCTGCCGGTTGCGCTCGCTGTCGAGGTCGGCGAGGACGACGGTGACGTCGAGCGCCTTCAGCTTGGTGGCGAGCGCGCGGCCGAAGCCACCCGTGCCCCCTGTGATGAGCGCGACGGAACCGGGCTTGGGTGCAGGGGTGGTGGAGGTCACCCCTGCATCATGCCGACCGCAGGAAGCGGTCGAGCACCCGGACGCCGAACTTCAGCGACTCGACCGGCACCCGCTCGTCGATGCCGTGGAAGAGCGAGGCGAAGTCCAGGTCGGCGGGCAGCCGCAGCGGGGAGAACCCGAAGCAGCGCATGCCGAGGCGCTGGAAGCTCTTCGCGTCGGTGCCGCCGCTCATCGTGAACGGCACCGGGCGCGCGCCGTCGTCCTCGGCCTTGAGTGCGGTGACCATCTGGTCGACCAGCGGGCCGTCGAACGTCGTCTCCACGGCCTGGTCGTGGACCAGCCACTCGCGCTGCACGCCCTCGCCGATCAGCGCGGCGAGCTGGCGCTCGAACTCCTCCTCCTCGCCGTAGAGGAAGCGGCCGTCGACGGTGGCGCTCGCGGTCCCGGGGATGACGTTGGCCTTGTAGCCGGCGTCGAGCATCGTGGGGTTGGCGGTGTTGCGCAGCGCCGCGCCGATCATCCGGCTGATGCTGCCCAAACGCGCCAGGGCGAGCTCGGGCTCGGCCGGGTCGATCTCGATGCCGTACGCGTCCTCCACCGCGGCGAGGAACTGCCGCATCGGCGGGGTGAGGGTGAGCGGGAAGCGGTGCGCGCCGATCCGGGCGACCGCCTCGCAGAGCCGGGTGACGGCGTTGTCGTCGTGCACGAACGAGCCGTGGCCGGGCCGCCCCGCGGCGGTGAGCCGCATCCAGGCCAGGCCCTTCTCGGCGGTCTGCACGAGGTAGAGGCGCAGGTCGTCGCGGACGGTGATGCTGAAGCCGCCGACCTCGCTGATCGCCTCGGTGCAGCCCTCGAGCAGGTCGGGGTGCTCGTCGACCAGGTAGTGGGCGCCGAGCTTGCCGCCGGCCTCCTCGTCGGCGACGAAGGCCAGCACGATGTCGCGGTCGGGCTGGACGCCGGTGCGGGCCCAGTCGCGGACCAGCGCGAGCACCATCGCGTCCATGTCCTTCATGTCGACCGCGCCCCTGCCCCAGATGTAGCCGTCCCGCTCCTCGCCGGAGAAGGGGTGCACGCTCCACTCCGCCGGGTCCGCGGGGACGACGTCGAGGTGCCCGTGCACGAGCAGCGCCGGACGGCTGCGGTCGGCCCCCGGGATGCGGGCGACGAGGCTGGCCCTCCCCCGCTCGGACTCGTGGATCACCGACGGGATGCCGACCTCGTCGAGCTTGCCGGCCACCCACTCGGCGGCGACGCGCTCGCCGGCGCTCGTGGCGGTGGCGCCGGTGTTGGTCGTGTCGATGCGGATGAGGTCCGAGAGCAGTTCGGCCACCTCGTCCTGGGCGTGGGCCAGGGGCGTCAGCGCGTCGTCGGTCATGGGCAGATGGTGCCACCGGCCCGGCTCCTCCCTCGGGGTGAGCCGGAACTCAACCGCCGCGCCGGAACTGCCGAAGACCACCTGTGGGCATGGCGACAGCACTCCGGGCACGCGATCCCCGGGCATCGGCGCACAGCGCTGCGCTGATGCTGGCGGCGAGCGCCGTGGTGCTCGCCGTCCTGCCGCTCTTCCGGTTCGCGGGGTCCGAGTCGTTCGACTCGGTGCTGCACAAGGTCGTCGTCCTCGTCCTGGCCGTCGCGGCGGCGATCTGCCGGTTCGCACCGCCCCGGCTGCTGGACCGCTTCGCCGTGGCCGCCCTGCTCTCCCTGGCCGGCGTCGGGCTCATCTGCGCCCTCAACCTGGTCACCGAGGACACCTCGGCGGGCTCGCAGGCCTTCTACGCCCTCCCCGTGCTGTGGGCGGCCTCGCACCTGCGCTCCCCCGCGGTCGTGCTCGTGACCGCCTCGGCGCTCGCCGCGGACTGCGTGACCCTCTTCCTGTTGCTGCCGGCCGGTCCCGCGCTGGCCGACTTCGTGTTCTTCGGCGCCGTGCTCGCCGTCATGGCCGCCATGCTCACACGCAGCATCCGCATGCAGGAGCGGCTGGTCGAGGCCCTGCAGGAGCAGCTCACCGTCGACTCCCTGACCGGCCTGGCCACCCGCCGGGCGTTCGACCACGCGCTGGCCGGGACCATGACCCGCCCGGTGCCCGGCGGGACGGCGCTGGTGCTCATCGACGTGGACGCGTTCAAGACGATCAACGACAGCCACGGCCACCCGGTCGGCGACGACGTCCTGGTGCACCTCGCGGCGGTGCTGCGCAGCCGGGTCCGCGCGGAGGACGCCGTCCTGTCGCGGCTGGGTGGCGACGAGCTCGCCGTCCTCATGCCCGGGTGCGGCCGGGACACCGCGGTGCAGCGGGCCGAGGACCTGCTCGACGCGGTGCGCTCCTCACCCATGACGCTGCTCGACGGCCGGCTGCTGGCGCTGTCGATCAGCGTCGGGGTGGCGCACGTGCCGCAGCACTCGACCGATCGGCGCGGGCTCTACACCGCCGCCGACGCCGCCCTCTACGACGCCAAGCGGGCCGGGCGCGGCCGGGTGTCGGTCGCCGGGGGCTGACCGGCGGGGGGTGCTTCGGAGGCGCGATCCGTTCCGGTAGTCTTGCCCCGCACTCGTCCGGGTGGCGGAATGGCAGACGCGCTAGCTTGAGGTGCTAGTGCCCTTTATCGGGCGTGGGGGTTCAAGTCCCCCCTCGGACACAAGATCACTGGCTCACGCCAGTTCCGAACGTACAGGGCGCCCACGTCGTGGGCGCCCTGTCGTCGTTGATGGGTCGTGCCGCCAGCCCTGGCTGGTGCCGAGCGTCTACCGCTCGGGGAACGGCCCGTTGTCCTCGTCCCACGCCCGTGCGGCGGCGAGCAACTCCTCGCGCCCGAGCTGGAGCGGCACGCTGTAGCCGTAGAAGTCGTAGGGCGCCTCCTCCCCCACCCCCGGTCGATCCGCCACCGATTCGAGGGACAGGTGGACACGCACGACGAGGGAGTCGCCCTCTCGGGCACCGACGCTGAACCCCAGGTCGGGCTCCGTGAAGGTCAGCAGATCCTCCGAGTCCTCGGTCGGCGCTTCGATCACCGGGACACGCCCGTCAGCAGCCGCCCGGAGCCAGTCCCCGAGCTGCCGCGCCTCCCACGTGGTGAGGCACGGGTCGTCGAACCTCCAGGACTCCCCCGCCGCCGTCCGCACGCGCCCGTGGATCTCCAGCCAGTTCGCGTCCCAGTCGCCCAGCTCACTCGGTGCGGCGGGGAACTGGTAGCGGGTCGGGCGGAGCTCGACGCTCGCACCGTCGGAAGAGGTCAGCAGCACGGCGGGAGCATCCCAGGGCGCGCCATCATCTGGTGGCCGGTCGCGTCAGCGGTCCCGCCTATGGTCAGCGAGTGACGTGGGTTGAGCCGCAGTTCTCCCGGGAGCAGGTGCGCCGTGCTGGGCGCGATTTCATCGACCCGGCGATCAGCCCAGCGGACCGCGAGGCAGCGCGCACCGTCATCAACAACTGGCGGTCCGCTCACGGGTTCCCGCTCAACAGCGTGCAGATTGATCTCCGCAACAAGGTGCGCCGGTTTTCGTCGGGCGACCCAGTAGTCGCGCAGCGGACAAAGCGACTGCCGTCCATCGTCAGGAAGCTGGAACGCTTCGAGAAGATGGACCTTCCCCGCATGCATGACATCGGTGGTTGCCGAGCCGTCGTGGAGAGCATCGACGAGGTGCGCGCCATCGAGGACTTCTACGTCTCAGGCAAGAGCCGCAGCCGGAACCTCATCGGTCGCCACGACGACTACATCACCGAGCCGAAGTCGGACGGCTACCGAGGCGTTCACGTCGTCGTCAACTACCAGGGACAGGGGCAGCAGAAGGTCTGGAGGGGACTGCGCGTCGAGGTCCAACTGCGCACCAAGATGCAGCACGCCTGGGCGACTGCCCTGGAGACGGTGGACACCTTCACCAAGCAGGCGCTGAAGTCGAACGTCGGCGACCCGGAGTGGTTGCGCTTCTTCGCCTTGATGGGCGCGGAGATCGCTCACCGTGAGGGGCAGCCGCTGGTGCCAGGCACGCCGACGACAATGTCCGAACGCCGCGACGAACTGCGGACGTTGGCCAGGACGCTGAAGGTCGCCCAGCGCCTCACCGCTTACGGGCGGACGGTTCTCGTTCTGGAAGAAGAGGTCGTCCGCAAGGACGATCGCCACTTCCTCCTTGACCTCGACATCCCCGCTGGAAAGCTCAGCGTCCGCACGTACGCGAACGCAGCAGCAGCCGAGGAGGCCTACGGGTCTCTCGAAGGCGAAGCAGAGGAAAACCGCGATGTCGTGCTCGTGGCAGTGAGTTCGATGGCGGCTCTCCGTCGCGCGTATCCGAACTACTTCCTGGACACATCGGCGTTCGTGGACCTCGTGACGGACGTGGTCAAGGCGCCGCGTCGCTGATCGCATTGGCAGGCTCGCCACACCGGAGAGCACCGTCCGCGCAGTGGGGCGGACGGCCTGCCTGACGACGAGGGCCAGAGGTTGCATCAGGACGGGGGCGGGTCCGGAGGAACGCTGAGTGCCCACCAGGGCCGGCGCACGGGGCCGATGTCCTCGCCGTCCATCCCGAGGTCCCGAGCGGGCACAAGGAAGTGCGCAGGACGTCGCACGTCGTCGACGCCGAGGTCCCGCAGTCGCCGCGCCACGTCACGGGTCCGGACGATCCACAGCACCCCACGGGCCGCGCCGAGCGTCTCGCAGGCTGCGGAGAGTTGCTCGACTTTCCCCCTGAGCGGGGCGTTGGCCTTGAGCGAACTCTCCGCCTCGACCAGGTAGGTGGTCTCGGCCAGGTCGTCCGCATCTGCGGGCGGGCCGCCGATGAGGCGGGTGTACAGCGCCTCCCCCTCCGCTCCCTGCCGCACGGACAGCAAGACGAGCCCATCCGGCACGACCCCGCCGGTGCACGAGCCGACGGCTCCGTCGCTGTCCCCGTGGGTTCTGAGGGCGGCCCAGGCGCGGGCGGTGACCTCAGCCGACCACCGGCGACAAGAACCGCCGTACGTGCAGCGGACCGTGATCCCGTGGCCCGCCAGGGGCTGGCTGCGAGCCGCCAGCCACTGCCCAAGCCGCGCAGGCGTCATCGCATGGGCGATGCCGTCGCTGGTCGGCGCAACTTCACGCCCGCTGGCCCGTCCGGTCGCTTGCCATCCCTGGCTCGAGAGCCAGGTCACAGGAGTGTCGCCCACGTAGCCGAGACGCAGGCGAGGGCGGCGCCTCTTGTCGTTGGCATCCTCGGCGATCAGGTGCGCCACCACGTCGCGGGGAGCGCCTGCGGACAGCAGCAGATCCAAGGGCATAGCGCCGTCTGCATCGGCCAGCAGGCGAAGGACCTCCGCAGCAGCGGCCTCGTGGCCCCGCCGAGTCGCGGCGGTGATGCGGGCAGCGTCGAGAAGACTGTCGAGATCGGGCGCACCCTGGCCAGCTTGTGCGGACCCGGGCGCGGTCATCGCTGGGCCTCGTGCCCGGCTGCTGCCCAGGGGGCCGGCGTCCGACGACGCACAGGGGTCCCCGAGCGCCCGAGGTCGGCGCTGGGGGTGGTGCGGCGGCTGACGGCGGCCCGGGGTCCAGGGGCTTGCCCCTGGTCGGGCGGGTGGATCTGCCAGGGGGTCCCGGTCGCTGAGGCCCGTCGCGCAGCAGGGACACAGCGGTTGGGGTGGGCAGAGCCACCCGCCCGAGGCGGCCCGTCTGCGCACGGAACGGCGACGAGCGCCAGCGAGTCGATGAATACGCGCGACGGGGTTGGCGACCCCACCCTTACGTAGTTCCGGGGGTGGGGTCGCCAACCCCGTCGCGCAGCGTCGGGCCGCCGGGGGTGTCGGGGGCTCGCCCCCGATGCGGGCGCGGTCGCGGACAAGAGGCGGGTCCAGGGCAGCGAGTCCTGGCGTCGCGCAGCGGCGGTGTCCTGGGGCTGTGGGCGGGTGCTCATCGCTGCACTGGGATGTCCTGGGCGGCACGCTGCAAGGCGGCGGGCATGGATGCGCCGGCATTCAGGTGCTCGGCGGCCAGCGCGCGCTGGTGCGACGTCAGGGTGGTGTGTTGGCGCAGGAGGCCACGGGCCCAGTCCGCGAGCACCTCGACGGCTGCCGGCGGCGTGCCTGCTTCTCCCAGGGCACGGACGGCCTGGGCGATGCGGAAGAGCCGCAGGCGGACCGGGCAGGGCTCGGGGAGATCGGGAACGGTCCAGCCGCCCGGATCGGGCGTGGGTACGAGTCGCGTAGTTGTGGTCATGAGGTGCACCGTCCGGAGCCCGGGCGCATGCGCCACAGGGTCACCGGCTCGTCGTTCCGGATCGGTACTCCTCCGGCATGGCGAGCTTGTCGGCCAGGCGAGCGATCACGTC
Organism: Blastococcus fimeti; assembly: GCA_900102115.1. Lineage (GTDB taxonomy): Bacteria > Actinomycetota > Actinomycetes > Mycobacteriales > Geodermatophilaceae > Blastococcus > Blastococcus fimeti. The sequence continues at coordinate 149,124 of FNAW01000002.1, forward strand.
GCCCATGGCGCCGGATGGGGCCACCCACTCCGCACGCGGTTGGGGGACGCCCGGAGCCAAGTCATGCGGGACCGGTGACGCCCCCTCGGAGAGCCTGATCAGACGCGCGTACAGGGCACGGGCAGGAGCGGCTACGTCGTGGAGCGGGACGGCGGTCAGGGCGTCGGCCAGGTCGTCCGCCGACCAGCGGCCCGTCCCGCGTCTGCCTGGCCTCTGCCCGGTCAGGCTCGTCAACGTCCAGGCGAAGTTGCGTGCCTTCGCCAGCGTTCCCCAGTCCTCGGCGAACCGGGGGACGACGTCGTCCGGTAGCCGGACCAGGATGGCGTCGAAGATCGGCCGTGCAGCGGCCCACACCTCCTCGGGCAGGTCGCCCGGAGGCGCCAGGAATCCCCCTGTGGGTCCTTCATGTGTGGGTTCACCTGAGGGTGTTCCTGTGCACCTGACGACATCCGTGTTGGCGCTCAGTTGCGCACTGGGCAGCGCCGAGGTGCGCACTGGGATGACTGCTTGCGATTCCTCGCCGCTTGGTCCGCCGCCCGTGGGCAGGTGGAGCCGGTACCTGGTGCTGCGGCCCTGCTTGCCGGCCTGGACGCGCGTCACCCAGCCAGCAGAGATCAACTTCGTCAGGGCCGAGACCACGCTGCGGCGTGACCAGCCTGTCCCTTCAGCGAGGGTCTGCTGCGACGGCCAGGCGCACCCGTCCTCGCGGCTGGCGTAGGTGGACAGGACGAAGGCGACGAGCCGAGCGGTGGGTGGCAGCCCGGAGTCGCGCAGCGCGCGCTGGTAGGCGAAGACGTCGAACGGTGAGGGGGTCGATGTAGTCATGCTCTGGCACCATCCGGAGCCTCGCCGACCTGTCCACCTACTGCCACGTCCGGCGACTGCCACGTCCGGCAACGTTCGCCTGGAGCGGCGCACTATAGGACAGCAGCGGATGGAGCAAGGCCTGTCGATCAGGCCCCGCCGCGAGGCACGTTGCGTACGGGATGTTCGCGGCCATCCGTGTTGTCGTGGTACAGGACCTCCACCGAGATTCCGCGGGCGTCGAACTCTCTCTGCAAGGCTTGCGCAAGGACGAGACCGTCGCGATTCCAGGATGCTGGCGCAGACCATGACTCGGGGTCGCCGGGTCGTTCGTTCCAGGCCTCCAGGCGCTTGGCCAGCTTGGAGGACACGCCTAGCACCTCGGGCTCCAGCATGTAGTCATCCCAGTTGCGACTCCGCTCGTGGGCTGGCGAGCGGTTCCACAGGCAGCTGGAGGACCACTCAGCCATCACCACGATGACGGTGGGAGGAGGCCACGGCATCGCCCAGCCGGGCCATCCAGCTGCGTCCGGCCACACCTCCGCGGTCCGGTCGGGAGGAACGGGATCAAACCCGTACTTCTCGCGGTACTGCTCAGGGCTCATGAGCCGAAGCGGTTCGCTCGCTTCGCCGTCTCTTCTCCGCCTCCGACTCACATCGCGCATTTCAGCACAGCAGTCCAAGCGCCAGCTGTCCTGAAGCCGCCCTCAGGGCGAGTCGCTGGTCGCGTTCTCACATGCCGGCCATCGGCTCCTGCCAGACCTTCTTGACCGCCAGCCGGACCTCGTCGAGCGTCGCCTGCGTGTAGAGGACCGTCACCCCCGACCGTCCACTCGGGGTGTGCCCGAGGAACTTCGCGGCCACGGAGTACCCGGAGGCCCGTTCGATTCGGGCACCGGCGGTGTGGCGAGTCAGGTGCCAGGTGAACCACAGGTCGCCACCGGGCCCCAGCCCCGGGACGTCGGCGCGCACACGGGCAGCGGTGTTCTCGAACCAGCGCCGGGTGATGGGCTGCCCACGGCGGTTCACGAGCAGCGGGTCCGACGGAGAGAGCGCGCGCCCATGCCGGGCGGTCGCCAGTTCCGTCAGGGTGTCGAACAGCGTCATCGTCACCGGCTGCTGCCGGTGCGAGCCGTTCTTCGCTCCTGTTTCCACCCGGATGCACCCGCTCGCCTTCTCCAGCGATGCCGCCGTGAGCCCGAGCATCTCGGCGCGACGCATGCCCGTCTCCAGAGCGAGCCGCAACACGGTCAGGCCGAGCTCCGGATCAGCGGTGCGCAGGGCGATGGACTCCCACAGCTCCGACACCTCGCCCGGAGAGAGTCCCCGCCGTTCCCTCGCGCGCGTCCGGGTGGGCTTGGTGACGGCCAGTGCCGGATTGTGTTTCGTGAGGTCGTCGGCGATGGCTCGCCGCCAGACCGCTCGCGCAGCGGTGATGAAGCCCTCCCGAGCCGAGAGCCCGTCCCGGCTGACAGCCCTGCGCAGGGCATCGGTCTGGACGCGACGGGCCAGGGCCTCAAGCTCCGCGGTCAGGACCTCGTCCAGACGCCGCCCCTGGAACTCGCTGCCGAGGAGCGTCAGGTAGGTGGACCACCCTCGCGCCGTGGTCGGCGCCAGACCTGTGCGGACCTGCTCGACGTAGCGGTCCACCGGCCAGGCATCGGCGCTCACCATTCGAGCTGCTCCATCCACTGGAGTGGCTGGAAGTCCTGGGCGGGCATGAGCAGGACTGCGGAGCGCTGCCCGTCGGCGTCCCGCGCCACCTTCGGCAGCTGGCGACCGAACGCCAACAGCAGCCCTCCCTCTGCGACCCCCAGAGCCATCAGGGCCGGCGGGGGAAGGCGAACCCGGCGGCGTCGGTCGAGGTCGCTGCCCAACCCCGACCACATGCCGACCGTGCCCTGGCCGTAGGCGGCCAGCGGGTAGGCGCCGGGCCGCACGACGACTCTGCGCCGCTCGACGTCGAACTCGATGGCCAGGTCGTCGCCGGGAGACCAACCCAGTGCCGTGGAGGTCCGCGACAGGTAGACCATGCCGTCGCTGAGGCGAGGCGCCTCACAGATCGCAGAGCCGGGAGAGCGGGACGGACGTGGCGGCAGCGGAGAGTCAGGCCATGCGTCCAGCGGCGCGAACGGGTCGTCTTGCGAACTGACCTCGGGTTCGTCAAGCGCCTCCGGTGGTGGCCGCAGGCGAGAAGCGACCCCCAGGTGATGCGCCTCCGGCGGCGGGTTCTGCTCGGTCGTCATGCTCACGCTCATCTCATCGGTGTCTAAGTGAGATGGCTTGAGCCAGTGACTCTGTGTCCTACTCCCCCCTCGGACACAGCAGAGAACCCCCACGGTCGCCGACCGTGGGGGTTCTGTCGTTCGCTGCTGGAACGCCGGCCCGCGGGGTCAGCGGTCGGGCGGCTCCTCGACGGTGAAGCCGGTCGGGTGGGCCCGCTCGAGCGTCTCTGCGAGCGGGTCTGCGATGCCGTCGGGGTTCTCGACGGCGGTGATGCTCCAGATGAAGGCGGTCGGGTCGCGCCAGAACCTCGTCGTCGCCGACGAGGACGTCCGCGCGATCGACGTCGCCCGGGGGCTGGACGCCCTGCAGGCCGCGGTGCTGCGCGTCGCGGCAGTCGTGGCGGCGCGGGCATGACCGCGCCCCGCGCCGACGAGCGGATCGACCAGCGGATCGCCCGCAGCCACCCGACGCTGAGCGCCCAGGAGCGGCGCGCGGCCGAGACCCTGCTCGAGCACCTCGACGACCTCGCCACCTACCGCGCCGCCGAGTTGGCGGCGCTCGCGGGGGTGTCGAAGGCGACGATGAGCCGGCTGTTCCGCTCGCTGGGCTTCGCCGACTTCGACGAGGTGCGCGAGCACCTGCGGGCGCTGCGCACCGCGGGCGAGCCACGACGGGTCGAGGGCCCGCCGGACCTGGCCGCGCACGTCGGCCACGAGGCCACCGCCCTGGCCGCGGCGGTGCTCCAGCCCGCCGTGGCCGAGGCCGTCGCGCTGCTGGTCGCGGCCCGCCGGGTGCTCGTCGTCGGCTGGCGGAACAGCCACCCGGTGGCGCTGCACCTGCGGGAGCAGCTGGTGCAGGCCCGGCCGCACGTCGCGCTCGCGCCGCTGCCCGGGCAGGTGCTCGGCGAGGAACTGGTCGACCTCGGCCGCGGCGACGTCGTGGTCGCCGTCGGCTTCCGCCGCCGGCCGGCCGGCTTCGCGGCGTTCATGGCCACGGTGGCGACGACCGGCGCCGACGTGGTGCTGGTCGCGGACCCCACCGCCGCCGGGCACTCGGGTTCGGCCCGGGTCTGGCTGCAGTGCCCGGTGCAGGGCGCCCTGGCCTACGACTCCTACGCCGCCGCGATGAGCCTGGTCGGCGTGCTCGCCGACGGCGTCCTGTCCCGCACCGGGCGGGCCGGGCGGGAGCGCATCTCCGCGATCAGCGCCACCTACGACCGGCTCGCGGAGGTGGAGTGATGGACCTCGCCTGGGTGGAGAGCCACCGGTACGCCTCCGACCGCGGCAGCCTGGCCCTGCGGCCGGGTGAGCGGCTGCTGGCCGGCGGCACCTGGCTGTTCTCCGAGCCGCAGTCCGACGTCACCGGCCTGGTCGACCTGACCGGCCTGGACTGGGCGCCGTGGGAGAACCTTCCCGACGGCGGCCTGCGGCTGGCCGCGACCTGCACGGTGGCGCAGGCGCAGCAGGCGCCGTGGCCCGCCCCCGCGCTCGCCCGGCAGTGCGCCGACGCGCTGCTCATGTCGTTCAAGGTGCAGTCCGCCGCCACCGTCGGCGGCAACCTCTGCCTGGCGCTGCCGGCCGGCGCGATGATCGCGCTGACCGCGGCGCTCGCGGGCGAGGTGCTGATCTGGACCCCCGACGGCGGGGAGCGGCGGACGCCGGTGACGGAGTTCGTGCTCGGTCCCGAGCGGGTGGGCCTGCGGCCCGGCGAGGTCGTCCGCGCGGTCGACCTGCCGGCCCGGACGCTGCACCGGCCGACGGCGCTGCGCCGGTCGTCGCTGACCGCCCACGGCCGCAGCGCCGCGCTCGTCGTCGGCCGGCGCGACCCCGACGCCGTCGTCCTCACCCTGACCGCCTCGGTGCCCCGGCCGGTCGTCGTGACCGTTCCCCCGGGCTCGTCCGAGGGTGCGGTCCGCGCGGCCGTGGCCGCCGCCGGTGCGCGCGTCGGCTGGTACGCCGACCCGCACGGCGCCCCCGACTGGCGGGCCGCGCAGACCGCCCGGCTCGCGGTCGAGGTCTGCGCCGAGCTGACGGAGGGAGGGCTGTGAACCTCGACGGGACGGAGGTGACCGGCCGGCCGGCTCCGGGGCAGTGCCTGCGCACCTGGATCCGGCAGACCGGAGGCACCGCGGTCAAGAAGGGCTGCGACACCGGCGACTGCGGCGCCTGCAGCGTGCTGCTCGACGGCGTGCCCGTGCATTCCTGCATCACCCCGGCCGTGCGCGCCGACGGCCGTACGGTCACCACGGCGGCCGGGCTGGGCACGCCGGAGGAGCCGTCGCCCGTGCAGCGCCGCTTCGCCGAGGCCGCCGCCTTCCAGTGCGGCTTCTGCACACCCGGCTGGGTCGTCACCGCCACCGCGCTGGCCGACGACGACGGCACCGTCCCCGCGGCCGACGTCGACCGCTGCTTCAAGGGCAACCTCTGCCGGTGCACCGGCTACCGGTCGATCCGCGACGCCCTGGCCGGCCGGGCGAACGTGACCGATGGGAGCTGCGGTCCGGTGTTCGGGGCCTCCGTCGCCGCACCGGCGGCGGCGCGGGTGACCACCGGCCGGGAGCCCTTCACCCTCGACCTGCCCGAGGCGGGCGTCCTGCACGCGCGGCTGGTGCGGTCCCCCCACGCGCACGCCCGCATCGCCGGGATCGACACCACCCGGGCCGAGGCCGTGCCCGGCGTCGTGCTCGTGCTGACCTCGCGGGACTCCCCCGACGTCCTGTACTCCACCGGGCGGCACGAGAGCCGGCTGGAGGACCCCGACGACACCCGGCTGCTCGACGACGTCGTCCGCTTCCGCGGGCAGCGGGTGGCGGTGGTCGTCGCGGAGTCCGCGGCCGTCGCGGCGCGGGCCGCCGAGCTGGTGGAGGTCCGGTACGAGCCGCTGCCGGCGGTCTTCGATCCCGAGGCGGCCCGCACGCCGGGCGCCCCGCTGCTGCACGGGGACAAGGACGCCGCGGCCTCACGGATCGCCGAGCCGGAGCGGAACGTCGTCGCCCGGACCTCCGGCGAGGTCGGCGACGTCGCCGCGGGGATGCGGGCCGCCGCGCACACGGTGTGCGGCACCTGGACCACCGCGCGGGTCCACCACGCCGCGCTCGAGACCCACGGCGCCCGCGCGTGGCTCGACGACGACGGCACGCTCGTGGTGCGGACCAGCACCCAGGTGCCGTTCCTGGTGCGCGACGAACTGGCCCGCGTGCTCGGCCGCGACCCGGCCTCGGTCCGGGTCGTCGCGGCACGGGTCGGTGGCGGGTTCGGCGGCAAGCAGGAGCTGCTCGTCGAGGACGTCGTGGCGCTGGCCGCACTGCGGCTCGCCGAGCGCGGCGACCTCCGGCCCGTGCAGCTCGAGCTGACCCGCGAGGAGCAGTTCACCGCCGTTCCGCTGCGGCACCCCATGCGGGTGTCGGTGGCCCTGGGCGCCGACGCCGAGGGACGGCTGACCGCGCTCCAGGTCGACGTCCTCAGCGACACCGGTGCCTACGGCAACCACGGCCCCGGGGTGATGTTCCACGGCGTGCACGAGTCGGTGGCCGTCTACCGCTGCGCGAGCAAGCGGGTGGACGCCGAGGCCGTCTACACGAACAACCCGCCCAGCGGCGCCTTCCGGGGCTACGGGCTGGGGCAGGTCATGTTCGGCATCGAGTCCGCCCTCGACGAGCTGGCCCGCGAGGTCGACCTGTCGCCGTTCGAGCTGCGGCGCCGCAACGTCGTCGTCCCCGGCGACGACCTGGTGGTCAACGGGCCGCCGTCGACCGACCTGGAGTTCGGCAGCTACGGCGTCGACCAGTGCCTGGACCTCGCCGAAGAGGCGCTGGCCGCCAGCCGGCCCGGGAGCCCACCGGACGAGGGCTGGACCGTCGGCGAGGGCATGGCGCTGGCGATGATCGCCACCATCCCGCCGCGCGGGCACTACTCCGAGGCCCGGGTCGTGCTCGAGGTCGACGGCACGGTCACCGTGGAGGTGGGCACCGCCGAGTTCGGCAACGGCACGGCCACCGTGCACGCCCAGCTCGCCGCCGAGGCCCTCGGGCTCTCCCCCGCCCGCGTGCGCCTGGTGCCCTCGGACACCGGGACGTCGGGCTACGACTCCGGCGCCTTCGGCTCCACGGGCTCGGTGGTCGCCGGGCTGGCGGTCCAACGCGCCGCCGAGGAGGTCCGCCGGCAGCTGGACGCCCTCGGCGGCCCGGCCGCCGTCGGGCACCTCGAGGCGCCGCTGAGCGCGACCGGCCGCAGCGACGGCAGCCGGCGGTCGGTGGCGTTCAACGTGCACGCCGTCCGCGTCGCGGTGCACCCGGACACCGGGGAGGTGCGCATCCTCGACTCGGTGCAGGCCGTCGACGCAGGCCGGGTGATCAACCCGGAGCAGCTGCGCGGCCAGGTGGAGGGCGGCGTCGCCCAGGCGATCGGCTCGGCCCTGCAGGAGGAGGTGCTCGTCGTCGACGGCGAGGTGCTGACCCGCGGGTTCCGCGGCTACCGCACCCCGCAGATCGGCGACGTCCCCCCGACCCGGGTGCTGTTCGCCGACACCTGGGACGTCCTGGGCCCGCGCGGTGCGAAGTCCATGAGCGAGGCCCCCTACAACCCCGTGGCGCCGGCCCTGGCGAACGCGGTGCGCGACGCCGTCGGCGTCCGCCCGCACGCACTGCCCATGAGCCGCGACCGCATCTGGCGCCTGACCCGAGGAGAACCCCGATGACCGACGAGCAGTGGCTGCAGCGCGCGGTCGACCTGGCGACCGCGAACGTCACCGCGGGCGGCGGCCCCTTCGGGGCGCTGATCGTCCGGGACGGCGCCATCGTGGCGACCGGCGTGAACCGGGTGACCCTCGACCTGGACCCCACCGCGCACGCGGAGGTCACCGCCATCCGCACCGCGTGCCGCGAGCTCGGCGTCTTCGCGCTGACCGGCTGCACGCTCTACACCTCCTGCGAGCCGTGCCCCATGTGTGCGGCCTCGGCGCTGTGGGCGCGGCTGGACCGGGTGGTGTTCTGCGCCAACCGGCACGACGCGGCCGACGGCGGCTTCGACGACCGGGCGTTCTACGAGCTGCTCGCGGCCGCCCCGCAGACCTGGCCGACCGCCGTCGAGGAGCTGCGGCTGGTCTCCGCCGCCGCGCCGTTCGAGGCCTGGCGGGACAACCCGGTGCGCGTCGACTACTGAGCGACGCTCGGGCGCAGATGTCGGCGAGACGCTCGTTCCAGCCTGGAATGGGAGTTTCTTTAACCCGCCCGAAACGCTGACCCACCAGGGCGGAAACCCGCCGCTCCTAGCGTCCCGGTTCGACAGACGGCGGAGCGCTTGCGCCGTCGAGGAGCCCCTTCCCCGACCTGGAGACGCACATGTTGAACCGCGCCCTGCGCACCACCGCCGTGGTCACCGGCGCCGTCCTCGCCCTCACGGCGTGCGGCGGCTCCGACGAGAGCGACAGCGCGGCCGAGGACGGTGACCTCGGCCCGATCACCCTGCAGCTGTCCTGGGTCAAGAACGCCGAGTTCGCCGGCGAGTACTTCGCCGACACCAACGGCCACTACTCCGACGCCGGGTTCTCCTCGGTGACGATGGACCCGGGTCCCGGCCCGATCGAGACCCTCGTGGCCAGTGGGGACGCCGACTTCGGGCTGAGCAACGCCGTCTCCACCGCGCAGGTCATCGCCGAGGAGGACGCGCCGCTCAAGATCATCGGCACCAAGTTCCAGAAGAACCCGTTCACCATCTTGTCGATGGCCGACGGCGGGAACATCGCCACCCCGCAGGACCTGGTCGGCAAGAAGATCGGCGTCCAGGCCGGTGGCAACGAGACGCTGTTCGACGCCCTCCTGGAGGTCAACGGCATCGACCCCGGCCAGGTCGAGAAGGTCCCGGTCGAGTACGACCCCGCGCCGCTCATCGACGGCGAGGTCGACGGCTTCCTGGCCTACATCACCAACGAGTCGATCACCGTCCAGGCCGAGGGCTACGAGGTGACCAACCTGCCCTTCGCCGACAACGGCCTGCCGTTCGTCGCCGAGAGCATCATCACCACCGAGGAGATGATCGAGGAGCACCCCGACGTCGTGAAGGCGTTCCTCGAGGCCGAGATCCGGGGCTGGCAGGACTACCTGCGCGACCCGGAGGAGGGCGCGCGGCTCGCCGTCGAGGAGTACGGCAAGGACCTCGACCTCGACATGGCCAAGGAGGTCGAGCAGGCCGACGTGCAGAGCACGCTGATCGTCACCCCCGACGTCGAGGCCAACGGGCTGCTCACGATCACCGACGAGCTGATCGAGCAGGTGCTCGCCACGCTCGCCGCCGCGGACATCGGCGTCACCGATGCCGACGACCTCTTCGACCTCTCCCTGCTCGAGGAGCTGCTCGAGGAGAAGCCGGAGCTCACCGAGGTGCCCAGCGGCGCCTGACCGCCCCTCCCCCTCCCCATCGGAACCGGAGCTCCTCCTGTGACCTCGCTCCCCGAGACCGTGGCCTCCCGGCCGGCCGCCCCGCGGCCGGCCGGGGGCACCGGTATCCACCTCCAGGGCCTGACCAAGTCCTTCGGCACCGGCCGCAAGCAGGTGCAGGCCCTCACCGACGCCACGCTGCACACCGACCAGGGCAGCTTCTCCTCGCTGCTCGGCCCCTCGGGGTGCGGAAAGTCCACGATCCTGCGGATCCTCGCCGGGCTGGAGCAGCCGACCGGGGGCACCGCGCTCGTCGACGGCATGACCCCGGAGGAGCTGCGCCGGGCGCACGCCCTGGGCATCGCCTTCCAGGACTCGGCGCTGCTCCCCTGGCGCTCGGTCGAGGCCAACATCCGGCTGCCCTTCGAGGTGTCCGGCACCCGCCCCGACCCCGCGCTGGTCACCGAGCTGATCGACCTGGTCGGGCTCTCCGGCTTCGAGAAGGCCAAGCCGGCCCAGCTCTCCGGCGGCATGCGGCAGCGCGTCTCCATCGCGCGGGCGCTGGTCGTGAAGCCGTCGGTGCTGCTGCTCGACGAGCCCTTCGGCGCGCTGGACGACATGACCCGGCAGCGGCTGAACGTCGAGCTGCTGCGCATCTGGACGGAGAAGCCGGCGACCACGCTGATGGTCACCCACGGCATCTCCGAGGCGATCTTCCTCTCCGACCAGGTCGCGGTGATGAGCGCGCGGCCGGGCCGGATCGTCGAGGTGATCGACGTCGACCTCCCCCGTCCCCGCCACCCGGAGATCATGCGGACGCCGGAGTTCCACGCGCTGCACGACCACGCCTCCGAGCTGCTCTTCGGCGGCGGGGCGGCCGCCGAGTGACCGCCCTCCTCCGCCGCGACTCGCTGCGCTCGGCCGGCTTCGGCCTGCTGGGTGTGCTGGGGGTCGTCGCGGTCTGGCAGCTGCTCGTCCTGACCCTGCTCGCCGACGCCCGCATCCCCTCCCCCGCGGGTGTCGTGGGGGCCGCTGTCGACCGGGGCTGGGGCTACTACGCGACCCACTTCGGGATGACCCTGGAGGAGGCCGCGGTCGGCTTCGCCTACGGGACGGTCGCCGCGATCGCGCTGGCCGCGGTCACCCTCCTGGTGCCGTCGCTCGAGCAGCTGGTCATGCAGATCGCGGTCATCACCTACTGCGTGCCGCTGGTCGCCATCGCGCCGGTGCTGTTCATCGTGATCGGCAACCCGGAGGAGGGCACCCGCGCCGGGACCGCCACGGCGCTGGCCGCCCTGTCGGTCTTCTTCACCACGGTCGTCGGCACCGTGCTGGGTCTGCGCTCGGCGGACCCGGCGAGCCTGGAGGTGGTCCGGGTCTTCGGCGGTGGTGTGGTCCGGCAGCTGACCAAGGTCCGGCTGATCGCGGCGCTGCCGGCGATGCTGGCCGCGCTCCGGGTGGCCGCGCCCCTGGCGTTCCTGGGCGCGATCCTCGGCGAGTACGTCGGCGGGGTGCAGCGCGGCGTGGCGATCACCCTCAAGATCGCCCAGCAGAACGTGGACGTCGAGGGCGCCTGGGCGATCGGCCTGGGCTGCGCGCTGGTCGCCGGCTCCTTCTACGGGCTGTTCGCCCTCGTCGCCCGCCTGGTCACCCCCTGGTCCCGAGGAGCGGCATGAGCGCCGACCTGCTGATGAGCGCCCCGGCGGCGCCCGGTGCGCCCTCGGGACGTCGTCCGCTGCTGGCCGCGGCCCTGCGGGCGGTGGGCACGATGGTGCTGGTCCTCGCCGTCGTCGTCGGCCTGTGGGTGCTGGCGCTGAAGGTCTTCGACGTCTCCAGCTACGTCGGGAAGGGACCGCTGGACGTCGTCGACATCCTGTTCGTCGACGAGGACGCCGCCGAGCTGCGGTCGGAGATCGCCGGGCTGCTCGGGCGGACCCTGCTCGACGCCGGCATCGGCTTCGTGGCCGGGATGCTGGCCGCGATCGTGCTGGCCGGCGTCGTGGTCCGGTACCGGGCCGCGGAGAGCGCGGTCATGCCGGTGGCGCTGATCCTGCAGACCGTCCCGCTGATCGCGCTGGCGCCGATGCTCATCCTGCTCGTGGGCCGCGGCTATCCGATCGTCGCCGTCATGAGCGCCGTCGTGGTGCTCTTCCCGGCCCTGGTCAACATCGTGGTGGGGCTGCGGTCGGTGAGCCCGCAGATGCGCGACCTGGTGCTGGTGTACGGCGGCTCGCCGATGACGGTGCTCCGCACGGTCGCCTTCCCCTCGGCCCTGCCGGCCCTGTTCGCCTCCGTGCGGATCGCCGTCCCCGGGTCGATGACCGGGGCCCTGCTGGCCGAGTGGCTGGCCACCGGCAAGGGCATCGGGTACGCCGTCATCTCGGCCGCCGGTCGGTCCCAGATCGGCAAGGTGTGGGCCCTGGTCGTGGTGATCACGCTGGTCTCGCTGCTGCTGTACCTGATCGCGCAACTGGTCGAGGCCGCCGTGCTCAGCCGCTTCGGCCAGGCCGGGCGCGCATGACCGGCACCCGCCGCCCGCCGCCCGGCTACCCGCCGCACTCCCGCCCCGTGCCCGCCGACCCGGCCGTCGACGCGATGGTCGCGGCACTGCCCAAGGTCAGCCTGCACTGCCACCTGATCGGCACGGTGGCACCGCAGACGGTGGTCGAGCTCGCGGCCAAGCACGGCGTGCCGCTCGGCCGGGGCGCGGACGACCTCTACGACCACGACAGCTACGAGGACCTCAGCGAGTTCCTCCGGGTGCTCGACGTCGTCGGCTCGGTCATCCGGGACGCCGACGACTTCCACCGGGTCACCTACGAGTCGCTCGTGGCCGGCGGCGCCGACCACGGCGTCCTGTACCGGGAGATCCACCTCAGCCCTCCGGGGCACCCGGACGTGCCCTATCCGCAGCTCCTCGACGGTGTCGTCGCCGGGCTGCGCGACGCCCGCGCCGACGCCGGCATCGACGCCCGGCTGATCGTCGGCATCAACCGCGAGCGCAGCGGCGCGGACGCGGTGGAGCTCGTCGAGCAGGTGATCGCGCACCGGATCGACGAGGTCGTCGGCATCGGCCTGGACTACGCCGAGGTCAACGGCCCACCCGGGCGGTTCGTCGAGGCCTACCGGCTGGCCGGCCGCGCCGGCCTGGGGCGGACGGCGCACTCCGAGTCCGGGCCGCCTGCGCACGTGCTGACCCTGCTCGACGAGCTCGGCTGCACCCGCGTCGACCACGGCTACCACGTCGTCGACGACCCGGAGATCACCGCGCGCTGCGTCGCCGAGCGGATCCCGTTCACCTGCACCCCGGTCAGCTCGGACATCGGCCGCTACTCCGGCAGCGGCGACGGCACGCACGGCCGGATCCGCCAGATGGTCGACGCGGGCCTGCTCGTGACCATCGACTCGGACGACCCGCCGATGTTCGGCACCGACCCCACGCACGACTACCGCGTGCTCGCGCACGCCCTCGGCTACCGGCGCGACCAGCTGGCGGTCTTCACCGACAACGCCGTCGAGGCCTGCTGGCTCGACGGGACCGAGAAGGCGTCCCTGCGCCGCCGCGTCGCGGCGATGGTCGCCGCGACCCCCGATGCGCCTCCCCCGACATCCGATCCCCACCTCCTGGAGGACAGCTCCCGATGACCGACTTCTCCGTCCCCGTCGTCGACATCTCCGCCTACGTCGACCCTGCCGGCACCGTGGAGGCCCGCCGGGCCGCGGCGCGCGCCTTCGACGAGGCCGCCCGGACCGTCGGCTTCGTGCAGATCCTCGGTCACGGCGTCCCGGCCGAGGTCGCCGAGGCCTTCGCCGCCGCGCTCGACGCGTTCTTCTTCCTGCCCATCGAGGCCAAGAAGGCCTACCGGACAGCGCCGGAGATCAACCGCGGCTACAGCCCGCCGAAGACGGAGTCGCTGAGCCTCAGCCTGGGGCTGGCGCCGTCCAACCGGATGCACGACTTCTTCGAGGCGTTCAACGTCGGGGCCGCCGTCTCCGACTACCCCGGCGTCGACCTGCCCGTCGAGGACTACCCCGAGAACATCTGGCCGGCCGAGGCCGCGGGCTTCCGCGAGGCGGTCTCGGACTGGTTCGACGAGGCGGGCCGGGTGGCCCGGACGCTGACCACGATGTTCGCCGACGCGCTCGGCCTGCCCCCGGGGTTCTTCGAGCGCTTCACCGACCACAGCCTCGACGTGCTGCGGATGAACAACTACGCGCTGCCGCCGGGTGAGCTGGAGCTGGACGGCGACCTCACCGGCATGGGCGAGCACACCGACTACGGCATCGTGACCGTGCTGTGGGCCGACCAGGTGCGGGGCCTGCAGGTGCTCGGCCGCGACGGCGGGTGGCACGACGTCTCCCCCGCCGACGGTGCGCTGCTGATCAACCTCGGTGACCTCATGGCGCGGTGGACCAACGAGCGGTGGATGTCCACGCTGCACCGCGTCAAGCCGCCGATCGTGGACGGCCGGATCGAGCGGCGCCGCTCCGCGGCCTTCTTCCACGACGGCAACATCGACGCCGTCATCGAGACCCTGCCGACCTGCCTCGCCGAGGACGGGACGTCGGCGTACGCCCCGATCACGGTGGGCGGCCACATCCGCGCGAAGCTTGCCGGCTCGCGGGCCGGCGTCGCCAACTCCGAGGCGGAGCGCGAGGCGGCGCGGGTGCTGGCCGCACGGCCGAGCTGACCACCCTGCGCGGCGTCCCCGGCCGCACTGCGCCGGGGACGCCGCGCTGGTTGACTCGCGGCATGGTCTCACCGCTGCCGGAACCGGGTCGGGAGATCGACCCCGACCAGCCGATCCCCGACGATCCGGCCGAACTTCTTCCCGACGCGCCCGAGGAGCTCCCGCCGCCGCCCATCGAGGCGACGCCGGACGACCCCGGCGGCGACCCGGGCGGGGTGCCCGAACCCGCCTGAGCCCCCCGGCAGGAGGGCCGCGGCGGCGTGCCAGGATCGACCGTCGTGCGCTTCGGAGGACGCGGGGATCTGCCCCGGGAGGTCGGCGTCCTGGCGATCATCGCCTTCGTCGTCGCCCTCGGTTTCGGCATCGTCGCCCCGGCGATCCCGCTGTTCGCCCGCGACTTCGGCGTCGGCCGCACGGCGGTCGGCCTGGCGGTCAGCGCGTTCGCCTTCTTCCGGTTCGTCTCGGCGTTCGGCGGCGGCTCGCTGGTCGAGCGGTTCGGCGAGCGGCTGGTGCTCGCCGCGGGCCTGCTGATCGTCGCCGTCACCACCGGCGCGGCCGGGCTGGCCGGCTCCTTCCCCGTCTTCCTGGCGCTCCGCGCGGCGGGCGGCGTGGGCAGCGCGATGTTCAGCGTCGCCGCACTCTCGCTGCTGTTCCGGGTGGCGCCGCCGACGCACCGCGGCCGGGCCGCGGCCACGTGGCAGGGCGGCTTCATCCTCGGCGGCATCGCCGGCCCCGCCGCCGGCGGCCTGCTCGCCGAGCTCTCGCCGCGGCTGCCGTTCTTCCTCTACGCCGGGTTCCTCCTGGTGGCCGGCGCGGTCGGCATGGTGCTGCTGCGCAACGCACCCGAGGCGTCGACGACGGGGCCCTCACCCGGCGTGGACCTCGACGCGGGCCCCGTCGGCCTGCGCGCCGCCTTCCGGTCGCGCGCCTACATCGCCGCGCTGGTCGCGAACCTCGGCGTCGGCTGGGTGCTCTTCGGCGTCCGCAACTCCCTCGTCCCGCTCTACGTCACCGAGGAGCTGGGGCGCACCGTCGCCTGGGCCGGTGCCGGCCTGCTGGCCGGGTCGCTGGCCCAGGCGATCGCCCTGCTGCGCTCGGGCCGGCTGGTCGACGAGTGGGGACGACGCCCCTCCCTGCTGCTCGGCTCGACCCTCGCCACGACGTCGATGCTGGTGCTGGTCGCCCCGCCCCGGCTCGGGCTGTTCCTGCTGTCCATGGCCGTGTTCGGGCTGGCCGCCGCCCTGCTCGCCAGCGCCCCGGCCGCGCTCGTCGCCGACGTCAGCCCGGCGCGCGGCGGGCGCGTGGTCGCGGTCTTCCAGATGTCGGCCGACCTGGGCGCGATCACCGGGCCGCTGGTCGCCGGCTGGCTCACCGACATCGCCTCCTTCCAGTGGGCGTTCGCGGTGAGCGCCCTGGTCCTGGCCGCCGGGCTGATCGCGACGCTCGCCCTGCCCCGGACGGACCGGAGCAGCCACCCGGCCTGACGCTGCCGGCGCCCGCCGGGGGTGGTCGGTCCGCGCCTGCGCCTGCCGGATCGGCCGACCCCCGGAACAGCGCCCGCCCGCCGTGCGCTGGACCGGGCGTGATGCCCTCCGGACCCCGGCTGTCCCTGCTCGACCGGTCCCGCACGCGGGCCGGCGAGGACGACGCGGACGCGCTGCGCGGGACCCTCGCCCGGGCGGGAGCCGCCGAGCGGCAGGGCTACGGCCGGTTCTGGGTCGCCGAGCACCACGGGGTGCCCGGCGTCGCCGGCGCCGCGCCCGCGGTGCTGCTGGCCGCGCTCGCCGCGGTGACGTCGACTCTCCGGCTCGGGTCGGCCGGCGTCATGCTGCCGCACCACCAGCCGCTCGTCGTCGCCGAGCAGTTCGCCACCCTGACCGCCTTCGCGCCCGGCCGGATCGACCTCGGGCTGGGCCGCTCCCCCGGCTTCACCCCGCCGGTGCGCCGCGCGCTGCGGGAGACCGAGCGGGACTTCGCCGCGGACCTCGCCGAGCTGCGCGCCTTCCTCACCGGCTCAGCGGAGATCACCGTGCACCCGCAGCCCGCGAGCGCCGTCCCGATGCACGTGCTGGCCACCGGATCGGGGCTGCAGGTGGCCGCCCGGCTGGGGCTGCCGGTCATCGTGGGCGGCCCGGTCCTCGGCGTCGCCGGCGATCCGGAGCCGGGGCTGGCGGCGCTGGCCGGTTACCGGCGCGACTTCCGGCCGTCCGAGCAGCAACCGGAGCCGCGGGTGTCGATCAGCCTCGACGTGCTGATCGCCGACACCGCCGCCGAGGCCGCGGACCTGCTGCTGCCCGAGGCCTGGGCGATGGCCCGGTCCCGTACCGAGGGCGCGTTCCCGCCGCTGGAACCCGTCGCCGCGGTCCGTGCAGCCTCCCGCACCCCGCGCCAGCAGCAGTACCTCGAGCAGACCGCCGCCATGGCGGTCGCCGGCACCGCCGCGCAGGTGGAGAGCCGGCTGGCCGAGCTGCTCGAGCGCACCGGCGCCGCCGAACTGGTCGCCAGCAGCAGCACCTTCGACCGGGAAGCGCTCGCCGCCTCGGACGCCGCGCTGGCCGCGGTGCTCGGCTAGCCCCGCTGGTCGGAGAGCCCGCCGAGGCGGGCGGCGAGCTCGACCAGCACGGCCGCCGGCACCCCGACCGCGCCGGCGGTCAGCACCGCCCGCGGCGACAGCTCGAGCAGGAACACCCCCTCGGCCAGCGGCGGGACGGCCAGCACGAGCACCGCCGCACCGGCGAGCACGGCCACCAGGCCGACCTTCTGCACCGACAGCGGGCGGGCGAGGACGACGACGGTCCACAGGCCCACCAGCAGCACGACCAGCGTCGCCGTCGTCCGCGCTGCGTCGACCCCCGCGCTCCCGGCGAGCTCCCGGGTCAGGACATAACCGGTGTACGCGGCCGCACCGGTCACCACTCCGGTGGGCAGCGAGAAGCGCAGCACCCGCCGCAGGAAGCCCGGCACGTACCGCCGGCGGTTGGGCAGCAGGGCGAGGAAGAACCCGGGGACGCCGATGGTGAGCGTGGAGATCAACGTCAGGTGCACCGGGGCGAGCGGGTAGGCCGCCAGGGTGACCACGGTGATCAGCGCCATCACCAGCGCGTAGACGTTCTTGACCAGGAACAGGTTCGCGGCCCGCTCGATGTTGGCGATCACCCGCCGCCCCTCGGCCACCGCGTCGGGCAGGTGGGCGAAGCGGCCGTCGAGCAGCACGAGCTGGGCCACGGCGCGGGTGGCCGGTGAGCCGTTGCCCATGGCGACGCCGATGTCGGCGTCCTTGAGGGCGAGCGCGTCGTTGACGCCGTCGCCGGTCATGGCCACGACGTGCCCGCGCCGCTGCAGCGCCTGCACCATCGCGCGCTTCTGGTGCGGGGTGACCCGGCCGAACACCCGGACCCGCTCCATCACGTCCGCGAGCTCGTCGGGGTCGTCGGGCAGGGTCCGCGCGTCCACCGCGTCGGCGGCGCCCGTGACCCCGGGCACGCCGACGGCGGCCGCCACGGCGCCGACCGTCCGCGGGTTGTCCCCGGAGATCACCGTCAGCGCGACGCCCTCCTCGGTGAAGTAGGCGAGCACCTCCGCGGCGTCCTCCCGCAGGTGCTCGGCCATGACCACCAGGGCCGAGGGCACGAGGCCGCCGGGCAGCTCGGCGTCGTCGCCGTCGACGACCGGCGCGACGGTCGCCCGGGCCAGCAGCAGCACCCGGCTGCCCTGCGCCGCGAGCTCGTCCGCACGGGTGCGCGCGTCCGCGGGTGCGCCCGGACCGGGAGCCGGCAGCACCATCTCCGGGGCGCCCAGCACCCAGCTCACGCCGTCCCCGGTGTGCACCGCCGACCACTTGCGCACCGACGAGAACGGCACCACCTGGTCCACCCTCCCCCCGGCCGGGAAGGTGGCGGCCAGCGCCGCGGCCGTCGCGTTCGCGGTGTCGGCGGCCACCAGCGTGCCGAGCCCGCCCCGCAGCTCCGCCTCGTCGCACCCGTCGAGCAGCTCCAGCCGGTCGAACCGGACGTCGCCGTGGGTGAGGGTGCCGGTCTTGTCCAGGCAGACGACGTCGACCCGCGCCAGCCCCTCCACCGCGGGCAGCTCCTGCACCAGCACCTGCCGCCGGGCCAGGGACACCGTCGCCACCATGAACGCCAGGGTCGTGAGCAGCACCAGACCTTCGGGGACCATCCCCACCAGGGCGGCCACGGTGCCGGTGACCGCCTCCTGCCAGCCGACGTTGTCCTCGCTGCGGAACTGGCTCCACAGCACCGCCGGCGCCACCACCACCAGGATGACGGCGATCCAGCGGAGCAGCCGGTTCGTGTCGGCCACCAGCTCGGAGAAGGTGGTCGTGAAGCGGCGCGCCTCGGTGGCCAGCCGGGCGGCGTACGCGTCGTCCCCGACGGCGGTGGCCTGCACGCCGGCCCGCCCGGCCACCACGATCGCCCCCGACCAGACCCCCTCGCCCGGCTCCTTGACCACAGGCTCGGCCTCGCCGGTGAGCAGCGACTCGTCGACGGCCAGGCCGGTGGCAGAGCGGACGACGCCGTCGGCGGGCACCTGGTCGCCGGCCCGGATCTCCAGCAGGTCGTCGAGGACGACGTCGGCTACTGGCAACTCGGTGACGGTGCCGTCCCGGACGACGCGGGCGGTGGGCGCGTTGAGGACGGCCAGCCGGTCCAGCGTCCGCTTCGCCCGCAGCTCCTGCACGATGCCGATCCCTGCGTTGGCGACCACCACGCCGCCGAACAGCGCGTTCTGCCAGCGGCCGGTCATGACCGCCACCACCCAGAGCACGGTCAGGAGGCCGTTGAAGAAGGTGAAGACGTTGGCGCGGACAATCTCCCCGGTCGTCCGGCTCGTGCGCACCGTCGAGGCGTTCGTGCGGCCCGCGGCCACCCGCTCGGCGACCTCCGCCGCGGTCAGCCCGGACGGCGGTGTCTCCGGCCTCGCCGCGTCGTCGAGGACCGGGACGACCGGCACCGGCGCACTGCGCTCCACGACGACCTCCCGCGTCCGGGTCTGGGCGGGAGGCAGCATCCCACCGTTCCGGTCGCGGGTAGGCGGTCCGGCTCCCGCGGGACGGGAGCTCCGTGACCTCCGGCCCTGCCCCGGCGGTCAGGCACCCGCCACGCTGCCGGCATGGGGACGACGGAGGTGCCGGTCGCCGACCGGCCTCCCGGCGCCTTCGTCCGCAGGCTGGCGCGGTCGCGCCTCCCGTCGGGATCAGCCCCGGAGCCGGTGACCGACGCCGATCTGGCCGCGCTCCCGCCGGCGGCCGCCCGGTACCTGCGGGCCATGGGCGTGGTGGGCCGGCCCCGGACGTGGTCGTTCCGGGCGCACCTAACGGGTCGCTTCCGGCTGGCCGCGGGCCGCCCCTGGCTGCCGATGGACGCATGGCAGTACAACTCCGCCGTCGAGGTGGCCCGGCTGTTCCGGATGCGGCTGGTCGTCGGCCGGGCGCTGCCGATGTGGGGCTGGGACACCTACCTGTCCGGCACCGGACGCATGCGCGGGAAGGCCCTCGGGCTGGTGCCGGTCGCCGACGGCTCCGGACCCGAGTTCGACACCGGCGAGCTCACCACCTGGCTGGACGACGCGGTACTCATGGCGCCGGGCATGCTGCTGCACCCCCGTGTGACCTGGGCGGCCGCCGGGGACGACGGCTTCCGGGTCGCGGTCATCGACGCCGGCCGGACGGTCACCGCCGAGGTGCTCCTCGACGGGTACGGCCGGCCGCGCGACGTCCGCAGCCGCGATCGCTGGGCCGCCCTGCCCGGTGGGCCGGTCCGGGCGCTGTGGAGCACGCCCGTCGACGGCTGGACCGTCGTCGACGGCCGGCCGCGGATGATCGGCGGCGCCGCCGTCTGGCACCTCGACGCAGGGCCGTACCGCTACGCGGAGCTGCGGCTGGTCGACCTCGCCCTCGACGTGCCGCCCTGACCGGCGGGCTCAGGCCTGTGGGATCTCCGCCTGCTGATCGGCGCGGCGCTGGTGGTGCTCGCGCACCATGGCCCGCGTCGCATAGGTGGAGTACCTCGGCACCCAGCGGGCCAGCCCGGCGGCGCCGAGCAGCCCGACCCCGCCCATCACCGCGATGCCGACGCCGAGCGTGGCGACCGTGGCGATCGCCGCCGGCACGACCGGGCCCAGCGAGGTGCCCACGTCGTTGATCAGCCGGAAGATCGCCAGGAAGGACCGCCGGTCGACCTCGGGCGAGGTGTCCGCGCCGAGCGTCATGACGATGCCGGAGCCGATCCCGTTGCCGAAGGCCATGACCATGGCGATCGCGGTGAGGCTCACCGCGCTGTCCGACAGGGGCAGGGCCAGGGTGCCGAGCCCCAGGATCACCATGCAGGGGACGGCGATCCACAGCCGGCCGAGCTTGTCCATCACGTGGCCCGACGGGTAGAAGAGCGCCATGTCCACGAAGTTGGCGATGCCGAAGATCAGGCTGGTGGTGGCCGCGTCCAGCCCGATGTGATCGGCCCACAGCGGGATCACCGCCACCCGGGCCGCCCGGATCGCGCCGATCGAGGCGACCGCGATGCCCAGGGTCAGGAAGAGCCGACGGTGCCGGCGGAACATCTCCCGCACGCCGACCGGCCCGTGGCCCGCACCCGACGGCCGGGCGGCCGAGTTCTGCGTGACCGGCGCGAACGCCAGGACCAGGGCTGCCAGCAGCGACGCCACGACCGCGACGGCGAAGGCCGAGCGCGTGCCCCAGATCGAGATGACGCCCGCCCCGACGAACGGGCCGATGAACAGGCCGATGCGGAACACGCCGCCGAGGGTGGACATCGCGCGCGCCCGGTGGTGGACGGCGACGACGTCGGCGACGTAGGACTGGCGGGCCAGGTGCATGGTCGCCCCGCACGCGCCCAGGACGAGCAGCGCCACGGCCAGTGCCGCGACCGAGTCGGTCACCAGGCAGGACGCCATCGCCACCGCCGAGGCGAGCATCGCCGCGAGCATCGCGCCCTTCTCGCCCACCCGGTTGGCCAGCCAGGCGGCGGGGACGTCGCCGAGGATCGTGCCGATGCCGATCGCGGCGAGCATCAGGCCGGCGACCGTCGTCGAGGCGCCGGCATCGAGCGCCACCAGGGCGATGACCGGCATGACCGCCCCGTGGCCGACCTCGTAGACCAGCATCGGCAGCATCACCGACGGCCCGATCTGCCGCAGCACGGTGCTCAGGGTCGAACTCATCTGCCGTGGTCCCTCGTCCCGCTCGGTGCCGTCCGCACCAAGCATCGGGCACCGGCGGGCCGGGGTCCGCGGCAGGGCACGGGTCAGGGCGCGATGACCAGCTCCGCGATCAGCCCGCCGGCGGTGGTGAAGCGGTACCGCAGGTCCACGACGCCGCCCGGGAAGTCGCCCTCGAGGTGGTGCACCGCGATCCAGTGCTCGTCGTCGATCCGCTCCGCGCCGGTCAGCTCGGTCGTGTAGGTGAACTCCGAGCCGGCGTCCCGGAGGAAGCCGCGGATCTGCTCGGTGCCGCGGTAGGTGTGCCCCTCGTCGACGACGACGGCGTCGGCGTGGAAGCTGCGCAGCGCGGTCTCGACGTCGCCGGCGAGGTGCGCGGCGACGTACTCGCGGACGGCGGCGGGGAGGTCGGTGGGCGGGACGGTCGTGGTCTGCGTCATGCCGTCGACCGTGCCCCCTCCCCCGGCGGGAGGGTCAAGGGCTGGACCCTCCCGCGGGGAGAGGGTGCAGAGTGCGCGGGTGCTCTCGATCGGCGAGTTCTCCCGCCTGACCCACCTGAGCGTGCGCACGCTGCGCCGCTACCACGATGCCGGGCTGCTCGAGCCCGCGTCGGTGGACCCCGCCAGCGGCTACCGCTCCTACGACGCGGGCCAGATCCCGACGGCGCAGGTGATCCACCGGCTGCGCGAGCTCGACGTCCCGCTGGCCGACGTCGCGCGCATCCTGGGCACCCCGGACCCGGGCACCCGCGCCGGCCTGGTCGCCGGGCACCTCGAGCGGCTGGAGTCCGAGCTCGAGCGCACCCGCGCGGCGGTGGTCTCGCTGCGCCGCCTGCTCCGGCCCGGGCCGGCCGGTCTCGCCGTCGAGCTGCGCACCGAGCCCGCGCGCACCGTCGCCGCGATCGAGGACGACGTCGCGCTCGACGACGTCCTCGACTGGTACTCCGGCGCGATGGCCGAACTGGACGCGGTCGTTCCGGCGCCCTCCGGCGTCCCCGGCGGGCTGTACGACAACGCGCTGTTCGAGATCGGCCGCGGCCATGTGCTGGTGCACCTCCCGGCTCCCGAACCGCCGCGCAGCGGCCGGGTGCGCCCGGTGACGCTGCCGGCCGCGGAGCTGGCGGTCACCGTCCACGCCGGGGCGCACGACGACATCGACGTCACCTACGGCGAGCTGGGGCGCTGGGTGGTCGAGCACGCCCTCGCGGTGGCCGGACCGGTCCGCGAGACCTACCTGGTCGGCCCGCGGGACACCGCCGATCCGGCGGCCTGGCGCACCGAGATCGGCTGGCCGGTCTTCGCCGTCGTGGCCGGGTGAGCTGGTGGTCGGGTGAGCTGGGGGCCGGGATACGTTCCCGACCATGGCTACGACGGCGTTGCTGGTGCTCGACCTCGTCGGCACCTTCGCCTTCGCGCTCAACGGCGCGCTGACCGCGCTGCGGGCCACCCGGCTCGACATCGTCGGCGTGATCACCCTGGGCATGATCACCGCGCTGGGCGGCGGCACGATCCGCGACGTCTTCCTCGACGCACTCCCGCCCGCCACCTTCCTCGACTGGCGGTACCTCGCCGTGGCGGCCGCCGGCGGGCTGATCGCGTTCCTCACCGGCCACCACCTGGAGCGGATCAACGGCACGATCAACGTGCTGGACGCCGCCGGGCTGAGCCTGTTCGCCGTCACCGGCGCGCTCAAGGCGGTCGATCTCGGCTTCGGTCCCGCGCAGGCGGTCATCGTCGGCGCGATCACCGGCGTCGGCGGCGGCACGCTGCGCGACGTGCTGATCCGGCAGGTGCCGTCGGTGCTCAGCAGCGGCCTGTACGCCGTCCCGGCGCTGGTCGGGGCGACGGTCGTCGTCGTCGCCGACGTGCTCGACGCCCGTGGTCCGGTCGCCGCGATCGGGGCCGCCGCCGTCTGCTTCGCCATCCGGATGCTCGGCGTGCACTTCGACGTCGACGCCCCCTTCCCGCCGGGCGAACGGCGTCGCCGGCCGGACTGACCCGGCAGATGGTTGCCGAAATGCATGGTGGCCGACCTCACGGCGCACTTTCGGTGCGCGGGCGGCGCGGGACCCCGACGCAGGTCACAGTCGAATGCGACACAGACTCGACGGGTTCTGCACCCGATATCCCCCGGAGCCACCACACGTGAGATTGACCCGCACGTCCGCAGTCCTGGCCGTGGTCGGCGTGCTGCTGATCGTCGCCGCCGCGATCGTCCGCTTCGTCGTCGTCCCCTCGGCCACCCAGCTGCCGAAGGACCTCGACGTCACCCTCGAGTTCGAGGGCACCTACAACGGCATCAACCCCGCCGTCCTCTCGGGCGGGGCGACCGAGGTGCTGGCCGAGGACGTCCCGATCGTCGCGACCCGCAACGTCTCGGCCGAGGACGTCGACGGCGACGCCGAGATCGTGCAGCGCACCGACGAGCGGACCGTCGGCAACGGCGAGCCGGCGGTCACCGAGGTCCGCTTCAACGTGAACCGCGAGACCGCCGAGGCCGGTCCGGCTCCGGACGGCGCCGACGACGTGACCGACGCCGAGGGCCTGGTCTTCACCCTGCCCGTCGACCCCTCCACCGCCGAGGGCACCTACGAGTACTGGGACCAGTACACGCTGCAGTCCGCTCCGGTGACCTTCGAGGGCGAGGAGACCTTCGGCGGTCGTGACGTCTACCGCTACGAGTCGGTCTCCGAGGGCGAGCTGGCCGACCCGGCCGCGCTGAACCTGCCGATGTCGCTGCCCAAGGAGACCCTCGCCGCGCTCGCCCCCAGCCTCGACGGCCTGGTGTCGCCGGAGCTCCTGGCCGCGCTGCCCGCCGTGCTGCCCTCGCTGCCGGCCGAGATCCCGATCGCCTGGACGTCCAGGACCACCACGTTCGTCGACGCCGACCAGCAGCTCGGCGCGACCATCGCCGGCGGCAGCATCCAGGAGGTCACCGGCTCCCTGGACCTCGGCGTGACGACGGTGGACGTGCCGTTCGCGACCATCGACATCTACTCCAGCGACGACTCGATCGAGGACCGCGGCGACGAGGTCGCCGACCAGGCGCAGCTGCTCGACCTGGTCGGCACGATCCTGCCGATCGTGCTGCTGGTGCTCGGCATCCTGCTGCTGGCGGTGGCGCTGCTCCTCGCCCGCCGCGCGGCCGCGCGGACGGCGACGCCGGTGCAGTCGGGTGCGCACTCCGCCTGACGCACCGACACGGACGGGCCCGGCCCCCAGGACTTCTCCTGGGGACCGGGCCCGTCGTCGTCCGGCCGGTGCGCGCCGGCGGTCAGGCAGCCGGAGCTGGCAGGTCCACCAGCTCGGCCAGGCGCGCGCGGTGGGCGGCCGGCGTGCCGAACGCGATCTGGTCGGCCTTGGCCCGCTTGAGGTAGAGGTGGGCCGGGTGCTCCCACGTCATGCCGATCCCGCCGTGCAGCTGGACGGCCTCCTCGGCCGCCTTCACCGCGACGTCGGAGACGAACGACTGCGCCACGGCGGTCGCCACGACGGCGTCCGGGTCGCCCTCGGCCGTCGTCGCCGCCGCGTACCGCGCCGCCGCACCCGCGGACTCGACCGCGGCGTAGAGGTCGGCGAGCCGGTGCTTGATCGCCTGGTAGCCGCCGACCACGCGACCGAACTGCCGGCGGTCCTTGAGGTAGGCGATCGTGGTGGTCAGGCACCACTGCGCGACGCCGTACTGCTCGGAGGCGAGCAGCGCGGCGCCCACCTCGAGGCCGGCGCGCACGGCGTCTCCGCCGGCGGACGGCGCGAGCAGCTCCTGCCCCGCGACCCCGTCGAGGGTCACGTCGGCGAGCTGGCGGGTCATGTCCAGGGAGACGACCGGCTCGACGCGCGCGTCGGCGGCCGGGACGGCGTGGACCGCCGTCCCCTGCTCGGTCCGGACCGGCACGAGCAGGACGTCGGCCTCCAGCGCGCCCGCGACGCTGCGCGCGCTGCCGCTGATCCGGCCCTCGCCGTCGACGGTGAACCCGGGCGTCTCCTCCCCCGGCCCCGCCGACAGCGGCAGCACCAGCGCCGCGGTCCGCTCGCCGGCAGCCAGGCCGGCCAGCAGCTCGTCGGCCGCGCCGCCCGTCTCGGCGGCCAGCAGCACCGTCGTCGCGACGACGCTGCTGGTCAGGAACGGCACCGGGGCGACCGACCGGCCCAGCTCCTCGAGCACTACGGCGGCCTCGCGGGCCGAGGCGCCGGCCCCGCCGCGCTCCTCGGGGATCAGCAGCCCGGCCAGGCCGAGGTCACCGGCGATCGCGCGCCAGAGCGGGTCGACCACCGAGCGGTCGCCGTCGTAGACCGCCGCCACGGTCGCCGGCTCGCTGCGGGCGGCGACCAGGTCGCGGACGCTGCTGCGCAGGTCGTCCTCGACGTCGGTGTAGAGCAGGTTGAGGTCGCTCATCGGGGCAGGTCCTTCCAGGCGATGCCGGTGTCCACACGCGGCTCGGAGGGCAGGCCGAGCACGCGCTCGGAGATGACGTTGCGCAGGATCTCCGAGGTGCCGCCCTCGATGGAGTTGCCCTTGGCGCGCAGGTAGCGGTAGGTGGCGTCGCGGCCGGTGAAGTCGACGTGCTGCGGGCGCTTCATGGTCCAGTCGGAGGCGCGCAGGCCCTCCTCGCCGAGCAGCTCCAGCTCCATCCCGCTCGCCTCCTGGGCGATGCGGGCGAAGGTCAGCTTCATCGCCGAGCCCTCGGGGCCGGGCTCGCCCGCGGCGAGCTTCTGCCGCAGCCGCTGGCCGGTGACCCGGGCGACCTCGGCGTCGACCCAGAGCCGCATGAGCTTGTCGTGCTGGCCGGCGCCGCGGCGCTCGGGGTGCTCGCGCCAGGTCTTGGACAGGACGCCGACCATGCCGCTCTCCCGGCCGCCACCGCCGCCGCCGATCGCGACGCGCTCGTTGTTCAGCGTGGCCGTGGCGACCTTCCAGCCCTGGCCCTCGTCGCCGAGCCGCTGGCTGTCGGGGATGTGCACGTCGGTCAGGAAGACCTCGTTGAACTCGGCCTCGCCGGTGATCTGGCGCAGCGGGCGGACGTCGACGCCCGGCGCGTCCATGTTGCAGAGGAAGTAGCTGAGGCCGGCGTGCTTGGACACCTCGGGGTTGGTGCGGGCGACCAGGATCGCCATCTGCGCCTTGTGCGCGCTCGAGGTCCACACCTTCTGGCCGTTGACCACCCAGTCGCCGCCCTCGCGGACGGCGCGGGTGCTGACGGCGGCGAGGTCGGAGCCGGCTCCGGGCTCGCTGAACAGCTGGCACCAGATCTGCTCGCCGGTCCACAGCGGGCGGAGGAACTTCTTCTTCTGCTCCTCGGTGCCGAAGGCCAGGATGGTCGGCGCGGCCATGCCCAGGCCGATGCCGTTGCCGCGCGGGTTGTTGTCCGGCGCGCCGGCCTTCGCGAGCTGGACGTCGACCTGCGTCTGGAACGACCGCGGCAGGCCGAGCCCGCCGTGGCCCACGGGGAAGTTCACCCAGGCCAGGCCGGCGTCGTACCGGGCGCGCAGGAACTCCAGCCGGTCCATGGTCGTGTGGTCGTGGGCCGCGAGGAAGTCGGTGACCCGCTGGCGCAGGTCCTCCTCCACGGCTCGTGGGTCGGTGGTGGTCATGGCGGGACTCCAGTCGTCTCGGAGGTGCGGGTCGGGGCGGGCGCCGCTACTGCTGTGCGGGCACCCGATCGGCCAGGAGCTGGGAACGCCGGACCTTGCCGGCCTCGTCGCGCAGCGGTTCGGTCACGAGCTCGAACGTGCGCGGCTGCTTGTAGCGGACCAGCCGGTCGGCGAGGTGCCGGCGGAGGTCGTCGAGGTCGATCGCGTCGAGGCCGGTCGCCGGCTGCACGATCGCGTGCACGACCTGACCGAGGTCGTCGTCCGGCAGCCCGATGACGGCGCTGGAGGCGACCTGCGGGTGCTCGTCGAGCGCGGCCTCGACCTCGGCCGGGTACACGTTCGAGCCGCCGACCAGGATCATGTCGGTGCGCCGGTCGGCGAGGTAGAGGTAGCCGTCCTCGTCCAGCCAGCCGATGTCGCCGAGGGACTCCCAGTCGCCGCGGGTGCGCGCCTCGGCGCCGACGTAGCGGTACGAGGGAGCCTGGCCCTCCCCGCGCCGCATGAACACCTCGCCGACCGTGCCCGCGGGCAGCTGCTCGCCGTCGGGACCGAGGATGGTGATCTCGCCGTAGAGCACCGTGCCGACCGAGCCGCGGTGGGCGAGCCACTCGGTGCCGCTGATGATCGTGCCGGCCTGCGCCTCGGTGCCGGCGTAGAGCTCCATGAGCACCTCGCCGCCGACCCAGTCGATCCAGACCTCCTTGAGCCACGGCGGGCACGGCGCGGCCAGGTGCCAGACGGTCTCCAGCGAGGAGAGGTCGTAGCGGGCCCGGACCTCCTCGGGCAGCCGCCAGATCCGGCTCATCATGGCCGGGAC
The DNA here is from genome assembly GCA_900102115.1 of Blastococcus fimeti. GTDB lineage: Bacteria > Actinomycetota > Actinomycetes > Mycobacteriales > Geodermatophilaceae > Blastococcus > Blastococcus fimeti. The sequence continues at coordinate 176,820 of FNAW01000002.1, forward strand.
CAGGTACAGCCAGGTGGCCCGGCGCTGCTCGACCTGCTTCAGTACGCCCTCGGCGTCGAACCGCGGCATGAGCACCAGCGTGGAGCCGCCGAGGAGCCCGCCCATGGCGCTGGTGAACGGGCCGTTGTGGTACAGCGGGCCGGGCATGAGCAGCGTGCCCCCGGGACGGTGCCGCCACACCGCGCCGGCGGTCGGCTCGACGACGCCGGCCTGCCCGGAGACGATCAGCTTGGGCCGGCCGGTGCTGCCGCCCGAGGCGGGCGCCTTGTACGCCGGCGAGATCACGACCGGCAGCGGGCCGTCGTCCTCGGCCTCGGTGAGCAACTGGTCGACGTCGACGATCGGGCGGTCCAGCGCCAGCTCGCCGCGGGCGATGACCAGGGGCGGGTTCGCCAGCTCGACGATGCCCTGCAGCTCCAGCGGCGGCATCGCCGCCGACACCGGCTGCGGCACGGCGCCGACCTTCCAGCAGGCCACGCAGGCCTCGACGAACTCGACGCTGTTCGGCAGGCCGATGGTGACCAGGTCACCGAGGACGACGCCGCGGGCGAGCAGCGCCCGGGCCAGCCGGTTGGTGCGGCGGTCCAGCTCGGTCCAGCTGCGCGTGGTGCCCTCGCAGGCGACCGCCGGGGCGTCGCCGTACTGCTCGGCCAGCTGGGCGATCCGGAGGCCGATGGGCACCGGTTCCGGTGGCGTCTCGACACCGCCGGCGGCCTGCGCGGTCTCGGTCATCGACTGCCTCCCCGGGACGTGCGGCCGGCTGCGGCACCGCCGCCGACCGTGAGCGGGCCCACATCGCCCGACTGGTTTCGGACTGTAACGCAGGCCTCACCCGGGCTCGGCGGACCCAGCGGTCCGGTGCCCGGGCTACCGCGGGGGGCGGGCGTCGAACAGCCCCACGCCCGCGTCCGGTGCGTCGTCGGCGCGGCGGGCAGGTGCAGCCGGTGCGAGGTCGAACCCGCTGCGCGACCGCCCGTCCAGCCAGGCCTCCCACTCGGGTGACCGGCGGCGGGAGGCGGTCGCCAGCGCGCCGATCACGAGGAAGGCGACGCCGACGACGAGGACGGCGAGCAGCGCCACGACGATGCCCTCCCAGCCGGCCAGCGGCGGAACGGTCGGGCTGCCCGGAGCGGGGGCGGAGTCGGGAGGCATGGGACGAGCGTGCGGCTCACCGGCGTGCCGCGGGCGACGGACGGAGGCGGTCTCACCCGGCCGGGCGAGGGCTTCCGCGGACCGATGGGAAGGCCGCTGCCCCCCGACCGGGTGAACAACCCAGGGTCACCGAGCGGCTACGTAGTGGTGCTCCTAGCGTCGACCGTGCACCGAGGAGTCCGGGGGGAGCAGGCGCCATGAGCATCGACGTCGAGGTCGAGAGCACACGGGTGGACGGCGTCGTCGAGCGCCGGTCGAGCGCACCGGGGCGCACCCTGCCCAACGTCTCCGGCGACCTGCCGACCGTCCTGGCCGCCGCGCCGATGTTCCGGCGCGCCGTCGCCGGCTACGACCGCTTCCAGGTGGAGTCCTACGTCCAGTGGGCCGAGGACGAGCTCGCCACCGCCGACCGGGAGCGCGAGCGCCTGCTCACCCGTCAGCTCGAGACCGTCTCCGCACTCGAGGAGGCCCGCGAGCTGCTGTCACACTCGGCCGGCGGCGGGGAGCTCCTCCGCGTCTCGCGGCAGATCGGCGCACTGCTGGCCGCCGCCGCCGACGAGGCCGAGGCCCTGCGCGGCGAGGCCGCCGCGGAGCGGGCCGCGGCGGAGGCCGAGCGGCAGGCGGCCACCGCCGAGGCAGGGCGCCTCCTGGCCGACGCCCGGCGACGGGCCGCCGCGACCGAGACGGTTGCGGACCGGTCGCTCGCCGCGGCCCGCGCCGAGGCGGCCGCGATGATCGAGCAGGCCCGGGCCACCGTGGCGACGGCGGAGCAGGACGCCGCCCGCCTCCGGGCCGCGGGCGAGGAGCACCTCGCGGCCGCGCGGGAGTCGGAGCTCCGCGCCGCCGCCGAGGCCGACCGGATCCGGGCGCAGGCCGCCGAGGAGGCGGCCGGTGCCCGGGTGCAGGCGCGGGGCGAGATCCTGCGCATGCTGGCGGTGGGCAGGGAGGAGCGCCGCCGGGCGGACGCGGAGGCCGCGGCGGCGCGGCTCAGCTCCCCGGCTGCGCGGTGACCGCCGCGATCACCGCGGCATAGGCGCCGTCGGCCGCCGTCCGCAGCTCCTCGTCGGTCCGGTCCTGGACCGGGTGCGGCACCAGGACGAACGGGGCGGGGAAACCGAGGGTCGCGCTCTGCATCCGGGCGGCGTCGGCGAACACCTCGCTGGCGAGGAAGACCCCCACCACGCCACGGCGTTCCAGGTCGGCGATGTCATGCACACTGCACGACGTGCACGAGCCCTAATCGGCGAGCGCCTCGATGACCACCTCGCACTGCTCGGCGATCTCGTGCCGCAGGTCGACCGGGGCGGTCCGCGTGAACGTCGGCTTGCGGTAGCGCCGCACCACCGCCCCGTCAGCGGTCAGCAGCTCCTCCAGCCGGTCGAGGACGACGTTGCCGCGGGGCTTGCTGATGTCGAGCAGCCCCACGGTGCGGCCGCGCAGCGACTCCGGGCGCGGCAGCAGTTCCCGCTCCGCCGTCCGCTGCTCGCCGGTCGGGTCCAGGACGGTTCTCATGTGCGCACCTCTCTGGTCACCGGGGCGCTCCCGGTCTCACCGGACACCCAGCCGCCCACGATGGCGCTGAACAGGCCGGCGTCGCCGCCGGCGTGCACCACGAGCAGGCCGCCGGGGCGGAACTTGGGCAGTTCGGTCCCCGCGAGCCGCTCGGAGATCCCCTCGGCCATGCCGCCGACGCCGCGCAGCAACTCGTCCGAGGGCAGCGTCAGCAAGGCTCCGAGCTCGGCCACCAGGCGGGCACGGTCCCAGCCGGCCTCGCGCAACACCCTGCCGTGCTCCGGGGAGACGACCAGCACCGCGTCGAAGGCCATGGGCAGCTTCGGGTGCCCGTTGACGCGGAGACAGGCGGCGAAGGTCCGGGCCAGCGACTCGGGTGTGCGGCTGAGCTGGTCGACGACGGGCTGCACGCCGGAGCCGGCGAAGAGGGTGACGGCGTCGCCCGGCACGCCGCGGTCGGCCGCCAGCGGGGCGAACGGGCTGCCCTCCTCCCGCTCGGCGAAGCAGAAGGTGAGCTTGCCGGGGTTGCCCAGGGTCGCGCGGTCGATCTCACCGGGGCGGCCACCGCCGACGTTGCGGACGACGAGCTGCAGCGCCCGGCCGATCGTGGCGTTGGCCCGGTTGCCCTGGCCGAGCGCGTTGACGCCGCTGTTCATGCCGATCCGGCGGGCGATCGGGCCGTTGACCACGATCATCGGGCCGGAGAAGTACGTCGTCGCCAGGAGGCCGTGCAGGGCGAACTCCTCGGTGCAGGCCGCCTCCAGGGCGGCCAGGACGACCGGCAGGTGCTCCGGCAGGCAGCCGGCCATGACCGCGTTGACGGCGACCTTCTCGACGGTGCACTCGACGAGGTCGGGCGGGACGATCGCGATGATCTCCTGCGGGTCGCGGGTCGTGCCGCGGAGCATGCGCAGCACGCGCTCCGGGGTCGGGGGGACGACGGGCAGGCCGTCGGTCCAGCCGCGGTCGAACATCGCCTCGTGCTCGTCCTCGAGCTCGGCGAGCTCCACCCGCCGGCTGCCCAGGCCGCTGCCGCCGTACCGCGCCTCCAGGGCGTCGATCCGGAACGGGTCGACCGACAGCGAGCCGCAGCCGGGACGGTGCTCGGGGAGGTCCGCACCGAGGCCGGTCCGGCCGGTCAGCTCCTCCCACTGCTCGCGGCTCCAGCCGACGACGCGGGCGGTCTCCTCGCCGGCCTCGACGCGCAGCAGCGTCGGCACGGTCTCGATGCCGAGCCGGTAGGACAGCTCGAGCTCCAGGTCGTCGTGCTCGAACCAGTCGGCGTCGTCCTGGCACCAGACGGCGGCGCCCAGCTCCCGGAGCACCGGCTCGACGAGCACGCAGGTGGGGCACTCGCGCTTCACCACGGCCACCAGACCGTCGGGGAGCTGCATGGCCGGACCGTAGCGCACGCACCGCGCCGCGACGGTCGCCCTGGGGACGTTTCTCGCGCTTCCGGGGTTCTCGAGAACCCGCAATGCACGAACAACACCCCCAATGCGTGGATTGGCGCTCTGACCTGGGGAAACAGGTGGTGGGCACGTCCCGGCGGCGGTACCATTCGTACGTGTGTTCGACTGGGTGTGAGACGCCGAGGGAGTGCCTGAACGGCGCTCTGCAGGCGTTGGCCGCAGAGCGGATCGAGGGCCAGTTCGGGCCGGCGCTGCTGGAGCGCGAGGCGCCCCTGCTGGTCGCGGTGAACCAGTTGGCCGCCGAGCTCGCGCGGACGACGCGGCAGTGCGAGGTGTCCGGTGCGGCCGAGCACGACGGCAAGGCCACGATGGCGTCCTGGCTGCGTGGGCACCACCGGCTCTCCCAGGGTGAGGCGGGCCGGCTGGTCCGTACCGGCCGCACCCTGGAGAAGATGCCGACCCTGGCCGCTGCGGCCAAAGCGGGTGCGGTGAGCGCCGAGGCGGTGTCGGTCATCGCCCCGGTGGTGGCGGAGGCGAACCTGGCCCGCGCCGGAGCGCAGGGTGTGGACGTGGCCGCGATCGACGCCCTGCTGACCGAGGTGGCTGTGACTTCCTCGCACGCCGATCTGCGCCAGGCCGTCGGGCACTACCTGGCCCGGCTGGACCCTGATGGCGCCGAGCCCGATCCCACCGAGCAGCGGTCGCTGCGGTTCACCACGCACACCGACGGGTCGCTGGCCTTCCACGGCACCCTGGACGCGGTGTGTGGGGAGAAGTTCCAGGCCGCGATCGAGTCGATCCTGCAGGCCTCCCGCCCCGCCGGGGACACCCGCACCCGCGCCCAGCAGGCCGGCGATGCCCTCGTCCAGCTGTGCGACAACGCCCTGGCCTCGGGGAGCCTGCCGATCCTGCGCGGTCACAAGCCGCACATCGGGGTGCTGATCGACCACGAGGACCTGATGGACACGACCTCCGCGGCCGGGGTGGGCGCCGGGGCCGGCCGTACCGGGTTCGGCGGGATCATCTCCGCGGCCAAGGCCCGCTGGCTGGCCTGCGACGGCAACGTCACCCGGATCGTCATCGGCCCCGAAGGCCAGCCCCTGGATTTCGGTCAGACCAGGCGGCTGTTCCCGCCCCACCTGCGCCGGGCGATCGAGGTTCGGGACCGGCACTGCGTCTTCGCAGGTTGCGATGCCCCGAGTTACTGGTGCGACGTCCATCATGTTGTGCACTGGATCGACGGCGGGGACACCTGCCTGGACAACGGCGCACTCCTCTGCGAACGCCACCACACCAAGGTCCACCACGGTTTCCGGATCGAGCGGCAACCCGACGGGCGATGGCGCACCTGGCGCCCCGACGGCACCGAGATCGTGATCGTCGACCCGTTCCTCGTCTCCGCCTGAGCCGAGGTCCCGCGCGACCGGCCCACCGTCCCGGTGGGCCGGTCAGCAGCGCGCCCGCGTACGGACATCGATCTGGGAAGCTGGCGCCATGGCACTGGTCGGGACGTACGAGCCCAGCACCGTGCCGTGGGTGCGCGAGGAGGTCGAGCACCTCGAGCGCACCGGCCGGGGCCTGCGCGGGCGCGACGTCGTCCTGCTCACCACGGTGGGCGCCCGCAGCGGGCTGCTGCGCAAGACGCCGCTGATGCGGGTCACGCACGCCGGCGTCTACGCCGCGGTGGCCTCGACCCGCGGCGGCGACCAGCACCCGCACTGGTACGCCAACGCCCTGGCCCACCCCGAGGTCGAGCTGCGCGACGGCGACCTCGTGCTCTCCCTCGTCGCCCGCGAGGCGACCGGCACCGAGCGCACGCAGTGGTGGTCACGCGCCTGCACTGCGTTCCCGTCGTACGTGGAGTACCAGCGGCGGACGCGTCGGCGGATCCCCCTCCTGCTGCTGGAGCCGCCTACGGGGGGCTAGACGTCGGCTGCGTCCGATCGCTGCCCGGTCCCCGGTGGGTGCTTGGCGAGCCTGGCCCATACGCGCTTCTGCGCGCCGTCGATCTCGACACCGTGCGCCGTCGACAGATCCGCGATGACGTAGAGGCCGTACCCCCCGGCGCCCGCCGGACGATCGACGGCCGGCGCAGGAAGCACGTCCGGAGCCGCATCGGTGGCGACCGCCAACCAGTGGTCGCCGGCTTCCCGCAGGTCCAGGCGGGCCGGTGGCGCGCCGTGGCGCAGAGCGTTCGACGCCAGCTCGTCGATGACCAGGATCGCCCGCTCCACGACCTCGTCGACGACGTCCTCGGCCACGACTCCGCCGGCCTGCAGAGATGCGCTCAGGAACGCACGGACGTGTCGGCGGACCGCCCCCAGCTGCCGGAGGGATGTCAGCTCCACGACATCGGCGGGCACGAGGTCGGGCACCGGAGTCGTGCGCCGCCAGGAGGCCCGGGTGGCGGCCACCGCCGGGTCCACTGGCGTCGCGACCGGGCCCGGGAGCCACCGTGGTCGGACTGCCACCATGGCGACGTCGTCCTCCCCCGCGCGCGGGACCATCACCCCCAGGATGGCGTCGCAGAGGGTGTCGAGGTCATGGCTTGCGTGCTGCTCGACGGTGTCCAGCAGCCTCCGCAGGCCCTGGTCGAGATCCTCCCCGCGGGTCTCGACCAGTCCGTCCGTGTAGAAGAGCAACGTCGAGCCCGCCGGCAGCATCGTCTCCTCGGTGGTTCGCACGGCCAGTGCGTCCACACCCAGCAGCAGGTCCGCCTTGCCGCTGGCCGGTTCCAGCAGCCGGGCCCGGCCGGCCGCGTCCAGCAGCACCGGCGGGGGGTGGCCGGCGTTGGACCACTGCATCCGGACCCCGTCGCGGCCGTCGGGCTCCGAGGGGATGGAGAGCTGCGCCAGGACGCCGGTGGCCATGGTGCTCAGCTCGAGGCCCAGGATCGCCTCGTCCACCGACGACAGCAGCCGGCTGGGCTCGTCGGCCGAGTTGAAGCAGATGCCGCGCACCAGGCCGCGGATCTGCCCCATCGCGGCCGCGGCACGGGTGTCGTGCCCGACCACGTCGCCGATCACGAGGACGAGGTCCCCGCTGCGCTGGCGGAAGGCGTCGTACCAGTCGCCCCCTACCTGGGCCTGCTGTGCGGCGGCCACGTATCGGACGGCGATGTCGGCGAAGGCGACGACCGGCGGGGCCGTGAGCAGGCTCTGCTGCAGCTCCGTTGCCAGGTGGCGCTGCCCGGAATAGAGCCGTGCGTTGTCCAGCGCGATGCCCGCCCGCCGGCCGATCTCGACCGCCAGGTCGAGGTCGGCTGCGCCGAAGCCGGGGCTGCCCGGTCCATTCGCGAGGAGCAGCGAGCCCAGGATGCTGGTGCGGCCCGGGATGGGGACGGCGATCACGCTGCTGGTGCCCAGCTGCCGCACGAGCGAGCGCAGTCCCGCATCGGGCACCTGGGCGACCAGGTCCGCGTCGTCCACCACGTCGAGCAGCACCGCCTCACCAGCAGCCGCCCGTCGGCTGGGCTCGGTGCTGGCGCCCTTGCGGGACTTCAGCCGCTCCGCCTTCCCCGCCACCGCCGCGAGAGCGGGATCGCGATGCCGGACCAGGACGCCGGCGGGCTGGTCCTGCTCGTCCCGGAGGTGGACGCTGACCCAGTCCGCGAGGGCGGGGACCAGGGCGCCTGCCAGCTGGACCTGGGACTCGGCGAGGTCGAGGGACGCCATGAGCGACTCCGAGACCCGCCCCAGCAGGTCGACCTGGGCCGCCAACCTGTCGCGCTCCCGCTCGGCCCTGCGCTGGTCGGTCACGTCCACGGCCAGCAGCAGCACGACCGGCCGCCCGACGTCGGTCTGACTGCTCACGGCGCTGAGCTCCACCTCGACCCGATCGGCGATGCGCAGCTGCAGCGGTGGCCGGAGGGCTCCGACGGGTGAGCCCGGGCCGACCGGTGGGGCCGAGATCACCAGCGACAGAGCGCCCGGGATGACGTCGTCGACCGGCCGCCCGCTCATCGCCGGTCGCAGGCCGAACAGGTCCTCCGCACGGCGGTTCCACCCGAGGACGTCGCCGGCGACACCGGTGACGAGCACCGCGAGGGGTGCGTGCTCCAGGAGAGCTCCCACAGCGGTGACCCGCGACGGCACCGGAGTGTCCGGGCCGGCCACGCCGTGGACGACCGCGGCGAGGACCGCGCTGTGCCGGCGGCGTTCGATGCTGGCCGAGCGCAACTGCTCCAACCGGGGCAGCAGGTCGCTGTCGTCGGTCCCGGTCACCAGCAGGTCCAGCGGCACTCCCGGGGCGAAGGACGTCTGCCGTCGGATGGCCGAGGGATCCGGCGTGATGACGGCGACGCTCGCGTCCGGCCACCGCCTGTGGACGCGTTGCACCACCGCGACCGCGGAGCCGGCCAGCGACCCGACGACCACGAGGTCCACCGGCTCGCCCGCCGACTCCGACCAGGTGGCCAGCTCCGTCGAGCGGATGCGTTCCGTTCGGGTCAGACCTGCGGCCAGCGCGAGGTCGACAGCCGCGACGTCGACGAGCACGCAACGACCGGGAGCGCTCGCCTCGGTCAATCGCCCAGGAGCGGCAGGCCCAGCGCCGCTCTCCCCGTCCAGGTGCGCAAGATGTCCGTCGTCGGGCTCATGACGTCGGCGGCCCGGGCGTCACGCAGATGGCGTTCCAGGGGCGACCGGTCGCGGTAGCCGATGCCGCCGACCAGCGTCATGGCCTCGTTGGTGACCTCCACGGCGCACCTGGCGACCTCCGCCTTCGCCGAGGTGAGGCCGGGCAGCGCCTTCGGTCCGCCGGCGTCGCCCTCCTGCGCGGCCCAGTACACGAGCCTGCGGGTCCGCTCGACCTGCGCCCACAGCTCCCCCAGGCGGTGCTGGAGGATGGGCTCGGACGCCAGCCTGCGCCCCGTGTGGGCGTGTGCCCGCCGCCCCAGGTGGGCCGCCGCCTCGTCCAGCGAGGCCTGCGCGACCCCGAGGTAGCCGCCGGCCATCGCCATGAGGAAGTAGGGCGCGACGACTTCGAACACGTACCAGATCTGGTCGCCCTCGGCCCCCAGCAGGTGGTCGGCGTCGACCCGGACGTCGTCCAGACGCGCCCGCATCGACGAGTTGCCGCGCATGCCGATGCCGTTCCAGGCGTCGTGCCAGGTCAGCCCTTCGGCGTCGCCGGGGACGAGGACGCAGGAGAACTCGCCCACCGGCGCATCGGGGTCCGCGGCGACAGTGCTGACGACGTAGGAGTCGGCCTGCGAGCCGTTGGTGACGAAGGATTTCTCACCGTCGATCCGCATGCCCGTCCCGGCCTGCGACATCCGCGTCTGCGGCAGCCAGAAGGCCGCCCCGGTTCCCGGCTCGGACAGCGCCAGGGTCGTGAGGTGCTCCCCTGCCACGATGGCGTCGAGGAACTCCGTGCGCTGCCGGTCGGTGGGCTTGGCGGCGAGGACCGCGGTGCCGACGGAGTGCATGCCGAAGCACAACGCGGTCGAGGCGCACACCCTGCCGAGCGCCTCGCCCACCGCGGCGACCCCGCTCAGGCCGAGTCCGCTTCCGCCGACGGACCGCGGTGCGGCCAGGCCACCCAGTCCGGCCTTCTGCAGGGCGCGCAGCGGTTCGGCCGGCCAGACGCCGGAGTCCGTGCGGTCGACCAGCGGCCGGGCGACGGACTCGGCGATCTCCGTTGCACGGTGCGCCGCTTCCGCGACGCTCACCGGGGGGACAGTCACGTCCACAGACCTTAGGGGACACCGGGGCCGTGCCCGCGGTGCCGGGCACGGCCCCCCGCTCCCCCGGCCGGCTCAGTCGGCCGGGGTCGGCTCCGCCTCGTCGTCCGCCGGGCCGCCACCCCGGTGTCCGCCCGGGCCGTGGCCGCCACCGGCCGGCATCGCGCTGTTCACCCGCTCGGTCACCCGCTCCTCCAGATCGGCGAGCCGCTCGTCGGCCTCCGCCTGGGTGAGCCGGCCGTCCTCGACCGCTGAGGCGATGCGTTCCTGGCCGGCGGTGACCAGCGCGGCGACCACGGTCTCGACCGGCACCCCCTGCTCCTCGGCGACGTCGGCCAGGGTGGTGCCCTCGACGTCGAGGGCGGTCCGCAGCTCGTCCTCGCTCATGCCCAGCGCGGTCGCGGCTGCGTCCAGGCCCGGCCCGCCACCGCGGTGGCCACCACGGTCCCCGATACCCGCTTCGTCCAGCGTCGCGGCCACCTCGTCGGCCTGCTCCTGGGTGATCGACCCGTCGGAGACCAGCCCGGAGAGGGCCTCGGTGATCCGGTCGACCGCGGAGCCGGAGGAGTCCCCGGTGTCCGCGAGCGCCGGGACCGCGATCCCCAGTCCACCCAGGGTCAGCACCCCCGCGGTGGTGGCGATGATCAGTTTCTTGCGCATGACGGCTCCTCGTCCCAGCCGGCGGGTCCGGCTGCGGGCGTCAGCCTCCGAGGAGTTGCTGCGCCGCACCTGTCGCGATCCCGTGCATCACCTGGGAACGGGCAGGCAGGCGGCGAGGCTCAGGCGGGGGTCACCTCGTAGGTGTGCCCGGCAGCTCGGAGCCGCTCGACCAGGACCTCGCCCAGCGCGGAGGCCGGGGTGAGCGAGCCGGTCCGGGCCGGCAGCCGGTCGCCGTCCAGGGCGAGGGCCAGGGCGGCCTCCCCCAGCATCACCGCGGTCGCGGCGTAGCCGGGGTCACCCTTCCCGGAGGCGACGGCGGTGTAGCGGCGGCCGCTCTCGGTCGTGGCCTCGACGTCCATCCGGAACCAGCCCTTCTCCCGCACCTCCTCGCTGGGCCCGGTGCCCGGCGCGGGCAGCACCCGGTCGAGCAGGCCGCGGGTGGGCGAGAACGACATGGCGGCGAGCGTCGCGGCGAGGCCGGCGGTCACGCCGACGGCGCCCACCGCGGCAGCCGGGCCGCGCCCGACGCCCATGACCTCGCCGTAGCTGAACTCCCGGCCGTAGGCCCAGTCCTGCAGCGCGTTGCTCCGCCGCACGATGCGGGTGTTGAACGACGCCATGACGAACGGCGCGGTCCAGCGCCCGTCCGGCAGCCGGGCGGGCAGGCCCGCGTCCTCGGGCTGGCGGGTGCCCGGCTCGGCGGCGCGGTCCGGGCTGAGCGCGTACGGGTGCCCGGCCACCTTCCGCAGTGCCGGCTCCTTCTCCATCGCCTCCACCTGGGCGCGCATCGAGTCGATCGTCCCGCCGCTGAAGCCGCCCTTCAGGGTGGCCACCAGCCGCACGTCGCGCAGGCCGCCGGCGCCGTCGGCGGCCGCGCGGGCGGCCAGCAGCATCGCGCTCAGGTCCGACGGGATCGAGTCGTAGCCACAGGCGTGCACGATGCGGGCGCCGGTGCGCCGGGCGACCTCGTCGACCCTGTCGATCGCGTCGCGGACGAACAGCACCTCGCCGGTCAGGTCGGCGTAGTGCGTGCCGGCCGCGGCGCACGCCTCGACCAGCGGCATCCCGTACCGCGCGTAGGGCCCCACCGTGGTGACGACGACGCGGGTGCCGGCGGCCAGCGCGGCCATCGACGCGGGGTCGGCGGCGTCGGCCTCGATCAGCGGCCAGGCGGCGGCTGCGGCCGGGAGTGCGGCCCGCGCCTCCTCCAGCCGCGACCGCGACCGGCCGGCCAGCGCGATGCGGGTGCCCGCGGGGGCGTGCTCGGCGAGGTAGGCCGCGAGCAGCCTCCCGACGAAGCCGGTCGCCCCGAAGACGACGAGATCGGAGTCGCGTGCGCTGGCGGTCATGGACGCAATGCATACCGGGCGACCGGGTCCCCGCGCACGCCGGCCGCCCCGCGGCCGTCGGTACCGGCTGCCACCATGGCCCGGTGCTGCTCGCCGAGGTCGTCGACGTCTCCGCCCGGGTCGCGGCCACCCGCTCGCGGACCGCCAAGGCCGCCGCGATCGCGGAGCTGCTCCGCCGGGCCGGCGCCGACGAGGTGGAGCCCGTCACCGCGTGGCTCTCGGGCGACACCGGCCAGGGCCGGCTCGGGGTCGGCTGGCGGACGCTCGCGCCCCGGGCCGGCACTCCGGCCGCCGAGCCGTCGCTGACCGTCGAGACGGTGGTCGCCGCGCTCACCGAGCTGGCGACGACGTCCGGGGCAGGGTCGACGGCCCGGCGGGACGCCGTCCTGGGCGCGCTGTTCACCGCGGCGACCGACGAGGAGCAGCGGTTCCTCGTCGCTCTGCTCACCGGCGAGCTGCGGCAGGGGGCGCTGGAGGGCGTGGTGCTCGACGCGGTGGCCGCGGCGGCCGACGTCCCGGCCGCGACCGTCCGCCGGGCCTTCATGCTGTCGGGCCGGCTGCCGGAGACCGCCGCCGCCGCGCTGGCCGGCGGCACCGAGGCGCTGGAGGCGGCGCGGCTCGAGGTGGGTCGCCCGGTCCGGCCGATGCTCGCCAGCCCCGGCTCGTCGCTCGACGCCGCACTGACCGACCTCGGCGACGACGTCACGGTGGAGTTCAAGCTCGACGGCGCCCGCATCCAGGTGCACCGGGACGGCGACGTCGTCCGCGTCTGGACCCGCACCCTGCGCGAGATCACCGACGGCGTCCCGGAGCTCGTGGCGCTGGTTCGCTCCCTCCCCTGCCGCAGCGCCGTGCTCGACGGCGAGACGCTCGCCCTGGACGACGACGGCCGGCCCCGCGCCTTCCAGGACACGATGAGCCGCTTCGGCAGCGAGAACGGTGACGAGGGCGTGCTGCTCAGCCCGTTCTTCTTCGACCTGCTGCACCTCGACGGCCGCGACCTGCTCGACGAGCCGCTGGCCGTCCGGCTCGACGCGCTGGCCGGCCTGCTCGCCGACGAGGCGCACGCACCCCTGCGCATGCCCGGCGTGCGCCGGCCCGATCCGGAGCAGGCGGCGCAGGTCCTGGACGACGCGCTGTCCGGCGGCCACGAGGGCGTCGTCGTCAAGGCGCTGGACGCGCCCTACGCCGCGGGCCGGCGCGGCAAGGCGTGGCAGAAGGTCAAACCGGTGCACACCCTCGACCTCGTCGTCCTGGGTGCGGAGTGGGGCTACGGCCGGCGCACCGGCTCGCTGTCGAACATCCACCTCGGCGCCCGCGACCCCGACGGCGGCGAGCCGGTCATGGTCGGCAAGACGTTCAAGGGCATGACCGACGAGCTGCTGGCGTGGCAGACCCGCACCTTCCCCGACCTGGCGCGGGAGCACCCGCCCTGGGGTGTGCTGCTGCGCCCGGAGCTAGTGGTGGAGATCGCCGTGGACGGCGCCCAGCGCAGCACCCGCTACCCCGGCGGCGTCGCGCTCCGGTTCGCCCGGGTGCTGCGCTACCGCCCGGACAAGACGCCGGCCGAGGCCGACGCCCTCGACGCCGTGCGCGCGCTGCTCGCGCCCTGAGCGCCCCACCACGGGGTCGCGGCTCGCCCGGGTGACCGTGCGCCTTGCTTATCTGCGACCTTCCGAGGACAGTCCGTGACAGGTCCTCGACGCGCCGCAAGGCTGCGCGGACCAGGTCCTCTCGGTTGATTTCCAGCTGCCAGGGCTGCCGCCGTCCGCTCCGCTGGTCATCCGCCGTCAGGCTCCAGCAGCGGACCCGACTCCTTCCGGTCCGCGCGCGCCGCGCGTCGACCGGCCCCCTGCAGAACGCGTCGGCCCCCCGTCGGTGGCCGTCCGCGATGCAGCCGAGCTGCCGTCCCGACAGGGATCGCCGCTTCTCCTCGCAAGGAGCACGCCATGGAATTCGTCGCCATCGTCGAGAGACGATCGATGCACCGCTTCGTCTGCATCCCCGACCTCGAGACGGGCGCCGCCCTCCCCGATCAGGAGGACGCCCGGACGTTCGCCACCGACCTGGTCGCCCGGACCCTCGGCCTGCCCGCCGCCGAGGTGACGGCGTCGGTGCACCACGCGCTGCTTGGCCAGACCCTTGTGCCGACCACGACCATCGACGTGGAGGTCCTGCACGACGACGGGTCCTGGCGATCCGCGGAGCAGTCGGGCTGGCTCAAGCAGTGGCACGGCTCGTGGGGACCGCTGGTGTCCTACTCGGCCGACGGCATCGCGTGGACGCGGGCGGTGCACATCTCCCGGTTGCGCCGTCGACCGACCGCGGCAGCCACGATCCCGGCGCCGCGCCGCCGGCCCGCGGCCGACGCCCGGCCCACCCCCTGACGGGAGCTACCGCGGCCCGACCGCGCCCGTCGTCGCCGGGCCCGGGCTGCAGCGGATGAACCACTCGGTGGACAGCAGGGCCGCGCGGGCCTCGGGGGGAGCTGCGGCGACCAGTCCCGGCACCGCCCCGCGCTCCACCTCGCTCCGGTGGGCCATGATCGCGGCGACCTTCCGGTCCAGCCATGGGCTCACGTCGAGGCGCTCGGTGATCTGCTCGTCCGGCACACCGTGGACGGCCCGCCGGGCGCCGACGACGTCCCGGAGCCCCGCGACGACCGACTCCGGGTGGGTGGCCAGGAACAGCGCGTCCGGCTGCCACGGCGGGCCCGCCTCCGGGTAGAGCTGCGCGAGGCCCGCAGCCTGGGCGGCGAGCAGCGTCACCCGATAGGTCTGCACGTGGTCGGGATGGCCGGTCATCCCGCCGTAGGCGTCGTGGGTGACCACCACGTCGGGCCGGAACTCCCGGATGTGCGTCGCGAGCGCCCGGACCACCTCGTCGAGCTGCGCGTCGACCAGGCGGGGCCTCCCGGGCGCGGACCCCGGGACCTCGGCGTCGGCGTAGCCGAGCAGGCGCGGCGGTTCCCCGACGCCGAGCTGCCGCACCGCCTCGGCCAGCTCGCGCGCCCGCACCGAACCCGGCGACCACGTGGCCGAGACCACCGCCGTCCGCGCGCCGGCAGCGGCGGACCGAGCCAGCAGCCCGCCAGCAGAGATCGACTCGTCGTCGGGGTGCGCGAAGACGGCGAGCAGGCTGGGTCCGGTCACCGCTGCAGCGCGTCCCGGAGGAAGCCCACGACGTCGGCGAGGACCTCGTCGCGGTTGGTCTCGTTGAAGATCTCGTGCTGGGCGCCGGGGTACAGCCGCTCGGCGTAGGTGTTCCCGCGCAGGTGCTCGATGCCCACCCGCGAGCCCTCGACCGGCACCAGCCGGTCGGCCTCGCCGTGCGCCCACAGCAGCGGCAGCGCGCCGAGCGAGGGACCGGCCTGCACCGCCGCCAGCGAGCGGGCGATCGCCTCGACGGTGGTCCGCCGGAACGGGCCGTGCCAGACCAGCGGATCGGCCTCGTAGGCCGCCCCGACGGACGGGTCGCGGGACAGCGTCGTGCTGTCCAGCGGCGCGTCGGGCATCTCGTCCAGCTCCAGCAGCCGGGCACCGCCCCAGGCCCCGACGAGCGGGCCGGACAGCACGACGGCGGCCAGCGAGTCGCCGTACCGCTGCGCGTAGCGGGCGGCGATCAGCCCGCCCATGGAGTGGCCGATCAGCACCACGGGCAGGCCGGGGTGCTCGGCGCGCGCCTGCAGGTCGGCCAGGTGCAGGTCGTCGACGACCCGCTCGAAGTCGGCGATCACCACCCGGTCGCCGTCGCTCTTCCCGTGCCCGACGTGGTCGACCGCGTGCACGACCGCTCCGGCGTCCACCAGCGCCGCCGCGACGTGGTCGTACCGACCGGAGTGCTCGCCGTAGCCGTGCGCCAGCAGCACCACGTGCGTGGGCGGGCCGCCCGTCCAGGTCCGGCCGGCCAGCCGTCCGGCGTGCCCGTCGAGGGTCCACTCCCGGGCCGCGGTCATGCCGACGCCGCCACGCGCGGCACGACCTCGGTGCCGAGCAGCTCGATGCCGCGCAGCAGGTCGGCGTGCGCCAGCCGGGGATTGGTCATCTGCAGCGAGATCCGGTCGACGCCACCGAGCTGCCCGGCGATGCGGACGAGCTTCTCGGCGACGGTGTCGGGATCGCCCATGAAGAAGGCGCCGTTCGGGCCGCTGGTGGCGTCGAACTGCGCGCGGCTGGGCGGGGAGAACCCGCGCTCGCGGGAGACCTTCTCGAACATCTCGTGCCAGCCCGGGTAGATGGTGTCGGCCGCCGCCCGGGTGCTCTCGGCCACGAAGCCGAACACGTGCAGACCGACCTGCAGCTTCTCCGGCGCGTGCCCGGCCTGCGCACCGGCCCGGCGGTAGAGGTCGATCAGCGGCCCGAACTGGCGGGGCTCGCCGCCGATGATCGCGACCATCAGCGGCAGCCCCAGCAGCCCGGCCCGCACGAAGGACTCCGGCGTCCCGCCGACGCCGACCCAGATCGGGAGCGGGTCCTGCAGCGGCCGTGGGTAGATGCCCTGCCCGGTGAGCGGCGGGCGGTGCCGGCCCGACCAGGTGACCCGCTCGGAGTCGCGGATCTGCAGCAGCAGCTCCAGCTTCTCGGCGAACAGCTCGTCGTAGTCGGCCAGGCTGAGCCCGAACAGCGGGAACGCCTCGGTGAACGAGCCGCGGCCGACGACGAGGTCGATCCGGCCCTTGGAGATCAGGTCGAGGGTGGCGAACTGCTGGAAGACGCGCACCGGGTCCGCGGCGCTGAGCACCGCCACCGCGCTGCCCAGCCGGATGCGGGACGTCCGCGCGGCGGCCGCCGCCAGGATCACCGGCGGCGCCGAGTCGTAGTACTCCGGCCGGTGGTGCTCGCCGATGCCGAACGAGTACAGCCCGACGCGGTCGGCGAGCTCGATCTCCTCCAGGAGGTGCTCCATCCGCTCCTCGGGCCCGACCAGGTGACCGGTCGCGGGATCGGTCACCGCCGAGACGAAGCTGTCGACGCCGAGGTGCATGGACCGTCCCTCCGAAAGGCTCGCCCACGCCGGGCGCGGCGCGGACCCGTCCAGTCAAGCAGGGACTCCCGACGTCGGCCGGTCGCGCAAGCCCGGCACCCGCGGCCGGCGTGGCCCCGCACCCGCGCGGGCACTACCTCCGGCATGGCGAGAGCGCTGCCGGGGACGGCCGGGCCACGGGCTGCCGGGCGGGCGTCCGGGCACGGGCACGACGCGCACGCCCCGCACCGCATCCCGGTGCGGGGCTGGCTGCAGGTGCTGGCCCGGGCCGCCCGGCACGTCCTCGACGACCGGCTCATGGCGCTGGCCGCCGCCGTCTCCTTCTTCGCGATCCTC
The DNA here is from genome assembly GCA_900102115.1 of Blastococcus fimeti. GTDB lineage: Bacteria > Actinomycetota > Actinomycetes > Mycobacteriales > Geodermatophilaceae > Blastococcus > Blastococcus fimeti. Next base: position 193,907 of record FNAW01000002.1, read on the forward strand.
TCCATCGCCCCGCTCCTGGTGACGGCGCTGTCGGTCTACGGCGCGGTCAACACCCCCGAGCAGGCGCTGGACCAGCTGTCGTCGGTCGCGGAGGTGCTGCCCCCGGAGCTCGAGCCGCTGGTCGCCGAGCAGCTCACGACCATCACGACGGCCTCCACGCAGGTGCTGACCTGGCGGGGGCTGAGCGGGCTGGCCGCTGCGCTCATCACGGCGACGACCGCCGCGACCTACCTCATCGACGCACTGACGCTGGCCTACTCCGAGACCGAGACCCGCGGCTTCCTCCGCCGGACCGGCCTCGCGGTCACGTTCGTCCTCGGCGGCGCGCTGGTCCTCGGTGCGGTGATCGCCGGCGCCGGCGCCCTGTCCCGGCAGCTCGACCGGCTGCCCGATGACCTGCGGCCGCTCGCGCCGGTGCTGCTGTGGCTGGCGCTGGCCGGCGCGCTCACCCTGGTCCTCGCCGTCCTCTACCGGTTCGCGCCCGACCGGCAACGGGCCCGCTGGCGCTGGATCAGCGGCGGCGCCGCCTTCGCGACGGGGCTGTGGCTGGCCACCTCGGTCGCCCTGTTCGCCTACGTGCAGAGCCTCGGCTCGTACGAGACGACCTACGGCTCCCTCGGCGGCGTGGCGATCAGCATGTTCTGGCTGTGGCTCAGCGTCTTCCTGGTCATCGTCGGCGCCGCGGTGAACGCGGAGAGCGAGCGGCAGACCGCGCGGGACTCCACCGTCGGGCCCGAGCGCCCGCCGGGCGAGCGCGGCGCCGTCGTCGCCGACAGCGTGCCGCCGTCCCCCGGCGGACCGCCGGCCTAGGCATACCCGGCCGTCAGCCGGCCGGCAGCTCCGCGCGCAGGTGCTCGTCGAGGAACCGCAGGATCCGCGCCCAGGCGTCCTCGGCGGAGGGCTGGTGGTAGTTCAGGCCGGCCACCTTCTCCAGCACGCTGAACGGGCCAAGGTTGTGCCGGTTCAGGAAGGAGTGCCCGGCGTCCGGGTACTCCTTGACGTCGTGGGTCACCCCGAGCCGGGTGAGGGTCCCCTCGAGCTCGGCGGCCGCGCCGCGGAACATCCGGTCCCGCTTGCCGTAGCTCGCCACGATCGGGCAGGCGCCCGCGAGCACCTCCTCGGCGTTCTTCGGGACGGCGCCGTAGTTGGCCGCGGAGGCGTCGAAGCCGCGGGTGGCCGCCAGCAGCGCGAACCCGCCGCCCATGCAGAACCCGACGACGCCGACCCGGCCGGTCGTGTCCGCACGGTCGACCAGCCACCGGCGGGTCGCCTCCAGGTCACCGAAGGCCGCACCCTGCCCCTGCAGCATCGCCCGGAAGGTGGAGCGCAGGCAGCGCAGCGCCCCGCCGGCGGTGAAGAGGTCCGGCGCCACCGCCAGGAAGCCGGCGGCGGCGAGCCGGTCGGCCTGCTGCCGGATGTCGTCGGTCAGGCCGAGCGCCTCGTGCACGACGACGACGGCCGGCCACGGCCCCTCCCCCGTCGGCGGCACCGCCAGGTACCCGCGCAGCTCGGGTGCGCTCTCGGCGCCGGGGATGGAGATGTCGGGCACGGGGCCTCCGGGAGAGGTGCGGGCAGGGCGGACGGACGACTAGCTGCCCGGGCGGAACGGGTTCTTGCCCGCCCGGAACAGCGTCTCCTGCGTGAAGCTGGCGGCCAGCGTGCCGCCCGCGGTGAAGATCGCACCGGTGTACCAGCCGCGTCCACCCGCGACCGTGCCCGGCTCCATGTCCATGAGCACCCACTCGTCCAGCGGCGCGTGCCGGTGGAACCAGACGGCGTGGTCGAGGGTCGGCCCCGGGCTCGCCTCGTCCTGTGGCATGTTCGCCAGCCCCGTGCCGATGTCGGACAGGTAGGTCAGCACGCAGGCGTGCACGAGCTGGTCGTCGGGCAGCGGCACCGTCGTCCGCGCCCAGAAACGGGTGGGCAGCCGCCAGCCGGGGTCGGACCGGCCGGGCCGGCGGCTCTCCATGGTGAACAGCCGCGGCATGCCGTGGCTCGTCAGCGTCTCGGGCGCCTCGACCTCGGGCATCTCCTGCACGGGGATGTCCGGTCCGGCGCCACCGGCGTGGAAGGACGCCGCCATGCTGAAGATGACCTCGCCGCCCTGCACCGCGACCACCCGGCGGGCGGAGAACGAGCCGCCGTCGCGGTCGCGCTCCACGCGGAAGATCGTCGGCCGGGCGGCGTCCCCGCTGCGCAGGAAGTAGCCGTGGAGCGAGTGCGGCAGACGGCCCTCGCCGACGGTGAGCCCAGCGGCGAGCAGAGCCTGCGCGGCGACCTGGCCGCCGTACAGCGGGAAGGGGTCGGCGAAGACCAGCGTGCTGCGGTAGAGGTCGCGGTCGATCTCCTCGAGGTCGAGGACGTCGAGCACCGTCGGCTCGGACTCTCCTGGGGCGGTCCCGGGCTCGCGCTGCACTGGTTCCTCCTCGGTCGGGATCGGATCGCCGCCGCGACGATACGGACGTGGGGGTGCGACGCACGTCACCGGTTCACCAGCAGACTGTCCGCCGACCCGTCCACGACCAGCCGGCGCTCCCCCGGCGACGAGAGGCAGTGCTCCGTGACAGGAACGATGCGCGCACAGCGGTTCTACAAGGCCACCGGCGAGTGGGCGGTGGAGGACGTGCCCATCCCGGAGCCGGGCCCCGGCCAGGTGTTGATCAAGGTGGAGTACTGCGGCATCTGCCACTCCGACCTCACCCTGATCGCAGGGGGCTTCGGCGGGATGAACGTCCCCGACGTCGTCACGCAGGGGCACGAGGCGTCCGGGACGATCGCCGCCCTGGGTCCGGGCGTGACCGGTTGGTCGGTCGGCGACCGCGTGATCCCCGCCGCCGGGCGCCCGTGCGGGCGGTGCGCGAACTGCCTCCGGGGCGGCGCCGCCGGTCCGTGCCTGCAGATCGAGCTGATGGCGTTCGCCTACGACGGCGCGTGGGCCGAGTACACGCTCGCCGGTGCCTTCGGTCTCACGCAGGTGCCCGACGGGGTGCCGATGGACCAGGCCGCGATCCTGGCCGACGCGGTCTCCACCCCCTTCGGTGCGGTCGTGCACACGGCGCAGGTCCGCATCGGCGAGGCCGTCGGCGTCTGGGGCGTGGGCGGCATCGGCACCCACATCGTGCAGCTGGCCCGGCTTGTCGGCGCCCACCCGATCATCGCCGTTGACATCGAGGAGGACGTGCGCGAGCGCTCGCTGGAGCTCGGCGCCGACCACGCCTTCGACTCCCGCGACCCCGACCTGGCGGCGAAGATCGCCGAGGTCACCCGCGGCCGGATGCTCGACGTCGCCTTCGACGCCGTCGGCCTCAAGGTCACCTTCGAGCAGGGCCTGGCGCTGCTCGCGAACGGCGGCCGGGTCGTCGTCGTCGGGCTGAGCGGCCAGGAGGTGACGCTCGGGACGACGGCCGGCTTCGGGCTCTCCCGGAAGCAGGCCATGGGGCACCTCGGCTACCAGACCACCGACATCGGCACCCTGGTCCAGCTGGTGGCGGCGGGCCGGCTGGACCTGTCCCGCTCGGTCAGCGAGGTGGTCTCGCTCGAGGACGTCGGCGAGGGGATCCGGCGGCTGCACGAGCACGAGGGCAACCCCATCCGGATCCTCGTCAAGCCCTGAACGGCCGCTGATCGGCGGTGCGACGCAGGTCGCACCGCCGGTCCGTGGACAATGGGGGCTGCCCGCGCGGGCCCGGAGAGCAGACAGCCCCGGGCATGAACCCGCCGCCCCCGCTGTTGCTCCGTGTGACGGTCCGCCTGCGATGGCGTCGACCCCACCCCCAGACGAGCCCGTTCGAAGGACACTGCTTGCCCGAGATCCAGCCCCGGCCCGCCACACCGTTGCCGACGGTCCGCCGCCGCGAACGCTCCGCCGGTCGCCAGAACGCCGCCCGCGACGCCGACCGCGCGGCCGCCCGCGAGGAGAAGCTGGCGCAGCAGAGCTGGGTGGAGGGCGCCGAGCCCGCGCTGCCCACCCGCACCACCCGGCCCGAGGACGTCGTCTTCCACCTCGGCCCCACCAACTCCGGCAAGACCTACGAGTCGCTGCAGGCGCTGGCCAAGGCCGGCTCCGGCGTCTACGCCGCCCCGCTGCGCCAGCTGGCCCACGAGGCCTACGCCAAGCTCTCCGCCCTGCTGCCCGAGGGCACGGTCGGGCTGTCGACCGGCGAGGAGGAGATCGACCCCAACGCGGCGATCGTCTGCTGCACCGTCGAGAAGGCGCCCCCGCGCGGCGAGATGCTGGTCCTCGACGAGGCGCACTGGGTCACCGACCCCGACCGCGGCCACCACTGGGCGCGGCTGCTGCTCACCGGCGAGTACCGCACGATGCACCTGATCTCCGCCGCCGAGGCCTACCTGGTGCTCAAGCCGCTGGTCTCCGACGCCGAGCACGTCGAGGTCGTCAACCACAAGCGGCTGTCCCGGCTCGACGTGCTGCGCGCCCCGGTGCGCCCCGAGGCCGTGCGCCCGCAGACCCTCGTCGTCGCCTTCTCGCGCAAGACCGTCTACGCCGCGGCCGCCGAACTCGACCAGCACCGGCCCGGCAAGGTCGGCGTCCTCTACGGCGCCCTGCCCCCGGCCACCCGCCGCGAGGTCATCGAACGCTTCACCGAGGGCGCGCTCGACGTCCTGGTGACCACCGACGTGATCGGGCACGGCATCAACGTGCCGGCGACCAGCGTGCTGTTCGCCGAGACCTCGAAGTTCGACGGCCAGGAGGTCCGGCCGCTGCGCACCTGGGAGGCCGCCCAGATCGCCGGCCGGGCCGGCCGCTACGGGCTCACCGGACACGGCACCGTCGGCATCCTGATCGGCATCAGCGGGCTCAAGCCCGTGGGCGGTCTGGTCGCGAACGGCGCCGCCGTGGCCCGCGGCGACGAGATGAGCGACCTGCCCAAGCGCGCGCCGCGGCTGCGGCCCGAGCTGGAGGACCTCGGCGCGTTCGAGGCCGTCGACCTCCCCGAGGCGCTGACCCGCTGGATGGCCTGGGCGCGCGCCGCGACCCGCGACGAGGCGATGACCGCCGACGACGTCACCAGCCTGGTGCTGCGGGTGCACGCGCTGCTGCCGCTGCTGCGCGGCCCGCTCGGTGCGGCCGGCGACCTCCAGACGGTGTGGCGCCTGGTCAACCTGGCGATCGACTACAACCCCCCGCGCCGCACGCGCTGGCTGGTGCTCGCGCGCGCCGCGCTCGAGCACGCCGTCGGCCTGCCGGTGCAGCCCGAGACGGTGCTGCCCGACGTCCCGCGCGGCGGGACCGTCGAGGAGTACGAGCAGGCCGCGGCCGCTGCCCGCGACGCCCAGACGCTGCTGCGCCAGTTCCCCGGTGTCGGCGGCCTGGACAGCGACGACGCCGCCTGGGTCGAGGAGGAGTGCGCGGAGATGATCACCGAGCTGCTCCCCGACGCCATCGCCCTCGGCCGGTCGGGCAAGTGCACGACCTGCGGGACGGCGATCGCCCCCTGGTTCACCACCTGCCGTCCGTGCAGCGGCGCTCCCGCCGGCCGTGCGGGCGGGGACCGCGACCGCCGTCCCGGTGGCCAGCGGGCCGCGGGCCGCGCCGCCGGCCGTTCCCTCGGCGGGCGCCAGGGCGGACCGCGGGGACGCTCCCGCCGGGGCTGATCCGCCCGGCCCCGCGCCGTCCCTCTCGGGCGCGCACGATGGCGACATGCACCTGCTGCTGGAGTACGCCCTCGCGCCCGACTACCTCGAGCGTCGTGCGGCCCTGCGCGAGCAGCACCTCGCCCTGGTCCGAGCCGCCCACGAGCGGGGCGAGCTGCTGCTCGCGGGCGCGCTGCCCGACCCCTACGACCGTGCGCTGCTGATCTGGACCGCCCCCCGGGACGTGGTCGAGCGGTTCGCCGCAGCGGACCCGTACGTCGTCCACGGGCTCGTCACCGGCTGGAGCGTCCGCGAGTGGAACGTCGTCGTCGGCGGGGCGGACGGCTCGCGCTGACCGACGTCCGGCCGCTCACTGCAGATGCGGGCGGATGTTCTCCTGCCAGACGTCCCAGCCGACCCGGAGCACCAGCGCGCTGACGACGACCAGGAACGCGACCCGGATGAAGCCGCTGCCGCGCGCCGTGGCGGTGCGCGCACCCAGGTAGCCGCCGAGCATGTTCGCCGCACCCAGCATCAGCCCCAGGCCCCAGTAGACGGCGCCGTGCGGCACGAAGAACAGCAGGGCCCCGAGGTTGGTGGCGCAGTTGACGATCTTCGCCTTGGCGCTGGCGTCGAGGAACGCGTAGCCCAGCAGCGACACCATCGCGAACACGAGGAACGACCCGGTGCCGGGCCCGAGGATCCCGTCGTAGAAGCCGATGGCCAGGCCGATGAGCGCCGCCGTCCCGTGGTGCCGGCGTCCGGAGTGCCGGAGTGCGGTGACGTCGCCCAACGCCGGCCGCAGCAGGGTGAACGCCCCGATGCCGACGAGGGCGACCACGATGACCGGCTTGAACACGCTCGCCGGCAGCAGCGAGGCGACCGAGGCGCCGCCGAAGCTGCCGACGAGCGCGACGGCCGCCATGGGCAGCGCGGTCCGCAGGTCGGGGCGCACGCGGCGGTAGTAGGTGACCGCGCTGGTGGACGTGCCGAACACCGAGCCGAGCTTGTTGGTCGCCAGCGCCTCCACCGGGCTGATGCCCGGGACCAGCAGCAGCGCCGGCAGCTGCACCAGGCCGCCACCGCCGACGACGGCGTCGATGAACCCGGCCGTGAGCCCGGCGAGGAGCACGAACACCAGGGTCGCGACGCCCAGCCCGTCCGGCAGGACGTCCACCGCGAGCAGGTCGCTCATCCCTCTCCTCCCCCGGCCCGCCGTCCCGGAGGGCCGGACCACCTCATCACGTCGGCCGGCCTCCCGGCGCAGTGCCCTGGACCGGCCCGGTTCCTGATCGGGGTCAGGACGCGTCCGCCCACGAGCGGACGACGGAGACGTCCAGCGGGAAGTCGACCGGGAACGACCCGAAGAGCAGCCGGCCCGCGCCCGCCGCGGCCTGCCGCATGGCCTCGGTCACCTCGGGCACCAGGTGCTCGGGGGTGTGCACGACCACCTCGTCGTGGAGGAAGAACACCAGGTGCGGCCGCGCCGCCAGCTCCCCCTCCCCCAGCTCCCACAGCCGGTTGCGCAGATCGGCCAGCCAGCACAGCGCCCACTCCGCCGCCGTCCCCTGGACGACGAAGTTGCGGGTGAACCGGCCCCAGGCGCGGCGGTGGCGGTCGCGGTCCTCGCGGGGGCCGGCCTCGTCGGGCGCCTCCCCGAGGACGGCGCCGTCCGCCCCGGCGGCGGCCGGGCGCGGCGACCCCCGGCCGAGCAGCGTGCGCACCACCTCGCCCCGCTCGCCCGCGCGGGCCGCCTCCTCCACCAGGCCGATGGCCCGCGGATAGCGGCGGGTCAGCCGCGGCATCATCCGCCCGCTCTCGCCCCGGGTGGCTCCGTACAGGGCGCCGAGCATGCCGACCTTGGCCTCGGCGCGGGTGGCCACCACGCCCGCGGCGACGATCCCCTGGTAGAGGTCGGCTCCCCGGGCGGCGTCGGCCATCGCCGAGTCCCCGCTCATCCCGGCCAGCACCCGCGGCTCGAGCTGCGCGACGTCGGCGACGACGAACCGCCAGCCCTCGTCGGCGATCGCCGCCGGGCGCACCTGGGTCGGCATCGACAGCGCTCCCCCGCCGTTGGAGGCCCAGCGCCCGGTGACGACGCCGCCCGGCACGAACCACGACCGGAACCGGCCGCCGCTCACCCACGCGTCGAGCCAGGCCCAGCCGTTGGCCGTCAGCAGCCGGGAGAGCTTGCGGTACTCCAGCAGCGCGGGCATCGCCGGGTGCTCGACCTGCTCGAGGGTCCAGGAACGGGTGTCCGGCACCGCCAGCCCGGCGGTGTGCAGGGCGCGCAGCAGGTCCGCCGGCGAATCGGGGTTCAGCCCGGGTGCCCCCAGCGCGGACCGGACCTCCGCGGCCAGCCGCTCCAGCACGACCGGCCGCTGCCCCGCCGGCGGCCGCGGACCGAGCAGCTCGGTGAGCAGCCGGTCGTGGACGTCGGCCCGCCAGGGCAGCCCGGCGAAGGTCATCTCGGCGGCGACCAGCGCGCCGGAGGACTCGGCGGCCAGCAGCAGCCCCAGCCGGCCGCGCTCCGCCGACGCGGCCAGGGCGGCCTGCTGGCGGTCGTGCTCGGCGGCCGGGTCCAGCCGGTCGGCCGGGTCCTCGGGCGGGAACAGCCCGGGGTCGACGGCGGTCACCGGCTGCAGCGCGTCCCAGCCGCGCGTCTCGTCGTCGACGAGCAGGGCCTGGTCGACGAACGGGGACCGCCGGAGCAGCGCGTGGCACAGGCGCAGGTCGGTGCACCGCGCCACCCGGACGCCCCGCGCCAGCAGCGCCGGGTACCAGCGGGTCGTGTCGTCCCAGATCCAGCGCACCGGCTCGGACCCGGCCTCGTGCCCGGCGACGAACCCCGGCAGCTCGTCGCCGGCCAGACGGACGACGACGTCCCCCTCCCGGGCCTCGACCTCGCCGTCGCGGCGCACGAGGACGATCCGGTTCACCCCCGCAGTGTCCTCGACGGGTCCCGGGGTAGGACCCCTCCATGGATGCCGTCTCGTTCGGGAAGGCCGGCCTGCAGGGCTGGCGAGCCAAGGTCGCCGATGTCGTGGCGACGCCGGTGGCGCGGCGGTCGGGCGCCACCGACGACCAGGTGCGGGCGGCCGTGGGGGCCGCGTTCTTCGTGCTGTCGGTCGTCTACGTCGTCCAGACGCTCCGGCAGCTGCAGCACGGCTAGCCTGCGGCATGGCTGTCGACCCGCGGGGCACCGATCTCAAGCGCTACCTGCAAGAGGATCCGGGCGGTCCGGTCGTGATGCTCAACCTGCTGCGCTACGCCGATGGCGGCCGGGCGTCCTACGAGCAGTACGCCGAGGCGCTGCGGACCACGTTCCTCCCCCGCTACGGCGGCGAGATCCTCTACGCCGGGTCGGGCTCCACCCCGCTGGTGGCCGAGGCGGGCCAGGACTGGGACGCGGTGCTGCTCATCCGCTATCCGTCCCGCCAGGCCTTCAGCCGGATGGTCGCCGACCCGGAGTACCAGCAGGTCACCGCGCTGCGGACCCGCGCGCTCACCGAGGCGGTGCTGCAGGCCACCACTCCCTGGTGAGGGCACCCTAACCACGGCGGACTAGGGTTCCCGCATGACCCAGGTACGACCAGGCGCTCCCGGCGGCCGCCCGCCCCGCAAGCGGCCGGCGCGGGTGGCCGAGGTGCTGCGCACCTCGCGGATCACGCCGCACATGATCCGCGTCGTCCTCGGCGGCGAGGGGCTGGCCGACTTCCCTGCCGGCGACTTCACCGACCACTACGTGAAGCTGCAGCTCCCGCCGGCCGGCGCCTCCTACCAGGCCCCCTACGACGCCGACGAGCTGCGCGAGACTCTCCCCCCGGAGCAGTGGCCGGTCACCCGCACCTACACGGTGCGCGCCTGGGACGCCGCGACCGGCGAGCTCACCATCGACTTCGTGCACCACGGCGACGTCGGCGTGGCGGGCCCGTGGGCGGCGGCCGCGCAGCCCGGCGACCGGATCCAGTTCATGGGCCCCGGCGGCGCCTACCGCCCGCACCCCGACGCCGACTGGCACCTGCTCGCCGGTGACGAGGCGGCGCTGCCCGCGATCGCCGCGGCCCTCGACGGGCTCCCTGCCGGCACGCGGGCGCTGGCGTTCGTCGAGGTGGCCGGCCCCGAGGAGGAGCAGGACCTCGCGCTCTCCCCCGGCACCGAGCTGCGCTGGCTGCACCGCGGGGACGCCGCCCCGGGCGAGGCGCTCGTCGCCGCCGTCCTCGGCACGGAGCTGCCGGCCGGCCGCGGGCACCTCTTCGTCCACGGGGAGGCCTACGCCGTCCGCGAGCTGCGCCGGCACCTGCGCGGGCTGTACGGCCTGGCCCCCGAGTGGACGTCGATCTCCGGCTACTGGCGGCGCGGCGACACCGAGGACGGCTGGCAGTCCACCAAGCAGGAGTGGAACGCCCGGATCGAGGCCGAGGAGGCCCCCGCGACCGCCTGAGCCGCGGGCCGGGGCTCTGCCTGCGTCCCGGCGTCTGACAAGCTCGGGAGGACCACCGACCCCCACCGCAGGAGGACCCGTGCGCGCCGCCCAGATCTCCACCCTCGACGGCCCCCGGGCGATCCAGGTCGTCGACGTCCCCGAGCCCGAGGCCGGCGACAAGGTCCTCATCGACGTGCACGTCGCCGGGGTCACCTACCCCGAGGTGCTGCAGAGCCGCGGCGAGTACCAGATGAAGCCGCCGCTGCCGTTCACCCCCGGCAGCGAGGTGGCCGGCGTGGTCCGCTCCGCCCCCGAGGGCAGCGGGTTCACCGCCGGCCAGCGGGTCGCGGCCTTCCCGTCGCTCGGCGGGTTCGCCGAGGTCGTCGCCGCGGCGCCGTCGCTGACCTTCGCCCTGCCGGACGGCGTCAGCTTCGAGCAGGGCGCCGCGCTGCCGATGAACTACCTGACCATGCACTTCGCGCTCCGCCGTCGCGGGCAGCTCCGCGAGGGCGAGACCGTGCTGGTGCACGGCGCCGCCGGCGGCCTCGGGACGGCGGCCGTCCAGCTGGCCAAGGCCTACGGCACCCGCGTGTTCGCCGTCGTCTCCAGCGACGCCAAGGGCGAGGTCGCCCGCGCCGCCGGGGCCGACGAGATCGTGCCCGCCGACGGCTTCCGCGACGCGGTCAAGGAGCTCACCGGCGGCCGCGGTGTCGACGTCGTCGTCGACCCCGTGGGCGGCGACCGGTTCACCGACTCGCTGCGCAGCCTCGGCCGCGAGGGCCGGATCCTGGTGCTCGGCTTCACCGGCGGGGAGATCCCCACCGTCAAGGTGAACCGGCTGCTGCTCAACAACGTCTCCGTCGTCGGCGTCGGCTGGGGCGCGTTCTGGTCCACCGGTGCGCCCGGCTTCCCGAAGGAGCAGTGGGAGGAGCTCTACCCGCTGCTCGAGAGCGGAAAGCTGGACCCGGTCCTGGGTTCCGTGCACCCGCTCGAGGACGTCGTCGCGGCCGTGACCGAGCTCGACGAGCGGCGGGCCGCCGGCAAGGTGCTCCTGCGCGTCCGCTGAGCTTCCCCGGCTGCGGCGCTACTCCCCCAGGAGGCGCCGCAGCCGGCGCAGGGCCGTGGTCGCGACCCGGACCCCGAAGTGCAGCAGGTCGGCCCACTCGGCCGGCCGCGGCGTCGCCGTCGGAGCCGCGGCCGGGCGGACCCGCCGGTCCACGACCGGCACCGGCTCGGCCGCCGGGGTCGGCACGATCGGGGCCTCGGCGGCGGGCCCGCCCGCGGCCGGCGGGAGGAGCACGTCCAGCGCCGCGTGCGTGCGCCGGGGCGCGCGCAGCGAGGCGAAGGACGGGATCGGCGGAGCCGCGGGCGACTCCTCGTCGTCGGCGCCCCGTCCACGACCGGTGGTCGGCACGGCGGGTTCCTCCAGGTCGCGCTCGGGGGTCACGGCGGCGGCAGGAGAACGGTGCCGCCCGGGGCCGTCGAGACTAGTGCCGGGCGTCAGCGGTAGTTCACGTGCGGGTGGTCCATGTGGTTGGCCGTCGCGCTGCCGCGGTTCTCCATCTGCTTCCAGGACCCGCCGGGAGAGCTGAGCATCCGCTGCTTCCAGATGATGTAGTCGACGCCGAGCTCGTTCCAGTGCGCGACGTGGTAGGCCACGATCGCGTCCCCGAGCGCCCCGTTCGCCATGACCATGTAGTCGACCGCCAGGCCCGAGGGGTGCCCGCCCGGGTCGGCGGCGCTGGCGCGGGTGCCGCCGAGGGTGATCGAGGCCGCCCCCGGCACGTTGCTGACGACGGCGTCCGCCGCCGCCTGCGCCCGGGGGTTGAGGGCCCCGGCGCTGTTGCTGATCTTCGCGCGGGTGGTGGCGGCCACCGAACCGGCGGCTCCCGCGACGGCGGCGGCCGGCGCCTTCGCCGCGGGGGCGAGCGCGGCTGCCTTGGCCTGTGCGGCGGCCAGCTCGGCCAGCTGGGCGAGCTCGGCGGCCTTCTTCGCGGCGGCCTCCTCGGCAGCCCGCCGGGCCGCGGCCTCGGCCTCGGCCCGCTGCTGGTCGAGCACGGCCTGGTCGGCGGCGGCCTGCGCGACCTGCGCCGCGACCTCGGCGTCCTCGCGGGAGCTGCGGCTGGCCGCCAGGCCGGCGAGCGGCTCGAGCTCCGGGACGTCGGCCGAGTCAGCTGGCCCGTCCACACCGAGCTGCTGGGCGACGCTGACCGGCTCGGACCGCACCGCCTCGGCCTGGGCTGCGGGGCCGGTGCCCACGACCAGGTTCACGACGGCGGCGCCGGCGACGGCGACGCCCAGGTAGATGGCAGGGCGCCGGCCGGCGGCCGGGGGCCGCCGATCAGCGGTGGGACGGAGGTGCAGGGCGGTGAGGATGGTGCGGGGGTGCATGGGTGCGGGTGCTCCGGGGGGGCGTGCAGCAGCGTCCGACCAGGGACGACGAGGGCTGCGACGGGTGTGCGGTCTGCGGAACTGCGGCTCCGGGGCGGGCCGGGACGCGCGGGCAGGCCACCGGTGGGCGGCGTGCGCGGGGCGTGCCGGGGCGCGGGCGTCGGGGAAGGACGGCGCGTGCGGGGAGCGGCAGGCGGCGCTCAGCTGTGCGGGCGGACCCGGGGCTGGTGGTGGCGGGTGGTCCGGGGTCGTGCGGTGGTGCAGGGGCGCGCCATCCGGCGGCTCTCCGTTCTTCCGATACCGCTTGCCGAGTTAGCTGACGGATTCGGGCTCAGAAGTGCCCTACCCGACGGTCGGGTGACCGTTCGGGATTCACCCCAGGACTGCGATGGGTCCCCGGCTCACGCCCGTCTCGGACGACGGGACGTGACTCAGCGGTGTCCGTCCGGTCTCCCCGGGTGGGGACGTGTCGGCCGTGCGGACTGCAGTCACGGTAACCACCGTTACGGTTCCGTGACAATCGGCGGCGGCGTGTCGGCGGCGTGACACGCGCCTCGGTGTCGGCACATCTCGCCACCCCACCCCGGTCAGCGGGGTTCGGTCTCCCCCGTCACGAAGGCGCGCGCCTCGCGCAGCCAGCCGAGGCAGGCCTCCTCGTCGGGCGCGGGGAACTGCACCCACTCCCGCATCGGCCGGCCGGGCCGTGGCGCGCACGGCAGCCCGCGCCCGTCGGCGATCAGCTCGCGCACCCGGTCGGCCGGCAGCTTCACGGTCAGCTCGGTCGCCGTCGCGAACCCGTAGAAGCGCCCGCCGGCCGCGATCCCCGGGGACCGGAGCATGCGCCGGCGCTCGTCGTCCGGGTGCGCCGCGAGCAGCCGGGCGACGGCGGTGTCGAACACGTCCTGCAGGTCTCTCGGCACGGGCCCGGACACGGCGGCCTCCTCGCTGCGGGGGCTCGGGACGGCGGCAGGCTAGCGCGCGGGACGCCGCGGGAGCAGCAGCCGGCGCCCGCAGTCGACGAGGTGCTCGCGCAGGACGTCGTCGTCGAGCGCGGCGCCCGCCGGATCGGCGGCCGGCCCCGGGAGCCCCGCGAGGAAGAGCGTCGCTGCGACACGGCGGTCGGGCTCCGGGCCGGCGAGCAGCTCGACGATCCGCTGCATCACCCCCATGAGCGCGGGGTTCTGCTCGAGCAGGTGCCGCACGGCGACGTCGCCCATGAGCACCGACAGGCCCCCGCGGTTGCTGATCAGGAGGTCCACGACGCCGGCGACGATCAGCTCGACCCGGCCGCGCCGGCTGCGCTCGGCCGCCGCCGCGTCGGCCAGCCGCTCGAGCTCGTCGAGGGCGGGCCGCAGGGCGGCGAGGACGATCTCGTCCTTGGAGCGGTAGTGCCAGTAGACCGCGGCCTTGGTCACGCCGAGCGCGTCGGCGATCTTCTGCAGGGAGGTCTCGCTCACGCCCTCCTCGGCGAAGAGCCTGAGCGCCGCCTGCTCGACGCGCGCGCGACCCGCGCCGGCGCCGCGCTCGACCGTGCCCTCCGACGACGCCGTGCCCGCTGTTCCGCTCATCGCTCCTCCATTGTCCGCCGACGTGGTCCATCTCACCTAGCCGAGCGGCTAGGTGCAGCCTAGCCGCTCGGCTAACCTTCTGGACGCCGGCACGTCGGACTCGTCGACGCGCCCGAGCCTGCCGCCGCCCCGTCGGGCGCGGCGTCGGGCCACCCCGACCCAGGAGACCTCGTGGCAACCCTGCTCTACCGGCTCGGCCGGTTCTCCTTCCGACGACGCGGCGTGGTGACCCTCGCCTGGGTGCTGCTGCTCGCCCTCTTCGGCGCCGGCGCGGCCACCCTGTCCGGGCCGACCTCGGACTCGTTCACCATCCCGGGCGTCGAGTCGATCACGGCGTTCGACACCCTCGAGCAGAAGATGGGCATGGCGGCGGACAACGCCACCGCCCGCGTCGTCTTCACGGTCGACGACGACGCCACCCTGGTCGACGGCGCGCAGCGCGAGGCCATCGAGGAGGCGCTCGCGGCGGTCGCGCAGGCGCCGCACGTGGCGTCGGTGACCGACCCGTTCGGAGAGAACGGCGTCGCCGAGGACGGGCAGACCGCCTACGCCCAGGTGGCCTACGACATCCAGACCATCGACGTCACCGAGGGCGACCGCGAGGCGCTCTTCGACGCCGGGCGCAGCGCCGAGAGCGCCGGCCTGCAGGTCGAGTTCGGCGGCGACGCCACCCAGGGCGTGCCGGAGCAGAGCGCCGCCGAGGTCATCGGCCTGCTGGTCGCCGCGCTGGTCCTGGCCCTGACCTTCGGCTCGCTGGTCGCCGCGGGGCTGCCGCTGCTCACCGCGATCATCGGCGTGGCCCTCGGCGTCTCCGGCGTCACGATCGCCACCGGCTTCGTCGAGCTGAGCTCGAGCACCCCGACGCTGGCCCTGATGCTCGGCCTCGCGGTCGCCATCGACTACGCGCTGTTCATCGTGTCCCGCTACCGCCACGAGCTGTTCCTCGGCCGGGAGCCGGAGGAGGCCGCCGGCCGCGCCGTGGGCACCGCCGGGTCCGCAGTCGTCTTCGCCGGCCTGACGGTCGTCATCGCGCTCTCCGCGCTCTCCGTCGTCGGTGTGCCGTTCCTCACCGCCATGGGCCTGGCCGCCGCGGGCACCGTCGCGGTCGCCGTCGTCATCGCGCTGACCCTGCTGCCCGCGGTGCTCGGCTTCGCCGGGCTCCGGATCCTGGGCAGGCGCGGGCGCGCCCGGCTCGAGGCCGAGGAGACGGCGAGGTCGCCCTTCGGTGAGCGCTGGGGCCGCGCCCTGATCCGCCACCGGCTGGTCGCCCTGCTGGTCACCGCCGGCGCGCTCCTCGTCGTCGCCGTCCCGGCGCTGGACCTGGAGCTGGGGCTGCCCGACGAGAGCACGTCGGCGCCGGACACCACCCAGCGCCAGGCCTACGACCAGCTCAGCGAGGGCTTCGGCCCCGGGTTCAACGGCCCGCTGCTGGTCCTGGTCGAGGGCTCCGGGGCCGACGGTGCGGTGGCCGGCGCCGAGCGGGCGCAGGCGGCCATCGCCGGCCTGGCCGACGTCGAGGTCGTCGCCCCGCCGCAGTTCAACGAGGCGCGCGACACCGCGGTGATGACCGTCATCCCCGGCAGCGGCCCGTCGACCGACGCCACCCAGGGCCTGGTCACCACCATCCGCGACCTGGCGCCGGACCTGCGCGCCGACGCCGGGGTCTCGCTCGCCGTCACGGGCGTCACGGCGGTCACGCTCGACGTCGCCGACAAGCTGAACGCGGCGATGCTGCCGTACCTGCTCGTCGTCGTCGGGCTGGCGTTCCTCCTCCTGCTGCTGGTCTTCCGCAGCATCCTGGTGCCGCTGAAGGCGGTTCTGGGCTTCCTGCTCAGCGTCGTCGCCACGTTCGGCGCCGTCGTCGCGATCTTCCAGTGGGGCTGGCTCGGGGGCCTGTTCGGCGTCGAGTCCACCGGGCCGATCATCAGCCTGCTGCCGATCTTCCTGATCGGCGTGCTGTTCGGCCTGGCCATGGACTACGAGGTCTTCCTCGTCACGCGGATGCGCGAGGAGTACGTCCACGGGGCCACGCCCGACGAGGCGGTCGTCGGCGGCATGCGCCACGGCACCCGCGTGGTCACCGCGGCGGCGCTCATCATGATCAGCGTCTTCGCCGGCTTCATCCTGTCCGGCGAGCCGATCATCAAGACGATGGGCTTCGCGCTGGCGTTCGGCGTCGCGGTGGACGCGTTCCTCATCCGCATGACGATCGTCCCGGCCGTGCTCTCGCTGCTCGGCCGCTGGGCCTGGTGGCTGCCCGCCTGGCTGGACCGGCTGCTGCCGAACGTCGACGTCGAGGGCGAGAAGCTCACCCGCGAGCTCGCGGACGAGCCCGCACGGGAGCCCGTCCCCGTCTGACCGAGTCGGGGATCAGAGGCGGCGCAGGGCCTGCATGGCCTGCGCCGCCATCTGCGCCTCACCGAGGGCGTTCGGATGCACGACCACCGGGTTGGTGCCGAGCAGCACCGGCTCGATCCAGCGGACGCCGATCGGCTGGCAGGCGTCGTGGCCCTCGGACACCCGGGTCATGTCGACGTAGGTCACGCCGGCGACCTTCGCGGCCCGCCTGATCGCGTCGTTGAGCGTCGCCTGGACGCCGCGCAGGTAGGGGACGTCGCCGGTGGCCACGGGCATCTGCGCGAAGCAGCCACCGCTGGCCGGCAGGATCGAGGGGTAGCCGAGGATCGCGATCTCGGCCCGCGGCGCCTTGGCGCGCACCGCCTTCAGCACCTGCACCAGCGACGGGTAGGTCGTCGAGGTGATGGTGTCCTGGAACGACGAGCCGTACTGGTCCCGGCAGGGGCTGCCCGTCCCCAGCGTCGAGGCCCCCGCGATGCCGCACCGGATGATCGAGTCGATGAACACGCCGCTGTCGTTGCCACCGATGGTCATCGTGACCACCTGCGTGTCGGCCGTGACCGCGTCGAGCTGCGGGGCCACGCCGGGGTACTGCCCGGTCAGGTAGTCACCGGTGTCGGCGCCCCCGCAGGTGACGTCGGTGAGCTGGGCCCCGGTCGCCGCGGCGATGACGTGCGGGTAGTTCGCCGTCGAGCGCAGGCACTGCGGCGGCGCGGTCAGGTCGGGCGGCAGGACGCCGGAGGCTGCGCTGTAGGAGTCCCCCAGCGCCACGTAGCGGACAGGCCCGCCGGCCGAGGCCGCGGGTGCGACCAGGACCAGGGCCGCGACGAGGGCGGACAGGCAGGCGGCGAGACGGCGCACGGGAGAACTCCAGCCGGGTGGGAACGGGGCGCCCGGGACAACGACGACGACCCTCCGGCGTTACGCAGGTCACACGCGCGAGCGGGGAAAGTACTTCTTCCGGATGCCCGGCGACGGCCTGCAGGCCTCCCGACGTACTCCTGCCGTAACAGGCCTGACACCATTCCCGGAGTTTCCCGATCACGGGGCCGTCCCGCAGGCGCGCGAGTGCCGCGGTGGCTGGATCCCGCCTGGGAAGAGAAGGTGGGTCGTAGCGGATGGAGAGGATCCTCGTGACTGCCATGGACGCGGTTCTGGACGAAGCCGGGCTGACGAACGAAGCCGTTCGTGCCTACGTGAAGCACTGGGCGCAGCACACCGGCGCCGAGCGGGTCGAGGTCGTCAACGCCTCCGACGACGCACGCCTGATCGCCGAGGCGCTCGAGGCGGGTGAGCTCCTCCCCGCGGGCGAGGGCCGCTACTACTCGCGCAGCCACCCCAAGGACACCGCCCGCTCCGAGGAGCGCACGGTCGTCGCGACGAACGACCCGGCCGACAAGGGCGAGTACAACAACTGGCGCCCGGCGTCGGAGATGCGCCCGATGCTCGAGGAGCGGATGGCCGGCAAGTCCGCGGGCAAGACGATGTACGTCGTCCCCTACGTGATGGCCCCGCCCGGCTCCCCGCTGCAGCCCTACGCCACCGGCGTGGAGCTCACCGACACCCGCACCGTCGTGCTGCACATGATCCGCATGGCGCGGGTCGGCGTGGAGTACGTCAACGAGCTCGCCGACCCGGAGTACTTCGTCCGCGGCGTGCACGTCACCGGCGACCTCGACTCCCTGGGCCAGGGCACCGCCGAGGACCAGCGCTACTTCGTGACCGTCGCCGACGAGCGCACGATCCTGCACTACGGCTCGTCCTACGGCGGCAACGCGCTGCTGGGCAAGATCGCCCACGGCCTGCGCCAGGCGACCTATGACGGCTGGGCGTCGGGCAAGTTCCTCGCGGAGCAGTTCCTGCTGCTCGGCATCACCGACAAGCAGACCGGCCGCACGTACCACATCTGCGGCGGCATGCCGAGCGCCTCGGGCAAGACGAACCTGGCCATGATCCTGGCGCCCGACGCCCTCGGTGACCGCTACCAGGTGCACTTCTACGGCGACGACATCGCCTGGCTGTGGGTGGACCCCGAGGACGGCCGCGTCTACGCGATCAACCCCGAGTTCGGCGCCTTCGGCGTCGCCAAGGACACCAACGAGGCCACCAACCCCACCGCCGTCGAGGCGATCGGCGAGGGCACCGGGACGATCTTCACGAACGTCGCCTACAACGAGCAGACCCAGGACGTCTGGTGGGAGGGCAAGAGCAAGAACCCGCCCGCCGACGTCACCGGGTGGCGCGACTGGAAGGGCGAGCTGATCTCGGAGCGCTCCGAGGAGGGGAAGGGCGCCCCCTGGGCCCACCCGAACAGCCGCTTCACCACGACGCTGGCCAACATCCCGAACATCGCGCCGGACTACGAGAACCCG
Organism: Blastococcus fimeti; assembly: GCA_900102115.1. GTDB lineage: Bacteria > Actinomycetota > Actinomycetes > Mycobacteriales > Geodermatophilaceae > Blastococcus > Blastococcus fimeti. The sequence goes on from FNAW01000002.1 coordinate 212,617, forward strand.
AAGGGCGTGCCGGTCGACGCGATCATCTTCGGCGGGCGCACCCGTGACCGCGAGCCGCTGATCCGCGCGATCACCGACCTCGCCGAGGGCGTCTACGACGGCCTCACCCTGGGCGCGGAGGCGACCTTCGCCGCCGAGGGGACCGAGGGCGTCCTGCGGTACGACCCGATGTCGATGCGGCCGTTCATGGCCTACTCCGAGGGCCGCTACGCCGAGCACTGGATGAAGATCATCGGCGCCGCCCAGGACCAGCCGATCTTCGCCCACGTGAACTGGTTCCAGCGCGGCGAGGACGGCCGCTTCCTGTGGCCGGGCTACCGGGACAACCTCCGCCCGCTGCTGTGGCTCATGCAGCTGCGCAACGGCGAGGTCACCGGCCGGCAGACCCCGGTGGGCATCGTGCCGACCAAGGAGGAGCTGCAGCTCGAGGGCATGGACGACCTCCGTCCGGACGACCTGGAGACGCTCCTGACGATCGACACCCACCGCTGGCAGCAGGAGATGGCGCACCGCGAGCAGCACCTCTCGCTGTTCCGCGACATGCCCGAGGAGATCTGGGCGGCGCACCGCCGCGTCTCCGAGGCCCTGGACGCCGAGGCGAAGTGATCGCCGGAGGGCTCGCACCCTCCTGAACGACGACGAAGGCCCCGACCCCCGCGGTCGGGGCCTTCGTCGTCCCACGAGCGGCGTCCCCCGTGGGCACCGACTGCGACGAACCCGTGGTGATCAACCCGTGATGGCCACGGGTTCGTCGCACTCGCTGCGTCGTGGCCGGATCGGGCAGGGCGTGACGTTCGAGGAGTTCGTGGCCGCGCAGGGGGCTGCCCTGCTGCGGCTGGCGTTCGTCCTGACAGGTGACCGGCACCTCGCGGAGGACCTGGCCCAGACGGCGCTCGCCGATGCCTACCGGCACTGGAAGAAGGTGACGGCGGCGCAGGACCCGCAGGCCTACGTGCGCCGGATGCTGGTGAACGCGCACCTGAGCTGGCGACGGCGCCGGTCGATCCGACGGCGCAGGCGGGGGAAGCGCGTCGACCGCTGCCGCCGACTGCAGCCTCGCCGTCGACTTCGACGGCAGCGTGTACGTCGCCCTCTCCGAGGAGACGAGGTGGGTCACCGCGTCGGCGTACCCCGGATACGACCCGGAGCAGGTCCTCACGGCCCCGATCCGGAGGGCGTCCTCGTGCTGGTCTCCGCGGACCTGCCCCGCGAGCAGCGACTGCCGATCATCGCGGCCTCCAGCAGGCCGACGCCGCCGCGGGCTGAGCCGGGAACGACGAAGGGCCCCGACCGGGTGGTCGGGGCCCTTGGTCCGGCGTTGCTCAGTCCAGGTAGTCGCGCAGCACCTGGGAGCGGCTGGGGTGGCGCAGCTTGCTCATCGTCTTGGACTCGATCTGGCGGATGCGCTCACGGGTGACCCCGTAGACGCGGCCGATCTCGTCGAGGGTGCGCGGCTGGCCGTCGGTGAGGCCGAAGCGCAGCCGGACGACGCCGGCCTCGCGCTCGGACAGGGTCTGCAGCACGCTCAGCAGCTGGTCCTGCATCAGGCCGAAGCTGACGGCGTCGACGGCGACGACGGCCTCGGAGTCCTCGATGAAGTCGCCGAGCTGGCTGTCGCCCTCGTCGCCGATGGTCTGGTCGAGGCTGATCGGCTCCCGGGCGTACTGCTGGATTTCCAGCACCTTCTCCGGGGTCAGGTCGAGCTCCTTGGCCAGCTCCTCCGGCGTGGGCTCGCGGCCGAGGGACTGCGACATCTCACGCTGTATGCGGCCGAGCTTGTTGATGACCTCGACCATGTGCACCGGGATGCGGATGGTGCGGGCCTGGTCGGCCATCGCGCGGGTGATGGCCTGGCGGATCCACCACGTCGCGTAGGTCGAGAACTTGAAGCCCTTGGTGTAGTCGAACTTCTCGACCGCGCGGATCAGGCCCATGTTCCCTTCCTGAATCAGGTCCAGGAAGGCCATGCCGCGGCCGGTGTAGCGCTTGGCCAGCGACACGACGAGGCGCAGGTTGGCCTCGAGCAGGTGGTCCTTGGCGCGCTCGCCGTCGCGGGTCACCCAGGTGAGCTCGCGGCGACGGGTGATCGGCAGCGTCTCCCCCGCGGCGGCGTCGGCGAGCTTGTGGCTGGCGTAGAGACCGGCCTCGATCCGCTTGGCGAGGTCGACCTCCTCCTCGGCGGTGAGGAGCTTCACCCGGCCGATGAGCTTGAGGTAGGCGCGGACGGCGTCGGTGGACGCCGTCATCTCGGCGTCCTTGCGGGCCTTGCGGAGGGCCGCGGACTCCTCCTCGTCCCCCCACTCGAACTCGCCGCCGGTGGCGCCGGCCGCGGCCTCGCCGTCGGCCTCGGGGGCGTCGGTGTCGTCGTCCTCCTCCACCGCGGTGGCGGTGACGGTGACGGTCTCACCGGCGACGGCGGTCTCGAGGACCTCGTCGACGGCGGGGACGTCGTCGCCCTCGGCCGGAGCGGCCTTGGACTTCGGAGCGGCCTTCGGCTTCGCGGGCGCCTTGGGCTTCGCGGCGGCCTTCGCCTTGGGAGCGGCCTTGGGCTTCGCAGCGGCCTTGGGCTTGGCTGCTGCCGTGGTGGGAGTGGTGATGGTTTCGTCCGTAGCGTTCGGGGCCGGCTGGGCGATGTCGGTCGCAGTCATCGTCGCCTCTCGTGACGGTGTCGGACGGCGTCGCGGGGACCTGCAGTCCTGGCGGAGAGGCCGGCGCGTGCGCGACGAGGAGCCGGCACGTGCTGAGGGTGGGGAGCGGATGTCCTGCGGTACCGGCCTGATCGGCGCGTTCCCGGGGACGACGACCCATTTTAGCCCTCGTCGCCCGACGATGCCGCCACCCGTCCACCGAGCCGCCCCCTCGGGGTGGCATTTCGGCCTGGGACAGGGCCGTTCAGACGCCGTTCAGGTGCCGTTCAAGTGCCGATCTCGGTGCGGACGGCATACAGCTCGGGGAAGAACGTGAGATCGAGCGCGCGCCTCAGGAACCCCACCCCTGACGAGCCGCCGGTCCCGGTCTTGGCGCCGATCGTCCGCTGGACGGTGAGCAGGTGGCGGAACCGCCACATCTGGAAGTTGTCCTCGATGTCCACCAGGCTCTCGCACGCCTCGTAGACCCCCCACGGGGTCTCGGTAGCCTCGTAGATGCGCCGGAACACCGGCACCAGCCCGGCCTCGAACCGCCATGGCTCCCGGACGTCGCGGGCCAGCACGGCCTCGGGGACGTCGAAGCCCGCGCGGGCCAGCAGCCGGAGGAACTCGTCGTAGAGCGTCGGGGCCTCGAGCAGCTCGGCCAGCAGCTGCCGGGCGGCGGGCTCGGCGTCGAAGACCTGGAGCATCGCGGCGTTCTTGTTGCCCAGGACGAACTCCACCGCCCGGTACTGGTGGGACTGGAAGCCCGACGCGTTCCCGAGCGCGCCGCGGAACTGCGCGTACTCGCGGGGCGTGAGGGTGGCCAGCACCGACCACTGCTCGGTGAGCGTCCGCTGGATGTTCTTGACCCGGGCGAGGCACTTGAGCGCGGGATCGAGGTCGTCGGCAGCGAGGTAGCCCCGTGCGGCCAGGAGCTCGTGCAGCACGAGCTTGAGCCAGAGCTCGCTGGTCTGGTGCTGGACGATGAACAGCAGCTCGTCGTGGTGCTCGGGTCGGCTGCGCGGGTGCTGGGCCGCCAGGAGCTGGTCCAGGCCGAGGTAACCGCCGTAGCTGCGGTCGGCGGCCAGATCGGTCCGGATGGACTGCTCCAGGGCGCGCTCGGCGCGGTCCGGGTCGTCGGGAGCGGAGGGCATGCCCGAAACGCTAGCCCTCGCGGAGGAGGCGCCGACCTCCTCTGGAAGAGTGATCCGGCGTGCCGGCACGGCCGGGGCCCGAGCGGGGAAATCCCACGTCCGGCGACCCGGCGGACGTGGTGCCTGCGCGGAGGCGAGATAGGTCACACCGTCGGAGCCGCACCTCGACGGTCGTTTCGTCCGACCATCTAGGGTGCGGCGCTCCTTGGCGCCCTCCCGCGGTAGGCCAGAGAGGCAGACGTGACTTCGAGTCCCGGCGTTGTAGCTGACAGCGCGAACCCCGATGTGGTGCTCGTGGGTGGCGGCATCATGAGCGCCACCCTCGCCGCGCTGTTCGGCATCGTGGCGCCCGACTGGTCGGTCACGGTCTTCGAAGCCGGCCCGGCGCTGGCCGGCGAGAGCTCCGACGCCTGGAACAACGCCGGCACCGGTCACTCCGCGCTCTGCGAGCTCAACTACACCCCGGCCGGGCCCGACGGCCGGGTGGACGCGGCCAAGGCCGTCTCGATCAACGAGCAGTTCCAGGTGTCGCGCCAGTTCTGGTCCCACCTGGTCCGCCGCGGGATGACCGGCTCGCCCCGGGACTTCATCTCCCCCGTCCCGCACGTCAGTTTCGTCACCGGCGACGAGGGCCGCCGCTACATGCGCGCCCGCTACGACGCGCTGAAGGCCCAGCCGCTGTTCGCCGAGCTGGAGCACGCCGAGGACCACGGCGTCCTCGCCCAGTGGATCCCGCTGGTGATGGCCGGCCGCGACCCGCAGCAGGCCGTGGCGGCCACCCGCTCCGTCGCGGGCACCGACGTCAACTTCGGGGCCCTGACCAAGCTGCTGCTGGCCGACGCCGAGACCCGCGGCGTCGCCGCGCACACCCACCAGCGCGTCGAGGAGATCGAGCGCGAGACCGACGGCCGCTGGAAGGTGACCGTCAAGGACACCCGCTCCGGCGAGCCCCGGACGGTGCGCGCCCGCTTCGTGTTCGTCGGCGCCGGCGGCGGTGCGCTGCCGCTGCTGCAGCGCACCGGCATCCCGGAGATCGCCGGTTTCGGCGGCTTCCCGGTCAGCGGCATGTTCCTGCGGACCACCTCCCAGGAGCTGGTCGCGAAGCACCAGGCGAAGGTGTACGGCCAGGCGGCGGTGGGCGCTCCCCCGATGTCGGTGCCGCACCTGGACCTGCGGCTCATCGACGACGAGTACTCGCTGCTGTTCGGCCCCTATGCCGGCTTCTCGCCCAAGTTCCTCAAGGCCGGTTCGATGTTCGACCTGCCGCTGAGCGTGCGCCCGAACAACCTGGGTTCGATGCTCGGCGTCGCCCGCACCGAGCTGGCGCTCACCAAGTACCTCATCAAGGAGCTCCTGCAGTCCCGCGCGGCCCGCCACCGCACGCTCCAGGGCTTCGTGCCCGAGGCCGAGGAGCACGACTGGGACATGATCACCGCCGGCCAGCGGGTCCAGGTGATCAAGCGCGACCCGTCCACGGGCAAGGGCATGCTCCAGTTCGGCACCGAGCTGATCGTGGGCGCCGACGGCACCATCGCCGGCCTGCTCGGGGCCTCCCCCGGAGCCTCCACCGCCGTCGCGGCGATGCTGACGCTGCTCGAGCGCTGCTTCCCCGACCGGGCCGACGCCTGGCGTCCGCTGATCCAGGAGGCGATCCCCTCCTACGGCCACAAGCTGTCGGAGGAGCCGGAGCTCCTGGCACAGGTCCGCAAGGACACGATGGAGACCCTCGAACTCGACGGCTGAACCGCCGTCCGGGGACCGGGCTACCGCTCCGGGCCGAAAGCAGGGTAGGGTTCTCCTCGGTCGCTGTTGTACCTCTGCTCGTTCTCGAACGTCCGCAGTCGTCTCTGCCCTGACGTTCCTCTCGGTCCTGCCGGTCGGTGCGGCGGCCCCGGATCAGCGAGTGCCGATCCGGTCACCTCCAGCACGGAAGAAGTAACGACATGGCTCAGGGCACTGTGAAGTGGTTCAACGCGGAGAAGGGCTTCGGGTTCATCGCCCAGGACGGCGGCGGCGCCGACGTCTTCTGCCACTACTCCGCCATCGTCAGCGACGGCTACCGCTCGCTCGACGAGGGCCAGCAGGTCGAGTTCGACGTCACGCAGGGCCAGAAGGGCCCGCAGGCGGAGAACGTTCGCCCCATCTGATCTGAACTGATCCCCGCCGGGGGTCACGGCGCCTCGTGCGCCGTGGCCCCCGTCGGCGTTTCCGGGGTCGGCACGGCCGGGGTCAGCACAGCCGGGGTCACTCCAGGGTGACCGCCACCGTCGCGGCCAGCTCCCGGACGGCATCCAGGTCGGCCGGGGACCCCGCCCCGGTGAGGCTCAGCGGCGCGGCCACCTGCTTCCAGCGCAGCGCCCCGGTGATCCGGGCGATGCTCGCCAGCGCGCCGGCGGTGTCATCGTTGCCGTGCACGTAGACCCCGTAGGGCAGCCCTCCCGTCGCGTCCAGGCACGGGTAGTAGACGGTGTCGAAGAAGTGCTTGAGGGCTCCCGACATGTAGCCGATGTTGGCCGGCGTCCCGAGCAGCACGCCATCGGCGGCCAGCACGTCGGCCGCACCCGCCGATAGCGCCGGCCGCAGAACCAGCTCGGTGCCCTCGACCAGCGCGACGCCTTCCTTCACCGCCTCGAGCACCGCCTGCAGCGCGGGCGAGGGCGTGTGGTGGACGACGAGCAGACGGGCCATGCCCGCATTCTCCGCGGTCAGGGGGGGTCGACCTCCAGCCGGCCCGTCGCCCGCTCGGCGCTGCCCACAGCGACGACCACGACCACCAGCGCGGCCAGGACGCCGACGATCACGGTGGCCGGCAGCTCCAGGACGGCGTCGAGGCCGGCCACGACGGCGGCGACCACCGGCCACCACCATCCGCGGCGGGTGCCCTCCGACATGCCGGCGTCGGTGATGACGACGGACGCGAGGTAGACCGCCACCCCGCCGGACAGCAGCAGGCGCGTCCCTATGGGGACCTCGCCCGCTCCGCTCTGGACGACCGCCAGCTCGACCCCCGCACCCACGGTGGCCAGCGCCAGCGTGAGCGGCAGCTGACCGAAGACGTAGACGTCGTGCGCGTGCCTGTTCCGCTCACCGCCGTGCTCGTTGAGCAGCTGCTTCGCCCGCGCCCCGGCCAGGTCGAAGTAGCTCCACCACAGCGCTGCGGCCAGCACGAAGGACAGGACGCCGACCAGGACCGCCGACGCCGTCCACTTCGCGTCGCTCAGGCCGTGCGCGATTCCCGCCACCGACTCGCCCAGCACCAGGATCACGAACAGCGCGAAACGTTCGGGCAGGTGCTCGACGTGCAGCGGCACATCGGCATCCACCCGCGTCGCCAGGAGCGGGACGAGCGCCTCGACGAGCACGGCCGCGCCCCAGAGCGCGAAGCCCACCTCGTGGGGGACGGCGAGCGACAGCGCCCACAGGAGCGCGCCGACCGCCGTCCCGATCAGGTACAGCCGGGTCACCGGCCGCGCCTCGAGGACGTGCTTGTGGGCGCGCCGGTACTGGAGCAGCAGCATCGCCCGCAGCAGGAGCTGGCAGAGCACGAAGATCGTGTAGCGCTCCCCCGTCGCCTCGGGTGCCGTGGCGGCCAGCCCGATGACCGCCGCCATGCTGCCGAGCTTGTACAGGCGGTAGACGACGTCGTCGTGGTCGAAGCGGTTGGCGTAGAGCGTCGAGCTCACCCAGGACCACCAGACCAGCGCGAACAGGCCGGCGAAGGTGGCCTCGCCCCGCCACGTCACCTCCTCCCGCAGCGTGATGGCCAGCTCCGCGACGACGAGGACGAAGGCCAGGTCGAAGAAGAGCTCGAGCCGGGAGGCGGAGCGCTCGTCGTCGGTGCGGAGCTCCGGCGCGCGGACCGCTCCGCCGCCGGTGACGGCGGTGAGCATGCGCCGCAGGAAGGTGTCGCCCACTGCACCCACCCCCTCCGCGCGGCGGTGGTGCGGCGCGGTCGGGCCGCAGCTACCCCCTCACCCGGACTCCATGCGCCCGGGCTGCAGGGTCAGGCGGGCAGCTGACCCCGGGCGACGACGTCGGTGGGCGCCTCGGGTGCGCGCCGCCCCGGTTCGAGGCTGATCCCGTAGCCGGGGAAGTCGTCGGCCCCCTCCACCTCCAGGGTGCGCAGCTGCAGCCCGTCCTCGGTGACGTCGAACGCACCCAGCGCCTTCGGCGTGCCCTGGTCCAGGCCCCACAGGACGTAGGTCTCGGCGTCGCGGTCGTTGGCGTCCAGTCCGTGGCTGATCAGCTGCACACCGTCGTCCCGGGTCAGGAGCGTGGCCACGGTGTGGCCGTCGGGAGCCGCGACGGGGACCACCGTCGCCGGGCCGGGGCGCAGCAGCTGCTCGACCAGCGCCGCCTGCGAGGCGGCGGCCTGCCGCGCCTCGTCGCGGTCACCGATGAGGAGGGCCGTCCGGCCGCCCAGGCTCACGACCGCGGCGACCGCGGCCGCCACGAGCACCGCCGTCCAGCGCCGACGGGGCACGGGCATCACCGCGGGTGCGGATGCGGGTGCCGGTGCGAGGACGGGTCGCGTGGCCGGCGCAGCGGGTGCGGCCGGGTCGTCCTGCGGCGTGCGGGCCACCTCGGCACGCAGCCGCTCGCCCAGCGCCGGCGGCGGCTCGGCGGACGGCGCCGCGCCGGCCAGGGCGGCCATGACCTCGGTCGTCTCCTCGACCACCTGCCGGCAGCGCGCGCAGCCCTCCAGGTGCCGGGCGAACAGCTCGGCGTCCTCCGGCTCCAGGGCGTGCAGCGCCCAGCCGACCGCCAGCTCCTCGGACGCCTCGCCGTGCCCGGGGCCGGTCAGGGGGGCGTTCATCGGATGCTCCCGTCGGTCGGCGCGGAGGTGCTGCGACCGTCGCCGGCCGGCCCGCCGCTGCTGCCGAGGTCCGCGCGCAGCTTGCGCATGCCGGCCAGCATGCGGGTCTTCACCGTGCCCAGCGGAACCCCGGTCAGGGCCGCCACCTCCCGCTGCGTGTAGCCGCCGTAGTAGGCCAGGCCCAGCGCCTCCCGCTGCGCGGGCGGCAGCTCGCCCAGGGCGGTGCGGACCTGCTGGGAGACCACCCGGTCGACGGCCTGCTCCTCGGCGTCCACGGTCGCCGTCGGTGCGCTCAGCGCCATGTCGTCCTCCGCCCTGCGGCCGCGCCGCCGGTGTCCTTCCTCGCGGCGCACCGCGTCGACCGCCTTGTGGTGGACCATCGCCAGCAGCCAGGACGAGACGGCGGCGCGCCGCTCGTCGAAGGCACCGGGCGTGCGCCACACCGACAGGAACACCTCCTGGACGACGTCCTCGGCCAGGCCGTCGTCCAGCAGGATCCGCCGGGCCAGCGCGAACGCCTGCCGGCCGAACATCTCGTACAGCTCGTCGACGGCGCGTCGATCGCCGGCCCCGATGCGGACGAGCAGTGCCGCAGCGGCCGGGTTCTCCGGCCGACGTGCCGGTTCGTCCACGGATGCCACGGTATCCGCCCGCAGCCGCGAGGGAGCGGCAGCACCGCGGACGGCGATCGGTCGGGTACCGGTGAGCGGTTGCACGCGGTTCCTCCCCGGGGTCGGTGGCACACCTTCGGAGGGCATTCGTGCCCGGGGTCGCGTTCGGTTCACCCGGTCGGGGACGGCCCCTCCGACGCGCCGGGCTCAGGGCGGCCGGGGCCGGCACCCCGGGGGTCGGCAAGACTGGGCGGGTGCATGCCGAGACCCTGTTGCTCCTGGTCCTCGGCGCGGTCGCCGTGATCGTCGCGGTCCACTGGGTGGCCGCCCGCACCGGACTCCCCGAGGCCGCGCTGCTCACACTGTGCGGGATCGCCTACGCGGTGCTGCCGGGCCCCAACATCGTGCTCGACCCCGAGCTCGTGCTGATGCTGGTGCTGCCGCCGCTGCTCTACAGCGCCGCGCTGGACTCCTCGCTCACCGCGATCCGCCGGAACCTGCGGACCGTCGTCAGCCTCTCGGTCCTCCTGGTGCTGGCCACGGCGCTGCTGATCGGGGTCGGCTTCCACCTGTTCGTCGCGGGAGCGACGCTCGCGGCGGGCATCGCGCTGGGCGCCGCGGTCGCCCCGCCCGACCCGGTGGCCGCGCTCGCCGTCGGGCGCAAGGTCGGGCTGCCGCCGCGGCTGGTGACGCTCATCCAGGGCGAGGGCCTGCTCAACGACGCGACCGCGCTGACCATCCTCGGCGTCGCGATCGCCGCCGCCCAGGGCGACGGCTTCTCCGCTCCCGGCGCGGTCGCCCAGTTCCTCGTCGCGGCCGTCGGCGGTGTCGCCGTGGGCATGGCCGTCGCGGTCGGCGTCCGGCCGCTGCGCCGGCTGCGCACCGACCCGCTGTCGTCCAACGCCATCTCCCTGGCCACGCCGTTCGTCGCCTACCTGCTCGGCGAGGCGCTGCACGTCTCCGGGGTGCTGGCGGTGGTGATCGCCGGGCTGGTCATCGGGCACCACAACCCCAGCTGGGCCTCGGGGGCCAGCCGGCTGCAGACCAACGCGGTGTGGCGGCTGGTCGACTTCCTCCTCGAGGGCATCGTCTTCCTGCTCATCGGCCAGCAGCTGCCGAGCATCATCGACGGGCTGGGCGCCTACGAGGCCTCCACCATCTGGACGGCGTCGCTGATCACCGTCGCGGTGGTGCTGCTGCTGCGCCCGCTGTGGCTGTGGCTCACCGAGCACATGCCGCAGTCGCTGCACATGCGGCTGAGCGAGGACGTCGACGACGACCCCGGCGCCCACGAGCACGGCCGGCTGACCGGGCGGGAGATCGTGGCGCTGAGCTGGGCCGGGACCCGCGGCGTCATCAGCCTGGCGGCGATCTTCTCCCTCCCCCGGTTCACCGAGTCGGGAGCGCCGTTCCCCGACCGCGACCTGCTGCTGTTCTGCGCGCTGCTCGCGGTCCTGGTGACCCTGGTCGGGCAGGGCCTCACGTTCGCCCCGATGGTGCGGGCGCTGGGCATCCGGGCGGACCAGGCCGACGAGGCCCGGTTGCGCAACGAGGCGCGGGCCGCCTCCGTGGAGGCCGCGCTGGCCCGGCTCACCGAGCTCGAGCTCGAGCAGCACGACCACGTCGACGACGAGGTCATCGCCGCGATCCGGGTGCAACTGGCCACCCGGCTGGCGCGGTACCGGCAGCGCCTGGACCTGCTGCAGACGGCCGAGGCCGGCGAGATCCCCATGTCGCCGGGGTACGAGGCGGCGCTGCGGGTGCGCCGCTCGGTGATCGACGCCCAGCGGGCGGCGCTGCTCGACTGGCGGGACACCGGCCGGCTGCCCGACGAGAGCCTGCGCATCCTCGAGCGCGAGCTGGACCACGAGGAGCGGCTGCTCCCGGCCCGCCCCGAGCGCTGATCCCGCGGGTCAGCCGCCCGCGACGTGGGTGCCGAACGTGCGGGCGTGGTAGGTCAGCGGCTCCCCGGTGCCGGGGTGGGCCCGTCGTACCTCGCCGAGCACGATGACGTGGTCGCCGCCGGGCACCAGGCTCGTCACGGTGCAGCCGAGCCAGCCCCCGGCGCTGCGCAGCCGCGGCGCCCCGGTGTCCAGCTCCCACGGCACGCCGGCGAACTTGTCCTCGCCCTTGCGCGCGAAGGCGTGCGCCAGCGCGGACTCCCCGACGGCCAGCACGGTGAGGCCCAGCGGGCTGCCGACGGCGAGGCGGCGCAGCAGGTCCGAGCGCTCGTCGAGAGCCACCATCACCATGGGCGGGGCCAGCGACAGCGATGCGAACGCGCTCACCGTCGTCGCGTGCGGCCGGTCGCCGGCCAGGGTCGACACCACCGCGACCGGGGTGGCCACACCGGCCATCACCTCGCGGAACTGTTCGGCCAGGCCGAGCGTCGTGGTGCCGGTCACGCCGCACCCGCCACGGGAAGAGCGGTGGCCGGCTCGGTGACCGAGGACCACAGCGCCCGGGCCAGCGCGTCGTTCTGCCGGAAGAACGGGGCGTTGGTCCGCGGCCGGGCGAACGCGGCCACCTGCGCCCCCGCCGTCCAGAAGCCGACGGCGAACAGCCGCGGCTGCACCGCCCCCGAGGCGGCGACCACCCGCAACGACGGATCGACGTCCAGCCGCCCGGTGCGTCGGGCGCCCGACGGCGCTCCCGGGTCGGGCAGCACCCGCTCGGTGGCCTCCCCGCGGGCCAGCAGCGCGGTCACCAGCGCGTCCGGCGTGGCGCGGACGTCGGGCTCCGGGATGCGCGCCTCCACCAGCGCCCGCGCCTCCACCGCCCCGGGCACGCCGGGCGACCCGGCACGGAACACCCCGGCCTGCTCGTCGAGGACGACGTCGACGTCGGCGCCCAGGAACCGGATCACCCCGGCCTCCGACAGCGCCAGGATCTCCTCCAGCCGCGGGCCCGGCGGGCCGCTGGCCAGGTAGCTGAACAGGTTCATCCACCAGCCGGCGAGGTCCTCGCTCTCCGAGCGCGGGGTGAGCCGGCGCGCGGTCACCAGCGCGGCCAGGGTCCCGTGGCACTGCAGCAGCGCGAGGAAGACCGCGGAGTCGGCGCTGTGCGCGGGGTCGGCCGCGCGGTCCAGGCTCGTCCGCACGTGCCGGCGGACCCAGTCCTGCAGCTGCTCGGCGTCGTCGAAGGCCCGGCCGGCCAGCGGCCGGTCCAGGGTGGCGAGGTCGAACCGGTCGGCCGGATCGGGGACGGCCTCGGCGGCCAGTCGGCGCAGCTCCTCGGGACCGGCCCCGGGGTAGCGGGCGGCGAACTCCTCCCAGGGCATCGTGGTGCGCTCCGGGAAGGCGCGGAACAGCTCGGTGTAGTGCGCCCAGCCCAGCTCGCGGGCGATCACCGGGGCGAGCTCGGCGCGCAGGTCCAGCGGCCGGGACGAGCCGAAGGCCGCGTCCACCGCGGCCGGGGTGAAGAAGCGCAGCGGCACCGGCGGGCCGGCCCACGGATAGCCGATCTTCGGCCGGTACGGAACGCCGCGCCGCGAGCCCACGTGCAGCACCGGCTCGCGGCCGCTGGGCAGGTAGCGGAGCCGGCCGTCGTCCGCCCGGTCGAAGCTGCCACCCCGCCCGCCGGTCAGCAGCACGGCGAGGTCGACGAACGCCAGGCCCGCGCCGCGCACGAGCACGTCCTCGCCCGGCGCCAGCACCGACAGGTCGACGTCCGCGGTGTAGGCGGTGGGCAGGTAGGTGAGCCCGGCGTGGGCCGCCCGTGCGGCCGTCGCCCGCTCGGCGGGGGTCGGCGTGGCGTCCAGGTGGCCCTGGGCGAGCAGCACGGCGTCGACGTCGAGCACGGTGCCGTCGGCCAGGTGCACGGTCGCGCCGTCGGCGCGGTGCTCGACGTCGACCGCGCGGGTCCGGTGCAGCCGGACGTCGACCCACGGGGCGGCGTCGGCGATCACCCGGTCCAGCACCCAGGACAGGTACGCGCTCACCAGCGGCCGGGAGGGGAAGGAGGCCGGGCCGAGGCGCCGGGCCTCGCGGCCGACGGCGGAGCTGGCCGGCAGCGTGCGGCCGGCCTGCTGCACCCACTGCCAGAGCGTGGCCCCCTCGCCCACCGGCCCCTCGACGACGACGGAGGCGTCGGGCAGCACCGTGACGTCGCCGACCAGGGAGTTGGCCCACAGCAGGTCGGGCTGCTCGGCGCGCCAGACCCGGCCGCCGCCGGCCGGGTGCGGATCGACCAGGTGCACGGTCAGCCGGGCGCCGCCGGAGAGCGCCGGGGCGTTCGCGACCAGGCGCTCGAGCACGCCGATGGCGGTCGGCCCGGCGCCGACGACGCACAGCGACGGGCCGGGCGGTTCGGAGCGGATGTCGAGGGAGGGGGCAGGCATGCGGGGTCGTCTCCAGTGCCGGTGCGGACGCGCGGGGGGAGGGTGCTCAGCGCGTCGGACAGAGGGCACTGCAGGTGCGGAGGAGGTCGACGTGCCGGCGGGAGCGCAGCGGGGTGGCGACCACGGGCCGTCCTCCTTCCTCGTCGATGGAGCGGACCACCCGGTGCGGGTGACCCGCTATGTCTACCAAACCGATCGGGTTTGACGGTCATGCCCGTCGTGTCCTACTGTGCCGCCAGGTCCTGAGTGCCAGCACCAAGCCCCGGCTCGCTGGCCGGCAACCCTCCGCTGCGACGGGGTGCCCCGGGTGACGACCAGGCGGGCACGTCCGTGCCCGCAAGCCAGCCGACCCCTTCCGGGGGTCAGAACGAGGAGCCGTGCCGTGGGACAGGTGAGCGCGAGCACCGTGCGCATCCCCTCGCTCGATCTCGTGGGCCGTCCCGCGATCGACCTGCTGCGCACCAGCAGCGCGCTCTGTCGCTGACCTGCTCCTGACCGGCCCGCCGGTCCCCCGCTCCCCTCCCCCCGCGCCCTCCCGCCGCGCCGCCTCCCGGCGGCGCCGGTGGCGTGCCCGCGCACCCCTGTCCTGGAGATCCCGCATGTCCTGCTCCCCTCCCCCGCGTTCCCGGGTCGTCCGGTGACCACCGCACCCCGGCTCGAGGCCGTCCGCGTCCACCCCGACGACGCGCTGGCCCGCCCGCTGTTCGCCGAGCTCGCCGTCGAGTACGACAGCCGCTACCGCGGCCTGTTCGGCGACACCAGCCAGGAGTTCGCCCGCCACCCCGCCGAGGAGTTCCTGCCGCCGTCGGGCGAGCTGGTGCTGCTGCTCGAGGACCGCGTGCCGGTCGCCGGCGGCGCCTTCCGCCGGCACCCCGACCCGGGGACGGCGGAGGTCAAGCGGATGTGGACGTCGTCCGCACACCGCCGCCGCGGGCTGGCGCGGCGGGTGCTCGCCGAGCTGGAGCAGCGGGCCGCGGCCCGCGGCTACACCCGCCTGTACCTGACCACCGGCCCGCTGCAGCCCGAGGCCAAGGCGCTGTACCTCGCGGCGGGCTGGACCCCGTTGTTCGACCCCGCCGCCCCCCGCCCCACCGAGCTGGAGGCGATGCGCGGCCTGCCGCCGGCCGAGCTCCTGTACGCCTTCGAGACCTCCCTGGGAGGAACCCCGTGACCACGCTCGACGAGCGCCCCGCGGCGGCGACCGCCGCCCCGCCGCCGACCGGCACGCCCTACGACCAGCTGCGCGTCGTCCCGGCGCGCCACCCCGGGCGGTGGGTCGCCACCGCCGGCGTCGCGGTCCTGCTCGCGATGGCCGTCAACTCCCTGGTCACCAACCCGCGCTGGGAGTGGGACGTCGTCGGCGCCTACCTCACCGAGGAGTCGATCGTCCGGGGTGTCTGGACCACCGTCCAGCTCACGCTGATCACCGCGGTGCTGGGCTTCGCGCTGGGCACGGTGCTGGCGCTCATGCGGCTCAGCCGCTCGCCCCTGCTGCAGGCGGTGAGCTGGGGCTACACCTGGGTGTTCCGCTCCGTGCCGCTGATCCTGCAGCTGCTGCTCTGGTACAACCTCGCCTACCTGTACCAGTCGCTGGAGTTCGGCATCCCGTTCGGACCGGCCTTCGCCAGCGTCGAGACGCTGTCGCTGATCGACAAGTTCGGCGCCGCGGTGCTCGGCCTCGGGCTGCACCAGGCCGCCTACTCCGCCGAGATCGTGCGTGCCGGCATCCTCTCGGTCGACCAGGGCCAGCTGGAGGCGGCGGCGTCCCTGGGCATCCCGCGCCGCCGGCAGAGCACCCGCATCGTGCTGCCCCAGGCCATGCGCTCGATCGTGCCGACGGCGGTCAACGAGATCATCGGCCTGTTCAAGGGCACCTCGATCGTCTACGTGCTGGCGCTCGGCGAGCTGTTCTACACCGTCAGCGTCATCTACGGCCGCACCCAGCGCGTGCTGCCGATGCTGCTCGTGGCCGCGGTCTGGTACGTCGTGCTCACCACCGTCATCACGGTGATCCAGTACTACGTCGAGCGGTACTACGCCCGGGGCGCGGTCCGGACGTTGCCACCGACACCGCTGCAACGACTGCGGGCCAATCTGACCGCCGGCCTGTCCCGCGTGCGCACCGCCCGCGAGGTGGCCCGGTGACCGCCGCCCCGGTGAGCGCGCCCGACGTCCGGCCCGGCCGGGTCGAGGTCCACGGCGTGCACAAGTCCTTCGGCACGCTGGAGGTGCTGCACGACGTCGACCTGGTGGTGGAGCCGGGCAGCGTCACCGTCGTCCTGGGCCCCTCGGGGTCGGGCAAGTCGACCCTGCTGCGCAGCATCAACCACCTGGAGAAGGTCGACCGCGGCTTCGTGGCGCTCGACGGCGAGCTGGTCGGCTACCGCCGCAAGGCGCACCGCGGCACAGAGCGGCTGCACGAGCTCCCGGAGCGGGACCTGCTGCGGCAGCGCACCCGGTTCGGCTTCGTCTTCCAGTCCTTCAACCTCTTCCCGCACCTGACCGCGCTGGAGAACGTGGTCGAGGCACCGGTGTCGGCCCAGGGCCGGCCGCGCGCGGAGGTGCAGGCCGAGGCGCAGGAGCTGCTCGACCGCGTCGGGCTGGCCGACAAGGCAGGCGCCTACCCGCGCCAGCTCTCCGGCGGCCAGCAGCAGCGCGTGGCGATCGCCCGGGCCCTGGCCATGCGGCCCGCGGTGCTGCTGTTCGACGAGCCGACCTCGGCCCTGGACCCGGAGCTGGTCGGCGAGGTGCTCGGTGTGATCGAGGGCCTCGCCAGCACCGGCACCACGATGATCGTGGTCACCCACGAGATCGGCTTCGCCCGCAAGGCGGCCGACCGGATCGTCTTCATGGACGCCGGGCGCATCGTCGAGCAGGGCACGCCGGAGCAGGTGCTCGACGCCCCGCAGCACGAACGCACCCGGGCCTTCCTGGCCAAGGTTCTCTAGGCCCCCTCCCCCACGTTCCCGGACGGCGCATCCCGCGCCGCCCGTCGACGGCACGCGTCCCCGTGCCCCACCAAGGAGAAGAACGACAGTGATCGCACGTACCCGGCGAGCCCGTCTCGTCGCCGTCCTGGCTGCTGCGTCCGTGCTGGCCCTCGGGGCGTGCACCAGCGCGAACGAGATCGAGGAGCAGGCCAGCAGCGACGACGGCCGCACCGCACTGACCGTGGACACCAGCCCCGACCAGGAGCCGGTCCACAGCACGGCCAGCGACGAGGCCATCGCGCTGCTCCCGCCGGGGGTGGTCGACGACGGGAAGCTCGTGGTCGCCGTAGGCGCGTTCACCCCGCCGCTGAGCTTCCTGGCCGACGACAACGCCACCGTGATCGGCAACGAGCCCGGCATCGCGCAGCTGGTCGCCGACGGGCTCGGCCTGGACCTGGAGCTGATCACCACCGACTGGTCGAACTGGCCGCTGGCCACGCAGTCCGGCGCGGTGGACGTGACCATCGCCAACGTCACGGTGACCGAGGAGCGCAAGGAGCTCTTCGACTTCTCCTCCTACCGCGTCGACAACCTCGGCTTCCTGGCGCAGGCCGACTCCGGCCTGTCGGTCGAGGAGGCCGCCGACGTCGCCGGCCTCACGATCGCCGTCGGCTCGGGCACCAACCAGGAGAAGATCCTGCTGGCCTGGGACGCGGAGAACCGGGCCGCCGGTCTGGAGCCCGTCGACGTCCAGTACTTCGAGACCGACGGCGACTCCATCCTCGCGCTGCAGTCCGGCCGGCTGGACCTCTACTTCGGCCCCAACCCGACGGGCGCCTACAAGGCCGGTGTCGCGCCGCAGGACTTCGCGATCGTCGGCACGGTGAACGGCGGCTGGGCCGAGACCGCGCAGATCGCCGTCGCCACGGCCAAGGGCAACGGCCTGGCCGCGGCCATCACCGCGGCGCTGAACCACGCGATCGACAACGGCAGCTACGCCGAGCTCCTGGAGCGCTGGGGGCTGACCAGCGAGGCGATCGACGCGTCGGAGACCAACCCTCCCGGCCTCCCCAAGCCCTGATCCGCCTCACCTGAGTACCGGAGGACCCCCATGATCCGCACCAGAACCACCACCCTGGCCCTGGCCCTGAGCTCCGTCGTCCTCCTCGGCGCCTGCACCAGCTCCGCCGACATCGAGGCCGACGCGCGGGCCGAGTCCGCCGGCAGCACCGCCGAGGCGTTCGCCGTCGACACCAGCCCCGAGCAGGCCGACCGGGTGCACACCGACGAGGACGCCGGCGCCGCGGCCCTGGTCCCCGACAGCATCGCCGCCGACGGGAGGCTCACCGTCGGCGTCGCCGGTGCGGGCGAACCCCCGCTGGCCTTCCTGTCCGACGACAACACCACCGTCGTCGGCAGCGAGGTCGACATCGCCGTCCTCGTCGCCGACTCCCTCGGCCTCGAGCTCGAGGTGGTCAACGTGGCGTGGGAGCAGTGGCCGCTCGGCCTGCAGAGCGGCGACCTCGAGGCGGTGTTCAGCAACGTCGGCGTCAACGCCGCCCGCCTGGAGCTGTTCGACTTCGCGACCTACCGCGAGGGCGTCATGGCGTTCACCACCGCGCCGGACAGCGGGCTGTCGATCGAGGGGGCCGAGGACATCTCGGGGCTCACCGTCGCGGTGGGCTCCGGGACCAACCAGGAGCGCATCCTGCTGGACTGGAACGCGCAGAACGAGGCCGCCGGGCTCGAACCGGCGGCGCTGGAGTACTTCGCCAACGCCGGCGACGTGCTGCTGGCCATCCAGTCCGGCCGGATCGACACCTACCTGGGGCCGAACCCGAACGCGGTCTACCAGGAGTCGGTCGGGCAGGTGGAGATCGTCGGCACGGTGAACGCCGGCTGGCCGAACACCACCTACGTCGCCGCGACCACGCTCAAGGGCAACGGTCTCGTCGACGCCTTCGAGGCGGCCCTGCAGCACGTGTTCGACGACGGCACCTACGCCCGGACGCTGGACCGCTGGGGCCTGTCGGGCGAGGCCGTCGACGCCCCCGAGGTCAACCCGGCGGTGGCCTCGTGAGCGCGCCGGGCACGCCGCGGCGGACCGACGTCGTCGTCGTCGGTGGCGGGGTGATGGGCTCGGCCGCCGCCTGGGCGCTGGCCCGGCGCGGCGTCGACGTCGTGCTGCTCGAGCGGTTCGCGCCCGGCCACGACTTCGGCGCCTCGCACGGCAGCTCGCGCATCTACCGCAGCACCTACGCCCAGCCGCACCACCAGGCGCTGGTCGCCGAGGCGCGCCGGCTGTGGGCGGAGCTCGAGGCCGAGACGGGGACGACGCTGCTGCACCCCGCTCCCGGCGTGAGCACCGCGGGGCCCTCCGGGGAGCCGCGGCTGCGCGAGGTGGCGGCCGCCATGGAGACCGCGGGCGTCCCGCACGAGTGGCTGACCGCCGCCCAGGCGGAGGACCGCTGGCCCGGGATGCGCTTCCCCGGCGCGGTCCTGCACGAGCCGCACACCGCCGGCCGGGTCGACGCGGACGCCGCGGTCACCGCGCTGCAGCGGGCCGCCGAGCAGCACGGCGCCGTCGTCCGGCACCACCGGCGGGTCACCGCGGTGGAGGCCGACGGCGACGGCGTGCTGGTCCGCTCGGCCGCCGGCGCGGCCGTCCGGGCGCGGACGGCCGTGGTCGCCGCGGGTGCCTGGACCGCCGACGTGCTCGGGGACCTCGTACCGCTTCCGGCGCTGCGGGTGACCCAGGAGCAGCCGGCGCACTTCGCGCCGCGGACCGGCGGCCTGGAGTGGCCGGCGTTCACCGCGGACCCGGAGCCGGCCGAGGGCTGGCCGAGCGGCGTCTACGGGCTGCACAGCCCCGACGGCGTGAAGGTCGGCTTCCACGGCACCGGGCCGGAGGTGCACCCGGACGCCCGCAGCTACACCGCCGAGCCGGGTCAGCTGGCCCAGCTGCAGGAGTACGTGCGCCGGTGGCTGCCGGGCCTCGACCCCGGGTCGGCCGACCCGATCTCGTGCACGTACACCAGCACCGTGTCCGGGGAGTTCGTGCTGGACCGGGTCGGGCCGGTCGTGGTCGCCGCGGGCTTCAGCGGGCACGGGTTCAAGGGGGCGACGGCGATCGGCCGGGTGCTCGCCGACCTCGCGACCGGCACCGCGCCGGGAGCCGACGCCTTCGGCCTCGCGGCGCACGCAGCCGCCCGCTGACCACTCCCGCGACGCACTCCGGCCGGGCCCCCTCGCGGGGGCCCGGCCGGAGTGCGTCGGGGGTCAGCCCGGGAAGGCGAGCCCGAGGTGGTCGCGCAGCGTCGTCCCGGCGTAGTCGGCGCGGAAGACACCGCGCTCCTGGAGCAGTGGCACGACCCGGTCGACGAAGGGGTCCAGCCCGCTCGGCGTGATGTGCGGGACCAGGACGAACCCGTCGGCGGCGTCGGACTGCACGAAGTCGTCGATGGTGGCGGCCACCGTGGCCGGGCTGCCGACGAAGGACTGCCGCGCGGTCACCTCGACCATCAGCTCGCGGATCGAGAGCTGCTTGGCCTCGGCCAGGGCGCGCCACGTCGCCGCGGTGGCCAGCGGGTCCTTGTGCATGCGGACGCTGGCTCTCCCCTGGGCGACGTGGTTCTCCCCCACGACGGGGTCGAACTGGGGCAGCGGCCCGTCCGGGTCCAGATCGGACAGGTCGCGGTTCCAGACCTGCTCCAGGGACCGGATGGCCGTCTGCCCCGAGACCTGCTGGCGCCGCACCTCGTGCGCCAGCTCCGCCGCCTCGGCGTCGGTGTCCCCGATGACGAAGGTGGCCGCCGGCATGATCAGCAGCTGCTCGGCCGTCCGGCCGTATTTCGGGAGCCGGCCCTTCACGTCGGCGAAGAACGCCTGGCCGGCCTCGCGGGTGCTGTGCCGGCTGAAGATGACGTCGGCGCTGGAGGCGGCGAACTCACGGCCCTCGTCGGAGTCGCCGGCCTGAAAGATCACCGGCCGCCCCTGCGGGCTGCGCGGCACGCCGAACCGGCCCGCGATGTCGAAGTGCTCGTCGGAGTGGCGGAAGGCGCCGGCATTCGCGTCGGCGAGGAAGGTGCCGTTCTCCTGGTCGGCGACGACCTCGTCGCCGCGCCAGGAGTCGAACAGCTCGAAGGTGGTCTGCAGGAAGGTGCGGGCCCGCTCGTAGCGCTGGTCCTGGGCGAGGAAGCCACCGCGCCGGAAGTTCTCGCCGGTGAACGCGTCCCAGGACGTGACGACGTTCCACGCCGCGCGACCGTCGGTGAGGTGGTCCAGGCTGGCGAACTGCCGGGCCACCTCGTAGGGCTCGTTGAACGTCGAGTTGATCGTCCCGGTGAGGCCGAGCTTCTCGGTGACGGCGGCCAGGGCGGCGAGCACGGTGAAGGTGTCCGGCCGGCCGACGACGTCGAGGTCGTAGATCTGCCCGTTCTGCTCGCGCAGCCGCAGGCCCTCGGCGAGGAACAGGAAGTCGAACTTCCCGCGCTCGGCGGCCTGGGCGAACCGGGCGAACGAGCGGAACTCGATGTGGCTGCCGGCCGCCGGATCGCTCCAGACGGTGGTGTTGTTGACGCCGGGGAAGTGCGCCGCGAGGTGGATCTGCTTCTGGGCCATGGGGGTTCGGATCTCCAGCTCGTCAGGCGGCGGCGGTGGGGCCGGCATAGCGGTTGGCGGGGCGGGGCAGGCCGAGCAGCCCGCGCAGGGTGTCCGCCTCGTAGGCGGTGCGGAACAGGCCGCGGGCCTGCAGCTCGGGCACCAGCCCGCGGGTGATCGCGGTGAGGTCGTGCGGCAGGGCACCGGGCCGCAACCGGAAACCGGTGAGGCCGGCGTCCTGCCACTCGGCGAGCAGGTCGGCCAGGCCGGCCGGGGTGCCGGTGAAGACCGTGGCGTCGCTGCGGTACTCCTCCCCCGACAGGTCGTCGAGCCGGGCCTTGCGGGCCTGCGCCGTGTGAGCGTCCTCGTCGAGGAAGACCACGAGGTCGCCGAAGACGTGCACCGTCTCCTCCTCGCGGCCGGCCGACGTCTGCGCGCAGCGGATCTCGGCGACGATCTCCTCGGCGTGCGCGGCGTCCCGCGGCGTCACCCAGCCGATGTCGGCCGAGGAGCCCACCAGCTCGAAGGGCACCGCCTGGTGGGCCAGGGCCGACACGATCGGCTGGCCCTGCGGCGGCCGGGGCGTGATGGAGGGGCCGCGGACGGAGAAGTGCGCGCCCTCGAAGTCGATGTAGTGCAGTTTCGCGCGGTTGACGAAGCGGCCGGTGGCGACGTCGCGGATCTCGGCGTCGTCCTCCCAGCTGTCCCAGAGCCGGCGCAGCACCTCGACGTAGTCGGTGGCCTCGGCGAAGGCGTCCGCGATCAGCGGGCCCACCGCCGGGTCCGCCGGCGTGACCGGCGGGATCGTGCGGCGGCCGAAGAGCTTCGCCTCGTGCTCCTTGAGCGAGACGCGCACCTGCACGCCGGCCCGCCCGCTGCTCACGTAGTCCAGCGTCGCGATCGCCTTGGACAGGTGGAAGGGCTCGGTGTGGGTGACGACGGCCGTCGGCACCAGCCCGATGTGCTCGGTCCGCGGCGCCACACGGGAGGCGATTAGGACGGCGTCGAGCCGGCCGCGCACCTGGTCGGTGCGCTCGTCGGGCCGGTAGGGGTCGGCCGACTGGAGAGCCAGGCCGTCCTCGATCGTGACGAGGTCGAGCAGGCCGCGCTCGGACTCCCGGACCAGGTCGAGCCAGTACTGCGCGGTGAGCAGGTCGCGCGGCCGGGCGTCGGGCTCGCGCCACGCGGCGGGGTGCCAGCCGGCGCCGTCGAGGGCGACGGCCAGGTGGAAGGGGGTTGCGGACACAGGTGCTCAGCGCCTCTCGGTCGGGATCTGCTCGCCGGCCTCGACGGCGACCGGGAGCCGGTTCTCCGCGGGGGGCAGCGGGCAGGTGGCGAAATCGGTGTAGGCGCACGGCAGGTTCGTGGCCCGGTTGAAGTCCAGCGTCACCGTGCCGTCGGCCGCCGGGGGCTCGACCGACAGCGACCGGTTGGCCGCGTAGGTGGTGACGCCGGAGGTGGCGTCGGTGAAGAGCAGGAACAGGCTCCCGGGCGCCGCGCCGTCGAAGGCGGTGAGCGCGAGCTCCTGCCCCTCGACGGCGAAGGTGACCCGGCCGGGAGCCTCGTAGACGTGCTCGAGGCCTTCCACCGCGGCGCCGACCGTGGTCGACCGCGGCTCGGGGAACGGCTCGTACCGGCCGCGCACCGCCCACCGCGGGTCCGGCGCGAAGGTGGGCGTTCCGCGGTGCTCCGTGCGCAGCGGGTGCTCGGGGTCGCGGGGGCGCACGATGTCGTGCCCGCCGCGACGGGCCACCTCGATCTCGACCTCGCCGGCGGTGGCCGTGCGCCCGTCGCGCTCGGCGATCGGGCCGAAGGCGTGGCTGCCGTGCACCGGCCGGCCGCCGACGACGAGCTCCTCGCCCGGCTCGAGCGTGACCAGCGGGCCGTCGGGGCCGGTCGACCACAGGCCGGGGACGCCGGCGACGCGCTGCGGCTGCCCGGTCAGCCAGTAAAGCCCGGTGACGGCGAGGAATCCGTGCGGATCGGCCCGGCGGAGCTCGTGCTCCCGGTGCCACTCGGCCCACTGCTGGGCGAACGCGGCGTCGGTCCCGGTGTCGGACGGCGCGGGAGGGACGGACATGGGCGGAACTCCTTCTCGCAGGGGGGCGGTCATCGGGGTGCGGGACCGCAGCCGGCACCCCGGGCGACCACGGCGGGGTCGGCTCCGCCGAGCCCGGCCAGGGGGCGGGGATCGCCGACGGGCTGCCAGCGGCCGGACCCCAGCTCGTAGCGGTTGCCTGGGCCGCGGGCGAGGAACTCCGCCACGGCGTCCACCAGCCGGTCGACGTCGTCCAGGGTGCTGCCCACCCCGACGCTGGCGCGCAGCGCGCCCTCGGGGACGCCGAGCCGGGCCAGCAGCGGATGGGCGCAGAACCGGCCGTCGCGCACGCCGATGCCGTGCTCGGCCGAGAGGTAGGCGGCGAGCAGGCCGGGGTCCGCGCCGTCGACGATGAAGCCGACCACGCCGGTGGGTTCCTCCGAGTCCGCCCAGATGCGCAGCAGCCGCACGCCGGGGAGCGCGGTCAGGCCCTCGCTCAGCCGGTCCCGCAGGGCGCGCTCGTGCTCCTCGAGCGCACCGGCGGGCAGGCCGGCCAGCGCCTCGCAGGCCGCCGCCAGGGCCACCGCGCCGAGGACGTTCGGCGAGCCGCCCTCGTGCCGGTGCGGAGCCGGCGCCCACGACGTCTCCTCGACCGAGACCTCGTGCACCGCTCCTCCGCCGGCCAGGTAGGCCGGGCCGGCGTCGAGCCAGTCACGGCGCCCCACGAGCGCGCCGGCCCCGAACGGGGCGTACGTCTTGTGGCCGGAGAACACGACGTAGTCGGCGCCGGTCGCGGCCAGCGAGAAGGCGCGGTGCGGGACGAGCTGGGCACCGTCGACGAGCACCCGCGCGCCGGCCGCCCGGGCCAGCGCGACGACGTCGGCCAGCGGCAGGGACTCCCCGGTGACGTTGGAGGCGCCGGTCACCGCGACCAGCGCGTACCGCGTCCGGGCCAGCTCGGTGCCGAGGGCCCGCAGCGTGGCGACGACGGTCGGCTCGGTCGGGAGCACGGTGACCGCGCCGCGGCGCTGCCAAGGCAGCAGGTCGGCGTGGTGCTCGCAGTCGAGCACCAGCACCGCGCCGCCGTCGGGCACGCATCCGGCGAGCAGGTTCAGCGCGTCGGTCGTGTGCCGGGTGACGACGCAGACGTCGTCGTCCCGCGCCCCGACGAACGCGGCGATGCGCTCCCGGGCCGACTCGTACAGGGCGGTGGACACCTGCGACAGGTAGCCGGCGCCGCGGTGCACGCTGGCGTACAGCGGCAGCGCCGCCGCGACCTGCTCCGCGACGGAGACGAGGGCCCGCGAGCTGGCGGCCGAGTCGAGGTCGGCGTAGCGGATCCGCCCACCGGGGACCAGCGGGACCTCGGTGTCGGCGCCCACCACGGGGAGCAGCGGCGCGAGGCCGGGGCGGGAGGCGGCGGAGTTCCGGGCGGGGGCGCAGTCGACGAGGACGGACATGGAGGTGCTCCTGGCGGGGTCGGGGACCCGGGGCACGGGTCCGCGCTTGCGGCTGCGGGATCGCAGCCGCCCGGTCGTCACCCGGGGCACCCCATCGCGGAGGAGGGTTGCCGGCCAGCAAGCCGGGGCTTCGCGCTGGCACTCGTGACCTGCCGCAAGACTGGCACGCATACTGCTATCCAGTCAAACCCGATCGGCTTGGTGCGCTTTGCGTGTCGCCGCATCGCGCACCCCGTCCGACCCCATCGCGAGGAGCACCCGTGAGCACCGTCGTCGTCGTCGGCAACCCCAAGCCCCGATCCCGCACCCGGGCCGCCGCCGAGCTCGTCGCCGAGCGGCTCACCGGTGCGCCGCCGGACGCGGTCATCGACGTCGTCGACCTCGGCGCCGGCCTGCTCGGCTGGGGCGACCCGGATGTCGAGCGGGCCGTGGCCACGGTGCGCGAGGCGGAGCTGGCCGTCGTCGCCAGCCCCACGTTCAAGGCGACCTACACCGGGCTGCTCAAGCTGTTCCTCGACCAGATCGGCACCGGCGACCTGGCCGGCGTCACCGCCGTGCCGCTCATGCTCGGCGGCGGCCCCACCCACGCCCTGGCGCCCGAGCTGCTGCTCAAGCCGGTGCTGGTCGAGCTCGGCGCGACCACGCCGACCCGCGGCCTGTACCTGATGGACAAGGCCTGGGACGCGCCGGGCGCGCTGGACGGCTGGCTGGAGCAGGCCTCGGTGCAGGTCGCCGCGACGCGCGCCGGCCTGCGACGCGAATCCCCACCAAGCCGATGAACTTGACAGGGGAAGGTGTGCCTTGGTCGGATGGCGCCGTGGTTGTCGCGAACGAGCTGTACCGCCGGTCCGCCGTGGACCTCGTGCGGACCGCCAGCGCGCTCTGTCCGGCCTGCTGACGCACGCCTCCGCCACCCCTCCCTCCCGCGCACCCCCGGCTCGCGCCGGGCGCCGCAGCGCGCCTCTCCCCTGGATCTCCCATGACGCACAGCACGCTCCTGCCCCCTGCCCTCGTTCCGTCCGCTCTGGACGGATCCGTCCGCCGCACCGGCGCCGCGGGCCTCGCCGCCGCGCTCGGCGCGGCGTCCGGCCACTGGATCGACCTGGTCGGGTACCGGGCCGGCAGCCGGTGGACCTCCCTGCTCGACCCGTCGGTGGCCGCCGACGTGCTCGATCCCTCGCTGCACCCCGAGCTGGCCGAGGCCCAGGTCTGGCTGCTCTCCTGGCTGCCCGAACAGGGCACGCCGCTGCACGACCACGGGACCTCGTCCGGCGCGTTCGCCGTCGTCGCCGGCACGCTCACCGAGCGGGTCGTGGCCGCCGGTCGCGACGGGGTCCGCGAGTCCGCCGACGACCTGGCTCCTGGCCGGGTGCGGCACTTCGGGCCGCACTACGTGCACCAGGTGACCAACAGCGGCACCGAGCCGGCGGTCAGCGTGCACGTCTACATCCCCGGGCTGACGTGGATGAACAGCTACGCGATCGAGGACGGCGCACTGCGGCGCACCGGCACCGAGCGCGCGGGGGTGGACTGGTGAGCGCCCCTCCCACCACCCGCCCGCCCGGTGCGCGCACCGTCGACGACCTGCTCGCCGAGGCCCGCGCCCGCATCGAGCGCCTGACGCCGGAGCAGGCCGCCCAACGGGTGGCCCGAGGGGCGCTGCTGGTCGACATCCGGCCCGCCGCCCAGCGCGCCCGGGAGGGCGAGGTGCCCGGCTCGCTGATCGTCGAGCGCAACGTCCTGGAGTGGCGCTTCGACCCGGCCAGCGACGCCCGGCTGCCCGAGGCGACCGGCTACGACATCGAGGTCGTCGTCCTCTGCTCGGAGGGCTACACCTCGAGCCTGGCGGCCGACGCGCTGCGGTCGCTGGGTCTG
The DNA here is from genome assembly GCA_900102115.1 of Blastococcus fimeti. Lineage (GTDB taxonomy): Bacteria > Actinomycetota > Actinomycetes > Mycobacteriales > Geodermatophilaceae > Blastococcus > Blastococcus fimeti. The sequence continues at coordinate 239,069 of FNAW01000002.1, forward strand.
TCCCGGGCGACCGACGTCGTCGGCGGCTTCCACGCGTGGGTGGCCGCCGGCCTGCCCACCCGCTGACGCCTCAGGCCCGCTCGGCGCTCTCCGCGCCGGCCGGGTCGGGCTGCTCGTCGGGCTGGTCCTTGAGGAACAGGTACCAGTACGAGGTGGACACGAAGACGACCGCGCCGACGAGGTTGCCCGCCCCGGCGAGCAGCCAGTTGAGCAGTGTCTCGCCCCACCCGACGTCCGGGACGCCGGCGAAGATCGCTGCCGGCAGGAAGAACATGTTGGCCACGACGTGGTCGAAGCCCATCGCGACGAACGCCATGATCGGGAAGAAGATCGCCAGCACCTTCCCGGACACCGACGTCGCGGCCAGCGACATCCAGACGCCGAGGCAGACCAGCCAGTTGCAGCCCACGCCGCGCAGGAAGGTCTGCCAGGCCGACTCCCCCAGCGCCTTGCCCTCGGCGATCGAGGCGAGGCGCTCGTAGGTCAGCCCGGGCGAGCCGTCCGCGCCGGCGTCCCCGATGACACCGGTCTGGACGGCCAGGAAGAAGGCGACGAAGAGCGCGCCCAGCAGGTTGCCCAGCAGCACGAGGGTGAGGTTGCGGGCCACGTCGGGGACGCTGATCCGGCCGCGCATGGCGCCCAGGGGCACCAGCATCATGTTGCCCGTGGCGAGGTCGGACCCGGCGATCAGGACGAGGACCAGGCCGAGGGTGAAGGCCGCACCCATGAACAGCGTGGGCAGCGTTCCCCACGTCTCCGGATCCAGGCCGGAGGAGACGGTGATCGCCACCAGCGCGCCGAAGGCGATGTAGGCCCCGGCGAGGAAGGAGCTGACCAGCACCTTGTCCCACGTGCGGTGCGTCTTCTTCGCCCCGGTCGCGACCGCCACCCGGGCGATCTCCTGCGGTTCGCGTGCGGTCATGCCTGCCTCCGGGAGCCTGGGGTCCGCCGGCTCCCGCGCTACCCCGTCGCCCGCCCCGCGATGCCCTCAGGCCTGGCGCTGGAGGACGAAGTCGTACCGCGCCTCGATCCACGGCACCTCGCTGCGCCCGCCGTCGGGAGTGGGGCCGGGCTCGCGCTCCTCGAACCGGACGACGAGCTCCTGCTTCGTCCCGAACACCACGTCGGTGTCCAGGTACTCGGCGCCCTCCTGGAACAGGTGGGTGATCAGCGGCGCGAAGCCGGGCACGGCCAGCAGGAAGTGGATGTGCGCCGGCCGGAAGTGGCTGATCGCGGTCCGCGAGATCACCTCGCCGACCGGCCCGTCCATCGGGATGGTGTAGCCCTTGGGTGCGATCGAGCGCACGCAGTACGCGCCGTCCTCGCGGGTCGTGTACTTGCCGCGCAGGCGCGCCTCGTCGACCTCGCCCAGCTGCGCCTCGTAGACGCCTTCGTCGTCGGCCTGCCACACGTCGAACGTCGCACCGGCCACGGGCGCGCCGTCGAGGTCGCGGACGGTGCCGTGCACGTACAGCGGGACGCCGTCCAGCCCGTCGGACATGTCGCCGCCGTAGGGCAGCTGCGGAGAGCCCTCGATGAAGAACGGGCCGAGGACCGTGGCAGGCGTCGCCCGCGGGTCGAGCCGGTGGTTCATCTGCACCACGAGCATGGACAGCCCGACGACGTCGGAGGCGAGGATGAACTCCTCCCGCTTCTCGGTGCTGATCTGGCCGGTGCGGGTCAGCCACTGCATCGCGGCCATCCACTCGGCCTCGGTGAGCCGCACCTCGCGGGCGAAGTCGTGCAGGTGCCGCACGAGCGCGGTCATGACCTCCGCCAGCCGCGGGTCGCCGGCGGTCGCCCAGCGCTCGACCGCCAGGTCGGTGATGTTGTCCTCGGTGACCAGCTGCACGGTGTCCTCCTGCTGTCCTCGCGGCCGCGTCCCGGTCGCGTTCTCCTCCCCCGCGGCACCGCGGGGGTCCTGTCCTACGGCGTGAGCACCAGCCGCACGCCCGGGTCGCCCGTGGCCTGGCGCCGCCAGGCGTCGGCGACACCGGCCAGCGGCACCGCCTCGTGCGCGACGGCCAGCCGCCCGGCGGCCGCGTGACCGGCGACCGCGGTGAGCGCCTCCCGGCGCTGCGCGGGGGTGAGCGCGTTGTTCGTGTAGCCCAGCACCGAGGCCGACCGCGACCGCAGGGCCGCGGAGGAGAACTCGGCGGTGTCGCCGGACGCGCCGCCCAGGTTCACCAGCCGGCCGCCGTCGGAGAGCACCCTCGAGGCCGCCGTCGCCGCGACGCCGAACACCGGGTCGACGACGACGTCCAGCCGGCCGCCCAGCGCCTCGCGGAACCGGCCGGTCAGCGCGTCGGCGTCGCCCTCGAGCGCGACCACCTCGTCGGCGCCGGCGGCCAGCGCCCGGTCCCGCGCCTGCTCGGAGCGGGCGACCGCGACCACCCGCCCCGCCCCGAGCACGCGGGCCGCGCCGACCGCCACCTGACCCACGGCGCCGCCGGCACCGAGCACGAGCACGTGCTCGCCGGCCTGCAGACCACCCCGCCAGGTGAGCGACATCCACGCGGCGACGGCCGAGAGCCCGAGGGCGGCCAGCGCGGCGTCGGGGACGTCGGCGTCCAGCGGCACCAGGTCGTCCGGACCGACCACGCAGCGCTCGGCGAGGCTGCCGTCACCCGGCGCCATCCCGGCGCTCGTGGCGAACCAGACCCGGGTGCCGGCGGCCAGGCCGGGCGAGCTCTCCACGACGCCGACGCCCTGCACGCCCGGCACGTAGGGAACGGCGGGCCGGCCGAAGTAGGAGGTGCCCGAGGCACACAGCAGGTCCAGCGGGACCAGCGGTGCCGCCGTCACCCGGACCACGGTGTCCTCTGCGCCCGGCGTGGGGTCCGGGTGCTCGCCGAGCTCCGGGTGCTCCCCCGGGGTGCGGACGACGGCGGCGCGCATCGGGCGTTCCCTCAGGACCCGTCGCCGGCAGCGGGCAGCGGCGGCGCGGCGTAGGGGTCGGGGTCGACGGGGCGGTTGTTGAGGTCCACCGACAAGAAGATGTCGTTGGCGACCGGGTGGCGGAGCTCCTCGGCGAGCTGGCCGATCAGCCCGGCGGTGCGCGCCAGCAGCGCGAAGCCGCGCAGCAGCTCCAGGGGCAGCCCGAGATCGGCCAGCGCCGCTCCGCAGACGCCGGCGCCGTTGAGCGGCAGCCGCTTGCCGAGCACCTGGTCGTGCACCCGCCCGATGGCGGCGAACAGCGAGAGGTGGGGGCCGAAGACGCCCTCCTCGGTGGCGATCTCCATCAGCCGCGGCGTGCGCGGGTCGCCCTGCTTGTGCACGTGGTGGCCGAGCCCGGGCACGAAGCGGCCCAGTGCGCGCTGCGCGGTGACCGTCTCCAGGGCGAGGGCATCCCAGCCGGCGTCGTCGGTGGGCAGGTCGCCCTGGATTCCGGCGAGGACGTCGTGCAGGAACCGGCCGCAGTCCTCGGTGACGCCGAGGAAGCGCGAGCCCCCGCCCAGCAGACCGGCCGCGAGCGCGCCCTGGATCGAGTCCGGCGCCCCCAGGTAGGTCAGCCGGGTGACGATCGCCGTCGGCGTGAAGCCGTGGTCGGCCAGCGCGGCGAGCACCGCCTCGAAGACCCGCGTCTCCCCCGGGGTGGGACGGCGCTGCGTGGCCAGCCAGAAGGAGAGCTCGCCGAAGCCGACGGTGCCCATCACGTCGCGGGCCAGATCGGTGCCGAGGAGGGTGATCGACTCCAGGCTCGAGGCGCCGAGGGCCGTGGGGTACTCCGGACGGTCGTTCCCACGCGCGCTCACTGGCTCTTCTCCTCGGCCGTGCTCAGCCAGCTGCGGATCTCGGCGCCGTGCTCGTCCAGGCCCGGGGGTGGCAGCCGGTAGGTGGCCTCGGTGGCCGAGAAGGTGATCGGGTTGCGGACCGACGGGATCGCGGCCGCCCCCTCACCGACGCTGACCACGGGGTCCAGGCCGATCTCCTCGGCGAAGGCCACGCCCTGGTCGATGGTGTTGATCGGCCCGCAGGGCACGCCCGCGCCGATGATGTCGCGGAACCACTCCAGCTTGGTGCGGGTGCGCAGCCGCTCGACCAGCAGCGGCCGCAGGGCGTCCCGGTTGGCGGTGCGGTCCTCGTTGCGGCCGAACCGCGGGTCGTCGGCCAGCTCCGGGACCCCGAGCACCTGGCACAGCTTGCGGAACTGCCCGTCGTTCCCGGCGGTGACGATCAGGTCGCCGTCGGAGCAGGGCAGCGGCTCGTAGGGGAACAGGCTCGGGTGGCTGTTGCCCATCCGGTAGGGCACCACGCCCCCGGCGACGTAGGCGCTGGTCTGGTTCACCAGACCCGACAGTGCCGAGGACAGCAGGTTGACCTCGACGTGCTGCCCGGCGCCGGTCTCGTGCCGGTGGTGGACCGCCGCGAGGATGCCGATGGTCGCGTGCAGGCCGGCCATCACGTCGAACAGCGCGACACCCCCGCGGTAGGGCTCGCCGTCGGCGTCGCCGGTGAGGCTCATGAACCCCGAGATCGCCTGCACGATGAGGTCGTAGCCGGGCAGCGCGGCGCCGCCGGGGCCGCTGCCGAACCCGCTGATCGAGGCGTAGACGACCCCCGGGTTGACCGCGGCGACCGCGTCGTAGTCCAGCCCGAAGCGGGCCAGCCCACCGGGCTTGAAGTTCTCCACGAACACGTCGGCGCGGCGGGCCAGCTCCCGGGCCAGCTCGACGTCGCCCGGGTCCTTGAGGTCCAGCGCGATCGACCGCTTGTTCCGGTTGGCGCCCAGGTAGTACGTCGCCACGCCCTCGCGCACCGGCGGCTGCCAGGTGCGGGTGTCGTCGCCACCGGGGCCCTCCACCTTGATCACCTCGGCGCCGAGGTCGGCCAGCAACATCGTGCTGTAGGGCCCGGCCAGGATCCGGGAGAAGTCGGCCACCAGGAGCCCGGAGAGCGGTCCTCGTGCGGCTGGGGCGGGTGCTCCCGCTCCCGTCGTCTCGGCGCTCATCAGCGGTCGAAGCCTCCTCGGGGCGGCGAACAGCGGACGGTTGTCCGCCTGCAACGCCAGGAGTCTCGACCGGGATCCGGCGCCGTGTCAACCGGAGCTGAGCGCCCTCTCGTTGCCGCACCGGTATCGGTTGACACGCCCCCTCCAGCGGTCCATCGTGACCGGCATCGCACCGCCTGTCCGTACGCCGGACGGTCGTCCGTACGGTGCGTCCGACGTCAGGAGGACACGATGAGCAACCCCGAGCCCACGCCGGAGACCGGTCGCCCGGTGGTCCTGCGCTGCGGCACCGTCCTGACGATGGACGACGCCGGCACCGTGCTCGCGGGCGCCGACGTGCTCGTCGTCGGCGACCGGATCGCCGCCGTCGGCACGGCCCTGGAGGTGCCCGAGGGCACCCAGGAGATCGACGCCCGCGGCGGCATCGTGATGCCCGGGATGATCGACACCCACCGGCACATGTGGCAGACGGCGATGCGCGGCTACGGCGCCGACTGGACGCTCACCCAGTACTTCGTCTGGTACTACCTCGAGCACGGCCGCACCTTCCGCCCCGAGGACGTCGCCGCCGGCAACCGGCTGGCCGCGCTCGAGGCGCTGGAGGCCGGCGTCACCACCACGGTCGACTGGTCGCACGGGCTGCAGAGCGTCGACCACGCCGAGGCCGCGGTCGAGGCGCTGCGCTCGGTGCCGGGCCGCTTCGTGCTCGCCTACGGCAACATCCAGGCCGGCCCCTGGGAGTGGACCGCCGACCCGGCCGTCCGCGCCTTCCTCGAGCGGCAGCGCGACGCCGCCGACGACATGCTCGGCCTGCAGCTCGCCTTCGACGTCACCGGTGACCCGGCCTTCCCCGAGAAGGCGGCGTTCGAGGTGGCCCGCGAGCTCGGCCTGCCGGTCACCACCCACGCCGGCGTCTGGGGCGCCACCAACGACGACGGCATCCGGCTGATGCACGAGCACGGGTTCATGACCCCGGAGACCGTCTACGTGCACGCCGCCACGCTGACCCCGGACTCCTACCACCGGATCGCGGCCACCGGCGGTTCGATCTCGGTCTCCACCGAGTCCGAGCAGAGCGCCGGGCAGGGCTACCCGCCCACCTGGCAGGTCCGCAGGCACGGCATCCCGGTCTCGCTGTCCATGGACACCAGCGTGTGGTGGAGCGCCGACCTGTTCTCCGCGATGCGCACCACCCTGGGCGCCGACCGGTCCCGCGAGCACTTCGAGGCCCACCTGAAGGGCGAGACCGTCACGCACGTGGCGCTGCGGGCGCGCGACGTCGTCCAGTGGGCGACCCGCGGCGGGGCGGCGGCGCTCGGCCGCGACGACCTCGGCTCGCTGCAGCCGGGCAAGAAGGCCGACGTCGTCCTGCTGCGCAACGACGACTCCCCGGTGTCCTTCCCCGTGCTCAACCCGTTCGGGCACGTGGCGTTCCAGGCCCAGCGCGGCGACGTGCACACCGTGCTGGTCGACGGCCGGGTCGTGAAGCACGCCCACACGTTGGTCGGCGTCGACCTGGCCGGTGTGCGCCGCGAGGTCGAGGCCAGCGTCGAGCACCTGCGCTCCACGCTGGGCGACGAGGCCTGGGCCCAGGGCATGAACCCCGACCTGCCCGGCGCCGAGGTGCTGGACAACCCGTACCAGTACACCGACTACAAGTCCGACAGCACGCGGGCCGCCCGCGAAGAGGTCTACGAGGAGCACCTCGCCACCGAGCGGTGACGCCGACGAGGCACGCTGGGCACCGGCACGGACGACGGACGGACGACGGGAGGACAGGACATGGCAGGTCGCGGCACCGGCCCCGACTTCGTCGAGGCGCTCGCCCGAGGGCTCGACGTCCTCACCTGCTTCGACCGCGACTCCCCCACCATGACGCTGTCGGAGGTGGCCGCCGCGGCCGGGCTCGCCCGGCCGACGGCCCGTCGGCTGCTGCTCACCCTGGAGGAGCTCGGCTACGTGCGCGCCAGCGGCGGAGCCTTCGCGCTGACGCCGAAGGTGCTCACCCTGGGCATGGCCTACGTGGGTGCGCTGGGTCTGTGGGACATCGCCCGCCCGCACCTGGAGGCGCTGGTGGCCCGCACCGGCGAGTCCTCGTCCATGGCGCAGCTGGACGGCTCCGACATCGTCTACGTCGCCCGGGTGTCGGTGCCCAAGATCATCACGCTGCGGGTCGAGGTCGGCACGCGCTTCCCGGCCGTGCAGACCTCGCAGGGCAAGGTGCTGCTGGCCGCCCTCTCCCCCGACGAGCTGGCCGCCACGCTCGCCGAGGCCAGCCGCGCCGGCCTGCCGCCGTTCATCGGGCGCAGCCCGGAGAGGCTGCGCGACGAGCTCACCGAGGTCCGCGCCCGGGGGTGGGCGCTGGCCGACGAGGAACTGGCGCCCGGCGTCCGCTCCGTCGCCGTCCCGGTACGGGACGGGACCGGCGCGGTGCGCGCCGCCATGAACGTGACCGTGCACGCCGCCGAGACCAGCACCGACCGGTTGCTGGCGGAGCACCTCCCGCTGCTGCAGCGCACCGCCGGTGACGTCAGCGCGGAGTGGGCGCTGTGGCAGACCCGGCCGCACGTCGAGCTGCGCCGGACCTCCGACGGCGGGTCGGCCATCGCCTGAGCGCGTGTGCCAGGGTCTCCCCCGTGCTGAACGTGCTCTCCATCCAGTCCCACGTCGCCTACGGGCACGTCGGCAACGCGGCCGCCGTCTTCCCGCTCCAGCGCCTGGGCGTCGAGGTCTGGCCGGTGCACACCGTCCAGTTCTCGAACCACACCGGCTACGGCGCGTGGACCGGCCGGGTCTTCGACGGCCAGGCGGTCGAGGAGGTCGTCGACGGCATCGCCGACCGCGGCGTGCTGGGCAGCTGCGACGCCGTGCTCTCCGGGTATCTCGGCTCGGCCGACATCGGGCACGCCGTGCTGCAGACCGTCTCGCGCGTGCGGGCGGCCAACCCCGACGCGATCTACCTCTGCGACCCGGTCATCGGCGACGTCGGCCGCGGCGTGTTCGTCCGCCCGGGCATCGAGGAGCTGATGCGCGAGGTGACCGTGCCGGCCGCGGACGTCGTCACGCCCAACCACTTCGAGCTCGACCTGCTCTCCGGCACGACCACCCGCTCGCTGGACTCGGTGAAGGACGCCGTCGCCGCGGTGCAGGCCCTCGGCCCGCGGGTGGTGCTGACCACCTCGCTGGACGCCGACGACACCCCGCCGGACGCCGTCGACCTGCTGGCCTCGGAGGGCGGGCGGCACTACAGAGTGCGCACCCCGAAGCTCGACGTGGCGGTGAACGGCGCCGGCGACGCGATCGCCGCGCTCTTCCTGGCCCACCTGCTCCGCACCGCCTCCCCCGCCCAGGCGCTCGGCGCGGCCGCCGCGTCGGTGTACGGGCTGCTGGCCCGGACCGAGGAGGCCGGGTCGCGGGAGATCGTGCTGGTCGCCGGCCAGGAGGAGATCGTGTCGCCCACGCACGCCTTCCCGGTCGAGGAGGTCTGACCCGCCGCGGTCAGCTGCGCACCGCCGTCCCGAGGATCTGCGGTGCGGTGGGCGAGGGCACCTGGGTCACGGGGAACCGGAAGCGCTCGATCCGCTCGACGGTGAACCCGGCGGCGGCGGTCGCCGCCTCGGTGTCGCGGGCGCAGTGGCAGCCGCCGCCGACCGCCGGCCACACCGTCCGGTCGAGCACCCGCTGCACCCGCGCGAAGCCCGCGCTCTCCGCGCGCACGTGCTCCCAGAAGTGCAGCCGCCCGCCGGGCCGGAGCACCCGCGCCAGCTCCGCCAGTGCGGTGGCCTGGTCCGGGACGCTGCAGAGCACGAGCGAGACGACGGCGGCGTCGAACGCGGCGTCGTCGGCCGGGATCGCGTCGGCCGTCCCGGCGACGACGGTGACGGGGACGGCGGCCTGCCGCGCTGCCTCTTCCGCGAGTGCGCGCAGATGCGGCTCCGGCTCCACCGCCAGCACGCCGTCGACGCCGGGCGGGTAGTGCGCGAAGTTCGCGCCGGTGCCCGCGCCCAGCTCGACGACCCGGCCCGCGATCCCGGCGAGCAGACGCGCGCGGTGCTCCGCGGCGCCGTGCGCCTCGACCGACGCCGCGATCCGCACCCACAGCCGGGCGAACCAGGGGTGGTGCACCGTCGTGCCGACCGCGCTCCGGGTCATGCCGCTCACGATGGCCCCCGCACGACCCGCGCGGCAAGGCCGTCCGCCCGCGAGCGCCGTTCCGCGTCGAGTGCCGACCTGCGGGCGGCGACACGGTCGGACGCACCGAGAGCCGCGACCTCAACTCCGCAGTCGCGCCGGGCGCGCGTGACCGACGACGCAGCCGGGGACGCCCGCGGGCGCGGATACTGTGCAGTCGTGCCCCCCGTGAGTTCTGCTGTGTCCCGCGCTGCCCGGACGACGCTCCGATGAGCGTGGTCGAGGAGCGGCCGGACGCCGGGCGGGCCGCGAAGGTTGCCGTCGGCGAGGCCGGCCGGCGGCGCACGTTCGCCGTCATCAGCCACCCCGACGCCGGCAAGTCGACGCTCACCGAGGCCCTCGCCCTGCACGCCCGAGTGATCGGCTCGGCCGGCGCGGTGCACGGCAAGGCGGGCCGGCGCGGCACGGTGTCGGACTGGATGGACATCGAGAAGGCCCGTGGCATCTCGATCACCTCGGCCGCGCTGCAGTTCGAGTACCGCGACGCCGTCATCAACCTGCTCGACACCCCCGGGCACGCCGACTTCTCCGAGGACACCTACCGCGTGCTGACCGCGGTGGACGCCGCGGTGATGCTGGTCGACGCCGCCAAGGGCCTCGAGGCCCAGACGATGAAGCTGTTCGCCGTCTGCCGGCACCGCGGCATCCCGGTGCTCACCGTGATCAACAAGTGGGACCGGCCGGGCAAGGACGCCCTGGAACTGATGGACGAGATCAGCGAGCGCACCGGCCTGACCCCGACGCCGCTGACCTGGCCGGTGGGCATCGCCGGCGACTTCCGCGGCGTGCTCGACCGCGCCGACGGCACCTACCGCCGCTTCACCCGCACCGCCGGCGGCGCCACCATCGCCCCGGAGGAGACCCTGCCGGCCGCCGCCGCGCTCGCCCGCGAGGGCGACGCCTGGCAGCAGGCCGTCGAGGAGGTCGAGCTGCTCGAGGCCAGCGGTCAGGACCACGATCAGTCGCTGTTCCTGGACGGCGTGACGACGCCGGTGCTGTTCGCCTCCGCCGTCTCCAACTTCGGCGTCGGCGCGCTGCTGGACACCCTCGTCGACCTCGCCCCCGCCCCCACCGGCATGGCCACCGCCGACGGCGCGGTGCGCGAGCTCACCGATCCCTTCAGCGCCTTCGTCTTCAAGGTGCAGGCCGGCATGGACACCGCGCACCGCGACCGGCTGGCGTTCATCCGGATCTGCTCGGGCGTCTTCGAGCGCGGCATGGTCGTCACCCACGCGCGCACCGGCCGGCCGTTCGCGACCAAGTACGCCCAGCACGTGTTCGGCCGCGACCGCGAGAGCATCGACGTCGCCTACCCCGGCGACGTCGTCGGGCTGGTGAACGCCAACGCGCTCGGCGTCGGCGACACCCTGTACGCCGACCGGCCGGTGCAGTTCCCGCCACTGACCACCTTCGCGCCCGAGCACTTCGCCGTCTGCCGCGGCCGGGACGCCGCCAAGCACAAGCAGTTCCGCAAGGGCATCGAGCAGCTCGACAGCGAGGGCGTCGTGCAGGTGCTCAAGTCCGACCGGCGGGGCGACGGCGCACCGGTGCTCGCCGTCGTCGGGCCCATGCAGTTCGAGGTCGCGCAGCACCGGATGGAGCACGAGTTCGGCGCCCCGGTCGACCTGGACCGGCTGCCCTACAGCCTGGCGCTGCGCACCGACGAGGCGTCCGCGCCGGGCATCCTCGCCGCGGCCCGCAACGCCGAGATCCTGCGCCGGGCCGACGGCGAGCTGCTCGCCGTCTTCCCGGACAAGTGGGGCCTGCGGGTGCTGCAGCAGAACAAGCCCGAACTGCTGCTCGAGCCGCTGGTCGCCGCCCAGCTCTGAGGCCCGGGCACGGAAGCCGGGCCGGGTCAGCCGATCTCGGTCGCCCGGAGGATGATCAGCGCCTCGTCGACCGTCGCCGGCTGGACCGGCAGGTGCGGCAGGACGACGGGCAGCTCCTCGGGCTCCAGCCCGCTGTCGGCCAGTGCCGCCAGCAGCAGCTCCGCCTCGTCCGGGGGCACCGGGACGGTGCAGCCGGACTCGTCCAACGCGGCGCGGGCCAGGAACAGCGCCCCCGCCAGGCTGTCGTCGGGCACCGGCAGATCCGGCGCCGCGACGGCGGCCCGCGTGGCGGCCTCGGCCGCGCGCACCAGGGACAGCGGCAACCCCTCGGTCTCCACCTCGAGCAGCGGCATCGCACCGAGCGCGGCCAGCACCAGCTGCTCGGCGTCGATCCGCAGCGGCGCCTCCCACTCCCCCGCCCGCACGACGGCGGCCAGGTCGTCGGCGTCCTCCCCGACGTCGTCGGCCAGCTCCGCCCAGGCCGCCGGCCGGCCCTCGCGGGCGCGCTCGGCCGCGGCGACGCAGGTGGCGTGCACGAACGGCACGAGCACCTCGTCGTCGAACCGCTCGGCGTGCACACCGCCGTCGGGCGCCAGCGCGTTGAGCGCGTCCTGGAAGCTGCCGGGCACCGCGTCTGCCAGCTCGAACCGGCCGTCGTCGTCGCTGCCCAGCGGCAGCCCGCCGGCGGCGCGCTCACCGAGGGTGGGCCCGCTGGGCTGCGGCAGGCCGGCCCGGCGGCGCAGGTGCGGCCGGTCGGAGAGGCCCACCGCCCACGCGCAGCTCTCGGCGATCAGCGCGGGGGTGCGTTCCCGCAGCACCTCGCGGGCGAGCAGGCCCATCCAGTCGACGTCGAACACGCGCTCCAGTGTCCCAGCGCGCGGCGCTCAGGCGGTGGGCTCGGTGAGGGGCAGCAGCACCTGGAACCGCGTGTCCCCGGGTTCGGAGACCACCCGCAGGTCCCCGCCGTGCCGCTTGACCACCACCCGCCAGGAGACGTCGAGCCCGAGCCCGGTGCCCTGCCCTACCGGCTTGGTGGTGAAGAACGGCTCGAAGACCCGGGACCGCAGCTCGGCGGGGATGCCGGGGCCGGTGTCGCAGATCTCCACCAGCGCGCACTCGCCGTCGCGCGACGTGCGCAGCGTGAGCGTGCCCTCGCCGGCCATCGCGTCGAGGGCGTTGACGATCAGGTTGGTCCACACCTGGTTCAGCTCGCCGGCGTACGCGGGCACCTTCGGCAGCCCGCGGTCGTACTCCTTGACCACCGTGACGCCGGGCTTGATCTTGCCGCCGAGCATCACCAGGGTGGCGTCGAGCCCGTCGTGCAGGTCGGTCGGCTGGTGCGGCGTCCGGTCCATCTGCGAGTACTGCTTGGCCGCGTCGACCAGGTTCGAGATCCGGTGCGTGCTGTCGGTGATCTCCAGCAGCAGCGTCTCGGTCTCGACCGTGTAGGCCAGCCAGCGCAGCGCCGCCTCGACCGAGGTCTCCGCCACCGCCGCGGGCACGCGGTCGAGGTCCTCGGGCCCGAGCCCGGCCGCGACGAACACGGTCGCCAGCTCCCACGGCTGCGGGATCCCGTGCTCCTCCAGCCAGCCGGCGAGCGCGTCCTCGAGATCGGAGCGCTCGAGCGCGGGCAGGTCGCGGGCGCCGGGGATCCGGGCGACGAACTCCTCCTGCAGCCCGGTGAGCGCGCGCAGCATGCCGCCGTCGAACGAGCCGCCGGCGAGCATCGCCAGTTTGTGCCGCATCCCGGCGAAGCGGTCCCGCAGGGCGTCGGTCGCGCGGGCGGCGGCGGCCGCCGGGTTGTTCAGCTCGTGGGTGAGCCCGGCGGTCAGCTTGCCCATCGCGAGCAGCCGCTCGCGCTGCCCGACCAGCTCGGCGGAGTTCCGCTGCCCGACGAACAGGCCCTCCAGCAGGTGCACCGCCATCGGGTACCACTGCCGGAACACCGCGGCGAACGGCGCGGCCGGCAGCGCCAGGAACCGGCAGTCGCTGACCGCGCGGACCGACGCCGGGTAGCGCTGCTCGAGCCGGTCGCCGAAGTAGAACTGGACGGCGCCGGAGTAGACGCCGCGGTGCGACGTCCGCACCGTCTCGACCTCGCTGCCCCCGACCAGCCGGACCATGGTCATCGTGCCCTCGAGCAGGACGAAGAAGCACTCGGCCGGCTCGCCCTCGACCGTGACGTCCGCGCCGGCCGGGAAGTCGACGACGTCGCCGTTGGCCGCCACCCACGCCAGCTGGCCGGCGTCCAGGTCCTCGAAGAGGAACAGCTCGCGCAGCTCCTCGGCCGGCAGCCGCTGGTGCGTCGACGTCATCGCTCCCCCAGGTACCGGTGCACGAGCGTGACCGCCATGGCGCCCTCGCCGACGGCCGAGGCGACCCGCTTGACCGACTCCGCCCGCACGTCGCCGGCGACGAACACCCCGGGCACGCTCGACTCCAGGAAGTACGGATCGCGGTCCGGCGCCCAGCCCGGCGGCCGCCGGCCGTCGTCCAGCAGGCCCGGGCCGGTCGGGATGAAGCCTCGCTCGTCGCGGACGACGACGCCGTCTAGCCAGGAGGTGCGCGGCTCGCCGCCGATGAAGACGAACAGGTGGCCGACGGGGACGGTGGTCCGCTCGCCGGTCGTGGCGTCGTGCAGCGTGACCGCGTCGAGGTGCTCGGTGCCGTGGGTCTCGGCGACCGTCGTGCAGGTGTGCACCTGCACGTTGTCGATCGCGGCGAGCTGCTCCACGAGGTACTGCGACATCGACGCCTCCAGCGAGGGGCCGCGGCAGAGCAGGTGCACGGTGCTGGCGTACCGGGCGAAGAACACCGCAGCCTGCCCCGCGGAGTTGGCGCCGCCGACGATCACCACCTTCTCGCCGGCGCACGCGGCCGCCTCGGTCATCGCGGAGCCGTAGTAGACGCCGCGGCCGGTCAGGTCGTCGGCACCCGGCACGCCCAGGCTCCGGTAGGACACACCGGTGGCCAGGACGACGGCGTGCGCGCCGATCGTGCTGCCGTCGTCGAACCGCAGCACCCGCTTGGAGCCGTGCACCTCCAGCGCCACGCAGTCGCGGGTGAGCAGCAGCTCGACCCCGAACCGGCGGGCCTGGCGCCGGGCCCGGTCGGCGAGCTGGCCGCCGGAGATCCCGTTCGGGAAGCCGAGGTAGTTCTCGATCCGGCTGCTCTGCCCGGCCTGCCCGCCGGTGGCCTCGCGCTCGACGAGGACCGTGCGCAGGCCCTCCGACGCCCCGTACACGGCGGCGCCCAGCCCGGCGGGGCCGCCGCCGACCACGACGAGGTCGTAGAACTCCGACTCGGCCGCGACGCTCAGGCCCACGACGGCGGCCAGCTCGCTCTCCGACGGCGCCTTGAGCACGGTGCCGTCCGCGGTGACGATGACCGGGACGTCGTCCGCGCCGGCGTCGGCGGCCTCCAGCAGGCGCTGCCCCTCCGGCTCGTCGGCGCTGTACCAGCGGTACGGGACGGCGTTGCGGGCGAGCAGGTCGCGGGCCCGGAACGACGGCGCCGACCAGCGGTGGCCGACGAGCTTGACGCCGTCCACGGCCGGTTCGGGGCTCTCCCGCCACGCCTCGATCATCTGGTCGACGACCGGGTAGAGCTTCTCCTCCGGCGGGTCCCACGGCTTGAGCAGGTAGGCGTCGACGTCGACGACGTTGATCGCCTGGATCGCGGCGTCGGTGTCGGCGTAGGCGGTGAGCAGCGCGCGGCGGGCCCGCGGGAACAGGTCCATCGCCTTCTCGAGGAACTCGATGCCGTTCATCTCCGGCATGCGGTAGTCCGCCAGCAGCACGACCACGGTGTCCCCGCGCAGCTTCAGCTCGCGCAGCGCGTCGAGCGCCTCGGGGCCCGACGACGCCCGCAGCACGCGGTACTCCTCGCCGTACCTGCGGCGGAGGTCGCGCGCGACGGCGCGGGACACCCCCGGGTCGTCGTCCACGCTGAGGAGGACCGGCCTGCCCACGGAGTGCTCCTGCCCGGCACCGACCGCGACGGGGAGCGCCCCCGTGCCCGGTGCCGCGCGCCACGCTAGACCAGCGGCGATCCCCGGCGCACCCCTCCGGCGTCCCCTCTAGAGCTCGCGGTCGCGGACGACGTGCACCGCCGCCTCCTCCGCCGACGCCGCCGCCCCGTCGACGCCCTCGTCGCGGGCCCACAGCTGCTCGTCGGTGTCGGCGTCCCCGCCGTCGTCCGCGGCGACCAGCCGGCCCGCCCGCAGGTCGCCCACCTCGTCGTCGAGCAACTCGCCGTCGGTGTCCGAGCTGTCGCCGAGGCCGTCGCCCTCGTCCGGGACGCCGTCGGGCAGCTCCCGGGCCAGCCGCCCGTCGAGGTTCTCGCCGGCGGACTCCTCCGCCTCCGTCGTCCCCCAGTCCTCCACAGCCCAGGGGCGCTCGGGCGGCGACCACCCGGTGTCCAGGACGTCGCGGACCCCGGGCCGGCCGTCCAGCGTGTCCTCCGCCTCGAGCAGCCCGGAGGCTTCCTCGGGGTCGGTGCCGTCCGTACCGTAGATGCCTGGTTCCACCACGAGCGTCGCCTCCAGCTGGGAGTTGAACGGATGACCGATCCGGCGATCGATCCCACGGTGCCACCGTCGGGCACCGGCTGCGTCGAGTGCGATGCCGGCGGCGGGTGGTGGTTCCACCTGCGTCGCTGCGCCGCGTGCGGGCACGTCGGCTGCTGCGACTCCTCGCCGGGACAGCACGCGCGGGCGCACGCCGGTGCGACGGGCCACCCGGTCGTGCGCAGCTTCGAGCCCGGCGAGGACTGGTTCTGGAGCTTCGCCGCGGACCGGCCGGTCGCCGGCGCCGAGCTCGCGCCGCCGCAGCACCACCCGGTCGACCAGCCGGCCCCGGGCCCGCGCGACCGCGTCCCCGCCGACTGGCGGTCGCGGCTGCACTGACCCCGGCACCGGGCCGAGTGTGGTCCGGCCGGCGCGCGAGGACCAGTGCCCCGCGCGCCGTCGACCGGCCCTCGCCCGGCGCGCGGTCACTCGGCGGCGGCGCCCGCGGTGCTCCCCTCCGCCTGCTCGCTGCCCGGCGCCCCGATCCACACCGTCTTCGCGTTCATGAACTCCCGCATGCCGAGCTCGGTGAGCTCGCGGCCGTAGCCGCTCTGCTTCACCCCGCCGAAGGGCAGGTCGGGGTAGCTGGTGGTCATGCCGTTGACGAACGCCATGCCGGAGGCGATGTCGCGGACGAACTGCGCCCGCTCGTCCTCGTCCTCGCTCCACAGGTTGCTGCCCAGGCCGTAGGGGTGGCTGTTGGCGATCTCGATGGCCTCGTCGAGCGAGTCCACGGTGAACAGCGCGGCGACCGGGCCGAACACCTCCTCGGCGTAGAGGTCCATCTCCGGGGTGATGTCGCTGAGCAGCGTCGGCTCGAAGAACCAGCCGGGCCGGTCGACGCGCTTCCCGCCGGTCAGCACTGTCGCGCCCTTCGCCACGGCGTCCTGCACGTACTTCTCGACGTCCTCGAGCCCGGACTCGGTGGCCAGCGGGCCGACCTGGGTGTTCTCGTCCATCGGGTCGCCGACGGTCAGGGCGGCGATCTTCTCGGTGAACAGGCGGGTGAACGCTTGCGCGACGTCGCGGTGCACGAAGAACCGCTTCGCCGCGATGCAGCTCTGGCCGTTGTTCTGGTTGCGGGAGGTGACGGCCACCTCGGCCGCCCGGTCCAGGTGGGCCGACGGCATGACGATGAACGGGTCGCTGCCGCCGAGCTCGAGAACGGTGGGCTTCAGTGCGTCGCCGGCGATCGAGGCGACCGACTGCCCGGCCGGGGCGCTGCCGGTCAACGTGGCGGCGGCCACCCGGTCGTCGCGCAGCACCCGCTCGATGGTCGACGAGCCGATCAGCAAGGTCTGGAAGACGTCGTCGGGGAAGCCGGCCTTGCGGAAGAGCTCCTCCATGTACAGCGCGGTCTGCGGGACGTTGCTGGCGTGCTTGAGCAGCCCGACGTTGCCGGCCATCAGCGCGGGGGCGGCGAAGCGCATCGCCTGCCAGAGCGGGAAGTTCCACGGCATCACGGCGAGGACGACGCCGATCGGCTGGTGGACGACGTAGGCCTGCGTCGCCCCGACCGCGGCGGCGTCGTAGGGCTGCGGCTCCAGCAGCGCCGGGCCCTTCTCGGCGTACCAGCGCAGCGCCGCGGCGCACTTGCCCACCTCGGCCTTGGCGGAGGCGAGCGTCTTGCCCATCTCGGTGGTCATCAGCTCGGCGACCGCATCGGTGTCCGCGTCGAGCACGTCGGCGGCGTCGCGCAGCCACCCGGCCCGCTGGGCCGGCGTCGTCCGGCGGTAGGCCGCCGCCGCGGCCGCCGCACGCGCGAGCTTCTCCTCGAGCGCGTCGTCGGTGAGGGGCTCGAAGGTCCGGAGCGTCTCCCCGGTCGTGGGGTTGGTGGTGGCGATGGCCATGGTGGATCCCTCCGTCGGTCGCGCCGCTCACCTGCCCGGGGCGGCGCCCGGGAAAACCGCCGCTCCGGCGAGCGGAGTGATCGGAGCCGCCGTCAGCGCGTGCGGAGCACTTCCTCCAGCGCCGCCCGGGCGCCGCGGTCGCGCACCAGCTCGAGCGTCGTCCGGTAGGTCGCGGCGAAGCGCTCGTCGTCCACCAGGTCGCCGAACAGCTCCCGGTCGGAGACGAAGGCCAGCGGGTCCTCGGCCTGCCGGCGGGCGGAGGCCATCAGCCGCTCGCGCAACGGGTCGACCACCTCGATCGGGGCGCCGTCCTCCCCCACGCCCTCGGCGTACCGGGCCCAGCCGGCGAGGACGGCCACCGAGCAGCGGATCTCGCCGCCGGAGGCGAGGTTCGCCCGCAGCACCGGCAGCAGGAACTTGGGGATGCGGTCCGAGCTCTCGGCGCACAGCCGGGCCAGCGTGTCGCGCATGTTCGGGTTGGCGAACCGGCCGATCAGGTCGGCCTTGTAGGAGTCCAGGTCGATGCCGGGCACCGGCGCCAGCGTCGGCGTCGCCTCCTCGTCCATGTAGGCGTGCAGGAACCGGCGGAACAGCGGGTCCTGGCAGACGTCGTGCATGAACGTGTATCCGGCCAGCGTGCCCAGGTAGCCCATCGCCTGGTGGCTGCCGTTGAGCAGCCGCAGCTTCATCAGCTCGTAGGGCTCCACGTCGTCCACGACCTGGACGCCGACGTCCTCCAGCGGCGGGCGGCCGCTGCCGAACCGGTCCTCCAGCACCCACTGGGTCCACGGCTCGCACACCACCGGCCAGCCGTCCTCGACGCCGAACCGCCGGGCCAGTTCCGCCCGGTGCACGTCGGTGGTCGCCGGGGTGATCCGGTCGACCATCGAGTTCGGGAAGGGCACCTCGCGGTCGACCCACGCCCCCAGCGCCGGGTCCCGCAGTGCGGCGAAGGCGGCGAAGCTGCGCCGGGCGACGTCGCCGTTGCCGGGGATGTTGTCGCACGACATGACCGTGAACGGCGCGACGCCGCGCTCCCGGCGGCGGACCAGCGCCTCGGTGACCAGGCCGAAGCTGGTGCGCAGGGCCGCGCCGGGCACCAGGTCGGCCCGCACCGCCGCGTCGTCGGCGTCGAAGGCGCCCGTGACGGCGTCGATGTTGTACCCGCCCTCGGTCACGGTCAGCGAGACGATGCGGATCGCGGGGTCGGCCATCCGCTCGACCACGGCCTCGGGATCGTCGGGCGCGAGCAGGTACTCGACGACCGAGCCGATCACCTGGGCGTCGAGGAAGCCGTCGGGATGGGCGACGACGAGCGTGTACAGGCAGTCCTGAGCCGCCATCACCTCGGCCATGCGCCGGTCGCCGGGCAGCACGCCGACGCCGACGATCCCCCACTCCAGCGCCTGCCCCCGCGCCATGAGGCGGTCCAGGTACATCGCCTGGTGCGAGCGGTGGAACCCGCCCACGCCCAGGTGGACGATGCCGGCGCGGACCTGCGCGCGGTCGTAGCCCGGCGTGGTCACCGACGCGCTGAGCAGGGGCAGGGTTGCGGAGGACAGTGCAGGCACCCCGCGACCTTGCCCCGCGAGGCCCCCGCCTAACGGGAGGGGGGAACCGAATGCCGTTCGGGATGTGGGATCGTCGCACCTACACGTCGAGACCGCAGAGCGACTGCGGTCAGGAATGAGGACCGATGCAGTTGCAGCTGTCCCCGGAGATGCAGGCATTCCGGGAGGAGATGCGGACCTTCTTCACCACCCAGGTGCCGAAGGAGATCCGTGACAAGGGGGCGGCCCGCCGTCACCCGACGAAGCAGGACTTCGTCACCACCCAGCAGATCCTCAACGCTGCCGGGCTGGCGGTGCCGCACTGGCCGGTCGAGTACGGCGGTCGCGACTGGACGCCCCTGCAGCGCCACATCTGGCGCGAGGAGATGCAGCTCGCGCACGTGCCCGAGCCGCTGGCCTTCAACACCAGCATGATCGGCCCGGTGCTGGCCCAGTTCGGCAACCAGGAGCAGAAGGACCGCTTCCTGGCCAAGACGGCCAACCTCGACATCTGGTGGTGCCAGGGCTTCTCGGAGCCCGACGCCGGTTCCGACCTGGCCGGGCTGCGCACCACCGCCGTCCAGGACGGCGACGAGTGGGTCGTCAACGGTCAGAAGACCTGGACGACGATGGGCCAGTACGCGGACTGGATCTTCTGCCTCGCCCGCACGGACCCGACGGCGGAGAAGAAGCAGCGCGGCATCTCGATGCTGGTCTTCCCGATGGACACCCCCGGTGTGACCCTGCGCCCGATCGAGCTGCTCGACGGCGGCTTCGAGGTCAACGAGGTCTTCTTCGAGGACGTCCGCGTCCCGTCGGAGAACCTCATCGGCGAGGTCAACAAGGGCTGGGACCAGGCCAAGTTCCTGCTCGGCAACGAGCGCGTGGGCATCGCCCGCGTCGGCGGCACCAAGGGCATGCTCGCCCTGGCCAAGGAGCTGGCCCGCGAGACGACCTACAACGGCCGTCCGCTGCTCGAGGACGCGCGCTACTCCTCCCGCATCGCCGAGATCGAGAACGAGCTCGTCGCCCTGGAGCTGACCGCCCTGCGCGTGGTCGCCAACTCCGCCGACGGCAAGCCGCACCCGGCGTCCTCGGTGCTCAAGCTCAAGGGCTCGGTGCTCCAGCAGGAGGTGACCGAGCTGATCGTCGACATCGCCGGCCCGCTGTCGGTGGCCTCGTTCGCCGAGGAGGGTTCCGACGTGCCCGACTGGGCGCGGGTCTCGGCCCCCGAGTACCTCAACTACCGGAAGGTCTCCATCTACGGAGGCTCCAACGAGGTGCAGCGCGTCATCATCAGCGGCACGATCCTGGGGTTGTGAGATAGCCATGGACTTCACCTACGACAGCGAGCAGAACGACCTGCGCGAGGCCGTGGCGGCGCTGCTGGCGCGCGCCTACGGCGACAGCGAGGTGCGCCGCAAGGTCACCAAGAACGACCCGGGCTTCGACGAGAAGGTCTGGACGCAGCTGGCCGAGATGGGCCTGCTGGGTCTGCCCTTCGCCGAGGAGCACGGCGGCATGGGCGCCGGCCCGGTCGAGGTCGCGATCGTCGCCGAGGAGATCGGGCGGGTGCTGGCACCCGAGCCGTTCATCGAGGCCGTCGTCCTCGCCGGCGGGCTCGTCGACGCCGTCGGCACCGACGCGCAGAAGGGCGAGCTCCTCGGGGCCATCGCCGGCGGCACCTCGGTGCCGACCTTCGCGCACGCCGAGATCGGCACCCGCTGGACGGCGTCCGCCTCGGCGGTCACGGCCACCGAGGCCGGCGGCAGCTGGACGCTGACCGGCGTCAAGGAGCCGGTGCCGCACGGCGCCCGCGCCGACGTCCTCGTCGTCTCCGCCGCGCTCCCCGGCGGCGGTACCGGGCTGTTCGTCGTGGACGGGGAGGCGACCGGCCTGAGCCGGACCGGCTACCGCAACATCGACGGCACCCGGTCGGCCAACGTCCGCTTCGACGGCACGCCGGCCACCCAGCTGGGCGCCGGCGGCGACCAGACCGACGCCATCGAGCGCGCGCTGGCCGTGGCCCGGATCGCCTACGCCCACGAGTCCGTGGGCGCCATGGACACCGCGCTGCGCACCACCACCGAGTACCTGAAGACCCGCAAGCAGTTCGGGGTCACGCTGAACAAGTTCCAGGCGCTCAACTTCCGCGCCGCGGACATGTACGTGTCCCTGGAGCTGGCCCGCAGCATCGCGCTGTGGGCCTCGGTGGTGCAGCTCTCCGACGGTGACGTCGTCACCGCCGCCGACCGGGCCCGGCTGCTCACCAGCCGCACCGGCCGGCACATCGGCAAGGACGCCATCCAGCTGCACGGTGGCATCGGCGTGACCGCCGAGTACAAGGTCGGTCACTACACCGCCCGGCTCACCACCATCGACCACCTGCTGGGCGACGGCGACTTCGCCGCCGACCGGCTGGCGGCGAAGGTCGGCAGCTACCCGACCGTGGACCCGCTGGGCGCCCCGTACGCCTGACGCACCCGCACGACGGCAGAGCCCCGCTCCCCTTCCGGGGGCGGGGCTCTGCCGCGTCCGGCGAACTTTCGGTGCAGAAAGTCCGGGACTTTCGGTGCAGAAGGTCCGGGACTTTCGGTGCAGGAAGTCCGGGACGGGGGTGGGTCAGTCGGCGAGCATCGCGCGGCGCAGCTCGACGGCGTCGGCGCGGACGGCGTCGAGCACCGGCACCACGTCGTCCTCGCGCAGCCGGCCGCAGCTGACCCGCACGATCGGAACCGAGTCGTAGTCCTCCGTGGTCAGCCGGGCCGCGACCTCGAAGGAGCTGCGCAGCAGCGCGCCCTCCTCCGCCCGGTAGTCGTCGACGTGCTTGAGCGGGGCGATCATCGGCTGCGGGAACCCCCACTGCTCGAGCGCCACCGCGGTCAGCCGGAGGCAGTTGAGCCCGTAGCGCCGGGTCTCCGCAGCCCGGCGCCCCGGGAAGGTGGGCTCGGCGGCCACGATCTCGGCGTAGCCCTCGCTGTCGTTGTGGAACAGCAGCGCCGCACCCATCTGGGCGAGCAGCCCGAGGCAGAGCGCGTCCTGCGGCCGCTCGCCGAACCGGGGCGCCAGCGTGGACGCCGACAGCGCCAGGTGCGTACTGAAGTCCCAGAAGTCCTCGGGCAGCCGCGACTCGTCGTCCAGGTCGGTGAGCGCCACGGTGGCCATGGTGCGCACCGTGGTGAAGCCGACGACGGTCACCGCGAACTGCAGCGAGGTGACCCGCCCGCGCATGCCGAAGTAGGCGGAGTTGGCCAGCTTCATCACCCGGCTGGCCAGCGCGACGTCGGAGGCGAGGATCCCCGCGAGCTCCTTGGCGCTGGTGTCCTCGGAGTTGGCCACCGAGACCAGCTGCGCGGCGACCGGCTTCTGCGCGGCCATCGTGTCGATGCTGGCCAGGACCTTCTCGACGTCGAAGCTCGGGGCCGGCACGGACGCGAGGTCGGCTCGGGGGAAGGGCGTGACGGTCACGGTGCGGTCTCCCCGTGGGCGGCGAACCAGGCGGCCGTGCGGCCCCCGGTCATGGGCTCGGCCAGGCTGAAGCCCTGCAGGTAGGTGGCTCCCAGGCGCTGGAGCTCGTCGGCCTGCTCGGCGGTCTCCACGCCCTCGGCGACGGTGCTGAGGTTGAGGTTGCGGGCCATCGCGATGACCGCCGAGGCGATCTCGGAGTGGCCGTCGGACAGCTCCGCCACGAAGGACCGGTCGACCTTGAGGCAGTCCACCGGCAGGTGGCGGAGGTAGGCCAGCGACGAGTAGCCGGTGCCGAAGTCGTCGATGGCCAGGTCGACGCCGATGTCGCGGAGCTCCTGGAGCACCTTCTGCGCCGAGGTCGGGTCCTTCATCAGCGCCGACTCGGTGATCTCGATGGAGATCCGAGAGGAGTGCAGGCCGTGCCGCTCGAGCGCCGCGACGACCTGCGCGGGCAGGTTCCCGTCCAGCTGCAGGGCCGAGACGTTGACGTTCGCCCGTCGCGGGGCGGCCGCGCCCATGAGCCGGTCCCACTCAGCGAGCTGCCGGCAGGTCTCGTCGAGGACGAACAACCCCAGCCCGGCGATCAGGCCGCTCTCCTCGGCCAGCGGCACGAAGACCGTCGGGCTGATCGGGCCGCGCTCGGGGTGCTGCCAGCGGGCCAGCGACTCGACGGCGACCGGCGTGCGGTCGGTGCTGCTGAAGATCGGCTGGTACAGCAGCGTGAGCTCGCGGTGGTCGATGGCGTCGCGCAGCTCGGTGACCAGACGCAGCTTGTCGCGCGCCTCGGCCCGGCCCGCCTGGTCGAGCACGCTGATCCGGCCCTTGCCGCCGGCCTTCGCCTGGTACATGGCGATGTCGCAGTCGCGGATGAGCTCCTCGGCGGCGACGTGGTCCGCGGTCTGCACGGTGACCCCGACGCTGGCGTGCGGGCGCACGTCGACCCCACCCAGGCGCAGCGGCATGGACAGGGCGTCGGCGATCCGCTCGGCGAGCGCGACCACGGCGTCCTCGTCGACCTGCTCGCACACGACCACGAACTCGTCACCGCCGAAGCGGGCGACCAGGTCACCGGGCCGCACCGTCGCGCCGAGCCGGTGGGCGACCTCGATGAGCAGCTCGTCGCCGGCGGTGTGGCCGAGGGAGTCGTTGACGACCTTGAAGTTGTCCAGGTCCAGGAACAGGCAGGCCAGGCCGCCGGCACCCGGACGGAACCGCTCGGCGACGTACTGGGCCAGCAGGGTGCGGTTGGGCAGCCCGGTGAGCGGGTCGTGGTGGGCCTGGTGGGCCAGGCGCGCCTCGAAGGCCAGCCGCTCGGTGATGTCCTCGATCGTGGCCACGAAGCCGGCGCCGACGCCCGGGGTGAACAGGTGGGCGAACCGGATGACCGTCGTCCGCACCGTGCCGTCGTCGCGGACGAGGCGTGCCTGGACCTCCACCTCCCCGCCGTCCAGCGCGGCCGACACCTGCTCGATGACGGCGTCGAGGTCGTCGGTGTGCACCGTGTCGATCCAGCCGGTGCCGAGCATCTGCTCGGCGCCGCGGCCGACGAGGCCGCAGAACGCGTCGTTGACGTGCGCCAGGCGCATCCCCTGCTCGGAGAGCAGGGTCGGCACCGGCGAGCGCTCGGTGAGGGCGGAGAAGCGGCGCTCGTGGGCGTCCGCGGTGGCCCGCAGGGCGCGCTCCTGCTCGTTGGCGGTGGAGCGCAGCAGCACCGTCCACCGGCGGCCGCCGGGCGACGGCGTCGTGAGGACGCCCGCCTCGACGAGCGCGCCGCTGGCGGTGCGGACGTGCAGCGTGCGCCGGGCCGACCGCTCCCGGCGCAGCAGCAGCTTGAGCTCGCCGCCGCCGAGGGTCGGGAACAGCTGCTCGACCGGCATCGTGCACAGGTCCTCCAGGCCGTAGCCCAGGAGCTGCACCGCGCCCTCGTTGGCCCAGCTGAACCGCTGCGTGCGGCCCGAGGTCTCCGCGACGAGCAGCGCGAGAGAGTCGCTGACCGAGGCGCTGTAGAAGACGGAGGAGACGATCTCCGGTGGAACGTGGTGGTCCGACGCACTGACGGCGGTCACGGTCCTCCTCTGCTCGGTCACGTACGGCACCCGAACGGCGCGCCACCAGGTACTTCGGCGTCCTGCAGGGTGCTCTTTGAGCCGTAACGGCACCGTTCCCCCGTTGGGGGTACGACCGGCGGCTAGCCTGCGGGCCGAGGAGGTGTCGTCCTGCCCGTATCCCTGCGCACCCGGAGGCCGGCCCGCCGGCGTACCGGCGTCGCCGCCGTCCTCGCGCTCGCCCTCGGCGCCTCGGCCTGCGCCGGGGACGACGCCGACCCCGTGCATGCCTTCGCCGACGAGGCCCTCGCCGCCTGCGTGGCCGGGACCGCCGGCCTGCCCGCGACGACGGAGCTCTTCGCCGACCGCGACCTCGCCACGATCGAGGAGCTGCACTGCGACGGCGCCGACTCCCCCCTGCCGATCCGCTCCCTGGACGGCCTCGAGCGGCTGACCGGGCTGCTCGACCTCGACCTGCCGCGCAACGAGATCACCGACCTCGGGCCGCTGGCGTCCCTCCCGCGGCTGGGCACGCTGACGCTCACCGACAACGCGATCGAGGACATCTCGCCGCTGGCCGGGCTCGAGCTGTTCGACCTGGGGCTGTCGCAGAACCCGGTCGGCGACCTGGCACCCCTGGCCGGGACGACGACGCTGCGTGCGCTCGGCGTCGCGGCCGCACAGGTCACGGACGTCTCCGCCCTGGCCGGCCACGACGGTCTCGCCACGCTCGACCTCAGCGGCAACGCGATCACCGACGTCGCACCGCTGGCCGGGCTGGCGAACCTGGACACCCTGCGCCTGGCAGGCAACCAGGTCGTCGACCCCTCCCCGCTGGGCACGATCCCGACGCTGCTGATCCTGGACCTGTTCGACAACGGGATCAGCGCCGTGGGCGGGTTGGCGGAGGCCCCGCTCCTCCAGGAGCTCCAGCTGGGCGCCAATCCGCTCACCGACCTCACGCCGCTGCTGCGGGTCCGATCGCTGGTCAACCTGGGCCTGGACGAGACGGACGGGACCCGGCTCACCGGCGTCGGGGAGCTGCGCGCCGCCGGCGTCTCGGTGAACGGCCTGGCCTGAGCCGTCACCCCTCCGGACGTGGCAGTGGTCACATCGGCGGGCCCTGGGCGGAGCCGGCGTCGTTCCCCAGGCATGATCCTCCCGGATCACCGAGCACGCGTTCGACCCCAACCACCTGCCGACCGGCTGCGCGCCGGCCGGCGATGATCGGAGCCACGTTGCACATCGGAGTGCCGCGCGAGAACCGCCCCCGCGAGACGCGGGTGGCCGCGACGCCGACCACGGTCACCCAGCTGGTCGGCCTGGGCTACGACGTCGTCGTCGAGGCCGGCGCCGGTGGGGCCAGCAGCTTCCCCGACGACGCCTTCGCCGCCGCCGGTGCCCGCATCGGCACCGCCGACGAGGCCTGGCAGGCCGACGTCGTCCTGCGGGTCACCGCGCCCACGGTCGAGGAGATCGCCCGGCTGCGGGACGGCGCGACGCTGATCGGCATGATCAGCCCGGCGTTCAACCCGGACCTGGTCGCCGCGCTCGCCGCCCGCCCGATCACCGTGCTCTCGATGGACGCCGTGCCGCGCATCTCCCGCGCGCAGTCCCTCGACGTGCTCAGCTCCATGGCCAACATCGCCGGCTACCGCGCCGTCGTCGAGGCTGCCCACGTCTTCGGGCGGTTCTTCACCGGCCAGGTCACCGCCGCCGGCAAGGTGCCCCCGGCCAAGGTGCTCGTCGCCGGCGCCGGCGTCGCCGGCCTCGCCGCCATCGGTGCCGCCAGCAGCCTGGGCGCGATCGTGCGGGCCACCGACGTCCGCCCGGAGGTCGCCGAGCAGGTGCGCTCGCTCGGCGGCGAGTACGTCGCGGTGAAGGCCGGCGAGCAGGAGGTCAGCTCCGACGGCTACGCCCGCGAGATGGGCGAGGACTTCAACCGCCGCGCCGCCGAGATGTACGCGGAGCAGGCGAAGGACGTCGACATCGTCATCACCACCGCGCTCATCCCCGGCCGGCCCGCGCCGCGGCTGATCACCGAGGAGATGGTCGCCTCGATGCGCTCGGGCTCGGTGATCGTCGACATGGCCGCCGCCCAGGGCGGCAACGTCGCGGGCTCGGTGCCCGACGAGATCGTGGTGACCGCCAACGGCGTCTCGATCATCGGCTACACCGACCTGCCGGGCCGGCTACCGGCCCAGGCCTCGCAGCTGTACGGCACCAACCTGGTCAACCTGCTCAAGCTGCTCACCCCGGGCAAGGACGGCGCGCTCGTCCTCGACCTGGACGACGTCGTGCAGCGCGCGATCACCGTGGTGCGCGAGGGCGAGACCCTGTGGCCCCCGCCGCCGGTCCAGGTCTCGGCGGCTCCCGCGCCGGCCGCGGCCGTGGCGCCGAGGCAGGCCGCGCCCCCACCGGAGCCACCGAAGCCGGGACGGCGCTTCGCGCTGGTCGGGCTGGGTGCCGCGCTGCTGTTCGTGCTCGCCGGGTTCTCGCCCAGCGAGCTGGTCCAGCACCTCACGGTGTTCGCGCTCGCCGTCGTCGTCGGCTTCTACGTGATCAGCGGTGTGCACCATGCCCTGCACACGCCGCTGATGAGCGTCACCAACGCCATCTCCGGGATCATCGTCGTCGGCGCCCTGCTCCAGATCGGGCACGACGACGCCCTGGTGACCGCGCTGGCGTTCGTGGCGATCCTCGTCGCGAGCATCAACGTCTTCGGCGGCTTCGCCGTCACCCGCCGCATGCTCGGCATGTTCACCCGCGGCCCGAGCTCGACCGTCCGCCCGACCCTCCCCGCAGCACGATGACCGCCACCGGTGCCGCGTCCGCGGCCTACATCGTCGCCGCGCTGCTGTTCATCCTCAGCCTGGCCGGCCTGGCCAAGCACGAGACGGCGAAGGCGGGCAACGCCTACGGGATGGCCGGCATGGTCATCGCGCTGGCCGCCACCATCGGCCTGGCCGTCGACCACGGCCTCTCCGGCACCGGCGCGGCCCTGATGGTCGTCGCCGTCGTCATCGGTGCCGCCATCGGGCTGTGGCGGGCGGCCCAGGTCGAGATGACCGGCATGCCCGAGCTCATCGCGATCCTGCACAGCTTCGTCGGCCTGGCCGCGGTGCTCGTCGGCTGGAACGGCTACCTCTCGGTCGAGGCCGATCTGGAGAACCAGACGGAGGTATCGGCCGACCTGCTGGGCATCCACTCCGGCGAGGTGGCGATCGGCGTCTTCATCGGCGCCGTCACCTTCACCGGCTCGATCGTGGCCTTCCTCAAGCTGTCCGGCCGGATCAAGAGCAACCCGCTGGTCCTCCCGGGCAAGAACTGGCTCAACCTGGGCGCGCTCGCCGCGTTCGCCGCGCTGACCGTCGTCTTCGTGGTGGAGCCCAACCTGCCGGTGCTCGCGATCCTCACGCTGCTCGCGCTGGGTCTGGGCTGGCACCTGGTGGCCTCGATCGGCGGCGGCGACATGCCGGTCGTCGTCTCGATGCTCAACAGCTACTCGGGCTGGGCCGCGGCCGCGTCGGGCTTCCTGCTCGGCAACGACCTGCTGATCATCACCGGCGCGCTGGTCGGCTCCTCGGGTGCCTACCTCTCCTACATCATGTGCAAGGCGATGAACCGGTCGTTCATCTCGGTCATCGCAGGCGGCTTCGGCAACGAGGGCAGCGCCGCGGCCTCCGACGTCGACTACGGCGAGCACACCGAGATCACCGCGGAGGACACCGCCGAGCTGCTGCGCGAGGCCTCGTCGGTCGTCATCACGCCCGGCTACGGGATGGCCGTGGCGCAGGCGCAGGGCGCGGTCGCCGACCTGACCCGCAAGCTCACCGAGCGCGGCGTCGAGGTGCGGTTCGGCATCCACCCGGTGGCCGGGCGGCTCCCGGGGCACATGAACGTGCTGCTCGCCGAGGCCAAGGTCCCCTACGACGTCGTCCTCGAGATGGACGAGATCAACGACGACCTGGCCAAGACCTCCGTCGTCCTGGTCATCGGCGCCAACGACACGGTGAACCCGGCGGCCGCGGACGACCCCACCAGCCCGATCGCCGGCATGCCGGTGCTGCGGGTGTGGGAGGCCGAGCGCGTCGTGGTCTTCAAGCGGTCGATGAACACCGGCTACGCCGGCGTCCAGAACCCGCTGTTCTTCCGCGACAACAGCCGGATGCTGTTCGGGGACGCCCGGGAGCGCGTGGAGGACATCCTCCGGGCGCTCTGAGGCCGCCGGGCGGTACTTCTCACAGGCCCTGTTGCCCGACGCCGGCGCGGCCTACGGTCGGTGCATGCGTGGGCACGGGTCGGTGACGGAGCTGCCGCAGGCAGCCGCCGCCGATCACCTGTGCTGGGTGCACGACGACGACGATGACGCCGCCTTCGGCTCGGCCGTCCGGGCGTTCCTCGCCGGCGGCCTGGACCGTGGCGAGCGGCTGCTCTGCGTCGGCGAGCGCGCCATCTCCGCCCTGGACGGCGCCGAGGGCCGGCTCGGGGACGTCGACGGCCTGCGCGCCGCGGGCGTCCTCGAGACGATGACGGTCGCCGAGGCGTACGCCGCCACCGGTGCGCTCGCCGTCGACCGGCAGCGCGCCTTCTACGCGGCGGCCACGCAGCGGGCACGGGCCGACGGCTACCGCGGGCTCCGCGTCGTCGCCGAGGTCACCGAGCTGGCGGCCGATCCGGGCACCGTCGACGAGCTCGTCCGGTGGGAGCACGCCGCCGACGAGTTCATCGCGTCGGGCTCGGGGATGTCCGCGATGTGCGCCTACCGGGGCGACCTCGCCGCGGCCACGCTGGGGGACGCGCTCGCCGCGCACCCGACCACCCACGCCCCGGACCACCTCAGCCCGTGGCGGCTGTTCTTCGACGAGCACGGCCTCGCCCTCGCCGGCTCCGTCGACACCTTCACCGCCGACCGGCTCGCCGCGCTGCTGGCCGGCACCCCGACCGGCGAGCGCGCCGTCCTGGACCTCGGCGATCTCGAGTTCGTCGACGTCGCGGGCTGCCGCGTGCTGGCGGGCTGGGCGGCATCCCTGCGGGCGCGCGGCGTATCGCTGGAGATCCGCGGCGCCTCGCGCCTGATGCAGCGGGTGTGGCACGTCCTGGGTCTCGACGAGCTCGCCCCCGTCGCGTTCACCGGCGCCCGCGGATGACCACGCCGGCCACGATCACCCCCTCGTCGGCCGGCTTCGAGCACGAGGCGCTGTTCTACCGGGACGACGAGACCTTCCTCGCCGGGCTGCTGCCCTTCGTCCGCGAGGGCCTGGCGCGGGGCGAGGACGTGCTGGTCGCCGAGCCGGCCGACCGCGCGGCGGTGCTGCGCGAGGGCCTGGGTGCCGACGCCGCGGCGGTGCGGTGGCTGGACATGGGCGCCGTCGGGGCCAACCCGGCCCGGATCATCGGCCTGTGGGCCGACGCCCTCGACGCCGCGGGCGCGGCGGGGCGCCGGCTGCGCGGCGTCGGCGAACCGGCCTGGCCGGGCCGGCACGAGGCCGAGTTCGCCGAGTGCCGGCTGCACGAGCTGCTGCTCAACACCGCCTTCGACGGCGGCCCGCCGTGGCAGCTGCTCTGCCCGTACGACCAGGCCCGCCTTCCCCGCGCCGTCCGGACCGGCGCGCTCCAGTCGCACCCGGTCGTCTCCACCCCCGAGCACCGCCGCCCGAGCACCGCCTTCCACCGCGAGGCGGCCGCCGCGGCGTTCGGCACCGCGCTGCACCAGCCCGCGGACGGCGTCCTGCGGGGGAACTACGGCCCCGACGACGTGCAGGCCACCCGGCGGACCGTGGTGTCCTTCGCCCGGTCGGTCGGTCTGACCACCGAGCAGGGGCAGCTCCTCGAGCTGGCCGCCTCCGAGCTGCTCGCCAACTCGCTCGCGCACGGGGGCGGCTCCGGCACCGTCTCCCTGTGGGCCACCAAGGACGCCGCCGTCGTCGAGTTCCGGGACGAGGGCCGGATCCCAGACCCACTCGTGGGCCGGCTCGCGCCGCGACCCGACGCGCCGGGTGGGCACGGGCTGTACGCCGTCAACCAGCTGTGCGACCTCGTCCAGGTCCGCTCGTCCGCCGAGGGGACGACGGTCCGCATCACCACCTGGCGCTGACCCCTCGGGGATGGTCGACGGACCGGGCTGCTCAGGGCGCCGGGTCGGGCCCGGGCTCCTCGGGGGTCGGGCCGTCGCGCCGCACCAGATCGCCCACCGCCTCCTCGAGGCGGGCCCACGTGCCGCTCCACTCGACCAGCGGCTCGAGGATGCGCTCGAAGACGGCCAGCTGCTGGTCGAAGGCGTCGAGCTGGGCGCGCATCCCCGCGATCGATGCGCGCTGGGCCTTCACCATCTCCGCCACCGCCCGCAGCTGGGCGGCCGACATCGCGCCGGGCGGGCTGGGCAGGGACAGGCGGGCGGGCACCGAGCCCGCCGCGGTGCGCGCCCGGTCGGTGAACCCGCGGAGCTGGGTCACGAACTCCTCGATCGACCGGCCCACGAGGCCGCCCGGCGGGACGCCCCGCTCCGGTCCTGGTCGTTCCTCGGTCATGCCCGGACGCTAGGCCCGTCCGGCCCGGGCAGCGAGCCGTGGCGGTCCCGGGGGCGGGATCCACCGGACGGCAGACTGGGCGCCGGGACCGCGCCGGCTCGCGGGCCCCAGCGACCTCCTTCGGGGGGAGTTCCGAGGAGAACCGATGCGTCCGACCGCCGTCCGCGCCACCGCCGTCCTGGCGGCCCTCGCCTGCGGTCTGGGCGCCTGCGGGAGCGAGCCGCGCCCCGACCGCGCCGACGCCTCTCCGACGACGACGCCGGCCACCGCCGCGCCCACGTCGTCCGAGCCGGCGGCGCCGACACCGGGCACCGACGCCGAGGCGCGGGTGGCCGCCGCGCTGGCCGGCCTGGACCGCCGGGCGCAGATCGGCCAGCTGTTCGTGGTCGGCGTTCCGGCCGACGACCCGGACGCCGGCGCCCAGCTGGTCGAGCAGGGGGTGGGCGGGCTGTTCCTGGCCGGCCGGCCGGCCGACTCGGCCGCGGAGCTCGCCGACCGCACCGCCGCCTGGCAGGAGCAGGCCGCGGGGCCCGGCCTCTGGATCGCCGTCGACCAGGAGGGCGGCAGCGTGCAGACGCTGAAGGGCGAGGGCTTCGACCGGCTGCCCAGCGCGACCGCCCAGGGCGATCTCCCCGCCGAGCAGCTGGCGGCGCTGGCCGCGGACCTGGGGGCCCAGCTGCACGGCGCGGGGGTGAACCTGAACCTGGCGCCCGTGGTCGACGTCGTGCCGGCCGGCACCGAGGGCACCAACGGCCCGATCGGCGTCTTCGACCGGCAGTACGGGAGCACCGGCACGGAGGTCGCCCCGGCGGCGACGACGGTCGTCGACGGCCTGGCCGCGGCCGGGGTGACCTCGACGCTCAAGCACTTCCCCGGCCTGGGGCGGGTGCGCGGGAACACCGACGACACCGCCGACGTCGTCGACCCGGAGACCGCGGCCGGGGACGACCAGGTCACCGCCTTCGCGAGCACGCTGACGGGGACGACCGCGCGGCCGATGGTGATGATGTCGTCGGCGACCTACAGCCGGATCGACCCGGCGAGCCCGGCGGCCTTCTCCCCCGTGGTGATCGGCGAGCTGCTGCGCGGCACGCTCGGCTTCGCCGGTCCGGTCATCTCCGACGACCTCGGCAACGCCGTCGCGGTGCGCAGCACCCCCGTGGGGGCGCGGGCGGTGCGCTTCCTGTCCGCCGGCGGCACCCTCGTGCTCACGATCGCGCCGGCCACCTTCCCGACCATGCTGGAGGCGGTCGTGGCGCGGAGCGCAGCGGACCCGGCCTTCGCGGCGACCGTCGACTCCGCCGTCCACACCGCCCTGCTGGCCAAGGCCGAGGCCGGCCTGCTCTGAGCCGCCCGATCAGCCGGTGCGGGCGCGCAGCCCCTCGGCGTCCCGCACGGCGTGACCGTGGCCGTCGTTGTTGAAGTACACGAAGACGTCGAGACCGGAATCGCGCCACTCCCCCACCCGCGAGGCCCACCAGTCCAGATCGGAGCCGGAGTACGAGCCGGCGTAGAGGTGGTCGGGATCGGGGCCGTGCATGCGCACGTAGACGAACGGTGCGGTGGCCCGCAGCACGCAGGGCAGCCGGGCGCCGCTCATCACGCAGTAGGCGGCGCGGTGCCGCTCCAGCAGACGGAACACGCCCTCGTCGTGCCAGCTGGGGTGCCGGAACTCCACGGCCACCCGCATCCAGTCGGGCAGCAGGCCCAGGAAGTGGTCCAGCCGGGCGTCGTCCCGCTCGTGCCCGGGATGGAGCTGGACGAGGAGGACCGCGCGGCGGTCCCCCAGCTCGTGCCACGCCGAGACCAGCCGGGGCAGCCAGGGCTCCGGGCCGTGCAACCGCTTGGCGTGGGTGAGGCCGCGGGGCGCCTTGACCGAGAGCTGGAATCCTGGAGGCAGCCGCCGACGCCAGCTCGCGAAGCCGGCATCCCGCGGCCAGCGGTAGAAGCTCGCGTTGAGCTCCACCGTGCCGAAGCGACGGACGTAGTGCTCCAGCCGGTCGCGCGGTGCGGTGCCGGGGGGATAGAGCACGCCGTCCCAGTGGTCGTAGCTCCACCCGGACGTCCCGATGTGCACCGTCACATCAGCTCACCAACAGATCGGCGGACGCACGGAGCCGCCGAGATCGCGTGATCTCGGCGGCTCCGGGGCGACGATGCGTCGAGATCACGTGATCTCGGCAGGGGTGGTGCTCAGTACCAGCCCTTGGCCTGCGAGTGCGACCAGGCACCGCAGGGCGAGCCGAACCGCTTCTGGATGTAGATGAGCCCGGCGTCGATCTGCCGGTAGCCGTCCGAGGTCTTGGCGATCCCGGTCCCGGCCCACGTGCTGTCCAGGAACTGCGGGATGCCGTACGCGGTGCTGGACGGGTTCTGCGCGTTGGGGTTCCAGCCGCTCTCCTTGCCCCACAGCTTCTCCAGGCAGGAGAACTGGGTGCTGTCGCCGCCCAGCTTCTGCAACGCGTAGCTCTGGTAGGAGCCCGACGGCGCCGCGGCGGCGCCACCGCTCGAGCGCGGGGCGGCCGGCGCGGCGGGCGCCGGGGGCGCGGCCTTGCGGGCGGCCTCGGCAGCACGGGCCGCCTCCGCGGCGCGCGCGGCCTCGGCGGCGCGGGCCGCCTCGACACGGGCGGCCTCCTCGGCGGCGAGGCGGGCGGCCTCCTCGGCGGCGAGGCGGTCCCGCTCGGCCTGCTCGGC
This sequence comes from Blastococcus fimeti, assembly GCA_900102115.1. GTDB lineage: Bacteria > Actinomycetota > Actinomycetes > Mycobacteriales > Geodermatophilaceae > Blastococcus > Blastococcus fimeti. The sequence goes on from FNAW01000002.1 coordinate 272,744, forward strand.
GGCGAGCTGCTGCAGCGCGGCGGTGGCCTGGTCGGCGTCCCGGGCGCTGCGGCTCGCGGCGAGCTGCTGCAGGGGGGCGACGGCCTCGGCGTCCAGCGTCGACGAGGCGTCCGCCGGGATGCCGAGCTGCTCGGCCACGCTCATGGACTCGGTCTGCGCCTCGGCGTGCGCGGCCGGCTCGCCGGCGGCGAGGACGTTGACCATCACGGCTCCGGCGGCGGCGACGCCGAGGAACAGGGCGGAGCGGCGCGTGCCCACGGGGGGACGGCGGCGCAGGCGTGCGTTCACAGTGGTGCGGAGGTTCATGGGGTGGTTGTGCTCCGGGTGTCAGGGCGCAGCAGAGCGGCCGCCCGCACAGGGGGCGGCAGAGGTCTGCAGCTGTCCAGTTCTTCCGTGAGCCGCCTACCGAGTTAGCTGACGGATTCGGGCGGGAAGTAGCCCTACCCGCCCCGGACTGGAGGTCCGGGGCCGGGATTCACCCCCAGTACTGCGGTGGGTCCCCGGCTCGCCCTGCGGGCGATTCGGCGGCGCCCGGCGCGACACCCTCGGGTGAGGGAACCGCCGACCGGACGACCCAACGTAACCGTCGTTATCGCCCCGTGACAAACGCTGGGCCGAATTCCCTCACGTGACAGATGTCAAGTACGGAAGGTCCTGCGGTCAGGGCAGCCGCCACACCGTCGTCCGCCGGACCCGCGCCGGTCCCGTCGACGAGGCGTCGGCGTCGGCGATCTCGTGGACGGCGGCCTCGGTCAGCTGGTCGTGCGGCAGGTAGGGCCGGCCGGGGTCACCGACGAGCACCTCGGCGCCGGCGGCCCGGGCGGCCGCCAGGAACGGCAGCACCCGCTCGGTCATGATCCGGTCGTAGCAGACGTCACCGGCCAGGACGACGTCCACCGGGGGCGGCGCCTCCCCCAGCAGGTCGCCGACCGGCTCGATCCCGGAGACCCCGTTGAGCGCCGCGTTCTCCGGGATGGCGGCGAGACCGAAGGGGTCGACCTCGCTGGCCACGACGTGCGTGGCACCGGCCAGCACCGCCGCGACCGACACCAGCCCGCTCCCGGCCCCCAGGTCGAGCACCGTCCGGCCGGCGACCAGCTCGGGGTGGTCGAGGACGTACCGGGCCAGCGCCTGCCCCCCGGGCCAGGCGGCGGCCCAGAACGGTGGCTCCTGCGCCGTGCGGCCCTGCTCGACCGCCATCGCCTCCCAGAGCGCGACGACGTCGTCGGCGACGAGCAGCTGCACCTCCGGCACGAGCGAGGGCCGGGCTGGGCGGGTGTGCGCGCGGATGAACGCGGCCGGGACGGTCACCCGGTCAGTCTCGCGCAGCCCGGGCGGGTGGGGAGGACTCACGCCGGGCGGCGAGCACCCGGCCGATCTGCCGCCAGTAGGTCCCCGGCCGCAGCCGGACCAGCACGTCGGGCACCCGCGCGCTCAGCCCGATCAGCAGGCGGGGACGCCGGTTCTCGATGGCGGCCACGATCTGCGCGGTGGCCTTCTCCGGCGGCATGCGCAGCAGCTTGGCCATCTGCTCGCGTCCGGCGGCGACCTCTGCGGCGTCCACCCCGGAGCCCAGCCGCGCGCTCTCCGCGATGCGGGTGCGGACGCCCCCCGGGTGGACGACGGTCACGCCCACCCCGTCGTCGGCGAGCTCGTGGCGCAGGGACTCGCTGAAGCCCCGCACGGCGAACTTGCTGGCGGCGTAGGCGGCCTGCCCGGGCGGGGCGAAGATGCCGAAGATGCTGGAGACGTTGACCAGGTGCGAGCCCGGGTTCGCCTTCAGCACCGGCAGCAGGGCCGCGGTCAGCCGGACCACGGCCCGGAAGTTGATCGCCATCACCCAGTCGAACTCCTCCAGGGTGACCTGGTCGAACCGCCCGCCGAGCGCGACCCCGGCGTTGTTCACGAGCAGGGTGGTCTCCGGGTGGGATGCCACGAGGGTCGCGCCCAGCGCATCGGTGGCCGCCTCGTCAGCGAGGTCGGCGAGGTGGATGGCCACCGACAGCTGCGGGTGCGCGGCGCGGATGCGGTCGGCGACGCCGGCGAGCCGGTCGGCGTCCCGGTCGACCAGGACCAGCGAGCTGCCGCGGTCGGCGAGCTGCACGGCGAGCGCCTCGCCGATGCCGCTGGCCGCGCCGGTGACGACGGCCGTGCCGCCGGCGAACCGGTAGGCGTCCATCAGGCCACCGCCCGCTCGGTGCGTGCCGGCGCCGCGCTGAACGTGATGCCCTCGTCCTCGAGCGGCCCGCGCCGCATGAGCTGCACGTCCCGGATGTAGTTCTGGTGCAGCCGCCACGGCGTGCGCTGCCCCTGCTTGGGCAGCTGGGCCAGGCTGCGCTGGACGTAGCCCGCGGCCAGGTCCAGGAAGGGCAGGTCGGCGCCCTCGGGCGGGGCCAGCGGCGTGGCGACGGCGAGCCCGCGCTGGTCCATGTGCTGCAGCAGCCGGCACACGTAGCGGTTCACCAGGTCGGCCTTGAGCGTCCAGGAGGCGTTGGTGTAGCCGATGACCATGGAGAAGTTGGGGACGCCGGAGAGCATCATCCCCTTGTAGGACACGGTCTCCGGGACGTCGACGGCCTCGCCGTCGAGGGTCAGCGTCATCCCGCCCATGGCCAGCAGGTTCAGCCCGGTCGCGGTGATGATCACGTCGGCGTCCAGGTGCTCGCCGGACTCCAGGTCGATCCCGGTCTCGGTGAACGTCGCGATCCGGTCGGTGGCGATCGAGGCCTTCCCCTCCCGCAGGGTGCGGAACAGGTCGCCGTCGGGCACCAGGCACAGCCGCTGGTCCCAGGGGTCGTAGGGCGGGTTGAAGTGCGTGTCGACGGCGTAGCCGGCCGGGAGCTGCTTGGCGGTCAGCCGGCGGATCAGCTTCCGGACGCCGCCCGGCCAGCGCCGGCTGGCCTGGTACAGCGCGGTGGTGGTGAGCACGTTCTTCCACCGCACGATCGGATAGGCCACCTTCGCCGGCAGCCGGCTGCGCAGGAGTTCCGCCAGCGGGTCCTTCCCGGGCAGGGACAGGATGTAGCTCGGCGTCCGCTGCAGCATGGTGACGTGCGCGGCGTCGTCGGCCAGGTTGGGCACGAGCGTGACGGCGGTGGCGCCGCTGCCGATGACGACGACGCGCTTGCCGGTCGCGTCGAAGTCCTCGGGCCAGTGCTGCGGGTGGATCAGCTCGCCTGCGAACCGCTCCTCGCCGGGGAACTCCGGGCGGAATCCCTCGTCGTAGCGGTAGTAGCCCGAGCAGACCGACAGCCACGAGCAGGTGAGCCGGACGGTCTCCCCCGTGTCGGTGCGGCGGGCGGTCACGGTCCACCGGGCGTCGGCGCTCGACCAGTCGGCCGACAGCACCTGGTGGTGGAAGCGGATCTTCTCCTCCACGCCGTACTCGCGCGCGGTCTCGACGATGTACTCGCGGATCGAGTCGCCGTCGGCGATGGCCTTGGCCCCGGTCCAGGGCTTGAAGGCGTAGCCGAGGGTGAACATGTCCGAGTCCGAGCGGATCCCCGGGTAGCGGAAGAGATCCCAGGTGCCGCCGATGGCGCCGCGTGACTCCAGGACCGCGTAGGTCTTGTCGGGACACTCGACCTGCAGGTGGCAGGCGGCGCCGATGCCGGACAACCCGGCGCCGATGACGAGGACGTCCACGTGCTCGGGACTCATGTCCACACTCCAGGAACGGGCCGACCTAGCGGCGGCTTCGGGATCGGCGCTGCCGAGGAACTCTGCCATCGAGATCAGGGCACCGCCGACGCTATCGACGCTGTGTCGAACGAGTCAACAGGGTGTCGAGTTACGGCCGCGCGCCGGTACCCTCGCCCGCATGTCCGACGGTGCGCGTCTCCCGGCGGCCGCCGGCCGCGGCCGCCGGCCGGCGCGCGCCCGGGGCGACGACCGCGAAATGCTGATCCTGGCCACGGCGGAGCGGCTGCTCGAGGAGCGGCCGCTGGGTGCGATCTCCGTCGACGACCTGGCCCGCGGCGCCGGGATCTCGCGGCCCACCTTCTACTTCTACTTCCCGTCCAAGGACGCCGTCCTGCTGACGCTGCTGGACCGGGTGGTCGCCGAGGCCGACGCGACCATGGGCGCGGTCTTCGACGGCTCGGTCAAAGCGCCCCGGGAGGGCTGGCAGCGGGCACTGGCGGCCTACCACGAGACCTTCCGCGGCCACCGGGCCCTCACCGTGGCCTGGGCGGAGGCGCGCTCGACCAACGCCGAGGTGCGGGCGCTGTGGGCGGAGGTCTTCGAGCGCTGGGTGCAGCGCTGCGCCACCGCCATCGAGGCCGAGCGCGCGCGAGGGGCGGCTCCCCCGGGTCCGGCGGCCCGCGACCTCGCGATCGCGCTCACGTCGATGAACGAGCGGGTCATCTCCGCATCGCTCAGCGGGGACGGGCCGGCGATCGCCGCGGACGACGTCGTCCCCGTGCTCCTCCGTGTGTGGCTGACCGCCGTCTACGCCACGCCGCCGGACTGACCGCTAGACCTCGACGGCGGCGTTCTCGCCGGTGACCGCGTCCATCTGCTTGCCGGTGGCCCCGGTGCGGACGACGGTGACCGGGCACGGCGCGTGGTGCACGAGCTTGTCGCTGACCGACCCGAGCAGCAGCCCGGCGAAGCCGCCGCGCCCCCGGGCGCCCATGACGACCAGGCTCGCCCCCTCGGCGGCCTGCATCAGCGCCTGCTCCGCCGGGCGGTGGACGACGTGACAGGTCCAGCGGACCTCGGGCGCGAGGCGGGCGACCCGGACGTGCGCCGTCAACTCGTCGTGGACCGCCTGCTCCCACTCCGGCAGCGGGGGGACGTACCCGGGCGTCCAACTGGCCGGCTGCGGCGCCGACGTGATGGACCAGGCGCGGACCACGTGCAGGTCGACGTCGGCCCGCGCCGCGAGCCTGCCCGCCCAGGTCAGCGCCTCCTGCGCGCACTTGGATCCGTCGTGCCCGACGACGATCCCACCGTCGATCTGCACCGTCCTGGCGACCTCGTCCACGTCGACCTCCTGCGCTGGTTCCGGGCGGCTGCTCGCCGCGCTACCGGAAGACTCTCACCCCTCCACGATCGGGGAGCCCCCGGAGTGCCCGGAGGGCTCCGACGGGGTCAGGAGGAGACCGGCGCCGGCCGCCGCAGCAGCACGACCCCGTCGCCCGCGGCGCGCTGCTCCGGCGCCCCGTCGGAGCGCGAGGTACCGACGTGCGCGGGGTCGTACTCCATGCCCTCGATCGCGACGTTGGCGCTGACGGCGTCGGGCACCGTGGCCGCGACCGCCTGCAGCGCCTCGCCGATCCGGCTGCTCAGCCCGCGCAGCGACTGGCGCGCCTGGTCCCGCTGGCGGCGGAGGTCGGCCACCTGCTCCGACAGCTCGGCGAGCCGCTCCGCGGCCGTGGCCGCGGCCTGCTCCCGCTCCCGCGCCGCGTCGGCGTCCAGGCGCTGCCGCTCCTCGGCCGCTGCGGCGGCCAGCCGGTCGCGCTCCTGCGCCGCGGCGGCGGCCAGCCGGTCCCGCTCCTCCACCGCCGACCGCTGCAGCTCGGCTGCTTCCGCCCGGGCCCGGTCGAGCGCCGCCTGGGCCTCGGCGCGCTGCTTGCGCGCGTGGTCGCGGAGCTCGTCGGCCGCGAGCACGGCCATCTCCTTGATCTCGTGGGCCTTCCGGAGCCGCGCGTCGGCCTCGCTGCGCGCCTCGGCCACGATGTGCTCGGCGTCGCGGGCGGCCGTCTCGGTGATCGCGGCGGCCTCCTCCGCGGCCAGCTGGAGCATCTCCTCGACCCGGTCGGACACCGGGAAGACGACCCGGTTGCGCGATCCGTCGGCCAGCAGCCGGCGCGAGATCTCCAGTTCCGCCGAGCACGCGCCGAAGCGGGCCAGCAGGTCGTCGACCTGGCGGCGGACGGTGCGCAGCTCGGACTCGGCCCAGGACACGTAGGTGTCGACCTCCATGGGGTCGTACCCGCGCAGCTTGCTGCGGAAGACCGGCGCGGAGCCCAGCATGGAGTCCAGCGACCCGGTGAACACCGGTGCCGGGCGCCCGTCCCCGGCCTCGTGCCGGTCGGGCTCGCCGGCCCCGTTCTCCGTCCGCACCACCATCGCGCCGCCCCCTAGCCCTTGCCGGTATCGATCCGGACAGTGCCAGAACCGGGCACCCGGAGCTGCGCCCCGTGACCGGACCGTGAACTACCACCGGCGTACTTCGGCACCTCGTGGCGAGTCGGCTACGCAGCGGGGTCGGGCGGTGCACCGCCGCCGGGCCGCCCGCCGGCCGGGGAATGCCGTTGGACCTCGCCGGGTTCCGTGAGACAGTAGTTGCACTCTCAACTAGCTAGGAGCGGTCATGCAGTTCGGCATCTTCACGGTCAGCGACATCACCCAGGACCCGACCACCGGTCGCACCCCGACCGAGGCCGAGCGGATCAAGGCCGTCCTGGCGATCGCTGCGAAGGCCGAGGAGGTCGGCCTCGACGTCTTCGCCCTCGGCGAGCACCACAACCCGCCGTTCTTCTCCTCCTCCCCCACCACGACGCTCGCCCACATCGCGGCGCGGACCTCGACGCTGCAGCTCTCGACTGCCACCACGCTGATCACGACCAACGACCCGGTGAAGATCGCCGAGGACTACGCGATGCTGCAGCACCTGGCCGACGGCCGGGTGGACCTGACGCTGGGCCGCGGCAACACCGGCCCGGTCTACCCGTGGTTCGGGCAGGACATCCGCAACGGCATCGAGCTCGCCGTCGAGAACTACGCGTTGCTGCGCCGGCTGTGGACCGAGGACGTCGTGAACTGGCAGGGGAAGTTCCGCACCCCGCTCCAGGGCTTCACCTCGACGCCCCGCCCGCTGGACGGTGTCGCGCCGTTCGTCTGGCACGGCTCGATCCGCTCCCCGCAGATCGCCGAGCAGGCCGCGTACTACGGCGACGGCTTCTTCCACAACCACATCTTCTGGCCGCCGGAGCACACGCAGAAGATGGTCGAGTTCTACCGGAAGCGCTACGAGCACTACGGCCACGGCAGCGCCGACCAGGCGATCGTCGGCCTCGGCGGGCAGTTCTTCATGCGGAAGAACAGCCAGGACGCCGTCCGGGAGTTCCGCCCCTACTTCGACAACGCCCCGGTCTACGGCCACGGCCCCTCGCTGGAGGACTTCAGCAGCCAGACGCCGCTCACCGTGGGCAGCCCGCAGCAGGTCATCGAGCGCACCCTCGGCTTCCGCGACTACGTGGGCGACTACCAGCGCCAGCTGTTCCTCATCGACCACGCCGGCCTGCCGCTGAAGACGGTGCTCGAGCAGCTCGACCTGCTCGGCGAGGAGGTCGTGCCGGTGCTGCGCCGCGAGTTCGCCGCCCTCAAGCCGGCGCACGTCCCGGACGCGCCGACCCACGCCTCGCGCGTCGCCGCCGCGGGCGGCGCCCGGGACGCCACCGTCCACGCCGCGGCCGACGACGTCACCGGCCAGGTTCCCGAGCAGGTCCGCGAGGAGGTCGAGGCCCGATGAGCCCCCAGGACCGGAGCACCCGGACGATCGCCGTCGTCAGCGCCGGGCTGAGCACCCCCAGCTCCACCCGGCTGCTGGCCGACCGGCTGACCGAGGCCACCGTCGCCGCACTCCGCGACCGGGGCGTCACCGCCACCGTGGAGGTCGTCGAGCTGCGCGAGCACGCCCGCGACCTCGCGGACAACCTGCTCACCGGGTTCGCCAACGGTCCGCTGCGGTCGGCCGTCGACACCGTGACCAGCGCCGACGCGGTCATCGCGGTGACGCCCATCTTCTCGGCGTCCTACAGCGGGCTGTTCAAGACGTTCTTCGACGTCCTGGACAAGGACGCGCTCATCGGCACCCCGGTGCTCATGGGCGCGACCGCCGGCACCGCCCGGCACTCGCTGGCCCTGGAGCACGCCCTGCGGCCGCTGTTCGCCTACCTGCGGTCGACCGTCGTCCCCACCGCGGTGTTCGCGGCCTCGGAGGACTGGGCCGGTGGGAGCGGACCCGGGGGCGGGCTCCCCGACCGCGTGCAGCGCGCCGCCGGCGAGCTCGCCGACCTGGTCGCCGGCCGCCCGCCGTCGGCGCCGGTGGACCCCTTCGCCGACCCGGCGAGCTCCTTCGAGGACCTGCTCCGCGGCACTTCCTAGGGCAGAAATGGCCATTTCTGCCCTGGGGGCGGCGCCTGGACCGTCGAGCTGACCCTCCACCCGAGGGTGAGGGTCAGCCGACGGCGTCGGGGGACGGCGGGGCGCTGCCGCCCTGGGGCGACTCCCCCCGCATGATCGCGGCGATGGCCGCCCGGTCCGCCTCCGACGGCAGCCCCCACGACGGGTCGTAGCCGTAGACCTCGTGGAGCGGGGCGGCTGCCGACCGGCCGGTGAGCACCTCCACCGAGCCCGCATCGATCAGGCCCGGGTGCTCGACCCCGCACGCCTCGGCGACCTTGAGCAGGTCCCGCCGCAGGGTCTGCACGTAGTTGGCGGCGCGCACCGACTTGCGCTCCGGGTCCAGCCCGTGCGCCAGCCAGGCGTTCTGCGTCGCGATCCCGGTCGGGCAGGTGTCGGTGTGGCACTTCTGCGCCTGGATGCAGCCGATCGCCAGCATCGCCTCCCGAGCCACGTTGACCAGGTCGCAGCCGAGCGCGAACGCCACGATCGCGTTGTCGGGCAGCCCGAGCTTGCCGCCCCCGACGAAGACCACGTCCTCGTGCAGCCCCTTGCGGGCGAAGGTGGCGTACACCCGGGCGAAGCCGAGCTGGAAGGGCAGCGAGACCGAGTCGGTGAAGATCATCGGCGCCGCTCCGGTGCCGCCCTCTCCCCCGTCGATCGTCACGAAGTCGACCCCGCGGCCGGTTGCTCCCATCCGGTCGGTCAGCTCCTCCCAGAAGGCCATGTCGCCGACGGCGGACTTGATGCCGACCGGCAGCCCGGTCTCGTCGGCCAGCAGCTCCACCCAGTCCAGCAGGCTGTCGACGTCGGAGAACTCGGCGTGCCGGGAGGGGCTGATGCAGTCCTCGCCCTCGGGGATGCCGCGCGTGGCGGCGATCTCGGCGGAGACCTTCGCCGCCGGCAGCACGCCACCCAGGCCCGGCTTGGCGCCCTGGCTCAGCTTGATCTCCAGCGCCCGCACCGGCGCCTCCGCGACGAGTGCTTTCAGTCGCTGTAGATCGAAGCGTCCGCGCTCGTCGCGGCAGCCGAAGTACGCCGTCCCCAGCTGGAAGATCAGCTCGCCGCCGTGCCGGTGGTGCGGGGAGAGCCCACCCTCCCCCGTGTTGTGCAGGCACCCGGCGAGCCCCGCGCCCCGGTTCAGCGCCTCGACCGCGGCCCCCGAGAGGGAGCCGAAGCTCATCGCCGAGATGTTGACGACCGACGTCGGACGGAAGGCGTGCCGCCGCCCCCGTGCCGCACCGAGCACCTTCGCCGCCGGCAGGTCGACGCCGTGCCCGGCGTGGACGTCCGACGCCGGGATCGCCCGGCCGAACGTGCGGTGCTTGATCACCGGGTAACCGGCGGTGTACTCGAGGTCGTTGTCCGTGCCGAAGCCGAAGTAGTTGTTCTCACCCTTGGCCGAGGCGTACACCCAGCGCCGCTGGTCGCGGGTGAAGGGACGCTCCTCGTTGTTGCCGGCCACCAGGTACTGCCGCAGCTCGGGGCCGACGGACTCCAGCAGGTACCGGGCGTGCCCGAGCACCGGGAAGTTGCGCAGCAGCGTGTGCTCGCGCTGCAGCAGGTCGCGGGCGGCGACGGCCGCGACGGCGGAGAGCCCGGCGGCGGCCGCGCGGGTGACGCGGTTCATGCGTTCACCATCGCAGCGAGGAGCCGCGTGCGACACCCGAACGGTCCGGAGCAGGCCGGTCAGGAGTACGCGCTGCCGCCCCGGAGCCGCGCCCGGACGGCGGTGCCCAGCGGGGCCAGCACCACGCCGTCGCGCGCCAGGCGGGCGCGCAGCTCGCGGCGGTGCCGCAGCACGCCGAACAGCCCGATGGCCCAGAACACGTACTGGACGGCGAACGCCGCCCGGAAGGCGCTGAGCTCGTAGTCGGTGGAGCTGCCGGGGGTGAGGACGTCGAGGACGGCACCGATCGCCAGGATGGTCAGCAACGAGGCGACGAAGCCGCCCACGTTCACCACCCCGCTGGCGCTGCCCATCCGCTCCGCGGGGTTCTCCGTGCGGGCGTAGTCGAACCCGATCATCGAGCCCGGGCCGTTGGTGCCGAGGACGACGACGAGCGCGATCAGCAACGGCAGCGGCGCCCGGCCGGGCCAGACGAGCACGACGGTCCAGGCGAGCGCCGTCGCGCCGAGGATGGAGAAGACCAGCACCGACCGGCGCAGCGGCCAGCGACCGCACAGCCGCCCCAGGAGCGGGCCGACGCCCATGCCGACGAGGACCAGCAGGGTCAGCAGCCCGGCCGCTGTGCCAGGCGAGAGCCCCTGGCCGACGACGAGGAACGGATAGCCCCAGAGCAGGGCGAAGACCGTGCCGGAGAACTGGGTGACCAGGTGGGTGTACAGCCCGATGCGGGTGCCGGGCTCCCGCCAGGTGTCCAGCAGGGTGGCCCGCAGGTCGGCCAGGCCGACGGCCGGCCCGCGCACGCTGCCGCCGGGGGCGTCCTTCAGCGCCACCAGCACCAGGACGGCGACCAGCAGCCCGGTCGCGGCGGCGCCCAGGAACGTCGCCTCCCAGGAGGTGCCGTGCAGCAGCGCGACCAGCGGGTAGGCCGCGACGACCGACCCGAGCTGGCCCAGGATGCCCGTGAGCTGGGTGATCAGCGGGACCACCCTCCCGGGGAACCAGAAGGACACCACCCGCAGCACGCTGATGAACGTCATCGCGTCCCCGGCGCCGACGAGCACCCGTGCCGCCACCGCCGTCGGCACGTCCTCGGCCAGCGCGAGCACCAGCTGCCCGGCGGCCATCGTGACGGCCCCCGCGAGGATCAGCCGCCGCGAGCCGAGCCGGTCCAGGGCCACGCCGACCGGGATCTGCAGCCCCGCGTACACCGCGAGCTGGAGGACGAGGAACAGCGAGACCGCCGACGCCCCGGCGGAGAACCGCTCCTGCGCGTCGACGGCGGCCACCCCGAGGGAGGCCCGGTGGAACACGGCGACCACGTAGGACAGCAGCGCCACCCCCCACACCGCGTAGGCGCGCGCGGGGATCGGGGAGCTCACCCCTGTCCTGACACCGGACACGGCGCCGATCTTCCGGTGACGACGGTGACCTCGCTCACCGGGGCCGTCAGGGCCGGGGCACCTGGGAGAACAGCGGGACGGCGCGCTCGGGTGTCCTCAGCAGTTCCGCGAAGTCGGTGAGGTTGCGGCTGACGGAGACGATCATCGTCCCGGGATCGGTGGGGATCCCCGGGTGCGCCAGCGGCATGTACTGGATGATCTTGTCCTCGTCGTCCTCGGTCGTCTCGTCCGGCGTCTCGAACCGGGCGTCGAGCACCTCCGTGGCCGTGAACGGCCCGGTGGGCGACTCGGAGGTCCACACGGCGGCCGTGTCGGCGAGGTCCCCGCCGAACTTGGAGAAGAGCACCCAGCGGCCGTCCATCAGGTTCACCGACAGCCGCTCCGCCGGGCCCTCTACGGCGCCGATGACCGGGGCCGCGCGCGCGGGGTCGGGCTGCCACGCCGCGCCGTCCCAGTACTCGAGCGCCTCGCCGTCCACGACCTCGGCGATGGGCAGCCGCGCGACGAACAGCTCGCGGCCGAAGACCTGGGGCTCCCTCGTGTCGCGGGTGCCGTAGACGTAGACCTGGTCGCCGTCGACGGCCGAGCCCGCCCCCCAGTGGATCGCCCCGATGTTCGGGTCGTCCGGGGTCAGGTAGCGCGCCTCGGTTAGCCGCGGGACCCCGTCGCCGCCGACCGTGTAGACGCCGACCGTCGTCCCGCGCTCGAGGAACGCGAACTGGCCCTCGGCGGGCTGGACGCGCGAGGCGAAGACGACGACCACGTCGGTCACGTCGGGGGCGTCGCCCGGCCGGGGATCCATGCGCAGCACCGACAGCGGCCAGGTCGACAGGTCACCGGGGTCGCGCGGGAGGACCTGGGCGACGTCGTCGGTCAGCAGCTGGGACACGCAGGTCCCGGAGCTGATGAGGATGGAGTTGTCGATCATCCGCGGCTCGGTGCCCCGCTCGCGCACGGTGTCCCCCCATACCCAGAGGACCCGGCCGTCGCTGAGCACGGCGCTGGCGCCGACGTCGGACTGCTTCCAGTAGGGCAGGTCCAGGTCCTGGAAGGCCTCGTTGAGGTCCTCGGCCGTCAGGGGCTCGGCGGGGTCGGTCGGGGGGCAGGCCGGCTCGAGCCGCACGGAGGCGTCCATCTCCCCGGGCTCCAGGGTGAGCAGGGCGGGTTGCGTGGCCCCGACGAGGTCCGCGTCCGGGGCCGGCGCCTCGAGGCGGACGCAGCCGCTCAGGACGAGGCAGACCGCCGGGACGAGGACGGCGGTTCGACGGGACACGGCTCGATGGTGCCTCAGGGCTGCCACCTCACGGGCCAGGCGTCGCGGTACCGGGCGTCGCGCGACGCACCAGCAGCGCGCGCCACGGCAGCAACGGCACGATCCCCGCGACGACCGCAGCCAGCGCCACGACCGCGAGCAGCTGGCGAAGGCCGGCGGTCCCGTCGGCGTCGGCGAGCAGCAGTCCCCCCGCCACGAGGAGGGCCGCACCCGCAACGCTGCCGAGGAGGGCCGGCGCGAACCGGCCGGCGAGGTGCCGCAGCACCCAGAAGCCCCCCAGCGCCGCGAGCCCGACGGCACCGCCGGCCAGCGCCGTGCCGAAGGCGGCACCGACGACCACGACGGCGGTGAGGAGCGCGCCCGACAGCGCCCACGCCCGGCGGGGGCGCAGCGTGCGCTCGCGCAGCGGCCACGCCGGCACCACGGTCACCAGGAGCAGGAGCAGGACCGCTCCGGCGCCGAGCGCGAGCGCCGCGCGGTAGTAGGGGCCGGGCACGAAGGTCAGCTCGACCGTCCCGGCCGCGCCGGCCGGCACGACGTAACCCTGCTGCCAGCCGTCGACCGCGACCCGGTCGAGCGCCTCGCCGTCCAGTCGCGCCGTCCAGCCCGGGTTGGTGTTCTCGGGGATCACGAGCAGCGTGTCCTCGCTGCGCTCCCCGACCTCCACCGTGCGGTGCTCGGCGTCCCAGCGCGGGGTGGCCGCAGCCAGCCGCTGCCCGCGGTCGGTGTCGGCGGGCGTACCGACCCGCATCAGGGTGACGGAGTCGATGCTGATCAGGTCGCTGCTCCGGGCCACCATGCGGTGGTCCCCCGACAGGACGCGGACGGTCGGGACGGCGTCGCACAGCTCGAGGGCCAGCGGGCTCAGGGACTGCAGCGCGCCGAGGGTGGTCCGCACCCGGGTGCTCATCACGGCACCGTCGATCCGCACCTCGGGCCCGCCACCGTCGAGGCCGCACTCCGAGACGACCTCGGTCGCGGGGTCGGTGACGGGGTTGGGTCCGCCGACCTCCAGCTCCCCCACGCCGACGCCCACCCGCTGGTTCCAGCGGGTGTAGGGGTCCACGGACTCCAGCTCCTCGGGCAGCTCGAAGCTGACCGCCAGCCGGTCGGTCACCACGGGAGCGAACCGCACGGTGCCGTCCTCGGTGAGCCGCAGGTGGCGGGTCAGCCCGCCGGTCTCGATGGACACCGCGGTCGGCGCGGCGGCGACCGCGCCCGGGTCGGTGACCACCCGCAGCGAGTCCACCGTGCGCGGCTCGGGGAAGGTGAGCTCCAGCGTGGGCCGCCGGTCGTCGGGGGACGCCAGCCACGTGGTGGTCGGGTCGCCGTCGACGGCCGCGGCCGCGCTGGCCCGCGGGTCGGTCACCGGCTCGCTGCTGGCGGTCACCGGAACGGTCCCCCGCACCGCGGTGAGGACGTCGTCCAGCGCCTGACCGGGCCGTGCGATGCCCGTGGCGAAGACCTCGTAGTCGAACCAGGTGGGCGTGGAGAAGCCGCGGCCCAGCCAGACCGCCTCCTCCGAGCCGCTGACCAGGCCCGGTGCGCAGCGGATGGCGCCCTCGCTGCCGACGACGCAGCCCGACCGACCGCGCTGGGCGTCGAACGAGTAGACGCTGACCGGGGTGGGCGAGGCGGGCGTGACCGCCGTGCGGAGCACGTTGAGCCCGGGGATGCGGACCTCCGCCAGCGAGAAGATGGGAGCGTCCGATCCGCTCGCCGCGACCGAGCTGATGGTCACCTGCGAGGTGTAGCCCGCGGGCAGCGGCACCTCCTGCTCCTCGCCGGTGTCGGCCACGGGGACGACGATCTCCCCGGCGTCGGTGGTGACCCGCAGCTCCGCCGGCCTCGGGACACCCGGTTCCTGGCCGAGCGAGACGATCATCGAGCTGCCGAGGACGCGACGATCGGAATCCACCCGCCACCAGGGCGCCGACGAGCGGTCGTCCCACGGGGCGGGCCGCCACGCGGTCATCGGGTCGCCGTCGACGGCCGCCCAGGCCTGGGTGTCCAACAACGTGCCGGTGAACCCGTCGGGATCGGCAGCGGAGCTGGAGGCGGACGGGGTGCCGTCGATGTACTTGACCACCGACTCGGCCTGGGCCTGGTCCGGCAGCGCGTAGTCACGGACCGGGTTCTCCAGCCGCAGCGGGTCGGCGGCGGTCAGCCCGCCGGACGCGGCTCCCAGCAGCCGGCCGAAGTTGCGCTCGCGGCGGATCAGCGCATCGCTGACCATCGTCGGGTCGCCCGGGGCACCCGGGGTGCCGGCGAGCACGATGGGTCGATCGGTGATCAGCCCGCGCTCCTCCAGGGCCAGGATCGCCTCCGGACCACCGTGCACGGTCACCACCGACGACATCGGTGCGGTCCAGGCCGTGGGGGCGACGTCGTCCACGGCGAAGACCTCGATCGCCGGCGCGGCCTCGTCGAGGCCGGCGTCGGCCACCGTGCCCTCGCGGGCGTCGGGCGCCTCGGACACGGGGCCGAACGTGGCCACCCGCGTGATGCCGGGAGAGGTCTGCAGGGCCTGGCGGACCAGCACCGCCCGGGTCGCGCCCGCGGCTCCGGTGTCGAGGTCGTTCCGCAGGACCAGGTGCGAGAACCCCGCCCGGGCCAGGTACCGCGTCAGGCCCGCGGACCCCTCGCCCACCTCCAGCCGCGCCTCGACGGCGTCGAGCATCCGGATGTGACCCTCGGGCGTGAGCGGGATGGCGTTGCGGACGTCCCACGGCGACTCCGCCAGTGCCTGCAGCGGCTCGTCGATGGGCGTGCCCCACTCGTACTCGGGGAACGACGACCCCGGCACCAGCAGCGCCCGGCCGCTGGGCTGCCCGGCGGCGAGGTAGTCCGCGGTCTCCTGCCAGTACTCCGGGATGTCGGAGAACCCGGCCGGCGGCGCGAGCTTCCCCTCGAGCGCCGGGGAGACCGATGCCAGCAGCCCGAGGGCCAGCACGAGCAGCACCGCCCGCGAGGCCACGGCGCGGGTGCGTCGCCAGCCGAGCGGGTCGCCGGTCCGCCCGGCCCGGCTGCGCCGCACCCACCGGACCGCGACACCGGCGAGGTGCGCGAACGCCAGCACCAGCGGCAGGCGGACGACGGGGTCCCACTTGTGCACGTTGCGGAGGGGGGCCAGCGGTCCGTCGAGCGCGTCGTGCAGCCGGTCGGCCCACAGGCCCTGGACGTCGGCGAGGTGCCCCAGCGACACCAGCCCCACACCGGCCAGGAGGCCCAGGACGAGCCAGGTGCGCTCGGGCAGGTCCCGGCGGCACATGGCCACCACCCCCGCGACGACGAGGACGACGGTGCCGGCGATCGGCAGCACCTCGTGCACCAGCGCCCAGCCGGCCGGCCAGTTGGGGCCCCAGGGCGAGGCCAGGGTCCCCAGCCAGTGCGAGGCCCCGCGGAGCACGCTGAGGACGTCGGTCGGGTGGGTCGTCGCCGCCGCCGTCTCGATGTAGTAGAGGAACGGGGGGCCGAAGCGCCCCAGCAGGACCAGCGGGCCGGCCCACCAGGCGGTGGCCAGGCCGACCGCGATCAGCCACCAGACGACCAGCCGGCGCTTGACCGGCCCGGCCGGCCGGGTCACGAGGTAGAGCACCGCCAGCGGGATCACGGCGGCGGTCGCGACGGCGTTGACCCCGCCTACGCAGAAGACGGCGATGCCCGAGAGCGCCGCCGCCCGGCGCGGCGAGCGCTGCGCGGACGCCGCCCCCACCAGCGGGATCAGCACCCAGGGCGCGAGCGCGAGAGGGATGGTCTCGACCGAGATCGCCCCGACCTCGGTGAGCATGCGGGGCGAGAGCGCGTACGCGATGCCCGCCAGCACGACGGTGCCCGGCGTGCCGATGCGCAGCCGGCGGGCCAGCAGCACGACGCCGAGGAAGGCCACGCTCATCAGCGCCGCGAACCACAGCCGCTGGACGACCCACGCCGGCAAGCCGGCCAGCTGCCCCAGGGCGAAGAAGGGGCCCATCGGGAAGAGGTAGCCGTAGGCCTGGTTCTGGATCTGCCCGGCGGCGCCCTCGGGCTCCCACAGGGTGAGCGCGCGGCCGAGGAAGGCGATCGGGTCGACCACCAGGTCGGACTTCGTGTCGCCGAGGATCTTGCCCGGCGCCTGGAGCAGCGCCAGGACGAGGAACCCGGCGCAGACCGCCAGCAGGTGCCAGCGCGCCCGGAGCGCGGAGGCCCACCGCGCCGGCCGGCCCGGTCGCTGCGGGGACACCTCCGCGTCCGCCGGGGTGGGCGCGGCCGGAACTCCGGTCACCATCGTCGCCATGTGCTGCGGCCCTCAGGCGCTCGGGACGGGAACCCGCACGGGCTCGTCCTGGGCGGGGTCGGGCTGGGCGGCGTCCGGCGCGGGCCGGCGACGGAGGACGAGGAGCACGCCGAGAGCGAGCAGCGCGGCGCCGACGCCGGTCCCCGTCCACCGCACGGCGGACTGCAGGTCCTCCCTGTCGTCGGCGATCTCCCCGGCGCGGGCGACGGCGTCGTCGACGGCGTCGTCCGTCGACCGGAAGGTGCCGGACAGCAGGGCGGCCCGTGGCGTGCCGTCGGGGGCGCGCAGCACCGTCACCGGGCGCGCCTCGGTGGACACGATGACCCCGCTGAGCGGCTCGACGAGCAACGTCGTCGTGCTGCTGTGCACGACCTCGGCCGACACCTCGACCTCCGCCGAGCCGACCAGGGCGCCGGGCACGGTGACCGACCTGACCACCTGTTCGGGCACCTCCTGCTCGAAACGGTGCACTGCCAGTCCGCCGAGGCGCTCGGAACCGACGTACCGGGCGGGGTACGGAGCCCTCACCGTGGGGTCCCAGAGATCGTAGTCGCGCCGCTCGGTGTCGGCGGGGAATCGGACGGTCAGCCCGCGCACGTCGACCCGCTCGCCGTCGACGGAGCCGACCGTGCACTCCTCGGCCTCGGCCGTCCGCCGGTCCAGGCAGACGACCGTGGTGGAGGTGCCGACCAGCGTCCCGTTCCCGTCGTCGGTCCCCGACACCGACTCCCAGACCGCGGTGTCGTCGTCGGCGTCACCGGCGTCCTCGTCCCCGCGGACCCGGACCGACACCGTCACGTCGTCGCTGGACACCGGTTCGAGGGAGACCGGGTCGACGTAGCCGACCTGCTCGCCGGCGGACGTCGTGCGGAAGGACTCGTCGAGGGGGAGGTCGACCGGCGTCAGCGGGACCCAGGAGGACGCGGTGACCGATGCGGCGATCGCCAGAACTCCCAGGCCGATGACGGCCGGACCGACGACTCGCGCCCGCATGCAGCTCCAGTCCCCCTCGCCGCTACGACTCGCGCGGCACAGCCTTCGACGGTACGGGACATCGGCGGCCCGGTCCGGGACGACGCTCCGGCCCCGGGGACCGCACCGTCCCCGGGCGGGTGACACGCCCGGGGGGCTGCGGGGACACCCGGGTCGAAGGAGGTTCGGGAGCCCTGCTGGCGCGCCTGTTCCTCAGGTGCCGCGCGTGCCTGGCGGGACGGTCGGTGCGGACGTGCGCGGTCAGGCCTTCCGGCGGAGCACCAGGACGAAGTTCACGCTCGCGAACTCGCGCAGCCCGGGAACGCGCGTGATCCACGCGGCCCACCACGGGTGGTAGCGGGGCTCCACCGACACCAGGTCGACCTCCCGGCAGGCACGGGCCCACCGCATCGCCGCACCCGCCGTGGTGGCGAAGAGTGACTCGCCGAACTTGTTCTTCGGCTCGGCACCGGTCCGGCGGATGAACCGGCGACGGGCCCGGTAGCCGCCCAGGTAGTGCCAGGGCGCCGTCTCGTGACCGCCCCACGGCCCGAGCCACGGGGGGAACGAGAGGTAGATGGTGCCCCCGGGTTTGGTCACACGCACCATCTCGTCGGCCATGCGCCACGGATGGCGCACGTGCTCCAGCACGTTGGACGAGTAGCAGACGTCGACGGCGCCGGTGCGGATGGGCAGTTCCTCCCCGCTGGCGCGCAGCGTGCCCGGCTCCGGCTTCCCCCGTGCGGCCATCTCCCCGGCGTCCGGCTCCAGGCCTACGTAGGTCGCACCGGCACCGCGGAACGCGTCGGCGAAGTAGCCGGGGCCCCCTCCGACATCCAGCACCGTGGCTCCGCCGATGTCGACCCAGCGAGACAGTTGCACGACCGAGTCGGCGGCGAGGACGCTGTAGAAACTGGCGGGGTCGGTCTGTTCGCGCCGGAAGGCCCGGAAGAGCCTGATCGACCGGGAGAGGGTGGCCGATCGGTTCATCGCGCGACTACTCCAAAGGGTCGTTGAGTTCCGTGCGGCTCCAGGCCCCTGCCCGGGTGCATTAGTGTGCCGCGGGTGTTGCAGCGAACTACGGACATCGATGTTCTCTTCGTCAACTGGCGTGATGTCAGCCATCCGGAAGGCGGCGGCTCGGAACGCTACGTGCAGCGTATCGCGGAGGGTCTGGCCGCTTCCGGGCTCCGGGTCACGCTGTTCTGTGCCGCGCACGGTCGCGCCCCGGCGGAGGAGACCGTCAACGGCGTGCGCATCATCCGGCGCGGCGGACGACTGAGCATCTACCCGCGGGCGATGGCCTTCGTCCGCCGGCACAAGCCGCGCCTGGTCGTCGACATCCAGAACGGCATCCCGTTCTGCAGCACGCTGGTGACCCGCGCTCCGGTCACCAACGTCGTCTTCCACGTGCACAAGGAGCAGTGGCCGATCGTCTTCGGCCCGGTCGGAGGCCGCATCGGCTGGTGGCTCGAGTCGGTCGTGGCCCCGAAGGTCTACCGGCGGGTCCCCTACGTCACGATCTCGGACGCGACCGGCCGGGAGATGGCCGGGCTGGGCGTCGACGCCGAGCGCATCACCCTGGTCCCCGTCGGCACCGAGCCGATCGTGCGGGTCGCGACGCCGCGCTCGCCGTCCCCGCGGCTGATCACCCTGGGCCGACTGGTCCCGCACAAGCAGGTCGAGCACTCGCTGGAGATCCTCGCCCGGCTCAGCGACCGCTGGCCCGACCTCACGCTCTCCGTCGTCGGCGAGGGCTGGTGGGAGGAGTCGCTGCGCGCCGAGGCCGAGCGCCTCGGCGTCGCCGACCGCGTGGAGTTCACCGGCTTCCTGGACGAGAAGGGGAAGCACGAGCAGCTCGCCGCCGCCTGGGTCTTCGTCTGCCCGTCGGTCAAGGAGGGCTGGGGCATGGTGGTCGTCGAGGCCGGCGGCCACGGCGTCCCCACGGTCGGCTACCACTCCTCCGGCGGTCTGCAGGAGTCCGTCGTGGACGGGGTCAGCGGCGTGCTCGTCGACGACCTCGACCAGATGACCGAGGCCGTCTCCCGCCTCCTCGCGGACGACGACGCCCGACGGGCCATGGGCGTGGCCGCGCAGCGCCACGCGGCCACCTTCGAGTGGTCGGCCAGCGTCCGCGGGTTCGCCGGTGTCCTGGCGCGCTCGGTCCACGAGTCGCCCCGGGCGAAGGTGCGTGCGGGCGCCGCCGACCTGGTGGCCCAGCTCGAGCGCATCGCGGCCGGCACCGACGACGTCACCGTCGAGACGGCCGGCCGTCCCGAGGCCTTCGCGGTCGACATGACCCTCCCCCGGGAATCCGCCTCCTCAGGGGTGGCGTGAGTCGGGGCGGGAACCCGGGCATCCGGCCGTGAGCGGTCCTCCGGGACCCTCGGTGCAGGATGCGGGGGTGACCGCCGCCGAGATCCCCGTGGTGCCGAGCCAGGCTCGCCGCCGACGGCAGGCGGCCGTGCCGGCCGCGCTCGTCTCCCTGGCACTGCTGGGCGTCAACGGGCTCGCCTACGTGCTGACCGTGGTGGCGGCCCGCGCCCTGGCCCCTGAAGCCTTCGGCGAGCTGGCCGCCCTCTTCGGGGTCATGTTCATCGGCGTCGTGCCGGCGGTCGCGCTGCAGACCACGGCCGCGCTGACCCTCGGTGCGAACCCCCACGACCGACCCGCCGTCATGGCCCGGCTGCACACCGCCACGTGGGTCGGCGCCGGCGCCGTAGCCGTCCTGGGGTTGGTCGCCGTCGGCCCGGCGGTGTCGCTGCTGCACCTGTCGGGGATCTCGTCGATGCTGTGGCTCATCGCCGTCCTCGTTCCCCACACGCTCATCGGCGGGTACGACGGCATGCTGCAGGGCAACCGCCGGTACGGCCGGTTGGCGCTGGTCAACACGACGTTCGGCCTGCTCAAGTCCGGCGGGGGCATCGCCGGCCTGATCATCGGCGGCACGCCCGAGGCCGCGCTCGTGGGGATGGCACTGGGCTGCGCCTGCAGCGTCGTGGTGGGCTGGACGTTCTCGGGCCGACCGGGCTTCTCGCGCGGCATCCGCGTCCACGTGGTCTCCGCGGCGAAGGCCTCCGGCGCGCTCCTCGGCCTGGTGCTGCTGGTCAACCTCGACGTGCTGCTCGCCCGCCACCACCTGCCGGCAGAGCTGGCCGGGGAGTACGCGGTCGCCTCGATCTTCGCCAAGGTCGCCTTCTGGCTGCCGCAGGGCGTCAGCGTCGTCCTGCTGCCCCGCATGGCACACGCCGGGGCACGCCGGCGTCTGCTGCCGGTCGCCGCGGCCCTGGTCGCGGTGGTGGGCGCTTTGCTGACCGCTGCCACGGCGCTGCTCGGCCCGCGAGCCCTCCCGCTGGTGGGGGGCGCGGAGTACGGGGATGCCCTGGGTGGGGCGACCTGGGTGTTCGCCCTGCTCGGGACGTTGTTCGCGCTGGCCCAGCTGCTGCTGTACTCCGGAATCGCGGCGTCCGACCGCATCGCGGCGGTCGCCGTCTGGTGCGCCGTCGTCCTGGAGGGGGTCGGTGTCGAGGTGCTCGCCGCTCGCCAGGGACTGACCGTGCTGACGGTGGCCACGATCGCCGTCGTCGCCAGCGTGCTTCTGGTGGGCACCGGGTTGCTCCGGGTCTGGCGCGCCCACAGCGTGCTCGTGGACAACCGTCCGTTGCCCGGAACGGCCTAGACCCGACCCCGTCCGTGTGGCGGTCAGCCGTATGGGCGAACCGAGGACTACTCGACCGGCTCCGGGGGCAGGACCAGCACAGTCGCCCGTCCGGTCGCACCGGACGGGCCACCTCCTGCAGCCGCGCCGAGACGAGAGGAGCGCCATCCATGGCGTCCGTCATCCACTACACGATCGCGACCGAGGCCGAGAAGAGCCCGGACTTCCGCCGCGTCCTCTGGACCGGGGAGCACACCCAGCTGGTCATCATGACGATCCCCAAGGGCGGGGAGATCGGCGAGGAGGTCCACGAGGTGGACCAGATCCTCACCTTCGTCAGCGGCACCGGGAAGGCGATCATCTCCGGCTCGGAGAAGGCCGTGGCCCAGGGCGACCTGGTCGTCGTCCCCGCTGGCAAGAAGCACAACTTCCTCAACACCGGCGAGAACCCGCTGATCCTGTACACCGTCTACGGCCCGGCCGAGCACGCCGACGGTGCGGTGCACAAGACCAAGGAGGAGGCCGACGCGCTCGAGGAGGCCGGCAAGGACGAGCCGCCGACGTCCGACTGAGTCCGTCCCCGCAGCACGCCGAGGGGCCGCCGTCGTCCGACGGCGGCCCCGCGCGCGTGCGGGGGCGGGTCAGCCGGCCGAGGCGTGCCGGCCGCTCCCGTGCGGCTCGGGCACGACCATCACCGGGCACGGTCCCGACAGCACGCAGTGCAGCGCCACCGAGCCCATGAGCAACCCTCGGACGGCGCCCTGCCCGTGCCCGCCGACCACCAGCAGCGCGGCGTCCCACGCCGCCTCCACCAGCACGTTCCCCGCCGGTCCCTCGAGGCTCTCCACCCGCACCGGCAGCCCGTCCGGGAGCCGGGCGCCCGCCACCTGCTGCTCCGCCGCGGCCTGCACCTCCTCGGCGAGCTGCTCCGGCGGAGGCAGCACCACCGCGTAGGCGTCACTCCAGTAGCTGGCCGCGGAGTACGCCGCGACGGCCACGAGTTCGGCGCCGAGCTGCTGCGCCTCGGTCGCCGCGCGCTCGAGGGCGGCGCTCGACGCGGCGGACCCGTCCAGCCCGACGACGACGCGCGGCGGGGCGTCCCCCGCAGGGGCGTCCGGACGCGGGTGGACGACGACGACCGGTGTCCGGGTGTGGGTGACGCAGCTCAGCGCGACCGAGCCGAGCACCAGGCTCTTCACCGCGCCGCGCCCCCGGCTGCCGATCACGAGCCGGCCGGCGTCCTCGGAGGCCGCGAGCAGCATGGGTGCCGGTGGTCCGGCGACCGCCAGGACCTGCACCGGGACATCCGGCTGCCCGGCCTCGGCCCGCACCTCCTCGACGAGTGCGCGCGCCCGCTCCAGGGTGTCGGCGCGCACCGCCTCCAGCTGGTTCTCGTCGAGCAGGAGCGGATCGGCCAGGTACACCTGGACGGGAAAGCTGCTGACGACCTCCAGCGCCGCCCCGCGCCGGGCGGCGTCGGTCAGGGCCCAGGCGAGCGCGGTGCGGGCGCCGGGTGATCCGTCCACGCCGACGACCGTCCGGGCCGCGTGTCCCTGCTCGTCGGTCACGGCTGCTCCTGTCGTCGGTGCCCCCGTTCGGTCCGAGGTTGCCGGGAGCACGCCGCCGGCGCAAGGGCCTGCTCAGCGGCCCAGCAGCTCGCGCACCTGCCGCTGGATCTCCAGGTCCTCCCGGGAGGTGACCACCACGGTGCGGGCGGCCGCGCCCTCGGCGGACACGTCGGCGTCCCCGCGGACCCCGTCGTTGCGCGCCGGGTCGACGGCCAGGCCGAGGTGACCCAGCGCCGCGCCGACCGCTGCCCGGACGGGTGCGGCGTGCTCCCCCACGCCCCCGGTCATCACCAGCAGGTCCAGCCCGCCGGTCGACGCCGTCATCGCCGCGATCTCCCGGGTGAGCCGGTGCAGGTACACGTCGGCGGCCAGCGCGCAGTCGGCGTCGCCGTCGTCGCGGCCGGCCAGCACCTCGCGCAGGTCCCCGGAGGTGCCCGAGAGCCCTTTGAGCCCGGCGTGGTGCTCCAGCACGTCGGCCAGCTCGGCGGGCGGCACGTGCCCGTGCTCCAGCAGCCAGAGCAGCAGGCCGGGGTCCAGCGTGCCCGGCCGGGTGTTCATGACCAGCCCGGCCAGCGGCGTGAACCCCATCGTGGTGTCCACCGAAATCCCGTCCCGCACCGCGGCCAGCGAGGCGCCGGCCCCGAGGTGGCAGGTGACGATCCGCAGCTCCTCCACCGGCCGGCCGACCAGCTCCGCGGCCCGCCGGGCGGCCCAGGCGTGCGAGAGGCCGTGGAACCCGTACCGGCGCAGGTCCCAGCGCCGGTTCCACTCCCGCGGGACGGCGTAGGTCGCGGCGGCCGGCGGCAGCGTGACGTGGAACGTGGTGTCGAAGCAGGCGACCGCCGGCACGCCGGGCAGCAGGGCGCCCGCCGCGGCGATGCCGGCCAGGGCCCGCGGGTTGTGCAGCGGCGCGAGGTGGCTGATCGACCAGAGGGAGGAGACGACCAGCTCGTCGACCACCACGGGGCCGGTGTACCGGGGCCCGCCGTGCACCACCCGGTGCCCCACGGCGTCGACCGGCCCGACGCCGGCCAGGAACTCCTCCAGCGGCGCGAGGTGCCGGTCGCCGTCCCACCGCTGCACCGTGGTGGCGGCGACGACGTCCTCGCTCCCGTCCAGGACCGCCAGCTTGAGGCTGCTGGAGCCGGCGTTGACGACGAGCAGCCTCACGACTCCGGCTCCCGCAGCGGATCGCCACCGACGGTGACCGGCCCGGCCGCCGCGGACCACTGCCAGTCGCGGATCTCAGGCAGGTCGATGCCGTGCGTGCGCACGTACTGCCGGTGCTCGATCAGCCTGCCGACCAGCGCCTCGCGGGCGTGCGCGGCGGTGTCCCCCAGCCGCGGGATGCGGTCGATCGCGGAGATCGCGAGGTTGAAGCGGTCGATCCGGTTCATCACGCAGATGTCGAAGGGCGTCGTCGTCGTGCCCTCCTCGACGTAGCCGCGGACGTGCACGTTGGCGTGGTTGGTCCGCCGGTAGGTCAGCCGGTGGATCAGCCACGGATAGCCGTGGTAGGCGAAGATCACCGGCTTGTCGGTCGTGAACAGCGCGTCGAAGGCCGCGCCGGTCAGACCGTGCGGGTGCTCGGTCTCGTCCTGCAACCGCATCAGGTCGACCACGTTGACCACCCGCACCCGGAGGTCGGGGAACCAGCCGCGCAGGAGCTCGACCGCGGCCAGCGTCTCCATGGTCGGGACGTCGCCGGCGCAGGCCATGACCACGTCCGGCTCCTCGCCGGCGTCGCTGCTGGCCCAGTCCCAGATGCCGATGCCCTTGGTGGCGTGCACGACCGCGGCGTCGGCGTCGAGGTACTGCAGCGCCGGCTGCTTGCCCGCGACGATCACGTTGACGTACTGCCGGCTGCGCAGGCAGTGGTCGGCGACCGAGAGCAGGGTGTTGGCGTCCGGCGGGAGGTAGACCCGGATGACGTCGGCCTTCTTGTTCACCACGTGGTCGACGAACCCCGGGTCCTGGTGGGAGAAGCCGTTGTGGTCCTGCCGCCACACGTGCGAGGTGAGCAGGTAGTTCAGCGAGGCGATCGGCCGCCGCCACGGGATGCCGTTGGTCGTCTTCAGCCACTTGGCGTGCTGGTTGAACATGGAGTCGACCAGGTGGATGAACGCCTCGTAGCAGGAGAAGAAGCCGTGCCGGCCGGTGAGCAGGTAGCCCTCGAGCCAGCCCTGGCAGGTGTGCTCGGACAGGATCTCCATGACCCGGCCGCCGGGCGCGAGGTGGTCGTCCCCGGGCAGCCGCTCGGCCATCCAGGCGCGGTCGGTGGCCTCGAGGACGGCGCCGAGCCGGTTGGAGTTGTTCTCGTCGGGGGCGAAGACGCGGAAGGTGGTCATGTTGGCCCGCATGACGTCGCGGAGGAACTCCCCCAGCACCCGCGTGGACTCCACCGCGCCCGTGCCGGGCTTGGTCACCTCGACGGCGTGGTCCCGGAAGTCCGGGAGCCGCAGGGGGACGAGCAGCTCGCCTCCGTTGGCGTGCGGGTTGGCGCTCATCCGGCGGGGGCCGGCCGGGTGCAGGTCGCGCACCGCGGGCACCGGGGCGCCGTCGGCGTCGAACAGCTCCTCGGGCCGGTAGCTGCGCAGCCACTCCTCGAGCACGGCCCGGTGGCCGTCGTCGTCGCGGGCGTTCGTGAAGGGCACCTGGTGCGCCCGCCACGTGCCCTCGACCTGCAGGCCGTCGACGACGTCGGGGCCGGTCCAGCCCTTTGGCGAGGCGAGCACGATCATCGGCCAGCGCGGCCGCTCCGTGACGCCGTCCTCGCGGGCCCGGCGCTGGATGGCGGCGATCTCGTCCAGGCACTGGTCCAGCGTCGCGGCGAACTGCTGGTGCATGGTCGCCGGGTCGTCGCCCTCGACCAGGTACGGCGTGTGGCCGTAGCCGCGCATCAGCTCGAGCAGTTCCGCCCGCGGGATCCGGGCGA
Source organism: Blastococcus fimeti (assembly GCA_900102115.1). Classification (GTDB taxonomy): domain Bacteria; phylum Actinomycetota; class Actinomycetes; order Mycobacteriales; family Geodermatophilaceae; genus Blastococcus; species Blastococcus fimeti. Next base: position 298,589 of record FNAW01000002.1, read on the forward strand.
GCAGCGTCGGGTTGGCGATCTTGTAGCCGTTGAGGTGCAGGATCGGCAGCACGGCGCCGTCGGTGACCGGGTCGGCGAACTTGTTGGCGTGCCAGCTCGCCGCCAGCGGACCGGTCTCGGCCTCGCCGTCGCCGATGACCGCCGCGACGACGAGTCCGGGGTTGTCGAAGGCCGCGCCGTAGGCGTGCGACAGGGCGTAGCCGAGTTCCCCGCCCTCGTGGATCGAGCCCGGCGTCTCCGGTGCCACGTGGCTGGGGATGCCGCCCGGGAAGGAGAACTGGGTGAACAGCCGGCGCATGCCCTCGGCGTCCTGGGAGATCTCCGGGTAGACCTCGCTGTAGGTGCCCTCCAACCAGGCGGCCGCGACCGGCCCCGGCCCGCCGTGCCCCGGGCCCATCACGTAGATCGTGTCCAGGTCCCGCGCCCGGATCGCGCGGTTGAGGTGCGCGTAGAGGAAGTTGAGGCCGGGGGTCGTCCCCCAGTGGCCCAGCAGCCGCGGCTTGATGTGCTCGGGCAGCAGCGGCTCGCGCAGCAGCGGGTTGCCCATGAGGTAGATCTGGCCCACGGACAGGTAGTTGGCGGCTCGCCACCAGGCGTCGAGCGAGGCGAGTTCGGCATCGCCCAGGGGGGCGGCGTCGACATGGGCATCCACGAGGGGATCCATCGGGCGATCCCATCGGACGGACGCCCGATGAGCAAGCCCGGGGCCGGCGGCGGCCCCCGCTAGCCTGGCGCCAGCCGGACGACCCCGACCGCACCGGACGGTGCAGGAGAGCGCCCCATGACCGCCGCCGCACCGCTGCCCGTCGTCGCGGGCGTCGACGGCTCGGACGTGTCGGTGCGGGCGGCCCGCTTCGCCGCGGAGACCGCCCTCCGGCGGGGGGCCCCGCTGCGGCTGGTGCACGCCTCGCTGGACGTCGCCGATCTGCTGGGCACGCGGGCCGACCGCGTCCTGGAGTCGGTGGCGGCCTCCCTCCGTGCCGCCTGCTCCCCCGTGCGGATCGAGTGGGTGGTCGAGCAGGGCGATCCGGTCGACGTGCTCCGCTCGGCGTCGGCCGGCGCACAGCTCGTGGTGGTCGGCGGTCAGGGCGCCGGCGGGACGAACGCGCCGCGCGTGGGCGCCACGGCCGCCACGCTCACCCGGTCCGCGCGGTCGCCGGTCATCGTGCTGCCCGACAACACGACGTCCATCGTCGTCCGGGGCCGGCGCTCGGTGGTGGTGGGCGTGGACGGCAGCACGCACGGCGACGCCGTCCTGGAGTTCGCCTTCGCCGAGGCGGCCACCCGCCACACCGACCTCGTCGCGGTGCACACCTGGCGTACGGTCTCCCCCGCCCGGTTCGAGTCCGACGGGCCGCTGATCGACTGGGCCGCGGTCCGTGCCGACGAGGAGAAGCTGCTCACCGACCGGCTGCACGGCTGGCAGGAGAGCCGGCCCGACGTCGTCGTGCGCGAGGTGATCGCCCGCGGCCACGCCGCCCGCAGCCTGCTGGCCGCGGGGCTGACGGCGGAGCTGCTGGTCATCGGGCAGCGCCGGCGCGGCCCGTGGGGCACGCTGCGTTCAACGACCCGCTCCGTCCTGCGCCAGGCGACCGGCCCCATCGCGGTGGTGCCGATCACGGCAGGCGGACACCCCTCGACCGACGGAGCCGCCCGATGACCGCGACCGCCCCTGAGCGCGCCGGGACCGACGCACCCGGCCTGGCCGAGGCCCTGCGCCGTGCCGGGCTCGGCGACGTCGACGACTCGGGGTTGGCCCGGGCGCTGTACTCCTCCGACGCCTCGCTGTACCGGGTGCTCCCCCGCGCCGTCGTCCGTCCCCGCGACGTCGACGAGGTCCTCGCGACCCTGTCGGTCTGCCGCGAGCTGGGCGTGCCGCTGACCGCCCGCGGGGCCGGTACCTCGATCGCCGGCAACGCGGTCGGGCCGGGCGTGGTGCTCGACACCAGCCGGCACCTGAACCGGGTCCTGGCGATCGACCCCGAGGCCCGGACGGCGACCGTCGAGCCGGGCCTCGTGCAGTCCGCCCTGCAGGCCGCGGCCCGCCCGGCGGGCCTGCGGTTCGGCCCCGACCCGAGCACGCACAACCGCTGCACGATCGGCGGGATGATCGGCAACAACGCCTGCGGCTCGCGGGCGCTGGGGTACGGGCGCACCGCGGACAACGTCGTCGGTCTGGACGTCGTGACCGGCGGCGGCACGCGGCTCTCCCTCGGCCCGGGCACGGCTCCGGCCGACGGCGTGCTCGCCGAGCTGCACGGGCTGGTCGCCGCCGACCTCGCGACGATCCGCACCGAGCTCGGCCGGTTCGGGCGGCAGGTGTCGGGCTACTCGCTCGAGCACCTGCTCCCCGAGCGCGGCTTCGACGTGGCCCGCGCACTGGTCGGCAGCGAGGGCACGCTCGGGCTGGTGCTGGGGGCGACGGTGCGGTTGGTCGCCGACGCCCCGTTCCGGGGGCTGGTCGTGCTCGGCTATCCCTCGATGGCCGAGGCCGCCGACGCCACCCCCGCGCTGCTCCCCCACGGGCCGACCGCGGTCGAGGGGCTGGACGCGCGCATGGTGCAGCGGCTGCGCGACGTGCCGGCCGCCGTCGTCCCCGACCTGCCCCGCGGCGAGGGCTGGCTGGTCGTCGAGCTCACCGGCGACAGCGTCGCCGAGATCGAGGACGTCGCCCGGCGGGTGCTCGCCGACGCCGGCGCGCTGGACTCCCTCGTCGTCACCGACCCGGGCGAGGCGGCGGCCATCTGGCGGATCCGCGAGGACGGCGCCGGGCTCGCGGCGCGCACCTCCGACGGGCACCCGGCACACGCCGGCTGGGAGGACGCCGCCGTCCCGCCCGAGCGGCTGGGCGCCTACCTGCGCGAGTTCGAGGCGCTGCTGGACCAGCACGGCCTGCAGTGCGTCCCGTACGGGCACTTCGGCGACGGCTGCGTGCACGGCCGCATCGACTTCCCGTTCGGCGCCGGCGGTGAGCGCGACCGGGGGCGGTCCCGCTACCGCGCCTTCGTGGAGGACGCCGCGCGGCTGGTCGCGGGCTACGGCGGCTCGCTCTCCGGGGAGCACGGCGACGGCCGCGCCCGCAGCGAGCTGCTGCCGCTGATGTACTCCCCCGCCGTCCTCGGCCTCTTCGAGCGGGTCAAGGCGGCGTTCGACCCGGCGGACGTGCTCAACCCGGGCGTCCTGGTCCGGCCCGCCCGGCTCGACGACGACATCCGCATGGCGGCCGCGCCGGCCGTGCGGCGGGAGGAGCGCCCGACGCTGGCCCTGGCCTACCGGCACGACGGCGGCGACTTCTCGGCCGCGGTGCACCGCTGCACCGGTGTGGGCAAGTGCCGCGCGGACCTGCAGGCCACCGGCGGGGTCATGTGCCCGTCGTGGCCGGCGACGCGGGAGGAGAAGGACACCACCCGCGGCCGGGCGCGCGTGCTGCAGGAGATGCTGGCGCCCGGCGGTCCGGTCGCCGGCTGGCGCTCGCCGGAGGTGCACGACGCCCTGGACCTGTGCCTGTCCTGCAAGGGCTGCTCGTCGGACTGCCCGACCGGGGTGGACATGGCCTCGTACAAGACCGAGGTCCTGCACCAGTCCTACCGGCGGCGGCTGCGCCCGCTCGCGCACTACACGCTCGGCTGGCTGCCGCGGTGGGCCGACCTCGCCGCCCGTGCCCCGCGCCTGGTCAACGGCGTCCTGGGCTCGCGACTCGGCGCCCGGCTGGCCAAGTGGGGCGCCGGCATGGACCAGCGCCGCGAGGTGCCGGCCTTCGCCGCCCGCACCTTCCGGCAGCAGTGGGCGGCGCGTCCGGCCCCGGCCGGCGACGGCCTACCGGTGGCGCTGTGGGTGGACTCCTTCACCGACCACTTCGACCCCGACGTCGCGATGGCGGCCGCCGAGGTGCTGGAGGCCGCGGGCTACCGGGTGCAGGTGCCCGGGGCGGACACCTGCTGCGGGCTGACCTGGATCACCACCGGGCAGCTGGACGCCGCCCGGCGCATCCTCGGCCACACGGTCGCAGAGCTGGCGCCGGTCGTGGCGGCCGGCATCCCGGTGGTGGGCGTCGAACCCTCGTGCACCGCGGTGCTGCGTGCCGAGGCGCTGGAGGTCGTGGGCGGTGCGGACGCCGAGGCGGTGGCCGCCGGCACCCGCACGCTGGCCGAGCAGCTCGCGGCCACGCCCGGCTGGGAGCCGCCGTCGCTGACCGGCCTGCAGGTGGTCGCGCAGCCGCACTGCCACCACACCTCGGTCCTGGGCTGGTCGGCCGACGCCGCGCTGCTGCGCCGGGCCGGTGCGGAGGTCACCCGGCTCGGCGGCTGCTGCGGGCTGGCCGGCAACTGGGGCGTGGAGAAGGGGCACCACGACGTGTCGGTGACCATCGCCGGGCAGCAGCTCCTTCCCGCGGTCGCCGACCTGCCCGAGGACGCCGTCGTCCTGGCCGACGGGTTCTCCTGCCGCACCCAGCTCGACCAGCTGGCCGGGCGCCGCGGGTTGCACCTCGCCGAGCTGCTGGCCGGGCGGGCGCGCTGAGCGGTGGCGTTGCCCGCCGTCAGGCGGCGGTGTCGTCCCGCCTGGCCCGAGCGGCGGCCAGGACGGTCGGGGTGAGGGACGCGGCGATGCGGGCGTAGCCGGCCGACGACGGGTGGAAGCGGTCGGCGGCGAACAGCGTCGGGTCGGTCCCGAACACCCGGTTGACGTCGGCCACCGGAGCGACGGTCGCGCCGGTGGCCGCGGCCACGGCCGCCTGCCGGTGCTGCAGCTGAACAGAGGCCGCCTGCACCAGCGGGCGGAACGCCGGCGGCACGAACGGCACGCTCGACATGTCCGGGGCCGGGACGAGGACGACGTCGGTCCCGGCGGCCCGCAGACCGCGCAGGGCCTCGTCGAGCGAGGCGGCGGCCCGCTCGGGCGGGACGAGACGGACGAGGTCGTTGGCACCGATGACGACCAGCGCGAGGTCGGCGTCCAGCGGCCCGGCCGCCCGCACCTGCCGCGGGAGGTCGGCCGAGACCGCGCCCGGGACGGCCAGCACGTGCAGGTCGACCTCGGCCCCGTCGTCGGTGAGCGCGGCCGCCAGCCGTCGCCCGAGGGTGTCGTCGGCGCGCTGCGCGCCGGTGCCGAAGGCGATCGAGTCACCGAGGACCAGGAGACGGAGAACGGGACGGGCCACGGACGGCACAACGCCGTCCGTGGCCCGTCGATTTCGTGCGCTCAGTGCAGCGGGACCTGCGCCTGCTCCTGGGCCAGCCGCTCCGCGCCCGAAGTGGTCTGGAGCGCCTTCTCCCGGATGAAGAGCACGACGACCAGGGCCAGGGCGGCCAGCGGCGTGGCGATGAGGAACAGCTCCGCGGTGGCGTCGCCGTAGGCGTTCTCCACCAGGGTGCGGGCCTCGGCCGGCAGCGTGCCCACGTCCGGCACGGCGCCGTCGCCGGAGCCCTCGCCGCCGCCCAGCACGCTCAGGTCGCCGGCCACCCGGCTGGCCAGCAGCGCACCCAGCGCGCTCACGCCGATCGTGCCGCCGAGGCTGCGGAAGAACGACACCACCGAGGTGGCCGCGCCCAGCTCGGCGGCCGGGACGTCGTTCTGCGCGGCGAGCACCAGGTTCTGCATGAGCATGCCGACCCCGGCGCCCAGGACGGCCATGAAGACGCCGAGCAGCCACGGCGAGGTCTGCGCGTCGATGGTGGAGAACAGCCCGAAGCCGATCGTCATCAGGATGCCGCCGGCGACCAGCCAGCCCTTCCAGCGTCCGGTCTTGGTGATCAGCCCACCGGCGACGGTGGAGGAGACGAGCAGGCCGCCGACCAGCGGCAGCGTGAGCATGCCGGCCGCCGTGGGCGAGTAGCCCTGCGAGATCTGCAGGTACTGGGCGAGGAACACGGTGCCGCCGAACATTGCGATGCCGACCAGGGCGCTGGCGGTCACCGACAGGCTCACCGTGCGGCTGCGGAAGATGCCCAGCGGGATGATCGGCTCGTCGACCCGGCTCTCGACCAGCACGGTGGCGCCGAGCAGCAGGATCGTGCCGCCGACCATGAGCAGGGTCTCGGTGGACAGCCAGTCGTACTTGTCCCCGGCGAAGGTGATCCAGACCAGCAGCAGGCTCACGCCGCCGGTGAGCAGCAGCGCGCCCAGCCAGTCGATGCTCGCCTTCCGGCGCGTCACGGCGGGCAGCTTCAGGGTGCGCTGCACGAGCACCATCGCCAGAGCGGTGAACGGGACGCCCAGCAGGAAGCACCAGCGCCAGCCCAGCCACGAGGTGTCGACGATGACCCCGCCGATCAGCGGGCCGCCGACGGTGGCGACGGCGAAGATGGCGCCGAAGACACCGGCGTACCGGCCCAGCTCGCGCGGCGGGATCATCGCCGCCATCACGATCTGGACCAGGGCGGTGAGGCCACCGGCGCCCATGCCCTGCAGCGCGCGGGCCACGATCAGCATCGTGGTGTCCTGCGCGAAACCGGCCAGGAGGGACCCGGCGATGAACAGCCCGAAGGAGATCTGCAGCAGCAGCTTCTGGCTGAACAGGTCGGCGAGCTTGCCCCACAGCGGGACGGTCGCGGTCATCGCCAGCAGCTCGGCGGTGACCACCCAGGTGTAGACCGACTGGCTGCCGCCGATCTCGGGGATGATCACCGGCAGGGCGTTGGACACGATCGTCGCGGCCAGGATGGCCACGAACATGCCCATGAAAAGGCCGGACAGCGCCTGGAGCACCTCCCGGCGGCTCATCGGCGCGAGCGCCGGCTCCGCCCCGGGCGGTGCTGACGCCGGGGCGGCGGGATCGGCGGTGGTGGACACGGTTCTCCTCGGGTGCGAGCTCGTTCGGGGTGGGTGCGGAGAGTCAGGCGGCGGGGCCGGGCAGGCCCGCGGCGAGGGCGTCGACGGCCTCGCCGAAGAGGCGGTCGAGCGGCTCCTGGCCGCCGCGGCGGTGCCAGCGGTTGAGGGTCACGCGCAGGGCGCAGCTGAGGACGGCGGCCAGCAGGCCCGGGTACAGGTCGGTGTCGACGTCGAGGCCGGTGCGTGCGGCGATCGCCTCGGCCATGGCCCGCTCGTCGGCGGTGCCCAGCTCGACCAGCCGGGGCAACAGGTCCGGCTCGGCGGCGATGACCGACAGCCGCTGCAGCCAGGCCTCGCGGTCGGCGTCGAGGTCGGCGAGGACCGAGCGCAGCGCCGCGCGCGCCGCGGGGAGCGGGGGCAGTTGCGGATCCTGCTCGGCCAGGTGGACGGCGAAGGTTCGCTCGGTCCCGGCCGGGCGCAGCAGGGCCTCCTCCTTGACGGAGAAGTGGTTGAAGAACGTCCGGTAGGAGACGCCGGCGGCCGCGGCGATCTGCTCGACGGTGACCGCCGAGAGGCCGTGCTCGACGGCGAGCCGCAGGGTGGCGGCGGCCAGCGCCGCACGGGTGTCCTGCTTCTTGCGCTCGCGGAGGCCGGGGGTGGTCACGGCATCCAGTGCAGCACTTCGCTGCACACTGTGCAATCTTGCACGGAGTGCAGTCACTCACACGCCGGCGCGGACCCGGACGTGCGACGGGGCCGGACAGCCGATGGCTGCCCGGCCCCGCCGGAGGTGCGTGCCCTTCGGAGAGGGGCGGGTGGATCAGGCCTTCGGGCCACCTGCGGCGTAGACGACCTGGCCGCTGATGAAGCCGGCGCCCTCGCTGCAGAAGAACGACACGAGGTGCGCGATGTCCTCGGGCTGGCCGACGCGGGCCACCGGGATCGAGGCGCCGGCGCCCTTGATGAAGTCGTCGAACGGGATGCCCATGCGGTCGGCGGTCGCCTTGGTCATCTCGGTCTGGATGAAGCCGGGGGCGATGGCGTTGGCGGTGACGCCGAACTTGCCGAGCTCGATGGCGAGGGTCTTGGTGAAGCCCTGCAGGCCGGCCTTGGCGGTGGAGTAGTTGGCCTGGCCGCGGTTGCCGAGCGCCGAGGTGCTGGACAGGTTGACGATCCGGCCCCACTTCTGCTCGATCATGTGCTTCTGGGCGGCCCGGGACATGAGGAAGGCACCGCGGAGGTGCACGTTCATCACGATGTCCCAGTCGGAGTCGCTCATCTTGAACAGCATGTTGTCGCGGAGCACGCCGGCGTTGTTGACCAGCACGACCGGGGCGCCGAGCTCGGCCGCGATGCGGTCGACGGCGGTCTGGACCTGCTCGGCGTCGCTGACGTCGGCACCGACGGCCAGACCCTGACCACCGGCGGCCTTGATGGCGTCCACGGTGCCCTGGGCCGACGCCTCGTCGAGGTCCAGGACCGCGACGGCGAACCCGTCCTGGGCCAGCCGCTGCGCGGTGGCGGCACCGATGCCGCGCGCGCCACCGGTGACGATGGCCACTCGAGTGCTGTTTGCCTCGCTCATGAATTTCCCTCTCGTCGACATCTCGTGCTGAGCCGGTCCCGATCGAGCGGGACACGGCAAGCTGATCGGCACCTTACGGGCACCGCGTGAGTCCGCCGTCACACGGGGCAGCGGCCGACCGTCAGGGCCAGATCGAGGCGACGATGATCGCGGCGACCGCGAGCTGCCCCGCGGCGCTCACCAGGCTGGCGGGGTGGAACTGCACCTGGACCAGGGCCGACCCGAGGGATCCCGGCGTCACCAGGTTCAGCACCAGGAAGGCCAGCGCCTGCAGCAGCACGCCCAGGACACCGAAGACGACGGTCCACCACAGCGCCCGGCCGAAGCCGTCGGTGGCGTTGGTCCAGATGGTGGTGAACGCGATCGCGCCCTGGCCGAGGAACCCGGCCGACAGCACGATGCCGGCGTTGACCGAGCCCTCCTTGTAGATGTGCCGGCCGAGGTGGCCGGGCGTGAGGAGGTCGAGCGCCACGAACCCGAGCATCAGGAGCGCGATGCCCACGCCCGTGTACGCGGCGGCGTAGCCGATGCTGGCCAGCACAGGAGGAACCTCCGGGACGTCGGGGAGTGCGGTCGGCCGTGTCTACCGCACCGGCCCCGCGGGCGCACGCAGCGGGCCGCGCGGGTTCACCCCGCAGGCGTCGCCGTCCCCTCCTCCGGCGCGGGCGGGTCGCCCGGCGCCCTGCGCGGGTGGTGCAGCCGCCGCACCGAGGCCAGCGCCGAGCGCCGGGCGTTCATCCGGCGCCGGGCGCGGGAGGTCCGGGGCGCGCGCGGCTCCTCCCGGAGCAGGGCGTCCAGCCAGTGGCCGCGCGGATCGACGTCCACCAGGAGGGCCTTGACCAGCAGGGTCAGCGGGATGGCGAGCAGCGCACCCAGCGCGCCGAGCACCCAGCCCCAGAAGAGCAGCGCGATGAAGGTGACCGTCATGGACAGGCCCACCGAGTCACCGACGAACCGGGGCTGGATCAGCGTCTGGACGACGAAGTTCAGCAGCGTGTAGATGACCAGGATGGCGATCAGGTCGCCCCAGCCGCCGGCGAGCAGCCCGAGCAGAGCCGGCGGGACGACGCCGAGCACGAAGCCGATGTTCGGCACGTAGTTGGTGATGAACGCCAGCAGGCCCCACAGCGGCGCCGCCGGCACGGCGAGGATGGCGAGGGCGATCGCGTCGCAGACGGCCACGACCGCGCCGAAGACCGTGCTGACCAGCAGGTAGCTGCGGGTGCCCTGGGCGAAGAGGGAGAACGCGACCGGCAGGTGCGGCCGCTCCTTCGCGATCAGCGCCAGCCGGCGGCCGTAGCCGCTGGACTCGATGGCCATGAAGACCAGCGCCGACAGCAGCAGCACCAGCGTGCTGGCCGCCGCGGTGATCCGCCCGAGCAGGCCCGTCGCCAGGCCGACGACGTTGCCGTAGTCGATCTGCTCGACCAGGTCGGAGAGCTGACCGGAGACCAGTCCCGCGTCGTTGAGGTCGTTGACGACGCCGTCGAGGAGCTCCTCGGCCCGGTCGGCGTAGTCCGGGAGCAGCGCGGCCAGCTGCGCGACGCTGGCCACCAGGAGGGCCACGAACCCCAGCAGCACGGCCCAGACCAGGAGCAGCAGCACCGTCGTCGCCACCCAGCGGGGAGCGCCGTGGCGGCGCAGCCAGCTCGAGACCGGCATGAGGCCGACGACGACGACGAGCGCGAGCAGGATGGGCGCGGCCAGCCAGGCGATCGCCCGCAGGCCGGCGATGGCGATCGTCGCGGCGGCGAGCCCGGCGAGCAGCAGCAACCAGCGCGGCAAGCCCGCGGGCGAGCCCCCGACGGTGTCGCTCAGCGCGACGGAACCGGACGCCGAGGGCAGCTCCTCGGGGAGCTCCTCGACAGGCGGCTCGGCGTCCCCGGGCACCGACTCACCGGACACCGCCGGGTCGGGCGCTCCGGGGGTCGGGGTGGGCAGCAGGTCCGCGGCAGCGTCGTCGGCGGGGAACTCCCTGTCGCGTGCGGCAGCGCGGGACGAATCCTGCCCGCTGCCGTGCACCGCCGGTCGCGCCACCGTGCCACCCCTCCCCTGGTCGGGCCCCGCGTACCCCCGAAGCGTCCACCCATGCCGGTCGCGACGCACACCACCCCGGCCGCCGCGCATGTCGCTGGCCCACCGGCCGCCGGCGTGCCAGTGTCGAGAGGTGGCTGCGCTCCAGGTCCGTGCGGCGGTCCCCACCGACGCCGACGCGGTCGAGGACTACCACCACCGCTGCTTCCTGACGACGTACGCCGCCCAGCTGCACGCCGGTGAGTTCGGCGCCCCGGACCGTGCGGGCACCCGGCAGCAGCTCCACGACTGGTTCCTGCCCGGCTCCGGCGTCGCGACGCGGGTGGTCGTCCTGGAGGGCGTGCCGATCGGGCACGTGTCGGTCAGCGGGCACCGGCTGCTGCACCTGTTCGTCGACCCGGTCCACCACCGCACGGGTCTCGGCCGGGACCTCCTCGCCCAGGGCGAGGCGATGATCGCTGCCCTCGGCCATCCGGACCTCGAGCTCCACGCACGGGTCGAGAACCTCTCCGCGATCTCGTTCTACGAGCACGCCGGATGGCGGCGGACCGGCCGCCTGATCCGCACGGTCGAGCACGGCATCAGCTACGACGAGCAGGTGCTCGTCAAGCACTGCTCCTAGCGCGAGAATTGTCGTACCCCGCACGTATGTTCGAAGAATGACGGTGACCGAGGATCAGCCCGAGGCTGGGCTGGTCGAGTGGTGGTTGCACCAGCCGCCGTCGGTCGGCCGGTTCCCGATCGAGCTGCTCGCGTCCGAGGAGAAGGCGCTCGAGCTTCAGCGGGTGCAGGCCCGCAAGGCGATGGACGACGCCTACGAGGCGGAGCTGCTCCTGTCACTCGCCGCGGATCGCCCGGACACCGACGACCCGCCGCCGGGGCATCCCGGTGCCCGCCGGCGGAGTCAGTGTTCGCCGGTGCCGGGGACGTCGGAGTTCCTGCCCGACGAGGCGGCGATGGTGCTCAACTGCGGGCGCCCGCACGCCACGGACCTGTTGTCCGACGCCTACCAGCTGGTGGAGCGGATGCCGTCGGTGCACGCCGAGCGGGCGGCGGGGCGGCTGGATGGCTACCGGGCGCGGATCTTCGCCGACGTGCTGGGCACCGCCTCCGACCAGGTGATCGCTGTCGTCGTGCCGGAGATCCTGCCGGCTGCGGCGGGCTGGTCGGCGGGGAAGCTGCGCAAGCGGCTGATCGCCGCCGCGGTCGCCGCCGATCAGGAGTTCGCCGAGCGGCGCCGGATCGAGGCCGAGCGCCGCGCCGCGGTGCGGCTGTACCCGACCGCGGATGGGATGTCGGCGCTCACGACCGAGGCACCGGCGGCGGTGGCGGCGGCGATGTGGTCGGTCATCGACCAGGCCGCCCAGCTCGCCAGGACCGCGGGCGACGACCGGCCCATCGGCGTGCTGCGCGCCGAGGCCCACGCCGCGCGCTTGCTCGGCACACAGGATGGCAGCCCAGCCATGACCGGGCACCTCACGATCACCGCGCCACTGTCCGGGCTACACGCGCCCGGTCACGAGGCGACGAATCCAGGTGCCAGCGCGCCGCAGGCCTGCCCCGAAGACTCCGTGCCGACGGTGGCCGGAACTCCGATCACGTCGGCGCACCTCCGCAAACTCCTCGCGCAGCTGAACGCGCTCGGCGTGCAGGCACCCGCCGGCGGCAGCCTCGCGCTGGCCCTCACCGACGACGACGGCGCCCTGCTGGCCACGGTCACGCCCGCCGAGCTGGCCCGCCTCGCCGCCCGCGGCTGCACCCATCACGGCCGCGAGGCTGACTGCGACTGCCCGGTCCTCGGCCCACCACCCGAGGTCCCCGGCTACAGCCACACCGCCGCCCAGGAACGCTTCCTCCGACTGCGCGACCGCACCTGCCGCCACCCCGGCTGCGGCCAACCCGCCGGCCGCACCGACGCCGACCACGTCGTGCCCTACGACTGCGGCGGCAGAACCAGCTGCGACAACCTCTGCTGCCTGTGCCGCAGCCACCACCGCCTCAAGACCTTCGCCCGCGGCTGGCGCTTCCAGATGGACGCCGACGGCACCCTGCGGGTGACCACCCCGTCGGGCATCACGAGGAGCACCCGACCACCCGGCCTCCACGAGCAACGCGCACTCCCGCCGCCGAGGCACAGCCCGGTCGACGAGAGCCCGCCACCGTTCTGACCGGTGTCCGGGAATCCGAGCAGTGCCCGGGGATCAGCGGGGCGCGTCCAGGAGCTCGGTCATCGCCGTGAGGCCGAAGAACTGGGCCGTCATGCGGGCGGTCATCTCGCCCAGGTCGGGGTCGGCACCGGCGGCCAGCAGGTGCCGCACGGCATCCGTCGCCTGCTTGAACACCGCCGCGGCCAGGGCTGTCTGCCCCTTGTCGTTCTGTCGGGCGTGGTCGGCGCCGCGCTCGAGCAGCGCCGCGACCGTGTCGCCGTGGGAGTAGTAGGCGGCCAGCAGCAGGAGCGTGTCCCCCGCGGTGTTCGTCAGGTCGACCGGAACACCGGCGTCGACGAAGGCGGCCAGCTCCTCGGTGGACCCCTGACGGGCCAGGTCGAACAGGTGACCGGCCGGAACGGTGCCGGTGGACGGGCTGCCTCCGCTGCTCATGGCACGCACCCTAGGAGGGGCCGGCGCGGCCGCGGTAGTGCGGGCTCGGGTCAGCGAGCGGCGTCGAGCAGCTCCAGCATCGCCGTGAGTCCGAAGAACTGCGCCGTCGTCCGGGCGCTCTGGCCACCCAGGTCCGGATCCGCCCCGGCAGCCAGCAGGTGCCCGACGGCCTCGGCGGACTGCTTGAAGGCGGCCGCACCCAGCGCCGTCTGCCCCTTGTCGTTCACCCTGGCGTGGTCCGCACCCCGGGCCAGCAGGGCCGCCACCGTGTCGGCCTGGCCGTAGTAGGCGGCCAGCAGCAGCAGGGTGTCGCCCTTGTCGTTGGTGAGGTTCACCGGCACGCCGGCGTCCACGAAGGCCACCAGCTCGTCGGTGTGACCGAACCGCGCCAGGTCGAACACCCGCCCGGCCAGCTCGATGACCTCGGGGTCGATGGGTCCGCTCACTCCCCCAGCCTAGGAGGGAGCGGCGACGGGGGCGCGGCACCGGACCTCCGGCACCGCGCCCCCACCGGTCACTCCGCGACGGACGGGCGCACGCCGCGCTGGTCGGCGTTCGGCGCCGCCTTCGCCACGAGGCCGGGCAGGACGTCGTCGAGCTCCTCGACCGTCCAGCGCTGCCCCTTGTCGACGCCGGGACCGGCCTGCCACCCCTCGGCCACGCTGATCATCCCGCCGCGGACGTTGAACACCCGTCCGGTGACCTCGCGGGCCGCCGGTCCGGCCAGCCACACCACCAGCGGCGCGATGTTGTCCGCCGCGGACGGGTCGAACGCGTCGGGATCGGGCTTCTCCCGGTCGGGGCGCAGGTTCTCCGTCATCCGGGTCAGGGCCGCCGGCGCCACCGCGTTGACCGTGACGCCGTACCGGCCCAGCTCCATCGCGGTGATCACGGTCATCGCCGCGATCCCGGCCTTGGCCGCCCCGTAGTTGGACTGACCCGCGTTGCCGTAGATGCCCGACGACGAGGTCGTGTTGATGACGCGCGCATCCACCGGGCGCCCGGCCTTGTGCTCCTCGCGCCAGTACGCCGCCGCATGGCGCATCGGGGCGAAGGTGCCCTTGAGGTGGACCTGGATCACCGAGTCCCACTCCTGCTCGGACATGTTCACCAGCATCCGGTCGCGCAGGATGCCGGCGTTGTTGACCAGCACGTCCAGGCGCCCGAAGTGCTCGATCGTCGACCGCACGAGCCGCTCGGCGGCGGCGAAGTCGGAGACGTCGTCCCCGTTCGCGATCGCCTGCCCGCCCAGGGCCCGGATCTCGTCGACCACCTCTCCCGCCGGCCCGGTCGACCCACCGGTGCCGTCCACGTCGGCGCCCAGGTCGTTGACCACGACGGCGTAACCGTGCCGCGCGAACTCCAGGGCATGCCCGCGCCCGATGCCGCGAGCGGCCCCCGTCACGATGACCACGCGTTGCTCGTCCGACTGCATCAGGCAGCCTCCTTCTCCTCGGTGGTCCTAGAATCCTGTTCCGAGATTGCCGGCGTCAACCGGCCGGCCGCCGCAGGCTGCCGTTCGACCTCTCGAGGGGATCCATGGCCACCGACGCGCGGACCACCAGCAGCGAGGCGGCCGGCCCGCCTCCTGCGGCACCCGAGGAGGCCGGCGCCGTCGAGGCGCCCGACGAACGCGCGGTCATGAAGGAGGCCTGGCTGACGCTCTCCGTCGTCAGCCTCGCCAGCATCTTCTCCGGCATGTCCGGCAGCGCCCTCAACGTGGCCCTGCCCACCGTCGTGCGGCACTTCGACGCCAGCGCCACCGCCGCCAGCTGGATGCTGCTGGCGTTCATGCTCGCCAACACCGTCCTGATGATCTTCTTCGGGCGGCTGGCCGACATGTTCGGCCGCCGCTCGATGTACCTCATGGGGCTGACGACCTTCACCCTGGCCAGCTTCCTGTGCGGCCTGGCCCCCAACGCCTGGACCGTGGTGGCACTGCGCGTCCTCCAGGCGGCCGGTGCGGCGATGCTGCTGACCAACAGCGCCGCTCTCGTCACCGCCGCCTTCCCGCGCGCACGGCTGGGCCAGGGCATGGGCATCTACCTCGCCTCGTTCTCCGTCGCCCAGCTGCTCGGCCCCACCGTCGGTGGCGTGCTCGCCGAGCACGCCGGCTGGCGCTGGGTGTTCTGGTTCAACGTGCCCGTCGGGCTCATCTGCCTGGCGTGGGGCGCCTGGGCCCTCCCCCGGGTCGCGCGCACCGGCCAGCGCCAGGGCATCGACATCCCCGGCAACCTGCTCGTGCTCGTGTCGCTGGGCAGCGGCCTGGCGGCGCTCTCGCAGGCGACCACGCTGGGCTGGACCAGCTGGGTGGTCATCGGCGGGCTGGTCGTCTTCATCCTGGGCATGCCGACGTTCGTGCTCTTCGAGCGCCGGGTGACGCATCCGCTGGTCGACATGACGCTCTTCCGCGACCGGCCCTTCGCCCTCGGGCTGCTCGCCTCGTTCCTCAACTCGACGTCGCAGGCGGGCGTGCTGCTGCTCTTCTCGCTGTACTTCCAGGCGGTGCAGGGCGTGGACCCGCTCGACGCCGGCCTGCGCGTACTGCCGCTGGCGGTGGCGACGCTGATCTTCTCGTCGTCCTCGGGGCTGTTCCAGCGCCGCATCCCGCCACGCGCCCTGGCTGTGGTGGGCAACCTCTGCACGGGTTCCGGGCTGATCGTGCTGGCCTGGTCGGTGGCCACGGACGCCGGCTACGTCGCCATCGCCGCGGGCCTCGTGCTCGCCGGCGCCGGGTCGGGGCTCTTCATGCCGTCGAACACCACGGCGCTCATGGGCGACATGCCCCACGAGCGCCTGGGCATCGCCAACGCGATGCGGCTGATGCTGCAGCAGAGCGGGTTCGTGGTCGGCACCGCCGTCGTGCTCTCCGTGCTCACCGCCCCGCTGGCGCCCGAGCTGCGGCAGTACGCGTTCGCCGGCACGTTGTCCGACGTCTCGGCCGACGGCCTGGCGGACCTCCTGACCGGCTACCGGTGGACGCTGCTCACCATGCTCGCGCTCAACGCGGCGACCGTGCTGACCTCGGTGGCCGCGCTGCGCGCGACCACCCGGCGGGTCCGCGAGGTGGTCAGTCCTCCCGCGGGTCCGACAGCCGACCGATGATCGACAGGGCGCTCTCGGTGACGACGGCGGCCTGCTCCTCGGTCTCGCAGCCGATGATCTGACGGCCTGCCTCGCCCATCGCCGCGGTGAGGATGGAGACCAGCAGCCGGTCCGCCGGCCCGGTGCCGACGGCGAGCAGCACGGCGTTCTGCCGGACCCAGTCGTTGCGCCGGCGGCTGCGGACGAGGAAGAACCCGGGCGGGCCGTCCCCGTCGAGGAACAGCCGCGCCAGCGCCCGCCGGGACCACGTCGTCTCCAGGTAGGCCCGTGCGCCGACGAGGAACAGCTCCGCCGGCGACGTGGTGCCGGCGCGCCGCGCGAGCGCGACCGCGGTGGCGGCCTGCTCCTCGTACGCGGCCTGGTGGTCCTCCCACACGGCCAGGAACAGCTCGGACTTGCCGCCGTAGTGGTGGTAGAGGCTGCCCACGCTCAGCCCGGCGCGCTCGACGACGTCGGCCACGCTGCACTCGGCGAAGCCCTTCTGGGCGAAGACCTCGCCCGCGGCGGCGATGAGCGTTCGGCGCGTGTCGGCGGTCCGGCTCCACTGCCAGGCGCTGCCCTGCGACTGCCCGCTCGTCCGCACCGGCCCACACCCCTCGACCCGACGACTCGCGACGCCGGAACCCTACTGGCGAACAGTGGCCTGCGTCACCTCTCGGTCACGCCACGTCCACACCGGAGTGCGCCGAGCCTCTTGCAAAAGAACTTCGAACCCTGAATGGTTAGCGGCTGTGATGGAAGCCACGCCCACCGGAGCGCGGACGGTCGCCCGCCTCGCCCGGTTCGTGGAGGTGGCCCTCGCCGACTGCGACCTGAGCCTGCCGCAGTACCGGCTGCTGAGCCTCCTCTCCGAGGGGTCCGTGAACGCCTCCACGCTGGCCCGCCGGCTGGTCGTGAGCCGTCCCAGCGTCACCGCGCTCGTCGACGGCCTGGTCGCCCGGGGCCTGGTCGAGCGCGGCACCGACCCGGCCGACCGCCGGCACGTCACCCATGTCGTCACCGAGCGCGGCCAGGCCGTGCTCGATTCCGCCGACCGCACCGCCGCGGCCCGGCTGCAGGAGCTGTCCGCCCACCTCGCCCCCGACGACGTCCCCGCCGCGCGCGCGGGGTTCGGCGCGTGGGGGCGTGCCCTCGACTCCTACCGCGAGACCGCAACGCGCGCCCGTCACTGGCCAACGAAGTCCACGACAGGAGACAGCATGCCGCCCACCACGTCCTCGGACACCGCAGCTCGGGACACCGCAGCTCGGGACACTGCAGCTCAGGACACCGCAGCGCCGCCCGCCGGCCAGCCCGACGCCGCCGCGCTGGCCGCCCAGGCCGCCGCCACCGGCATGCTGAGCGCCTTCTGGGCCTCGGTCCAGCCCGACGCGCGCGCCGTCTTCTCCGCCCAGGGTGACCGGACCTTCGCCGAGCTCAACGCCCGCACCAACCAGCTGGCCCGCGCCCTCCGGGCCCGCGGCCTGCAGGCCGGCGACTCGATCGCCCTCATCAGCTCCAACCGGCCCGAGTTCATCGAGACCCTCTACGCCGCGCAGCGCACCGGGCTCCGGCTCACGCCGGTCAACTGGCACCTCACCGCCGACGAGATCAACTACATCCTGCGCGACTGCGGAGCCCGCGCCGTCGTCGTCGACGGCCGCTTCACCGACACCGTGGGCGAGGCAGTGGACGGCGTCGACGCCCGTGCGCTGCTCGTCGTCGACGGCACGCACGACCGCTTCGAGGACTACGAGCAGGCCCTGGCCGCCGAGTCCGGCGAGAACATCGCGGACCCGGTCCTCGGCACCACGATGGCCTACACCTCGGGCACCACCGGCCGCCCCAAGGGCGTGCACCGCCCGCCGGCGCCGCCCAGCGGGGCCGGCGCCTCCGAGCTGGCCACGCTCGTCGCCGAGGCCTCCGCCTACGTGCCCGGGCAGGACCTGAACCTGGTGACCGGCCCGCTGTACCACTCGGCACCGCTGCTCTTCTCGCTCAGCATGCCGCTGTCCCGGGGCGCCGGAGTCGTGCTCATGGACAAGTGGGACGCCGAGGAGACCCTGCGGCTCGTCGAGCGGCACCGGATCACCCACACCCACCTGGTGCCCACGATGTTCCACCGGATGATCTCGCTGCCCCAGGAGGTCAAGGACCGGTACGACCTGAGCAGCCTGCGCAACATCTGGCACGGCGCCGCGCCCTGCCCGGTGCCGGTCAAGCAGGCACTCATGGACTGGCTCGGCCCCATCGCGTGGGAGTACTACGCGGCGACCGAGGGCTTCGGTTCCGTGGTCGGTCCCGAGGAGTGGCTGGCGCGGCCCGGCACCGTCGGGCACCCGACCCCGGGGCACATCCGGATCCTCGACGACGCGCGCGAGGACCTCCCCGCCGGCGTGCCGGGCACCATCTACCTGCGGGCACCCGACACCGGCCGGTTCGTGTACCTGGGCGACGAGGACAAGACCTCGTCCTCCTACCTCGGGGACTACTACACCCTCGGCGACGTCGGCTACCTCGACGAGGAGGGCTGGCTGTTCCTCACCGACCGCAGCGTCGACCTGATCATCTCCGGCGGGGTGAACGTGTACCCGGCCGAGGTCGAGGCGGTGCTGATCACCCACCCCTCGGTCGGCGACGTCGGCGTCATCGGCGTGCCCGACCCGGAGTGGGGCGAGTCGGTGAAGGCCGTGGTCGAGCTGCAGCCCGGGTACGAGGCCTCCCCGACGCTCGCCGAGGAGCTGCAGACCTGGGCCCGCGAGCGGCTGGCGCACTTCAAGTGCCCGCGCACGGTCGACTTCGTCGAGGAACTGCCGCGGACGCCGTCCGGCAAGTTGTCCAAGCGCGTCCTGCGGGAGAACTTCCGCCAGCAGGTCGCCGCCGGCACGGACGCCTGAGAGGACCTCCCATGCCTCTGACCGTCCGCCCGATCCCGACGCTCGACGAGCGCATCAACGACATCCGGATGCGCACGGCCGAGATCGTCAACGACGACATCCTCCCCAACGAGCGCGCGCTCTGGCGCTCCGCCCGCGGCGGCTCCGTGGAGACCGAGCCGGCCGTCGTCGAGGCCAAGGAGCTCCGCGAGCAGATCAAGCAGAAGGTGCGGAAGGCGGGCCTCTGGGCGCCGCACCTGCCGCCGGAGTACGGCGGCATGGGGCTGGACTTCCTCGCCCACGCGTACATGAACGAGGTGCTCGCCTACGCCACCGGCGCCGCTGCCCTGTTCGGCGTCGTCGCGCCCAACTCGGGAAACCAGAAGATTCTGCTCAAGTACGGCACCGAGGAGCAGAAGGAGCAGTGGCTCCGCCCGCTCGTCGAGGGCGAGATGGAGTCCGGCTTCTCGATGACCGAGCCGGAGAACCCCGGCTCGGACCCGCGCTCGCTCACCACGACCGCGGTGCGGGACGGCGACGACCTGGTGCTCAACGGGCACAAGTGGTTCACCTCCAACGGCATCGCCGCGGACTTCTTCATCGTCATGACCCGCGTCGTGGACGCCGACCACGACCCCGCGACCGGCCGGGGCCAGATGGCCCAGCTCATCGTGCCGACCGACACCCCCGGGGTGAACATCGTCCGCGGGGTCGGCATCTGGGGCCGACCGACGTCGGACCACGTCGAGGTCCGCTACGAGAACGTGCGCGTGCCGGCGAAGAACCTGCTGGGCGCCGTCGGCCAGGGCCACCAGGCCGCCCAGGACCGGCTCGGCGCCGGCCGCGTCTTCCACTGCATGAACTCGATCGGGCAGATGTGGCGCGCCTTCGACCTCATGGTCGAGCGGGCCACCACCCGCACGGTCCACGGCGGGCCGCTCCAGGACAAGCAGTTCGTCCAGGGCTTCATCGCCGACAGCTACATGGACATCAGCGCCGCCCGCCTGATGACCATCCAGGCCGCCGAGCGCGTCGCCCGGAACGACCGGGGCGCCCGCACCGACATCTCGTCGATCAAGGTGTTCGTGCCCGCGGCCTACTCCCGGGTCGTCGACCGGGCCATCCAGGTGTGGGGAGCGGCCGGGGTCTCCAGCGACCTGCCGCTGTCCAGCATGTACCTCGGCGCGCGCACCCTGCGTCTCGCCGACGGACCGGACGAGGTGCACAAGGTGCTGATCGCCAAGCACGTCCTCGACCGGTACGCCACCGAGGGCGGTTGGGACTTCGGCAACTGACGCCCCGCACGACGGCGCACCCCACCGTGCGCAGATCTTGTCCAACCCGCACCACTTCTGAGAGGTTCACCCCATGCTGATGGCTTTCGACAAGGAGCAGGAAGAGCTGCGCCGGACCTTGCGCCGCTTCCTCGAGACCAAGGCCTCCTCCGAGGAGGTCCGCCGCCTCATGGAGACCGAGGAGGGCTACGACGCCGCCGTCTGGAAGCAGATGGCCGAGCAGCTCGGCCTGCAGGGCCTGGCCATCCCGGAGGAGTTCGGTGGCTCCGGCTTCGGCATCCTCGAGACCGCGCTGGTGACCGAGGAGATGGGCCGCGCGCTGCTGCCCGCGCCGTACCTGGCCACCGTCCTCGGCGCCAACCTGCTCCAGCTGTCGGACGACCAGCAGGCCAAGGCCGACCTCCTCCCGGGCATCGCCGACGGCTCGACCATCGCGACCGTCGCGCTGGCCGAGGCCGATGGGAAGTGGACGGCCGACAACCTGTCGACCACCGCCACCGCGGCCGGCGACGGCTGGACCCTCGAGGGCCAGAAGTCCTACGTCCTGGACGGCACCACGGCCTCGCTGCTGCTGGTCGTCGCGCAGGCCCCGGGCGGCCCCAGCGTCTTCGCGGTCGAGGGCGACGCCGCCGGCGTCACCCGCCGGTCGCTGGACACCCTGGACATGACCCGCAAGCTCGCCGAGGTCGGCTTCTCCGGCACCCCGGCGCGGCTCATCGGCGCCGAGGGCGACGCCGCGACGCTCGTCCCCCGCCTGATGCAGATCGCGGTCGTCCTGCTGGCCACCGAGCAGGTCGGCGGCGCCCAGCGCTGCCTCGAGCGCACCGTCGAGTACGTGAACATCCGCTTCCAGTTCGGCCGTCCGGTCGGCAGCTTCCAGGCCGTCAAGCACCGCTGCGCCGACATGCTGCTCGAGGTCGAGTCCGCCCGCTCCGCGGCCTACTACGCCCTGTGGGCGCTGGCCGAGGGCGCCGACGACGCCGCCATCTCGGTGGACCTGGCGAAGGCGTACTGCTCGGAGGCCTACTGGATCGCGGCCTCCGACTCCATCCAGCTGCACGGCGGCATCGCGTTCACGTGGGAGCACGACGCCCACCTGTACTACCGCCGGGCCAAGTCCACGAGCCTGCTGTTCGGCACCCCGACCGAGCGCTGGGACGCCGTGGCCGAGAAGCTGCTCGCCTGACGCCACCGCGCACCTGCGACCCCCGCGTCGGCCCCCGGGCCGGCGCGGGGGTCGTTGCGTTCCCGGCGGGCGGGTGGGCGGCGGACCGGCTAGAACGAGGGCATGTGCCATGACCACGACAGCCGTCCCCCCGCCCCACCGCGCAGCGGCGAGGTCGCCGAACGGGCCTCCCTCACCCTGACCTCCGCCGACGGCACGCAGTTCACCGCCGCGTACGCCGCACCGGCCGGCACACCGGGTGCCGGGGTCGTCGTGCTGCCCGACATCCGCGGCCTGCACCCCTACTACGTGGCGCTGGCCGAGCGCTTCGCCGAGGCCGGCGTCGCCGCGGTCGCCGTCGACTGGTTCGGCCGCACGGCGGGCCTGCCGGAGGGCGGCACGCGCGGTGAGGACTTCGGCTGGCAGGAGCACATCCCGCAGACGACGACGGCGGGCATCGACGCCGACATCGTCGCTGCCATGGCCGAGCTGCGTGCCCGGCACGGTGCCGACCTGCCCGTGGTCACCGTGGGCTTCTGCTTCGGCGGGAGCCACTCCTGGCGGCAGTCCGGCGGGGACCTCGGCCTGGCGGGGTGCGCGGGCTTCTACGGCCGCCCCTCGATGGTCGGGGACGCCGCGGAGCGCGCGCACCTGCCCACGGTGATGCTCATCGCC
The DNA here is from genome assembly GCA_900102115.1 of Blastococcus fimeti. Taxonomy (GTDB): domain Bacteria; phylum Actinomycetota; class Actinomycetes; order Mycobacteriales; family Geodermatophilaceae; genus Blastococcus; species Blastococcus fimeti. The sequence goes on from FNAW01000002.1 coordinate 320,671, forward strand.
GGCGCGGACTCCGCGACCCCCGTCGAGGCCCAGCTGGCCCTGGCCGAGACGATGCGCGGCGCCGGTGCCGAGGTGGACGCCCAGGTCTACGAGGGGGCGCCGCACTCGTTCTTCGACCGCGCCTACGGCGACTGGAGCGACGCATGCCGGGACGCGTGGGAGCACGTCCTCGCGCTCACCGACCGGGTCGCCCGGGCCTGAGTCCCGCGCGAACGGCCGCGGCCGGGTGGACCAGTCTCCTGGTCCACCCGGCCGCGGGTCGTGCTGTCGTGCTGAGTGCGATCAGGCAGGCGCCGAGGCCAGCTCCCGGTTGCCCTCGGGAGCCTGCTCCCCCACGAGCGGGAAGTGGCAGGCCACGAACTGGCCCTGCGCCACCTCACGCATCTGCGGCTCCTCGGCCGCGCACAGGTCCGCCGCCCGCGGGCAGCGGGTGCGGAACCGGCAGCCCGACGGCGGGTTGACCGGTGAGGGGAGCTCGCCGACCAGTCCGGCGTCGCTGTGCTTGGCGTCCGGGTCCGGCTCCGGGATGGAGGCCAGCAACGCAGCCGTGTACGGGTGCGCCGGCCCGGCGTAGAGCTGGTCCGAGGGTGCGACCTCGCAGATCTTGCCGAGGTACATCACCGCGACGCGGTCGCTGATGTTCTTCACCACGGCCAGGTCGTGGGCGATGAAGACCATCGTGAGCTCGAACTCGGCCTTGAGGTCCTCGAGCAGGTTGAGGATCTGCGCCTGCACCGAGACGTCCAGCGCGGACACCGGCTCGTCGCAGATCAGCACCTCCGGCCGCATGATCAGCGAGCGCGCGATCGACACCCGCTGGCACTGACCACCGGACATCTCGTGCGGCCGGCGCGAGCCGGCCCGCTCCGGGTCGAGCCCGACCTCGGCCAGCATCTGGTCGACCCGGGGGTCGCTGCTGTCCTTGCCCTCCCAGATCGACAGGCCCTCGGCGACGATGTCCTTGACCCGGCGCCGCGGGTTCAGCGACGAGATCGGGTCCTGGTAGATCATCTGCAGCTTGGTGCGGCTGCGCCGGAGCTCGTCGGCACTGAGCGAGCTCAGGTCCTTCTCGTCGAAGATGATCTTGCCGCTGGTCGGCCGGGGCGCCTGCATGATCGCCCGGCCGGTCGTCGACTTGCCGCAGCCGGACTCGCCGACCAGACCCAGCGTCTCGCCCTTGGCGATGTCGAAGCTGATGCCCGAGACGGCGTGGACCTTCTGCCCCTTCTCCAGCGGGAACTCCACCACCAGACCCTCGACACGCAGGACGATGTCGTCCCGGTCCCGGAGGTGGGCGGTACCGGTGCCGGCCATCAGGCTGCTCCTGCCGTTGCGAGAACCGTGCTGTCCAGGGGGGTGCCGGCAGCGGTGCGCCCGGCGGCCACGTTGCGCGCGAGCGCTTCCTGACCGGCGGTCGTCCCGACCGGGAAGTGGCAGGCCGCCTCGTGCCCGGCGGCGTGCGGTGCGAGCACCGGCGTCTCCGTCAGGCACTTGTCCTGCGCGTAGTTGCAGCGCGGGGCGAACGGACAGCCCGCCGGCGGGTCCACGAGGTCCGGCGGCCGGCCCGGGATGGCCTGCAGCCTGGAGTGGCTCGGCTGGTGGAGCCGCGGGATCGACCGCAGCAGCCCCTCGGTGTAGGGGTGCCGGTTGCGGGCGAACAGCTCACGGGTGGGGGCCCGCTCGACGATGCGGCCCGCGTACATGACGGCGATCTCGTCCGCTCGCCCGGCGACCACGCCGAGGTCGTGGGTGATGATGATCAGCCCCATGTTGCGCTGGGTCTGCTGGGACTCCAGCAGGTCCAGGATCTGGCGCTGGACGGTGACGTCCAGCGCCGTCGTCGGCTCGTCGGCGACCAGGAGCTTGGGGCTGCAGGCCAGCGCGATCGCGATGGTGACGCGCTGCCGCATGCCGCCGGAGAGCTGGTGCGGGTACTCCCCCAGCCGCCGCTCCGCCGCCGGGATGCCGACGGACTTGAGCAGCTCGACGGCGTGCGCCTTGGCGACCTTGCCCTTCTCGTTCAGGTGGATCCCCAGGGACTCGGTGATCTGCTCGCCGATCTTGGTGACCGGGTTGAGCGAGGTCATCGGGTCCTGCAGGACCATCGCCATCTCGGCGCCCCAGATGGTGCGCATCTCCTTGTTCTTCATGGTCGTGAGCTCACGACCCTCGAAGCGCACGGAGCCCTCGCGGATGGTGTTCGTCTTGGGGAGCAGGTTCATGATCGACCGCGAGAGCACGGTCTTGCCCGAACCGGACTCACCGACGACGCCGAGCGTCTTTCCCCGGTCGACCCGGAGCGAGACGCCGTCCACCGCCTTCACGATCCCGCGCGGGGTGTCGAAGTAGGTGCGCAGGTCGTCCACTTCGAGAAGCGGCTCGTTCGCTCGGCCTGCCAACTGTGCGTTGGTCACAGGTTGCTCCCTCGGACATCGAAGCGGGTGCGGAGCGAGTCGCCGACCAGGTTCAGCGACAGCACCGTGAGGAACATGGCGATGGAGGGGATGAGGACGACGTGCGGGGCCTCGCTGAGGTACCGCTTGCCGTCGAAGATCATCCCGCCCCAGGTGGGTGCCGGCTGCTGGACGCTGAGTCCGAGGAAGGCGAGCGTCCCTTCCAGGACGATCACCACACCCATCGCGACCAGGCCGAACGCGGCCACCGGGAGCACCACGTTGGGCAGGATCTCCCGTGCGAGCACCCGGGAGTTCTTCGCGCCCATCGTCCGGGAGGCTCGGACGAACTCGCGCTCGGCGACGGCGAGCGTCGTCGCCCGCGCCACACGGGTGTAGATCGGGATCGACAGGAAGCCGACGATCAGCGAGATCACGACCAGGCTCCGGCCGACGAACGCCAGCAGCACGAGCAGCAGGACGAGCGCCGGGAACGCCAGGATGATGTTGATGATCGTCATCAGGACGGTCTCGAGCTTGCCGCGGAAGAAGCCCGCGATGATGCCGATGAAACCGCCGACGACCATGCCGATGGCGACGGCCGTGACGCTGATCGTCACCGAGACGCGCGCACCGTGGACCAGGCGGGCCAGGGTGTCGCGGCCCAGGCCGTCGGTGCCCAGCCAGTGCTCGGGGCCGGGGTAGGCCAGCTTGTTGAGCACGTCAGGGACCAGCGGGTCCTTGACCGGCAGGATGTTGGCGAAGACGGCGCAGACGAGCACCGCCACCAGCCAGGTGACCGCCAGCCAGAAGGTGACGCCGAAACCGCGCTTCTTCTTGGCGGGCGGACCGGCGACGGCCTCTGCGACCGCCCCCGTCCCGCCGTCGATCGGTCCTGCCCCGTCGGGCGCCCCTGGGTGCGGGGCACCCAGGTTGGGCATCGGGGTGCTCACGTCGCCCTGAGCCGCGTTGCCGTGGGTCGTGCGCGGCGGATCAAACTCTTGCCGAACTGCGTCCATGCGAGATCCTCGGGTCCAGGTACGAGTAAAGGATGTCGACGGTGAAGTTCACGACGACGTAGCTGACGGCGATCACCAGCGCGACGCCCTGCACCATGAGGAGGTCGCGCACCAGCACGGCCTCCAGCAGGAGGCGACCGACGCCGGGCACCGCGAACAGGGTCTCGATGACGACCGACCCACCGATGATCGCTCCGACCTGCACGCCGGCCACCGTCAACAGCGAGAACGACGACGGGCGCAGTGCGTGCCGGAAGAGGATCCGCCGGTTGGAGACGCCCTTCACCCGGGCCATGGTCACGAAGTCCTGCTGCAACGTCGCGATCATGTCCGTGCGGAGGAGCCGGGTGTAGACCGCCATCTCGGCGATCGCCAGCGACAACGCCGGCAGCAACGCCGACCTGAGGTTCTGCACCGGGTTGTCGGTGAAGTTCACCCAGCCGGTCGCGGGCAGGACGCCCAGCCACACGGCGAACACCAGGATGAGCAGGATCGCCACCATGAAGTTCGGCACCGCGAGGAGGCCGAAGCTGGTGCTGCTGATCACCTTGTCGGTGCGGGTGCCGGCCCGGTAGGCCGACAGCATCCCGACCGGGATGGCGATCGCCAGCGCGATGACGATGGCGAGGAGGCCGATCTCCGCGGTGACGGGCAGTCGCTCGATGATCGCCTGGCTGACCGGCTCGTTCGTCCGGTAGGAGCGACCGAAGTCGCCGGTCAGGGCGTCCCCGATCCAGTGCAGGTAGCGCACCGGGAGGGGGTCGTCGAGGCTCAGCTCGCTGCGGACGGCCGCGATCGCCTCGGGCGTCGCGTTCTCCGCACCCAGGATCTGCAGCGCCGGGTCACCGGGCAGCAGGCTGGTCATCAGGAAGGTCAGGATCGACACCGCCAGCAGGGTGGCGATGAGCGACGGGAGCCTGCGTAGGACATACACGGGCGTCTACTCCACTCGCCAGACGTGGCCCCACATGGCCGTGGAGGCATTGGCACCGTTGCCCTCGGTGCCGTCCGGGAACGTCCAGCCGTCCAGGTTGCGGATGGCCTCCTTCGTGGCCAGCACCGTCAGGGTGCCGCCGCTGAAGGCGTTGGGGACGTTCTCGTTCAGGACCAGGCCGATCTCCTCGACCGCGGCCTTGCGGGCGTCGACGTCGGTCGTCGTCCGCAGGATCTCCAGCTGCTCGTCGATCTCCGGGCTCTGGAAGGCGGTCATGTTCAGCGGCCCCTCGGTGAAGGCGTCGTCGAAGACCAGGTACGGGTCGCGGTCGGCGCCGACGCGGGTGCAGCCGGTGTCGTAGTCGCGGGCCAGCATGTCCTGGATCCAGGCGGCCTGCTCGGTCGCCTGCAGCTCGACCTGCGCGCCCAGCGCCTGCCACAGCGCCTGGTAGAGCTGGGACAGCTCGTTGAGGCTCGGGTCCGGCGGGCACTGGAACATGAACGACAGCGGCGTGCCGACGGGCTGGCCGTCGCTGCGCTCCGGGTCGTTGATGTAGTCGTCGTACAGCTCCTGCGCCTTCTCGAGGTCGTAGCCCGGGTAGGACTCGGCGACCTTCTCGGAGTACCAGGCGCTGTCGGGGCTCCAGAACTGCGTCTGCGGGGGCGTGACGCCGGAACCGCCGAGGACCTCGATCAGGGCCTCCTGGTCCACGGCGTGCACCAGGGCCTGCCGGACGCGGATGTCGTCGAACGGCGCGCGGCTGGTGTTGAGCGTCAGGCCACCGGAGTTGCTGCCCAGGTGCTCGAAGTTGTTGACGCCCTCGAGGTCGCGGGCCCGGATGACGGTGCTCTGCCGGAGCGACTGCATGACGTCGATGTCACCGCTCTGCAGGGACGCCAGGCGGGTGTCCTCGTCGGGGATCGGCCGGAACACGATCTCGTCCAGGTAGGGCTTGCCGTCCTGCCAGTAGTTTGCGTTCTTCTTCACGACCAGGCGGCTGTCGCGCTGCCAGCTCTCGAACACGAAGGGACCGGTGCCGACCGGGTTGGCGCCGGCGTCGGGGCCGGAAGCGGCCGCGGCGGTCGGCGAGAACGGCCAGCCCGAGGCGCCCACGAGGAGGTCGGGGAAGGCGGCGTTGGTCTCGGTCAGCTTGTAGACGACGGTGAGGTCGTCGACGACGTCGAGCGAGGTCACCTGGGCCAGCTGGGCGGCGAGCCGCGACCCGGTGCTCTTCAGGTAGGTGTCGAAGATCGTCTTGAGCGCCTCGGCGTTCAGCGGCGTGCCGTCGTGGAACTGCACGCCGGAGCGGAGCTTCAGCGTCCACTCCGTGAGGTCGGCGTTCGGCTCGAGCGACTCGGCGAGGTAGGGGCGGACCTCGCCGTCGGCGGAGCGCTGCATCAGCGGGTCGTAGATGGCGTACGCGACGTTGAGGCCGGGCTGGTTGAACGTGCCCTCGTGGGGCATCCAGCTGTTCGTCTCGGCCTCGAGCCCGACGGTGATCGTGCCACCCTCGACCGGGTCACCGGCCTCGACGGCTTCGTTCACCGCGCCGGCCTCGGCGTCCCCGTTCCCGTCCTCGGAGCCACCACCGCAGGCGGCGCTGCCGAGCAGGAGACCAACGAGGCCCACGGATGCGAGGGCCCGTTTCCACGGACCTCTCATCGGGCGCCGATGTACTCGCATGTAATTACTCCTTGAGGTTCTTGCGTGCCGGCACAGCGACAGGCCGGCGAACGGCGCGTCGATGTGCGAGCGCCCACAGCGCGTGCTCGGAGTCTGTCCTACGGGAGTGGGCTGCGTCACTAGGCGGCTCGCCACTCTCGTCGGGTGTCGAACTATGCGATGCGCACAACGTCCCTGTGCGCTCCCGCCGGGGCGCCCAGCGCGGGTCACCCGGCCAGCCAGACGTGCCCCCACATGACCTGTGCGCTGGCCGCTCCGTTGCCCGTCGTCCCGTCCGGGAAGATCCATCCGGCCAGGTTCTTGACCGCCTCGCGCCCCGCCATGACGGTCAGCGTCCCGCCACTGAAGGTGTTGGGCACGTTCTCGTTGACCACCAGCCCGATCTCCTCGACGGCCGCCTTGCGCGCGGCCAGGTCGGTGGTGGTCCGCAGGATGTCGAGCTGTACGTCGATCTCCGGGCTCTGGAACGCCGTCATGTTCAGCGGCCCCTCGGTGAAGGCGGCGTCGAACACGATGAACGGGTCGCTGTCGGCACCCACCCTGGTGCACCCGGTGTCGTAGTCCCGCGCCAGCATCTTCTGGATCCAGGTCGCCTGCTCCACCTGCTCGAGCTCGACCTGGGCCCCGAGCGCGCCGTAGAGCGACTGGACCAGCTGGGCCACCTCGTTGAGGCTGGGGTCCGGCGGGCAGCTGTAGGTGAAGGACAGCTGGGTGCCCACCGGCAGGCCGTCGGAGCGGTCCGGGTCGTTGATGTAGTCGTCGTACAGCTCCTGCGCCTTCTCGACGTCGTACGCCGGGTAGGCCTCGGCCACCTTCGCCGACCAGTAGGGGCTGTCCTCGCTGAAGAACTGCGTGGTCGGAGGCGTGACGCCCGCTCCGCCGAGGACCTCGATGATGGCCTCCTGGTCGAGCGCGTGGGCGAGGGCCTGCCGGACCCGGACGTCGTCGAACGGCGGCTTGCTCGTGTTGACCGTGCCGCCGCCGGAGTTGCTGCCGAGGTGCTCGTAGTTGTCGATGCCGTCGAGGTCGCGCGCGCGGATCACCGTGCTCTGCCGCAGCGACTGCATCACGTCGACGTCACCGCTCTGCAGGCTGGCCAGCCGGGTGTCCTCGTCCGGGATCGGCCGGAAGGTGATCCGGTCCAGGTGCGGCAGCCCCGGCTGCCAGTAGTCCTCGTTCTTCTCCACGACGAGCTGGCTGTCGCGCTGCCAGCTGACGAACCGGAACGGGCCGGTGCCCACCGGGCGGGCACCGGCGTCCTCGCCGGCCGCCGCCGCGGCCGTCGGCGAGAACGGCCATCCCGGGGAGGAGATGAGCAGCACGGGGAACGCGGCGTTCGCCTCCACCAGCCGGTAGACGACGGTCAGCTCGTCGACGACGTCCAGCGAGGTGACCTCGTCCAGCGAGGCGGCGGTGTTGGCCCCCGGGGCGGTGAGGTAGTCGTCGAAGATCGTCTTCAGCGCCTGCGCGTCCAGCGGTGTGTCGTCGTGGAACCGCACGCCCGGCCGGAGCGTCAGCGTCCACTCGGTGAGGTCGGCGTTCGGCTCCATCGACTCGGCCAGGTACGGCTCGACGTCGCCGTCCTCCGTCCGGTGCATGAGCGGGTCGTACAGGGCGTAGGCGACGTTGACACCGGGCTGGTTGAAGGTCCCCCTGCCGGGGAGCCAGCTGCTGGTCTCCGCCTCCAGCCCGACGACGATCTCGCCCCCGTCGACCGGCTCGCCCTGCTCGGAGATCTCGACGACCGCGCCCTCCTGCGGGTCCTCGGCGCCGGTGCTCCCCCCACCGTCGCCGTCGCCACCACAGGCGGCAGTGCCGAGCAGCAGGACGACCAGCCCTGCGGCGACAGCGGCCCGCTGCCACGAGCCCGCCGTCGGACGCCGATGTCCTCGCATGTGTGCCCACTTCCCGACCGAGATGCCGTCCGGCGCGGCGACGGCGGCCATCGGACGGCGCCCCCGCTGCGCACGCGCCCGTGGCGCGCGGACGGAGTCTGACCCATGGAGTGAGCTGCGTCACTAGCTGTCGTCGCGGGATCACCGGGGGTTCTCCACGACGGCGCAGCGGCCCGGGCGAGGAGCTCGCCCGGGCCGCTGCGTGGTGCGGTGTCGTGCAGGAGGTGCTGTGGGTCAGTCGGTCACCCAGACATGGCCCCACATGGCGCTGGCGTTCGCGGCGCCGTTGCCCTGGATGTCGTCCGGGAAGACCCACCCGTCCATGTTCTTGACCGCGTCACGCGCGGCCATCACGGTCAGCGTCCCGCCCGCGAAGGTGTTGGGGACGTTCTCGTTGAGGACCAGACCGATGGCCTCGATGGCCTTCTTGCGCTCGTCGAGGTCGGCGGTGGCCTTCAGGATGTCCAGCTGCTCGTCGATCTCCGGGCTCTGGAAGGCCGTCATGTTCAGCGGGCCCTCCTGGAAGGCCTGGCTCAGCAGGATGTACGGGTCGTTGTCCCCACCGACGCGGGTGCAGCCGGTCTCGTAGTCGCGGGACAGCATCTGCTGGATCCAGGCCGCCTGCTCGGTCTGCTCGAGCTCGACCTGCGCCCCCAGTGCACTCCAGAAGGCCTGGATGATCTGGGAGAGCTCGTTGAGGCTCGGGTCCGGCGGGCACTGGAACGTGAACGACAGCGGCGTCCCGACGGGCAGGCCGTCGCTGCGGTCCGGGTCGTCGATGTAGTCGTTGTAGAGCTCCTGCGCCTTCGCCAGGTCGTACTCCGGGTACGCCTCGGCGACCTTCTCCGAGTAGTACGGCGAGTCCTCGCTGAAGAACTGCGTCGAGGGCGGCGTGACGCCGGCGCCACCGAGGACCTCGATCAGGGCCTCCTGGTCGAGCGCGTGGGCCAGGGCCTGGCGCACGCGGACGTCGTCGAACGGCGCCCGGCTGGTGTTCACCGTCGTGCCACCGGAGTTGCTGCCGAGCCACTCGTAGTTGCTGACGCCGTCCAGCTCGCGCGCCCGGAGGATCGTGCCCTGCCGGAGGCTCTGCATGACGTCGATGTCACCGCTCTGCAGCGACGCCAGGCGGGTGTCCTCGTCAGGGATCGGCCGGAAGACCAGCTCGTCGAGGTGCGGCAGACCCGGCTGCCAGTAGTCGGCGTTCTTCTTCAGCACCAGCCGGCTGTCGCGCTGCCAGCTCTCGAACACGAACGGACCGGTGCCGACCGGGTTGGCCCCGGCGTCCGGGCCGGCCGCGGCGGCCGCGTCGGGCGAGAACGGCCAGCCCGAGGCACCGGTGAGGATGTCGGGGAACGCCGCGTTCGTCTCGGCCAGCTTGTAGACGACGGTCAGGTCGTCGACGACGTCGAGGGAGTTCACCTCGGACAGCGTCGCGGCCACGCGGGACGTCGGCGCCTTCAGGTAGGTGTCGAACACCGTCTTGAGCGCCTGCGCGTTCAGCGGCGTGCCGTCGTGGAACTGCACGTCCGGACGCAGCGTCAGCGTCCACTCGGTGAGGTCCTCGTTGGACTCCAGCGACTCGGCCAGGTAGGGCCGGACCTCGCCGTCCTCCGCCCGCTGCATCAGCGGGTCGTAGATCGCGTAGGCCACGTTGAGGCCCGGCTGGTTGAACGTGCCCTCGCCCGGGAGCCAGCTGTTGGTCTCCGCCTCCAGGCCGACGGTGATCGAGCCACCGTCGACCGGATCGCCGGCCTCGCCGCCGTCGGACTGCGCGCCGGGTGCGGCGCCTCCGTTCCCGTCACCGTCCCCGCCACCGCAGGCGGCGGTGCCCAGCAGGACACCCACCAGCCCTGCAGCGGCGAGCGCCCGCGTCCACGGGCCTCTCGACGGGCGCCGAAGTCCTCGCATGTGTTTTCTCCCCGACCGTGTGCGTGCCGACGCGCCGACGCCGGCCACCGGCCGTTCGTCGTCGCGCGCGCTCCGTGAGCGCGGACGGAGTGTGCACTACGCGGGTGAGCCACGTCACTAGTTGTTGTCGCTCTATCACGAACGGGTGCGCCGCGCGGTGGCCGTGGTGACCCCGGGGAGCGCGGTGGCCCGGGGGTCTGCCGCTCCCCCGGGCCACCGATCAGATCCGGATCAGTCGGTCACCCAGACGAACCCCCACATGGTGGTCGCACCCGGGACGCCGTCACCCGCCGTGCCGTCCGGGAACTCCCAGCCGTCGACGTTCTTCACCGCATCCCGCACCGCGACGTCGGTGAGCGTGTAGCCGGTGAAGAGGTTCGGGACGTTCTCGCTGATGTCCATGCTGATGTCCGCCACCGCGGCCTTGCGCGCCTCGAGGTCCGCAGTCGTGCGCAGGGTCTCCAGGCCCTCGTCGATCGCCGGGCTGCTGTACCCGGTGAAGTTCAGCGGGCCCGGGGTGAAGGCGTCCTTCAGCGTGTTGTACGGATCCCCTTCCTCGCCGACCCGCCAGCACTGCACCTCGTAGTCCTTCGCGATGCCGTTCTGGATGTGGGCCGCCTGCTCCACCGTGTTGAGTTCCACCTGCATGCCGAGAGCGCTCCAGTACGACTGGTAGAGCTGGGAGAGCTCGTTCAGGCTCGGGTCCGGCGGGCAGTTGTAGGTGAAGGAGAGGTCGGTCCCGACCGGCTGACCGTCGGAGCGCTGCGGGTCGTTGACGTAGTCGTCGTAGAACTCCTGCGCCCGTTCGGTGTCGAAGGTCGGGAAGGCCTCCGCCGCCTCCTCCGAGTAGAACGGGCTGTCCGGGCTGAAGTACTGGGTGGCCTCCGGGGTCAGCCCCGTGCCCCCGATGACGTCGATGAGCGCCGGCTGGTCGATCGCGTAGGCCAGCGCCTGGCGCACCCGGAGGTCGTCGAACGGCGGCACGGTGGTGTTGATGATCGAGCCGCCGCTGTTGTTGCCCAGGTACTCGTAGTTGTCCACGCCGTCGGCCTCGCGGGCCCGCGCGACCGTGCCCTGCCGCAGGGTCTGCATGACGTCGATGTCGCCGCTCTGCAGCGAGGCCAGGCGGGTGTCCTCGTCGGGGATCGGCCGGAAGGTGATCCCGTCGAGGTAGGGCAGGCCCTCCTGCCAGTAGTTCTCGTTCTTCTCCAGGACCAGATTGCTGTCCCGCTGCCAGCTGACGAACCTGAACGGGCCGGTGCCCACGGGGTTGGCACCGGCGTCCTCACCGGCGGCCGCGGCAGCGGTGGGCGAGAACGGCCACCCCGGCGAGTCGGTCAGCACGGACGGGAACGCGGCGTTCGGCGCGCTGAGCTTGTACTCCACGGTGAGGTCGTCCACGACGTCCAGGGACGCGACATCGGCCAGCGAGTTGGCAACGTTCGACCCCGGGGCCTTGAGATGGTCGTCGAAGTTGGACTTGAGCGCGTCCCCGTTCAACGGCGTGCCGTCGTGGAACTGCACGTCCGGACGCAGCGTCAGCGTCCAGGTGGTGAAGTCCTCGTTCGGCTCCATCGACTCCGCCAGGTACGGCCGCACCTCGCCGTCCGCCGTCTGCTTCATCAGCGGGTCGTAGAGGGCATAGGCCACCGTGGTGCCGGGGTTGGAGAAGGATCCTGTTCCGGGCAGCCAGCTGTTGGTCTCGGCCTCCAGGCCCACCGTGATGGACCCCCCCTCGACCGGGTCGCCCTGCTCCGAGATGTCGTCGGACCCGACCTCCGGCGCCGAGGAGTCCCCCCCGGAGTCGTCGCCACCCCCGCAGGCGGCGGTCCCCAGAAGGAGACCTGCAAGCCCGATGGACGCCAGCGTGCGCCGCCAGGGACCCTTCGTCAGACGCGGATGTCCTCGCATGTGATTCCTCCTCGACCGGCTGCGTGGCACGCAGCGACGGAGCCGGAGACCGGTGTCGTTGCGCCAGCGCCCTGAGCGCGCGGTGGGGAATGCTGCCTGTGTTCGTGATCCACGTCACCCGATGTTGCCGATCCGTGATCTACGTCACAGCTGGGTCGGAGCTGCGGGCGTACCTGCGACCGCTGCCGGGAGGGGGCTGGACGCACGAACGGCCCGGGCGAGGTGCTCGCCCGGGCCGTTCGTGTGCTGCCGATCAGGTCACTCGGTGACCCAGGCGTGGCCCCACATGATCTGGGACGACGCCGCGCCGTTGCCCTCGACGCCGTCCGGGAAGACCCAGCCGTCGAGGTTCTTGACCGCGTCACGGGTGGCCATGACGGTCAGCGTGCCGCCGCTGAACGTGTTGGGGACCTGCTCGTTCAGCACCTCGCCGATGGCCTCGACGGCGGCCTTGCGGGCGTCCGTGTCGACCGTGGTCTTGAGGATGTCCAGCTGCGCGTCGATCTCCGGGCTCTGGAACGCCGTCATGTTCAGCGGGCCCTCGGTGAAGGCCTGCGAGAACACGATGTACGGGTCGCGGTCGGCGCCCACACGGGTGCAGCCCATGTCGTAGTCACGGGCGAGCATGTCCTGGATCCAGGCGGCCTGCTCGGTCTGCTGCAGCTCGACCTGGGCGCCCAGGGCACCGAAGAACGCCTGGTAGAGCTGCGACAGCTCGTTGAGGCTCGGGTCCGGCGGGCACTGGAAGGTGAAGGAGAGCTGGGTGCCGACCGGCTTGCCGTCGGAGCGCTCCGGGTCGTTGATGTAGTCGTCGTACAGCTCCTGGGCCTTCTCCAGGTCGTACGCCGGGTACGACTCCTCGAGCGCCGCCGAGTAGTACGGGCTGTCGGGGCTGAAGAACTGCGTCTGCTTCGGGGTCACGCCCGAGCCGCCGAGGACCTCGATGAGCGCGTCCTGGTCCATGGCGTGGGCCAGGGCCTGACGGACGCGGACGTCGTCGAACGGCGCCCGGCTGGTGTTCATCGTCGAGCCACCGGAGTTGCTGCCGAGGAACTCGTAGTTGTTCACGCCCTCGAGGTCGCGGGCGCGGATCACCGTGCTCTGCCGCAGGGACTGCATGACGTCGATGTCACCGCTCTGCAGGGACGCCAGGCGGGTGTCCTCGTCGGGGATCGGCCGGAAGACGATCTCGTCGAGGTGCGGCAGGCCCTCCTGCCAGTAGTTCGCGTTCTTCTTCACGACCAGCCGGCTGTCGCGCTGCCAGCTGTCGAACACGAAGGGGCCGGTGCCCACCGGGTTGGCGCCGGCGTCCTCACCGGCGGCCTTGGCGGCGGTCGGCGAGAAGGGCCAGCCCGCGGCGGTCACGAGCTCGTCGGGGAAGGCCGCGTTGGGCTCGGTGAGCTGGTAGGTCACGGTGAGGTCGTCGACCACGTCCATCGAGGAGACCTCGGCCAGGCTGGCGGCGACCTTCGACGCGGGGGCCTTGAGGTACTCGTCGAAGACGGTCTTCAGCGCCGCGGAGTCCAGCGGGGTGCCGTCGTGGAACTGCACGCCGGAGCGCAGCTTCAGCGTCCACGCGGTCAGCTCGGCGTTGGGCTCCATCGACTCGGCCAGGTAGGGCCGGACCTCGCCGTCCGCGGTGCGCTGCATCAGCGGGTCGTAGATCGCGTAGGCGACGTTCGTGCCGGGCTGGTTGAACGTGCCCTCGCTGGGCAGCCAGCTGTTCGTCTCGGCCTCCAGGCCGACGGTGATGGAACCGCCGTCGACCGGGTCCCCGGCCTCGGCGACGTCGGAGACCGCGCCGGCCTCGGCGTCCCCGTTGCTGTCCTCGTCCCCGCTGCCGCAGGCTGCGCTGCCCAACAGGAGACCCACGAGGCCCGCGGAGACGAGGGCCCGCTTCCACGGCCCTCTCATCGGGCGCCGGTGTTGCTGCATGTCTTTACTCCTCGACCACGTTGCGTGTCACCGCGACGGCGAGCCGGGAGGCAGGCGCGTCGAGGCGCGGGCGCACGAAGCGCCTGGTCGAAGTGTCCCCGGGAGTGTGCGGAGAGTCATTGGGCGGCTCGCCACCGTCACGGACGGTCACCCCCGGCGGTCCGCACAGCGGGGTCGGTGTGCTAGCCCGCACACGCCAGGGCGGCCCGGGCGAGGATCCGCCCGGGCCGCCGTGGTGTGTCAGGCCGTTACTCGGTCGTCCAGACGTGGCCCCACATGGCCGTGGCGTCGGGCGTGCCGTTGCCCTCGGAGCCGTCCGGGAAGACCCAGCCGTCGACGTTCTTGACGACGTCCCGCACCGCGATGACCGTGAGCGTCCCGCCGGTGTACGTGACGGGCACCTGCTCGGCCAGCACCATGCTGATCGCCTCGGCGGCGGCCTTGCGCTCTTCGACGTCCGTCGTCGTGCGCATGATCGCCAGGTTCTCGTCGATCACCGGGTCGGTGAACTTGGTGACGTTCGGGATGCCGGGCGTGAAGGACCGGAAGAACACGTAGTACGGGTCACGGGCAGCGCCGTGCCGGGTGCACCCCGCGTCGTAGTCCCCGGCGATGACCTGCTGGGTGTAGGCCGACTGCTCCACCTGCTCCAGCTCGACCTGCATGCCCAGCGCGTTCCAGAACGACTGGTAGAGCTGGGAGAGCTCGTTCAGGCTCGGGTCCGGCGGGCAGGTGTAGGTGAAGGAGATGTCCTCACCCACCGGCTTGCCGTCGCTGCGCGCCGGGTCGTTCTTGTACTCGTCGTACAGCTTCTGAGCCTCCTCGGGGTCGTTCGACGGCCACTCCTCGGCCACCTTCTCCGAGTAGTACGGGTCGTTGGGCCCGAAGAACTGGGTGGACGGCGGGGTGAGCCCGGTGCCACCGAGGACCTCGATCAGCGCGTCCTGGTCCAGGGCGAGCGCCATGGCCTTGCGCACGCGCAGGTCGTCGAACGGCGCCTTGCCGGTGTTGATGTTCGAGCCACCGGTGTTGTTGCCGAGGAACTCGTAGTTGTCCACGCCGTCGACCTCGCGGGCACGCGCCACCGTGCTCTGCCGCAGCGACTGCAGGGCGTCGATGTCACCGCTCTGCAGGCTGGCCAGCCGGGTGTCCTCGTCGGGGATCGGCCGGAAGGTGATCTTGTCGAGGTGCGGGAGCCCCTCCTGCCAGTAGTTCTCGTTCTTCTCGACGACCAGCTGGCTGTCCCGCTGCCAGCTGACGAACTTGAAGGGACCGGTACCGACCGGGTTCGAGCCGGCCTCCTCGCCGAACTGCGCTGCGGCCGTGGGCGAGAAGGGCCAGCCGGCGGGGTCGGTGAGCAGGTCCGGGAAGGCGGCGTTCGGCGCCTTCAACGTGTACGTGACCGTGAGCTCGTCCACGACGTCCAGGGACGTCACGTCGGCGAGGTCGGCCGCGAGCCTGGACCCGGGAGCCTTGAGGTAGGTGTCCCAGATGGTCTTCAGGGCCTGCCCGTCCAGCGGGGTGCCGTCGTGGAACTGGACGTCGGGCCGCAGCTTCAGCGTCCAGACGGTGAGGTCCTCGTTCGGCTCCATCGACTCGGCCAGGTACGGCTCGGGAGAGCCTTCGGACGTCCGCTTCATCAGCGGGTCGTAGATGGCGTAGGCGACGTTGTACCCGGGGTTGCCGAAGTTGGCGGTACCGGGCAGCCAGCTGTTGGTCTCGGCCTCCAGGCCCACGGTGATCTCGCCACCGTCGACCGGGTCACCGGCGTCCGAGGCGTCGACGACCGCGCCCTCCTCGCCGCTGCCGCTGTCCCCACCGTCGGAACCACAGGCCGCTGTCGCCATGAGCAGCCCGACGATCCCTGCGGAAGCGACGGCCCGTCCTGTCCGGCGCCACCGTCCCGCCCAGTGCGAATGTCCGCGCAATGTGTCCACCCCTCGACGTGTTACCTGCCGGCACGGCGGATGGCCCGGAACGGGCCCTCCCCAGTGCGTGAGCGCTCTCCGCGCTGCGCCGAAGTGTGCTCCATCACAGTGATGGGAGTCACTAGTCGTGCTGCCACTGTCACGAGGGGTCCGGTTATGCGGAGCGCACAACGGGGCTCATGAGCTGCCGGCGTCACCCAGGACGGACGGGTCGAGGAGGCGGAGTGCTTCCACGGCCACGAACAGCCGCGCCACGCTGCGCGGATCCTCTAGCGACTGGCCGCTGAGCTGCTCCAGCCGGGCCAGGCGGTTGCGCACCGTGTTCCGGTGGCAGAACAGCAGCCGACCCGTCTCGGTCGAGTTCCCGTTGGTCGCCAGCCAGGTGGCCAGCGTGGCGAGCAGCGTCTGCTGCTCGGCGTCGGGCAGCTCCATCACCGCGCCGAGGAGCAGCCGGGAGACCTCCGTCGAGGTCTCGACCGACGACGCGAGCAGGGCGGCCACCGGGTCGTCGTCGATCGCCGTGACCCCGACCGCCCCCGCCGGCAGGCAGCGGCGGGCCACCATGGCCCGCGCCACCGCGGTGGAGGTCTGGAGCGCGTCGTCGTAGGAGCGGCTGAGCCCGACGCGGCCGGCCGCCAGCGCGCCGAGCAGCTCGCGGATGGAGGTGACCGTCCGCCACTCCCCGATCGCGACGATGCCCACCGCGCCGTCCGCGGTCGTGCGCCAGGCGGAGCGCACGCCGTGGCCGGCCAGGAACTCCTCGACGCCGGGGAGCGCGGGCGCCCCGGCCGCCACCGGCTCCGCCGAGACCGCCACGTAGGGGCCCTCCTCGGGCAGCCCCAGCCGGATGAGGCTCCCGCCGAGCCGGGACCACTCCCCCAGCCGACCGTCCACGAGGGCGTCCAGCAGCACGCGCCGCCGCTCGCGGTCCGCGTCCAGCAGCGCGGTCAGCCCGGCTTCGTGACCGCGGGCCAGCTCGCCGGCCTGCTCGTCGAGCACCGCCCAGAGACCGACCGACTCCTGCAGGCAGGCGGCCATCTCCTCGTGGGGGCGGGTCGCCGCGCGCGCGGCCACCGCACCCCACACGGCCGCCGTCACCGTCCTGAGGCCGCGCAGCGCGACGGCGAGCGGCACGTTCTGCTCGGCCCGCCGCCGGCCCAGCGCGGCGACCTCGGAGCCGCCGGCCGCGGAGGTCTCGCCGGCGAGCCGGCCCAGCGTGGCGTCCAGCAGCGCGCCCACCTCGGCGAGCAGCAGGTCGGCGTCGAGCCGCCGGTAGGCCTTCTCCGCCGTCCGCAGCTGCTGGACCACCTCGCGGGCGAGGGCGTCGAGGCCGCCGTCGAGCAGCTCCGCGGCGACCTCGCCGAGCACCGACGCCAGCACCGCAGCCCCGTCACCGGGACGGCAGGGCGGGCAGGCCCGCACCTGGTCGGGCTGGAGCGGCTCGGGCACTGCGCCTCCGGTGGTCTGCACCCGACGGATCGGGCGAACGTGGCGTTGTCCGCCCGAGTGTCCCGGACGGCGTGCACTGCGCCGGTGCTGGTGTGCTCGTCGAGCAGAACAGTTAGTTAGAGCCTTGCACTTTTCCAGGGGAGCACTAGGTTCGGGAGACCCGAGCGCCCGAAGGAGTGCGTATGGCTACCGAGACCACCACGGCCGAGCAACTGGACACCCCGAGTCAGGTGCGCAGCGCCGTCACGGCTTTCATCGACGAGCACTGGGATCCCAGCGCATCCCTCAAGGACTGGCTCGGCGTTCTGGCTGACTCCGGCTGGGCGGTGCCCCAGTGGCCCGCGCAGTGGTTCGGCAAGGGCCTGACCAACGACCTCGCCGCCGTCGCGTACGACGAGTTCAAGAAGATCAACGCCGTCGGACCACCGCCGGGACTGTCCCGCATGCTCGCCGCGCCGACGATCATCTCGCACGGCACCGACGAGCAGCGGTCCGCCTACGTCCGGCGGATCCTCGTCGGCGAGGACGCCTGGTGCCAGCTGTTCAGCGAGCCGGGTGCGGGTTCCGACCTCGCCTCGCTGCAGACGCGCGCCGAGCTGGACGGTGACGAGTACGTCGTCAACGGCCAGAAGGTCTGGACCTCGGGCGCCATGGGCTCCGACGTGGGCATGCTCATCGCCCGCACCGACCCCGACGCCGTCAAGCACGCCGGCATCACGTACTTCGCCATCGAGATGGACCAGCCGGGCATCGAGGTGCGCCCGCTGCGCCAGATCACCGGCGAGGCGCACTTCGCCGAGGTCTTCCTCACCGACGCCCGCGTCAGCGCCGACAACATCATCGGTGGCCTGAACAACGGCTGGAACGTGGCCCGGACGACGCTGGCCAACGAGCGCGTCGGCCTGGGCGGTGGCGGCTCCCTCGGGTTCCCGCTGTCGGCTCCCGGCGGTCGCCGCTCGGCACAGCTCCTCGAGCAGTCCGTCGGGGAGTTCGTCGAGTCGCAGAAGCGCGCAGCCACCGGCGGTCGTGTGCCGGCCATGATGATGGTCCGCAACGGCGAGGCGCTGGCCAAGATGGCCAAGTCCATGGGCCGTGACCAGGACCCGGCCGTGCGTCAGGGCATCGCCCGGGTGCACGCGCTGACCTCGCTCAACCGCTGGAACACGCTCCGTGCGCGTGCCGCGGTCGAGGCCGGTGGCCGCCCCGGTCCCGAGGCGTCGCTGGGCAAGCTGATGGTCTCGCGCATCACCCGCATGTCGCGCGACGTCGGCATGGAGATCGCCGGCCCCTCGGGCATGCTCGCCGGCGAGGACGGTCCGCTCCACGGCGCGCTCGCCCTGCAGTTCCTCGGTGCGCCCGCGCCCTCGATCTACGGCGGGTCCGACGAGGTCCAGCACAACATCATCGGTGAGCGGGTGCTCGGTCTCCCCCGTGAGCCCGACGCGTCGAAGGACGTCCCGTTCCGCTCGCTGCGGACGGGCACCCAGTCGCAGTAGGCACACCGCACCGGCACCAGGACGGAGGCCCGTGGCCCGCCCTCTCGGGGGTGGACCACGGGCCTCCGTGCGTCCCGGGTCCGATCGCCCGCGTGCGGGCGGCTCAGGTGTCGGCGGCGTCGCTGGCGGCCTGCGGCCGCCCGCCGAACACGTCGGCGGCGACCTCTCGCCGGGCCTCGGCGAGCCAGGTGTGCTGGTCGTCGGCCTGGTCGATGAGCCGCTCGAACAGCGCGGCGTCGATGCGGCTGTCGACCTCACCCAGCGCCCGCAGCGTCTCGAACCCCGCCCGCTTGGCGAGCACGGCGGTCGCGATGAACTCGAACTCGATCACGTCGCTCAGCGGCGAGCGGGACACCAGCCGGCCGTTGAGCTTGACCCGCGACAGCTTCTCCCCTACCCAGGTGGCCAGCTGCTTGTACTGGCGGACCGGCACCCCGAGCGAGGCCATCGTGGTGTTCAGGCCGGCGCGCTCCTCGCGCAGCTCGTCGAGCAACTGCTCGAGGGGCTGCTCGTACGG
Organism: Blastococcus fimeti; assembly: GCA_900102115.1. Taxonomy (GTDB): domain Bacteria; phylum Actinomycetota; class Actinomycetes; order Mycobacteriales; family Geodermatophilaceae; genus Blastococcus; species Blastococcus fimeti. The sequence goes on from FNAW01000002.1 coordinate 339,742, forward strand.
CGTGCCCCGCCAGCGGCCGATCATCCGGGTGACCAGCTCGATGCCACCGGTGGCGGCGGCGAGGTGGTCGTTGCAGTAGACGCCGAGCAACTCGGGGTGGCGCAACGATCCCCCGGGGGACGACTCGGACACGGTGCCTCCTGACGACGACGGACTCCTGATCATTGTCGTCGCCGGGGAGCGACCCCGCGCGGTGTGGCCGCCGGTCAGGCGCGCAGGAGCAGGACCAGGCCCGCGCAGGCGGCGGCCCAGAGGGCACTGGCGAGCGTGCCGACGATGAACCGCTCGGCGGCCGCCGGCGAGCGCAGCTCCGCGAAGCGCCCCAGCCCCTTCACTGCCAGCACGACGGCCAGCCCCTCGGGCCAGCCGGCCAGCAGCGTGCCGGTGAGCGCCGCCCGCTCCAGCACACCGATCCACGCTCCCCCGCGCAGGATCTCCGGATCCTGGGCGCCGCCCAGGACCCCGACCGCGGCGGGGTCCGCGGCGTGCAGCACGCCGGTGGCCACGGGCCCGCCTCCGGCCACGGAGGCGAGCACGGCCAGCACGGTGGCGATGCCGAGCTCGGTGTCGGTGGCATCGCCGCCGGCCCAGGCGCTCGCCGCGGCGGCGGCGAGCAGGGCCGCCATCGCCGCACCCCGCACCTGGGGCGCCGGCCGGCCCAGCAGCACGAGCGCCAGCCCGGCGATGCCCGTGAGACCCAGCAGCACGAGGGCGAGGGCGTTCATCCCGCCGCCCGGGCCAGCAGGCGGGCGGCGGTCGGCCGCAGCTCGCGCTCCAGCTCCCACAGCCCGGCGGCCAGGCGCTGGCCGACCGCCTGCCGGGAGATGCCGAGCTCCGCTGCGGCCTCGGCCTGCGTGCGCCCCTCCCCGACCAGGCCGATGGCCTCCCACGCCTGCGGGCTGCGCCGCTCGATCACGACGGCGAGCGCGCCGAACACGGCCTGCGCGTCCTCGGCGTCGGCCGCGACGGCGCCGCGCACCGCGACCCGGGCGGGCCGCTGCTTGGCCGCGTCCACCGCCCGGCGCGCGGCGAGGAAGGCCTGCCCGGCGGCGGCCCGGGTGCTGGTGGGCAGCGGCGTCTGCACCGGGCCCGCGCCCACGCCCACGCTCCAGGTGCCCTCGCGCAGCAGGCCGAGGACGACGTCGACGACGACGTCCGGCTCCTCGAGGACCCCCTGGAACTCGTCACCCGCGGTCCGCTCGAAGCCGAGCAGCACCGGTACCGAGCCCTCGAGCCGGGTCAGCACGTCGGCGACCCGGTCGGGAGTGCGCCGGCTGGCCCGCTGGTCCACGGTGAGCACGAAAGGCATGCCGCAAGCCTGACAGCTTTCCTTGGCATAAGCAAGGCTCAGAGCTTGGCGACGACGTCCGGGGGGAAGCCGCCCGTGGCGATCGGCCCCCAGCCCGTCGGCGTGATCCGGAGCAGGGACTTGCCCTGCCGGACCATGGCCGCGCGGTACTCGTCCCAGTCCGGGTGCTCCCCGCTGATGGCGCGGTAGTAGTCGACCAGCGGCTCCAGGGCCTCCGGCAGGTCGAGCACCTCCGCCTCGCCGTCCACCTGCACCCACGGCCCGTCGAAGTCGTCGGACAGCACGCACAGCGACACCGTCGACGTCCGGCGGGCGTTGGCCACCTTCGCCCGCTGCGGATAGGTGGAGACGACGATGCGCCCCTCACCGTCCACGCCGCAGGTCACGGGCGAGAGCTGCACACCCGCCTCGCGGCGCCGGGTGACCAGCACCGCCTTGTGGCGTGGTCGCAGGAACTCCAGCAGGGCATCGCGGTCGACATGGTCGGCGGTGGCGGTCCTCGGCATGACCCGACGCTACGACGCGGGTGTGACGATCGCCGTCCGGCCGGTCGGAGCGCCGCGCGTGTGCTGTGATCACTGCATGAGGTTGCGTCTGCCCAGTCTGAAGTTCGCGCCTCGAGGCGACTCCGCCCGCATCAGCGCCACGACCGAGTTCCCGCGCCCGCACCCGCACGCGTCGGGGGTCACGGCCGCGCCGGTCACCGACGGCGTCACGGGCGAGGCCGGGACCCAGGCACCCGCCCCGGACGACAGCCGGGGCGCCCGCATGCAGGCCGCCTCCCGCGTCCTGGCAACCGCCTCCGCCCAGTTCCTGCTCATCACGGCCGCCGTCGTCGTCCTGGGCTACGTGCTGGGCAGGCTCTGGGTGATCCTGCTGCCGATCGTCCTGGGGTTGCTCATCGCCACCGTGCTCTGGCCCCCCACGAGGTTCCTCCGCCGGCACGGCTGGCCGCCGGCGCTGGCGGCCAGCGTGGTGGTGGTCGTCTTCCTCGCCGCGTTCGGCGGCCTGATCGCGGCGATCGCGCCGTCGGTCGCCGACCAGGTCGTCGAGCTGGGCGACCAGGCCTCCGGCGGTCTCCAGGACCTCCAGGAGCGCCTGCAGGGCCCACCGTTCAACATCGACGAGCAGCAGATCGGCGACGCCGTCGACTCCGTCATCAACAACATCCAGGGCAATGCCCAGAACATCGCCAGCACCGCGGTGTCGGGCGCCTCGGCGGTCGGCAGCGGGCTGATCAACCTCCTGCTGGCCCTGCTGCTGTGCTTCTTCTTCCTCAAGGACGGCACCCGCTGGGTGCCGTGGCTGTCGGCGCAGACCGGCCCCCGGGCCGCCCGTCACGTGGCCGCGCTGTCGTACAAGACCTGGTCGACGCTGTCGGAGTTCATCCGGCAGCAGGCGCTGGTCGGGTTCATCGACGCGCTGTTCATCGGCATCGGGCTGTGGATCTTCGACGTCCCGCTGGTGATCCCGCTGGCCGTGCTGACCTTCTTCGGCGCCTTCATCCCGATCATCGGCGCATTCGTCGCCGGCGCGTTCGCGGTCCTCATCGCGCTGGTCGACGAGGGGCTCACGACCGCCCTGATCATCCTGGGCATCGTGCTGCTGGTGCAGCAGATCGAGGGCAACGTGCTGCAGCCGATCATCCAGGGGCGGGGCTTCAACCTGCACGCGGGCGTGGTGATCCTGGCGGTGACCGCCGGCGGCAGCCTCGCCGGGATCACGGGGGCCTTCCTGGGCGTGCCGGTCGCCGCCCTCATCGCCGTCGTCTACCGCTACATCCGGGACGAACTGGACGGCAGGAACCCGGAGGTGCACGAGGACGGCACCCGCGCCAGGCTCGAGGGCGGTCAGGACGGCGCCGTCCTGACCGAGGAACAGGCGCCCCCGGAGGCCGACGTCCCGACCGGGCCGGCCACCTCCGGCGGGCCGGCCACGTCCGGCTGACCCGACGGGGTGGCCGGGGAATGCACCGGCCGCCCGCAGGGCTGCACAGCACGCCGTCGTTTCCCGTCGAGAGGACCACCCGTGACCCAGCGACCCGAGGACCTCGTCGAGCTCCTCCCCGGTGCTGATCGCTTCCTCGCCCGCGAGGAGGCGGTGGCCGGCGACCCGGCCCGCCGCCAGGGGCTGGTGCTCGTGCACGACGTCGCCGGAGACTTCGACGCCGCCTCCGCGGGCGCCATGGCCGGCTCGCACCTGCTGGCCGGCCTGCGGCACGAGGTGATCGCCCGCTTCGACGCCGACGCCCTGGTCGACTACCGGGCGCACCGGCCGCGGATCACCTTCAGCGGTGACCGCTACGAGACCTTCCTGGCGCCGGAGATCCAGCTCTACGCCGTCGAGGACGACGGCGGGACGCCGTTCCTGCTGCTCCACGGCGCGGAGCCGGACTACCAGTGGGAGCGCTTCGCCGCCGCCGTCACCCAGCTCGTCGAGCGGCTCGGGGTCACCAGGGTGCTCGCGCTGCAGGCGATCCCCATGCCCGTGCCGCACACCCGGCCGGTCACCGTCACCGCGCACGCCACGCGCCGCGCGCTGATCGCCCAGTACCCCGTCTACTGGGGCGAGATGCGCATCCCCGGCAGCGTCGCCGCCCTGCTCGAGATCCGCCTCGGCGAGGCCGGCGTCGACGCCCTGGGGGTGGCCGCGCACGTGCCGCACTACCTCTCCCAGGCCACGTACCCCGCCGCCTCGCTGACCCTCCTGGAGCACCTGGAGCAGCTCACCGGGCTGCACGTGCCGACCGAGTCCCTGCGCGAGGCCGCCGAGGCCCACCGCACCGAGGTCGACGAGCAGATCGCCCGGTCGACGGAGAACACCGCGGTCGTGGCGGCCCTCGAGCAGCAGTACGACGCCTTCACCACCGCGCGCGAGAACAGCGACCTGCTGAGCACCGAGGGTGCGGTGCCGACGGCGGAGGAGATCGGCGCGGAGTTCGAGCGGTTCCTGGCCGACCAGGACCGCAAGCACCCCCGTGGCGGCGAGTGACCCTGCCCTGGACCACTCCGCGCTGACCGACCAGGTATCCGGCCGGTTCGACGACCTCCTGGCCGGCTCCGCCCTCGCCTTCCCCCGCGCCGACCGCGTGCTGGTCGCCCGCGCACCGCACGAGGTGGTGCCCCTGCTCGCCGAGGTCGAGCGGGCGACCGCCGGCGGGGCCTGGGCGTTCGGCTACCTGGCGTACGAGGCCGCCGCCGGCCTCGACCCGGGCCTCGCGGTACCGCACCGGGCCCCGGGCGAGACGCTGCCCCTGGCGGTCTTCGGGCTGACCGGCGAGGTGACCACTCCCCCGCCGATCGCTCCTCCGCCCGGTCGCGCCCGCGACTACGCGGCCGGCCCGTGGCAGCACGGGTGGACGCCGGACGGCCACCGGGACGCCGTCGCCGCCGTCCGGGCCTCGATCGCCGCCGGGGACGCCTACCAGCTGAACCTGACGGTGCGGATGCACGCCCCGGTGACCGGCGACCTCGAGCAGCTCTACGCCGACCTGGCCCACGGGCAGCGCGGTTCCTGGGCGGCCTACCTGGACGTCGGCAGCCACGTCGTCGCCAGCGCCAGCCCGGAGCTGTTCTTCGACTGGACCGGCGACCTGCTGCGGACCCGCCCGATGAAGGGCACCGCACGTCGGGGCGCCACGCCCGCCGAGGACGACGTCGCGCGCCGGACGCTGCTGGCCAGCGACAAGGAACGCGCCGAGAACCTGATGATCGTCGACCTGCTGCGCAACGACCTGGGGCGGATCGCCGAGGTGGGCAGCGTCGAGGTGCCGACGCTGTTCCGCACCGAGCGCTACGAGACGGTCTGGCAGCTCACCTCCGACGTCACCGCGCGCCCGCGGCCCGACGTCGGGCTGGTCGACGTGTTCCGGGCCCTCTTCCCCTCGGGCTCGGTGACCGGCGCCCCCAAGCGGCGGACGATGGAGCTGATCCGGGAGCTCGAACCCGAGCCGCGCGGGGTGTACTGCGGTGCGATCGGCGTTGTCGCGCCGCCCGGGCAGGCCTTCCGCGCGCGCTTCTCGGTGGCGATCCGGACGGTCACCGTGGACCGGGCCACCGGCTCGGCCGTCTACGGCACCGGCGGGGGCATCACCTGGTCCTCGGACGCCGCCGCCGAGCACGCCGAGCTGCTGGCGAAGGCCGCGATCCTCGCCGAGCCCTACGAGGAGTTCGCGCTGCTGGAGACGCTGGCCCGCACGCCCGGCGGCGGGCTGCGCAACCTCGAACGGCACCTGGCCCGGCTGGCCGACTCCGCCGCATGGGCCGGCTTCCCGCTCGACCTCGCCGCCACCCGCCGCCGCCTGGCCGAGGTGGCCGCCGAGCCGTCGCCGGCGCGGGTGCGCCTCGTCCTGCGGCGCGACGGGGAGCTGGAGATCGAGGCCGGGCCCCCGCCGGCGCCGGCCGCCGGTCCCGTGCGGCTCGCCGTCGACCACGTGCCCGTGGACGCCGACGACGTCTGGCTGCGGCACAAGACGACGCGGCGGACCGTGTACGCGGAGCGGGCAGCCCGGTGGCCCGACGCGGACGACGTCGTCCTGGTCTCCTCGCGCGGGGAGGTCACCGAGACGACGATCGCCAACCTGGCCGTGCGGCTCGACGGGCGCTGGTGGACCCCGCCGGTCGAGGCGGGCTGCCTCCCCGGCGTCGAGCGGGGCCGGCTGGTCGACGAGGGCGTGCTGCACGAGCGTCGGCTCAGGCCGGCGGACCTCATCGCGGCCGAGGGCCTCGCCGTCGTCAACTCCCTGCGCGGCTGGCGCCCTGCACGCTTGTTGTAGTGCGCGCCGAGTGGGGCCCGGAGGGTCCCGCGCAGGGGTGACCGACACGCTCCGCGCAGGTCGGGACGGCTCCTGGCCGCGGTGTCGTCCGGAGGACGACAGATCACACAGCAGGGCCGCGACCGGAGTTCCGGTCGCGGCCCTGTGCCGTGCGGTGCTGCCTACTTCGCGAGGACGTCCCGCTCGTTCGGCACGCAGTGGGTCATGACCAGGCCGGTCACGTCCCGCGGGCCGTTCTTGCCGAGGTTGGCCGCGCGCTGCAGCTCCGCCTCGGTGAGGGTCTGCGACTGCAGCGGCGCCAGGCCACGGACGTCGTCCGCGGAGATGCCGATGCCGTCGCCGACGCGCTGACCGAGCTCGTCCTCGGCCATGAACAGGTGCCAGACCATCCGCTCCTGGATCGGCCGGTCGCACTGCGAGAGACCGTCGATCAGGTTGGCGACCAGCTCGTCCTTCTCCCACTGCTCCGACAGCAGGTACCGCTGGCCGGCCTGCGTGTAGTCGTCGGTGCGCGGGATCCGCTTGCGGGTGAGCCGGCCGGTGATGACCGGTCCCTGCTCGTCGTGCGTCGGGTACTCCGCCTCGCGGAGCCCGCCGGTGATCGAGGGCTCGTAGTTGACGTGCGGGTTCTGGCCCGGGGCGAGGTCGACGCCGTAGGACATCTGCCCGTCGCGCTGGTTGGTGTGGACCTTCGCGTTCTTGGCCGAGTTCACCGGCAGCTGCAGGTAGTTCGGGCCGACGCGGTAGCGCTGGGTGTCGGAGTAGGAGAACGTCCGGCCGACCAGCATCTTGTCGTCGGAGAAGTCCAGCCCGTCCACCAGCACACCGGTGCCGAAGGCGATCTGCTCGCTCTCGTTGAAGAAGTTCTCCGGGGTGCGGTTCAGCGTCATCGTGCCGACCTTGCGCAGCGGGAAGTCGTTCTCCGGCCACGTCTTGGTGTCGTCGAGCGGGTCGAAGTCCAGCTCCGGGTGCTCGTCGTCGCTCATGATCTGCACGTGCAGGTCCCAGGACGGGTACTCGCCGCGCTCGATGGCCTCGTAGAGGTCCTTCGTGTGCACGCCGAGCTCACGCCCCTGGGCGACCTCGGCGTCGGCCGAGGTCCAGGACCGCACGGCCTGCTTGGGCAGCCAGTGGTACTTGACCAGGACGGTCTCGCCCTGGGCGTTGACCCACTTGTAGGTGTTGACCCCGAAGCCCTGCATGTTCCGGTAGCTGGCCGGGATGCCGCGCGGGCCCAGCACCAGGGTGATCATGTGCATCGCCTCGGGAGACTGCGACCAGAAGTCGAACACCCGGTTGGCGACCTGCCGGTCGAAGTTCACCGGGTCGGGCTTCTGCGAGTGGATGAAGTCGGGGAACTTGATGGCGTCCCGGATGAAGAAGACGCCGAGGTTGTTGCCGACGAGGTCCCAGTTGCCGTCCTCGGTGTACATCTTCACCGCGAAGCCACGCGGGTCCCGCGTCGCCTCGGAGGAGTCCCGGCCACCGGCCACGGTGGAGAACCGGACGGCGACCTCGGTCTCCTTGCCCTTCTCCTGGAACAGCTTGGCGCGGGTGTACTTCGAGATCGGCTCGTCCCCCACGGTGCCGTCGGCCACGAAGACGCCGAAGGCGGTGGCGCCACGGGCGTGCACGACCCGCTCCGGGATGCGCTCCCGGTCGAAGTGGCTGATCTTCTCGAGGAACTGGTAGTTCTCCAGGGTGGCCGGGCCGCGTGCGCCCACCGTCCGCTGGTTCTGGTTGTCGTAGACCGGGTGGCCCTGACGGTTGGTCAGGACGGCGCGGTCGGCCTCGCTCGGAGCCGGGCCCTGCGATGCGACATCGGTCATGCGGGTGTTCCTCCTACTGTTTCGGACTCTTCTGCTGCCGTGACCTGGCAGCGGCGACACAGCCCCCAGAACACGACCTCGGCCTCGTCGACGACGAAGCCGGCCGTGTCCGAGGGGCTCAGGCACGGGGCGGCACCGACGGCGCAGTCGACGTCGGCGACCGCGCCGCAGGAGCGGCAGACCAGGTGGTGGTGGTTGTCGCCCACCCGCAGCTCGAAGAGCGCAGGTGCGCCGGCGGGTTCGATCCGGCGGGCGAGCCCCACGGAGACCAGGGCCTCGAGCACGCCGTACACCGTCTGGGGCGACAGCGTCGGGTGCTGGGCCCGGGCGCCGGTGACGATGGTGTCGGCATCGGCGTGGGGGTGGGCGGCGAGGACGTCGAGCACCGACAGGCGGGGCCGGGTGACACGCAGCCCTGCCTCACGCAGCCGGTGCGTCCACGTCGTCTCCATCGGGGTCCACTGAACACCCTTGTTTTGAACCAGTCAAATCAAGGCGGGCTTCTCAGGCGAAGACGATGGTGCGCGGACCCTCCACGATGACGCGGTCCTCGACGTGCCAGGTCACCGCCTGGGCCAGCACCTGCCGCTCCACGTACCGGCCCACGCGGCGCATGTCCTCGACCGTGGCGCGGTGGTCGACGCGGGCGACCTCCTGCTCGATGATCGGGCCGGCGTCGAGCTCCGGGGTCACGTAGTGCGCCGTCGCCCCGATCAGCTTGACCCCGCGGTCGTGCGCCGCTCTGTAGGGGTTCGCGCCGACGAACGCCGGCAGGAAGCTGTGGTGGATGTTGATCAACCGCTCGGGGAACCGGCTGCAGAAGTCCGCCGACACGATCTGCATGTACCGGGCCAGCACCACGAGGTCGACGTCGCCGATCAGCTCCAGCGCCCGCGCCTCGGCCTCCGCCTTCGTCGCCGGCGTCACCGGGACGTGGTGGAACGGGATGCCGGCGGCGGCCGCGACCGGCGCGAGGTCGGGGTGGTTGGAGAGCACCGCGACGATGTCGGCCCGCAGGTCACCGGCGCGCACCCGGTAGATCAGCTCCTGCAGGACGTGGTCGGCGCGGCTGACGAAGACCGCGACGGTGGGCCGGTGCGCGGCCTCGGTCAGCCGCCAGGTCAGCTCCCACTCCCCCGCGACCGCGGCCAGCCGGGCCTCGAGCTCGGCGCGTCGGGACGCCAGCCCGGCGAGCACGAACTCCAGCCGCAGCGTGAAGGTGCCGCCGCTGGGGTCCGACGAGTGCTGCTGGGAGTCGGTGATGTTGGCGCCGAGCTCGGTGAGCAGCCCGCTGAGCAGGTGCACGATCCCCGGCCGGTCAGGGCAGCGGACGACCAGCCGCCCGAGGTCGTCGGTGCTGGGATCGTGCGAACCGGCGGCGGACATGCCCGGAATCGTGGCAGAAATGGCCATTTCCGCCCTCACCGGGGCCGGGTCAGACCTCCGGGAGCGGCGCCCGGGTGGCGCCGGCGACGTCGAAGAGGTCGCCGTACTCCTCGACGCGGGCCAGGACCTCCTCGGTGGTGAACCGCAGTTCCGCCGGGTCCAGGGAGCCGTCGTTCACCGCGTCCACCTCGTCCCACCCGATCGGTGTCGAGACCGTGGCGCCGGCCCGGGCCCGCAGCGAGTAGGGCGCCACGGTGGTCTTCGCCGGGTTGTTCTGGCTCCAGTCGATGAGCACCTTGCCCGGGCGCAGCGCCTTCTCCATCCGCCAGACGACGTCGTCGGGCGTCTCGGCGGAGAGCTCCTGCGCGAGCAGCTTCGCGTACCGGCTGGAGTGCTCCCGGTCGGCGGGCGCCTCGATCGGCGCGTACACCTGCATTCCCTTGGAGCCCGACGTCTTCACCACCGGGTCCAGCCCGTCGGCCTCCAGCCGCTGGCCGAGCCGCTCGGCGACCGCGCAGCACTCGGCGATGCCGGTCTCCGGCCCCGGATCCAGGTCGAGCACGAGCAGGTCGGGCAGCGCCGGCCGACCGTCGTCGTCGACCTGCCACTGGGGCACGTGCACCTCCAGCGCGGCGAGGTTGGCCGCCCACGCGAGGTCCGCCGTCGACTCCAGCACGACCATGTCGAGCGTCTCCCGCCCGCGCGTGCTGCCGGGGCTGGGGATGGTGACCCGGCGGACCCACTCCGGCGCGTGCCGGGCGCTGTTCTTCTCGAAGAACGTCTGGCCCTCGACGCCGTCGGGCCAGCGGGTGAAGGTCACCGGCCGGCCGGCCAGGTGCGGCAGCAGGACCGGCGCGATGCGCACGTAGTAGTCGATGACCTGCGCCTTGGTGAAGCCCACCTCGGGGAAGAGCACCTTGTCCAAATTGGACACCGACAGCGTCCGGCCGGCGATCTCCACCCGCTGCTTGGCCGGGCTCACGGTGCGGTGCTCACGGTTCGACCACCACGTCGTCGGGTTCGAGGTCGTCCCGCACGCCCTTCCAGGACGGGTGCCGCAGCCGGCTGTCCGCCGTCCAGACGGCGAAGGCGACCTCGCCGACGAGGTCGGGCTCGACCCAGTGGGCGTCCTTCGTGACCTCGCGCGGCAGTGCGCCCTCGAAGGGGGACGTCGCCCGGGGCGTGAACCCGCGCTGCAGGTCGCGCAGGTCCTGGTCGCGGAAGCCGGTGCCCACGTGGCCGACGTAGACCAGCCGGCCCTCGTCGTCGGGCACGCCGACCAGCAGCGACCCGATGCCCCCGGCCCGCCGTCCCTGGCCCGGCCGCCACCCGCCGACGAGGACGGCCTGCGTGCGGACGTTCTTCAGCTTGCGCCAGTCGGGGCTGCGCACCCCCGGCCGGTACACCGAGTCCAGCCGCTTGGCGACGACGCCCTCGAGCCCGTTCTCCTCGCTCGCGGCGAGCACGCCCTCGCCGCCGCCGGCGAACCACGGCGTCGCCACCCAGCGGTGCCCGGCGAGGCCGAGGGCGTCCAGCCGGGCGCGCCGCTCGGCGTACGGGCGGCCCGAGAGGTCCTCGCCGTCCCAGGACAGCAGGTCGAAGACCAGGTAGCTGACCGGGCGGGCGGCGGCCATGCGCGGCACCTCGGGGCCGGTGCGGTGCATCCGGTTCTGCAGCGCGCCGAAGTCCGGCCGGCCGTCGGCGTCCATGAGCACGATCTCGCCGTCGACCACCGCGTCGTGCCCGGCCAGGGCGGCGGGCAGCCGGCCCACCTCCGGGTAGCGGACGGTGATCTCGGTGCCCTTGCGCGACGTGAGCACCAGCTCCCCGCCGTGCACCGCCGCCATGGCCCGGACGCCGTCCCACTTGAACTCGTAGCCCCAGCGCTCGTCCTCCTCGGGCGGCGGCAGGCTGCCCGCGGTGGCCAGCATGGGCAACGGCGCGGGAACCGACTGGGACACCGACCGGGATACCGACCGGGGCCCCGGCGTCGCGTCGAGTTTGCGCACGTTCCAGGTGCCGTCGGCCAGCCGGTAGATGACGTAGCGGCCGACCAGCCGCCGGCCGTCGAAGGTGACGGTGATGTGGTCGTCGTCCCACTTCTCCGTCGCGTAGCGCCCGGCGTCCCAGATGCTGACCTCGCCGCCGCCGTACTCGCCGGCGGCGATCGTGCCGGCGAAGGAGGCGTACTCGAGCGGGTGGTCCTCGGTGGGGACGGCGAGCCGCTTGGGGCCCTGCTCGGTCGGCGGCCCCTTGGGCACCGCCCAGCTCTTCAGGACCCCGTCGCGCTCGAGCCGCAGGTCCCAGTGCACGCGCTCGCCCGTCCGCCCACGCGGAGTGTGGTGCTCGTGGACGACGAACGTGTCGTCGCCGCCGACCGGCAACGGCTGCCCCGCGGCCGGCACCGGCTCGGCCGTCCGGGCCGGATCGCGCTTGGCGCGGTACTCGGCGAGCGGGTCGTCCGGCCGGCCGCTCGGGCGGGCGGGCACGTCAGGCGCTGCGGCGGGCGCGCTTGGCCGGTGGCTTGTCGGCGCTTGCGGTCTTCTTCGCCGCCGTGGTCGTCTTCTTGGCGGCGGCCGGCTTCCCGTCGGCCTTCGCGGCGGCCGCCTTCTTGGCGGGCGCCTTCGCGGCAGCCGCCTTCTTCGCCGGCGCGCGCTTGGCGGGGGCCTTCTTCGCCGGGGTCTCGTCGTCCTCCGCGGCGGCGTCCGTCGCGGTCTCGTCCGCCCCGGCGTCGTCCTTGCCGGAATCGTCCTTGCCGGCGCTGCCGCCCTTGGCCCGCTCGACGCTGCGGCGCAGGGCGCTCATCAGGTCGACAACGGCGGCGCCGTCGTCGTCGGAGACCTCCGGCGGCTGCTGCACCTCGCCACCGCTCTGCTTGGCCTCCAGCAGCGCGGTCATGGCCTCGCGGTAGTCGTCGGTGAACTCGGTGGGGTCGAAGGCGCCCGACATCGACGAGATGAGCGCCTCGGCCATCGACAGCTCCTGCGGCCGGACGGAGACCTCCTCGTCGAGGAAGGCGAAGTCGGGACGGCGGATCTCGTCGGGCCAGCGCATGGTGTGCAGCACCAGGATGCCGTCGCGCACGCGCATCGCGGCCAGCGACTCCCGCTGCCGGATCGCGATCTTGGTGATCGCCACCTGGCCGGCGTTCTCGAGAGCGTCGCGCAGCAGCACGTAGGGGCGCGTCGCGGGCCCGTCGGGCTCCAGGTAGTAGGTCTTCTCGAACTGGATCGGATCGATCTCGGCCTGGTCGACGAACTGCAGCACCTCGATCTCGCGCCGGGTGCTCAGCGGCAGCTCGTCGAAGTCGTCGTCGGTGAGGATGACGACCTGACCGTCGGGCAGCTCGTAGCCCTTGGCGATGTCGCTGTACTCGACCTCCTCGCCGTCGATCGAGCAGACCCGCTTGTACTTGACCCGGCCGCCGTCGGTGGCGTGCACCTGGTGGAAGCGGATGTCCTTGTCCTCGGTCGCGGAGTACAGCTTCACGCCGATGCTGACGAGCCCGAAGGACACGGCCCCGCGCCAGATGGATCGCATGCCGCCCCTTCCCGAGTGGCCCGCAGCGGGCCCCGACCGACCCGAACCGGGTCAAGATCACACGATAGGTGCGCAGACCCACCCACGGCAGGTCGACGGACCCGCCACCTCCCCCGGTCGGAGGACACGCCCGACACGCCCGGGTGCGTCCCGACGACGGGATCAGCGGGCGCCGTCGTCCACGCCGTCGGGTTCGTCGGCCTCGATCGTGCCGGTGAACAGGCCGTTCTGGATGGCGTCGTAGGCGAACTGGAGGACGTCCGAACCGGCGATCATGGTCATGGTGAGCGCCGCCAGCCGGGTGGCCCGCGGCGCGCTGACGTAACCGAAGACGAACCCGGTCCCGACCCACTGGGCCAGGCAGAACGGGCAGGTGAGCAGTTCGCCGACGGCGTGCTTCGCGCCGCCGTGCTCGCGCACCTCCTCGGCGACCTCCGCGTGCCCCGAAGGCCCCTCGAAACGGACGAACGGCGCCCGCAGCGGCGCGGTCACCGGGTCCTTGGCGATCCGCCGGGCCAGCCGGAAGGTGGCCACCGTGAGCAGGGCGGCGTCCCCGGGCGGGATGCGGTCCGGCAGCTCCTTGCCCGAGGCCCGCACCGCCGCGGCCGCGGCGCACACCAGGCCCACGTAGACGCCCATGGCGCCCAGGTCGGCACCGAGCGGCCGGGGCTCGCCGTCGGTGTACTCGCGCTTCTGGGTGCGGGCCCACCGGCGGACCGGGGCACCGATCCGCTGGACCTCGTCTGCGATCGCCATGGGCCCGCGCTACCCGCCGTCGGACGGGTGAACCTCCCGGGCGCCCGACCGTGCGCCACCGCACACCAGGCATGGCGACGGAGGTCGCGGGTAGGGCCGCAGCACGACGCCGGTCGCCAGCGACCGGCTGCCCGTCCCCCCGGGGACGACGAGAGCGGGTGCGCCCGCGCGACGAACGGAGACGCGCATGACCGACCCCGGCACCACCCAGGACGAGGGCCAGACCGCCCGGGACATCTTCCCCGAGGACGACGGCATCCCCGAGACCGCGCAGGACGACTCGCCCACGATGCAGCGCGCCGAGGACCCGCAGTTCGAGGCGCTGCCCGGCGACCACGCCACCGCCACCACCGACTTCGGCACCACCGCGTTCGAGCAGGCCGAGGGCGAGTCCCTCGCCGGCCGGCTGGACCGCGAGCTGCCCGACGACACCATGGACGTCCGCCCGGCCGAGGACCCGCAGCGCGCGGACGTCCAGCTGGAGCAGGACCTGGGCACCAGCGACTCGGGGACCGACCGGACGGCCGACGACATCGAGGCCACCGGCGACGCGGCCATCGGCGGCGAGGGACCCGAGGAGTCCGCCGTCCACGTGATCGACGGCTGACCACCCGCGCTCGCCCCGGGCGCGCGGCCCGACCGCGCCCCGGGTGGGTTGGCGCGTCGCCGTCCGGTTGTCTACGTTGGGTCCGCGGTTCAGCAGGTAGCCGCACCGGAGCAGGTCCCACGAGGGCAGGCTCCGGCCGCGTCGACCACGCGCTGGACCGGGGGGATCCGTACCTCGGATCGCGCAGCGGTAGATTGACCGGGCGGTGTGCCAGCGCGCCGCCGAGAGGAGCACGATCCGTGACCACTTCTGACCTGCCCGCCGAGGGACAGCCCGACGTGTCGAACGAGAACACCGAGGCACCCTTCGACGACGTGATCACGCTCTCCACCTCCACCGACGAGGACGGCGTGGTGACGGTGAAGGTTGTCGGCGAGGTGGACACCTTCACTGCCCCGGTGCTGCGTTCGACGCTGGACGGCCAGCTCGAGCAGTCCCCGCGCGAACTCGTCATCGACCTCTCCGGCGTCCAGTTCCTGGGCTCGGCCGGCCTGGCCGTGCTGGTCGAGACGCAGAAGTCCGCCCGCAGCCGTGAGGTCGCCCTGCGCCTGATCGCCACGACCCGCGCCGTCACGCGGCCGCTCGAGGTGACCGGTCTGATCGACCTGTTCACGATCGCCGACAGCACCGCACGCTGACGCGTTCGCACTGACGACGGGCCCACCCGGGGAACCGGGTGGGCCCGTCGTCGTTCAGGCCGACAGCAGCCGGCAGACCGCCTGCTCCAGCACCCGCTGCACGTCGCGGTCCGCGTCGACCTCCTCCGCGGGCCGCAGGGCGTCCGCGACGGTCTCCCCGTGCTCGTACCGGTCGACCACCCGCGGGTCCACGTAGCTGGCCTTGCACACCGCCGGGGTGTTGCCCAGCTGCTCGCTGACCTGCTTGTAGGCGGCGCTCACGATCCGCTTGCGGGCCGTGCGCGAGGTGGGCGGAGGCGCCTCGGCCAGCCTCGCCGCCATGAGCACCGTGGCGTTCCAGGTGCGGAAGTCCTTGGCGGAGATCTCCGCGCCGCTGATCTCCTTGAGGTAGGCGTTGATCTCGGCGCTGGTCACGTCCCGCCAGCTGCCGTCCTCGACCTGGTAGGCCAGCAGCTCCTCCCCCGTGCCCCCGGGCCGCTCCAGCAGCTGCCGGACGACGGTGGCCGTGGGCCGGTCGGTCAGCTCCACCTCGCGCTCGATCCCGCCCTTGGCGGTGTAGGAGAAGAAGGTCCGCTCGCCCCGCACCCGGACGTGCTCGCGGCGCAGGGTCGCCAGGCCGTAGGTGCCGTTCTCCTCCGCGTACTGCTCGCTGCCGATCCGGAAGGCGCCCAGGTCGAGCAGCCGGATGGCCGTGGCCAGCACCCGCTCGCGGTTGAGCCCGCGGGTGCGCAGGGCGGCGACCACCTCGTCGCGCACGTCGGGCAGCTGGTGGGCGATCTGCAGCACGCGCTCGTGCTTCTCGGCGTCCCGGCGGGCCCGCCACTGGTCGTGGTAGCGGTACTGCCGCCGCCCGGCCGCGTCCACGCCGGTGGCCTGGATGTGGCCGTTGGGCCAGGGGCAGATCCACACGTCCCGCCAGGCCGGCGGGATGGCCAGGCCGCGGATCCGGTCGAGGCGGTCGTCCCTGATCAGGGCGTCGTCGGTGTCGTAGTAGGCGAAGCCCCGCCCTGCCCGGCGCCGCCGGTAGCCGGGGCCGTTCACGTCACTCCGCCGCAGTCTCACCGCCGGAGGATGGGCACGCGCGATGCTCCGCAAACGCCGGGGCGCGTGCCGTCACCCGTCAGCGGAGGTCGACCAGCCCGCCGAGGCCGCTGACCTCGAGCACCTGACGCGTCACGCCGCCGTCGGCCGCGTGCACGACGAGCCGCCAGCCCTCGTCGCGGGCGATCCGGGCCACCGCCAGCACCACGCGCACGGCGGCGCTGCTGAACAGCGTGACCTCCCGGAGGTCCAGCTCGACCCGGGCCGTGCCGCCGTGGCTGGCCTCGAGCAGCCGGATCCGCAGCGAGTCGGCACCGGCCTCGTCGACCGCCCCGTCGGCGCGCACGACCGGCCGGACGCCGGCGCGGTCGACGACGATCACTGGCCCCTCGGCCCCGTTCCCGGGGGTGGGCGGCGCGTCGGGGCTGCGCCGCAACCGCACGGTGAGGGTCACGGTGGTCCCCTCCCGGTCGTCCAGCGAGACGCCGTCGACGAGCTGGCGCATGATCAGCAGCCCGCGGCCGCGGTCGCCCGGGTCGTGGTCGGGCGCGCGCCAGGTGCCGTCGTCGTGGACCGTCACCGTCAGCACCCCGTCGGGGTCGACCGCCGCGCGCACCGACATGGGTCCGGGCTCCCGCCCTCGGTAGGCGTGCTCGGCGGCGTTGGCGCAGGCCTCGCCGACGGCGGCCATCACGCCCACCCGGTCGTTCTCGCCCATCCCGAGTTCGGTCAGCCAGGCGGTGAGCCGACGGCGGATGCCCGGCAGCGAGGCGGGGACGGCGGGCAGGTCCAGCTGGAGCGGCTCCTGGGCCGTGGCGCGGCGATGCGCCACCAGGACGGCGACGTCGTCGGGCCAGTCCTGGGGCGGCCGGACGAGCTCGGCGATCTCGACGGCGAGGCCGGAGGCCGTGGCCGGGTCCCCGGCGCCCGGCCGGCCCAGCACCTCCTGCGAGGCCGACACCAGCCGCTCGAGGGCGACGGCGTAGTCGCTGCTGCTCCCGGCGAGGGCGCCGTTGGAGAAGAGCACGAGCGTGGCCCCGTGCTCGAGGACGAAGCGGTGCACCGGCGTCCCCGCCCCGGGCATGCTGCCCAGCGGGGGACGCGGCGTGACGGGGAGGAACGCGGCGCTGCCGTCGCCGCCCACGACCAGCGGCGCCGGGTGCCCCGCCGTCGTGAAGACCAGCTCGCCGGTACCCGAGTCCAGGACGCCGTAGAAGACCGAGGCTCCCTCGACGTCGTCCATCAGCGCGGCGAAGGAGTCCAGTCCGGCCAGCACCGCCGCCGGCGAGGGGTCGCGCAGCACGGTGGACCGCATCGCCCCACGTAGCCGGCTCATCGCCCCGGCCGCGGCGACGCCGTGCCCCACCGCGTCGCCGACGACGAGTGCGACCCGCCCGTCACCCAGGGGCACCGCGTCGTACCAGTCGCCGCCCGCGGCCCGGACCGACGTCGCCCGGTGGTAGCTGCCGGCCAGCGCCAGGTCGGGCAGCATCGGCAGGAACGGCGGGAGCAGCGAGGACTGGGCCGCCTCGACGGCGTCGACGGCCGGCGCCCGCCCCGGGACGGCGTCCGGGTCGTCGTGCTCGATGACCACCACCGCGCCGGGCTCCCCGGCGACGCGCACCGGCCGCAGGGCGACGGTGACCGCCGGCCCGCCGACGGCGAGCGGCCCTCTCACCGTCCCGGCCCGGCCGGTGCCGATGACGGCGTCCGCCAGCTCGGCCAGCGGCCGGCCGGCCACGAGCGGCAGCTCCCCACCGTCGGTGACCAGCCCGCGGGCGCCGGCGTTGGCCCACACCGTCCGCCCGCCGGCGACCAGGCAGTAGATCGGAGACGGCGCGTCCTCCATCGCCGCGAGCAACGCGTCGGCGCCCTCCGGCCCGGAGACGGGCGGAGGGGGTGTCGCACTCCCCTGACCGGTGCTCATCCCGGGCCAGGGAACCTCAGGCCTCCGACCTCGGCAACCGCGCCGGGGCACCGGCGCCGCGTGGGACAGCGCACGTTTCCCACGCACCCGCGCGGGGGTAGTAGACCCTGTCGGCTCGGCGCCAGTCGGAGCCGGGCGGGCACAATGGACGCCGCGACTCGACAAGCGAGTGCGCCGGGACGAAGGAGCTGCACACGGATGGTGGACTCGAGGGGCGCCCTCGCGCAGGACGGACGGCGCGCGGAACGGCTGGAGCTCCGGGTGCCGATCACCCCGATGCAGCTCCCGGCGGTCCGGGCGATGGCCGGTGACCTCGCCATCCGGATGGACTACGACCTGGACAGCGTCGAGGACCTCCGGCTGGCGGTGGACGAGGCGTGCGCGACGCTCGCCAGCGTCGGGCTGCCCGACGCCCCGCTGACCGTCGTCTTCGAGACCACCCGCGCCGGCCTGCACATCGAGGCCTGGGTGCCGACCGGTGAGGGCGTCGACGTCCCGCGCGACGGGTTCGGGTGGGCCGTGCTGGCCACTCTCGTGGACACCGTCGAGGGCCGTCCGGCCACGGAGGCCCGGGTGCCCGGCGGGAACGGCTCGGACTCCCCGGTCGCCGTGATCGCCATGGACAAGTACCTGCCCGGTCAGCGCCCGTCCGAGCTGGCGGGCGGCTCAGGGCAGAACCTCTCGGTGGCCCGGTGACCCGGTCTCCCGCCACCGATCCCACCGGGATCAGGGTGGACCCACGGGACGGCGTGCCGCCGGAGCCGCGGGAGGCGCCGGAGCAGGACACGCCGACGGCTCCCGAGCTGCCCGTCGTCGAGCCGGCCGTCGCCGTGGAGCCGCTCCCCGACGAGGCGTCGGACGACGCGTCCCCCGCCGCGGAGCCGGCCGCCGCGGAGGAGGCCGCCCCGGTCGAGGACGCTCCTCCGCTGTCGGACAACCGACGCCGGGCCCAGCGCACGGCGCCCCTGTTCGCCGAGCTGGCCACCCTGGAGAAGGGCGACCCGCGACGCGAGCGGCTGCGCGAGATCCTCGTCGAGGAGCACCTGCCGCTGGTGCGGCACTTCGCCCGGCGGTTCAGCAACCGTGGCGAGCCCTTCGACGACCTCCTCCAGGTCGGCACCCTGGGGCTGATCGCCGCGATCGACCGGTTCGACCCGACCCGCGGCGTGGAGTTCCTCTCCTTCGCGGTGCCGACGATCACCGGTGAGATCAAGCGGCACTTCCGCGACCAGGGCTGGTCGGTGCGCGTGCCGCGCCGGCTGCAGGAGCTGCACCTGTCGCTCAACGCCGCCGTCGGCGAGCTCGCCCAGAAGAACGGCCGCGCGCCGACGCCGAGCGAGCTCGCCCAGCACCTGGGCATCCCGCGCGAGGAGGTCCTCGAGGGCCTCGCTGTCGCCAACGCCTACCGGAGCAGCTCGCTGGACGAGCGGCTCTCCGGCGACGACGACTCCCCCACCCTCGCCGCGACCCTGGGCGAGGAGGACGCCGCTCTCGAGGGCGTGGAGTACCGGGAGTCGCTGCAGCCGCTGCTGGCCACCATCCCGGCCCGCGAGCGCCGCATCCTCATCCTGCGGTTCTTCGGCAACATGACGCAGTCGCAGATCGCCGCGGACATCGGCATCTCGCAGATGCACGTCTCGCGGCTGCTGTCCCAGACGCTGGCCAAGCTCCGCGAGGGCCTGCTCAAGGATTGACCCACCGAACGCCCGTGGCCCGGAACCTCGACGGTTCCGGGCCACGGGCGGTTCGGTGCTAGGGCTGCGGGGGTGCGTCGACCGGGAGGTCGGGGGTGACCTCGGACAGGGGCGGCGGGGTCGGGATCACCGGCGTCGAGTCGGTGATGCTGGTCAGCTCGATCTTCGCCTCGGGCTGGTCGGCCGCCTTGGGCAGCTGCGACTCGAACCAGCTGCTGGTGTCGATGCCGCCGTCCGCCGGAGGGGTGCGGCCGTCGACCGACGGGCCGACGTCCATCCACGAGGTGGTCTTCTCGGCGCCGCCGAGACCGGCCAGCCCCTCGAGCGCCTTGCTGAACTCGCTGGGGACGATCCACATCTTGTTGGCGTCGCCCTGGGCGATCTGCGGGAGCGTCTGCAGGTACTGGTAGGCCAGCAGCCCCTGGTCGGGCTTGCCGTCGTGGATGGCCTGGAAGACCGTCTCGATCGACTTCGCCTGGCCCTGCGCCTGCAGGAACAGCGCCGCGCGCTCACCCTCGGCGCGCAGGATCCGGCTCTGCCGCTCCGCCTCCGCCTCGAGGATGGCGGCCTGCTTGCGGCCCTCCGCGGAGAGGATCGCCGAGGCCTTGTCGCCCTCGGCCGAGGTGATGGCCGCCTGGCGGTGCCCCTCGGCGGTGAGGATGACCGCGCGCTTGTCGCGGTCGGCGCGCATCTGCTTCTCCATGGAGTCCTGGATGGAGTGCGGCGGGTCGATCGCCTTGATCTCCACCCGGGCGACCCGCAGACCCCAGGGGCCGGTGGTCCCGTCGAGCACCTCGCGCAGCTGGCTGTTGATGCCGTCGCGGCCGGTCAGCGCGCCCTCGAGGTTCAGCCCACCGACGACGTTGCGCAGTGTCGTGGTGGTCAGCTGCTCCATGCCGGTGATGTAGTTCGCGATCCCGTAGACGGCCAGCTTGGGGTCGGTCACCTGGAAATAGACGACGGTGTCGATGCCGACCTGCAGGTTGTCGGCGGTGATGACCGGCTGGGGCGGGAAGGAGATGACCTGCTCGCGCAGGTCGATCGTCGCCCGCACGCGGTCGACGAACGGCACCAGGATCGACAGGCCGGGGCTCAGCGTGCGGCTGTAGCGGCCCAGCCGCTCGATCACCTTCGCCTGGGCCTGCGGGACGATGGTCACGCTCTTGGCGAGCACGAAGATCAAGAGCAGCGCGACGACGATCAGGGCGATCAGAGCGGGCTCCACGGGGCCTCCTTCATCGGGGGCGGACTCGTCCGACCCTTTCACGTCCGTCCAGGCCGGTCACGCCGCGCGCGCCGGGTTCACTCCAGGGCGTCGCCCACCACGGCCGTGGCCCCGTCGATCTGCAGGATGCGGACCGTCGTCCCGATCGCGAAGGCCTCGCCGTCGTACTGGCTGCGGGCCGACCACTCGTCGGCGCCCAGCCGGATCCGGCCACCTGCCACGTCCACCGCCCGGGAGACGACGGCGGTGCGGCCGACGAGGCCCTCGACGCCGTCGAGCTGCAGCGGGGTGCGCTCGACGAGGTGCCGCTTCGCGATCGGGCGGACGACGGCGAGCAGCGCCACCGACACGGCGATGAAGGCGACGAGCTGGAGTGCGACCGCGCCGCCGGCGACCGCGACCGCCAGGCCGCCGAGCGCGCCGCCGGCGAACATCAGCAGGACCAGGTCGAGGGTGAGCAGCTCACCGCCGACGAACAGGCCGGAGGCGATGAGCCAGAGCAGCCAGGCAGCCATGTCCGGAGTCTGGCAGAGCCGGGCGCCCCCGGCCCGTACCGACGTAGCCTCGCCGGGTGCACGACTTCCCCGCCGGCCGGTTCGCGGCCTGGGCCACCGCCTGGCTCAGCGGCCGCACCTCCTACGACGAGACCCTCGACGCCGTCACCGGTGCGCACGCGCACCGCGTGAGCGGGCTGCCGGGCACCTCCGACGCCGTCCCCCTGGGCGAGGCGCTCAGCGCCCTGCGCGGCCTCGGCGAGCGGCGGCTGCGCCTCGTGCTCCCGGCGCCCGGTGACGTCCGGGGGCTCCCTGCGATCCCCGGCCTCGCCCCGGTGGCACTGGAGGCCGGGCAGGCCGCCGTCGGCGACCGGGTCGTGCTCGTGCCCGAGCCGCTGGGTCCCGAGGTCCTGCAGTGGACCGCCTTCCCGCTCGACGGCGCGGCCCTTCCACCCCCGCCCGCCGAGGGCACGCTGCGGTCCGCGTCGGGTCAGCTGGACCTGGCGATCACCGGGTCCGCGCGCACGCTCGCCGAGCTGGATCTCGCCCGCTGGCACCCCGACGTGCCCGAACTGTTGGCCGGGCTGGCCCGGCCGCAGCCGGCGCCGGGCCTGCCCGCCGACCACGACCCGCTCGCCCTGGCGATCCTGGGGAGGGCGCTCCGCGTCGCCGCCGTCCTGGACCTGGCGCTGGCCGACGCCCCGGGCGGAGCGGTCAACCAGGCCCAGGCGGCGCGCCGCGACGCCGTCCTCCGCCCGCTCTCCGGCGCCGTGCGCGAGGCGGTGACCGCCGCCTACAACGCGCTCCCCCGCTGAGCGCGGACCCGGTGCTGCATGGTCATGCATCGTCGTGAATACTTGTGCTCGTGTCCAAGGTGCTCACGTCTCTCCCGGTCGGCGAACGCGTCGGCATCGCGTTCTCCGGTGGTCTCGACACGTCGGTGGCGGTCGCGTGGATGCGCGACAAGGGCGCGATCCCGTGCACGTACACCGCGAACATCGGCCAGTACGACGAGCCCGACATCGCCTCGGTGCCCGGCCGGGCCACCGCCTACGGCGCCGAGCTGGCGCGCCTGGTCGACTGCCGCGCCGCGCTGGTCGAGGAGGGCCTGGCCGCGCTGACCTGCGGTGCCTTCCACATCCGCTCCGGCGGGCGCAACTACTTCAACACCACGCCGCTGGGCCGCGCGGTCACCGGCACGCTGCTCGTCCGGGCGATGCTCGAGGACGACGTGCAGATCTGGGGCGACGGCTCCACCTACAAGGGCAACGACATCGAGCGGTTCTACCGCTACGGCCTGCTCGCCAACCCGGGGCTGCGGATCTACAAGCCGTGGCTGGACGCCGAGTTCGTCACCGAGCTCGGCGGGCGCAAGGAGATGTCGGAGTGGCTGGTCGCCCACGACCTGCCCTACCGCGACAGCGCCGAGAAGGCGTACTCCACCGACGCCAACATCTGGGGCGCCACCCACGAGGCGAAGACCCTCGAGCACCTGGACACCGGCATCGAGACCGTCGACCCGATCATGGGCGTCCGGTTCTGGGACCCCGCGGTGGAGATCGAGCCCGAGACGGTCACGATCGGCTTCGAGCAGGGCCGGCCGGTCACGATCGACGGCCGCGAGTTCGGCTCCGCCGTCGACCTGGTGATGGCCGCCAACGCGATCGGCGGCCGGCACGGCCTGGGCATGTCCGACCAGATCGAGAACCGGATCATCGAGGCCAAGAGCCGCGGCATCTACGAGGCCCCCGGAATGGCCCTGCTGCACATCGCCTACGAGCGGCTGGTCAACGCCATCCACAACGAGGACACCCTCGCGACCTACCACAGCGAGGGCCGGCGGCTGGGCCGGCTCATGTACGAGGGCCGGTGGCTGGACCCCCAGGCGCTCATGCTCAGGGAGTCGCTGCAGCGGTGGGTCGGCATGGCCGTCTCGGGCGAGGTGACCATCCGGCTGCGGCGCGGTGAGGACTACTCGATCCTGGACACCACCGGGGGCTCCTTCAGCTACCACCCGGACAAGCTGTCGATGGAGCGGACGTCGGACTCCGCGTTCGGCCCGGTGGACCGGATCGGCCAGCTGACGATGCGCAACCTCGACATCGCCGACTCCCGTGCCCGGCTCGAGCAGTACGCCCGTCTCGGCATGGTCGGCGGCTCGGTGCAGGCGGCGATCGGTGCCGCGCAGGCGGCGTCCACGGGTCTCATCGACGCCTCCGTCCAGGGCGGCGCCGAGACGATCGCCTCCCGGGGACGGGTCTCCGACCACGACGAGCTGCTCGACCGCGCGGCGATGGAGTCCGGCACCGACTGACGCGCGAACCCCTCCTGCCGCGAGGGCGGCGGGCCTACGTTTCCCGGCATGACCGAGCAGATGACGATGAACCGGGTCATCCATGCCGCGGTACGGCGCGACCTGGATCGCCTGACGGACGCCCTCATCCGGATGCAGGACGGCGACCGCGCCCGCGCGGAGGCGCTCGACCGGGCCTACCGGAACCTGCAGACCGAGCTCACCCACCACCACGAGGGCGAGGACACCCACATCTGGCCGATGCTCGCCTCGGTGGGCGTCGACCGGGGGCTGCTCGACGCCATGGAGAGCGAGCACTCCGCCATGGCCGAGGCCCTGGCGGAGACGGCGACCGCCATGGCGACGGTGGCCCGGACCGGCGCCGGCACGGACGCCGCGGCGGCGCGGGACAGCCTGCTGCGCACCCGGGACGTCGTCGAGCGGCACCTCCGGCACGAGGAGACCGAGCTCGAGCCGCACCTGACCCCGCACATGGAGACGCCGGAGTGGCACGCCGTCGAGAAGAAGCTGCGCAGCCAGCCGCTGCCGGTGGCCGGCCGCTTCTTCGCCTGGATCACCGACGGCATGACCGAGGAGAACCGCGCCTTCCTCAAGCGCACGGTGCCCTCGCCCGTGGTCACCGTGCTGTCGCGGACCTTCGGACGGCGCTACCACAAGGACGTCGCGCCGACCTGGCGCTGAGCGTCAGGCGGTCGGGCGGGGCCTCGGCGGGACGAAACAGCAGGACGCCGGGCAGTTGGTGCCCAGGCGGGGTTCCCCCCCGCCGCGGCGCTCGGCGAGCAGCTGCGTCAGGGACTCGACGAACGCCGGGTGGGTGCCCGCCGTCGCCGCTCGGGCGAAGGCCAGCCCGAGCTCCTCGGCGGTCTCCTTCGCCTCGTTGTCGAGATCCCAGATCACCTCGAGGTGGTCGCTGACGAACCCGATCGGGAAGAGGACGACGGCCCGCTCCCCCGCCTCCGCCAGCGCCTTCAGGTGGTCGTTGACGTCCGGCTCGAGCCACGGCACCGACGGCGGGCCGCTGCGGCTCTGCCAGACGAGGTCGAACGCGCGGCCGGGGGCGACCAGGTCGACGACGCGGCGGGCGGCGGCCTCGAGCTCGGCCTCGTAGGCGTGCCCCGCGGGGCCGGCGACGGCGGCCATCGAGTCGGGGATGCTGTGCGCGGTGGCGACCAGCCGGGCGCCGTCGCGGAGGTCGGCGGGCAGCTCGGCCAGGGCCGCGGCCAGCGCGTCGGCATTGGCCCGCACGAAGCCCTCGGCGTCGAAGTAGTGCGGCAGCTTCTCCGCCGTCGGCCCGCTGGGGGCGCCCGCGTCCCCGGTCATCGCGGCCCGGGCCCGGGCGATGTCCTCGTGGTACTGCCGGCAGCCGGAGAACGAGGCGTAGGCCGACGTCGCCAGGACGTAGGCGTGCTGGATGCCGTCGTCGGCCATCTGCTGCCAGACGTCCTCGACGTAGGGCGCCCAGTTGCGGTTGCCCCAGTAGACCGGCAGGCCGATGCCGGCGGCGCGCAGTGCACCCTGGAGCGCGCCGATCAGCGCCTTGTTCTGGTCGTTGATCGGGCTGACGCCGCCGAAGTGGTGGTAGTGCTCGGCGACCTCCTCCAGGCGCTCGCGCGGGATGCCGCGACCGCGCGTGACGTTCTCCAGGAACGGCATGACGTCGTCGTGGCCCTCGGGGCCGCCGAAGGAGAGCAGCAGCAGCGCCTCGCGGCGGCCCGCCGGAGCGGGCGCCGACGACGGCGCGACGCCGCCGTTGTTGCGGACGGCCAGGGAGGGGTCCTCGTCGGGACGCTGACCGGCAGGGGTGATGTCGACGATGGCGCGGGGCACGGTGTTCTTTCGGATCGCGGGGCGGATTCGGATGCAGTCACACGCCGACGGCGTGGAACCCTCCGTCGACGTGGACGATCTCGCCGGTGGTGGCGGGGAACCAGTCGGAGAGCAGCGCGACGACGGCCTTGCCCGCGGGGGCGGTGTCGGTGACCGACCAGCCCAGCGGCGCGCGGCCCTCCCAGGCCTCCTCGAACTGCGCGCTGCCCGGAATGGACTTCATCGCCATGCTGCGCAGCGGCCCGGCCGCCACGATGTTCGACCGCACGCCCTCGGGGCCCAGCTCGCGGGCGACGTAGCGGCTGGTCGACTCCAGCGCCGCCTTGGCCGCACCCATCCAGCCGTACACCGGCCAGGCGACCGAGGCGTCGAAGGTGAGCCCGACGACCGACGACGGGTTCGCCAGCAGCGGCCGGCACGCCTGGGTGAGCGAGGCGTAGGACCAGGCCGACACCTGGAAGGCCGTGGCGGCGTGCTCCCACGCGACCTCCGGGAAGCCCTCGCCCATCGCCTCCTGGGGCGCGAAACCGATGGAGTGGACGACACCGTCGAGGGAGTCGACGCCCTGCTCGCGGAGCCGGTCGGCCAGCGCGGCCAGGTGCTCGGTGTTCGTGACGTCGAGTTCGACGACCGGCGCCTCCTGCGGCAGTCGCTTGGCGATCCGCTGGCACAGCGACAGCGCCCGGCCGAAGTTGGACAGGACGACGGTGGCGCCCTGCTCCTGCGCGATGCGCGCCGTCGCGAAGGCGATCGACGCCTCGGTCAGCACGCCGGTGACGAGGACCTTCTTGCCCTCGAGAATGCCGCCGCTCATCAGTGCCCCATCCCCAGTCCGCCGTCGACCGGGACGACCGCCCCGGTGATGTAGCCCGCCGCGTCGCCGGCGAGGAAGCGCACGACGCCGGCGACCTCCTCGGCCGAGGCGTACCGCCCCAGCGGCACCTGCCCCAGGATCTCCTTCTGCCGGGCCTCCGGCAGTGCTGCGGTCATGTCCGTGGTCACGAACCCGGGCGCCACCACGTTCGCCGTGATGTTGCGGCTGCCGAGCTCGCGGGCGATCGATCGCGCCAGGCCCACCAAGCCGGACTTCGACGCCGCGTAGTTCGTCTGCCCGGCCGAGCCCAGCAGTCCGACGACGGACGACACGAAGATCATCCGGCCGGAGCGGGCACGGACCATCTTCGCGCTGGCCCGCTTGGCGACCCGGTAGGCCGCGGTCAGGTTCGCGTCGAGGACGTCGGCGAAGTCCTCCTCCTTCATCCGCATGAGCAGGCCGTCGCGGGTGATTCCGGCGTTGCTGACGAGCACCTCGACCGGGCCCTGGTGCTCCTCGACCTCGGAGAAGGCCCGGTCGACGTCGTCGCTGCTCGTGACGTCGCACTGCACGCCGAACAGCCCGTCGGGTGCGCCGCTGCCCCGGTGCGTCACCGCGACCGAGTCGCCCTGCTCGGCGAAGGACCGGGCGATCGCCAGCCCGATGCCCCGGTTCCCGCCGGTCACCAGCACCGATCTGCCCACGTGTCACTCCCCTGCCGACGCCGTTGTCCGGTGCCGAACCTATCCCCTGGCCGCAGGTCACACCCCCTACCGGTGAGTAAGGCTGCTGGTGATCGAGGGGACCGTGGGGCATCTGACAGCCGCAGTCCTTGCCAAGGTAGAGGCGCACGAGGAGAGTCATCGCGTCGCGGCACCGCGGCCACGTTCAGTGGGCGAGGGATGACGCACAACGACGCAGGCTCGACGTACGCGCCGGGCACGGCCAGTGGCGCACGCACGGGGGTCGGATTCGAGGACCCCGACGGCCGGTCCCGGGGTGAGAGCCTCGGCGAGCGCCTGCTGGGCTCGCTGCTCGACCGGGCCCACCTGATGCCGCCACGACTGGTCGGGCCGCTGGTCGCCCAGGAGATCGCCGCGATGGGCGGGCGCGACGTCGCCATCTACCTCCAGGACTTCGAGCACTCCGTCCTCCGGCCGCTGCAGGGCGCCGGCCTCGGTGGAGAGCCCGCGTCGATCGACGACAGCTCCGCGGGCACGGCGTTCCGCACCGACCGGCCCTGCGAGGTCGCGCAGCCCGACGGCGGTGTCCGCCTGTTCGTCCCGATGCTCGACGGCTCCGACCGCGTCGGGGTCCTCGCGCTCACGCTGCCGCGGGTCGACGACAACGACCGGCGGCTGGCCCAGCGGATCGCCGGGCTGACCGCCGACCTCGTCGTCACGAAGTCGGGCTACACCGACACCTTCGCGCGCACGCGGATGGCCTCGCCGATGAGCCTGTCGGCGCACCTCCAGTGGCAGATCCTGCCGCCGATGGTCATGACGACGCCGGACCTCGCGCTCGCCGGAGCCCTCGAACCGGCCTACGACGTCGGTGGCGACAGCTTCGACTACGCCCTCGACGAGCACACGCTGCACCTTGCGGTGTTCGACGCCATGGGCCACGGGGTGGAGGCGGCCACCATGGCCACCCTGCTGATCGGCGCCTACCGGCACGGCCGGCTCAACGACAGCGACCTCACCGACATGTACGCCGAGATGGACTCGGTCATGGCCGACTCCTACCCCGGCCGGTTCGCCACCGCGTTGATCGGGCGCCTGGAGACGACGACCGGCGAGCTGACCTGGGTCAACGCCGGCCACCCGCCGGGGCTGCTGATCCGGGACGGGCGCGTGGTCCAGGAGCTGACCGGTCGTACCAGCCGCCCCGTCGGCTTCGGGAACGGCGAGGCGTACGTCGAGTCGGTCACTCTGCAGCCGCGCGACCGGGTGCTGTTCTTCACCGACGGCGTGGTGGAGGAACGCATGCCCGACGGCGTCCAGTTCGGCGATCAGCGGCTGCGCGAGTTCATCGAGGACAACGCCCTCCACGCCCTGCCCGTCGCCGAGACGGTCCGGCTGCTGTCGCACGCGCTGCTGCGCGGACGCGGCGGGCGGACGTCGGACGACGCCTCGCTGCTCATGGTCGAGTGGTCGGGGCCGCCGCGGGACGACGAGCTGGCCCGCAACCTCGTCGACGCGGTCCCGGCCGGCACCGTCCTCGGCTGACCGCCGGGCGTCAGCTGCGCCGGTCGCGGAGGTCGCTCCGGGACCAGCCGCCGCCGTACAGCGCCCACAGCACGAGGACGGGCTGGAAGAACAGCCGGACCAGGCGCTTGGTGTCGGTGTCCAGGCCGAAGGCGTCGGTGCCCTCGAGGTACTGGCCGACGTTGCCGGGGAAGATCAGCACGAAGAAGGCCGCGAGCAGCCCGCCGACGAACCGCTTCTTCTGCGGCAGCAGGGCGAAGGACGCGCCCAGGGCGATCTCCGCGACACCGGATCCCAGCACCGTGAGGTCCTCGTCGACCGGGAACCAGTCGGGCACCTGGGCCCGGAACTCCTGCCGCTGCGTGGTCAGGTGCAGGACCCCCGCGCCGACCATCGTGGCGCCGAGCAGCAGGCGGGCGGCCGTGCGGGGCAGCGAGGTCATGGCGCCACCCTAGGCAGGGCGTTCGTTGACAGGCCGGTCGTCCCGCCCGTAGACAGCCCCCATGGACGACGTGCAGCGCCGGGTGGCGCTCGAGGTGGCCGATGGCGTGGCGACGGTCCGGCTGGACCGGCCCGAGAAGATGAACGCGCTGGACCCGGCGATGTTCGAGGCGCTCGTCGCCACCGGCCGCGAGCTGATGGCGCGCGACGACGTCGGCGCGGTGGTGCTGACCGGCGCGGGGCGGGCGTTCTGCGCCGGGCTGGACTTCAGCTCGTTCGCCGCGATGGCCGAGCGCCGCGGGCCGCGCGAGGTCGCCCCCCGCGAGCCGCTGGGCGCCGCCCGCGTACTGGCCCAGCAGGCCGTGCACGTCTGGTCGCTGGTGCCCGCCCCGGTCATCGCCGCGGTGCACGGCTACGCCTTCGGCGGGGGTCTGCAGATCGCGCTCGGTGCCGACATCCGGCTGGTCGCCCCTGATGCCCAGCTGTCGCTGATGGAGATCCAGTGGGGCATCTGCCCCGACATGTGCGGCACGCAGCTGCTGCCCGAGCTGGTGGGCCGCGACGTCGCCATGGAGCTGGCGCTGACCGGCCGCCGGGTGTCGGGCACCGAGGCGGCCCGGCTCGGGCTGGCCACCCGCGAGGAGGCCGACCCGCTCGCCGCCGCCCTGGCGCTGGCCGCCGAGATCGCCGGGCACAGCCGGAACGCCACCCGGGCGGTCAAGCGGCTGGTCGACCTCGCCGGCCGGGTGTCGCTCGCCGACGGGCTGGCCGCGGAGCAGGCCGAGATCGGGAAGCTGATCGGCTCCCCGGAGCAGGCCGCCGTCGTCCGCGCGCGGCTCGGGACCGCCTGACCGGACCGGTCAGCCGCGGGTCGCGGCCAGCAGCCGGTCGCGCGCCGTCGCCAGCGAGGGGCCGTACCAGGTGAGGTCGCGGCCGGGGATCAGCACCGAGCGCACACCGGGGAACGCCTCCGGGCCGTCGTCGCCGGTGAAGAGGTACGGCTCGTCCGGCAGCAGCACCAGGTCGAGGTCCCGCGCGCGCAGGTCGTCGAGCTCCACCCGCGGATAGCGCTGCTCGTCGTCGCCGAACGCGTTGCGCAGGCCCAGCCGGGCGAGCACGTCGCCGGCGAACGTCCGGCTGCCGACGACCATCCACGGGTCACGCCAGATCGGAACGGCGACCCGCAGCGCGTGCTCCGGAGCCGGCCGGGCCCACTCCGCCGTGGCAGTCCGCAACCAGTCCGGCTCCCCCACCCCGAGCGCCTCGGTGAACAGCCGGCGCATCGAGGCCAGCGCCTCGTCGAGCGACTCGATCACGGTGACCCACACCGGCACGCCGGCGTCGCGCAGCCGCTGGACGTCCAGCTGCCGGTTCTCCTCCCGGTTGGCGATCACCAGATCCGGCGCGAGAGCGGCGATCGCCGCCCGGTCGGGGTTCTTGGTGCCGCGGACCCGCGCGACGTCGAGGTCCGCCGGGTGGGTGCACCAGTCGGTCGCGCCCACCAGCCGGTCGGGCACCGTCACCGCCAGCGCCTCGGTCAGCGACGGCACGAGCGACACCACCCGCCGCGGCGCCCGCGGCAGCTCGACCGCCGTCCCGAGGTCGTCCTTCACACGTTGCGGCGGTACTGGCCGCCCACCTCGAAGAACGCGTCGGTGATCTGCCCGAGCGTGCAGACGCGCACCGTGTCCATCAGCTCGGCGAAGACGTTGCCGCCGTCCATCGCCACCTGCTGCAGCCGGGCCAGCGCGGCCGGCGCCTCCGCGGCGTGCTGCTCCGTGAACCCGGCCAGCCGGTCCAGCTGCGAGCGCTTCTCCGCCTCCGTCGCGCGGGCGAGCTCCACCGGCGCGGGCGGGGCGTCGCCGCGGTCGGGCGCCAGGAAGGTGTTGACGCCGACGATCGGCAGGCTGCCGTCGTGCTTGCGGTGCTCGTAGAGCATCGACTCGTCCTGGATCCGGCCGCGCTGGTACCCGGTCTCCATCGCGCCGAGCACGCCTCCGCGCTCGGCGATCCGGTCGAACTCGCCCAGCACGGCCTCCTCCACCAGCTCGGTGAGCTCCTCGATCACGAACGAGCCCTGCAGCGGGTTCTCGTTGCCGGCCAGGCCCCACTCCTGGTCGATGATCATCTGGATCGCCAGCGCCCGGCGGACCGACTGCTCGCCCGGTGTCGTCACCGCCTCGTCGAAGGCGTTGGTGTGCAGGCTGTTGGCGTTGTCGTAGATCGCGCACAGCGCCTGCAGCGTCGTCCGGATGTCGTTGAAGTCCATCTCCTGCGCGTGCAGCGACCGGCCCGACGTCTGCACGTGGTACTTCAGCTTCTGCGACCGCTCCCCCGCGCCGTACCGCTCCCGCATCGCCACCGCCCAGATCCGGCGGGCGACCCGGCCGATGACCGAGTACTCGGCGTCCATGCCGTTGGAGAAGAAGAAGGACAGGTTGGGCGCGAAGTCGTCGACGGCCATGCCGCGCGCCAGGTAGCTCTCGACGTAGGTGAAGCCGTTGGCCAGCGTGAAGGCCAGCTGGCTGATGGGGTTCGCCCCGGCCTCGGCGATGTGGTAGCCGGAGATGGAGACCGAGTAGAAGTTCCGGACGCCGTTGTCGATGAACCACTGCTGGATGTCGCCCATCGCCCGCAGCGCGAACTCGGTGGAGAAGATGCAGGTGTTCTGCCCCTGGTCCTCCTTGAGGATGTCGGCCTGCACCGTGCCGCGGACGTTCGCCAGCACCCAGGCGCGCAGCTCGTCGGCCTCGGCGGCGTCGGGCTCGCGCCCCTCCTCCGCGCGGAAGGCGTCGAGCCGCTGGTCGATCGCGGCGTTCAGGAACATCGCCAGGACCGTCGGCGCCGGGCCGTTGATCGTCATCGACACCGACGTCGTGGGCGAGCAGAGGTCGAAGCCGGAGTAGAGGACCTTCATGTCCTCGACCGTGGCGATCGAGACCCCCGACGTCCCGACCTTGCCGTAGATGTCCGGACGCGGATCGGGATCGCGGCCGTAGAGCGTCACCGAGTCGAACGCCGTCGACAGCCGGGTCGCCTCGCTGCCGGCGGACAGCAGCCGGAACCGCCGGTTGGTGCGGAACGCGTCGCCCTCGCCGGCGAACATGCGGGCCGGGGCCTCCCCCGCGCGCTTGAACGGGAAGACGCCGGCGGTGAAGGGGAAGGCACCGGGCAGGTTCTCCGCGCGCAGGAACCGGAGCAGTTCGGCGTGGTCCCGCGTGCGGGGCAGCGACACCCGGCGAACGGCGCTGCCCGACAGCGTCGTGCGGGTCAGCGGGGTGCGGATCTCCTGGCCGCGGACCGGGTAGACGTACTCCTCGCCGGAGTAGGCCTCCACCCGGGCCGGCCACTCGTCGAGCAGCCCGCGCACGTCGGGCAGCAGCTCCGCGGCCGCGGCCTCCGCCGCGGCCCGCGCGGCGTCGCCGGCGGCCCCGTCGAGGACGTCGGCGGCCGTGGTCAGGTGCTGCCGACGGCGGGCGACGTCGGCCTGCGCCTCCGTCGTGGCGTGGTACCCGCGCACCGCCTCGCTGATCTCGGCCAGGTACCGGGCACGCTGGGCGGGGACCACGCTGCTCAGCCCGGACGAGGCCCGCACGTCGACCCGCGGCAGCACCCCGGCGCCCGCGGCGAGGCCGGCGTCGACCAGCAGGCCGAGGAGGTGCTGGTACAGCGCGGTCACGCCGTCGTCGTTGAACCGGGCGGCACTGGTGCCGTAGACCGGCATCTCCTCCCACGGGACGCCGAACGCCTGCCGGTTGCGCACCAGCTGGCGGGCGACGTCGCGCCGGGCGTCCTCGGCCCCGCGCCGCTCGAACTTGTTGATGGCGACGACGTCGGCGAAGTCGAGCATGTCGATCTTCTCCAGCTGCGAGGCGGCACCGAACTCCGGCGTCATGACGTAGAGCGACACGTCGCTGAACGGCACGATCGCCGCGTCGCCCTGCCCGATGCCCGGCGTCTCCACGATCACCAGGTCGTAGCCGGCGGCCCGCACCGCGGCGAGGACGTCGTCGAGGTGCTCGGGCACCTGGGCGCCGGCGCTGCGGGTCGCCATCGAGCGGAAGAACGTGCGCGAGCCGTCGCGGGGGTCGCCCCCTCCGGAATCCAAGGCGTTCATCCGGATCCGGTCGCCGAGCAGCGCCCCGCCGCCGCGCCGCCGGGTGGGGTCGATCGCCAGGACCGCGACGCGGAGCTTGTCCTCCTGGTCCAGCCGCAGCCGGCGCAGGAGCTCGTCGGTCAGCGAGGACTTGCCCGACCCCCCGGTGCCGGTGATGCCGAGGACGGGCACCGGGCGCCCGGCTGCCGCCGCGCGCACCTGCTCGGCCAGCTCGGGCGACCGGCCGCCCTCCAGCACGGTGATCGCCCGCGCCAGCGCGGCCGGGTTCCCGGCGAGCAGCGCGTCGACGTCGGGCCCCTCGGCGGCGAGATCGACGTCGCAGGCGCGGACCAGCTCGTCGATCATCCCGGGCAGGCCGAGGCGCTGGCCGTCCTCGGGCGCGAAGATCCGGACGCCGCGCTCGCGCAGCGCCGCGATCTCGTCGGGGACGATGACGCCGCCCCCGCCGCCGAACACCTGCACGTGACCGGCGCCGGCCTCGGCGAGCCGGTCGACCAGGTAGCCGAAGTACTCGACGTGCCCGCCCTGGTAGGAGGAGATCGCGACGCCCTGGACGTCCTCCTCCAGCGCCGCGCGGACGACGGCGTCGACGCTGCGGTCGTGGCCGAGGTGGACGACCTCCGCGCCCTGGCTCTGCAGCATCCGCCGCATGATGTTGATCGACGCGTCGTGCCCGTCGAACAGGCTCGCGGCGGTCACGAAGCGCACCGGATGCGCGGGCTGGTGCATGCCCGCACCGTACGGCGAGGACTGGTGGGAGGTCCACGATCCAGGGCCCCCGGACGCGGCCCGCACCCGGGACGGGAACGACAGAACCAGAGCGACGTTCTAGCAATACGGACGTCGCGCCGGTACGTTCTGCGACGTACGTCACGCGCCTGCGAGGAGTTCTCCATGACCACGATGCAGGCCCCCGCCGGCCGCACTCCCACCACCGACGTCCAGCACGTCGACGTCCTCATCGTCGGCGCCGGGATCTCCGGCATCGGCGCCGCGTACCACCTGCAGCAGCAGCAGCCCGACCGCAGCTTCCTGATCCTGGACGCCCTGGACACCCGCGGCGGCACCTGGCGCACCCACCGCTACCCCGGCGCCCGGTCCGACAGCGACCTGTTCACCTTCGGCTACGGGTTCAAGCCGTGGCGCGGGCCCTCGATCGCCACCGCGGACGAGATCCTCGCCTACCTCGACGAGGTCATCGAGGAGAACCACCTGGCCGACCACATCCGCTACCGGCACCGCGTCACCTCCGCGAGCTGGTCGTCGGAGGAGAAGCGGTACACCGTCGAGGTGACCCGCGAGGACACCGGCGAGCAGCTCCGCTTCACCACCGACTTCCTGTGGATGTGCCAGGGCTACTACGACCACGACAAGCCGTTCCAGCCGCGCTGGGAGGGCATGGACGACTTCCGCGGACAGATCGTGCACCCGCAGCAGTGGCCCGAGGACCTCGACCTCACCGGCAAGCGGGTCGTCGTCATCGGCTCCGGCGCGACCGCGGCCACGCTGATCCCGGCGATCGCCGAGAACGCCAAGCACGTGACGATGCTGCAGCGCTCGCCCACCTTCTTCATCTCCCGGCCGAAGGTCGCCGAGCTGGCCGCCACGCTGCGGGCGCTGGAGATCCCGGACGAGTGGACGCACGAGATCATGCGCCGCGCCTCGTTCGTCCAGGGCGAGGAGCTCCACCGCATGTCCAAGGAGACCCCGGACGTGCTGCGCGAGTTCCTCATCGAGTCGATGCGGCCGCTGCTGCCCGAGGGCTTCGACATCGACAAGCACTTCAACCCGACCTACCGGCCGTGGCAGCAGCGCCTGGCCGCGGTCCCCGAGGGCGACCTCTTCACCGCGCTGCGCGAGGGCAACGCCTCGGTCGTCACCGACACCATCGAGCGGTTCACCCCGACCGGCATCCGGCTGACCTCCGGCGAGGAGCTCGAGGCCGACGTCGTCGTGACCGCCACCGGCTTCGACCTGTCCGTGTTCGGCAACGTCGCCTTCACCGTCGACGGCGAGCCGGTCGACTTCACCCGGCAGGTCACCTACCGCGGCCTCATGATCACCGGCGTGCCGAACATGGCCTACGTCTTCGGCTACTTCCGGGCCAGCTGGACCCTGCGCGCGGACCTGGTCAGCCAGTTCGTCTGCCGGCTGCTCACGAAGATGGACGAGCAGGGCACGCCCGTCGTCGTCCCGGAGCTGCGGCCGGAGGACGCCGACATGCCCCTGCTGGACTGGTCGGACCCGGAGAACTTCAACCCCGGCTACGTGATGCGCTCCCAGCACCGGATGTACAAGCGCGGCGACCGCGAGCCGTGGACGCATCACAAGGAGTACGCCGAGGAGCGGAAGCTGCTGCCCACCGCCGACCTCGACGACGGACTCGTCTACTCCTCCTGACCCGCTGCACCCCCACCCCACTCGCTGACAGGAGACCCCGTGCCGGTCGACCAGCACCTCGCCGCTCTGCTCGCCATGGCCCAGCAGTCCGATCTGCCCCCCATGTACGAGGGGCCGCCGGAGGCCGGGCGGGCCCAGTACCTGGCCATGACCACCGGCCTGCGCGGACCGGAGCAGATCGTCCCCGTGGCGAGCACCGAGGACATCACCGTCCCCGGCGGCGACGGCGACCTGCGGGCGCGGGTCTACCGGCCCGAGGGCGAGGGTCCGTTCCCGACCGTCGCGTTCTTCCACGGCGGCGGCTGGGTCATCGGTGACCTCGAGACGCACGACAACATGGCCCGGCACATCTGCCGCGACGCGGCCGCCGTCGTCGTCTCCGTCGACTACCGGCTCGCGCCCGAGGCGCCCTTCCCGGCCGCCGCGGACGACGCCGTGGTCTCCGCGCGCTGGATCGCCGCGAACCGGGACCGCTTCGGCGGGGACGACCGGCTCGGCGTCGCCGGCGACAGCGCCGGGGGCAACCTGGCCGCCGTCGTCGCGCAGACCCTGCACGCCGAGGGCACGCCGATCACCGCGCAGCTGCTCATCTACCCGGCCGTCGACGCCGCCGGGGAGTACCCGAGCCGCGTGGAGAACGCGAAGGGCTACTTCCTCGAGCAGCCGACGATGGACTGGTTCTACGGCCACTACGCAGGCAGCTGGGAGGACACCAAGGACCCCCGCCTGGCGCCGCTGCACGCCGACCTGACCGGCCAGCCGCCGGCGGTCGTCGTCACCGCGGAGTTCGACCCGCTGCGCGACGAGGGCGAGGCCTACGCCGAGGCGCTGAAGGCGGCCGGTGTGCCGGTCCAGGTGACCCGGTACGACGGCCTGATCCACGGGTTCTTCGACATGGCGGCCCTCTCCCCCGCCGCGAAGGCAGCGGTCGAGGAGACCTGCGGGAAGTTCCGCACGCTGCTGCACGGCTGACCCGACGCACCACGCAGCGGAGCCCGGGGACCTCGCGGTCCCCGGGCTCCGGTGCGTCCGGCGGCGGCGGTCAGGGAGCGGCCGGGGCGGACACCTTCGCGAACAGCGCCCGGATCTGGGCGACGAACTCCTCGAAGTCCGTCGCACCGGCGTTCAGCGCCCGCCGGCCGGTGACCAGCGGCTTGGGCCAGTTGACGGCGACGACGCCGGTCAGCAGGCCGTCGTCGTCGGCGTAGAGGACGGCGGCCTTCGCCGGGTCCGCGGACAGGTCGCCGACGACCTCGAACCGGCCGCCTCGGGAGGCGTGCCCGACGATCTGCAGCTTCCAGTCGTACTGGTCGCTCCAGACGTACTCGAGCGGGCTGTAGGGCTGCAGGTCCTCGGCGTGCACGATGTTGTGCGCGACCGCGGCGCCCTGCTCGACGGCGTTGGTCCAGTGCTCGACGCGCACCTCGGCGGGGTACCGCGGGTCCTGCCAGCGGGCGACGTCGCCCACGGCCCAGACGTGGTCGGAGTCGACGGCCCGGCAGTACCGGTCGCAGACGACGCCGTTGTCGATCAGCAGCCCCGAGTCGGCGAGCCACGCGTCGTTCGGCACCGCGCCGATGCCGACGAGCACGGTGGCCGCGGTCAGCACCGCGCCGTCGGTCAGCCGGACCGTCAGGTTCCCGGCCGAGCCGTCGATGCCCTCGACGCCGACGCCGAAGCGGGTGTCGACGCCGCGCCGGCGGTGCAGCTCCTCCAGCGGCCGGCCGACCTCCGGGCCCACCAGGCGCGCCAGCGGCGTGGCCAGCGGGTCGACGACGGTCACCTCGTGCCCGAGCGTGCGGATGGTCGCCGCCGCCTCCGCGCCGATGACCCCACCGCCCACGACGACAACCGGACCGCCGGCCGCGAGGTCGGCGCGCAGGCCGTCCACGTCGGCCAGGGTGCGGATCACGTGCACGCCCGACCCGGCCTGCCACGGCGAGGGCCGTGCGACCGCGCCGGTGGCGATGACCACGTGGTCGTAGTCGAGGACGGCGCCATCTGCGAGCACCACCTGGGAGGCGGCGACGTCGAGCCGGACGGCGGCCACGCCGAGGCGGAGCTCGAGGTCCGCGGCGGCGATCGCCTCCGGGGTGAGCAGGGCGAGGCGGTCCAGCGCCCACTCCCCCGCCAGGTACTGCTTGGACAGCGGCGGCTTGTCGTAGGGCTCGGTCGACTCCTCGCCGACGAGCACGATGCGGCCGACATGGCCCTCGCGGCGCAGCGCCTGCGCCGTGCGCACGCCCCCGACGGACGAGCCGACGACGACGACGGTCTGGCTGGACACGGGTAGGACCCCCTGCTGGTGAGTGGCTTCGCCCTCGGGCGTTCCGGTGCTGGACGTGCCGAAGCCCCGGCGGTCGTGTCCGACCACCGGGGCTCCGGCGCGGCGTCAGCCGATGCGCATCGGCAGAGCGCGCGGGCCGCGGATCTGACCGACGGACCAGCGCGTCGGCTCGTCCTCGACCAGGCTGAACTCGGGGATGCGGTCCAGCCACACCTCGAGCGCGACGCGCAGCTCCATGCGGGCCAGGTGCGACCCGACGCAGCGGTGGATGCCGAGGCCGAAGGCCGCGTGCCGGTTCACCTGCCGGTCGATGATCACCTTGTCGGCGTCCTCGAAGCGCTCCGGGTCGCGGTTGGCGGCCGGGAAGGGAAGCAGGACCCAGTCCTCCTTCTTCATCTCGACACCGCCGAGCTCCACGTCCTCCTTGACCAGGCGGGCCATGGTCACCGGGGCGTAGACGCGGAGGAACTCCTCGACCGCGGCCGGGCGGAGAGAGGGGTCCTCCACCAGGCGCTTGCGGTCCTCGGGGTTCTTCGCCAGGTGCCACAGCGAGGAGCCGATCGCGCTCCAGGTCGTGTCGATGCCGGCGATGAGGAGCAGCGCCATGGTGCCCGCCACGTGCTGCGGCTCGAGCTTCTGGCCGTAGAGCTCGGCGTTGATGAGGTACGTCGTCAGGTCCTCGCGCGGGTTCGCGATGTGGTCGCGGATCTGCTCGAGGAGGTAGTCGAACAGCTGGGCGCCGCTCTCCTGCCGCTCCTCGGGCGTGCCGTTGGCACCCTCGAGGGCGCTCTCCACGAACTCCGCGAACTTCGGCCCGTCCTCCGGGGGGAAGCCCAGCATGTCCGAGATGACGCGCATCGGGATGTGCATCGCGTACTCGGTCGCGGCGTCCACGACGTCCCGGCCGGCGAGGCCGTCGATCAGCGAGTGGCAGTACGCCTCGGTGGTGATCGCCTGCTTCGCCACGTTCGCCTTGGTGAACGCCGGCAGCAGGAGCTTGCGGGCGTCGTGGTGGAACGGCGGGTCGGACGAGATCGGGGGGACTCCGCCGACGGGCGCCAGGTCCAGCGGCGGCCGGTAGTTGCTGACGATGATCGCGCGGGAGGTGAAGTGCTCGGTGTCGTAGGCGATCGCCTGGACGTCCTCGTACCGCGTGGGCAGCCAGGCACCTCCGAAGCGCTCGGTGCGCGCGACCGGGCAGCGACCACGCAGGTCGTCCCAGATCTCGATGGCGCGCTCGCCGTACTCCTCCTCGAAGTGCGAGAAGTCCGTGGTCCAGTCCGAGACCGGCCCGGTCACCACCTCGCTGCGGACACCGAGATCCTCCTGAGGTTCCTTGCTGCGGAAATCCTCGGTGAACCTGTCATCGACGGTCATTCACGGCCTCCTCGAAAACCAGAACGGCGGACTCGGGGCAGTTGGCTGCAGCGAGACGGGTGTCGCCCTCGCGGCCGTCCGGCACGTTGCCGTCGGCGGTGAGGGGGGTGAGCGTGGCGTAGCCCTCGTCGTCCTCGCCGAACAGATCGGGGGCGAGGTCGTAGCAGCGGCCGTGGCCCTGGCAGAGTTTCGAGTCGATCTGCACCTTCATGTGCGGGTTCCCATCTGTGCTTCGGTACGGGCGATGCTCGTCACGACGCGGGTCAGCAGCGCTGTCCAGGCCTCGTCGTCGACGTCGTGCAGATCAGGGGTGAGCAGCGTGCTGCCGATGGCCAGCGAGGTGGCCAGGTGGGCGATGGCCTTCGCCGACACGGTGGCGTCGATCTCGCCGCGGAGCTGCGCCTGCTCGACCAGGCCGGTCATCCACTCGGCCCGCTCGCGGACGTAGCCGGTCATCGCCGAGGCGACCTCGGGGTCGCGACGGGCGGCGATGAGCGCCTCGATGACCAGGTACCGGTCGGCGTCCGGCTGCTCGGTCAGCCCGACACCGGCGCGCATGAACAGGTCGACGATCGAGCGGTCCGGGTCGGCCGCCAGCATCTCGGCCATCGGGCGCCGGCCGTGCGTGCGCAGCGCACCGACGAGCAGCTCCGCCTTCGACGTGAAGTACGCGTACAGGGCGCTGTTGCTCAGCCCCGCCTCGGTTGCGATGTCGGACACCCGCGTGCCGCCGTAGCCGCGGCGGGCGAACACGTCGGCGGCAGCACGCAGCAGCCGCTCCCGTGTCTGTGCGCCCGTTGCGCCCGCGATGCGTCCCACACCACGAATTGAATAGTGATTCACTTAACAGGTCAAGTGGGCTGGCCCGAAGGAGTCGAGAATTCATGCAGGTCGAGGGTTCGTCGCAGCACGCGCAGGGCAAGGACGGCGGTCTCAGGGCCGTGCTCTCCGTCTCACCGACCGGTGCGGACACCTTCCGCGCCGGGCCGCGCCGGCAGGCTCCCGAGCGCGCCTTCGGCGGCTTCGTCGTCGCCCAGGCACTGCTCGCCGCCGGCGCCACGGTCGCCCCCGACCGGCGGGTGCACTCGCTGCACGCCTACTTCCTCCGCGTCGGCGAGGCCTCCTCCCCCACCGACTTCCGGGTGGACCGCGTGCGGGACGGCCGGTCGTACGGCACCCGCCGGGTGACCGCCGAGCAGGGCGGCCGGGCGATCCTCGACCTCACCGCCTCGTTCCAGGTCCCCGAGACCGGGTTCGCCCACCAGGTGCCCGCGCTGGACGCCCCGGAGCCGGAGTCGCTGCCCACCGTGCAGGACGCTGCCGCGGAGGCACCGGAACCCCTGCGCGCCTGGTTCGGCAACCTGTTCCAGCGGCACCCGTTCGAGCTCCGGTTCGACGGCGAGCTGCCCCGGGTGGCGGCCGCCCGCGGCGAGACGGCCCCGCCGCGCCAGCGCTTCTGGCTCCGCGCCACCGAGGCGCTCCCCGACGAGCCCCTCGTGCACGCCGCCGCGCTGGCCTACGCCTCCGACATGCTCCTGCTGTCGACGTCCCTGGCCCCGCACGCCCGCGCGGTGGGTGCCCCCGACGTCTCCGCCGCCAGCCTCGACCACGCCGTCTGGCTGCACCAGCCGGCCCGGGTGGACGAGTGGCTGCTCTTCGAGCAGGAGAGCAGCTGGGCCGCGGGCGGGCGCTGCCTGTGCCATGCGCGAGTCTTCGACCGCGCCGGCCGGCTGGTCATGACCGTCGCCCAGGAGGGGATGGTCCGCCCGATCGGCCCGCGGTGACGCGCCCGGCGCCGGGTCAGTCCTGCCGGTCGGCCCGCAGGCCGGCCCGGCGGGCGCCGAGGGAGCACGCCATGGCGCCCAGGCAGACGACCAGCAGGGTGATTGCCGTCCAGTGGTAGCCGGTCACCAGGTCGAGCCGGCCCTCGTCGGAGACCTCGGAGATGGTCCCGGCGAAGACGTAGCGGCGGAGCTCGAAGGGCAGCGGGGTGGTCAGCACGGTGAGGATGACCGCGGTGCCCAGCACGGCCCCGGTGTTCTGCAGCATCAGCCGCATGCCGTTGGCGATGCCGAGCCGCTCGCTGGGCATCGTGGCCAGCAGGACCTGCGTGTTGGACGGCATGAACAGCCCGGACCCGGCGCCCACCAGGATCAGAGCGATCATCACCGCGGCGTCGTTCACCTCGGCGCCCGTGAACAGCAGCAGCACGGCCAGACCCGCCGCCGTGGCGGCGTTGCCCAGCACGGTGAGGGTGTGCGCCTCGATCCAGCGCTGGAAGAAGCCGGACGTCGCGGAGAAGATCAGCGCCGACACCGCGAGCGGGAGCACGCTCCACCCGGCCGACAGTGCGTCCTCCCCGCCCACGGCCTGGAGGTACAGCGACACCAGCAGCACGACCCCGAAGTTGCTGATGGCGTTGAGGAACGAGGCGCTCAGCCCCCAGGAGAAGCTGCGGTCCTCGAACAGGCGGGTGTCCATCAGCGGGTCGCGCACCCGCCGCTCGACCAGGAGGAAGGTGGGCAGCAGGACGGCGAAGGCGACGAGGCCGCCGATGACCAGCGGGTCCGACCAGCCCAGCGAGGTGACCTGCGAGAGCGCGACCAGCCCGCAGCCCAGACCCAGGAAGGCCAGCAGGTTTCCCGGGACGTCGAGCGCCAACCGCTCGCCGGACCGCGGCACCGGGCGCAGCGCGACGAAGCCCCACACCAGGCAGCCGATGCCGACCGGCACGTTGGACCAGAACAGCCACTGCACGCCGACGTGCTCGGCGAGGAACCCGCCCAGCGTCGGCCCGACCAGCTGGGCGACGGAGAACGACGCCAGGTAGATGCCCATCCCCTGGCCCAGCCGGTGCCTCGGGAAGGCTCCGGTGACCAGGGCCGCGCTGTTGGTCAGCAGCATCGCCGCGCCCGCTGCCTGGAGCACCCGGCAGGCGACCAGCGACCACGCGTCGGGGGCGAACCCGGCCAGCAGGTTGCCGACGGTGAAGACGGCCAGCCCGGTCAGGTACATCGACCGGCGGCCGAAGAGGTCGGCCAGCCGCCCGAACGACACCATGAGCAGCGTCTGGGTGAGCATGAACGACAGCAGGATCCAGCTCGACGCCGTCGCCGAGGCGTCGTACTCGCGCGCCACCGCCGGCAGCGCCACGTTCAAGGCACTGTTCGACAGACCGGAGAACATGCTGGCCAGCCCGACCACGGACAGCGTCCGCCAGGCCTCGCGCATGACGGCCGGGTCGTCCTGGGACGTCGCCGGCTCCGGCGGGGGCACCGCAGGGAAGGCCGGTTCCGGACTGTCGGTCGCACCGGACGTGCCGACGACCGGCTGCTCGAGACCGTCCGGGCGCGCCGCGGTCGACCAGGACATTCGTACCCCCCACTGTCCCGGCAATCCTAGAACAAGGCTCTAGAGCTGAGGACGGCGGTGGGGCATGCTGGCCGGGCGGCGCGGACCGGCGTCGCGAGGTCGAGGGAAGGCGGAGGCCGGCAGTGGACGCGGGAGCGATGGGTACGAGGACGAGCGGCTCGGGCACGACGGCGGGGGGTGCCTGAGATGGCGCTGGACCTGTCGGCCGTCGGTCGCGAGGGAACCGTCCACGAGCGGAGCTGGACGTCGAAGGACGCCCTGCTCTACGCCGTCGGCGTCGGCGCCGGGCTGGGCGACCCCAGCCAGGAGCTGAGCTTCACCACGGAGAACAGCCACGGGGTCGAGCAGCAGGTGCTGCCGACCTTCGGCGTCCTCCTGGCCCAGGCGCCGGGCGTCAGCATCGGTGAGTTCAACCGCGCGATGCTCGTGCACGCCGAGCAGGAGATCCGGCTGCACCGGGTCCTGCCGGTCGAGGGCACCCTCCGCGCGCAGGCCCGCGTCGAGTCGATGGAGGGCAAGCGCAGCGGCGCCCTGGTCACGACGTCGTCCACGGCCGTCGACACCGACGGCGCACCGCTGATCACCACGCGCAGCTCGATCTTCATCCGCGGCGAGCAGGTCGAGTCCGACCACAAGGCGCCGGCCGACGACTGGGCGCAGCCCGACCGCGCGCCGGACTGGGAGGTCACCCTCGAGACCCGGCCGGAGCAGGCCCTGCTCTACCGGCTCAACGGCGACCGCAACCCCCTGCACTCCGACCCGGCGTTCGCCGCGCGGGCCGGCTTCGAGCGGCCGATCCTGCACGGGCTGTGCACCTACGGCATCACCGGCCGCGCACTGCTGATGTCGGCCATGGGCGGCGACCCGGGCCAGTTCCGGGCGATGTCCGGGCGGTTCAGCTCGCCGGTCCTGCCCGGTGACGCGCTGACGGTGCGCATCTGGCGCCACGACGGCGGGGCCGACGGCGCCCTGCTGTTCCAGACCCTGCGCGGCGACGGCACGGTCGTCATCGACCGCGGCCGTGCGGAGGTCGGCGCCCCCGAGTGACCCGGGGTCAGGCGCCGGCGATCACCGTGCCGGCGCCTGGCTGCGGCGCCACCTCGACGGGCGGCTCCAGGGCCGGCTCGACGGGCGTCGGCTCGACGTCCTCGACCAGGACACCGAGCCGCTCGATCATCACGACGGCGGCGTCGACGATGGCCTGCGCCTCCCGCCGGGTCCGGCTGCTCATGACCTCGCGGCCCGCCTCGCCGATGACGTTGGTCAGCACCGAGACGGTCACCCGCCCGATGGCGTCGTCCGGGGCCTGCAGCAGCAGGGAGTTCTGCCGGATCCACTCGTGCCCGCGGGTGCGGCGCAGCAGCTCGAAGCCGGGCGGGCCGTCCTTGTCGACGAACAGGCTGCCGACAGCCCGGCCCTCCCAGGAGCCGCGGAGGAACCCGCGCGCGCCGGCCACGAACAGGGCGAGGGGCTGCGTCTCCCCGGCCCTGCGGGCGGCGGTGACCGCCTCGGCGGCCTGCTTCTCCTGGCTGTCCTTCCACTCCTCCCAGAGCGCGAGGAACAGCTCGCTCTTGCCGCCGAAGTGGTGGTAGAGGCTGCCGACGCTGGAGCCGGCGCGCTCGACCACGTCGGCCACGCTGGACTCGGCGAAGCCGCGCTCGGCGAAGACCTCGCGGGCGGCGTCGAGCAGCACCCGGCGGGTCTCCCCGGTGCGGCTCCACTTCCAGGCACTGCGCCCGGGAGCGGGGCCGGCGTCGCGTGGCATCGGATCCCCCTCCGGGCGGCCTAGAACCTGGTTCTAGAACAGCCTAGGCCACGGCGCGGCCCCCGCGGACCCGATCGGGCGAGAGCCTCACCACGCCCGGGAGGGCGGACCCGGGCCGGTCGCCGCTCCCTGCGGAGCGACGACCGGCCGTCGGATCAGCGGGGCGACCGGCCCAGCACGAG
Organism: Blastococcus fimeti; assembly: GCA_900102115.1. Lineage (GTDB taxonomy): Bacteria > Actinomycetota > Actinomycetes > Mycobacteriales > Geodermatophilaceae > Blastococcus > Blastococcus fimeti. Next base: position 384,065 of record FNAW01000002.1, read on the forward strand.
GGTCGCGCCGGCCATGAACATGCCGCCGTTGCCCATGACGACGCTGCGCTCGACGCCCTCGACCTGCGCGGCGGCCTCGCCACGCACCTGGCGCACGGCCTCCTGGATGGCGAACATGCCGTACATCCCGGTGTGGGTGTACGACATGCCACCGCCGTTGGTGTTCATCGGCAGCCGCCCGCCCGGGGAGGTGTTGCCCTCCGCGACGAACGCACCGGCCTCGCCGCGACCCACGAACCCGGCGTCCTCGAGCCCGTAGAGGGGCACGTGCGCGAAGGCGTCGTAGATCATCAGGTGGTCGACGTCGGAGTGCGAGATGCCGGCCTCGGCGAAGGCCGCCGCGCTCGAGCGCTTGAAGCCGCCGAACGAGGTCATGTCCGGCATCTGGCTGACCATCGGGGAGTCCGCGGCCTCGCCGGCGCCCAGCAGGTGCACGAGCGGCTTGTCATAGCCGCGCGCCTCCGCCTTCTCCCGGGTGGTGACCACGAGCGCGCCACCGCCGTCGGTGACCAGGCAGCACATGAGCAGGGTGAACGGCCAGGCGATCATCTTCGACGCGAGGACGTCGTCCACGGTGGCCAGGTCCTGCATGGCGGCGCGCGGGTTCTGGCTCGACCAGCGACGCTGGGCGACGGCGACCTCGGCCAGCTGCTCGAGGGTCGTGCCGGTCTCGTGCATGAAGCGCAGCGCGGTCAGCGTGAACGCCGTCGGCGGCCCGAAGACCCCGAAGGGCGCCTCGAACTGGCCGTTGAGCGACTGCGGGCTGCGGCCCCAGCCGGGAGCGTCCACGCGGGACCGGCCGGACTCGCCGTGGGTGATCAGCACGGTCTCGGCCAGGCCGGCGCGGATCGCGCCGGCGGCGTGCCGGACGTGGAAGAGGAACGAGGTCCCGCCCACGCCCGTGCCGTCGAGCCACTTCGCCTCGATGCCCATCGCGTGGGCGATGGCCACCGGCCCGGGCGTCTGGACCGTGGCGATGCCGTCGATGTCCGCAGGGGTCATCCCGGCGTCGGCGAGCGCGTTGCGCGCGCCCTGCAGGTGCAGGCCCGTCGTCGACATGTGGGGCAGCTTGCCCAGCTCGTCGGTCTCGGCGGCACCGATGATGACGATGTCGTCCTTGGCGCTCATGCGGCACTCCCGGCAGGTGCGAACAGCGGCAGGTGGACGTCGCCGCGCGGCTCGAAGACCACGCGCAACGGCATGTCCAGCGGCAGCTTCTCGGGGTCGGCCTCGACCTCGACGAGGTTGGTCATCATGCGCACGCCCTCGGGCAGCTCCACGATCGCGATCACGTAGGGCACGTCCTCGGCGAACCCGGGGGCGGCCCGGTGGCTGATGACGTAGGAGTGCAGCGTGGCGGTGCCGTCGCTGACCACCCACTCGAGCTCGGTGGAGTAGCAGAACGGGCAGGCCGGCCGCGGGTAGAAGACGTGCTTGCCGCAGGAGGTGCACCGCTGGATGCGCAGCTCACCGGCGGCGCAGCCCTCCCAGAACGGGAGGGTCTCCGGGGTGGGGACGGGGGCGGGCTTCGTGGGTGGCGGCACCGGCGTGGCTCTCCTCAGTTGGGAACGGGATCGGGAACGGTCTGGACGTGGGCGATCGAGGCCTCCACCGAGATCCGCGCGGCGTCGCGCAGGTCCGGGGCGAGGTCGGGGTACATGCGGTCGACCAGCGCCTCGGGCTCGGTGACGCCCTCGGCCATCGCCTGCGCGACCTGGTCGAGGCGGCGCATGCGGGACTGGCGCCGGCGCTCGAGCTCGGGCACCGGGCGCGGCAGCGCGGGCCCGTGCCCGGGGAGGATCACCGAGCCCGCCGGGGCGAGCACCTCGCCGAGCCGGTCGAGGCTGGCGAAGAACTGGCCGAGCCGGCCGGGCTCGACGATCGGCGACCCGCGGCCGAGGACGGTGTCGCCGGTGAGCACGCTGCCCTCGGCGGGGAGGCGGAAGCAGACCGAGTCGCCAGTGTGGCCCGGCGTCCAGAGCACCCGGACCTCGAGCGCGCCGACCCGCAGGACCTCGTCGTCGGAGAACGGCTGGTCCGAGAGCCGCGGGTTCGCGGCGCGCAGGGTGGCGCCGGTGACGCGGGCCAGCCGGCGGGCGAGTTCGGAGTGGTCGTGGTGGGCGTGGGTGACCCACACGCCGACGATGCGACGGCTCCCGGCCGCGGCGAGGATCGCGGCCAGGTGCGCGTCGTCGTCCGGGCCGGGGTCCACGACGGCACAGACGTCGCTGCCGGGCTCGGCCAGCAGCCACGTGTTGGTGCCCTCGAACGTCCAGGCATTGGCGTTGGGCGCGAGCACGAGGGTCGCGCGCTCGGTCACGCTCAGCGGGTCGCCAGGGCGCGGGGGCGCGGTGTCCCGGGTCCACACGACGAGCGCCTCCTGAATTCTAGAATCGCGCTCACCCTAGACCATGGGCCGGCGCTCTCCTGAGGACCGCCCGGCGGGGTCGAGCGGCCGCGCGGGCGGCTCGATCCGCGACCCCGGCTCGGCGGCGGCCGCGGCGAGCAGGAGCACGCCGGCCGCGACGGCGAAGGCGACCGACGCACTCGTGGCGTCCGCCACCCGGCCCAGCAGGACAGCCCCCAGGGCCTGACCCACGGTCAGCGCGATGAAGCCGCGACCGGCCGCGGCCGCCGCACCGGCCGGATCCCGCTGGGCGGCCCAGGCCAGCAGCACGCCGGTGAGCGCGACGAAGGCGGCGCCGAAGCCGGCCAGAGACAGAGCCGCACCCAGCGGAGCCGCGGCCGTCACCCCGAGCCCGACCGTGCCCGCGGCGGCCGTGAGCACGCTGAGGATCCAGGCCGCCCGCACACCCACGCGCAGGACCAGCACCCCGCTGATCCCACCGAGCAGCCCGGCGGCGCCGAGGACACACCACAGGAGCCCGGTGAGTCGATCCGGTAGGCCACCTTGGTCCGCGAGCAGGTCACGGCCGAAGGTCCACACCGCGGAGCAGCCCGTGCCGGCCAGGAGAGCGGCGACCAGCGGCCGCCGCAGCCAGGGCTGCTCCACCCGGCCGGGCGCCCGCTCGACGCCGGGGGGCCGCGGGCCGGGTTCCGGGCTCCACCGCGCACTCCGGTCCGCCCAGACCGTCGCCAGCACCGCCAGCACCGCGAACGCGACCCACGACCAGCGCCAGGCCCCGGGGACGGAGAGCACCAGCAGGCCGCCGACGACGACGCCGGCTCCGGTACCGCTGTTCACCACCCCCTGGGCACGCGGCACCTGGGGATCCGGCACCGTGCCGGCGACGGCGGCAACGGTCGCGGGGGTCGCCGCGCCTGCACCACTCCCGGCGAGCAGCGCCCCCGCGGCGAGGACGAGCCCGCTCCAGGCAACGCCCACCAGGAGGCAGCCGAGAGCGGCACTCCCCCCGGCGCACCACAGCGCGGTGCGCGCGTGACCGGTGGACACCAGCCGGCCGGCCAGGACGACGGCCCCGCAGTAGCCGGCGTAGCTGCCGGCCGCGATGACCCCGGCGGTGCCGGTGGAGAGCCCGAAGTCCGCCCGGAACTCCGGCAGGTAGAGCCCGTAGCCGTACCGGGCCAGGCCGTAGGTGACGGCGATGACGGCCAGGCCGGCGGCCACCAGCTGTCCAGGACGCTGCTGTAACGATCGTTTCGGCATAACGATCGTTACAGTAGGACCGTGACCACGGACCTGGCATCTCGACCGGCGCGCCAGCGGCTGCTCGCCGCGGCGGCGGAGCTGTTCTACGAGTCGGGCATCGCCGCGACCGGGGTCGACGCCGTCCTGCGTCGCGCCGGGGTCTCACCCGCGACGATGTACGCCCACTTCGCCGGCAAGGACGCCCTGGTCGCCGCCTACCTCGAGGAACGCCACGCAGCGTGGCGACGGACGTGGGACGAGGCCCTCGCCGAACGGACCGATCCGATCGACCGGCTGCTCTCGGTCTTCGACGCCGTCGCCCGCTACCGGCAGCGCGAGGGGAACCAGCGCGGTTGCGGCTTCCTCGCGGCGGCCACCGAGCTACCGCCGGGCCATCCCGGCCACCACTGGCTCGATGCCGACTCGCGGCTGCTCACCGACCGGCTGCGCGAGCTCGCCGTAGAGGCCGGCGCCACCGGGCCCGACGATCTGGCGGCCACCCTGCTACTCCTCTACGACGGCGTGCTCAACCGCTACGCCCGCGCCGCCACGACGCCGGGACTAGCAGCCGACGACCCGCTCGCCCGTGCCCGCCGCCTCGCGGCTGCCTGGGTGGCCTCGGCGCTCAGGGAGCCTTCGGGATCATGATCCACAGGGCGATGTAGACGAGCTCGCCGACGCCGAACAGGCCGAAGAGCACGAACGCCACGCGCACCAGGCCGCGGGAGACCCCGAACCGGTCCGCCAGCGCGGCGCAGACCCCCGCGAGAACCTTGCCGGACCGGGGCCGCACGAGCGTCGATGCCATGGGGCCGGTCTACCCCGGTCGCGCCGTCACCACCACCCCCCGCGCCCGACCCGGCCGAGGTGTCGCCAGGTAGTTGACCGTTCAAGTATTCGCATCTACGGTCGGGCCATGACCGCGATCCCGAGCCACCCCTTCGCCGAGCACCTCGCGCGGGTCGCCGCCGCAGGGCCGCACGAGGCCTGGACGCCGGCCTCCGGCGCCCTCCCGGCGCTGTACCTCAGCCACGGCGCCCCGCCGCTGTTCGAGGACGCCGCCTGGATGACGCAGCTGTTCGGCTGGGCGCGGTCGATGCCCCGGCCGCGGGCGGTCCTGATCGTCTCCGCCCACTGGGAGGCCGCACCGCTGAGCCTCTCGAGCACCGACGCGCACGTGACGCCGGTCTACGACTTCGGCGGCTTCGACCCGATGTACTACCGGATGCGCTACGACACCCCCGACGCGTCGGAGTTCGGCGCCCGCGTGCTCGGCGCGCTCGGCGGCGGCGCCTCGGTGCACCAGCAGCACGACCGGGGGCTGGACCACGGCGCCTGGGTGCCGCTGAAGGTCATGTACCCGGAGGGCGACGTCCCGGTGCTGCAGCTGAGCCTGCCCACGTCGGACCCGGACGAGCTGCTCCGGCTCGGTGCCCGGCTGCGGGGGCTGCGGCAGGAGGGCGTGCTGGTCGTCGGCTCCGGGTTCACCACCCACGGGCTGCCGTTCCTCACCCGGTCGGACTTCCTCGGGCAGACGACACCGGGCTGGTCGGCGGACTTCGACACCTGGGCGGCCGAGCAGCTCTCCCGCGGCGACGTCGACGCGCTGGCCGACTACCGGCGCCGGGCCCCCGGCATGCCCTACGCCCACCCGACCGTCGAGCACTTCACGCCGCTGTTCGTCACCCTCGGCGCGGCGACGGATCCCGAGGCGCCACGGGACTTCGCGATCGACGGGTTCTGGATGGGCCTGTCCAAGCGCTCCCTGCAGGTCGCGTGAGGCCCGGCCGGGACCGGCGCGCCGGCTCGACCTGACCTGCGGTCGGAGCAACCGCTCGACCCCCTCGCGCGCGATCCCGGGCGGCACCGTGTGCGGCCCGGCGGTACCCGCGCGCTGCCCGGGAAGTCCTCGCCGTCGCACCCCCGCCCGTGGCGTACCGCTCGGCTCGGCGGGGCACAGGTGCACCGTGCGCGAGATGAACCCGAAGGATCCGGACACCCTCTACAGCGAAGGGCCGGTGGCGGACGAGCCGCCCGACGACGACGTGCCCGAGGCCTCGCCGATGCCGGACTCCGGCGGGATCGGCCCCGGCCCCGACGACCTGGACTGACCCGCCGCGGCTAGCGGGCCCGGCGAGCGCGGGCGGCCTCGGCCAGTTCGGCCAGCAGGTCCTCGGTCGTGTCGAGGTCGACGCAGGCGTCGGTGACGCTGCAGCCATAGGTCAGCCGCTCGGGGTGGCGCTGGTCGAGGTCCTGCCGTCCCGCGACGAGGTTGCTCTCCACCATCACGCCGCGGATCGCCCGCTCGCCGCCGGCGATCTGCCCGGCGAGGTCACGCACCACCTCGACCTGGCGGCGGTGGTCCTTCTGGCTGTTGCCGTGCGAGGCGTCGACGACGATCACCTCCGGCAGCCCGCGCGCGACCAGCTTCGCCCGCGTCGCGGCGATGTGGGCCGCGGAGTAGTTCGGGCCCGCCTTGTCACCGCGGAGGATGACGTGCCCGGTGTCGTTGCCCGTCGTCGACAGCTGGGCGCTGACGCCGTGGGCGTCGACGCCGAGGAACTCGTGCGGCGCGCGGGCGGCGACGATCGCCTGGATCGCGGCGTCGATGCTGCCCTCCGGGGAGTTCTTGAAGCCGACGACGGACGAGAAGCCGGACACCCGCTCCCGTGCGGTCTGGTCGGTGACGTTGCGCGCCCCGACGCCGTTGTAGGTGACGAGGCCGTTGACGTACTGCGGGGTCAGCGCGTTCAGGGGTTCGGCCGCGACGGGCACGCCCAGCTCGGTGATCCGGCACATCAGCATGCGGGTCGCCACCAGCCCGACGCTGATGCGGCTGGAGCCGTCGAGGAACGGGTCGTAGGCGAACCCCTTCCAGTCCACCTCGGTGCGCGGCTTCTCGGTGTACGTGCGCATGACGATCTCGAGGTCGTCCCCGTGCCTCTCCCGCATGCGGGAGAGGAAGCCGGCGTACTCGAGCGCCGCCGCCGGGTCGTGGATCGAGCACGGGCCGGCGATGACGACCAGGCGGTCGTCGGCGCCGTCGAGGGCGTCGGTCACCGCACGCCGTGCGGCGCGGGTCGTCGCGACCGACGCCTCGGACAGCGGGACGACGGAGGCGACCGCCGCCGGGGTGACGACGACGCTGAGGCCGGTGATGCGGGCGTTCACCAGACCGGAGAGGTCGACGGGTGGCACCCCCGCGACGCCCAGCCGCTGCGCGACCTCCGGGAGCAGCTCGACCAGCGCGGCGTCGATCTGCGCGTTCACCCGCGTCTGGACCTCGAGCAGCAGGTCGGCGATGCGCGTCGCCTCGTCCAGCAGCGCCTCGGGGGTCGCGTCCACTCCGAACTCCTCCCTGGACCTGCGGCCCGGGTGCGGGCTCGCATGGACCAGCATCGCCCAGCGCGTCATCGGCGCGGACACCGGACCGCGTCCCACGTGCAGCATGCGCATGCGGACCTGGCGGCTCCACCCCGTTGCCTGACATCATGTGACACACGATGAATGTGGAAGCCCGGCGGACGTCCGCCGCCCTCCGGGCCGCCGGCGGCTCCCCGGTCACCGACGCCGACCGGCTGGCGGCAGTGCGGGCCACGGCCCTGCTGGACGCGGTGGCCGGCTCCTCGTTCGACCGCCTCACCGCCCTGGCCCGGCGGATCACCGGCGCTCCGCTGGCGTTCCTCACCGTGGTCGACGACCAGCGCTCCTACTGGCTCAGCCGCCAGGGGCTGCCCGTCGACGCCGCCGTGCAGAACACGGTCGAGGAGTCGTTCTGCCAGTACGTGCTGGGCGGCGAGCCCCTGGTCCTCTCCGACGTGACCATCGACGAGCGGACCCGGGACAACCCCTCCATCGAGGGCATGGGCGTGCGGGCCTGGGCGGGCTTCCCGGTGCACACACCGGACGGCCAGGTGCTCGGCAGCTTCTGCGTGGTGGACACCGACGTGCACGAGTGGACGGAGTCCGACGTCGCCCTCCTGCAGGACCTGGCCGCCATCGCGTCGCGGGAGGTGGCGCTGCGCGCGGCCACCATCGCGGCGGACGAGGCCCGGGCCGCAGCCCGCACCGAGGCCGACCGGGCGGCGCTGCTCGCGCGGATCGGGGGCGTGCTCGCCGCCGGGTCGGAGCTCGCCGACGTCTGGGAGGCGATCGCCTCCCTGGCCGTGCCCGCCCTGGGCGACTTCGCCTACGTCTGCACCGTCGAGCGGGACGGCAGCCTGCGGCCGGTCGCCGCCCGCCATCGCGACGCGGAGCGGCTCACGACTCTCGAGGAGTGGATCAGCACCGCGGGCCGTCGCGTGGGCGAGGACAGCGGCCCCGGCCACGTGGCCGCCACCGGGAAGCCCGAGCTCATCGTCCTCGCCCAGCCCGACCGGCTCAGCCCCGGCCAGCGCGCGGCCGCGGAGCGGCTGTCGGTCAGCAGCGCCGTCGTGGTGCCGCTGAAGAGCCGCCAGGAGGTCGTCGCCGTCCTGACCGTGGCCCGCCTGGTCGACTCCCCCGCCCACTCCGCCGCCGATCAGGACCTCGTCACCGCCGTCGCGGACCGCGCCGCCCTCGTCGTCGAGAACGCACTGGCCTACGCCCGGGAGCGCACCGTCTCCGAGACCATGCAGCGGGCGCTGCTGCCGCCCGCCCTGCCGCGGTCGGATCGGCTGGAGATCGCCTCCCGCTACCTGCCCGCCGGTGACGCGCAGCTGGTCGGCGGCGACTGGTACGACGCCTTCCTGGACGCGACGGGCACCACCAGCGTGGTGATCGGCGACGTGGCCGGACACGACATCGACGCCGCCGCCACCATGGGCGAGCTCCGCACCATGGTGCGCATGGCCGGGCACGCCGGATCGGTCAGCGCGGCCGGCGTGCTGGCAGCGGTGGACGCCGCGGTCGCCACGCTCGGCCACCAGGTCTTCGCGACCGCCCTGGTCATGCAGGTGGAGGCTCAGCCGGACGCCCGGCAGGACCACCGCATCCAGTGGTCGTCGGCCGGACACCCTCCCCCGCTGCTGGTCCACGCCGACGGCCGGGTCGACATCCTCACCCGGGCGCTCGGCTTGCCGCTCGGAGTGCTCGCCGGCCGCCCCCGGCCCGATCACCGGACGTCCCTCCCCCCGGGCGCGACGCTGGTCCTCTACACCGACGGCCTCATCGAGCAGACCTCCGACGAGCACGGCACGCGGGACCTCGACGAGGGGCTGGCGCGGTTGGTCGCGACGCTCTCCCGCTCGGCGGGTGACGGCGTGGAGGCGCTGTGCGACGCGCTGATGGGCCTGCTGCCACCGGCCGGCGCGGACGACGACGTGGCGCTGATCGCCCTCCGGGCGCGGGGCTGACCCGGGCCCGGACCTGCAGCTCGCTCAGCAGTCGCCGAGCTCCCGGCACGCCTCGGGTGCCTCGGCGAGGGTGACCGCCGTGATCGCACGGGCGGCCTCGCCGAGCGCCGCCAGCTGCTCCGGGGTGAGGACGTCGACGACCAGGCGCCGCGCCTCGCGGACGTGACCGGGGGCCATCTCCTCCAGCTTGGCGACACCCGCGTCCGTCAGCCGGGCCTCGACGCGGCGGCCCCTGTCGTTGCAGGCCCGCCGTTCCACCCAGCCGGCCCGCTCCAGCCGGGTGATCGCGTGCGAGAGCCGGGACAACGATCCCTGGGCCGCCTCGGCGAGGTCGCTGAGCACGAGGGTCCGGTCCGGGGCCGTCGCCAGGTTCGCGAGCAGGTGGTACTCGAACGAGTTCACGCCGGCGTCGCGCTTGAGCTGGGCGTCCAGCGCCGCCGGCAGGGTCATCACCAGCCGGACGAGCGCCGCCCAGTCCTGCTGCTGGGCTGCGGACAGCCACGCGACGTCGACCGCCCCCTGGTCCGTGTCGGCACTCACAGGGTCATCGTAGCGCGTCGCTTGAACATTCAAGTCCGATCCCCTACGTTTGGGTTGAACATTCAAGTCACCTCCCGAGGAGCCCCCATGACCCTGCTTCGCATCGACGCCTCCATCCAGGGCCCCCGCTCCGCCGGCAGCGCGCTCGCCGACCGCGTCCTCGAGCGGTTCTCCGCGGCACGACCCGAGGTGGGCGTCCTCCGGCGGCACCTCGGCGAGCAGCCGCTGCCCGCCACGGCCTGGGCCGACGCGCTGGCCGGCTCCTTCTCCCCCGACGCCGACCGCAGCGACGCCCAGCGGGAGGCGCTCGCCCTCGCCGAGCAGCTCGCCGCCGAGCTGCGGGACGCGACGGCCGTCGTCCTCGCGCTGCCGCTGTACAACTTCGGCGTCTCGCAGCACGTGAAGACCTGGATCGACCTGGCGATCGCCGGCGCGCCGCAGGGCAGCCGGTTGCTCGAGGGCACGCCGGTCGTCGCCGTCGTCACCCGCGGTGGCGCCTACGGCGCGGGCACTCCCCGCGAGGGCTGGGACCACAACACCGACTACCTGCGCCGGATCCTCGTCGACATCTGGGGCGCGGACCTCACCGTGGTCGAGCGCGAGTTCACCCTCGTCGGCGTCAACCCGGCCCTGGACGAGTTCGCCGAGGTCGCCGAGCTGATGCGCAAGACGGCCGAGGAGGCCGCCAGCGAGGCCGGCGCCGACCTCGCCGCCCGCACCGCCGCCTGAGCCACCCCGCCCGACCGACACCCGGAGAGGGGCCGGCACATGACCGACCAGGGACCAGCCGTCCGGCTCGGGATCCAGCTCGACCCCGCCGGGGACCCGGCCGCGGCGGTGGAGCTGGCCGTCACCGCCGAGCGGCTCGGGTACGACCTCGTGATCGTGCCCGGGCCGGCCGAGGGCGGGTGGGACCCGTGGACCCTGCTCAGCTGGATCGCGGGCCGCACCGACCGCATCCGCCTGGTGGCCGCAGGCACCGACGGCGCGACGGCGCCGGCGCTGCTCGCCCGGGCGGCCGCGAGCCTCGATCTGCTCGTCCCCGGCCGGCTGGTGCTCGGCGTGGCCGGCGACGGACCCGGTCCCCTGCCGGACGCCGGCGTCCCGGTGTGGCGGAGCGGCGACGAGCACCCGGATCTCGAGCTCGCCGGCAGCACTGCCGACGGGTGGATCGGGCACCTGGACGGCTCCGGTACCCATTGGCTGCAGAAGCGGCTGCGGCTGCTGGACCAGGCCGCCGTCCGGGCCGGCCGCGATCCGCGCGAGCTGCAGCGGGTGATCACCCTGTGCGGCGTCCTCACCGACTCCCCCACCCCGGCGGAAGGCTGCCTCGACGGGCCGGCGGAGCGGTGGATCGCCGACCTGGCACCGCTGGTCGTCGAGCACGGCGTCAGCACGTTCGTGCTGCGGGCCGACGACGCGACCGCGGCGGACCGGCTCGAGCGCTTCGCGCGCGACGTCGCACCGGGGCTGCACGAGGCGGCGGCACGGGCGCTCGCCGCCGGCGTGCTCGCGGCGCGGCCACTGCGGCGGGCCGACGTCCGCGCGCGACGCCGGCCCGGGATCGACTACGACGGACTGCCGGGCTCGCTGGCCGCCACCGCGGTCGAGCCGGGCGACGCCGGCTTCGGCGCCGTGCGGTCGACCTACCTGCGCGGCGGCAACCCCGGGCTCGTGCTGCGCCCGGGGACCGTCGCCGAGGTCGCCGACGCGGTGGCCTTCGCGCGGCGCCACCAGCACCTGCCCCTCGGCGTGCGCAGCGGCGGTCACGGCATCAGCGGCCGCTCGACCAACGACGGCGGGCTGGTGATCGACGTCGGCGCGCTCGACCGGATCGAGGTGCTCGACGAGCGCCGGCGGCTGGTGCGGATCGGGCCGGGCGCGCGGTGGAAGGAGGTCGCCCTCGCCCTGCAGCCGCACGGCTGGGCACTCACCTCCGGCGACTACGGCGGCGTCGGTGTCGGCGGGCTCGCCACGGCCGGCGGTATCGGATTCCTCGGCCGGAAGCAGGGGCTGACCATCGACCACCTGCGCGCGGTCGAGCTGGTGCTCGCCGACGGCTCGTCCGTGCGCGCCACCGACTCCGAGCACCCGGAACTCTTCTGGGCGGTCCGCGGTGCCGGCGCGAACTTCGGCATCGCCACCGCGTTCGAGTTCGCCGTCGACGAGGTGCCCGAGGTGGGCTGGGCGCAGCTGGCGTTCCGGGTCGACGACCCCGCGGCCTTCCTCGTCGAGTTCGGCCGGGTCACCACCGCCGCACCCCGGGAGACCACACCGAACCTGATCATGGGCGGAACGGGGGTCGCCCAGCTGATGGCGATGGTGGCCTCCGACGACCCCGACGTCGTCCTCGCGCAGCTGGAGCCGTTCGCCCGCCTCGCCCCGCTGGTCCAGCAGCAGGTGGTCATCGCGCCCTATGCCGCGATCATGAACATGTTCCCCGACGCCCCGCACGCCGGCGTCGGCGAACCGGTCTCCCGGTCGGGCCTGGTCCGGGCGCTCACCCCCGAGGTCGCGACGGCGAGCGCCACCCTGCTGGACAGCGGCGCGGTGCACTGGTTCCAGCTCCGCAGCATGGGCGGCGCGATCGCCGACGTCGTCCCCGAGGCGACCGCCTTCGCCCACCGCGACGCCGCCTTCTCGATTACCGCCATGGGCGCGAACGCGCAGCGCGTGGACCGCTGGTGGAACGGCCTGCGCCCGCACCTCAGCGGCAGCTACCTCAGCTTCGAGAGCGATCCCAGCCCCGACCGCGTCCCCGAGGCCTTCCCGCCCCGGACGCTGGCGAGGCTGCGGGCGCTCAAGGCCGAGCTGGACCCCACCACCCTGTTCCGCGACAACTTCTCCGTCGCCGCGGCCGTCCCCACCGGGAGTTCCGCATGACCGACTACGGGCACGACCTGCTGTTCGGCACGTTCGTCACGCCGGCCAGCGCCCGCCCGCAGCACGCCGTCGAGCAGGCGGTCGTCGCCGAGCGCGCGGGCCTGGACCTGGTCACCTTCCAGGACCATCCCTACGTCGCCACCTTCCACGACACCTGGACCCTCATCGCCTACGCCGCCGCCCGCACCGAGCGGATCCGGCTCACCGCGAACGTCACCAACCTGCCGCTGCGGCTGCCGGCCGTGCTGGCCCGCACCGTGGCGACCGCCGACGTCCTCTCCGGCGGGCGGATCGAGCTCGGCCTCGGCGCCGGCGCCTTCTGGGACGGCATCGAGGCGATGGGCGGCCGGCGGCTGGGCCCGGGCGAGTCGATCGAGGCGCTCGAGGAGGCCGTCACGATCATCCGTGGGCTCTGGGATGTCGAGCAGCGCGGCGGGCTGACCGTGGCGGGCCGCCACTACGCCGTGCACGGTGCCGAGCGCGGACCCGCACCGGCGCACCGCCCGGGGATCTGGATCGGCGCCTACAAGCCGCGCATCCTGCGCACCACCGGCCGGATCGGCGACGGCTGGCTGCCGTCGGTCCAGTACCTGCCCGGCGGGGTCACCGACCTGGCCGGCATGAACGGGCACATCGACGAGGGCGCCGCGGCGGCCGGCCGCGACCCCCGCGACATCCGGCGCTTCCTCAACCTCGCCGGCGACTTCGGGGCCACGAGCCGGGGCTTCCTGCAGGGCCCGCCGGACCAGTGGGTCGAGGAGCTCACCGACCTGACCCTCACCTACGGCACGAGCGGCTTCGTCCTGGCCTCGGACGACACTGCCACCACGGAGCTGTTCGCCGCCGAGGTCGCCCCTGCCGTCCGCAGCGAGGTGGCCCGGGAACGCGGCTGACACGGCTCGGGCCGGACCCCGCGGAGGAGTCCGGCCCGAGCTGTCGTGCGGGTGCGGTGGATCAGCCCTGCTGCGGCTCGAGCTCGCCGCGCAGCTCGCGCTTCAGGAACTTGCCGGCCGGGTTGCGCGGCAGCGCCGTGGTGCGGATGTCGATGACGGTCGGGATCTTGAACGACGCCAGCCGCTCGCCCAGGAACCCGACGAGCTCGTCCTTGGTGAGCGAGGAGCCGTCGTTGAGCACGATCACCGTGGCGACCTCCTCGCCCAGCCGCTCGTGGGGGACGCCGAGGACGGCGGCCTCCATGACCGACGGGTGCTCGTAGATCGCGGCCTCGACCTCGGCGCAGTACACGTTCTCCCCACCGCGGAGAACCATGTCCTTGAGCCGGTCGTCGACGTACACGAGGCCCTCGTCGTCGAGGTGCCCGATGTCGCCGGTCCGCAGCCAGCCGTCGACGATCGTCTCGGCGGTCGCGTCGGGGCGGTTCCAGTAACCGCGGATGAGGTTGGCGCCGCGGAACCAGATCTCGCCGCGCTCACCCACGGGCAGCACGTCGAACGTGGAGGGGTCGCGGATCTCCGCCTCCATCGGCAGCGGCACGCGGCCGGCGGCCATCGGCTTGTCCAGCGCGTCCTGCCCGGCGAGGCTCGGGCCGAGCGCGTTGGTCTCGGTCATCCCGTAGGAGAAGCCCGGGCTGGCGGCCTTGAACGAGCTGTCGATGTTCGCGATCAGGGCCGGCGGCGTGGGTGCGCCACCGCCGCCGACGGACACCAGGCTCGAGGTGTCGTACTCGGCGAACCGGGGGTGCTGCAGCATGTCGATGCTCTGCGTGGGCACGCCCACGAAGGCGCTGAGGCGCTCGCTCTCGATGAGCTCGAGGGCAGCTTCCGGGTCCCACTTGTACATGATCGCGAGCTTCCGGCCGGCCACGAGCGAGCCCAGCATCACCGCGACGCAGCCGGTGACGTGGAACAGCGGGACGGCGAGGATCGCGCCACCGGGCGGGGCGTCGGGGTCCTCCGGCGGGGTGACCAGCGCGGCCACCATGCCGCGGGCAAGGAAGCCCATGACCGTGTTCACCAGCGCGCGGTGCGTCGAGACGGCGCCCTTGGGGCGGCCGGTCGTGCCCGAGGTGTAGAGGATCGTCGCGTCGTCGTCCGGCACCACGGCCACGTCGGGCAGCGCGGTGCCAGGGACGACGACGTCCTCCCACCTGTCCGCCCCCTCGATCGGGGCCGACGCGCGGACGACGACGATGCGGGCGCCCAGCCGCTGGGCGGACGCGGCGGCGAGCTTCGCCCGCTGCTCGTCGGCGACGACCACCGTGGTCCCGGAGTCCTCGAGGGCGAAGTCGAGCTCGTCCTCGGTCCACCACGCGTTCATCGAGACGCTGATCGCGCCGACGGAGAGGATCGCGATGAAGGCCTCGACCCACTCGGGGAAGTTCCGCATGGCGATCGCGACGCGGTCGCCCTTCTTGACGCCGTAGCGCTCGACCAGGGCGGCGGCGAAGGCGTCGGCCTCGGCGAAGGTCTCGTTGAAGCTGCGTCGCTCGTCCCCGAAGACGAGGTACGGCGCGTCACCGTGGGCCCGGGCCATCGCGAAGACCTCGCGCATGCTCGGCGGGGCGTGGCGGAAGACCTGGTAGGTCCCACCGTCCGGCCGGGTCCAGGGCTCGAGCTCGAACATCTGCCCTGGGCTCGTGAGCTGTGCCACGGCCTCCTGGTGACTCACTGACACGAGACGACGCCTCCTAGACGGTTACACGACGGATGACGCCGGGAGTGACCCCGGCAACATCCGGACGGTTTCACACTCGAACCATCTTGGGCAACAGGCCCCGTCCAGTGGCGTTTCCCCGGCCTCCCGCCGGGCGCCCCGATCAGCGGTCGAGGCGGGCGTCAGCGCCGGTCCTCGCCCCAGCGCAACCAGGACGCGAGCAGCGGGTGCTCGGCCACGAACGGGTCGGTCCGCGCAGCGCGGTGCGCGCCCGACGCGGCGGGCCGCGGCGCCGCGGGCTCCCGGTGCCGTCGCTCCTCCTGCAGCCGTCGCTCCTCCTGGAGCCGGCTCTGGGTGAGGTACCGCTGGAGCGCGGCCGCGGGGTCGGCGATCCGGCCGCGCGCGGCGACGTCGTGCCGCGCCTCCCACTCGCACATGATCTTCTCCGCAGGGGAGATCACCGCCGATGCCGGCGATCGCTTCCCGGAGCCGGGCGTGGACTCGCGCATCTCTCGTCCCTCTTCCCACCGACGGCGGCCGAGCGACCTCGGCCGCACGACCCCAGGCCAGCACGGCGGGCGGTGCGCCGCCAGGGTCGTTGGTCTCAGGTCCCGGCGCTCAGACCCCGGCGCTCAGGCGGTGGCGTCGTGCGCCGCGCGGGCGGTCAGCTCGTAGGTGACCGTGACCGCCGCACTCCCCCTCTCCGACGACGACGCCGCAGAACTGGACGGCATCGGCGCGGTCGCCGTCCCCTGACGGGGCGGTTCGGAGGCGGGCCCTCAGAGACGCAGCGCGGCCTGCACGAGCCCGGCGACGGCGCGGGACCGGCTGTGCGGCGGCCACGCGATGACGGTGGTGACCTCCGGTGCGTCGACGACCGGCACCGCGACGACGCCCTCGCCCAGCTGCGCCCGGACGGACCCGGGCACGACCATCAAGGTCCGGCCGAGCGAGACCAGCTGCAGCAGCTGGGTGGAGTCGCGCACCTCGGGCCCCCGGCCGGCGGCGTACGAGCCGTCGGGCCCGGGCCACCTCGGGTGCGGCAGGTCCGGCACGTCGTCCAGGTCGGCCAGGCGCAGTTCCCGGTGGGCGGTCAGCGGATGGCCCGCCGGCAGCACGGCGACCTGCCCCTCGGTGAGCAGCTCCTCGACGTCGAGACCGGACGTGTCGTCGAACGGCCGGTGCAGCAGGGCCACGTCGGCCCGCCCGCTGCGCAGCAGTCGCGCCTGCTGCCCCGGGCCGCACAGCTCGACGTCGACCCGGACCGCGCCCGGCTCGGCCGCGTAGGCGTCCAGCAGCTTGGCCAGCAGCTCGCCGGAGGCGCCCGCCTTGGCGACCAGGACGACCCCGGCCTCCCCCTCGGCGGCCCGGGCCGACCGGCGGGTGCGGTGCTCCGCCGCCTCCAGCGCGTCCAGTGCGGTGCGCCCCTCGCGCAGCAGCACCGCACCGGGCTCGGTGAGGGCGACCGACCGGCTGGTGCGGGTGAGCAGCGCGGTGCCCAACCGGCGCTCCAGCAGGCTGATGGCGCGCGACAGCGGGGGCTGGGCGATGCCCAGCCGCTGCGCGGCGCGCCCGAAGTGCAGCTCCTCGGCCACGGCGACGAAGTAGCGCAGCTCCCTGGTGTCCACGACCCAGCGTATCGCCGCCGCGGCCGGATCCATACCGCTGAGGTATCGGTCGTTACCCGGCCGGTGTTGGACCGGGCGCCGGCCGCCGCGCAGGCTCGAACTCATGAGCGACACGAGGAGTGCCCTGGTCACCGGGGCGAACAAGGGCATCGGGTACGAGATCGCGGCGGGCCTCGGCGCGCTGGGCTACACCGTCGGCGTCGGAGCGCGCGACGAGACCCGTCGGGCCGATGCGGTCGCCCGGCTGCGCAACGCCGGCGTCGACGCCTTCGGCGTCCCGCTGGACGTGACCGACGACCGCAGCGTCACCGCCGCCGCCGCGCTCGTCGAGGAGCGGGTCGGCCGGCTGGACGCGCTGGTGAACAACGCCGGCATCACCGGCGGCGCGGCCCAGCAGCCGACCACCGCAGACCTCGACGTCCTCCGGACGGTCGTGGAGACCAACGTGCTGGGGGTCATCCGGGTCACCAACGCGATGCTGCCGCTGCTGCGCCGCTCGCCCTCGCCCCGGATCGTCAACGTCTCCAGCGGGGTCGGGTCGCTGACCCGGCAGTCGGGCTCCGTCGGCAAGGACACCGCCGGGCCGGTGGCCGTGGCCTACTCGCCGTCGAAGACGTTCCTGAACGCCGTGATGCTGCAGTACGTCCGGGAGCTCGACGGCACGAACATCCTGATCAACGCTGCCTGCCCCGGCTACGTCGCCACGGACCTCAACGGGTTCCGGGGCGTGCGCACGCCGCAGCAGGGCGCCGCGACGCCGATCCGGCTGGCCACGCTGCCCGACGGCGGTCCCACCGGCGGCTTCTTCGAGGACGCAGGCAGCGTCCCCTGGTGACCGCGGCTCCGGCGGTCAGGGGGCCGGCGGGCCGACCGGATCGGGGACGACGGCGCCGGCCGGCTCCTCCGCCGGCCACTCGCCCAGCCGCACGAGCACGATCCCGGCCAGGACGACGATGCCGCCGACGAGCTGGACCCTTCCCGGCTGCTGCCCCAGCGCCAGCCACGCGGCCACCACCGCGAACAGCACCTCGCTGAGCCCCACGAAGGAGCTGAGCCGCGAACCCAGCAGGCGGACGGCGGCGATGCCGGTGGCGTAGGCGAACGCCGCCGCGAGCAGCGAGAAGCCCAGGACCGGGACCAGCCAGCTGGTCGACCGCCCGGCGAAGTCGACCTCGGACGTCGTCGTCGCCCAGGGGACGGCACCGACCAGCGCGGCTCCGCCGATCAGCAGCGCGCCGACGGCCAGTCCCGCCCACGCGCTGACCAGCGGCGGCAGCGCACCCTCGGTCCGCGCGGAGAGGACGAAGTAGCCCGCCAGGCCCACCGCGGCCACCAGCCCCCAGACGATGCCGACCGGGTCGAGCCGGACGCCGCGTGCGACGTCGAGCACGAGCACCAGCCCGGTGAGCGCGACGGCCACCCCGGCCGTGGTGACGGCGCTGGGCCGCTGACCGAGCCGCGCCCACGTCCACAGCACGACGAGCAGGACGGCGGAGTACTCCAGCAGCAGCGCCACCCCGACCGAGAGGCGCTCGACCGCGGAGAAGTAGGCCAGCTGGGGCAGCGCGACGGCGAGCGCGCCGAACGCCAGCACGGCGCCGGCGTTGGCCCGCAGCAACGGCCACCGCCCCCGTAGCTGGAAGGCCGCGGGGGCGGTGAGCGCGACGGCCGCCAGGCCCATCCGCACGACTGCAGCCGCTCCGGCGCTCCAGCCGGCCTCCAGCAGGCCGGCGGCGAAGACCCCCGCCGTGCCGAAGGCGGCGGCGGAGAGCACCGCCAGGAGCAGTCCGAGCAGGCCGGTTCGTCGGTCGAGCACGACCGGCGACCCTAGGAGAGCAGCGTCAGCGGTTCTTCCACTGGGGGGCGCGCTTCTCGGCGAAGGCCATCGAGCCCTCGCGCGCGTCCTCGCTGGCGAACACGGGGGCGATGACCTTGCTCTGCTCCGCCCAGCTCTGGGCGATCGTCCAGTCCGGGGCCGAGCGGACGAGGTGCTTGGTGGCGGCCACGGCGAGCGGCCCGTTCGCCGCGATGACCGAGGCCAGGGCGAGCGCACCGTCGAGGGCCTCCCCCTTCGCCGTCACCCGGTTGACCAGGCCGACCTCGGCGGCCCGGGGGGCGCTGATCGGTTCGCCGGTGAGGAGCAGCTCCAGCGCGATCGCCTGCGGGATGCGCCGGGGCAGGGCGAGGGCGGCGCCACCGGCGGCCACCAGCGAGCGCTTGACCTCGGGCACGCCGAACCGGGCGTCCTCGGCGGCGACGATGAGGTCGCAGGCCAGCAGAAGCTCGAAGCCGCCGGCCAGCGCCCACCCCTCGACCGCGCCGATGAGCGGCTTGCGCGGCGGGGTCTCGGCGATGCCGCAGAGCCCGCGGCCCTCGATGCTCGGGGTCTCGCCGCGCATGAAGGCCTTGAGGTCCATCCCGGACGAGAAGGTGCCACCCGCTCCGGTCAGGACGCCGACCCGCAGGTCGTCGGACGCGTCGAGCTCGTCGGCGGCGGCGGCGATGCCGTCGGCGACCGCCTTGTTCAGCGCGTTGCGCGCCTCCGGCCGGTTGATGGTGATGATCAGGACGCCGTCCCGGCGGTCCAGGAGCACCTCGTCGGACACAGCGTTCTCCCTCGGTCGTGAACGTTCGGTCGCGGATGTCGTGCGGTGGAACGGGTGCGGGCCGGGGGTGCGGCCGCCGTCAGCGGCCGCACCCCCGGCTCGGCGTCACTTCGGCTGGAGGCGGGCGCCGCCGTCGAGGCGGATCAGCTCGGCGTTCATGTAGCTGTTGGCGAGGACCTCGACGGCGAGGGTGGCGAACTCCTCGGAGTAGCCCAGGCGCTTGGGGAAGAGCACGTCGCGCTTGAGCTTGTCCTTGAACGCCTCGGAGGCCTCGCCCGAGCCGTAGATCGGGGTGTCGATGAGGCCGGGGGCGATGGTGTTCACGCGCACGCCGATGGCGGAGAGGTCGCGGGCGATCGGCAGCGTCATCGAGACGACGGCGCCCTTGGACGCGGAGTAGGCGGCCTGGCCGATCTGGCCGTCGAGCGCGGCGACGGAGGCGGTGTTCAGGATCGAGCCGCGCTCGCCGTCCTCCAGCGGCTCTTCCTGCGCCATGGCCGTGCCGACGATGCGGATGCAGTCGAAGGTGCCGATGGTGTTGATCTCGAGGACCCGACGGAAGGTGTTCAGGTCGAACGCCGTCTCGTAGCCGCCGCGGCCGACGGTCCGGCTGGCCGAGCCGATGCCGGCGCAGTTCACCAGCACGCGCAGCGGGCCGATGGTCTTGGCGAGCTCGGTGGCCGCGATGATGTCGTCGGTCTTGGTGACGTCGACGTGGGCGAACGCGCCGTCGATCTCGGTGGCGAGCGCATTGCCCTTGTCGTCGGCGATGTCGGCGACGACGACCTTGGCGCCCCGCGCCGCGAGGGCGCGAGCGGTGGCCGCCCCCAGACCGGACGCGCCTCCGGTGACGATCGCGGACACATTCTCGAGCTGCACGGAGTACTCCCCTGGTTCGGACGACGGTGGCGACGGGCGCCGGCGCGGACCTGCCCCGTGGCAGGTCCACCGGCGCCGCGCTCCCGCTGAAGCTAGCGAGCGCGGAGCATTTTCTGCAACGGTGTGTCGCAGAAAAGATTGGAGTCGGCCGTTCCGCATGCGACGCTGCCCGGGTGAGCGAGACGGGCGGCCGCGGACGGCCGCGGGGACTGAGCGAGCGCGTCCGCCAGGACGTGCACGCCGCCGTCCGCCGTCTCCTGGTCGCCGACGGGTACGCCGCGATGCGTCTGGAGGACGTCGCCGCCGTCGCCGGCGTGCACAAGTCCACGCTCTACCGACAGTGGGCCACCAAGGCCCAGCTCGTCCGGGACGTGCTCGTCGCCGGCGAGCTCGAGCACTACCCGAGGGTCGACGAGGGCAGCCTGGCCGCCGACGTCGAGGCGCTGGTCCGCGGCCTGATCCGGCTGTTCCGGAGTCCGACGACCATCGCGTTCGTCCAGACCCGCGCCACCGCCGACGACCCCGAGCTGCGCGCCGGGCTGCACGAACTGGCCTCGCAGGACACCGCCTTCATGCGCGCGCCGTTCGAGCGGGCGATCGAGCGCGGCGAGCTGTCGGCGGACACCGACGTCGGCATGCTGGTCGAGCTGCTCTTCTCCCCCCTGCTGGCCCGGGTGGCGGTCACCGGACTCCCGGTCGACGACGAGTTCGGCCGACGGCTGGCGAGCACCTTCCTGGTCCTCGCCGCGCCGCACGCGGTCAGGAGCAGCGCGACCCGGTAGGCCACGCACGGCCCACGGGCAACATGTGACGAACCGGACCGGTCCGTCTCGTCCCTGCCAGCCGCATCGACATGCCGACATGTCGCTTACCGTCGGTAGCAAGACAGGCGCGCACCGTCGCCGGCACTGAGCCGGCCCCGCGTCGAGGACCACCATCGAGGAGATCGACGTGACCCTGCCCCAGCGCACCACCACCGCCCACGCCCGCCCGGCCGGTTACGGCCAGCGCCCGATGACGGCTCGCCCCCTGGCACCCCGTCCGATGCCGATGCACCCCGCGACCGGACAGCCGATGGCCACCGGCCCGGTGCTGCAGCGGCCGGCCCCCCGCACGGTCAGCTTCCTGACGGTGACCGAGGTGGCGGCGATCATGCGCGTCTCGAAGATGACCGTCTACCGCCTGGTGCACGGTGGCGAGCTGGCCGCCGTCCGCGTCGGCCGGTCCTTCCGGGTGCCCGAGCCGGCCGTGCGCGACTACCTGGCCGGCGCGCGCACCGACGTCGCCTGACCCGTCCCCCCGCCGTCGCTCGGCCGGCCCCCGGCATCAACCCCGGAGGAAGGCCAGCAGGTCGGCGTTGATCGTCTCGGCCTGCGTGGTCGGCATGCCGTGGGGGAAGCCGGCGTAGGTCTTCAGCGTCCCGTTCGGCAGCAGCTCGGCCGAGAGCGGGGCGGAGTCGGCGTAGGGCACGATCTGGTCGTCGTCGCCGTGCATGACCAGGACCGGCACGGTGATCTTCTTGAGGTCGTCGGTGAAGTCGGTCTGGGAGAACGCGACCACGCCGTCGTAGTGGGCCTTCGCGCCGCCCATCATCCCCTGCCGCCACCAGTTCGCGATGATCGCCTCGACCGGTTCCACCCCGGGCCGGTTGAACCCGTAGAACGCGGTGGCGGCGAGCTCGCGGTAGAAGGCCGACCGGTTGGTGGCCACCTGCTCCTGGATGCCGTCGAAGACGCTCTTGGGCAGCCCGCCGGGGTTGGCGTCGGTCTGCACCATGAGCGGCGGCACCGCGCTGATCAGCACCGCCTTCGCGACGCGGTCCTGGCCGTGCCGGCCGATGTAGTGCGCCACCTCTCCGCCACCGGTCGAGTGCCCGACGTGCACTGCGTCCCGCAGGTCGAGGTGCGCGGTGAGGGCCGCCAGGTCGTCGGCGTAGTGGTCCATGTCGTGGCCGTCGGCGACCTGCGCGGAGCGGCCGTGGCCCCGCCGGTCGTGCGCGATGACGCGGTAGCCCTGCGCCAGGAGGACCATCATCTGGGTGTCCCAGTCGTCGGCCGACAGCGGCCAGCCGTGACTGAAGACGATCGGCTGACCGGTGCCCCAGTCCTTGTAGAAGATCTCGGTTCCGTCGGCGGTCGTGATGACGGGCATGGGTGGTCCTCCTGCTCCGGGTGGCGTGGACGCCGGCAGGCGGCCTGGTGGGTCGCGAGCCGCTCCCGACGCTAGGGCCGGCGGGTGTCCGGGAGATGTGCTCTGGCTGACGAACAGCGGACCGTGTCTGCCGTCGCCGGCCCGGGCCGGCGCGGCTCCGGGAAGCCTTTACAGCCGATGCCGCCGGGGCCACGATCGCTCCGGTCAGCAGCGTGCCCGGTCGTCACGCAGGGAGGGCTCGTGGTCACCCTCCTCGACACCGACGAGCTGGACCCCGCCGCACGCCGACCCGCCCAGGTGGCCGAGCGGCTCGAGGCCGCGATGGTCTCCCGCATCCGCTTCGCCGACCCGCGCCGGCCCGCCCGGGCCCGGCTCGACGCCTGGGAGCTCGGCGGCGTCTCGGTGCTGCGGTTGGAGCTCTCCGGGGAGCTGACGCTGAGCCGCTCGCGTCGTCAGATCGGCACGGACGCCGAGCCGACGGTCTCCTTCGCCGTCCAGGAGCGAGGCGTCGCGCTGCACCAGCAGCTCGGGCGGCAGCGGGTGGTGCCGCGCGGTGGGCTGGCGGTGACCGAGGTCGCCTCCCCCTACGGCTACCACTGCTCCGGGCCGGGGGTGTGCCGGGCGGTGCAGGTTCCCGTCAGCCGGCTCGGTCTCCCCGTCGACGTGGTCCGCCGCGCCCTCCCCCGGGTCCACCGCAGCTCCCTCTACGGGCTGGTGCGCGTGCATCTGGCCGAGGTCACCCGGGATGCCGACCTCCTGTCCGCCGAACCCACGGCGCCGTCGGTCGCCGCCGCGACGCTCGACCTCACGCGCGCACTCCTCGCCTCCGCGGGAGCGCCCGGCCGGTCCGTGGACGAGGTCGTCGAGGAGACGCTGCTGACCCAGGTGCGCAGCTACGTCCGCCGGCACCTCACCGATCCCGGCCTCGGCGTCGAGCGGATCGCGGCGGCACACGCGGTCTCGGTCCGTCAGCTGTACCGGGTGTGCGCGGCGGCCGACTTCAGCCTCGAGCAGTGGACGATCCACCAACGGCTCGAGGGAGCGCGCCGGGACCTGTCCGACCTCGCCCAGCGCGACCGCCCGATCGCCGTGGTCGCGCGGCGCTGGGGCTTCACGGATGCCTCGTACTTCAGCCGCCGCTTCCGGCAGGCCTTCGGGTCGACCCCCCGCGACTGGCGGCGCACCGACCCCCCGGTCGCTCCACTGCCGGTGCGCGTCACCTGAGGTGACGGGCGAAGAACCGGTCCCCGTCGTCCCCCTCGAACCCCGGGACGCCGGTGTGCCCGCCCGTGTTGGCGTGCAGCGTCTTCTCCTCGGAGCCGAAGGCGTCGAACAGGTCCAGGGCCATCTGCCGGTCGTTCCCGGTGTCGTCCCACTGCAGCAGGACCAGCAGCGGGATGGTGACCCGTCGAGCCTCCTCGAGCACGGCGCGGGGGACGTAGCTCCCGGCGAACAGGAGGGCCGCCGCGATGCGCGGCTCCACCACCGCCAGCCGGACGGCGATCGCGATCACGCCACCCGAGAACCCAACGGGACCGCCGATCCCGGGCAGCGCGAGGAGGGCGTCCAGGGCTGCCCGCCATTCCGGGACGGCCGCGTCCACCAGCGGGAGGACGAGCCGGTCGACGATCCCGTCGTCCACCCTCTCGCCGGCCGCCAGGACCCGCTGCAGGTCTGCACGGGCCTCGTCGACGGCGGTCATCCGCGGTCGATCACCGCCTCCGGGGAGCTCGATGGTGGCCGCGGCGAAGCCCCCCGACACGGCGTGCCGGGCCCGCCCCAGCAGCCGGGGGTACATCCGCTGCAGTCCCCCGGGGTGGCCCAGCAGGACGAGCGGACACGGCGCGGACGCGGTGGTCGGCGTCCACAGGAGGCCAGGGATCCCACCGAGGGTGAAGCCGCGCTCGAGGACGTCGTCGTCGAGGCGCCGCTCGGAGGTGAACTCCACGTCGTGCCCCCTCGCTGAACGGCCGCGGGGAAGCTAGCAGCGCCCCCCGCTGGACGCCGAGCGTTTTTCGTGGGCCCGTGGCCTCAGCCGGCGAAGGCGGCGCGCCCCTGCGTGGCGGAGGTCCCCAGGTCGCTCTTCGGCAGGGCCTCCCCGGCCGCGACGGCGGCGGTCCAGTCCCCGGTGGTGGCCACCGCGGCGAAGTTCGACTGCAGGAGCACGAGCAGCACCGCGTGGAGCTGCTCCGCCGAGACCTTGCCCGCCTCGTTGGCCAGGTGGATCGCACCCGTGGCGTCGGACAGCACCTCGGCCGCCAGCCCCCGCTCCTCCGCGCCCACAGCGGTCGCGATGTCGCAGTTGTTGGTCATGTAGCCGACGAGCGTGATGGTGTCGACGCCTTGCCCGGCCAACCACTCCGCGACGTCGGTGCCGGCGAAGACGCTCCCCTTGTTCTTGCTGACGCGCTTCCACGAGGACGACGCGCGCCGCTCGATCTCCGGGTGCAGCGACCAGCTGTCCGAGCCCACCGCGAAGACCGGCGCCCCCTCGGGCAGCTCGTGCTGCACGACGACGACGGGCATCCCCTCGCGCTCGGCCACCTCGATCGCCCGGACGACGTTCGCCAGCGTCTCGTCGCGCGGGGGCGCCTGGATCTGGAGGATCCCGTCGAGGTACTCCTGCTGGACGTCGATGACGACGAGTGCTCTGCGTGGGGCGGTCATGGATCTCCCTCGGTGGGTTCCGAACTCTCACCGACCACCCTGCTCCCTGGGCGCAGTCATGGCGAGCGGCTCGGACGACAGCTTCCGCGCGCGTCGGGCGCGGCCGATGAGTTCCTGGCTGCCGGCCGGTCGATCTCGTGACACCCCAGAAGGGACACGACGCATGGCCGAACTCCTCGTCGACTTCATCACCTCCCTCGACGGCTACGCATCGGGCGAGGGCTGGCCCGGGTTCTGGGGCCTCGAGGGCCCGGAGTACCTCGCGTGGCTCGCCGAGCAACCGCCGGTCACCTACCTGATGGGAGCGAACACCTACCGCCTGATGTCGGGCTTCGCCGCGGGCGAGGTCCCGGACGGCGTCGAGGAGTTCAGGCCCGAGGAGGAGGCGTCCGTGGACGAGCTCACGCAGGCGCCCAAGGTGGTGTTCTCCGCCTCGCTCGAGGAGCCGCTGACGTGGGCCAACTGCACGCTCGTCCGCGGCGACGCCGTCGAGGCGGTCCGCGCGCTGAAGGAGAGCGGCCCGGGGATCCTCAGCACGATCGGCAGCCTCAGCCTGTGCCGGTCCCTGCTGGAGGCCGGCCTCGTCGACCGCTTCCGGGTCGGGATGTTCCCGGTGATCACCGGGGCCACCGGCGAGGAACGCATCTACGACGACTATCCGGACGTCGCCCTCGAGATGATCGAGCACCGCACGTTCGACGGCGGCATCCAACTGGTCGAGTACCGGCCACGGGTGCTCGACCGCCCGCCGCTGCACGCCGCCTCCTGACGTCGCCGGAAACACCGGCGGGGGTAGCGGTGTTCACCGGACGTGCTGGACAAGAAGGAGGCACACGTGACCACTGAGACCGCGATCCTCGCCGGCGGCTGCTTCTGGGGCGCCCAGGACCTGCTGCGCAAGCGCCCGGGAGTCCTCTCGAGCCGCGTCGGCTACTCCGGCGGCGACACACCGAACGCCACGTACCGCAACCACGGTGACCACGCCGAGGCGGTCGAGATCGTCTTCGACCCCGAGGTGATCTCGTTCCGGGAGCTGCTGGAGTTCTTCTTCCAGATCCACGACCCGTCGACGAAGGACCGGCAGGGCAACGACATCGGCCGGAGCTACCGGTCGGCGATCTTCTACACGAGCGAGGAGCAGCGGCTCGTCGCGCTCGACACGATCGCCGACGTCGACGCCTCGGGCATCTGGCCGGGCAAGGTCGTCACCGAGGTGGAGCCGGCCGGTCCGTTCTGGGAGGCCGAGGAGGAGCACCAGGACTACCTGCAGAAGATCCCGTTCGGCTACACGTGCCACTACGTGCGGCCCGACTGGGTGCTCCCCCGCCGTGAGGCGCAGACGGCTCGATGACCTGAGATCCCGGTCCCGGTCCCGCAGCGTGCGGGACCGGGACCGGGCGGCGTCAGGTCACCAGGTCAGGGCCGATCTGCATCCGGTGGCGGCAGCAGTTCGAACGGTGCCGGTCCCGTCGTGACCCCGTTGACCTGCAACGCGACCGCGTGGGCACCCGGGTAGTAGCGGCGGGTGGTGATCTGGCGGAACGAGTGCTCCCGATGGAGTGCCAGCTCCTCCCCTGCAGCCAGCGTCCGGCTCGCGAGCTTGAAGGTCTTCGCGCTCGACGTCCCGTTGGCCTTGCGGTGGTGGACGACGTAGTCGATGGCCAGTCGAGCGCTGTCGACACCGACGTTCCTGAGCACGACGCTGAACCGGACGCTGCCGCCCCACGGGACCTCGTTCTCGAGGACGTGCGGGCCGTCGACGTCCACCGAAGCCGGCGCGAACCCCAGGAGGCCGAGAGCCACGGGATGCCCGCGTCTGACGAGTGTCCGCAGGCCACGTCTCACCAGCGCAGGAGTCGCGGGCGCCGGGGCGTCGAGCCACCGACGGGCCGTGTCGAGGACGAGGTCCGGTTCGTCCCGGCTGAGATCGTTCAGGTGGTTGGCGACCGAACGGCGCACGTACTCGCTCTCGTCCCGGTACAGCGCCTCGAGGATCGGCACGGTGACACCCGGTCGGTCGAAGAGCTCGGGGACACGTGTGGCCCAGGGCAGATAGGGGCGAGTGCCCTCGCTGGCCAGCCGCCGGACGTGGTGGTCGGGAGAGCGCGTCCAGCTCTGAACGCTCTCGAGTGCCAGATCGAGGTCATCGCGCAGGAGCGTGCGGATCGCGAACTCCGAGGTGAGCCGGCCCGTGAGCTCGGCGAGCAGCGCCATGGCATCCGTGAAGGCGTCCTCGGTGCCCTGCTGCACAGCGCGACTGGCGACCGCGCTCGTGACCGGCCAGATCAGCCAGCCGGCGAACGCCGGATCCGCGTCCCGAGCCGTCCGGACCACGTCCGCCAGGGCGCGGTAGTCACCGGGGACGTCCGCGAGGAGGGCGTCGCGCAGCAGGTCGGCCCTCTCCCGGAGGGACGAGCCGCCGAGCGCATCGGCGACGTCCGGGAGCGCGCGCAGCGGTCGGCCGGGGACGGCGGCCTGGATGGAGCCAGCCAGTGTGTGGGCGACCTGCGCGCCGATGAGCTCGTCAGCGAAGGGCATGACTCCATGATCAGCGCTCGCCATCGACGCCGACGGGGCGCGCCCCCCTGGGAGCGTTGCACCCTGGGCCGGTCAGGGCTGGGGCGTCGGCCGGCCGGCCGAGGGGGCCAGGCCGAGTTCGATCCTGTCCATGGTGTCCGCGAAGGCAGCGGAGATGTCGATGCCGAGGCGCTCGGCGATGACGATCACCCACCACAGCGACTCGGACAGCTTGTGCGCCAGCTGGGCATCGACGTCGCCGTCGATCTCCCAGGTCCCCTCCTGGGCCAGGATCAGTCGCCCCACGGTGCCGACGTCGTTGCCGAAACCCAGCATGAGCTCCTGGAGAGTCCACACCTGGCCGTTCAGCCGACGCTCGACGACCTCGTAGAGGGCGCGGATCTCCAGAGCCCGCCGGCGTGCCGACTCGAGGCTGACCTGGTCCGGCTGGTTCACGGGAACTCCTGTTGACGAGGGTGGAGAGGACCCGGCTGTCGGACACCTGGCGCGCTCGCGCGCTGAGTCGCCTCGATCGTGCCGAGAAGGGCCAGCGCGTCCTCGCTGGGGCTGCCCGGCGCGGCACTGGCCACGGTCAGCTGCAGTCCCGGGGACTCGCGTACGTCGAACGTCTGGTAGGAAAGCTCGAGGTCACCGACGGCGGGATGACGGATGTGCATGTGCACCGTCGTGAGCCCGGCGACCTCGTGGTCGTCCCACATGGCGGCGAACGCCGGGCTGCGGACGTAGAGGCGACGCACGAGCGCGGCGACCTCGGGATGAGGTGGCGAGAAGCCGGCAGCGAGGCGGATACCGCTGACCGCGGCGTGCGCGGCATCGTCCCAGTGCACGAAGTACGTCCGCGCGGTCGGATCGAGGAACATGTACTGCAGCACGTGGCCGTCGTGGTTGGCGGGAGCGATCAGCCCGGTCGCGACGTCGTTGGCCGCGAGCACCCGGAAGGCGGGGTTCACCACGTAGGCCGCGGCCTTCGGGAACGCGTTCAGCAACTGCTGCAGGTGCGGGCTCGCCTGCTCCTCGGTGGCCCGGGTCGTGGGGGCGAGCCGCGCCAGCCGGAAGGCGTGGTCACGGGCATCCGCGCCGAGCTGCAGTGCGCGCGCGACCGCCTCCATGAGCTGCGGGGAGGGGGTGCGCTCGCGTCCCTGCTCGAGGCGGGCGTAGTAGTCGGAGCTCACGCCGGCCAGGACGGCGACCTCTTCGCGTCGCAGGCCGGTCACGCGTCGGCTGCCGATGCTGCGCAACCCGACGGACTCGGGGGTGAGCCGGGCGCGCTGGGCCCGGAGGAACTCCCCGAGCTCGTTCCCTCGTCCGCAGGGCTGCGTTCCGGGCATGGTCAGCTCCGTTCGGTGTTCACCATCACGAACCGGCTGCACCGGCCGGATTCCTCGAAGGTCACGGTCCAGAGGTTGTCGAAGTCGCCGAGCTTCGCGTACCGCCCGATCCCGGTGATGACGACGTCCCACCCGTCGATCTCGGTGATGGACCACTCGAACTCCCATCCGCCACTCTGCCAGTCCCACCGGCTGCGCCAGCCCTCGACGATCGCGTCCCGACCGATCCACGCGGTGTCGTAGGGCGATTCGTGGTACTCGGCGTCCTCGCTGAAGAGAGGCTCGATGTCCGCGCGGTCGTTGCTCTTCCAGGCCGCCAGGTAGCCCTCGACCCACCGGGTGATCGAGGCGGTCGTCGGGCCCGGCGGGCCGGCCTGCCCGGTGGCTGTCGTCATGGGCCCGAGCCTGCCCGCGGATGGAGACGCCAGGCAGGGTGCAGCGCTCCTAGGGTGTCGCGCCCTTCACCGGCGAGCGCGCCGACAGCAGGCTCGACGGCGGAGAGCCTCTCCGACGAACCCTCTCGCCCGCCCCTGAAGGGTGCACCCAGCCATGACCGATCCAGCCCCGCAGCCCACCGTGGTCATCGTCCACGGCGCGTGGACCGACGCGAGCTCCTTCGCCGGAGTCCAGCGCCTCCTCTCCCAGGAGGGCTACACGGTCCTCGAGTTCGCCAATCCGCTCCGCTCGCTCGCCGGCGACGCGGACTACCTCGCCGCGTTCCTCCGCACGCGTACGAGCGGCCCCGTCGTCCTGGTGGGCCACTCCTACGGCGGCGCCGTGATCGGCGCCGCCGGCCTCGCCGTGCCCGACGTGCGTGCCCTGGTGTACGTCAACGCGTTCGTGCCGGCCCAGGGCGAGAGCCTGCTCGACCTGCTCTCCAGCGCCGGACCCGTCGACCCCGCCCAGCTCTTCGACATGGCGCCCTACCCCGGGGCACCTGAGGGCGATGTCGACCTGTACATCCAGCGCGGGCCGTTCGAGCCGGCATTCGCGACCGGCCTCTCCGACGAGCTCCAGACCGAGTTCTACGCCAGGCAGCGCCCCATCACGTTCGCGGCGGTGGGGGCACCAGCAGGCCCGGGCCAGGCCTGGGAACGGCTTCCCTCCTGGTACGTGGCCGGGCGGGACGACGGGAGCATCCCGCTCGACCTGCAGGTGCGGATGGCCGTGCGCGCGGGAGCGGCCGTCACCGAGCTCCAGGCAGGACACCTGTCCATGGTCAGCCACCCCCGCGAGGTCGCGGACGTGATCGAGGCCGCCGCCCGCGGCACCGGGCAGTAGGCGCCCGAACACCCACGCCGGAGCGCACCGGACCCCAGCGGCACCCGAGCACTCGCCACAGAGCACGAGGAGCACCCATGCCCAGCACGCGGCCCACCGAGCACCTGCACGCAGCCGACGTCCCCGAGTACGTACGAACGCCTCCGGTGACGTTCGTCGCCGTCCTGGGCGACGGGGCACCCGGGACCGACGAGTTCTACCGCAAGAAGGCCCTGGTCGCCGACGTCGCCGACGAACTGACCCCGACCGGATCAACGCCGGTCGTGGAGATCCAGTACTGGTACCCGGAGGGTTCCAGACCCGTCGAGATCGCCGACTTCTACAGCGTCAATCCGGTCCCGTCGCTGCTGTATCGCGTCCTGTGCCAGGTCCCCGCCGGCGTCAGCCAGACGGACGTCGACGCCGCCCGGACGCGCGCGGCGAGTACCGCGGACACGGCGTCAGACGAGGTGGCCGTGTTCCGGATGCCTGAGCAGGACGTCGTCCAGGTCATGCACCACGGCCCGTTCGCCGAGGAGTTCACGACGCTCGGGCTCCTCGGCGAGTTCGCCCGGCAGCAGGGCCTGCGTCGCCGCGGGCCGCATCACGAGATCCACCTGGATGGCTTTACGCGCAGCACACCGCAGGCCACCCTCCGCACGATCCTTCGGGACCCCGTCGTGTGACCGGCCGTGCCGGACAGCAGCCGGCCGGCTGCCGACGTCCCTCCACGTCCGACGCCCCTCCCGTGCGGAGCTGCGACGGTCCCGACGACGAACCACTCCTCCCGCCGCCCGCGGCCGGCGTTGGGCCACGCCCGGCGGGACGGTCGGTGAACCGGTCGCTACGGTGCGGTCATGCCGGTCGAGACCCCGCACCGCCGCATGGATCGTCGGGTGCGGGCATTGCCCGCACTCCTGTCCCGCGCGCCCTGGTGGCTGCTCGTCGCAGCGGGGCTGGCGACCACGCTGCTCGGCTCGCTCCTGGTGGTGCGGCCGCTCAGCTCGTTGACCGTCCTGGGCATCTACATCGGGCTGAGCTGCGTCATCTCCGGCGTGGGCGACCTGGCGGCGCGCCGCGACGACGCCGGATGGCGCCCGCTGGTCACCGGGTGCGGATGGATCCTCGCGGGCGTCGCCGTGCTGGCCTGGCTCGGCAGGAGCCTCGAGCTGCTCGGCCCCTTCGTCGCCTTCCTGCTCATCGTCAGCGGCGCCGTACGCCTGCTCGACCTGCGCCGCGGCCCGACCGCCGACCGCGTCCTCTCCGCGGCGTTCGGCCTGTCGGAGATCGCCTTCGGGCTCGTCGCCCGCCTCTGGCCCGACGCGACGCTGCTGGTCGTCGCGCTCCTGTTCGGCGTGCGCACCGCCGTCTTCGGCCTCTCCCTCCTCTGGCGGGGAGTGCAGACCGCCCGGCCGGGGCCATCGGGCACCGGGAGGACCCGTCGCGGGCCCGTCGTCCTGCGGTGGGTCGCCGCGGGCGTGGTCCTGATCGTGGCCGGCTCGACCGTCGTGGTGAGTCATCAGTTCCGGCAGGGCATCCCCGTGCTGGACGGCTTCTACGACGCACCCGACGACGTCCCGGACGAGCCCGGGCAACTGCTCCGCGCGGAGCCCTACGACGGCGAACTCCCGCAGGGGCTGGTGGCCTACCGCATCCTCTACACGACGACCGCCGATGACGGCGTCCCCGGCCTGGCGAGCGGCGTGGTCGCCGTCCCCGCCGAGACCGCGGGGAGGCCGGTCCCCCTGGTCGCCTGGGCCCACGGGACGGTCGGCGTCGCGCGGGCGTGCGCGCCCAGCCTGGGGCGCTACGCCATCACCCCTGAAGGCATGCCGGCCATGGACTCCCTGGCCCGCAACGGCTGGGGCATGGTGGCGACGGACTACATCGGACAGGGCACGGAAGGCGACTTCCCCTATCTGATCGGACAGGGCGAGGGGCGCTCGGTCCTGGACTCCGTCCGGGCCGCACATCAACTCGAGGAGCTCGACCTCGCTCCGGAGACGGTGATCTGGGGGCACTCCCAAGGAGGGCACGCCGCGCTCTGGGCCGGGCAGCTCGCCCCGACGTACGCGCCGGACGTCGACGTCGTCGGGACGGCCGCGCTGTCGGCGGCGAGCGACCCGCTGGCGCTGGCCGAGCTCGTCACCGCCCACCCCGGTGCCCTGGGCGCCAGCCTGGGCATCTCCTTCGTGCTCGCCGCCTACAGCTGGACCTACCCGGACATCTCCCTGGACGACGTCAACCCGGCGGCGCGGACGCTGGTCGAGGAAGCGGCCGCCCGGTGCACCGGCGATCCCGGCACGCTCGTCACCGTCCTGACCGGCGTCGCCGTCTCCAGGGACACGCCGATCCTCCGCGCCGATCCGGCAACCGGGGCGGTCGGCCGGCGGCTGCGGGAGAACGTGCCGCTGGGCCCGTGGCCCGCGCCCTTGTTCATCGGCCAGGGCACGACCGACGAGGTCATCGCCGCCCGGCTGCAGGACGACTACGTGGCCCGGCTGTGCGCCGCCGGACGCCCCCTGACATACACGCGGTATCCGGATCGAACGCACATGGGCGTGCTCGAGCCGGATTCCCCGCTCAACGCCGATCTGGAGCAGTGGACCCAGGACCGGTTCGCCGGGCTCCCCCAGGCGAACACCTGCCCGTGAGCTGTCGGCGCCACCAGGGCCATGCCTGCGCCGCCCGACCCCGGCGGTCGTCAACGGACATGACCGACGGGGCGCCTGGCGGAGTTCAGGCCCCCGCCCCTCGTGCTCAGCGAGTTCGTCCGTCCAACGCCACCGTCGCGCAGCTCGCCCTCGCCTGTTACCCCGAGGGCATGAGCCCCGACTGGAAGGAGCCGAGCCCCCGGTCCACCGACCGACACCCGGACGGCACGGCCTGTGTGGCCGACCGTCGCAGGACTACTCCGCCGCGAGGTGACCGAAGTGGCGTCGGTGGTCCCCCGGGGTGGTGTTCAGTCGGCGACGGAACGCGCGGTTCATCGTCTCCGGTGCTCCGAACCCGCAGGTGCGCGAGATGTGGTCGATGGCGTGCCTGGTCGTCTCGAGGAGCCGGCAGGCCGCCTCCATCCGCAGCCTCTCCACGTGCTCGCTGGGCGTTCCGCCGACCTCGGCCTTGAACACCCGGCTGAACTGCCGCTCGGACAGGTGGACGCGCCGGGCCAGCGCGGGCACCGACAGGTCCTCGGTGAGGTGGTCGGGCAGCCATGCCAGCAGCTCCCGTACCGGCTCGCTCTCGGCGACCTGGGCGGCCAGCATCGTGGAGAACTGCGCCTGCCCACCGGACCGCCGCAGGTAGACCACCAGGTGCCGCGCGACCGCCGCCGCCGCCCGGGCACCGTGGTCGTCGGCGACCATCGCCAGCGCCAGGTCGATGCCTGCGGTCACGCCCGCGGAGGTCCAGACGTCCCCGTCGCGCACGTAGATCGCGTCGTCGTCGACCGACACCTGGGGGTACTCGGTGGCCAGCTGCCGGCACTCCGCCCAGTGCGTGGTGGCCCGCCGACCGTCGAGCAGTCCGCCGGCGGCCAGGACGAAGGCGCCGGAGCAGACGGAGGTGATCCGCCGGGCGCTGCCGGCCAGCCGCCGGACGTGGCCCAGCAGTTCCTCGTCCGCGCAGGCCTCGTCCATGTCCCGGCCGCCGGCGACCACGAGCGTGTCCACCGGCTCGGCCACGTCGCGCAGTGCGGTCGTGCCGAACGACAGCCCGGAGCTCGCCAGCACCTGCCCGCCCGTGCTGCTCACCACCTGCGTCCGGTACTCCGCCCCGGGCACGAGGCGGGTGGCGCTGGAGAACACCTCGAGCGGGCCCGTGACGTCGAGGATCTGCGCCGACGGGAACGTCACGACCGCGACATCGAGACCGGCCACGGCGACACGGTACGGGTCGGCATGGCCGGATTCGTCAAGTCTTCGTCCTGGTGCCGCCGGTACCGGTGGCCCAGTGTTGGACCGTGCCCGCGACCGCTGCCCCGCCCGCGACGACGAGATCCGACCGCGATGCGGTCCGGGGCGTCGGCGGTCGCGTTCGAGGCCGTCGCCTGACCTGGGTGGTGGCCGGCTCGGTGCCGCTCGGCCCGCTCGCCGCCGCTGTGCTCGTGCTGGGCGTCGTCGGCGGCGCGCCCGAGCACGTGGTGATCGGCTGCGGACTGCTCGGTCTGGCGCTGGGGTGGGCGGTGCTCGCCCTGGCGTCCTCGGCGCTGACCGACCGGCCGCAGCGCTGGGCGGCGGTGCCGGCGGCCGGGCTGGGCGCCGTCGGAGCGGCGGTGCTGGTCCTCGCTCCCGGCGACCGGGTGCTGACCGCCGCCGGCTGGGTCTGGCCACCCCTTCTCCTGGCGCTCACGGTCTGGACCACCGTTCGTGCTGCCCGGTCGATGCGTCCGCGGGCTGCCTTCTGGCTGCTCTCCCCCGCCCTCGTGGTGCTCCTCCTCGCCGCCCTCGGCGGCGGCTCGGCGACTCTGCGGACGGCGCTCGCCGGCGATCCGCCGTCGATGCCCGGACAGTTGGTCGACGTCGGGAGCCACCGGCTGCACCTGTCGTGCACCGGCTCCGGCAGCCCGACCGTCGTGCTGCTGGGCGGAATGGGTGAGACGTCCGCCGCCTGGGGGCTCGTGCAGCCCGCCGTCGCCGGCACGACGCGGGCCTGCTCCTACGACCGCGCCGGCCAGGCGTGGAGCGACAGCGCCACCGGACCGAAGGACGGCCGGCAGGTCGCTGCCGACCTGCACGCCCTGCTGGACCGCGCGGGCGAGCCCGGCCCCTACGTGCTCGCCGGGCATTCGGTGGGCGGTCCCTACGCGATGGTCTACGCGGCGGAGCATCCCGACGACGTCGCCGGCCTGGTCCTGTTGGACTCCGCGAGCCCCTTCCAGTTCACCGCACTGCCCGACTATCCCGGCGCCTACTCGTTCATGCGGCGGGCCACGGCGCTCCTGCCGGTCCTGCAGCGCCTCGGTGCCGGTCCGCTGCTGACCTCCGACGTGCCGGCGGACCTCCCGCCCGCGGCCAGGTCCCAGGTGCGGGCGTTCGACTCGAGCCCGCGCGAACTGAGCGGCCTGCGGGACGAGGTGGCGGCCTACCCCGCGCTCTTCGAGCAGGCACAGGACCTGACCGGGATCGGCAGCACCCCGCTCGTCGTCGTCAGCGCGACCGCCGGCGACCGGCAGGCGGGCTGGGCGGACGCCCAGGCCGCCCTGGCCGAGCTCTCCCCCACCAGCAGCCATCGACTCGTGCCGGCGACGCACTCGTCCCTGCTGCTGGATGCCGCCGACTCCGGCCACAGCGTCGCCGCCATCGAGGACGTCGTCCAGGCGGTGCGGAGCACCGCGGTGTCGGAACCGTGACCGGAGCCGCCGGGGTTGCGAGCGAACACCGGCCGACAGCGGGGCCGCGATGGGCAGCGGTGCCGGCCCGCCTGATCCGAGCGCCGGCGGCGTGGGGCGTGGTGTTCGGGGGCCTGCAGGCGGTGTCGCCGTTGGGCTTCCCGTGGCTGACCCCCGCCGCCGTCTACGCGCTCGGGCTCACGCTCATCGCGGCCGTCTATGTGGGGTTCAGCGTCGCGGACGGGCGGTGGACGGTCATCGCCGTCGAGACCGGCGTCGCTTCCGTCTTCATCGTCGTCGCCGCGGTCGCGGTGACCGGACCGGCCTGGCTGATCGTCGTCGGACTGGCCGGCCACGGTCTGAAGGACCTCTGGCAGCACCGGACCGGCTTCGTGGCCAACACCCGGTGGTGGCCGGTGTTCTGCGCCGTCGTCGATCTCGTCGCTGCCAGTGCCATCGCGCTCATGATCGTGGCCCACCGCGGCTTCTCGCTCTGACGTGCGAGTCCTGACCGGGGACCTGCACCCGTGCTGTGCGGATCACCCGCTTCGGCGGTCGGCGAGGTCCTCGACGTCGTCGACGTCCGCTGCGCCGACACCCACCACCGAGTGTCCCGCTACTGACCTGACGGGGTCCGGCTCGGCAGCAGGAGGGCGAGCACATCGCGCAGGATCTGCTCCAGCTCCTCGTCGGGGTGCGCGATCCAGTGCTCGTGCGCTGCGAGCGTGGCGGCGAGGACTGCATGCCCGGCGGCGGCTGCGAAGAGGTCGTCGCCCAGGAAGCGTCCGGCGACGAAGTCGGTGGCGATGCGGCGCCAACCCGCGAACACGACCGCCGCCTGGGCCTGCAGCGCCGGCACGGACAGGATGAGCTGCGCCCGCTGCAGCGCCCACTCACGGTCGCCGGGCGCGACGTGCAGCGCCGTCACGACCGCCTCGGTGATCGCGGTCCGGTAGTCCGCGTCCTCCGGTGCGACCGCGAGTTCGCTGCGCAGCACCTCGAGCTCGTCCGCTGACTCGGCGAAGAGGGCGTCGACCTTCGCTCGGAAGTACCGGAAGAAGGTCCGCCGGCCGATGCCCGCAGCGGCGGCGATGTCGTCGACGCTGGTCTCGTCGAAGCCTCGTTGCAGGAACAGCCGCTGGGCCACCTCGGCCAGCTCGTGCGCGGACGTCACCGCCGGCCGGCCGCCACGGTCCCGCTCGGCCGCCTCCCACTCCACTGCCACGCCGTGATCCTGCCCGATGCGATGCCGTTGCGGGTCCTACTTTCGGCACTCGGTGTCATAACCTCGGGGTGACCGGCGCCACTGCGCCGGCCACCCCAGGGAAGAGGAGTTCCACGATGGCCCGACTCGAGGGCAAGGTCGCCTTCATCACCGGAGCCGCCCGCGGCCAGGGCCGCAGCCACGCGCTGCGGCTGGCCCAGGAGGGCGCCGACATCATCGCCGTCGACGTGTGCAAGCAGGTCGAGACGGTGCCCTACCCGACCGCCACCTCCGAGGACCTCGCCGAGACCGTCCGCCAGGTCGAGGCGCTGGACCGGCGCATCGTGGCCGCCGAGGTCGACGTCCGCGACCTCGCCGGGCTGACGAAGACCGTCGCCGACGGGGTCGCCGAGCTCGGCCGGCTGGACATCGTGCTGGCCAACGCCGGGATCTCTACCCCCGCTCCGTCGCTGGAGATGGACGAGGAGACCTGGCAGACGATGATCGACGTCAACCTGACCGGCGTCTGGAAGACGCTGCGCGCGTCCGTACCGCACATCATCGCCGGCGGCCGCGACGGCTCCGTCGTCATCACCAGCTCGCTCGCGGCGATCTACGCCAACCCCGGCACCGCGCACTACAGCGCGGCCAAGGCCGGGCTGGTCATGATGGCCAAGGTCCTGGCCAAGGAGCTGGCGCCGCAGAACATCCGGGTCAACACGATCCACCCGACCACGGTGGCCACCGACATGATCCTCAACGACGCCACCTACCGGCTCTTCCGGCCCGACGTGGAGAACCCCACGCGCGCCGACTTCGAGGAGGCGGCACTCACGCTCAACGCCCTCCCCGTCCCGGCCATCGAGTCCGTCGACATCTCCAACGCCGTCCTCTACCTCGTCTCCGACGACGGCCGCTACGTCACCGGCACCACCCACGTGGTGGACGCCGGCGGCCAGCTGTGAGGCCCGACCTCGAGACCGCCTGACGGCGGCTGCTGCACCACCCCCATCCGACGAGAGAAACGACGAGGAAGGAGGCACGTTCGATGCCGAGATTCGACAACAAGGTCGCCATCGTGACCGGCGCGACGACCGTGGAGCCCGGTGGACGGAACATCGGCGGAGCCACGGCAGCCGAGCTGGCCGCCGGTGGAGCCACGGTGGTGCTGGCCGACATCAACATCGCGGGCGCCCAGGCTCTGGCCGACGAGCTCAATGCCGCTCACGGCGACGGAACGGCGATCGCAGTCGAGACCGACGTCCGCTCCGAGGAGCAGATCGAGCGTCTCGTGGCCACGACGGTCGAGGAGGTCGGTGAGCCGACCATCATCATCAACATCGCCGGCATCTTCCCGGGCGACGACGGCGAGGTCGCCACGATGACGGTGGAGGCGTGGGACGACGTCTTCGCGGTCAACCTGCGCAGCGTCATGCTGCTGAGCAAGCATGCACTGCCGTACCTGCGCAAGGCCGGCGGAGCCATCGTCAGCACCGCCTCGACGCACGGGTCCGCCGGTGACACCAGCCTCAGCGGCTACGGCGCGTCCAAGGCGGGTGTCGTCGCTCTGACCAAGTTCCTCGCCACCCAGTACGGCCGCGAGGGTGTGCGCTGCAACGCGGTCAGCCCGGGAACCGCGACGTCGCCACCGGCTCAGCGGATCCCCGAGGCGGTCAAGGAAATCTTCCGCCGGCAGAACCTGAACCCCGAGATGCCGACTCCGGAGCAGCAGGCGAAGGTGTTCGCCTTCCTGGCCTCGGACGACGCCGCGGGGATCAACGGCCAGGAGGTCAAGGTCGACGCCGGTCTGCTGTCACACCAGCCCATGGTCGCGGACATGCTCGCGCTCGGCGCGACGACGGTCTAGCCAGGCACACCCAGCCCGGACATCGGTGACAGCGGTCGGGCTGGAACGAAGGAGAACCTCCGGGTCGGGTGCGGCCGTCGAAGGCCCAGCACCCGCTCGGAGGTCTCTTCCCCCCGCGCTGATGCCCGCACGGACGCAGAACCTGCGGTACGAGCCCCGACGAGGTGCGGGGCAGGGCAAGCTGACCCCCGTGCACCACATCGGGATCGACCTCGCCTGGGGGCTCAGGCAACCCACCGGCCTCGCCGTGCTGGACGACGCCGGCCGGCTGGTCCACGTCAGCGCAGTGCGCACCGACGAGCAGATCGAGACCGCGCTGGCCCCGTTCACCGCCGGCCCGTGCATCGTGGCGATCGACGCCCCGCTGGTGGTCAGCAACGCCACCGGGAACCGGGCCGCCGAGCGGGCGCTCAACGCCGACTTCGCACGGTTCGAGGCCGGGGCGCACCCGACGAACACCGGCAAACCCGAGTTCGCCGATGGTGACACCCGCGGCGGGCGGATCGGCCGGCGCCTGGGGCTGGACCTCGACCCTCGCTCGGGCCGCGACCGCCGGGCGATCGAGGTCTACCCGCACGCCGCGACCGTGGCGCTGTTCCGGCTGGGCCGCACGCTGAAGTACAAGAACAAGCCGGGCCGGATGCTCGAGCAGATGCGCGCAGAGCTGCTGCTGCTCATCGACCTGCTGGGCGCGGTGGTCGAGCTCGACCTCGGTGCACCGTTCGCCGCTCTGCGCCAGCAGGTGCAGGCCGCCACCCGCAAGAGCGAGCTGCGGGTGGCGGAGGACCAGGTCGACGCCGTGGTGTGCGCCTACGTGGGATGGATCGCCGTCCGGCGACCGGACGAGGTGACCACGTACGGCGACGCCGCCGGCGGCGCCATCGTGACCCCGACCCTGCCGCCGGACCTGCAGCCCGGCCCCCGGGTCGCCGCACCCCCGCCCGATCCGGTGCAGCAGGCCATCCAGGCATACGCCGACGGACGGCCCGAGACCCTGGTCGCCGGGGCGCAGGCGCTCGCGCTCGTCACCGGGGTGCTCGACGACGCCGGGATCAACTACCTGTCGGTGACCGGGCGGACCAAGACCATCGCCTCGTTCGCGGAGAAGGCGGCCCGCACGGTCGACGGCGTGCCTGCCTATCCAGACCCCGCGCGGGACATCACCGACCAGATCGGCGTGCGGGTGATCACCTACGTGCAGAGCGACGTGGAGGCGGTCGCCGAGCTGCTGGCGGCACAGGTGCGGGTGATCGACGACCGCGACATGGGGCGGCGGACCGCGCAGCAGGGCCGGTTCGGCTACTCCAGCCGGCACCTGCTGATCGGCCTGGACCCGGGTCGGGCGGCCGAACTGCCGGAGCTGGTCGGGCGCGTGGTACAGGTGCAGGTGCGCACGGTGCTGCAGCACGCGTGGGCCGAGTTCGAGCACGACATCCGCTACAAGGGCACGGTGCCGGACGAGCACGCCTCCGAGTTCGACCGCCGGTTCACCCTGGCCGCCGGGTTGCTGGAGCTGGCCGATCAGCAGTTCACCGCGATCCGGGAGCGCCTCCGGGCACCGGTTCCCGGCGACGAGGCCGGCGACACCGACCCCGACGACCCCCGGATCGCGCCCCGGGAGCTGGCCGCGTTCCTGGCCGGGCAGTACGCCGACGCCGGCTGGTCGCGCCCGGACCACTACACCTGGATCTCCGGCCTGCTGCTCGAACTGGGCGTGACCAGCCTGGTGGAGCTGGGCGAGGTGCTGCGCGGCGCCGACGACAGCGGCATCACCGCCCGGATGGACTACCGCTATCCCCCGGGTGCCGTGCGGCGGCTGGACGACACGCTGCTGGCCGGCTTCGGGCAGCGGTACGTGGACCTGCACGGCAACGCCGACCGGCGGACCGCATTGACCACCCGGCTGCAGCGGCTCGCCGGCGACTGACCGGCGGCCGAGCAACTGGCGACCGGCGGTGCTGGCCGGAACGACGTTCGGGCGTGAGCAGGTCATAGCCTCACCCCCATGCGCGCAGTCCAGATCACCGAATTCGGTGGCCCCGAGGTCCTGAACGTCGTCGACGTCCCCGAGCCGGAGGCCGGGCAGGGACAGACCCTGCACACCGTCTCCACGGCCGGCGTCAACTACGCCGACACCCACCAGATCGAGAACTCCTACCTGGCGGCCCAGCAGCTGCCGCTGATCCCGGGCGCCGAGTTCGTCGGCACCCCGGTCGGCGGCGGGCAGCGGGTGGTCGGCCTGCTCGACGGCGGTGGCTACGCCGAGCGCGTGGCCGCGAACGACCGGCTCACCTGGGCCGTGCCGGACGGCGTCACCGACGAGCAGGCGCTGTCCCTGGTCCTGCAGGGCTCCACCGCCTGGCACCTGCTGCGCACCAGCGCGCACCTGGCGGCGGGCGAGTCCGTCGTCGTCATCGCCGGCGCCGGTGGCGTCGGCTCGATCGCCGTCCAGCTGGCCCGCCGCTGGGGTGCCGGCCGCGTCATCGCCACCGCCTCCAGCGCCGAGAAGCGCGCGCTCACCGAGGAGCTCGGCGCGCACGCCACCGTCGACCCCGCGCTCGCCGACGACGACCCCAAGCAGTTCGCCGCCGCCCTCCGCGAGGCGAACGAGGGCAAGCCCGTGGACATCGTGCTGGAGATGACCGGGGGCAACGTGTTCTCCGGCTCGCTCTCGGCGATGGCCCCCTTCGGCCGGCTGGTCACCTACGGCATGGCCGCCCGCCAGGAGACGCCGTCGGTGCCCCCGGGCGCGCTCATGCAGAAGAGCCGCGCCGTCATCGGCTTCTGGCTGGCCCACTGCATGGCCCGGCCCGACATGCTCGACGCCGCCATGACCGACCTGCTCGCCATGACCGCCGACGGCTCCCTGAAGCCGATCGCCGGCGGCCGCTACCCGCTGTCCAACGTGCGCGACGCCCACCTGGACCTGCTCGCCCGCCGCACCACCGGCAAGCTCGTCCTGGACCCCACCCGCTGAGCCGGTCTCCCGGGCCCGTCCGCGGACGGGCCCGGGGGTCAGCTCTTCGGGCGGGCCGAGTCGGCGAGCGCCACCGCGTCCTCGGCGCCGTCCAGCGCCACCAGCAGCGCCTGACCCTGCCGCAGGTTCGCCGTCAGCATCCTGCGCGCCACAGCCAGCAACTCGGCCGTCTGCGGGTCGCACAGCGAGCAGATGACGTTGTTCCCCGCGCGCCGGCTCCCGACGATGCCCGCCCGGCGGAGCACGCTGACCTGCTGCGACAGGTGGGAGAGCTCCAGACCCGTCCCGTCGGCCAGCTCTCCCACGGTGCGCTCCCCCTCGGCCAGGAGCTCCAGCACCCGGATCCGGGCCGGGTGGGCCAGGGCCTTGAACAGGTCCGCCTTGGCCTCGGCCAGGGGCCGACCGGGAGTGAAGGGCATGCCCTCAGCATACGAACACCCGCTCTTGTGTAGTGCTTGATAAGTTCATCAAGTAGGCAAGAGCATCGGTTCGAGGGAGTGGCATGTCGCGTTGGTGGCGTACGGACGCGGACGGCGAGGGCGACGCCGCCGCAGACGCCCAGACGCTGGAGACCATGCCGATCGGCCTGCTCGAGCTGGACACCGACTGGACGGTCCGCTACATCAACGCGGCCGGCGAGCAGATGGTCGGGTACGCCCGGGCCGACCTGCTGGGCCGGTCCTACTGGGATGCGTTCCCAGCCAGCGCCGGCAACGACTTCGGCCGCGTGTACCGCGAGGCCGTCGCCAGCCGGCAGCCGCAGACCGTCGAGGCCTTCTACCCCGAGCCACTGAACCAGTGGTACGAGGTGCATGCCGTTCCCACCCTGCACGGCCTCTGGGTCTACTTCACCGAGGTGACCGCGCGCCGCCAGGCCGTGGAGCGGCTGGCTCTGCTGGCCCGGATCAGCGACGACCTGGTCGGCACGCTGAACGCACCGGCCGCCGTCGGGCGCATCCCGCACATCATCGTGCCGGCACTGGCGAGCTGGGCGACGGTCTCCCTGCTCGACGAGGACGGGAGCCTCGGGGAGGCCAGCGTCTGGCACGTCGACGCCGCCAAGGTGCCGTTGGTGCGGCGTTACGCCAGCGCCGCCCGGAAGTCCTCCCCCACCACCTCCCCGGTCCTGCGCGCCGTGACCACCGGCGCCGCGGTCACCGTCACCGCCGCACAGCTGACCGGCCTCGCGCTGGGGCAGGTCGCCACCGGCGCAGCCCGGCGACTGCTCCACGTGCTCGAACCCGGCACCATGACCGTGCTGCCCATCCGCGGGCCGGACCGGGTGCTGGGCGTCCTGACCCTGGTCCACGACCGACACCGGGCGGTCGACCCCGCCGACCTCGCGACCGCCACCGAGGTCGCGCAGCGAGCAGGCCTGGCCCTGGACAACGCGCGACTGTACGAGCAGCAGCGGCGGCTCGCCGAGGAGCTCCAGCGCAGCATGCTGACGGCTCCGCCGGAGCCCGACCACGCCGAGATCGTGGTGCGGTACCTCCCCGCGGCCGAGGCGGCCCGGGTGGGCGGCGACTGGTACGACGCCTTCGTGCAGCCCGGCGGCGCCACCAACCTCGTCATCGGCGACGTCGTCGGTCACGACACCTCCGCGGCGGCCTCGATGGGCCAGCTGCGGAGCATGCTGCGCGGCATCGCGGCCACCGGCGACAGCGGCCCCGCGCGGCTGCTCTCCCAGCTGGATGCGGCGATGACCCAGCTGCAGCTGCACACCTACGCCACCGCCGCGATCGCCCGCTTCGAGCAGACCGAGGAGGACCTGGCGCGCGGGATCACCCGGATGCGGTGGGCCAACGCGGGCCACCCGCCGCCGCTGATCATCCATTCCGACGGGACCGTCGCGGAGCTGGCGTCCTGGCGCGGCGAGCTCATGCTCGGGGTCGACTCCACCGCCCGGCGCAGCGAGTCGGTCGTCAGCCTCGACCGCGGCACGACGGTCCTGCTCTACACCGACGGGCTCATCGAGCGCCGCGACTCCGTCCTCGACGACGGGATGGCCCGGCTGCGCACCGCCGCCGCGGAGCTCGCCGACCGGCCGTTGGACGACCTGTGCGACCAGCTGATCGCCCGGCTCGTCGACGGCCGCCCGGAGGACGACGTCGCCCTGGTCGCGATCCGCCTGCACCGCCAGGACCGCCCGCGGCCCGACGAGGCCGGCCCGGCGAGCGCACCGCCGACGGTGCCGCCCGACCCGGCCGGCTGACTACACCAGGCGGTTGGTCCAGAGCAGGCTCAGGGCGGCGCCGACGAGCAGGACCAGGACGCCGACCCGAACGAACCGCGGGCTGATGTCCTTGGGCTCGGTCGTGTAGCCGATCTGGCTGCCCAGGTCGGCGTACACCTCCTCGAGCTCCTCGGCGCTGGCCGCCTCGCTGTAGCTGCCGCCGGTCTCGTCGGCGATCCGCTCCAGGGTCGCCCGGTCCACCGGCACCGGCACCGTGTCGCCGTCCAGGTCGAGCGTGCCGTAGTCGGTGCCGAAGGCGATCGTCGAGACGGGGATGGACACGTCCTTCGCGGCGGCGATCGCCTGGGTCTCGGGGCGGCCCACGGTCGGATAGCCGTCCGAGAGCAGCACCACCCGGGCCGGGGGCGCCTCCTCGCCGGCGTCCTCCAGCGTGGACTGGAAGTTCTGGATCGCGGTCAGCGAGGTGAAGATCGCCTCGCCGATCGCCGTCGACTCCGCCAGCTCGAGGTTGTCGATCGCGCCCCGCACCTGCTCGCGGTCGGTGGTCGGCGGCACCAGCGTCGTCGCCGTCCCGGCGAAGGTGACCAGCCCCAGGTTGATCCGCTCGGGCAGGACGTCGACGAACTCCTTGGCCGCCTTCTGCATCGCCTGGAAGCGGTTGGGCTCGACGTCCCGGGCCTCCATCGACAGCGACACGTCCACGGCCATGATCACCGTCGCCCGCTCTCGTGGGACCCGGACCTCGGTGCTCGGCTGCGCCAGCGAGACGACCAGCGTCGCGATCCCGAGCGCGACGATCCCGAACGCCACGTGCCGGCGCCAGCCGGGCCGTTTGGGCACCAGCGAGCCGAGCAGGGCGACGTTGGTGAACCGCGCCGCGTACGCCTTGCGGCGCAGCTGCAGGACGACGTAGAACGCGATCAGCGCCGCCACCACGACCAGGCCGAGCAGCCAGAGGGGTGCCTGGAAGGTCATCGCGATGCTCCTCCGCTGCCGGCGCGACGGCGCTCGCCGACGAATCGCACGACGTCCATCAACCAGTCCCGGTCGGTGCGCAGCTGCAGGTGCCCGGCGCCCGC
Source organism: Blastococcus fimeti (assembly GCA_900102115.1). Taxonomy (GTDB): domain Bacteria; phylum Actinomycetota; class Actinomycetes; order Mycobacteriales; family Geodermatophilaceae; genus Blastococcus; species Blastococcus fimeti. The sequence continues at coordinate 428,754 of FNAW01000002.1, forward strand.
GCGGCGCAGCGCGCCGGCGATCCGGGCCCGCTCCTCCGCCGCTCCCTGCGCGAACCGCGCGCGGAACTCCGCGTTGCCCGTGGGCACCTCGAGCGTCTGCCCGGTCTCCGGGTCGACGACGGTCAGCAGACCCACGTCGGGCAGCTCGAGCTCCCGCGGGTCCACCACCTCGATGGCCAGCAGCTCGTGCCGGGTGCCCAGCGCGCGCAGCGGCCGCTCCCAGTCGCTGTCGCCCAGGAAGTCCGACACGACCACGACCAGGCCGCGCCGGCGCTCCGGCCGGCGCAACGTCTCCAGCGCGGCGGCGAGGTCACCGCGGCGCCCACCGGCGGCCCGCGGGGTGGCGACGACGGACCGCAGCAGCCGCTCGGCGGCGACCCGGCCCGGCAGCGCGGGGTGCCGGATCACCTGCTCCCCCGTCGTCACGACCGCCCCGAGGCGGTTGCCCCCGTGCACGGTGAGGTGCCCGACGGCGGCCAGCCCCGCGATGGCGAGGTCGCGCTTGAGGCAGTTGGCGGTGCCGAAGTCCAGGCTCGCGGACAGGTCGACCACCGCCCACGTCTCCAGCTCGCGGTCGGCGATCGTCTCGCGGACGTGCGGCTGCTGGGTGCGGGCGGTCACGTGCCAGTCCATGCGGCGGACGTCGTCGCCCGGGTGGTAGGTACGAGAGTCGCCGGCCTCGGAGCCGGAGCCGGGCACCAGCCCCAGGTGGTCGCCCTGCAGCAGGCCGTCGAGCCGGCGACGCACGGTGAGCTCGAGACGGCGGAGCAGCACGTCGGTGGGGCCGTCGGTGAACCGCGGCGGCGCACCCGACTCCGCACCGGGACTCTCCCCCGTGTCGTGCAGCAGGAGCCCGGGGTGGGCCGGGCTCGCCGGGGACGAGTCGGCGCTGCGGCGGCGCCGGATCACGCCGGGTGCGGCCCGTGCCCGTTGGAGCCCGGACCGCCCTGCGCGGGCGGCATGCCCTGACCCGGCGCGCCGTAGGCGGTCGCGCCCTGACCCACGCCCTGCTGCACCGGCTGGCCCTGGGGCGGGCCGTACTGCGGCACCTGCGGTCCGCCGCCGGGCCCGAAGCCGCCGGCGTTCTGCCGGGGCGCCACCTGCGGCAGCGGCACCGTCTGCACGATCCGCTTGACGATGTGGTCGGCCGGCACGCCGTCGGCCAGCGCGTCGTAGGAGAGCACCAGCCGGTGGCGGAGCACGTCGGCGGTGATGTCGAGGACGTCCTGCGGGAGCACGTAGTCGCGGCCGCGCACCAGCGCGAGCGCCCGGCTGGCCGCGATCAGCCCGAGCGAGGCACGCGGGCTGGCCCCGTAGGAGACCCACGTCGCGACGTCCTCCATGCCGTGCTCGCGCGGCGTGCGGGTGGCCACCACCAGGCGGACGACGTAGTCGACCAGGGCGTGGTGCACGAACACCGAGGAGGCGGTCCGCTGCAAGCGGCGCAGCTCGTCGGGGCCGAGCACCGTCGCGGCGACCGGGGGCTCGGAGCCCATCCGGTAGATGATCTCGCGCTCCTCCTCCGGGCTCGGGTAGCCCACGAGCACCTTCATGAGGAAGCGGTCGCGCTGCGCCTCGGGCAGCGGGTAGACGCCCTCGGACTCGATCGGGTTCTGCGTGGCCAGCACGAGGAACGGGTCGGGCAGCGGGTGGGTGACCCCGCCGATGGAGACCTGCCGCTCGGCCATGACCTCCAGCAGCGCCGACTGCACCTTGGCCGGCGCGCGGTTGATCTCGTCGGTGAGCACGAAGTTGGCGAACACCGGACCCAGTTCGGTGTCGAAGGCGTCCTGCCCGGACTTGTAGATGCGGGTGCCGATGATGTCGGCCGGCACCAGGTCGGGGGTGAACTGCAGGCGGGCGAACTTCCCGCCGACGACGGTGGCCAGCGTCTCGACCGCGAGGGTCTTGGCCACGCCCGGGACACCCTCGAGCAGCACGTGCCCGCGGGCCAGCAGGGCGACCAGCATCCGCTCGATCAGCCGGTCCTGGCCGACGATCACGCGCTTGATCTCGAACAGCACCCGCTCCAGCCGGGCGGCGTCCACCGACGGCGGTACCGGGCCGCCCGCCTGGGCGGGCGAGTTCTCGGTCGGCGTGCTGGCAGCGCTCGTCACGGGGCTCCCTGGTCGTGCCGGGCCGCGACCCCCGGGCTGAGGAGGCCGTCGACGGGGCGGCGCAGCCGTCCCCAGCGCCAGTGTCCTACACCTTCCTGGGCGGCACCTGCATGCCGCGGCCGATCACGATCCGGGCGCGCTCGACGGCTGCCCCAGAAGGCTCTCGACTGCTAGCCTCGGAGATGCGTCGGGCAGCTCCCCCCGTGGCTGCCCGACGCCTCTCACTGCGCTCAGCCGAGTGGCGATGCCGGCCGTCAGGCGCTGGGCCGCACCGCGCCGATGTAGCCGCCCCACCGCATCGCGGTCTCCCGGACCGTCTTGCCGCTCTCCGGTGCCTCGATGATCCGGTCGCCGCCCAGGTAGATGGCGACGTGGTGGATCGTGGAGGGGCGGCTCGTATCGGTGGCCCAGAACACCAGGTCACCGGGCTGCAGCGACCCCCGGGCGACCTTCGGCGACTCGGCGTACTGGGCCTTGCTGTTGCGCTCGATGGAGATGCCGGCCTGGCCGTAGGCGTACTGGGTCAGGCCGCTGCAGTCGAAGCCGATGACGCCCTCGTCCGGGTCCTGCCCGGGGCCGGGGCCGCGACGGCCGCCACCGCCCCAGGCGTAGGGGGTGCCGATGTAGCGCCGCGCCGCGGCGATGGCGGTCTGCGCGTCCGAGGCGGAACCCGGGCCGGCCGGGGTCTGGACGGCCGGCGGGGTCGCCGGCGGCCGGGGCGCCGACGGCGAGGGGGCCGTGGACGACGAGTTCGAGGACGACGAGTTGGAGGACGACGGGGCGGGGGCCGCAACCCGCTGGACGCTGGTGCGCGCGGCCGCTGCGGCCTCGGCCGCGGCGCGTTCCGCGGCGGCGCGGGCGCCGACGAGGGTGGTCAGCTGCTGCTGCGCGGCGTCGAGCTCGGACTGCACGGCGGCCTGCTGGGTCGCCACCTGGGCGGCCTGGGCCCGGGCGGACTGCTCGGCGGCCGTGGCCACCTCGAGCTGACGGGCGGCCTCCTGCTGCAGCTCGTCGGCCTCGACGACGGCGGTGCGGGCGACGACCTCGGCCGCGGTGGCCTGCTGCTGCAGGACCGTGACGGTGCCCAGAACGTCGCTGCGGTGCGCGCCGGCCGCCTCGAGCAGCGCGGCGCGCTCGATCAGCTGGGACGGGTTGCCCGCGGTGAGCAGGGCGGTGGCCCCGGGGCTGGTGCTGCCCTCCATGTAGCTGCGGCGGGCGAAGGCGATGACGTCGTCGCGGGCGATGCCCAGTTCGGCGGTCTTCCGGGCGGCCTCGGCGGCGGCGGCCTCGGCCTGCTGGCGGGCGGCCTCGGCGGCGGCCTCGGTCGCCTGGAAGTCGTCGAGGGCGAGGAGCGCATCGGTGCGGGCGCTCTCCACGCCGGCGCTGGCGGCGGCCAGCCGGCCGTTGAGCTCCCCGATCCGCGCGGCGACGGCGTCGGCCTGGCTCTGCGCCGCGGCGATCTCGCCGTCACTGGGCCGACGGGGTGCGGCGTCGGCGACCGCGGGGGTCAGGCCGAGGAGGACCGCGGCGGCGATCGCCGTCCCGCCCATGCGCAGCGCGCGGCGACCCCATGTCGCTCGCACCGGGCTGTTCGGGGTACCGCTGTCCACGTCGCGACCTCTTCCGACTGCTCGACGGCGGGCACCCGGAGGAGTGCCACCACGTAGGGCATCGGTCGGTCGGACGGCGCCGTTGAGGGCGCCTCACCCCGAGGGGTGAGGCGCCACCCGTGGGTGAACCAGACGGTTCCGTTCAGTTGATCTGGCGCTCCGAGCCTTCCCAGAAGGACTCGCGGAGCTTGAACTTCTGAATCTTGCCGGTGGCGGTGCGCGCCAGTTCGTCGCGGAACTCGACCCGCTTGGGGATCTTGTAGCCGGCGATCTTCCCGCGGCAGTGGGCGACGATGTCGGCCTCGGTGACCTGCTCGCCCTCGGCGACGACGACGATCGCGGTGACCATCTCGCCCCACTTGTCGTCCGGGACCCCGATGACGGCGACCTCGGCGACCGCCGGGTGGCTGAACACGACGTCCTCCACCTCGATCGAGGAGACGTTCTCGCCGCCGGTGATGATCACGTCCTTCTTGCGGTCGGAGATCGTGAGGTAGCCGCCGTCACCGATCGTGCCGCCGTCTCCGGTGTGGAACCAGCCGCCCTCCAGCGCCTCGGCCGAGGCGTCGGGGTTCTCCCAGTAGCCGGCCAGCAGGTGTTGCCCTGGGCCAGCACCTCGCCGGACTCGCTGATCGACATCCGGGTGCCCAGCGCCGGGACGCCGGCCCGGGAGAGGCGCTTGGCCCGCTCCTCGGGTTCGAGGTCGTCGTACTCGGCGCGCGGCCGGTTGATCGTGAGCAGCGGCGCGGTCTCGGTGAGGCCGTAGATCTGGTTGAACTCCCAGCCCAGCTCGGCCTCGACGCGGGCGATGGTCTTCGACGGCGGCGGCGCGCCGGCCACGACGATCCGCACCTTGTCCCGGCCCGGGATCTCGCCCTCCCAGTCCGCCGCCGCCTCCAGCACGGCGTTCCAGACCGCGGGGGCGCCGGCCATGATCGTGACGCCGTGCTCCTCGACGCGGCGCAGGATCTCGGCGCCGTCGACCTTGCGCAGGACGATCTGCTGCGCCCCGAGGCCGGCCATCGTGTACGGCAGGCCCCAGCCGTTGCAGTGGAACATCGGCAGCGTGTGCAGGTAGACGTCGCGGTCGCTGACCTGCATGTGCATGCCGAACGTGACGGCGTTGATCCACAGGTTGCGGTGGGTCATCTGCACGCCCTTGGGCCGCGCCGTCGTCCCGGACGTGTAGTTGATCGTCGCCGTCGCGTCCTCGTCCGGCTCGGCCCACGGCCGCGGCTCGACGTCGAAACGGAGCAGCTGCTCGTACTCCTCCCCCGTGCCGAAGCGGTGCTCGGCCTGCACGTTCTTCAGCGAGGACTCCAGCTCCGGATCCACGAACAGCACTCGCGCACCGCAGTGCCCGACGATGTACTCGACCTCCTCCGGCGAGAGCCGGAAGTTGATCGGCACCGCGACCCGCCCCGAGGCGGGGACGGCGAGCAGCACCTCCAGCAGCCGGGCGGCGTTGTGGCTGACGATCGCCACCCGCTCCCCCTCGGCGATGCCCAGCTCGTCGAGCGCCGCCTGCAGCGCCCGGCCGCGGCGGGCCACCTCGCGGTAGCTCAGCCCGCCGAGGGACGGCGCCGGCTGGGTCGGCTCGTCGACGATGCCGATCCGGTCGCCGTAGACGAGCTCGGCCCGATCGAGGAAGTCGCGGGTGGTCAAGGGCACGCGCATGCCGGCTCCCTGGGGTGCGCGGCCGGCATGGCACCGGCCGCTCGACGTGGTCCCCGTCACGCTAGCCGCCCCCCGCGCGCTACAGCAGGGACAGCCCCAGCCGCTCGGTGAGCAGGTGCAGCGCGCGCGGCCCGCGCGGGTAGACGAGGAACCGCACCGTCCACTGGAACCCGGCGTAGCCCGCGACGAGCACGAGGTGGACGACGAGCAGCGTCACGGGGCGAGCAGCCGCGGCAGCGCCGTCCCGATCGGCTCGGCGACGAGCAGCGAGGCGAGGTCGTCGAACGGCGTCGGCTCGGCGTTGACGATCACGACCCGCGCGCCGGAGCGCAGCGCCACCTCCACCAGCCCGGCGACCGGCCACACCTGCAGCGAGGTGCCGACGGCGAGGAAGACGTCGCAGTCCCGGGCCGCGGCGACGGCGGCGTCCACGGCACGGGCCTCGAGCTCCTGGCCGAAGCTGATCGTCGCCGACTTGAGGATCCCGCCGCAGACCAGGCACGCCGGATCGGGCTCACCGGCCGCGACCCGCTCCAGCGCCGACCGCATCGTCGTCCGCGCGCGGCAGCCCAGGCACTCGACCTCGTGCACGGTGCCGTGAATCTCCACCACGCGCTCCGGCGAGGAGCCGGCCGCCTGGTGCAGGCCGTCGACGTTCTGGGTGACGATCGTGCGCAGCCGGCCCTGGCGCTCGAGGTCGGCGAGCGCCGCGTGACCGGCATTGGGCCGGGGTGCCCGGGCGCTCAGCTCCGCCCGCATCAGCCAGGCGCGGCGGCGGATGTCGGGGTCGGCCAGGTAGTAGGAGAGCGTCACGAGCTTCTCGGCGTCGGGATCCCGCGTCCACACGCCCTGCGGCCCGCGGTAGTCGGGGATCCCGCTGTCGGTGGAGATCCCTGCTCCGGTCAGCGCGGTGATCCGCGTGGCCGCGGTCAGCCAGTCGGGCGGGGGCTCGGGGACGGCGCTGGTCACGTCCTCCACGGTAAGGGTCGCCTCACCCGGTGCGTGGTTGCGCGAACTGGGATGATCGGGGGTGGACACGAGCGCGACGAACCAGCCGCGACGAACCATCGAGGGGTAGGCGCAGAAGAGTGGCAGCCAGCAAGGACAGCTTCGGAGCCCGGTCGACGCTCAGCGTCGAGGGGACCGACTACGACATCTACCGACTCGACGCGGTGGAGGGCTCCGAGAAGCTGCCCTTCAGCCTGAAGGTCCTCCTCGAGAACCTGCTGCGTACCGAGGACGGCGCGGACATCACCGCCGACCACATCCGCGCGATCGCCAACTGGGACCCGTCGGCCGAGCCCGACCAGGAGATCCAGTTCACCCCGGCCCGCGTGGTCATGCAGGACTTCACCGGCGTCCCCTGCATCGTCGACCTCGCCACGATGCGCGAGGCCATGGCGGAGCTCGGCGGCGACCCGCAGAAGATCAACCCGCTCGCCCCGGCCGAGCTGGTCATCGACCACTCGGTCATCGCCGACATCTTCGGCACCGAGGACTCGTTCCAGCGCAACGTCGAGATCGAGTACGAGCGCAACGGCGAGCGCTACCAGTTCCTCCGCTGGGGCCAGGGCGCCTTCAGCGACTTCAAGGTCGTCCCCCCGGGCACGGGCATCGTCCACCAGGTCAACATCGAGCACCTGGCGCGCGTGATCTTCCCGCGCGCCGAGGAGCAGGCCGACGGCACGACCCGCACGATCGCCTACCCCGACACCTGCGTCGGCACCGACTCGCACACCACGATGGTCAACGGCCTGGGCGTGCTGGGCTGGGGCGTCGGCGGCATCGAGGCCGAGGCCGCGATGCTCGGCCAGCCGGTCTCGATGCTCATCCCCCGCGTCGTGGGCTTCAAGCTCTTCGGCCAACTGCCGGACGGCGCCACCGCCACCGACCTGGTCCTCACGATCACCGAGATGCTCCGCGAGCACGGCGTGGTCGGGAAGTTCGTCGAGTTCTACGGCGAGGGCGTCTCGGCGGTGCCGCTGGCCAACCGCGCCACGATCGGCAACATGAGCCCGGAGTTCGGCTCCACCGCGGCGATGTTCCCGATCGACGAGGAGACCATCACCTACCTGAAGCTCACCGGCCGGTCCGCCGAGCAGGTGGCGCTGGTCGAGGCCTACGCCAAGGAGCAGGGCCTCTGGCACGACGCCTCGCGCGAGCCCGCCTTCTCCGAGTACCTCGAGCTCGACCTCGGCAGCGTCGTCCCCTCGATCGCCGGCCCGAAGCGCCCGCAGGACCGCGTCGCCATCACCGAGGCCAAGCAGGCGTTCCGCGAGGCGCTGCCGACCTACGCCCCGGACGGCGACAGCGACCCCGACGACGCCGCCGAGGAGGGCTCGACCGTCGACGAGTCGGTCGAGGAGTCCTTCCCCGCGTCCGACCCGGCCAGCCCGTTCGCGCACGGCAACGGCGCGGCCGGCAAGCCGCACGAGGCCGTCACCGGCAACGGTGGCGCGGGCCGCACCTCCAAGCCGACCCGCGTGGTCATGGAGGACGGCACCGAGACCTTCGTCGACCACGGCCACGTCGTCATCGCCGCGATCACCTCGTGCACCAACACCTCCAACCCGCAGGTGATGATCGGGGCCGCGCTGCTGGCGAAGAACGCCGTCGAGCGCGGGCTGACCAGCAAGCCGTGGGTCAAGACCACCCTGGCCCCCGGGTCCAAGGTCGTCATGGACTACTACGAGAAGGCCGAGCTCACCCCTTACCTGGAGAAGCTGGGCTTCTACCTCGTCGGCTACGGCTGCACCACCTGCATCGGCAACTCCGGCCCGCTCCCCGAGCCGGTCAGCCAGGCGGTCAACGAGGCCGACCTCGCCGTCGTCTCGGTGCTCTCGGGCAACCGCAACTTCGAGGGCCGGATCAACCCCGACGTCAAGATGAACTACCTGGCCTCCCCGCCGCTGGTCATCGCCTACGCCCTGGCCGGCTCGATGGACGTCGACCTGAACAACGACCCGCTCGGGCAGGACCCGGACGGCAACGACGTCTTCCTGCGCGACCTGTGGCCCTCCCCGCAGGAGGTCCAGCGGGTCATCGACCACGCCGTCTCCGCGGAGCAGTTCGGCCGCAGCTACGAGGACGTCTTCGCCGGCACCGAGCAGTGGCAGAACCTGCCCACCCCGACCGGTGACACCTTCGAGTGGGCCGAGGACAGCACCTACGTGCGCCGTCCTCCGTACTTCGAGGGCATGCCGGCCGAGCCGTCCCCGGTCGAGGACATCGCCGGCGCGCGCACCCTCGCGGTGCTCGGTGACTCGGTGACCACCGACCACATCTCGCCGGCCGGCTCGATCAAGGCCGACAGCCCCGCGGGCAAGTACCTCCGCGAGCACGGCGTGGACCGTCGCGACTTCAACTCCTACGGCTCGCGCCGCGGGAACCACGAGGTCATGATCCGCGGCACCTTCGCCAACATCCGGCTGCGCAACCAGCTGGTCCCCGGCACCGAGGGTGGCGTCACCAAGAACCACCTGACCGGCGAGACGACGACGATCTACGACGCCTCGCGCGCCTACATCGACGCCGGCATCCCGCTGGTCGTGCTGGCCGGCAAGGAGTACGGCTCGGGCTCGTCGCGCGACTGGGCGGCCAAGGGCACGGCGCTGCTGGGCGTCAAGGCGGTCATCGCCGAGAGCTACGAGCGCATCCACCGCTCCAACCTCATCGGCATGGGCGTGCTGCCGCTGCAGTACCCCGAGGGCCAGAACGCGGAGTCGCTCGGCCTGACCGGCGACGAGGAGTTCACGATCACCGGGATCACCGCGCTGAACGACGGCTCGGTGCCCCGCACGGTCAAGGTGAAGGCCGGCGACGTGGAGTTCGACGCGCGGGTCCGGATCGACACCCCCGGTGAGGCGAACTACTACCGCAACGGCGGGATCATGCAGTACGTGCTGCGCTCGCTGCGCGGCACCGCGGCCTGATCGAGGGCTGAGGCATGGACCTGGGTCTGGGTGGTCGCGGATACCTGCTCACCGGCGCGAGCCGGGGGCTCGGCTTCGCGACCGCCCGGGCCCTGGTCGACGACGGGGCGCGGGTGCTGATCAGCTCGCGCTCCGCCGGGTCCGTGGACGCCGCCGTCGCCTCCCTCGGCGGGGCGCCGGCGGCGACGGGCATCGCCGCCGACCTGGCGGACGACGACGCCGCCGACCGGCTGGTCACCGAGGCGCGCGAGCGGCTGGGCACCGTCGACGGGGTGCTGATCTCGGTCGGCGGCCCCGCGCCCGGCACCGTGCTCTCGACACCGGAGGACGCCTGGCGGGCCGGGGTGGAGTCGGTGCTCCTCGGGCCGCTGCGGCTGGTCCGGGCCCTCGTTCCGCACCTGGGCGAGGGCGCGGCGATCGGCTTCGTGCTGTCCATCTCGGTGAAGCAGCCGATCGGGCACCTGGCCATCTCCAACGGGCTGCGCCCCGGCCTGGCGATGACCGCGAAGGCACTGGCCGACGAGCTCGGCCCGCGCGGCATCCGCGTGCTCGGACTGCTGCCGGGCACGATCGCCACCGACCGGATCGCCGAGATCGAGGCGGCGTCCGGCGACCCCGAGAAGGCCCGCGCCCGGACCGAGGCGGGGATCCCGCTGCGCCGCGTCGGCCGGCCCGAGGAGTTCGGCCGGGTCGCCGCCTTCGCCCTCTCCCCCGCCGCCTCCTACCTGAGCGGCACGATGATCGCCGTCGACGGCGGCATGACCCGCGCGCTGTGAATCGAACGGTGGATGCTGCGACCGACCCCGTCCTGGTCGCCTGCGCACACGGGACGCGCAGCCCCACCGGCCGCCGGCTGATCGCCGAGCTCGCGCTCGCCGCGAAGGAGCTCCGGCCCGGCCTGGTGACGACGGCGGCGTTCGTCGACGTCCAGCCGCCGACCGTGGTCGACGTCGTGGCCGGACTCGCCGCCGAGGGCCGTTCCGCCGTCGTGGTGCCGCTGCTGCTGTCCGGTGGGTACCACGTGCACGTCGACATCGCGGGCGCCGTGGCCGGCGCCGACGGCACCGTCGCGGCGCGGCCGCTGGGGCCGGACCCCCGGCTGGCCGCCGTCCTGCTCGACCGGCTCGTCGAGGCCGGCGCCGACCCGCAGGATCCGGGCACCGCCGTCGTCGTGGCGGCCGCGGGGTCCAGCGACGAGCGCGCGGTCGCCGACGTCGAGCACACCGCCGCCCTGCTCCAGCGCTCCTGGGCCGGGCCGGTGACCACCGGCTACGGCTCCGCCGCCCAGCCTCCCGTGCCCGACGCCGTCGCCGCGGCCCGCGACGCGGGCGCCGAGCGCGTCGTCCTGGCCTCCTACCTGCTCGCGCCCGGGCACTTCCACGACAAGCTGGCCGGCGCCGGCGCGGACCTGGTCACCGCTCCCCTGCTGCCCGACCCGCGCATCGCCGCCGTCCTGCTGGACCGCTACGACGCCGCCGTCGCCACGATGGCGCCCCCGGAGCCGGCCGAGCCCGCGCCGGCCGAGCCCGTCCCGCCGCGGCCCGCGACGACGCCGTCGGGGGGCCGCCGGTGGAACCGCACGGTGTCGGCCCTCGTCACCGCCGCCCTGGCGCTGGCCCTCGGCTTCGGGCTGGTCGTGCAGATCCGCAGCACCGGCGAGGCCGAGATCACCGGGGCCACCGAGGAGGACCTGGTGCGCATCCTCGACGAGCTCGACACCCGCGAGGAGCAGCTGCGCCAGCAGCTCACCGAGCGCGAGCAGGCCGTGGAGGAGCTCAGCGGGACCCGCACCCAGTCCGGCTCGGCGCTGGCCGAGGCGCAGCGGCGGGCCGAGACGATCGGCATCCTCAACGGCACCCTGCCGTCCCGCGGGCCCGGGCTGCGGCTGGTCGTCGAGGACCCCGACGGTGCGGTGACGCCCGCCGTGCTGCTCGACGCCCTCCAGGAGCTGCGTGGCGCCGGGGCCGAGGCGATCGAGGTCGACGGCGTCCGGGTGGTGGTGTCCAGCTACGTCGGCGGCACCCCGGGCGAGCTGACCGTGGACGGCCAGTCGCTCTCGGCGCCGTACGAAGTGCTGGCCATCGGCCCGCCGACCGACCTCGAGGTCGCCCTGAACGTCTCCGGCGGCGTGGTGGCCGACGTCGCCCGCACCGGCGGCACCGCACGGGTCACCCAGGCCGACGAGCTCGCCATCGACAGCCTGGTCCGCGGCCGCTAGCTCCCGCCGGTCGCCACCGGACGGTCCGGATCGGCCGACCACTGCGACCACGAGCCGGGCCACAGCGTCGCCTCGATGCCCGCGACCGCCAGCGCGGCGACCTCGTGCGCGGCGGTGACCCCCGAGCCGCAGTAGACACCCACCTCGGTGCCCGGCCGCACGCCGAGCGCGGCGAACCGGGCAGCCAGCTCCTCGGCCGGGAGGAAGGTGCCGTCGCCGGCCAGGTTCGCCGTCGTCGGCGCGCTGGTCGCCCCCGGCACGTGCCCGGCCCGCGGGTCCACCGGCTCGACCTCGCCGCGGTACCGCTCGGCCGCACGGGCGTCGAGGAGCACGCCACCGCGACCCGGTAGCGCCGCGGCGGCGTCGGCCTCGACGACCGGCAGAGCCCCGCCGGTCAGCACGACGTCGCCGGGCGGCGGCACGACGTCGCCGGACTCCAGCGCTCCGCCGGCGCGGACCCAGGCGACCCGCCCGCCGTCGAGCAACCGGACATCGGCCACCCCGGCCCAGCGCAGCAGCCACCAGGCGCGCGCGGCCGCCAGCCCACCGGCGTCGTCGTAGGCGACCACCGGCCGGCCGGCGGTGATCCCCCACCGTCGCGCGGCTGCTTGCAGTCGCTGCAACGACGGCAGCGGATGGCGTCCGAGCGAGGCATCCGGCGGGTCGGCGAGCTCGGTCTCGAGGTCGACGTACACCGCTCCGGGCAGGTGACCGGCCAGGTACTTCTCCCGCCCGTGCGCGTCGCCGAGTGCCCAGCGGACGTCGAGCAGCACCGGCCGCTCCGCCGCCGCCAGCAACTCCTCGGCCGGCACCAGCACCTCCTCCGCTCTACCGCGGAAAGGCGGGCTGCTTCTCCGCGGAAAAGCAGGGTGGTCGTCGGTCACTGGGGGGCCAGCAGGCCGCGCAGCTCCTCGGTCAGGGCGTCGCGGGCCTCGGGGTGCTGGTGCCAGGCGGCGGGCGTGGCCTGCAGCAGCTGGATCCGCCAGCGGCCGGCGCCCTCGTCGACCGCGACCAGCGTGTGCACGGTGTGGAAGCTGTCCTCGACGTCGCTGGCGCCCGGCGGGATCATCCCGGCGTGCGCGATGAGCAGCGCCGTCCCCGGGGCGACCGCGCGCACCGAGCGGATCACGGCGACGTACGCCGCGGTCTGGTGGCTGCCGAAGATCTGGCGGAGGTCGGCGGCGATGGCCAGGCGGCCGTGGTGATGGGTGCCGTCGTAGCCGATGATGTCGCCGTCGTCCGCGAAGCAGGCCGCCACGGCCGCACCGCTGCGCCGGTTCCAGCCGTCCAGGTAGGCGGCATAGAGGGATCGGAGCTGGGCGTCGTGCGGATGCGCGGATGTCACAGGAGTGACGGTAGTGGTCAGGTCGCGGCGACCGTTCGACGCTCGCCGTCGGCGAACTGGGTGCGGTGCAGGTCCGCGTAGCGCCCCCCGAGCGCCAGCAACTGAGCGTGCGTGCCCGACTCCGCGATGCGACCGTCGTCGATCACCAGGATCTGGTCGGCGTTGCGCACGGTGGAGAGCCGGTGCGCGATGACCAGCGAGGTGCGCCCGGTCAGCGCCGCGTCCAGGGCCTGCTGGACGGCGGCCTCGGACTCGCTGTCGAGGTGCGCGGTCGCCTCGTCGAGGATCACGATCCCCGGCGCCTTCAGCAGCACCCGGGCGATGGCCAGCCGCTGCTTCTCCCCGCCGGAGAGCCGGTGCCCGCGGTCGCCCACGACGGTGTCCAGGCCGTCGGGCAGCGAGCGCACCAGCTCGGCGATGTGCGCTCCCTCGAGCGCCGCCCAGAGCTGCTCCGCCGTCGCCTCCGGGCGGGCGTAGAGCAGGTTGTTGCGCATCGAGTCGTGGAAGAGGTGGGCGTCCTGGCTGACGACCCCGATCGCGTCGCGCAGCGAGGCCATCGTGGCCGACCGCACGTCGACGCCGCCCACCCGCACCGAGCCGGCGGTGACGTCGTACAGCCGGGAGACCAGGCTGGCGATGGTCGACTTGCCGGCGCCGGAGTGACCGACCAGCGCGACCAGGTGCCCGGGCTCGACCCGGAAGGAGACGTCGTGCAGCACGTCCACCGGACCGCCGTGCTCGGGCAGCGACACCTCTTCCAGTGACGGCAACGAGACGTCCTCGGCCGCGGGGTAGCTGAACGCGACGGAGTCGAACTCGATCGACCGGTCGGCGGCGGGCACCGGCACGGCGTCGTCGGCCTCGCGGATCATCGGCGGCAGATCGAGCACCTCGAAGACCCGGTCGAAGCTCACCATCGCGCTCATCACGTCGACCCGGACGTTGGCCAGGGCGGTGAGCGGGCCGTAGAGCCGCGACAGCAGCAGCGCCAGGGCGACGACGTCACCCGGGCTCAGCGAGCCGGTGAACGCGAGGTGTCCGCCCAGCCCGTAGACCAGCGCGGTCGCGAGTGCCGCGACCAGCGTGAGCGCGGTGAAGAAGAACCGTCCGTACATGGCCGACAGCACGCCGATGTCGCGGACCCGCGCGGCGCGGTCGCTGAAGGACCGCTCCTCCGCCTCGGGCCGGCCGAACAGCTTGACCAGCAGCGCCCCGGCGACGTTGAACCGCTCGGTCATCGACGTGTTCATCGACGCGTTGAGCTCGTAGGACTCCCGGGTGATCTCCTGCAGCCGGCTGCCGATGCGCCGCGCGGGCAGCACGAACAGCGGCACCAGCACCAGCGAGAGGAGCGTGATCTGCCAGGACAGCGTGAGCATGACGCCGGCGGTCAGCACGAGGCCGATCACGTTGGAGACGACCCCGGACAACGTCGAGGTGAACGCCTGCTGGGCGCCGACGACGTCGTTGTTCAGGCGGCTGACCAGGGCGCCGGTCTGCGTGCGGGTGAAGAACGCCACCGGCATGCGCTGCACGTGGGCGAACACCCGGCTCCGGAGGTCGTAGATGACCCCTTCGCCGATGCGGGCGGAGTACCAGCGGGTGCCCAGCGAAATGGCGGCGTCGACGACGGCGAGACCGGCGATGAACAGCGCGATGCGGACGATGTCGCCGGAGGTGCCGTCGAGCGAGGCGATCCGGTTGACGATGTCGCCGGCCAGCAGGGGCGTGATGACGCCGATCAGCGAGGAGCCGACCACGAGCAGCAGGAAGAACACCAGGTCGCGCCGGTAGGGCCGGGCGACGCCCAGGATCCGGCGCACGGTCCCCGGTGGGAGCTTGCGGCCGACCACCGACGGATCGCGGCGGAACGACCGCATCGCCGCCATGGAGGTCATGGTGGGGGTCACGGACATGCCTCCTTCTGCCTCGTCGAGCCCGACGCCGGCCCTCGGTCGAACGGGTTCGGGCACGCGACTGTTCCGGCGGGGCCCGAACGGCCCCGCCGGATCCAGCGTCTCAGCCGGTACCGACGATCAGCGCCCGCCGGCCAGCTCCTGCAGTCGCTGTACCTGCGCCCGGCGCTCGGCGGCGTCCTGCGTCTCGGGGTCGTTGCGCACCGCCGAGCGCACCAGCGCGGCGGTCGCCCGGCTCGCGGCAGCGGGCGGCCCGAGCAGCGCCTGCGTCAGCTGCGCGACGGCGTCGTCCAGCTGCTCGCGCGGGACGACGGCGTTGGCCAGCCCCATGGTGAGCGCCTCGGCGGCGCGGACCGGGCGGCCGGTCAGGCAGATCTCCATCGCCCGCGAGTAGCCGACCAGCTCGACCAGGTTGCTGGTGCCGGTCAGGTCGGGCACCAGGCCGAGCGTGGGCTCGGGCAGCCGGAGCTGGGCGTCCTCGGCGAGCACCCGCAGGTCGCAGGCGAGCGCCAGCTGGCAGCCGGCACCGATGGCGTGCCCCTGGACCGCGGCGATCGAGACGATGCCCGGCCGGCGCAGCCACCGGAAGCCGCGCTGGTACTCGCGGATCTGCTCCTCCGCGGCCTCCGCCGGGCGTCGTCCCAGGTCACCCAGGCCACCGGTCGTCCCCGGCTCCGGGCTGAACATGCTGCGGTCCAGGCCGGCGGAGAAGGACCGGCCCTCGCCGCGCAGCACGACCACCCGGACGTCGTCGCCGAGCGCGGCGCCCACCGCGGCCAGCGCCGCCCAGGTGGCCGGCGTCTGCGCGTTGAGCTGCTCGGGGCGGTCGAGGGTGACGGTGAGGACGGCGCCGTCCTGGGTGGTGCGGACGAAGCCGTCGTGCGTGTTCTCCGAGGTCACGCGAGCACCTCGCTGGCGCTCGGCACCCGCGTGCCCTTGGGTGCTGTGCCTATTGGTTCGCTCGCAAGCTCGCTCACGCCTTCTTACTATTCCGGTTCGCCCCACCGCGGCTGCGCAGGGTGGCGCCGGACTCGGAGAGCAGCCGGTGGACGAAGCCGTAGGAGCGCTTGGTCGACTCGGCCAGCGAGCGGATGCTCTCGCCGCCGTCGTACCGCTTGCGCAGCTCGTCGGCCAGCGTGCTCCGGTCGCCGCCGGTGATGCGCTTGCCCTTGCCCAGGTCCGCAGTGCTCGAGTCGGCCATGGCTCCCCTCCGTGTCAGCCCCCGGCCGCGCGCGTCGGGCAGATGCGCGCGGTGGGGACCGTCCTGTGGCGCCGTCATCCCGATGACGACGACCCCTGGGAGCCATGATCACCCAGGCGCCGAGACCCGGCCACGCGAGAAACTAGGCGAGCTCGACCAGGTCGGCGAGGTCCTCGCTCCAGGCGTCCTCGGTGCCGTCGGGCAGCATGATCACCTTGTCGGGGTCGAGCGCGCGGACGGCGCCCTCGTCGTGCGTGACCAGCACGATCGCCCCCGTGTAGGTGCGCAGCGCCTCGAGCACCTGCTCGCGGCTGGCCGGGTCCAGGTTGTTCGTCGGCTCGTCGAGCAGCAGCACGTTCGCGCCCGAGACGACCAGCGTGGCCATGGCCAGGCGGGTCCGCTCGCCACCGGAGAGCGTGCCGGCGCGCTGGTCGACGGTCTCGCCGGTGAAGAGGAAGGCGCCCAGGATGCGGCGCAGCTCGGTGTCGGTGCTCTCCGGCGCCGCCGAGCGCATGACCTCGAGCAGCGAGCGGTCCATGTCGATCGTCTCGTGCTCTTGCGCGTAGTAGCCCACGCGCAGCCCGTGCCCGGCCTTGACCTCACCGGTGTCGGGCAGCTCGGTGCCGGCCAGCATCCGCAGCAGCGTCGTCTTCCCGGCGCCGTTGAGCCCGAGGACGACGACCCGCGTCCCCCGGTCCACCGCCAGGTCGACGTCCATGAAGATCTCCAGCGAGCCGTAGCTCTTGGACAGCCCCTCGGCGAACAGCGGCGTCTTGCCGCACGGCGCCGGCGTCGGGAAGCGCAGCTTGGCGACCTTGTCCGCCACCCGCACGTCGGCCAGTCCGGACGCCAGCCGCTCGGCGCGCTTGTCCATGCTCTTCGCGGCCTTGGCCTTGGTGGCCTTGGCGCGCATCTTGTCCGCCTGGGCGTTGAGCGTGTCGATCTTGCGCTCGGTGTTGGCGCGCTCCTGCTTGCGACGGCGCTCGTCGGTCTCGCGCTGCTCGAGGTAGCGCTTCCAGCCGAGGTTGTAGATGTCGACGGTGGCGCGGTTGGCGTCGAGGTGCCAGACCTTGTTGACGACGGCCTCGAGCAGCTCGACGTCGTGGCTGATCACGATCAGCCCGCCGCGGTGGCTGGTGAGGAAGCCGCGCAGCCAGGTGATCGAGTCGGCGTCGAGGTGGTTGGTGGGCTCGTCGAGGAGCAGCGTCTCGGCGTCGGAGAACAGGATGCGGGCCAGCTCGACGCGGCGGCGCTGACCACCGGAGAGGGTCCGCAGCGGCTGGGCGAGCACCCGGTCGGGCAGGCCGAGGTTCGTGCAGATGCGCGCGGCGTCGCTCTCGGCCGCGTAACCGCCGAGGGCGGCGAACTGGTCCTCGAGGCGGCCGTAGTGCCGGACGGCGCGGTCCTGCTCGACGTCGTCGGCCGGCTCGGCCATCGCGACCTGGGCCTTGACCAGCTGGTTGCGGATCACGTCCAGGCCTCGCCCGGAGAGCACGCGGTCGCTGGCGGTGATGTCGAGGTCGCCGCTGCGCGGGTCCTGCGGGAGGTAGCCGAGCTCTCCGGAGATCTCCACCTTGCCGGCGTGCGCCACCCGTTCACCGGCGAGCGTGGTGAGGGTGGTGGTCTTCCCGGCGCCGTTGCGCCCGACCAGCCCGATGCGGTCACCCGGCTGCACGCGCAGGTTCGCTTCGCTGATGAGGATGCGGGCGCCGGCGCGGAGCTCGAGGCCGGTCGTCGTTATCACTGAACCCAGGGTAGGCGCTCGGAGTGCGATCACCCCCACGTTTCCGGGGTGACATGGGCGGCATCCCCCGCCCGGGCGTGTTCCGGGGCGGAGGGGCCCGTCCGGGCCCTGGAGCAGCCAGGATGCGCACATGGGACCGGATGCGCGTGCGTGGGGGCTGCCGTGCCCGGTCTGCGGCCGCCCGACGGGGGACGTCGGTACTGGGCCGTGCCCGGCCTGCGGGCTGCCGGCCGCGGCGCACGCCGCGCTCGTGGTCGCGCGCATCGGGACGACGCTGACCGAGCTCGCCCGCGACCGCGACGCGCTCCTGGCGTCGCTCCGGGCCGCGGCCCCCGGCGCCGTTCCGGGTCCGGCGGCCGCACCTCCGCAGCCGGCCGCATCCCCACAACCGGTCACCGCTCCCCCACCGGCTCCCTTCTCCCCACCCGTCGCAGCTCCTCCGCCGTGGGTGCCTCAGGGGCCGCCGCCGGGCGCCGTTCCGCCCGTCCCATCCCGGCCCGCTCGCCGACTGAGCCCGCAGCAGGTGCTGCTGGGTCTGGGTGCCCTGCTGCTGGTCACGGCGGCGCTGGCGTTCGTCGCCGTGGCCTGGACCCGCTTCGGCCTGGTGTTCCAGGCGGGTCTGATGCTGACCGTGACGGTCGCCGCGTTCGGCAGCTCGGCGTGGGCCGCGCGCCGGCAGCTGCGGGCGACCGAGGAGGCGCTGGCGGCCGCCGGCGCGGCGCTGCTCGCGATCGACCTGGGCGCGGCACGGGGTCGCGGGCTGTTCGCCCTCGAGGACGTACCGCTGCGGCACTGGTGGTCGATCTCCTGCGCGGTCGTGGTCGTGGTCGCGGTGCTGCTGGGTCGGCTGACCCGGACGACGTCGGTCTGGCCGCTCACGGCACTCCTCGCCGCGCAGCCGCTGCCGTTCCTGCTCCTCGGGAGCGACCTCGTCGAGGGGCCCGCCGGCGTGGCCGCTGCGCTCGCCGTGGCGGCCGCCGACGTCGTCGCGGCGCGGCGCCTGCGGCCGCTGCTCGTCCCGGTCGCCCAGGTGCTGGCCGGAACCCTCGGGGCGGCCGGCGTGCTGGGCGGCCTCGCCGCGTCGGGCTGGGCGGACGCGACCGACTCGTGGACCTCCACCGCCGTCCTCGCCGTCGCCGGCGCAGGCGTGCTCGCCTACGCCTCCCGGTCCCGCCCCGAGCTCTCCGGCCTTGCCCGGGCCGCGGTGCCCGGGGGTGTGGGCGGGGTGGCCGGGCTCGCGCTGGCCGGCTCGCTCCAGCACGCCGGGACGGACGGCTGGTGGATCGCCGGCGCCCTCGGTCTCGGCCTGCTCAACCGGGCGGCCGCCCTCTGGACCGAGGGGCGGGCCCGGCTGGTCGCCGGCCCGGTCGCGGCCGGGGCGGCGCTGGTGCTCGTGCACGCGCTGCTGCTGGCCGACGACCGGCGGTTCGGCGAGCTGGCCGTCCTGGCGCTGGCCGCGACGGTCCCCGCCACCGTGGCCGCCGTCCGGATCCCTCCCCTGCGCGCCGCCGCGACCGCCGCGGCCCTGCTCGCGCCGGGTACCGCGATCCTGCTCGCCACCGCCGACGACGTGCTGTCCCCCGTCGTCGCCGGGCTGCTCCTGGCCCTGCTCGCCGCCGGGGCCTTCGCCGTCGCGACGGTGCGCCGGGCCCACCCCGAGGAGCTCGCCGCCGCCGCGGCCGGTGCGCTCACCGGGCTCGCGGCCGGAGCCACCTCCGCCTCGGCCGAGGCCTGGGGCCAGGTCGCCCTGCAGCTCGGCATCGTCGGGATCGCCGCCGGCTGCTACGCCGTCGTCACCGGACGGCGCCCGGTCGCCGTCGTCGCGGTGGCCGACCTGGTGGTCGCCACCTGGATCGCCGTCGGCGGTGCGGGTGTGGAGACGCCGGAGGCCTACACGCTGCCGGCTGCGGTCGGCCTGCTCGTGCTCGCCGTCCCGGCACTGCGCTCCGGCGCGCCCTCGTGGGCCGCCGAGGGCGCGGCCGTCGGGGTGGCGCTGGTGCCGTCCGCGCTCGTCGTCGTCGCGGACCCCACGGCGCTTCGCCTGGTGCTGGTGGTCGCCGCCGCGGCCGCGCTCGTCGTCGCCGGCACGCTGCTGCACCGCCAGGCGCCGTTCCTCGTCGGCGCCGGCGTCCTGCTGCTGGTCACGGTCGCGCGGCTCGCGCCGTACGCGCCGCTGCTCCCCCTCTGGGCCTCCCTCGGTACCGCCAGCCTGCTGCTCCTCGCCGTGGGCGCGACCTACGAGCGGCGCCGTCAGCAGGCCCGGGAGGCCGTGGCCTGGGTCGGGCAGATGCGCTGACCGGGTGCCCGCGTCCGTGCACCGCCCTACGGTGAGGACGCCTCGCCGACCGGAAAGGGGGCGGTCATGGACCAGCAGGTCGCCGAACGGACGCTCCCTCCCCTGCCCTCCCGGGCCCGCCCGCCGCAGGTGCTGCTCGCAGTCGGGGCCGTCCTGCTGGTCAGCGCCGGCGCCGCGGTCGTCTCCGCCTCCGGAGGCACCGGTGCCCGCCTCCTGGTGCTCGCCCTCGCCGCGGTCGCGGCCGGCTCCGCGGTGCACGCCGACCGCGGCCGGCTGCGCAGCTCTGCCGAGACCCTCGCCGCGAGCGCCGCAGGTCTCGCGCTGGCCGGGAGCGACCTCGGCAGCCCGGCCTCGGGCGGGAACCCGCTGCCGCCGCTCGCGCTCGCGGGCGGCTTCCTCGCGCTGCGGGTCCTCTCCCCCGTCCCCGCCGCCTGGCCCCTGGCCGCCTGGGCCGCCGCCCAGCTGGCGGCCCTGCGATCGCTCGGTGCCGTCCCGGACGCGCTGAGCACCGAGCTGTTCCTGGGCATCTCGCTCGTGGGCCTCGGGGTGGCGCTCTGGGCCCGCCCCCTGGTCGCCCGGCTGACCCTGCTCACGACGGCGCCGTGGTTCGCCGCCGGCGTCCTCGCCGGCTCCCGGGAGGCCTGGACCGCGGGCCCCGCGGAGCGCTGGGCGGCGACGGCGCTCGTGGTCGCAGCGGCCGCCGGGCTCCTGCTGGCGCGGCTGCGGCAGCCCCTGGACGTCCTGCTCGGGCCACCCCGGCTGGTACCGGTGGTCGCCGGTGCGCTGACCGCCGTGGCCGTCACCGGGGCGGGCTCCGCCGGGGGTCCGGTCGCGGTGGCGGTCGGCGGTTTCGTCGGCGTCCTCGTGGCCGCGACGGCCGCCGCCCGGCTGTCGGGCTGGCGGCGCGGGCTCCTCCTGCCCATGGCCCTGACCGGCGGTGTGCTGCTCGTCGCCCTGTCGGTCCTCCGCCTCCTCGACGGGCGGCACTGGTCGGAGATCGCCCTGCTGCTCCTGCTCACCGCCGTCCCGACGGTGTGGGTGGCCGCCGCCCGCCGGGACGACCGTCCGGTCGCCGCGCCCACCGCCGTCGGGTGCCTGGCCGGCGCCGCGCTGTTCGGGCTGCCCGACGGCTGGGCGACGCCGGCACAGGGCGCGGTGCACCTCACCGGCCTGTTCGTCCTCGCGCTGGGCACCGCCGCCCGCCTGGAGCGGGAGTCCCGCCGGGCGACGGCGACCGCCGCGGCGGCCTGCGCGGCGGGAGCCGTCGTCCTGCTGGCGGGAACCGGGCAGCCGACGCCGCTCGCGGCGCACCTGGCGGTGCAGGGCGCGGTCACCCTGGCGTGGGCGTGGTGGAGCGGCCGCCCCGGGACCGCAGCCGCCGAGGACGCCGACCCGGCCGCGGCCTGGCGGGTCGGCTCGGCCGAGCTCGTCGTCGCCGCGTGGATCGTCGCGGGCCTCGCGGGGGCCGGCGCGATCGAGGCCTACAGCCTCCCGGCCGCGCTCGGGCTCCTGGGCGCCACGGGACGGGGACTCCTGCGGGACCCCTCGTGGTCGGCGTGGGGGCCCGGGCTCCTGGTGGCGGCCGTGCCCTCGGCGCTGCTCGCCGTCCTCCGGCCCGACGTGCCGCGGGCGGTGATCGTGCTCGCGCTCGCCGCCGCCGTGCTGGTCGCGGGCGCCCGCACCGGCCGGCGGGCGCCGCTCGCGGTCGGCGCCTGGACCGCGCTGCTCGTCGGCCTCGGCCTCGCCGTCCACGCGCTGCCCTGGCCGGCGGCCGCGGCTCTGCTGGTGGGCGCTGTCCTCCTGGCGATCGGCGCGCGCCGGGAGCGCCGGCCGGTCGCCGGCTTCGCGACCCACCTGGCCGACCTGCGCTGACGTCGGCTAGGCGTAGGTCGCCGGCATGACGGCGCTCCGGAACGGCGAGAGGGTGAGGACCAGCGCCGCGACGCCCAGCCCGCCGATGCAGACGGCGATCACCGGACGGTCGCCGTACGCCGTCGCCGCGAGGCCCGCCAGCGGCGCGGCAGCCGCGATCGACCCCCAGTTGAACGCCCGGATCGTCCCGTTCATCCGGGCGCGCAGCCGGTCGGGCGTCACCGCGTTGCGGTAGCTCAGGTCCAGCGGACCCTTGAGCCCGAGGCCGACCCCGTTGAGCAGCTGTCCGACCACCAGCAGCGCCACCCCGGTCGCCCCCGGCGGGGCGACCAGGAGGAGAACGAACGCCGGCGGGTGCAACCACATCGCGGCCACGCAGACCCGGCCCACGCCGGACCGCTCGGCGGCCCGCGGCGCCAGACCGGCGCCGACCACCCCGCTCACTCCCGCGCACGAGAGGACCAGCCCGACCGTGAGCGCGTCCAGGCCGAGCTCCTCGGTCGCGTGGAACACGAAGATGGTCATGACCGCGGAGTTGAAGAAGAACCACAGGTGCAGCGACACGGCGTACGGGGCGAGGGTGCGGTGCCGGTACACCCAGGCCCCGCCCTCCTCCAGCTCGCGCCACAGGTGCCGGTCCGGCTGCCGCTGGGGCGCGGGCTCCTCCCCACGGATCGAGGCCAGAAGAACAGCTGCCACCGCATGGCTGACCGCGTTGAAGAGGACCGCGACAGGGGCGGAGAAGAACCTGACCAGAACGCCCACCACGAGCGGGCCGACCGCCTCCGCTGCCGTCGTCGTCTGCTCGATGCGCGCATTCGCGACGGGCAGCATCTGCATCGGCACCAGGTGTGGCAGATAGGACTGGTGCGCCGCGTGGAAGAACATCGACGCCGCCCCGACGACGGCCACGAGACCGGCGAGGATCGGGACCGTCAGCAACCCGGTCAGCGCGAGGGCCCCGATGGTCCCCGTCGCCGCGGCGGTCACGGTGTCGGCGGCGATGAGCACCGGCCGTCGGCGCATCCGGTCGGTGAGGACTCCGGCGAGCAGCCCGATCCCGAGTGCGGGCAGCCACTGCGCCGACCGCACGAAGCCGATCGCCGCCTGATCCGCCGACAGCGTCTCGATTAGGAGCAGCTGCAGGGCCAGGCCGAAGGTGAACGAGCCCAGCCACGAGACCGTGCCGGAGAGCCACAGCCGCACGAATGCCGGGTAGGCCAGCACGCCGCTGCTCGGCACGCGGGCAGTCAAGCAGACCTGGGCGCCGTGCAGCGGCCTGAGCCTGCGAGCCTCGCCGGGCCCGGAGACGACGCGGGTGCGCACGAGGGCGGCCGATCAGGGCCCGAAGAGGACCTCGGCGCCCACCGGCCGGTACCCGGCGGCGAGGAAGGCGCGCAGCGACGCGCTGTTCGCCGGGGCCACCTGGGCCCACAGGGGGCCTGGCGCCAGCGCCGGGGCCGCCGCGACCAGCGCCGTCCCCAGTCCGCGCCCGCGGGCCCACGGCTCGACCTCCACGGAGACCTCCCAGCGGTCGGCGACGCCCCGCCCGACCGCGAGCAGCCCGCCGCCGTCGGGCGTCGTCCAGACGCGGACGTCGCGCCGGTGCGCCAGGGCCCGGTCGACCCGCGGGTGCGCGGCCGCCTCGACCGGCAGCGCGCGCAGCGGCACCCCTGGCTCGAGCCCCGCCGGCGGCGACACGAGCACGGCGTCGACCACGCCGGGCTCGTGGCCGATCCGGTCCCCCAGCGCGGCCAGGAACCGGGCACCCAGCGGTGCGGCGAGCGGGTCGTGCGCCACGGCGGCGGCGACCCAGTCCGGATCGACGTCGGCCGCGACGACGTGCCAGGCGGACCCCCCGACGACGACTGCCCGCGCCCCGGGGGGCGCGGGCAGCACGGTCACGCTCGCGTCGGCCGGCGGGTGGCTCCCCGCGGCCAGTAGCTCCAGGAGCTCGCGGAGGGTCAGACCCGGAAGCCGAGCGCGCGGAGCTGCTCGCGGCCGTCGTCGGTGATCTTGTCCGGGCCCCACGGCGGCATCCAGACCCAGTTGATCCGGATGTCGTCCACGAGCCCGGGGCCGGGGCCACCGGTGAGGGCCTGGCGGGCCTGGTCCTCGATGACGTCGGTCAGCGGGCAGGCCGCCGAGGTGAGCGTCATGTCGATGATCGCGACGTTGTTGTCGTCGACGTCCAGGCCGTAGACGAGGCCGAGGTCGACGACGTTGACGCCCAGCTCGGGGTCGACGACGTCGCGCATGGCCTCCTCGACGTCCTCGAGCAGCGCCGACTTGTAGGCCGGCAGGTCCCCCGGCGCACCGTCGGTGGCGGGGGTGGCGTTCTCGGTGCTCTCGCTCATGCGGTGCCTCCGGTCGGGGCGGTGGGGTGGGTGGCCGACAGAGCGGGGGTGCTCTGGGTGGACAGCGCGCGGGCGGAGGCGTCCTTCAACGCCATCCAGCTCATCAGGGCGCACTTGATCCGGGCCGGGTACTTCGACACCCCGGCGAACGCGACGGCGTCCTCAAGCGTGTCCTCGAGCTTCTCGGCGACGGTCAGGTCACCCTTGGCCTGCATCAGCGTCACGAAGTCCTCGCCGGCGGCGAGGGCCTCGTGCACGCTCTTGCCCAGGACGAGGTCGTACATCGCCGAGATCGAGGCCTGGCTGATCGAGCAGCCCATGCCCTCGTAGGACACGTCGGCGATCGTCTCGCCCTCGAGGTGCAGCCGGAGCGTCACCTCGTCACCGCACGTCGGGTTGACGTGGTGCACCTCGGCCTCGAAGGGGTCGCGGAGACCTCGCCCGTGCGGGTTCTTGTAGTGGTCCAGGATGATCTCCTGGTACATCGACTCGAGCTGCATCAGTGCGACCTCACACCGTTCCGAAGAACTTCTGGGCCGCCCGAATTCCGTCCGCCAGCGCATCGATGTCGTCGTAGCCGGTGTGCACGTAGAAGGTGGCCCGGGTGGTCGCCGGGACGCCGTAGCGCCGGACGACCGGCCAGGCGCAGTGGTGCCCGACGCGGACGGCGATGCCGTGGTCGTCGAGGACCTGGCCGACGTCGTGCGGGTGGATGCCCTCGACGGTGAACGAGATCGCCCCCCCGCGGGCCACGGTGTCGGGCGGGCCGATCACGGTGACGCCGGGGATCTCGGCGAGCTTCTCCAGCGCGTAGCCGGTGAGCGCCTTCTCGTGCTCCTCGACGCGGTCCATGCCGAGGGCCTGCAGGTACTCGACGGCCGCAGCCAGGCCGATGACCTGCGCGCTCATCGGCACACCGGCCTCGAAGCGCTGCGGCGGGGCAGCGAAGGTGCTGCCCTCCATGCGCACGACCTCGATCATCGAGCCGCCGGTCAGGAACGGCGGCAGCTTGTCGAGGACGTCGTAGCGGCCCCACAGCACGCCGACACCCGTCGGGCCGAGCATCTTGTGCCCGGAGAACACCAGGAAGTCCGCACCGAGCTCGGTGACGTCGACCCGCTGGTGCGGCACCGACTGCGCGCCGTCGACCAGCACCAGGGCGCCGACCTTGTGCGCTCGCGCGACGATCTCGCCCAGCGGGTTGATGGTGCCCAGGATGTTCGACTGCTGGGTGACCGCGACGAGCTTGGTGCGCTCGTTGACCACCGTGGCCAGGTCGGAGAGGTCCAGCCGGCCGTCGTCGGTCAGACCCAGCCAGCGCAGGGTCGCCCCGGTGCGCTCGCAGAGCTGCTGCCATGGCACCAGGTTGGCGTGGTGCTCCATCTCGGTGACCACGATCTCGTCGCCCTGGCCCACCGCGTAGGTCCGGAACTCCGGCTCCTTCGAGGTCGCGGCGTTGGAGAGCGCGTAGGCGACCAGGTTGATCGCCTCGGTGGTGTTGCGGGTGAAGACGATCTCCCGCTCCGGGGCGCCGATGAACGCACCGATGGTGGCCCGCGCCGCCTCGTAGGCTCCGGTGGCCTCCTCGGCGAGCTGGTGCGCTCCCCGGTGGGGGGCGGCGTTGACGTTCTCGTAGAACCAGCGCTCGGCGTCGAGCACCGCGCGCGGCTTCTGCGAGGTGGCCCCCGAGTCGAGGTAGACCAGCTTCTTCCCGTCCCGGACCGTGCGGCTCAGGATCGGGAAGTCCGCCCGGATCGCCTCGACGTCCAGGGGCAGTGGCACCTGCTGCGCGCCATCAGGACGCGAGACGGTCTGGGTCATGCTCGTGCGACCTCCGCAGCGGCAGCCTCGTTGGAGTCCTTGACGTAAGCGGCGTAGCCCTCGTTCTCGAGCTTGTCCGCGAGCTCCGCGCCACCCTCCTCGACGACCTTGCCGGCCACGAAGACGTGCACGAAGTCCGGCTTGATGTAGCGCAGGATCCGCGTGTAGTGCGTGATCAGCAGGACGCCGATCTCGCCCTCCTCGCGGGTGCGGTTGACGCCCTCGGAGACGATCCGCAGCGCGTCGACGTCCAGACCGGAATCGGTCTCGTCGAGGATCGCGATGGCCGGCTTGAGCAGGCGCATCTGCAGGATCTCGTGGCGCTTCTTCTCACCACCGGAGAAGCCCTCGTTGACGTTGCGCTCGGCGAACGCCGGGTCCATCTCGAGCAGGTCCATCTCGCTCTTGACGTCCTTGACCCAGGTGCGCAGCTTCGGCGCCTCGCCCTTGATGGCGGTGGCCGCGGTGCGCAGGAAGTTCGACACCGAGACGCCGGGCACCTCGACCGGGTACTGCATGGCCAGGAACAGGCCGGCCCGGGCGCGCTCGTCGACGGTCATCGCCAGGACGTCCTCGCCGTCGAGGGTCACGGTGCCGCCGGTGACGGTGTACTTGGGGTGGCCGGCGATCGAGTAGGCCAGCGTGGATTTGCCGGACCCGTTGGGGCCCATGATCGCGTGGGTCTCGCCCGAGCGGACGGTCAGGTCGACGCCGCGGAGGATCTCCTTGGTGTCGTCACCCTCGCCGACCGTCACGTGCAGGTCGCGGATCTCCAGAACGGACACTTCTTCTCGCTCTCTCATTCACCGGCCGCGAGCGGGAGACGGCCGTCGCTCTCGGTGTCGACGAGCACTGCCCCCCCCTCTACGCGGACCGGGTAGACGTCGACCGGCTCGGTCGCCGGCAGGTTGGTGGGCTCGCCCGTGCGCAGGTCGAAGCACGAGCCGTGCAGGTAGCACTCGATGGTCGGGGCGCCGCCGAACAGCTCGACGTCCCCCTCGCTCAGCGGGACGTCGGCGTGCGAGCACCGGTCCTCGAGGGCGTACAGCTGACCCTCGAAGCGGACGACGGCGACGTCGACGTCCGCGAGCTCGACGCGCAGGGCGCCGTTCTCGGGGACGTCGGACAGTGCGCAGACGCGTTCGAAGGCCATGGTCAGGCGACCTCGACCGGCTGGTCGTCCAGGCCCGGGAGGGCGCCGAGGCGCGCCTCGATGGTGCCCATCAGCCGGTCCTGCAGCGCGTCGACCCCGATGTGCTGGACGACGTCGGCGAAGAAGCCGCGCACGACCAGGCGGCGGGCGGTCTCGGCGTCGATGCCGCGCGAGCAGAGGTAGAACAGCTGCTCGTCGTCGAACCGGCCGGTGGCGCTGGCGTGGCCGGCGCCGACGATCTCGCCGGTCTCGATCTCCAGGTTGGGCACCGAGTCGGCGCGGGCGCCGTCGGTGAGCACCAGGTTGCGGTTCAGCTCGTAGGTCTCGGTGCCGGTGGCGGTGGGGCGGATGCGGACGTCGCCGATCCAGACCGTGCGCGCACCCTCGCCCTGCAGCGCACCCTTGTAGAGCACGTTGCTGGTGCAGTTCGGGACGGCGTGGTCGACCCAGAGCCGGTGCTCCTGGTGCTGCGTCTCGTCGGAGAAGTAGACGCCGAACAGGTCCGCGCGGCCGCCGGGGCCGGAGTACTGCACGTTGCTGACCAGACGGACGAGGTCACCGCCGAGGGTGACGACGACCTGCTTGAACGTCGCGTCCCGGCCGACGACGGCGTCGTACTGCCCGCCGTGGACCGCGCCGGGCGCCCAGTCCTGGACCGAGACGAGGGTGACCTGCGCGCCGTCGCCGGCGATCACGGTCACGCCGCCGGAGTACT
Source organism: Blastococcus fimeti (assembly GCA_900102115.1). GTDB lineage: Bacteria > Actinomycetota > Actinomycetes > Mycobacteriales > Geodermatophilaceae > Blastococcus > Blastococcus fimeti. The sequence goes on from FNAW01000002.1 coordinate 456,728, forward strand.
TCGCCGGGCCGGTGTGGTCGAGGACGACGGTTGCCTTGGCGAACGCGCCCACCTCGACGACCAACTGGCCCCAGACGACGTCGTCGCCGCCGGTGCCGGTCAGCGCCAGGGTGACCGGGCGGTCCAGCTGCGCCTCCTTGGCCACGCGGACGACGTCGGCCCCGTTCGCCCGCTGGCGGGTGAGGGCGGCCAGCCGGTCGACGGGCTCGGGCAGGCCCTTGATCAGCGGGTCGTCGGCCTCGACGCGGGTCAGCTCGACGCCCTCGGGGAGGTCCGTCGTCCAGGTGAGCCGTGCGTCGGAGGCGGCGCCGTCGAGGAGCGGACGGATCCGCTTCATGGGCGTGAAGCGCCACGTCTCCTCGCGACCGGTCGGGACGCCGAAGACGTCCGGATCGGTCGAGGTGAGCCGCTCGGCCGGCGAACCGGTCGGCGCCGGCCCGCCGTGCGAGTGCGCACCGGCGGGGACGGCGGTCGAGTCGGCCGGCGTCGTGGGGGGCCCGGCCTGGGCACCCACGCCCGGAGCGAAGAGCTCCGCGGCGAGGGTGCTCGGCTGGGTGGTGAGGTCGGTCGTACCGGTGATCTGGTCGGACATCAGCCGACGGCACCTTCCATCTGCAGCTCGATGAGCCGGTTGAGCTCGAGGGCGTACTCCATGGGCAGTTCGCGGGCGATCGGCTCGACGAACCCGCGCACCACCATGGCCATGGCCTCGTCCTCGGAGAGACCGCGGCTCATCAGGTAGAAGAGCTGGTCGTCGCTGACGCGGGAGACGGTCGCCTCGTGACCCATGGAGACGTCGTCCTCGCGGACGTCGACGTAGGGGTAGGTGTCCGACCGGCTGATCGTGTCGACCAGCAGGGCGTCGCACTTGACGGTGGACTTCGAGCCGTAGGCGCCCTCGTCGACCTGGACCAGGCCGCGGTAGGAGGTGCGGCCGCCGCCACGGGCCACCGACTTCGACACGATGGTCGAGGAGGTGTGCGGCGCGGCGTGCACCATCTTGGCGCCGGCGTCCTGGTGCTGGCCCTCGCCCGCGAAGGCGATCGAGAGCACCTCGCCCTTGGCGTACTCACCGGTCATCCAGACCGCCGGGTACTTCATCGTCACCTTGGAGCCGAGGTTGCCGTCGACCCACTCCATGGTCGCGCCCTCGTGGGCCACGGCCCGCTTGGTGACCAGGTTGTAGACGTTGTTCGACCAGTTCTGGATGGTCGTGTACCGGCAGCGCGCGTTCTTCTTGACGATGATCTCGACGACCGCGGAGTGCAGCGAGTCGCTCTTGTAGATCGGCGCGGTGCAGCCCTCGACGTAGTGCACGTAGGCGCCCTCGTCGACGATGATCAGCGTCCGCTCGAACTGGCCCATGTTCTCGGTGTTGATCCGGAAGTAGGCCTGCAGCGGGATCTCGACGTGCACGCCCGGCGGCACGTAGATGAACGAGCCACCGGACCAGGTCGCGGTGTTCAGCGCGGCGAACTTGTTGTCACCGGACGGGATCACCGAGCCGAAGTACTCCTGGAAGATCTCCGGGTGCTCCTTCAGGGCCGAGTCGGTGTCCAGGAAGATGACGCCCTGGTCCTCGAGCTCCTTCTGGATCTGGTGGTAGACGACCTCGGACTCGTACTGGGCCGCGACGCCGGAGACGAGGCGCTGCTTCTCGGCCTCCGGGATGCCCAGGCGGTCGTAGGTGTTCTTGATGTCGTCGGGCAGGTCCTCCCACGAGGTGGCCTGCGCCTCGGTGGACCGCACGAAGTACTTGATGTTCTGGAAGTCGATGCCGGAGAGGTCCGAACCCCAGTCGGGCATGGGCTTGCGCCCGAAGAGCTTGAGCGCCTTGAGGCGGCGCTCGAGCATCCACTCGGGCTCGTTCTTGCGGGCCGAGATGTCGCGGACGACGTCCTCGTCGATCCCGCGGCGGGCGGAGGCACCGGCGACGTCGGCGTCGGCCCAGCCGTACTCGTAGCGGCCGAGCTGGTCGATCTGCTCGTCCTGCGTCAGCGGCGTGCTCACCGGCTGCTGGGTGCTGGTCATGCGGGCGTCCTCTCCCGGTCGTTCACGAGGGCAGTGCTGCTGGACTGGCTGGTGGGCGCGCTGTGGGGCGCTGCTCGCTCACCAGGTACAGGGCGTGCGGGGGCCGTTCTGTTCCCCGGACGCAGGGGCCCTGGGAGGTGTGTGGTGCAGATCCCGTCGCCGTGGGCGATCGTGGCCAGCCGCTGCACGTGGGTACCCACGAGCCGGCCGATCACCGCGGTCTCGGCTTCGCACAGCTGGGGGAACTCCGCGGCCACGTGCGCCACCGGGCAGTGGTGCTGGCAGAGCTGCCCCCCGCCGGAGATCGCGGAGGCCGTGGCAGCGTAGCCCTCGGCCGTGAGCGCGGCGGCCAGGGCCTGGGCCCGGTCCACCGGCGCTCCCCCGGCCGCGCGGACGGCGCCCTCGACAGCGCTGGACGCGCGGGCCTCGAGCCCGGCGAGCTGCTGCTCGGCGACGGCGCGGACGGCGTCGGGGCCACCGGAGGCGGCGACGAACCGCAGCGCGGTCAGCGCCAGGTCGTCGTAGGCGTGCGGGAAGGCGGAGCGGCCGGCGTCGGTGAGGTGGAAGCGCCGGGCCGGGCGGCCGCGGCCGCGGTGCGTCTCGCGCGCCAGGCGCTCCTCGATGCGGCCGGCGGCGACCAGGGAGTCCAGGTGCCGGCGGACGGCGGCCGGCGAGACACCCAGGCGCGTGGCGAGCTCGGTGGCGGTCTGCGGCCCGTGCTCGAGGAGCAGGGCGCTGACGCGATCGCGGGTACGCCCGTCGTCGGCCGGAGCCGACGAGCGCGGGGGTGCCAGCTCCTCGGCCGGCCGGACGCTTTTCACAACACGAGTGTGTCCTAAATCGAGGGCCCTGCAAGCAAGGTCGACCTAAGAAGTGGCCCGGCGACCCCTTCCCGTGACGAGCGTCACCGCGGCGTTCCGGACGGCACTCCGGAGCGGGCGGCGGGCGGGCTGCCGCCACCTAGCATCAGGGGCGTGCCGGTACTGCCCACGTCCTTCTCCCCCGCGACCGTCTCCCGCCTCGCGCTGGCCAACGCCGTCGCGAACGGGCTGATCGTCGTCACCGGCGGCGCCGTCCGGCTGACCGGTTCCGGCCTCGGTTGCCCGACCTGGCCGCGCTGCACCTCCGACAGCTTCACGGCGACGCCGGAGCTGGCCGGGCACGGCGTCATCGAGTTCGGCAACCGGCTGCTGACCTTCGTTCTCGCCGCGATCGCAGTCGCGACCGTCGTCGCGGTGTGGCGCTCCGCGCGGCGGGACCTGCGCCGGCTGGCCGCACTCACGTTCGTGGGCATCCCGGCGCAGGCGCTGCTGGGCGGCGTCACCGTGCTGACCGGCCTCAACCCGTGGACCGTGGCCGCGCACTTCTTGCTCTCCGCCGTCCTGGTCGCGCTGGCGACGACGCTGTGGCTGCGCTCCCGCGAGCCCGGGGTCGGGCAGCCGCTCGTCCGCCGCCCCTTCGTGCTGCTGACCTACGGGATCGCCGCCGTCACCGCCGCCGTGCTGGTCGTCGGCACGGTGGTCACCGGCAGCGGCCCGCACAGCGGCGACGTCGACGAGGCCGACATCCCGACCGGTGACCGCATCGGCGTCGACACCGAGCTGATCAGCCAGGTGCACGCCGACGTGGTCTTCCTGCTGATCGGCTTGACCGTCGCTCTGCTGGTGGCGCTGTACGCGACCGACTCCCCCGACCGCGTCCGCCGGGCCGCTCGCGACCTGCTGGTCGTGGAGCTCGCGCAGGGCGTCGTCGGCTACGTGCAGTACTTCACCGACCTGCCGATCGCCCTGGTGCTGCTGCACATGGCCGGCGCCGTGCTGATCACTGCGTTCGCCGCGCGGCTGGTCTGGTCCGTCCGCGGCCCCGCTACGACACCGCCGTCCTCCCGGACGGCACCGCAACCAATGGCCGTCCCCCGGGTGCGCTGAGCGCGAGCCCTACCCGTGCCACACGAGGACCAGCACGGTGCCGCCGTCGACGGCCTCCCAGCGGCCTCCGGTGACCGAGTCGGGCTCGGGCAGGCCGGTGGTGAACGTGGTCCGGGCGTCGGCCCAGGCCGGCCAGGCGTCGTCCTCGTCGTGCCACACCAGCCGCCCGCCGGGCAGGTAGGTGACGACCGGGCAGCCGCCCTCGGCCATCGCCTCGGCGTCGGCAGCCTCGATCCGCGTCGTCCGCCGTCGGTAGGTGCGCCCGTCGGGCCCGATCAGCGCACCGGGTCCGAGCGCCTTCCAGTCCCGGTCCGGGAGGTCGCGCCGCACGGATCAGACGATGGCGTCGACGATGATCGCGACCATCAGCAGCGACAGGTACGAGATCGAGACGTGGAACAGCGACATCGACCTGATGTCCCCGCCGCGCTTGATGCGGGCCAGCAGCCGGTGGGACTCCACGACGAACCAGCCGCCGAGCAGCACCGCGGGCACGGTGTAGCCGAGGCCGATCCCGTAGCCGGCCGCCACCGGCCACAGCGACAGCGAGACGGCGACCGTCACGTACGCCCACGCGACCGACTGACGGCCGACGGAGAGCTCGCTGGTGACCACCGGCAGCATCGGGACGTCGGCGCGCGCGTAGTCGTCCTTGAACCGCAGGGCCAGCGCCCAGAAGTGCGGCATCTGCCAGGCGAAGACGATCCCGAACACCACGACGGCGGGCCAGTCCAGGGAACCGGTCACGGCCGCCCAGCCGATGAGCACCGGCGCGGCACCCGGGACGCCGCCCCACTCGGTGCTGCGGCGGGTGTGCCGCTTGAACACCATCGTGTAGAGCACGGCGTAGTAGAAGATCGCGCCCGCCGCGAGCGCCGCGGCCAGCACGGTGGTGGTCGCGAGCAGCAGCGCGATCGAGGTGACCGTCAGCACGATGCCGAAGACCAGGGCCGCCCGGGGCGTGACCTCGCCGGTGACCAGCGGCCGCTTCTGCGTCCGCTGCATCAGCTTGTCGATGTCGCGGTCGAAGTAGCAGTTGAAGACGTTGGCCGCGCCCGCGGCGAGCGTGCCTCCGACCAGCGTGAACAGCAGCAGCGACAGCGAGGGCCAGCCGCGGTCGGCCAGCATCATCGCCGGGACGGTCGTGACCAGCAGCAGCTCGATGATCCGCGGCTTGGTCAGGCCCACGTAGGCCATCACCCGGCGTCGCACCACGGCCGCCCGCCCGGTCGACGAGCGGGTGGACTCCCGGCGGGGAGAGGCGGCGGAGCGCTCCGAGAGCGCCGTCACAGGATGCCCACGGACGCGGCGGCACGTGCGCAGCGGGGCACTGCAGGCCAGGCGAGAAGCACGAAGGGGCCTACTCCGAACCGGGGATGGGAACGCGGCCCACTGTAGCCCGCGGGGGCCTCCTCCCTGGGCGCGGCTCCGGTTCCGCACGGCTAGGCTTGATCACGTTGATGCTGCGTGTGCAGCGGGTAGGGCCGACGTCGACGACGACGCGCTCCCGGTCCGGCGACGGACCGCAGGGGCTGCGGCCCGTCGCTGCAGGCGCACGTCGTCCGCCCGGGCGCAGTCGTTCCCCCGGGCGGCCCGCCAGGCCCGACCCGAGGGAGCACCGAGCCACGATGGCACCGGACAGCACGAGCACGGAGAACACCCAGAGCACCGAGCCCGAGGCTCCCGCGGAGGCCGCGACGGACTCCCCCACCGGCTCCCCGACCCAGCCGAACCCGACCCTCCCCGAGGGTTTCGGCGAGCTCGACCGCCGCGCGATCGACACCGCCCGCGTCCTCGCGATGGACGCGGTGCAGAAGGTCGGCAACGGCCACCCCGGGACGGCGATGAGCATGGCCCCCACCGCCTACCTGCTCTTCCAGAAGTGGCTGCGGCACGACCCCAGCGACCCGAACTGGGTGGCCCGCGACCGGTTCGTGCTCTCCATGGGGCACTCGAGCCTGACGCTGTACGTGCAGCTCTACCTCGCCGGCTACGGCCTGGAGCTCGACGACCTCAAGGCGCTGCGGACCTGGGGCTCGCAGACCCCCGGCCACCCGGAGGTCAACCACACCCCCGGCGTCGAGACGACGACCGGCCCGCTGGGCCAGGGCGTCGGCAACGCCGTCGGCATGGCGATGGCCGCGCGCCGCGAGCGCGGCCTGTTCGACCCCGACGCCCCCGAGGGCGAGAGCCTCTTCGACCACACCATCTGGGCCTTCTGCTCCGACGGCGACCTCGAGGAGGGCGTCAGCGCCGAGGCGTCGTCCCTGGCCGGCACGCAGCAGCTGGGCAACCTCGTGCTCGTCTACGACGACAACAAGATCTCCATCGAGGACGACACCACCGTCGCCTTCACCGAGGACGTCGGCAAGCGCTACGAGGCCTACGGCTGGCACGTGCAGCACGTCCACGACGGCGAGGACCTCGCCGCGCTCGACGCCGCGTTCGCCGCGGCCAAGGCCGAGACGCAGCGCCCGTCGATGATCGTGCTGCGCACCATCATCGGCTGGCCGTCCCCGAACAAGCAGAACACCGGAGCGGCGCACGGCTCCGCGCTGGGCGAGGACGAGGTGCGCGCCACCAAGGAGGTCCTCGGCCTCGATCCCTCGACGTCCTTCGACGTCGCTCCCGAGGTGATCGAGCACGCCCGGAAGGTCGTCTACCGTGGCCGGGAGGCGCACGCCGCCTGGCAGGAGCGCTTCGACGCCTGGAAGCAGAGCAACGCCGAGGCCGCCGCACTGCTCGAGCGGATGACCACCCGCACGCTCCCCGAGGGCTGGGCGCAGAAGCTGCCGAGCTGGGACGCCGACCCCAAGGGCGTCGCGACCCGCAAGGCCTCCGGCGAGGTGCTCGCCGCCCTCTACCCGGAGCTCCCCGAGCTGTGGGGCGGCTCGGCCGACCTGGCGGAGAGCAACAACACCGCGGTGAAGGGCGAACCATCGTTCCTGCCCGCGAGCCGCCAGACGAAGATGTGGACCGGCGGGCCCTACGGCCGCACCCTCCACTTCGGCGTCCGCGAGCACGCCATGGGCGCGGTCATGAACGGGATCGCGCTGCACGGCGGCACCCGTGTCTACGGCGGCACGTTCCTCACCTTCTCCGACTACATGCGCGGCGCGGTCCGGCTGGCGGCGCTCATGCAGCTGCCGGTCACCTACGTCTGGACGCACGACTCGATCGGCCTGGGCGAGGACGGCCCCACCCACCAGCCGATCGAGCACTTCGCCGCGCTGCGGGCCATCCCCGGCCTCGACGTCGTCCGCCCGGCCGACGCCAACGAGGTCTCCGTCGCCTGGCGGACGGTGCTGGAGAACAACGACCGCCCCGCCGGCCTGCTGCTCTCGCGGCAGAACCTCCCCGTGTTCGACCGCGGCGAGTTCGGCTCGGCCGAGGGCACGGCCCGGGGCGCGTACGTGCTGGCCACGGCATCCAACGAGGCCTCCGGCGGCACCCCCGAGGTGATCCTCATGGGCACCGGCTCGGAGGTGCAGATCGCGGTCGCCGCCCGCGAGCGGCTGGAGGCGGACGGCGTACCGACCCGGGTGGTCTCGGTGCCGTGCGTCGAGTGGTTCGCCGACCAGGACGAGGCCTACAAGAACGAGGTGTTCCCGCCGTCTGTCCGCGCCCGCGTCAGCATCGAGGCCGGGGTGCCGATGGGGTGGCGCGAGTTCGTGGGTGACGCCGGCCGGATCGTCGGCCTGACGCACTACGGCGCGAGCGCCTCCTTCTCGGTGCTGTACGAGAAGTTCGGGCTCACCGACGAGGCGGTCGTCGCCGCGGCCCGCGAGAGCATCGCGGCCGCCGCCTCCGGGAACGCCGTGCCCGCCGGCCCGGTTGCAGCCACCGGAGGCCTCCCCCACCCCACCGGCGACCGCTAGAGCCGACCGGCCGACCTCCACCCCTACCGGAAGGCACCAGTCATGGCACAGAACGAGAACCTGGCCGAACTGAGCGCGGCCGGAGTCGCCGTCTGGCTCGACGACCTGTCCCGCGACCGCATCCGCAGCGGCAACCTGCAGGCGCTGGTCGACGAGCACTCCGTCGTCGGCGTCACGACCAACCCCACGATCTTCGCCGCGGCGATCAGCGGGTCGGAGTCCTACGACGACCAGCTGCACGCCATGGCAGTCCGGAAGGTCAGCGTCGAGGAGGCCCTCCGGACCATCACCGGGGCCGACGTCCGGGACGCCTGCGACCTGCTCGCACCGGTCGCCGAGCGGCAGCCCGGTGACGGTCGGGTCTCCCTGGAGGTGGCACCCGGCCTGGCGAACGACACCGACGCCACCGCCGCCGAGGCGGCCCACCTGTGGTGGCTCGTCGACCGGCCGAACCTCTTCATCAAGATCCCGGCGACCGAGGCCGGCCTGCCGGCCATCCGGACCTCCATCGGCAGGGGGATCAGCGTCAACGTCACGCTGATCTTCAGCCCCGACCGCTACCGCAAGGTCATGGACGCCTACCTGTCCGGCCTCGAGGACCGGCTGGCCGACGACCCGCAGGCCGACCTGTCCGGCATCGCGTCGGTCGCCTCGTTCTTCGTGTCCCGCGTGGACACCGAGATCGACAAGCGGCTGGACAAGGCCGGCGCGGACGCCGCGCTGAAGAGCAAGGCGGGCGTCGCGAACGCCCAGCTGGCCTATCAGGCGTACGAGGAGGTCTTCTCCTCCGACCGCTGGAAGGCCCTCGAGGCGAAGGGCGCCCGCCCGCAGCGCCCGCTGTGGGCCTCGACCGGGGTGAAGAACCCGGACCTCCCGGACACGCTGTACATCAGCGAGCTCATCGCCCCCGGCACGGTGAACACCATGCCGGAGAAGACCCTCAAGGCCTACGCCGACCACGGCAGCCCGGGCACCCCGGTGCAGAAGTCCTACGACGACGCCGCGGGGGTCATGCAGGCCGTCGCGGACGCCGGCGTCGATCTCGACGACGTCTTCCGGGTGCTCGAGGAGGAGGGCATCCAGAAGTTCGTCGACTCCTGGGACGACCTCACCGAGTCGGTCCGCACCCAGCTGGAGGACAAGAAGTGATGTTCCGGGTCAGCGTCGAGGGGATCAAGGTCCCGGACGACGTCCGCAGCCGGCTCACCGAGGACGACGTCGCCGCACGGCTGGCCCGCAAGGACGCGACCCTGTGGGGCCCCGACGCCGAGAGCGAGGCCGCGATCCGGCTGGGCTGGCTGGACCTGCCCACCTCGTCGCGTTCCCTGGTCGGGCAGCTGGCGGAGCTGCGCGAGCAGCTGCAGGCCGAGGGCCTGGACCGGATCGTGCTGTGCGGCATGGGCGGCTCCTCGCTCGCGCCCGAGGTGATCTGCCGGACCGCCGGGGTGCCCCTCGTCGTGCTCGACACCACCGACCCGGGCCAGGTCGCCGCCGCGATGACCGACCTCGAGCGCACCGTCGTCGTGATCAGCTCCAAGTCCGGCGGAACGGTCGAGACGGACAGCCAGCGCCGCGCGTTCGCCGCCGCGTTCGCCGAGGCCGGCCTGGACGAGAAGGCGATCGGGGGGCGCTTCGTCGTCGTCACCGATCCTGACTCGCCGCTGTCGGAGACCGCGGCGGCCATGGGCGTCCGCGCCGTCTTCCTCGCCGACCCGACCGTCGGCGGCCGCTACAGCGCGCTCACCGCGTTCGGCCTGGTGCCGTCGGCGCTGGCCGGCGCGGACGTCGGTGCGCTGTTGGACGAGGCCGAGGAGCTGGCCGAGCAGCTGACCCGCCCGGACAACGACGCGTTCGAGCTCGGTCTCGTCCTGGGTGCGGCCGCCGCCCAGGGCCGCGACAAGCTCGCGCTGGCCGACGCGGGGCGCGGTTCGGGCACCACGATCGAGGGCTTCGGCGACTGGGCCGAGCAGCTCATCGCCGAGTCCACCGGCAAGGAGGGCCGCGGCATCCTGCCCGTCGTCCTCGAGTCGGCCACCGCCCCCGGATCCGCCGGTGAGGACACGCTGCTGGCCGTGGTCGGCACCGACGCCCCGCCCTCGGCGCCGTCGCTGTGCGTCACCGGCCCGCTGGGCGCGCAGTTCCTCGGCTGGGAGTACGCCACCGCCGTGGCCGGCCGGGTGCTGGGGATCAACCCCTTCGACCAGCCGAACGTGACCGAGAGCAAGGAGAACACCTCCGCGATCCTCGACTCGGGGCTCCCGGACGAGCAGCCGCTCGCCACGATCGGGGCGATCGAGGTGCGCGGCAGCGGAGGTGTTCTCGACGGCGTCGACCTCAGCGCGCACGACGGCGTCGCCCTCGCGCTGGACTCGCTGCTGGCCGCCGTCCCCGACCGCGGCTACCTGGCGGTCATGGCCTACCTGGACCGGCTCGCCGACGCCAGCGCCGCCGACCTGCGCTCCGCGCTGGCCGCCCGCACCGAGCGCGCCGTCACCTTCGGCTGGGGCCCCCGGTTCCTGCACTCCACCGGCCAGTACCACAAGGGCGGCCCGCAGGCAGGTGCGTTCCTGCAGATCACCGGGGTGATCGGTACCGACCTGCCGGTACCCGGACGGCCGTTCACCTTCGGTGGCCTGCAGGCCGCGCAGGCGGCCGGTGACCGGAAGGCCCTGGCCGACCGCGGCCGGCCGCTCCTGCACCTGCACCTGACCGACCGGGCAGCGGGCATCGGCCAGCTCCTCGCCGCGCTCGCCTGACCGACCCGCCGCAGCGCAGTTCACCGCCGACCACGAGGACGACCCATGGCTCTCCCCCCGCTCCGCGGCCCACGATGATCTCCAACCCGCTGCGCGACCCGCGCGACCGGCGGCTGCCGCGGGTCCCCGAGCCCTGCGCACTGGTGGTCTTCGGCATCACCGGCGACCTCGCCCGCAAGAAGCTGCTGCCGGCGGTCTACGACCTCGCCAACCGCGGCCTGCTGCCGACGAACTTCGCGCTGCTCGGCTTCGCCCGCCGCGACTGGGGCGACACGGAGTTCGCCGAGCTCGCCCGGGACGCCGCGCGCCAGCACGCGCGCACCCCCTGGCGGGAGGAGGTCTGGGAGCGGCTGGCGGCGAGCGTCCGCTTCGTCCAGGGTTCGTTCGACGACGACGACGCCTTCGACGAGCTCGCCGGCGCGCTGGCCGAGCTCGAGGGCAGCCACGGGATCGGCGGCAACGCGGCGTTCTACCTCTCCATCCCGCCGGCGATGTTCCCGACCGTGCTCAAGCAGATGCAGCGGACCGGGATGGCCGACAGCACGCCCGAGCGCTGGCGCCGTGTCGTCGTCGAGAAGCCCTTCGGCACCGATCTCACCTCGAGCCGCGCGCTCAACGAGCTGGTCGACTCCGTGTTCGGCGCCGACGACGTCTTCCGCATCGACCACTACCTGGGCAAGGAGACCGTCCAGAACCTGATGGCGCTGCGGTTCGCCAACACGCTGTTCGAGCCGATCTGGAACGGCCACCACGTCGACTCGGTGCAGATCACGATGGCCGAGGACGTCGGCATCGGCGGCCGGGCCGGCTTCTACGAGGAGACCGGCGCCGCCCGGGACGTGCTGCAGAACCACCTGCTGCAGCTGCTGGCGCTGACCGCCATGGAGGAGCCGGTCGAGTTCTCCGCCGAGCAGATCCGGATCGAGAAGCTCAAGGTGCTGCGGGCCGTCTCGCTGCCCGACGACCTGCGGACCTTCGCCGTCCGCGGGCAGTACGAGCAGGGCTGGCTGGCCGGCCAGCGGGCCAACGGCTACCGCCAGGAGGAGGGCGTCGACCCCGCGTCCAGGACCGAGACCTACGCCGCCGTCCGGCTCGGCGTCGAGACCCGGCGCTGGGCGGGCGTGCCCTTCTACCTGCGCACCGGCAAGCGGCTGCCGCGCCGGGTCACCGAGATCGCCCTGGTGTTCAAGCGCGCGCCGCACCTGCCCTTCGCCGACACCGACACCGAGGAGCTGGGCAACAACCAGCTGGTCGTGCGGGTGCAGCCGGACGAGGGGGTCACCCTCAAGTTCGGCTCGAAGGTGCCCGGCAGCGTCATGGAGGTCCGCGACGTCTCGATGGACTTCCTCTACGGCGAACAGTTCACCGAGGCCTCCCCCGAGGCCTACGAGCGGCTGCTCCTCGACGTCCTGCTCGGCGACGCGACGCTCTTCCCGCGCAACGCCGAGGTGGAGGCCTCCTGGGCGGTGATCGACCCGCTCGAGGAGTTCTGGGCGGGCACCGAGCCCGACCCCTACCGCGCCGGCGAGTGGGGCCCGCGCGCCGCCGACGAGATGCTCGCCGCCGAGAAGCGCCAGTGGCGGCGACCGTGACCCGCCCCCGGGGCAGAAATGGCCATTTCCGCCCTTCCGTGGCACGCCCTTCCGCGGGACCCCGAGCAGAGGAGCGACCATGACGACGCTGTGGGACACCACCGGCTCGGCCGTGGTCAAGGAGCTGGCCGCCCAGCGGCGGACCGGCGGCGCGGTCCTCTCCGGGGTGGCGCTCACCCTGGTGGTCGTCGCGGACGAAGCCCGGGTGGTCGAGGCCGAGGAGGCCGCCACCTACGCGGCGGAGATGCACCCCTGCCGGGTGCTCATCGTGGTCCGCCGGCAGATCGAGGCACCGGTGCCGCGGCTGGACGCCGAGGTGCAGATCGGCGGGCGGCTGGGCCCCGGTGAGGCGGTCGTGCTGCGCATGTACGGCCGGCTGGCCCTGCACTCGGAGTCCGTCGTCCTCCCGCTGCTGGCCGCCGACGCGCCCGTCGTCACTTGGTGGCACGGCGCACCGCCGGAGCGGCTGGCCACCGACGCGCTGGCCGTCTTCGCCGACCGCCGGATCACCGACGCCTCCTTGGCCCCCGACCCGCAGGCCGCGCTGCGCATCCGGGGCGAGGACTACGTGCCCGGCGACACCGACCTGACCTGGACCCGCAGCACCGCGTGGCGGGCCATCCTCGCCTCGACCGTCGACTCCGTCGCCGGCCGGCGCGGCGACGCCGTGCGGATCACCGGCGGCCGGATCGAGGGCGATCCGCACAACGCCACCGCGCAGCTGCTGGCCGGCTGGATCTCCTCGCGCTCCGGCTGCAGCGTCGAGGTCACCGACGGCACGCGGCACGCCGGCCCCAGCGGGGTCGAGTCCGTGGTCCTGCAGCTCGATCAGGACGAGGAGGTGCGGATCACCGCCGACCACCGCGGTGGTGCGGTCATCTCCCAGCCCAACCGGCCCGACGGCACGGTGGCGCTGCCCGCCCGCGCACTGGGCGACCTGCTCAGCGAGGAGCTCCGCCGGCTCGACCCGGACGAGCCCTACAGCGACGCCCTCGAGTCCGCCACGGGGCTGACCGGGCTCACCGAACGCTCCCCCGAGCGCGAGCACGTGTGGTTCGACCCCTCCGAGGACGACGAACGGGACGACGCCCCGGCGCAGCGGAGCGGATCGTGAGCCTCTCCCCCGGCGACGAGGCCGCCGGGCGGCTGGCCGCCTCGGGGCGGCCTGCGCCGGACGTCGTCATCGAGCCCGACGCCGACCGGCTGGCCCGCAGCGTCGCCGAGGCGATGGTCGCCCGGCTGGCCGCGGCGCAGGCGCTGCGCGGAACCGCGTCGGTCGTGCTGACCGGGGGCTCCGTCGGCATCGCCGTCCTGGAGCACGTGGCCGGCCTGGCCGCCGAACCGGTCCGCGAGACCGTCGACTGGGGGCGCGTGGACGTGTGGTGGGGCGACGAGCGCTTCGTCCCCGCCGACGACGACGAGCGCAACGAGAAGGCGGCACGGCGGGCGCTGCTGGACAGGGTGGGTGTGGACCCCGCGCGGGTGCACGCGATGCCGCCCTCGGACGGCGACTTCGCCGAGCCGGAGGACGCCGCCACCTGGTACGCAGGCGAGCTGGCGGCCGCGGCCGGGGACGAGGGCGCCGTGCCGCGCTTCGACCTGCTGCTCCTCGGCATGGGGCCCGAGGGCCACGTGGCCTCGATCTTCCCCGACTCCCCCGCCGTGGCCGACGAGCGTCCGGTGTTCGCCGTCCGCGACTGCCCGAAGCCGCCGCCGACGCGGGTCAGCCTCGGTCTCGGCGCCATCGCGGCGGCGGACGAGGTGTGGCTCGTGGTCGCCGGCGAGGGCAAGGCCGAGGCGGTGGCCCGGGCGCTGTCGGGCGAGGACCCCCGGGCTCTCCCGGCCGCCGGCGTGCACGGCCTCCGGGCCACGAGGTGGTTGCTCGACGCAGCCGCGGCGACCAGGCTCCCCGGCACACCGGGCTGACCCTCTCGTCCGGGTGCACCCGCGACGCCACGAGCGGTGACGGCCTGCCGTGTCGCCCGGCGTCCACCGACGAACGGCGCTACCGCGCGAGCCGGGGACGCCTCACCCTGGCGCGCACGAGGCCGGAGGTCCCCGGCACCGGGAGGAGCGTCCGCACATGACCGCCACGAAGCAGCGCACCACGATGGCTCTGCCGACTCCCCGCAGCGGCGCCGTGGACGACGCGCCCGGCACCTCGGACGCCGTGGCCCTGGAGCTCGGCCGGCAGGGCTCCCGGCCGCGGCACCACTACTGGGACGTGGCCACCGCGCGCTGGGTCGTCCGGGGAACGACCGGTACCGACTGAGCGTCAGGCCCCGCGGCGGGCGCGGAGGCGGGTGAGCGCCTCCTCGAGGAGGGCATCGCCGTCGGCGTCGGTGCGGCGCTCCCGGACGTAGGCCAGGTGCGTCTTGTACGGCTCGTTCCGCGGAGCCGGCGGCGGGTTGCTCTGGTCCTGCCCGGCGGGGAGGCCGCAGCGGGGGCAGTCCCACAGCTCGGGGACGTCGGCGTCGCTGGCGAAGGCGATCCGCGTCTCGTGCCCGTTGGCGCACCAGAACGGCAGCCGGTGCCGGGGGGCGGACTCGCCCCGCTCCGCCTCGCCGATCGGACCTGCGCCGACCCGGCTGCCCCGGATCGCGTTGCCACCAGCCACGAGCGCCCCCTGATCTCCGACCCGAGCGTGTGGCAGATCACCACCGCGGGCGAAGTCTAGAGCCTGGAGGGGCGATCTCCGATCACGTTTCGCACGCGATCTGCGGCATCGGAGGCGGGTTCAGCCGACCTTGACGAGCAGGCCCAGACCGACGATGCACACGGTCCAGATGAGGGCCGTGAAGATCGTGAGCCGGTTCAGGTTCTTCTCCACGACCGACGACCCGGAGAGGGACGCCGACGCCGCACCACCGAACATGGAGGACAGGCCGCCGCCCTTGCCGCGGTGCAGCAGGATGAGCACCACGAGCATCGTGCTGGTGAGGACCAGCAGCACGTTCAGGACGACCTCCATCAAGACCTCTCCAGGTTCGGGACCGGTGACGGGCACCGGATCTCGCCCCCGAGCCTAACCGACCAGCTGCCGGTCACCGGTACGCCGTCGTCAGCGGACGCCGGCCGTGGCGAGGTCGTAGCCGTTGTAGGCCTCCATCACCACGCCGTTGCGCAGGCGCTGCCCCGCGACCAGCTGCACCCGGGGCTCCGCGAGCGGCACGTACGCGCCGGTCTCCTCGGCCGCGGCGGACACCGCGCGCCAGGCCTCCCGCGCGGCATCGCCGTTGCCGGCCGCCCGGGCGGTGTCGATGAGCCCGTAGATCGCGGGGTCGGCAAGCCGGGCGAAGTTGGTGTTGCCCACCGACCGGATGCTGCGCCCGTCGACCAGCGGCGCCAGGAGCGACCCCGGAGTGGGGAAGTCGGGGGTTCGGGTGACCAGGACGATGCCGTAGCCGTTCGCCGCGACGCTGTCGGGGTTGCCGACGTCCCTGGCGTAGTAGGTGGCCGGGTCCAGCGGGCGCACCTCCACCTCGATGCCCACGGCACCCAGCTGCTCCGCGAGGACGTCGGCGACCTCGGTGCTCGCCGGGGCGTCCGGCACGGCCAGCACCGTGGCGAAGCCCTCCGGCATCCCGCACTCCTCCAGGTGCCGGCGCGCAGCGTCCGGATCGGCCTGCGGGTCGGCGTCCTCGGGGCCGCCGCCCAGCGCCCCGGTCCACAGCCGGGACACGCGGTCCGCGTTGCCCGCTCCCCCGAAGGCCTCCTGCAGTGCCCGGCGGTCGATCGCAGCCGCCACCGCGGCGCGGCACGCGACGTCCCCGAACGGGGCCACGTCGGTGGGCAGGGCGAGCAGCCGCATCGCACCGGTGGCGACGTCGTCCACCCGGGTGCGCAGCTCCTCGCCGTCCTCACCCTCCAGCCGGGCGGTCGTGGGCGCCTGCACCCCCGACCCCGAGATGTCGATGTCGGCCGAGCCGGCCAGCAGAGCCTGGTCGCGCTCGACCCCCGAGAGGCCGTACCGCACGACCACCCGGTCGGGCAGGGCGGTGCGGACGTCGTCGGTCGCGGCATCCCACTGCGGGTTGCGGTCCAGCTGGATGCCGGTGGCGACGTCGACGGAGGTGATCGCGTACGGCCCGGAGGAGACCGGGTCGGTCCCGTAGTTGCCGCCGGTGTCCGCCTCGACGGGGACCGGGCTGCTGGAGGGCAGCGCCAGCACGTAGGGCAGCTGGGCCGAGGGGGTGCGCAGCCGGAAGACGATCGTCCGGTCATCGGGGGTCTCGACCGACGCGAGCCCGAGCCGGTCGGGGGCCTCGTCCTGGTACGGGCCGGCGTAGGGGTTGGCCCGGTCGTCCAGCAGCTCGACGACGTAGGTGGGCCCGCCGACGATGACCTCGGCGGCGAAGGACCGCTCGATGCCGTACTTGACGTCGCGGGAGGTGATCGGGCGCTCGTTCTCGAACCGGACCCCCTCGCGCAGGGTGAACGTCCAGCTCAGCCCGTCCTCGGACACGGTGCCCAGGTCGGTGGCCAGGTCCGGCACGAGCTCGTCGGTGCGGCCGGGCTCCGACGAGTAGGTGACCAGGGTGCGGGTGTAGAGCCGCATCAGGTTCCACATGCCCGGGGTGTAGGACCGCTGCGGATCGAGGCTGTCGACCTCTCCCGCCACCACCCGCAGCGTGCCGCCGGCCGTCTCCGACGGTGCGCGGACGCCGTCGACGCCGCCGTCGGGCGCCCCCTCGACGGCCGGCACGTCGGTGCGGCCGCCCGCCCCGCCGAGGCAGCTGACCGCCAGCACGAGGACGACGACGACGAGGACCGCCGCGGCGAGGACCGCCCGCCCCTGCCGTCCCTGCGCCCAGGACGGCAGGCGCCGGGTGAGCCGTTCGAGCGTCTCGTTCACGACGTGCTGTTCAGCCCCCGGGTTGTGCGGCCGGCGGCGGTCAGCGTGGGACTAGCTGGCCTCGGCGGCGCTTCGACAGATCTGTGCGAACTCGTCGGCGTCCAGGCTGGCACCACCGACGAGAGCACCGTCGACGTCCGGCCCGGCCAGGATCCCGGCCGTGTTAGCGGCCTTGACCGACCCGCCGTAGAGGATACGGACGACCGCGGCCGTCTCCGGCCCGAACCGCTCGGCGAGCCGCGCCCGCAGTGCGCCGCAGACCTCCTGCGCGTCCTCGGGGGTGGCCACCTCGCCGGTGCCGATCGCCCACACCGGCTCGTAGGCCACGACGACGCCGCCGCCGGCCGCGGGGTCCCCGGCGACCTGCTCGGCGGTGACACCCTCCAGCGCGGCGTCCAGCTGCGCGGTGCAGTGCGCGACGTGCCCGCCGGCCCTGCGGACCTCCAGCCCCTCCCCCACGCACAGGATCGGCACCAGCCCGTGCCGGAGCGACGCCTGCACCTTGGCGGCCACGACCTCGTCGGTCTCGGCGTGGTAGGCCCGTCGCTCCGAGTGCCCCACCACGGCGTAGGTGCAGGCGAGCGCGCTGAGCATCGCGCCGCTGACCTCACCGGTGTAGGCACCCGAGTCCTGTGCCGAGACGTCCTGAGCGCCGTAGCCGATGGCCAGCTTGTCGCCGGCCACCAGCGTCTGCACGCTGCGCAGCGCGGTGAACGGCGGGACGACGACCACCTCGGCCGCCTCGAGCTCGGCGGGCTTGAGCGAGAAGACGACCTTCTGCACCAGCCCGATGGCCTCGAGGTGGGTGAGGTGCATCTTCCAGTTGCCGGCGATCAGCGGCCGCCGGCCGGTGCGGGCCGGGGTCTGCTGGGTGCGTGCCATGCGTGGTTCCCCGCTCAGTCGGTGAGCACCGCGAGGCCCGGCAGTTCCCGGCCCTCGAGGTACTCCAGCGACGCGCCGCCGCCGGTGCTGATGTGGCCGTAGGAGGCCTCGTCCAGGCCCAGCTGCCGCACCGCGGCAGCGGAGTCGCCGCCACCGACGACCGACAGCCCGTCCACGGCGGCGACGGCCTGCGCCACGCCCCGGGTGCCCGCCTGGAAGGGAGCCAGCTCGAACACGCCCATCGGGCCGTTCCAGAACACGGTGTGCGCGGCACCGAGCTCGGTGCCGAACACCTCGACGGTGCGCGGGCCGACGTCCAGGCCCATGAGCCCGTCGGGGATCTGCTCCACCGGGACGACGCTGGTCTCGGCGTCGGCGCTGAACGCCGTCGCGGCGACGACGTCGACCGGCAGGACGATGCGGTCGCCGGCCGCGGCGAGCAGCCGCCGGCAGGTCTCCACCTGGTCGGCCTCGAGCAGCGAGCCGCCCACGCCGTGGCCCTGCGCGGCCAGGAAGGTGAAGCACATCCCGCCGCCGACCAGGAGCCGGTCGACCTTGGGCAGCAGCGCCTCGATGACGGCCAGCTTGTCGCTCACCTTGGAGCCGCCGAGGACCACCACGTAGGGGCGCTCCGGGTCGGTGGTCAGCCGGGTGAGCACCTCGAGCTCGCGGGCGACCAGCCGGCCGGCCGCGTGCGGGAGCCGCTGCGCCACGTCGAACACCGAGGCGTGCCTGCGGTGCACCGCCCCGAACGCGTCGTCGACGTAGAGGTCGGCCAGCGCGGCGAACCGGTCGGCCAGCTCACCCCGCTCGGCGTCGTCCTTGGACGTCTCGGCGGCCTCGAAGCGGACGTTCTCCAGCAGGAGGACGTCGCCGTCGCCGAGGGCCGCCGACTTCGCCCGGGCGTCGTCGCCCGCCACGTCGGCCGCCAGCGGCACCGTCGTCCCCAGCAGCTCGCCGAGCCGCGCCGCGACCGGCGCGAGGGAGAACTGCGGGTCCGGCGTGCCCGTGGGCCGGCCGAGGTGCGCGGCCACGATCACCCGTGCGCCGGCGTTCCGCAGGGCCTGCAGCGTGGGCAGGCTCGCACGGATCCGGCCGTCGTCGGTGATGGCGTGGGTGGACTTGTCGAGCGGGACGTTCAGGTCGGCGCGCAGGAGCACGCGCCGGCCGGAGACGCCCTCGGCGATGAGGTCGTCGACGGAGCGCATCAGAGCTTCGAGCCCACCAGGGAGGTGAGGTCGACGAGGCGGTTGGAGTAGCCCCACTCGTTGTCGTACCAGCCGAGCACCTTGACCATGTTGCCGAAGACCTTGGTCAGCTTGGCGTCGTAGATGCACGACGACGGGTCGGTGACGATGTCCGAGGAGACGATCTCGTCCGACGTGTAGGTGAGGTACTTGCCGAGCGGGCCGGCGGCGGCCTCGCGGTAGGCGGCGTCGATCTCCTCGGCCGTCGCCTCGCGCTTGAGCTGCACGGTGAGGTCGGTGGCCGAGCCGGTCGGGACCGGGACGCGGATGGCGTAGCCGTCCAGCTTGCCCTTGAGCTCGGGCAGGACCAGGCCGATGGCCTTGGCCGCACCGGTGGACGTCGGCACCATGTTGAGCGCGGCGGCGCGGGCGCGGCGCAGGTCCTTGTGCGGGCCGTCCTGCAGGTTCTGGTCGGCGGTGTAGGCGTGGATGGTCGTCATCAGGCCGCGCTCGATGCCGAACGCGTCGTTGAGGACCTTCGCCAGCGGCGCCAGGCAGTTCGTGGTGCAGGAGGCGTTGCTGATGATCGTCTGCGAGCCGTCGTAGAGCTCGTCGTTGACGCCCATGACGATCGTGATGTCGTCGTCGCTGGCCGGCGCGGAGATGATGACCTTCTTGGCGCCACCGGCGTCGACGTGCTTGCGGGCGTCGGCGGCCTTGGTGAAGAAGCCGGTCGACTCGACGACGACGTCGACGCCGAGGTCGGCCCACGGCAGGTTGGCCGGGTCGCGCTCCGAGAGCACCTTCATCTTGGTGCCGCCGATGGTGATGCCGTCGCCGTCGGCCACGACGTCCTGCGGCAGGCGGCCCAGGATGCTGTCGTACTTGAGAAGGTGCGCCAGGGCCTCGTTGCTCGTGAGGTCGTTGACCGCCACGATCTCGATGTCCTGGCCGCTGGCCGCGGCGGCCCGCCAGAAGTTGCGGCCGATCCGGCCGAAACCGTTGATGCCTACCCGGACCGTCACTGCAGACCTCCACGTCGAGTTCGCGTTGTCGCGCCACCGGGCCGCGCGCAACGCGCGACCTCGCTGCCGCAAACCCTATCTTCCGCCTCCGGCCCCGGCTCACGGTCGCCTGCGGAAACCACCCGGAACGGCGAGATCGCCGATCTCGCACGCTTCCCGGAGGGGAGACGTGCGAGATCGGCGATCTCGACGGGTGCGGGCGGAGCAGCCCTACTGCGTGAGCATGTCGTCCGTGACGACGGATTCCGTGTCCGGGATGCCCAGGTCCTTCGCGCGCTTGTCGGCCATCGCCAGGAGACGCCGTATGCGCCCGGCAACGGCGTCCTTGGTCATCGGCGGGTCGGCCCGCTGGCCGAGCTCCTCCAGCGAGGCCTGACCGAACTCCAGGCGCAGCCGGCCGGCGACGAGCAGGTGCTCGGGGGCGTCGTTGGCGAGGATCTCCATCGCCCGCTCGACGCGGGCGCTGGCCGCCACGGCCGCACGGGCCGAGCGGCGCAGGTTGGCGTCGTCGAAGTTGGCCAGCCGGTTGGCCGTCGCCCGGACCTCGCGGCGCATGCGCCGCTCCTCCCAGGCCATGACGGCGTCGTGGGCGCCCATGCGGGTCAGCAGCGCGCTGATCGCGTCGCCGTCCCGGACGACCACGCGGTCGGCGCCGCGGACCTCGCGCGCCTTGGCCGCGATGCCGAGCCGGCGGGCGGCGCCGACGAGCGCCATGGCCGCCTCCGGCCCGGGGCAGGTCACCTCGAGCGAGGAGGACCGGCCGGGCTCGGTGAGCGAGCCGTGGGCCAGGAACGCGCCGCGCCAGGCGGCCTCGGCGTCGTTGATGCTGCCGGACACGACCGCCGGTGGCAGGCCGCGCACCGGGCGGCCGCGCTGGTCGACCAGTCCGGTCTGCCGGGCCAGGCCCTCGCCGTGCTTGGCGATGCGCACGAGGTACCGCACGCCGCGGCGGATGTTGCCGCCGGCGAGCACGCTCACCCCGCTCGTGTAGCCGTAGACCTCGCTGATGTCACGCCGCAGCCGTCGGGCCACCGAGCCGGTGTCCAGCTCGGCCTCGATGACCACCCGGCCCCCGACGATGTGCAGGCCGCCCGAGAAGCGCAGCAGCGCGGTGACCTCCGCCTTGCGCTCGGAGGTCTTCGTGCACTCCACCCTCGAGAGCTCGTCCTTCACCATGGCGGTCATTGCCACGTCGTCCACCCCCACGTAGCTACGGGGTTACCCGTCGTCGTCCCCCGGGTTGTCGCCATGAGCGGCGTCCCCTCTTCCCCCTCGTACCGGCCAGGTCCCGTGCGTGGCATACCCGGCCGGAAGCCTCTACTCGTTCAGCGCACCCCGACCACGGAAGCCAGCGCGGCGGACAGACGCACCGGATCGTGCCGGGGCGCACCGTCGAGTTCCGCAACCGGCGCCAGGACGAGCTCGGCACCGCACGTGCGCACCGCAGACAGGAGACCACGGCGGTCAACCACCGAGTTCGCATCGGCGATCACGCTGTGCAACGGCACTCCGCCCAGGTGCGCCTGCAACACCGTCACATGCTCCTCCGGTGAGAATCCGTCCGTCTCACCGGGCTGGGGCTCCAGGTTCAGCACCACCACCACCTTCGCCGCCGCGGCGGTCAGCGCCGCCCGGAGCTGCGGGACCAGCAGGTGCGGCAGGACCGAGGTGTACCAGGAACCCGGGCCCAGGGAGACCACGTCGGCCGCGGCGATCGCCTCGAGCACCGCGGGGTGCACCGGCGGGTCGGCCGGGGAGAGCCGGATCTCCCGCACCCGCCCCGGGGTGGTGGCGATCGCCACCTGCCCGCGGATGGTGCGCACCTGCGCGTGGTCCTCCCGGTCGACCGGTTCCACGCGGGCCACCAGGTCCAGCGGCACGTCGGCCATGGGCAGCACCCGGCCGCAGGCGCCGAGCAGGGCGGCTAGCTCGTCGAGGGCCCGCACGGTGTCGCCACCGTGCAGCTCGACCAGGCCGGTCAGCAGCAGGTTGCCCACCGAGTGGCCGGCCAGGCCGCCGGTACCGCCGAGCCGGTGCTGCAGGAGCGCCGCCAGCGACTGCTCCCGCTCCCCCGCCCCGGCCAGGGCGGCCAGCGCCATCCGCAGGTCCCCAGGCGGAAGCACGGGCAGCTCGCGGCGGATCCGGCCGGACGAGCCGCCGTCGTCGGCGACGGTGACCACCGCCGTCACGTCGTCCGTCAGCCGTCGCCACGCGGCCAGCGCCGCGGCCAGCCCGTGTCCTCCCCCGAACGCGACGACCCGGAGCGGCCGGCCGTCCTGCAGCCCCCCGGCGCCCACTACTCGCGGCCCAGGTCGCGGTGCCGGGCCACGGCGGCGATGCCGTCGGCGGTGAGCCGGCGGGCGAACTCCTCGGTGATCGCCACGCTGCGGTGCTTGCCGCCGGTGCAGCCGACCGCCAGCGTCAGGTAGCGCTTGCCCTCCCGCCGGTAGCCGGGCACGAGCAGCCGCAGCACCTCGGTGTAGCGGTCGAGGAACTCCGCGGCGTCCTCCTGGCCCAGCACGTAGTCCCGGACGCCCGGGTCCTTGCCGGTGAAGGGGCGCAGCTCGGGGATCCAGTGCGGGTTCGGCAGGAATCGCGCGTCGACGACGAGGTCGGCGTCCAGCGGGACGCCGTACTTGAACCCGAAGCTCATCACCGTCGCGGTGAGGGGTGGCGTCTGGCCCTCGCGGGCGAAGGCGTTCTCGATCGTCGCGCGCAACTGGTGCACGTTGAGGTCGCTGGTGTCGACCCACAGGTCGGCCTCGCCGGCGATGCCGGTGAGCAGGTTCCGCTCGGCGGTGATGCCGTCGACGAGCGTGCCGTTGCCCTGCAGCGGGTGCTCGCGCCGGTTGGACTCGTACCGCCGCACGAGCACCTCGTCGCGGGCGTGCACGTAGAGCACCCGCGGCCGGTGCCCCGCCTCCGAGAGGACGCGGATCGCCTCCTGCAGATCGCTGGTGAAGGCGCGGCTGCGGACGTCCACGACCGCGGCGAACCGCCGGAGGTCACCGCGGGCGCCGAGCTCCACCATCGGCAGCAGCAGCGCCGGCGGCAGGTTGTCCACGACGTACCAGCCGAGGTCCTCGAGCACCCGGCCGGCGCTGTTCTTGCCCGCCCCCGAGAGGCCGGTGACGACCACGACCTCGAGCGGCTGCGTCTCGGTGCTCGCCCCGTCGAGGCCCGGCACGCCGGCGTTCGTCGGCGCAGGACCGGGCAGGCCCGCTCCGGGCGCGCTGGTCCGCGGATCACTCACGACGCCACCCGCCCGACCTCGGCGGTCCGGCCGGCACCGGACCGGGGAGTGCCCCGCTCCGCCGGGCCCGAGGGCGCCGTGGTCGTCTCGACGGCGGGGTCGGCGTCGGTGGCGGCACCGGCGGGGTCGGCCGGCTCGGCGATCGCCGCCTGCACCGCCTCGGCCGTGCGCCGGCCGATGCCCGGGACGGCCATCAGCTCCTCGACCGTGGCGGCCCGCAGCCGCTTGAGCGATCCGAACTCCTTCATGAGCGCCTTTCGCCGTGTCTCGCCGAGCCCCGGGACGTCGTCCAACAGGGAGACCAGCATGGTCGTGGACCGCTTCTGCCGGTGGTAGGTGATCGCGAACCGGTGCGCTTCGTCACGCACGCGTTGCAGCAGGTACAGCGCCTCGGAGGTGCGCGGCAGGATCACCGGGTCCGGGTCCCCCGGCAACCAGACCTCCTCCATGCGCTTGGCCAGCCCGCAGATCGCGACGTCGACGACGCCCAGCTCCTCGAGCGACCGGGCCGCGGCCGCGACCTGTGGAGCACCGCCGTCGACGACGAGGAGGTTCGGTGGGTAGGCGAACCGGCGCGGTCGCCCCTCCTCCGCCGCGACGCCCTGCTCGTCGCGGCGGTCCTGCTCGTCCTTCACGTGCCGGGCGAAGCGCCGGCGGACGACCTCGGCCATCGCCGCGGTGTCATCGGTTCCGTTCGTGACGGAGAACCGGCGGTAGTCGGACCTCTTCGCCAGACCGTCCTCGAAGACCACCATGCTGGCCACCACGTTCGTCCCCTGCACGTGGCTGACGTCGATGCACTCGATGCGCAGCGGCGCGTCCGGCAGCTCGAGGGCCTCCTGCAGCTCGCTGAGCGCGAGCGAGCGGGCGGTGAGGTCGCTCGAGCGCTTCACCCGGTGCCGTGCGAAGGACTCCTTCGCGTTCCGCTCGACGGTCTCCATCAGGCTGCGCTTGTCGCCGCGCTGGGGCACCCGCAGCGAGACCTTGCCGCCGCGGAGCTCCTCCAGGAGCTCGACGTACACGTCGGCGTCGTCGGGGAGCTCGGGCACCAGCACCTCGCGCGGCACCGCCTCACCCGCCTCGCCGACGCCCGTCTGCTCGTCGACACCGCCGTAGACCTGCAGGAGGAACTGCTCCACCAGCTGCCCGGTGGTGACCTCCTCGACCTTGTCCACGATCCATCCGCGCTGACCGCGGACCCGGCCACCGCGGACGTGGAAGACCTGGACGGCGGCCTCCAGCTCGTCCTGCGCGAAGGCGACGACGTCGGCATCCGTGCCGTCGCCGAGGACGACTGCCTGCTTCTCCATCGCCCGCCGCAGCGCGCCGAGGTCGTCGCGCAGGCGCGCGGCCTTCTCGAACTCCAGGTCCTCCGACGCGGCGGCCATCTCGCGCTCGAGCCGCTTCATCATCTGCTCGGTGCGCCCGGCCATGAAGTCGCAGAAGTCGTCGACGATCCCGCGGTGCTCCTCGGCGCTGACCCGGCCCACGCAGGGCGCGGCGCACTTGCCGATGTAGCCGAGCAGGCAGGGCCGGCCGATCTGGCCGGCGCGCTTGAAGACGCCGTTCGAGCAGGTGCGGGCCGGGAAGACGCGGGTCAGGGTGTCGAGCGTCTCGCGGATCGCCCAGGCGTGGGCGTAGGGGCCGAAGTAGCGGACGCCCTTCTTCTTGGGCCCGCGCATGACCTGCAGCCGCGGGTACTCCTCGTTCAGCGTCACGGCCAGCGACGGATAGCTCTTGTCGTCGCGGTAGCGGACGTTGAACCGGGGGTCGAACTCCTTGATCCAGTTGTACTCGAGCTGGAGGGCCTCGACCTCGGTGCCGACGACGGTCCACTCGACGCTCGAGGCGGTGGTGACCATCTGCCGGGTGCGCGGGTGCAGGCCCGCGACGTCGGCGAAGTAACTGTTCAGCCGCTGGCGGAGGCTCTTGGCCTTGCCGACGTAGATGACCCGGCTGCTGGGGTCCCGGAACCGGTAGACCCCGGGGCTCTCCGGGATCGAGCCGACCGCCGGGCGGTACGTCGAGGGGTCGGCCATGCATCCAGATTAGGTCGGAGGGGTGACACGGCGCCGAGGCCGGGGCCCGGCCGCCCCAGGCGTCACACCGGGGCCGGGCAGCCGTCGGCCGGGACCCGCTCGACGGGCCCCGGAACGGGGGGTGCGAGGTTCGGTCGGGGTCAGGCCGCCGGTTGCGAGCGGCGCACCGCGACGCCCCGCGGCACACGGGCCGAGGCGGCCTTGACGACGGGCGCGGCCGAGCGCGCCACGCGCCGGACCAGCGACACCGCGGCCATCAGCGCGATCGGGACGGCGGCGAAGTCGAAGGCGTCGGACACGGCCCGCGTGGCGACGACGGCCAGCGAGACGCCGAGGATCGTGAGCAGCACGGCGACGGACAGGATGCTCGCCCCCGGGCCGCTCTTGCCCTGCCACGGCTGACCGCAGTGGCTCATGTCGGGGTCGCAGTCGGGCGTGAGCGCGCTCATCGCGGCCTCCTCGTGGGCCGCGGACGGCCCTCAGTGACATCAGTCACATGGAGGATAGACCCGGAGTGACCACAATCACAAGGCGCGGACCGGCGGCTGCGCCGTCGTGGGGCCGGGTCGGCTCCACGACGGCGCGGGTGCGGACGACGTCAGTCCTCTGTGCCGAACTCCCGGTCCAGCGCCACGTTGAGCTCGAGCACGCGGACGTGCGGGGCGCCGACGACCCCGAGATCCCGGCCGGCGGAGAATTTCGCGACCAGCTCTCGGACGGCGTCCGGCGCCACCCCGCGCGCCCCGGCGACCCGGTCGACCTGGATCGCCGCGTACTCCTCGGAGATGTCCGGGTCCAGGCCCGAGGCCGACGCCGTCACGGCGTCCGCCGGAACGTCCGCGACGTCGACGCCCTCCAGCTCGGCGACCGCCGCCCGGCGCTCGGCGACGAGGTCCACCAGCTCCGCGGAGTTGGGGCCGAGGTTGGACCCGCCGGACGCCGCGCCGTCGTGGCCCGATGCCGACGGCCGCGACTGGAAGTACTGCGGCAGGGGGTCCCCGGCCTCGGAGAGGAAGGCCTGACCGATCAGCGCGGACCCGACGACGGTGCCGTCGGCGTCGCTGACGAGGGACCCGTCGGCCCGGTCCGGGGCGATCACCTGCGCGACGCCGGTCATCAGGAGCGGGTAGGCGAGACCGAGGACGACGGTGGCCACGGCCATGGCGCGGACGGCGGCCAGGAGCTGGCGGCCGGAACGAGGAGCAGGCATCACGCGATCCCGGGGATGAGAGAGACGAGCAGGTCGATGGCCTTGATCCCGATGAAGGGCAGCACCACCCCGCCGACGCCGTAGACGAGCAGGTTGCGCTGCAGCATCTGGGACGCCGATCCGGGGACGTACTTCACGCCGCGCAGGGCCAACGGCACGAGCGCCACGATGATCAGGGCGTTGAAGACGACGGCGGAGAGGATCGCCGACTCCGGCGAGCTCAGCCGCATCACGTTGAGGGTGTCCAGGCCCGGGAAGACCCCGGCGAACATCGCCGGGAGGATCGCGAAGTACTTGGCCAGGTCGTTGGCGATGGAGAACGTCGTGAGCGAGCCGCGGGTGATGAGCAGCTGCTTGCCGATGGCGACGATCTCGATGAGCTTCGTCGGATCGGAGTCCAGGTCGACCATGTTGCCGGCCTCCTTGGCGGCCGACGTGCCGGTGTTCATCGCCACCCCGACGTCGGCCTGGGCGAGCGCCGGCGCGTCGTTGGTCCCGTCCCCGGTCATGGCGACCAGCCGGCCGCCCTCCTGCTCCCGGGCGATGAGCGCCAGCTTGTCCTCCGGCGTCGCCTCGGCCAGGACGTCGTCGACGCCGGCCTCGGCGGCGATGGCGCGGGCGGTCCGCTCGTTGTCACCGGTGATCATGATCGTCCGGATGCCCATGCGACGGAGCTCGTCGAAGCGCTCCCGCATGCCGGGCTTCACGACGTCCTTGAGCTCGATGACACCGAGGACGCGGGCCCGCGCGCCGGTCGCCTCGGCGAGCAGCAGCGGGGTTCCGCCGGCTGCGGAGATGCCGTCGACGATCTCGGGGACCTGCGGAGGAACGGGCCCGTCCAGCGATCGGACCCAGGCCAGCACGGCTCCGGTCGCGCCCTTCCGCAGGGTGCGGCCGCCGGGGAGGTCGACGCCGCTCATCCGGGTCTGGGCGGTGAAGGGGACGAACTCCGCACCCGGCAGGTCGGCGCGCTCCCGCAGACCGTGCCCGTCTCTGGCCAGGACGACGATGGAGCGTCCTTCGGGCGTCTCGTCGGCGAGCGACGCGAGCCGGGCGGCCTCGGCGACGTCGGCGACGGTGGCGTCGCCGACCGGCGTGAACGACGCGGCCTGACGGTTGCCGAGGGTGATGGTTCCGGTCTTGTCCAGCAGCAGGGTGTTGACGTCGCCGGCGGCTTCCACCGCGCGGCCGCTCATCGCGAGCACGTTGCGCTGCACGAGCCGGTCCATCCCGGCGATGCCGATCGCCGACAGCAGCGCCCCGATGGTGGTCGGGATGAGGCAGACGATCAGCGCGATGAGCACGGTGATCGACTGCTCGGCGCCGCTGTAGATCGCGAACGGCTGCAGCGTGACGACGGCGATGACGAAGACGACGGTCAGCGAGCTGAGCAGGATGTTCAGCGCCACCTCGTTCGGCGTCTTCTGCCGGGAGGCCCCCTCGACTAGGGCGATCATCCGGTCGACGAAGGTCTCGCCCGGCTTGCTGGTGATCCGGACGACGATGCGGTCGGACAGCACCGTCGTCCCGCCGGTGACCGCCGAGCGGTCCCCGCCGGACTCGCGGATGACCGGCGCGGACTCCCCGGTGACGGCGGACTCGTCGACGCTGGCGATGCCCTCGACGACGTCGCCGTCACCCGGGATGACCTGGCCGGCGACCACGACGACCTCGTCGCCGGGCCGCAGGTCGGCTGCTGCCACCTCGCGACCGTCGAGCATCGTCGCCACGGTCGTGGTGCGCGCCTTGCGGAGCGAGGCGGCCTGGGCCTTGCCGCGCCCCTCGGCCACGGCCTCTGCGGCGTTGGCGAACAGCACCGTCAGCCACAGCCAGGCGGTGATCAGCCAGCCGAAGACGCTCGGGTCGGTGAGGACCAGCACGGTGGAGAAGACCGAGCCGACCCAGACGGTGAACACCACCGGCTGACGGACCAGTCCGCGGGGGTCGAGCTTGCGGACGGCGCCGACGAGGGCCGGTCCCCACTCGATGGTGGGCCGGCGCGGCGCGGGCGCCCCGGCCGGGGATCCGGGTCGATCCAGAACGGGGGCGGTCATGACAGTCCTTCTGCGAGGGGGCCCAGTGCGAGCACCGGGAAGTACGTGAGGCCGACGACGACGAGGACGACGGCGGTGAGCAGCCCGGCGAACAGCGGGCGGTGCGTGGGGAAGGTGCCGGCCGTGACCGGGGCCTTGCCCTGCGCGGCGAGCCGTCCGGCCAGCGCGACGACCAGCACGATCGGCAGGAACCGGCCGAAGACCATCGCCAGGCCGAGCGCCACGTTGTAGAAGGGCGTGTTCGCGCTGAGCCCGGTGAAGGCCGAGCCGTTGTTGTTGCCGGCCGAGGTGAAGGCGTAGAGCACCTCGGTCAGCCCGTGCGGCCCGTCGTTGAGCATCGAGCTGCGGCCGGCGTCGGTGGACATCGCCACCGCGGTGCCGATCAGGACGATCGCCGGGGTGGTGAGGATGTAGAGGCTGGCCAGGGTCATCTCGCGCCGGCCGAGCTTCTTGCCCAGGTACTCCGGCGTCCGCCCGACCATGAGGCCGGAGACGAAGACCGCCACGACGGCGAGCACGAGCATCCCGTAGAGCCCGCTGCCCACGCCGCCGGGTGCGACCTCGCCGAGCATCATGTTGAACAGCGTCACCATGCCGCCGGCGGGCGTGTAGCTGTCGTGCATCGAGTTGACGGCACCGGTCGAGGTGAGCGTGGTCGCGGCGCCGAACAGTGCGGACAGCGGACCACCGAAGCGCACCTCCTGCCCCTCGAGCGCACCCCCGGCCAGCTGGGTGGCGGCGCCTCCGGCGCGGGCCTGGAAGACGCTGACCAGGACCAGCGACACCGTGGCCAGGGTGGCCATCACCCCGAGGATCGCGAGGCCCTGCCTGCGGTCCCCGACCATCCGGCCGAACGTGCGCGGCAGCGAGAACGGGACGAGCAGGATCAGGAAGACCTGGAACAGCGAGATCCAGGCGGTCGGCCCCTCGAAGGGGTGCGCGGAGTTGGCGTTGTAGAAGCCACCGCCGTTCGTGCCCAGCTCCTTGATGGCCTCCTGCGAGGCGACCGGTCCACCGGGCAGGAACTGCGTGCCGCCGGCGAGGGCGCTCACGTCGGTGCCCGACGCGAGGTTCTGCACGACCCCGCCGAGCACCAGGACCACCGTGGCGAGCACGGCCAGGGGCAGGAGCAACCGGCTGATCGAGCGGGTGATGTCGACCCAGGCGTTGCCCAGCCGATCGGTACCCCGGCGGGCGAAGCCGCGGACCAGGGCCGCCATCACGGCCAGGCCCACCGCGGCCGACGTGAAGTTCTGCACCGCCAGGCCGGCCATCTGGACCAGGTGGCCCATCGTGGACTCGCCCGAGTAGCCCTGCCAGTTCGTGTTCGTCACGAAGCTGATCGCGGTGTTCCAGGCCGAGCCCGGCTCCACCGCGGCCATCCCGTTGTTCATCGGCAGCAGCGACTGCAGCCGCTGGAGCCCGTAGAGGAGCAGCACCCCGACCGCCGAGAACGCCAGCACCGCGCGCAGGTAGCTGGGCCAGCGCTGGTCGGAGTCCGCGTCCACGCCGACCGCCCGGTAGGCGATCCTCTCGACCCGCCAGTGCTCGTCGGACGTGTAGATGCGGGCCATCCAGTCGCCCAGCGGCCGGTGCAGCGCCGCGAGCGCGAGCACCAGCAGCGCCACCTGCAGCCATCCGGCTGCCGTCGCCGACATCAGAACCGGTCCGGGAACAGCAGGGACGCCAGGAGGTAGCCGACCAGTGCGACCGCCACCCCGAGTCCGATCCAGGTGTCGATCACAGCTTTTCCAACCCTCGCACCGCAAGCGCCAGCAGCCCGAAGACCCCCAGCGTCAGCAGCACGTAGACCACGTCGGTCACGTCGACCCGCCTCTTCTTCGTCCGTGCGGTCGACCCGTCGCCGACCGCGCCGGGGCAGGACGCTAGGTCGGCCGGAGGGCCGCGAGACCGGTCTTGACGGGTTCCTGACGGGGCCGCCGCCGTCCTTGACGCGCCGTTGACGACGCCGGCGGCGGGGCACTGCCGGCGCACCTTTGACGGGATCTTGACGCCGGACGTCCCAGGGACCGCACGCGCAGGACGATCATGGGCGCATGGCCCGCGGAGCGCTGCGCATCTACCTGGGCGCCGCCCCGGGCGTCGGGAAGACCTTCGCCATGCTGGGTGAGGCGCACCGGCGGGCCGCCCGGGGCACCGACGTCGTCGTCGGGCTCGTGGAGACCCACGGCAGGCCGCGCACCGCCGAACAGCTCGACGGCCTCGAGCTGGTACCGCGGGCGGTCCGCGTGCACAGTGGCGTGGAGCTGCGCGACCTCGACGTCGACGCCGTCCTGACCCGCCGTCCCGAGGTGGTGGTGGTCGACGAGCTGGCGCACACCAACGTGCCCGGCAGCCGGAACGCCAAGCGCTGGCAGGACGTCGAAGATCTCTTGGCCGCCGGGATCAGCGTGCTGAGCACCGTCAACGTGCAGCACCTGGAGAGCCTCACCGACGTCGTCGCGCAGATCACCGGCGTCGTCCAGCAGGAGACGGTCCCCGACGCCGTGGTCCGCCGGGCGGACCAGATCGAGCTGGTCGACATGTCACCCGAGGCGCTGCGCCGGCGCATGGCGCACGGCAACGTGTATCCGTCCGAGCGCGTGGACGCGGCCCTGTCCCGCTACTTCCGCGTCGGCAACCTGACAGCGCTGCGAGAGCTGGCGCTGCTGTGGCTGGCCGATCGGGTCGACGAGGGGCTGCGCCGGTACAAGTCCGACCACGACATCGACCACGTGTGGGAGGCCCGCGAGCGGGTGGTCGTGGCCCTCACCGGCGGGCCGGAGGACGAGACCCTCGTGCGCCGCGCCTACCGGGTGACCCAGCGGTCCGGCGACGGCGCACTGCTCGCCGTCCACGTGCTGTCGGCCGACGGGCTGACAGGGGCCTCACCGGCCGCGCTGCGCCGGCAGCGCACCCTCGTCGAGAGCCTCGGCGGCACCTGGTCCCAGGTGGTGGGCTCCGACGTCGCCCGTGCGCTGCTCGACTTCGCGCGCGGCGTGGACGCCACCCAGCTCGTCATCGGCATCAGCCGCCGGTCGCGGTGGGCGCGTGCGCTGCGCCGGGGCATCGGCGGGCAGGTCGTCGCCGAGGCGGGCGAGATGGACGTCCACATCGTCACGCACGCCGCCGCCGGCGCCGGCGGGCGGCGTCTCCCCCCGCTCACCGGTGCGCTCGACGCCCGGCGGCGGTGGCTCGGGCTGGCGCTGGCCGTGACCGGGGTGCCCCTGGTGACCGCGTTGTGCCTGTTCGCGGGCCCCGGGGTGGACCTCGCGACCGTGCTCATGTCGTTCCTGCTGCTGGTGGTCGGCGTCGCGCTGGTCGGCGGGCTGTGGCCGGCGCTGCTCGCCGCGGTCGCGGGTGGCCTGGCCGAGAACTGGTTCTTCGCCCAGCCCACCGGGCGACTGACCGTGCAGCGGCTCGATGACCTGGTGGCGCTCTTCGGCGGGCTGGTGGTGGCGGTCGCCGTGGCCACCGTGGTCGACCGCTCGGCGCGCCAGGCGGCCGCCGCGGCCCGGTCCCGCGCGGAGACGGCGATGCTCGCCTCGCTGTCGCGCTCGGTGCTCGCCGGCAACCGCGCCCTGCCCAGCCTGCTGGAACAGCTGCGCGACGCCTTCGGACTGCGGGCGGTCACCATGGTCGAGCGCACGGCGGACGGGCAGACCGTCGTCGGGTCCTGCGGCGAGCCGACCGGCGACACCGTGGACGAGGTCGCGGTCACCGACGAGCTGACCCTCCGCCTGTGCGGCCGCAGCCTCGCCGCCGAGGACCGGCGGGTGCTGGTGGCCTTCGCCGAGCAGGCCGCCGTCGCACTGCGCCACAACCGGCTCGCGGCGCAGGCAGCGGAGGCCGACCGGCTGGCGGCGGGCAACAGCATGCGCACGGCCCTGCTGGCCGCGGTGAGCCACGACCTCCGCACGCCCCTGGCCGGGATCAAGGCCGCGTCGTCGGCGCTGAGGGCCACGGACCTGGCGCTCACCGACGACGACCGGGCAGAGCTGGTGGCGACGGTGGACGAGTCCGCCGA
Organism: Blastococcus fimeti; assembly: GCA_900102115.1. Lineage (GTDB taxonomy): Bacteria > Actinomycetota > Actinomycetes > Mycobacteriales > Geodermatophilaceae > Blastococcus > Blastococcus fimeti. Next base: position 489,445 of record FNAW01000002.1, read on the forward strand.
CCGGCTCACCGCGCTCGTGGACAACCTGCTGGACATGAGCCGGCTGCAGGCGGGGGCGGTGAACCCGCACCTGGCCGCGACCGGGCTCCCCGAGGTGGTCGAGCGCTCGCTCGCCTGGCTGGAGCCGGACGACCGGGCCCGGGTGCGGCTGCACCTCCCGGCCGAGCTGCCCCTCGTCCTCGCCGACCCCGGACTCCTGGAGAGGGTGGTGGCCAACCTGGTCGGCAACGCGGGGAGGCACGCCCCGGGCAGCCCCATCGTGGTCACCGCCTGCGCCACCGACGGGCTGGTGGAACTCCGGGTCGCCGACCGGGGACCGGGCATCCCGCCCGCCGATCGGGACCGGGTGTTCGCCCCGTTCCAGCGGCTGGGCGACGCCCCCGCCGGCCAGGGCGTCGGGTTGGGCCTCGCGGTCGCCCGCGGGCTGACCGAGGCGATGGTCGGCACCCTCGCCGCCGACGACACCCCCGGGGGCGGTCTGACCATGGTGCTCGCCCTGCCCACGGCCGGGGAGGCGAGGTGAGCCGGGTGCTCGTGGTCGACGACGACCCGCAGCTGCTGCGCGCGCTGCGGATCACCCTGCGGGCCGCCGGGCACGAGGTCGTCACGGCCGCCGACGGACGGACCGCCCTGCACGAGGCGGCCGCGGCGCACCCCGACGTCGTCGTGCTCGACCTCGGGCTGCCCGACCTCGACGGCACCGAGGTGCTGGCCGGGCTCCGGCCGTGGTTCTCCGGTCCGGTGCTGGTGCTCTCGGCGCGCGGGGACAGCCACGACAAGGTCGCGGCGCTGGACGCCGGCGCCGACGACTACGTGAGCAAGCCCTTCGACATGAGCGAGCTGCTGGCGCGGCTGCGCGCGCTGCTCCGGCGCGGGGCGCCCGAGGTCGACGAGCCCGTGGTCCGCACGGCCCACTTCACCGTCGACCTGGCCGCACGCCAGGTGACCGCGGGCGGCGTCCCCGTGCGGCTCACTCCCACGGAGTGGGCCCTCCTGTCCGAGCTGGTCCGCGCACCGGGACGCCTCGTCGGACAACGCCAGCTGCTCCAGACGGTGTGGGGCCCGGCGTACGAGAAGGAGACGAACTACCTGCGCGTCTACCTGGCCCAGCTCCGCAGGAAGCTGGAGCCGGACCCGGCCGCGCCGCGGTACCTGCGCACCGAGCCCGGCATGGGCTACCGCTTCACGCCCTGACCGGCCTCACCGGGGCGGTGCCTTGACGGCGAGGATCGGGCACGGCACGTCGAGCAGGATCCGTTGCGCCGCGCTGCCCATCAGCAGCTTGCCGACGGCGCTGCGCCGCCGGAGCCCGATGACCAGCAGCTCGGCACCCGTCTCCTCGACGACGTCGGCCAGTTCCTCGGCGACGTCGCGGCCACGCATCGGCCGGCGCAGCTCGGCCTCGACCCCGCTGACCGCCAGCTCGTCCTCCAGGCTCCGCAGCTCGGCACCCTGCAGGAAGCGCTCGTCGACGAGGGCGTCCCCGCGCGAGGTGTTGACCACGACGAGCCGCGAGCCGCGACGTCGGCACTCCTCGATGCCGTGCAGCAGCGCCGCCTGCCCGCGCGGTCCCGGCACGTAGCCGACCACGACCGTCCCTGCGCTCATCGGTCCTCCTCCGCGCCGTCGTCGCCCCGGTCCCGCCCCGCCGCCACGGGGCGCTGCAGGGTGCCGGCCTCCTGGAGCTCCTCGGGGGTGGCCCGCGGACCGCGCACCAGCCGCAGCACGATCGGACCCAGGAGCGCCAGCAGCGCGAGGGCGAGCACCACCCGGCTCACCCACCTGTCCACGAGCACGCTCAGGTCACCGCCGCTGATGGCCAGCGCGCGGCGCAGGTTGGTCTCCGCGATCGGGCCCAGGATCAGCCCGATGACGGCCGGCGCGACCGGCCAGCCGTAGCGCCGCATGAAGAAGCCGAGCAGCCCGATGACCAGCAGCAGGACCAGGTCGAGCGGGTCGGCGTTCACCGCGTACGAGCCGAGCGAGGCGAACATCAGGATGCCCGCGTACAGGTAGGGCCGCGGGATGCGGAGCAGCTTCACCCAGACGCCGACCAGCGGCAGGTTGAGCACCAGCAGCATGAAGTTGCCGATGAGCAGGGAGGCGATCAGCGTCCAGACCAGGCCCGACTCGGTGGTGAGCAGCGTGGGGCCGGTCTGGATCCCGTAGCCCTGGAACGCGGCCAGGATGATCGCCGCGGTCGCCGACGTCGGGATGCCGAGGGTGAGCAGCGGCACCAGCACCCCGGCCGCGGCCGCGTTGTTCGCCGCCTCCGGACCGGCGACGCCCTCGATGGCTCCCTTGCCGAACTCCTCCGGGTGCTTGCTCAGCTTCCGCTCGGTCGCGTAGGAGAGGAACGTCGGGATCTCCGCACCGCCCGCCGGCATCGCGCCGAGCGGGAAGCCGAAGGCGGTACCGCGCAGCCACGGCTTCCACGACCGGCGCAGGTCCGCACCTGTGAACCACGCCCCCGAGGTGCCCATGACCTGCACCGGCCCGCGGCGCAGCCGGGACGCGACGTACAGGGCCTCCCCCACGGCGAACAGGCCCACCGCCACCACGACGACGTCGATGCCGTCGGAGAGCTGCGGGACGCCGATCGTGAACCGCTCCTGCCCCGTGAGGACGTCGGTGCCCACCAGACCGAGGTAGAGGCCGATGCCCAGCGAGGCCAGCCCGCGCAGCGGCGAGGCACCGAGCACCGTGGCGACGGCGACGAAGGAGAGGACGCAGATGGCGAAGTAGTCGGCCGCCGTGATGCCGATGGCCAGGTCGACGACCGTCGGCGCCAGGAGGGCCAGCAGCAGGGTGGCGATGGTGCCGGCGACGAAGGACCCGAGCGCCGCGGTGGCCAGTGCGGCCGACCCGCGGCCGGCCCTGGCCATCTTGTTGCCCTCGAGCGCGGTCATGATCGAACTGGACTCGCCCGGGGTGTTGAGCAGGATCGACGTCGTCGACCCGCCGTACATGCCGCCGTAGTAGATGCCGGCGAACATGATGAACGCGCTGGTCGGCTCCAGCACGTACGTCACCGGCAGCAGCAGCGCGACGGTCATCGCCGGGCCGATGCCGGGGAGCACGCCGACCGCCGTCCCCAGGAGGACGCCGAGGAGCGCGAACAGCAGGTTCTGCGGGGTCAGCGCGGTGCTGAACCCCTCGGCGAGGTCACCGAGCGCGCCCATCAGAACCAGTCCGTCAGCCACTCGAGGATCGTGCCGCCGGGCAGCGCCACGTTCAGGGCCTTGACGAAGACGATCCAGACGACGACCGAGGCGATGCCGCCGGCGATCAGCGGCCGGACGATGCCGCGGGCGCCCAGGGCCCAGGCGACGGTGGCGAACATCAGCGTGACGGCGAGCGGCCACCCGACGACGTTGATGAGCAGCGCGTGGGCGAGGAAGGCGACCGAGATGATGCCGACCTCCCGCCACGAGGTGGGGGCGTCCGGGTCGACGTCCTCGCTCTCGTCGGCCGGCCCCTGGTCCCCCCGCCACACCCGGACCGCCAGGGCGACGCCGGTGGCCACCACGACCCCGCCGATCAGGTAGGGGAAGAAGCGCGGGCCGACCTGGTTCGTCGAGCCGGGGACGGCGATGTTGGCGGCGTCCAGGATGAGGTAGAGCCCCAGCGCCGCCAGCAGCAGCGCCATGACGAGCTCGCCGGCGTTCCGGCCGGGCGAATCGGGAGACCGGGACGGTTCGGGGGCGGCCGCCGGAGGGCCGACGTCGGCGGCGCTGCTCACTGGATCAAGCCGATCTCCTGCAGGATCTGCCGCACCCGCGTCTCCTCCTCGGCCAGGAACTCGCCGTACTCGTCGCCGGTGAGCAGCTGGTCCTCCCAGCCGTTGTTCTCCAGCGCCTCGGCCCACTCGTCGCTGTCGTGCATGTCGACGACGAGCTGGATCAGGTCCTCCCGGGCGGCGTCGGTCATGCCCGGGCGGGCCATGACGCCGCGCCAGTTGGAGACCTCGACGTCGAACCCGGACTCCACCAGCGTCGGGACGTCGGGCACCTGGTCCGAGCGCTCGGCCGTGGAGACGGCCAGCCCGACCAGGTCACCGGACTGCACCTGGGGGCCGTAGTCGGCGGTGCCGGAGATGCCGGCCACGACCTGGCCGCCGAGCAGAGCGGCCAGCGACTCGCCACCACCGGAGTAGGGGATGTAGTTGATCTGCCCCGGGTCGATGCCGGCCGCCTGGGCGAGCAGTCCGGCGAGGATCTGGTCGGTGCCCCCGGCCGACCCGCCGGCGATGGGCGTGCCGGACGGGTCGGCCCGCCACGCCTCGACGAACCCCTGGACGTCGTCGAACGGGGCGTTCGCGGCGGCGACGATCAGCTCGGTCTCGCCGATCAGCCGGGCGATGGGGGTGATGTCGTCGAGCCGGGTCTCGGACTCGTTCGTGTCGACGGCGCCGACCATGACCAGGCCCATCATCATCAGCAGCGCGTCGTCGTCCTGCCGGGCCAGCTGGCCCAGGCCGATGACACCCCCGGCGCCCTCCACGTTGAACACCTGCACGTTGCGCGCCAGCCCCGAGCTCTGGATGACCCGCTGCATGACACGGGCGGTGGTGTCCCAGCCGCCGCCGGGGCTGGCCGGCGACATGATCCGCAGCCGCGACAGGTCACCGGGCTGGACGACGGTCCCGGCGCACCCGGCGAGGGTGGTGACCAACGGCCCGGCGACGACACCGGCGAGGAACGATCGGCGGGACAGGGGCACGGCCTGGACCCCCAGGTGAGCGTGGCGGCGACGTGGAGCACAGTCCACTCCTGCCGGGGCGGGTCCGCCACCCGGCTCAGAGCACCAGGCCGAGCCCGCCGTCGACGAGCAGGGTCTGGCCGGTCGCGTAGCGGGCACCGATGATCCCGACGCAGGCGTCGGCGATGTCGTCGGGCGTCGCGACCCGCCCCAGGGGGGCCATCGCCGTCACGCCCTCCTTGATCTGGTCCCAGGTCTCGGTCCACGGCGTCGCCACGAGTCCCGGGGCCACCGCGTTGACCCGCACCCTGCCGCCGGCGTGCTTGGCGAGGAGCGTCGTCAGGTGGTCGACGGCTGCCTTCGACACGGCGTAGGGCAGCGAGCTGCCGGTCTGGCGAATGCCGGCGATCGAGGTGATGTTGATGATCCAGCCGTCCTCGGCGGCCCGCAGCAGCGGGAGCGCGGCCTGCGACACGAGGAAGGTCCCGACGACGTTGACGCCCAGCACCCGGTTCCAGTGGTCGACCGTGACGCCGTCGATGTCCGCGAGCGCGACGTCCGCCGTGACGGCGGCGTTGTTGACCAGCCCGTCGAGCCGTCCCCAGCGATCCTGGGCGGCCGCGACGAGCGCGTGTGCCGTGCCGGGGTCGGAGATGTCCCCCTGCACGTAGCAGGCGTCGCCCAGCTCACCGGCCAGCCGTTCCCCGGCCTCGACGGACGAGGCGGAGTTGACGACGATGCGGGCGCCCGCGGCCGCCAGCCTGCGGGCGACGGCTGCACCGATCCCGCTGCTGGAGCCGGTGACGATGACGACGTGGTCGGTGAGGTCCATGCGCGCAGTCTGTCCCGCCCGGCACCGGCAGGGAACGGGGCCCACGACGCGACGGCGCCCGCCCCCGGTGCGGGGGCGGGCGCCGTCGAGGGCCTCAGCTGGCCTTCTTGCGCGTCCTCTTCCTGGGCGCGGCGGCCGCGGCGACGGCGTCCTCGTCGAGGATCTTCGCCAGGTACCGGCCGGTGTGGCTCTCGGGCACGGTGGCCACGAACTCCGGCGGCCCCTCGGCGACGACCGTGCCGCCGCGGAACCCGCCCTCGGGGCCCATGTCGATGAGCCAGTCGGCGCTCTTGATGACGTCGAGGTTGTGCTCGATGACGATGACCGAGTTGCCCTTGTCGACCAGGCCCTGCAGCACCAGCAGCAGCTTGCGGATGTCCTCGAAGTGCAGGCCGGTGGTCGGCTCGTCGAGGACGTAGATGCTGCGGCCGTTGGACCGCTTCTGCAGCTCGCTGGCCAGCTTCACCCGCTGCGCCTCACCACCGGAGAGGGTGGTGGCCGGCTGGCCGAGCCGGACGTAGCCGAGGCCGACCTCGGTGAGCGTGCGCAGGTAGCGCGCGATCGCCGGGATGGCGGCGAAGAAGTCGGCCGCCTCCTCGATCGGCATGTTCAGGACCTCGGCGACCGTCTTGCCCTTGTAGTGCACTTCGAGGGTCTCCCGGTTGAACCGGCCCCCCTTGCACACCTCGCAGGGCACGTAGACGTCCGGCAGGAAGTTCATCTCGATCTTCAACGTGCCGTCGCCGGAGCACGCCTCGCAGCGCCCGCCCTTGACGTTGAAGGAGAAGCGGCCGGGCAGGTACCCGCGCATCTTCGCCTCGGTCGTCTGGGCGAAGAGCTTGCGGACGTGGTCCCAGACGCCGGTGTAGGTGGCCGGGTTCGAGCGCGGGGTGCGGCCGATCGGCGACTGGTCGACGTGCACGACCTTGTCGAGGTGCTCGAGGCCGGTGATGGTGCGGTGCCGCCCGGCGACCATGCGTGCACGGTTCAGCTTGTTGGCCAACGTCGTGTAGAGGATGTCGTTGACCATCGTGGACTTGCCCGACCCCGAGACCCCGGTGACGGCGACCAGGACACCGAGCGGGAACGCCACGTCGATGCCGCGCAGGTTGTTCTCGCGGGCACCCTTGACGACCAGCTCGCGGCCGGGCGTCAGCTCCCGGCGCTTCTCCGGGATCTCGATCGACTTCCGACCGGAGAGGTACTGCCCGGTGATTGACCGCTCGCTGGCCAGCAGGTCGGCGACCGTGCCGCTGACCACGACCTCGCCGCCGTGCTCGCCGGCGCCCGGGCCGATGTCGACCACCCAGTCGGCGACCTTGATCGTGTCCTCGTCGTGCTCCACGACGATCAGCGTGTTGCCCATGTCGCGCAGCCGGATCAGCGTCTCGATCAGCCGGCTGTTGTCCCGCTGGTGCAGCCCGATCGACGGCTCGTCGAGCACGTAGAGCACGCCGACCAGGCCGGACCCGATCTGGGTCGCCAGCCGGATGCGCTGGGCCTCGCCACCGGCCAGCGTCGCCGCGGGGCGGTCGAGGGAGAGGTAGTCCAGGCCGACGTCGACGAGGAAGGAGAGCCGGGCCTGGATCTCCCGGAGCACGCGGTCGGCGATGACCCGCTCCCGCTCCCCCAGCTCCAGCGCGCCCAGCCACTGCGACGCCTCGCCGATGGAGAGGTTGGTGACCTCGGCGATCGACCGGCCCTCGAGCTTCACGGCCAGGATCTCGGGCTTGAGCCGGGTGCCGTGGCAGACGGGGCACGGGACGTCGCGCATGTAGCCCTCGTACTTGTCCCGCATGTAGTCGCTGTCGGTGTCGTCGTGCCGGCGCTCGAGGAAGGGCAGCACGCCCTCGAAGGCGGCGTAGTAGCTGCGCTCGCGGCCGTAGCGGTTCTTGTAGCGGACGTGCACCTGGTCGGGCGAGCCGTGCAGGATCGCCTTCTGCACCTTGGCCGGCAGCCGCTCCCACGGCTCGTCCATGGAGAAGCCGATCTGCTGGGACAGCCCGCTGAGCAGCCGGCTGAAGTACTCGTTGCTCATGGAGCTCGACCACGGCGCGATCGCGCCCGCGGCGAGGCTCTTCTCCGGATCGGGGACGACCAGCTCGGGGTCGACCTCCTTGCGGGTGCCGATGCCGGTGCACTCGGTGCAGGCGCCGAACGGCGAGTTGAACGAGAACGAGCGCGGCTCGAGCGCCTCGAAGGACAGTCCGTCGTCGACGCAGGCGAGATGCTCGGAGAAGGTCCGCTCGCGCTGCGGGTCGTCCTCGGGCAGGTCGACGAACTCGAGGACGACGAGCCCGCCGGCCAGGCCCAGCGCCGTCTCGACCGAGTCGGTCAGGCGGCGCTTGGCGCTCTCCTTGACCGTGAGGCGGTCGACGATGACCTCGATGGAGTGCTTCTCCTGCTTCTTCAGCTTCGGCGGCTCGGTGAGCGAGTGCACGGTGCCGTCGACCCGGACGCGGGAGAAGCCCTGGGTCTGCAGCGAGCTGAACAGGTCGACGTACTCGCCCTTGCGGGCGCGGACGACGGGCGCGAGCACCTGGAAGCGGGTGCCCTCCTCCATGCCGAGGACCTGGTCGACGATCTGCTGCGGCGTCTGCCGGGAGATCGGCTTGCCGCAGTTGGGGCAGTGCGGCTGACCGGCCCGGGCGTAGAGCAGGCGGAGGTAGTCGTAGACCTCGGTGATCGTGCCGACGGTCGACCGCGGGTTCCGGTTGGTCGACTTCTGGTCGATCGACACCGCGGGCGAGAGACCCTCGATGAAGTCGACGTCGGGCTTGTCCATCTGGCCCAGGAACTGGCGGGCGTAGGCCGACAGCGACTCGACGTAGCGGCGCTGGCCCTCGGCGAAGATCGTGTCGAACGCCAGGCTCGACTTGCCGGAGCCGGAGAGGCCCGTGAACACGATGAGCGCATCACGGGGGAGGTCGAGGTGGACGTCCTTGAGGTTGTGCTCTCGGGCGCCGCGGACGACGAGCCGGTCCATGTGATCCCTGTCGGTCGCTGGTGGATGTCGCGGGTGCTGGTGCTGCTGCGGCCGTGCCGGGACGCCGCTGAACTGCTGGGTGCAACGCCCGTGCCGGTCGTGGTCGTCCGCTTCCGCGGTGTGACCTGCGCCCGCCGGGGCGAGCCGGCTCAGGTCGCGGTGGTCGCCTGATCCGTGGGGTCGGAGACGGGCGCGGTCGGGTCGAAGACGGGCGCGTAGCGGCGCCACGGGAGCCGGCGTTCCAGCTCTCCGGCCAGCCAGAGTAGTCGTCCCTCGGCTCCCGGGGGGCCGACGAACTGGACGGCCACGGGCGGTCCGTCGGGACGGCTGCCGCCCGGGAACACCGCGGCCGGGAGACCCGCCAGGTTCCAGGCCGCCGTCCACGGGGCCCAGCGTGCGTTGGCGGTGATGTTGGCCAGGAACGACCGCTCGTGCCACGGCCGGGCGGGCAGCGGCGGGCCCGTCGTCACCGGGGTGAGCAGCAGGTCGACGTCGCCGAAGAACTGCACCATCCGCTCGCGGAAGCGCTCCTGGGTGCGCGGTCGCACCAGGCCGAGCCGCCGGACGATCCGGCCCAGGCGGGCGTGGGTGCGGCTGCGCGGCTGGAGCTCGTGCCGGTCGATGCCCAGGAACTCGGCGTCGTCCTCGGCCCCGGCCATCCAGCGGACCATCGCTCCGGCGGCCGCGCCCGGGGTGATCGGCGGGTTCCGGCGGACGACGGTGTGGCCGGCGCCCTCGAGCTCGGCGACCACGGCGTCGATCGCGGCGCGGGTGGCGGCGTCGGCGCCCACCCCGGGCACCGGGGAGCGCGTGCTCACCGCGATGCGCAGCGGTCGCTCCGGCGCGGGCGGCGGCGCGGGCGTCTCCCCCGCCAGGACGGCGTGCGCGAGCGCGAGGTCGGCCACCGTCGTCGCCAGCGCGCCGTTGACGGCCATGCCCGACCAGTCGTCCGCGCCGATGCCGCCGGGGACGACACCGCGGCCGGGCTTCAGCGTGACCAGCCCGCAGGCGGCCGCCGGGAGCCGGAGCGAGCCCATGCCGTCGTTGCCGTGGGCGATCGGCACCGATCCGGAGGCGACGGCGGCGGCGCTGCCCCCGGAGCTGCCGGCCGGTGAGAGCGCGGTGTCCCAGGGGTTGCGGCTGACCGTGCCCGGCCCGTCGGTGGCGGCGTAGAGGCAGAGCTCCGGCGCGCGGGTGATGCCGACGACCACGGCGCCGGCCTTGCGCAGCCGGGTGACCACCGGGTGGTCCTTGCGCTCCGGTTCGCCGTGGCGGGCCGGGGAGCCGTCGGTGCAGACCTCCCCCGCGACCGCGACGTTGTCCTTGATCGCGACCGGGACACCGGCCAGCGGCAGCGCGAAGCGGGTGAGGCTGGCGTCGACGGCCGCAGCCTCGGCCAGCGCGGCCTCCCGCCGGACGACGCGGAAGGCGCCGATCCGGGCGTCGACGGCCGCGATGTGGTCGAGGTGGGCGCGGACGACGTCGACGGCGGTGAGCTCGCCCGACCGCACGCGGGCGGCGATCTCCGCGGCGGTGAGGCCGACGAGGGACGGATCGCTGGGCGTGCCCTCGGGGTCCGCCGCCCAGGGAACCGGACGGCCCGTGCTCCCGTCACCGGCCCGCAACTCGATCGGGGGCAGGCCGAGACCTCCGCTAGCGTCCATGCCTGGACCGTAACGGCGTACGCCGACAGTTTTCGAACGGAGGCCGGAGATGAGCTCGTACACCGGGGACGTCGAGGTCGGTGGAGCGCCGGACGTCCGGGAGCTGCCCGGGCTGACGATCAGCAAGCTGGCGGTCAGCGAGATGGCGAACAACGCCTACCTGCTGCGCTGCACCGCGACCGGGGAGGCGTTGCTGATCGATGCCGCGGCCGAGCCGGAGGCGCTGCTGGCGCTCGTCGGCGACGCCCCGCTGCGCACCGTCGTCACCACGCACGGGCACTGGGACCACCACCGCGCACTCCCCCAGGTCGTCGAGGCGACCGGCGCGGTGACGGTCGCCCACCCGGCCGACGCCGCCGACCTGCCCGCGCCGGTGCAGCGCCCGGTCGAGCACGGCGACACCGTCGCCGTCGGCGAGCAGGTGCTGGAGGTCGTGCACCTGCGCGGGCACACCCCCGGCAGCATCGCGCTGGTCTGGCGCGGCACCGGCGACGCGGGCACCCACGTCTTCACCGGCGACAGCCTGTTCCCCGGCGGCGTCGGCAACACGCAGCAGGACGCCGCCCGGTTCACCAGCCTGATCGACGACGTCGAGGAGCGGCTGTTCGGCGCGCTGCCCGACGACACGTGGATCTACCCCGGCCACGGCGGCGACACGACGCTGGGCGCCGAGCGACCGGCCCTGCCGGAGTGGCGCGCCCGCGGCTGGTGACCCCGAAGGCGGCTTCAGGGACGCCTCCGTCGCCTGGCCGTGCTCGAGATCGCCGCGCTCAGTAGCCGCCTTCCGGCACGGGGCGCCACGTGTTCGACCGGTAGTCCCGCTTGAACACAACCCCTGGCTGCTCCATTGCCAGGTCAAGTGTTCGGTTCATGTTCTCGGGCGGCCCCATCATTCCCCTGAGCCCGTAGGCCAAGAAGGCGGCACGAGCCTCGGGACGATCCGCCCTGCGACCACGAACTCGCCAACGGTCTCGCCGTCGGGGTCCTCGTCGACAGCGACGATCTTCCAGGTCTTCGGCCGCTCCGGGCCCCTGCGCTTGACCAACTGGACGCCCCCGCCAGGTTCGTGAGCCCACTCCTTGACCATTGGCGCACAGCTCGGTTGTGCGCTGGTCAGGCTCGTCGGTGGGTGTCCCATAGTGGGCCGCTATGGGACAGCAGCGCCAAGTCCGCCCGTAAGGGGGCTTCACGGACACCTCGGCGGTGCCGATAGTCCTCGCATGACTCGATGGGCAGTCTTTGCTGACGTGCGCGCACATCAACCCTTGCCCGAGTCCGTTGTTGACGCCCTCGAAGAGTTCCGCCCCGACGACGAGGACCTGTGCATCTGGGGCGACGAGCGCGACACCGCCTTGCTGAACGTGACGACTGAGGTCGAAGCGGACGAGGTGGCGACGGCCCTGTCCGTCGGACGTGAGCTTGCGCTGGAGGTGCTCGCCTTCGTCGACTTCGATGGGCACCTTGAGCGGGTCGAAGCTGAACACCTGGCCCATAGTGGGCCGCTTGGGGACACCGGCCGCAGACGTTCCCGCGGGAACGTCTGCAAGCCACATGCTTGGAGCGCGTTCCCGCGGGAACGTCTCGGCCGCGCACCTGACCTCACCCACTGAGGTGCGTCTCGATGACGTCGAGCGGCGGCTGTCCAGCCCGTGCGCCTAGCTCTCCGCCCAGTGTGGGGTTGCGGTCGGCGCCACGCACGGACTTGCCGCGCCGGGCGGCCGCAACTCCGCAGTCGGCGAGGAGCGTGGTCACCCCACGGGGCCGGGTCAGATCCCGGCGCCCTCGGCGTCGTCGAAGGCGGCGGCCAGCTCGTCGGGGGTGCCGGGCAGGTAGAGCGGCAGGATCGACACGTTCCAGCCGGGACGGCGCTGGTCCACGCCGACCGCCAGCTCCCAGGCGGCCCGCGCCGTGAGGGGGCCGAAGCAGCCCTCGTCGCCGTCCTCGCCGACCGTCACCTCCACCAGCCACTGGTCGGAGAGGTCCGCGGCGAGCTCGGCGAAGTCGGGCAGCGCCTCCTCGTCGGGTTCGGGTGCATCCGCCAGGACGGGATAGATGAGCGCCATGCCTCACCGTAGAGGGCGGCGCCGCCGGCCGAGCCCGACGGTGTGCGCGGATGCGCCGTTCTCCGAGCCGGAACGGCGCGTCAGCGCGCCATGTCGTCGTCGACCGGCGAGTCGACCTCGGTCGGCAGCCAGCGCGCCCACCACCGCAGGACGTGCTCGAACCGCGCCAGCCGGTGCTTCGGGCGGCCCGAGCGGGAGAGCTCGTGCCCCTCGCCGGGGAAGAGCAGCAGTTCCGAGGGGACGCCGCGGCGCTTGAGCTCGACGTAGAGCCGCTGCCCCTGCTCCAGCGGCGTGGACCAGTCCTGCTCGGAGTGGACGACCAGCGTCGGTGTGGTGATGGCCGGTGCGGCGGCGAGCGCGCTCTGCTCCGCGAGCCGCGCAGGGTCCGTCCCCAGGTGCTCGTCGACGAAGTACCAGCCGGTGTCCCCCGAGCCGACGATGCCGACCGGGTCGGTGAGCGCACGCTCCACCACCGCCGCGGCGAAGCGGTCGGTCCGGCCGATCAACAGCGCGGTGAGGTAGCCGCCGTACGAGCCGCCCATGACGCCGACGCGATCGGCGTCCAGCGCCGGGTCCGCCAGCACCGCGTCGAGGAAGGCGAGGACGTCGGCGGCGTCGAGCCCGCCCCAGCCGTGCCGGATCGCCCGCCCGTGCGCCGCCCCGTAGCCCGACGACCCGCGCGGGTTGCACTGCACCACCGCGTAGCCGGCGGAGACGTGCACCTGCGTCTCGTCGAGCAGCGTCCAGCCGTACTGGCGGAACGGTCCCCCGTGGATCGTGAGCAGCACCGGGTGCGGCCCGGGACCGGGCGGCGTGGTGACCCAGCCGTGCACCGGGTACCCGTCGTGGGCCGGAGCCGTGCGCTCCTGCATCCGGTGCAGCCGACCGGTGGCACCGAGCTCCCGGCCGAAGGCGGTGAGCAGCCGCCGGTCTCCCCCGGACAGCGCGATCAGCTCACCGGCCGAGCGGTCGTGCGCGACGGTGGCGACGACGACCCCGCCTCCGGCGGCCACGCCCCGCACGGTGAACGGCCCGTCGACCAGCACATCCGCCGGCCCTCCGTCCAGCGGCACGCGCAGCAGCTCGACCGAGCCGCGCCGCTCCACGCCCACGAGCACGGCGCCGTCGGCCAGCACCGTCGCCGGGGTGTCGTCGCCCCGGTGGTGCTCCTCGGGATCGAGCAGCGGGTGCAGTGCGCCGTCGTCGGCGATCCGGCAGGGCACGGGTGACCGGGCGACGACGTCCAGACCCTCGGCGCCGAGATCGGGGACGGCGGTGACGTGCAGCGTGCCGTCGGGGGCGTAGACGGGCCCGGCGCACCGCCCGCGCGAGGAGGTCACCCGGCGCAGGCCCGTGCCGTCGACCCCGATCTCGTGCACGTCGCGCACCAGGTCCCGGTCGGCGCGGGGGTGCCGCGCCGACACGAACGCCAGGGCAGAGCCGTCCGGGCGCCAGGCGACGTCGGCGCAGTCGGCGTCACCGGAGGTCAGCTGCACCGGCTCGGGCAGCGGCGCCGCGTCGTCGCGCCGGTGCGGCGGCAGGTCGAGCACGAAGACCTGGCTGCGGCGGTCGGTCACGAACCCGACACCGTCCTGCCGGTACTGCAGCGTGGTGATCAGCCGGGGTGGCTCGGCCGCTGCGTCGACCCCCTCCACCGTGCCGTAGCGCCCGTGCTCGGGCACGCGGGTGACGTACGCCAGCCGCCGGGAGTCCGGGGACCACACCGGGGCGCCGGCACCGAGCGGGTGGTGGGTGAGCCTTCGGGGCTCACCCCCCGCGGTCGCCAGCAACCAGATCTGCGGCTTCCCGCCGCGCTCGGCGCCCAGGTAGGCGATCCACCGACCGTCCGGGGAGAACGCCGGCGCGCCGTCCCGCTGGCCGGTGGTGATCGGCCGGGCCGGCGCCGACCCGTCGGTCGGGACGGCCCAGAGCTGGGACCGGTACTCGTCGGCCTCGAGATCGATCCGCTCCACGGCGACGACCGCCATCCGGCCGTCCGGGGAGACGGCGGGGACGCCCGGCGTGCGGAGGAGCGCGAGGTCGTCGGGGCGCATGGGCCTCGACGCTAGTCGGTGGCCGCGGGAGCCCGTTCCGCCACCGGCGGACCCGCGGGGCTCAGGTCGGGACCGGCCGGACCCGGAGGGTGCTCACCAGCGCCAGGCTGCCCAGGAGCGGCAGCAGCGCGAGCAGCAGCAGGCTCCGGTCGATCCCGAGCACCTCCCCGATCCCGCCGACGACGGCGGAGCCCACGCCCCCGCCGACGAGGAACACCAGCGTGGCGATGCCCAGGGCCACTCCGCGGACGTCGGCCGGGACGGCGTCGCCCACGGCCGCCATGAGAGCCGGTTGCCCCAGCCCGAAGGCGAGCGTCACGAGGATCACCGCTGCGACGAGGACGGCCGCCGAGCCGAGCGCCGCACCCAGGGCGGCGACGGCGAGCGCGACCGCCGCGGTCGCGTCGGAGGTGACCAGGGACCGGGCCGGCCCCAGCCGGGCGAGCAGCGGGCCGGCCAGCCGCGGGGCGAGGAAGCCGGTGAGCGCGCTGGGCACCAGCGCCAGCCCCACCTGCAGCGGTGTCCAGCCGCGGGCGGCCAGGACCGCGGGCACGGCGATGAGCAGGGCGAACCAGGCCGCCGGCACCGCCGAGGCGGCCAGGGCACTGCGGACGACGACGGGCTCCCGGATCACCGTGCGCGGCAGGAATCCTTCCGGACGCCGTCGCACCCGGGCCGCGACCGCGGGGACGCCGAGCCCCAGCAGCAGGGCACCCGCCGTCGCCACCGCGACGCCCGACGCCGGTGACTGCACGAGCAGCACCAGCCCCGCCGCCGTGGCGGCGACGAGGACCGCGCCGAGGACGTCGAGCCGGGCGCCGGTCCCCTGCGTGGGCAGCGCCCGCCACAGCGCGGGGATCACCAGCAGGCCGAGCGCCGGTAGCGCCACGACGGCCCGCCAGCCGGCGAGGTCGGCGACCAGGCCGCCCGCGAGCGGACCCAGCGCGCTCACGGCGGCGGCCGTCCCGGCGACCTTCCCGAGCGCGGTCGTCCGGACGGCGCCGTCGTAGCGGGCGCTGACGATCGCCATGCCGAGGACGGGCACCGCGGCCGCCCCCATGCCCTGCAGCAGCCGCGCGGCCAGCAGCACCTCGATGCTGGGCGCGAAGCAGCCGAGGACGGCGCTGCCGGCCATCAGCCCGATGCCGACCAGCAGCGGCAGCCGGATGCCGGCGAGGTCCGCGGCCCGCCCGTAGATCGCGGTCGCCACCGCGAGCATGAGGGCGTACAGGCTGATGACCCAGGAGACCCCGCCGGTGGTGAGGTCCAGGTCGGCGGCGATGGCCGGCAGCGTGACCGCCACGGCCGCGCTGCCCATTCCGGCGAGGCCGAAGAGCAGACCGACGAGTCCGGCGACGCGACCGGCGTCCGTCGAGTCACCCACGAACAGCCCTCAACCCGCCGGGGCAGCGGTCTGTTCCGCGGGCGATCAGCGCGGGTTGCGCGTCTCGTCCTGCTCCTCGGCGAGGCGGCCCTCGACGGCCGCGGCCGACGCGGGGCCACCGGTGGGCACGGACGTCGCGGTCTTCTGGTCCACGTCGGGCGCCCCGGCGTCGACCAGCTGACCGCGGGTCTTGAGCAGGCTGGCGACCGTGGCGATGATCAGCACCCCCAGGATGATCGACAGCGACAGCCAGATCGGGATCTCCGGGATGCTGTCGATCGGCTCGCGCTCGCCCGCGAACGGCAGCTGGTTCTCGTGCACCGCCTCCATGATCAGCTTCACGCCGATGAAGGCCAGGATCACCGCCAGGCCGAGCGAGAGGTACACCAGCCGCTTGAGCAGGCCGCCGAGCAGGAAGTACAGCTGACGCAGGCCCATCAGGGCAAAGACGTTGGCCGTGAAGACGATGAACGGCTCACGGGTCAGACCGAAGATCGCCGGGATGCTGTCGAGCGCGAAGATCAGGTCCGTCGTGCCGAGCGCCAGGATGACCACGATCATCGGCGTCCACATCTTCTTGCCGTTCTCGCTCACCCGGATCTTGGCGCCGTGGTAGTCCTGCGTGATCGGCAGGACCTTGCGCATGCGCCGGATGAACGCGTTCTCCTCGTAGTCCTCGTCGTCGTCGCGGTGCCGGACGAGGTTGAACGCCGTGTAGATGAGGAAGACGCCGAAGATGTAGAAGACCCACACGAACCGCTCGATGACCACGGCGCCGAGCAGGATGAAGATCCCACGCAGGACCAGCGCGATGATGATGCCGATCATCAGCGCTTCCTGCTGGAACTTCCGCGGCACCTGGAAGCGGGCCATGATGATCACGAAGACGAAGAGGTTGTCGACCGAGAGCGAGTACTCGGTGAGCCACCCCGCGTAGAACTCCGTGGCGTACGTGCTGTTGGTGAACGCCAGCATCAGCAGCCCGAAGATCAGCGCCAGGCTGATGTAGAAGCTGACCCAGAGACTGGCCTCCTTGATGGAGGGCTCGTGGGGGCGACGGGCGACGATGGCGAGGTCGGCGAGCAGCAGGACGGTGAGTCCCACGAACGTCGCGACCTCGAACCAGACGGGGAGTTCCATGCGCTGAGTTCCTCCGGGGGACAGGCGTCGGCACCGGAGGTCTCTCCCACCATCGGCGCGACGCCGACGGCCGGCAGCACCGGGGATCGTGGGATCCCGTGTTGACGACGCTGCCGCGGGGGGATACTCCCCTCCATCGTGCGGCCCCGTCACCGAGCAGGCGTCACCGCCTGCGGCGCCGGGGCACGTGGCGCACACCGTACCCCGGCGCCGGCCGCCCCACGACGTGACGCGACCGGTTCAGCCGCGCAGGGCCGACCGCTGGCCGGGCGCAGGCAGGACGTCGGGCGCCAGAACCGAACCCAGCGCCTGGACGGTGCTGCGCAGGTCGTCGGTGGCCTGCTCGCCGAGCGCGCCGACGATCCCGTGCAGCACGCGGATCCGCAGCCCCTCGACCTGCTGCTGCACCACGCGCCCGCTCTCCGTGAGCCGCCAGGCCCCCGGGTGCTCACCGCCGGCGCCCGTCACGAGGCCGCGGCCACGGAGAGCCCGCAGGGTCGCCGCCGCGGCGTCGTCCACCTGACCGGTCAGCTCGGCGACGACGGCCGTCCGCTCCGCCCCGCCGGCCACCGCGAGCAGCGTCGAGAGCTCGGCACTGCGGAGGTTCGTCAGCTCCTCCACCCGCCGGCGCAACCCCTCGGCCGCGCCGGCCAGCCCGGTGAGGTCGTCCATCAGCGCGAGCACGCCGGCCATGGAGGTCCCCGGCGGGGCCGGGAGCGCCAGGACGGCTCTGACGGTGCTCACCGGGGATCCAGCACGTCGGCGGTCCGGTCGGTCACCTCGGTCACCTCGGTCGCCTCGGTCGCCTCGGCCGGCATGCCCGACTCGGGGGCCGGCGGGGCGTCCGTCCGCTGGACGTCGTCCACGGGACGACCCGCGGCGGCGAGCTCCGCCCGCTCGTCCTTGTCGCGGCGGTTCTTCGCCAGGCTGGCCACCGTGGTCCCCACGAGCGTCACGAGGATGACCGCCAGCGACAGCCAGGTCGGGATCTCGGGGATCACGGTGATGTGCTCGCCGCCGTTGACGAACGGCAGCTCGTTGGTGTGCAGCGCGTGGATGACCAGCTTCGCGCCGATGAAGCCGAGGATCACGGCCAGGCCGTAGGAGAGGTAGACCAGCCGGTCGAGCAGGCCGTCGATGAGGAAGAACAGCTGGCGCAGGCCCAGCAGCGAGAACGCGTTCGCGGCGAAGACCAGGTAGGTCTCCTGCGTGAGCCCGAAGATCGCCGGGATCGAGTCGACGGCGAAGAGGATGTCGGCGCTGCCGATGGCGATCAGCGCGATGGCCAGCGGGGTGATGAACCGCTTGCCGTCGAGGCGGACCGACAGCTTGTCGGAGTGGTACTCGTCGGTGGTCGGGAAGGCCTTCTTCGCGGCCCGCAGGAGCACGTTTTCCTTGTAGTCCTCGTGGCCGTCGTGACCACCGGACCGGGCCTGCACCCAGGCGGTGTAGATCAGGATCGCGCCGAAGAGGTAGAAGACCCAGCTGAAGTTCTCGATGGCAGCGGCGCCGACAAGGATGAAGACCGTGCGCAGCACCAGGGCGAAGGTGATGCCGTAGAGCAGCACCTTCTGCTGCAGTTCCCGGGGCACCCCGAAGCTGGCCATGATCAGCACGAAGACGAAGAGGTTGTCGATCGACAGGCTCTTCTCGGTGATGTAGCCGGCGAAGTACTCACCGCCGAACTGGGCGCCGTAGAACCAGAAGATCAGCAGCCCGAAGACCACGGCGATGCCGACGTAGACCCCCGACCAGATCGCGGACTCGCGGAGCGTGGGCGCGTGCGGCGTCCGCACGTGGCCGATGAGGTCGAACAGCAGCATGCCGACGATCAGGCCGACGGTGAGTGCCCACACCCAGAAGGGGACGTCCAAGGAAAAGCCTCCGATGACTGGCGTTGCGTCAGTACCGGAGGTCTCTCCCATCGCCACCAGAGGTGTCGACCGGCGGGCCGGGGGTCATGGAACCCCGTACTGACGACCTCGCCGCGCAGGGATACTCCCCTCCACGGACGCGCTCGCTGAGCGCATCTCTCTGGCCCCAACGGCTCGGTGACCGGCTGTGTTCCCGGACCTCCGGATCGTTTCCGGCGGCCGGCCGCCGCGTCAGGCGCCGGTGGCCAGGAACGCCGCGCGGGCGTGCCGGAGCATCCGCTCCCGCTCGGCGGCCCGCAGGTACCCGGCGTCGATCTGCTCGTCGACCGCCGCGGCGTACCGCTCCAGGTACCCCTCGACGTCGCCGTACCGCTCGTGCAGCTCGTCGGCGGCGAACGGCTGCCAGCCGCCCCAGTTCCCGCACACGTCGGTGATCGACGAGGTGCCCACCGGGCTCAGCGCCACGGGCAGGGGCCGGCCCAGCGGGACCACCGCGTCGGGGAACCGGACACCCCCGAGCGGCTGCCCCGTGTCCTCGTCCGCCGCGGGCACGGACAGCGCCACCCCGGGCAGCTCGTTGACGGTCGATCCCTCGGGCGGCGCGACCAGGTCGAAACGCGCCGTCGGCGGCAGCTCTGCGGCCCCGCCGCGGAGGACGTCGGCCACGTCGGCCACCAGGCTGCGCAGGTAGGGCTCGTAGGAGATCGGGTTGCGCGGTACCTCGACGCCCCCGTTGCACCCGAGCAGACCGAACACGACCGCGTCCGGGTAGGTGCGCCCGGCGTGCGGTGCCGGCCAGTCGTACCGGGGCACGTCGCGGCCGCCGTGCGCCTGTGCGGTGACGCTGGCCCGGAGCCGGTAGTAGTCGGTGTAGGTGGCGACGTCCACGAACAGCGGATCGCTGTCCGGACGGGTGAGCACCTGCTCGTAGCCGAGCGGCACCCCGTTCTCCAGCAGGTAGGGGCGCTGCTCCTCCTCCCCCGCGAGCTGGTTGATCGCCAGCCAGTTGCCCATGCCGGAGACCGCTAGCGCCGCGTCGAAGACCCGGCCGCCGGTGAGCGGGTCGACGTTGAAGCCCTCGGCCACCAGCGTGGTGACGAACCAGGCGCTCTGGCTGATGCCGGCCAGGATGGACGCGCGGAACCGCGGCAGTGCCGGCCCGTCGGGGGCGTTCCCGACCCGGCCGGTCAGCAGCCGGCCGAAGTCGCGGACGACGACCTCGCCGATGCCCTGCGCTGTGGCGGGGACGCCGGCGGCGATCCCGGTCTCCCACTGCACGCGGGCGTAGCCGAGCCCGTGCTCGGCGAGGAAGCCGGTGCCCCGGCCCGGCGGGTAGACCGCGGTCGTCGGGGAGCTGTCGGTCGAGCCGAGCGCGAACTGCTCGACGCTGACCAGCACCGCCGGGCGGCCCCGGTTCTCGGCATCGACGAGGACGAGGTCGCCGCCCTCGGCGGGGGCGACCACCTCGAACTCCGCGCTGTAGGCGTAGCGGCCCTGCTCGTCGGTGGGCAGCTCCGCCAGACCGGCCACCCGCTCCCCCGGGTCCACGACGCCGTGCACCGTGCCCGTCGTCCGCTGCCAGGTGTGCCCGCCCAGCTCGATCGGGGCGGTGGTGGCGTGGACAGCGGTGATCACCGACGTACGGGTCATGCGAGCGGCTCCGGGATCAGGCGTGCGCGGCGTCGAACTGGCGGAGTTCCTTCTTCAGCTCGGTCAGCTCGTCGCGCAGCCTCGCCGCGACCTCGAACTGCAGCTCCCGCGCCGCGGAGAGCATCTGCTCGTTCATCGTCTGGATCATGTCCGCCAGCTCGGCCCGCGGCAGCCCCTGCACGTCGATGGACCCGGCCTTCGCCTTGCCCTTGGACGACAGCCCGGGGACCGGCGACTTGCCGCGCGACTGCTGCCGGCCCGAGCCGCCGAGCATCTCGGTCGCCGCGTCGGCGTCCTCGGCGGCCTTGTAGATGCCGTCGAGGATGTCGACGATCTTCTTCCGCAGCGGCTGCGGGTCCACCCCGTGCGCGGTGTTGTAGGCGATCTGCTTCTCGCGCCGCCGGTTCGTCTCGTCGATGGCCTGTGCCATCGACGGCGTGATCTTGTCGGCGTACATGTGCACCTGACCGGAGACGTTGCGCGCCGCGCGGCCGATGGTCTGGATCAGCGACTTGCCCGACCGGAGGAAGCCCTCCTTGTCGGCGTCGAGGATCGCCACCAGGGAGACCTCGGGGAGGTCGAGCCCCTCGCGCAGCAGGTTGATACCGACCAGGACGTCGTACTCCCCCTGCCGGAGCTCGCGCAGCAGCTCGACCCGGCGCAGCGTGTCCACCTCGGAGTGCAGGTACCGCACCTTGATGCCCAGCTCGAGCAGGTAGTCGGTGAGGTCCTCGGACATCTTCTTGGTCAGCGTGGTGACCAGGATCCGCTCGTCCTTCTCCGTGCGGAGCCGGATCTCGTGCACCAGGTCGTCGATCTGCCCCTTGGTCGGCTTGACGACGACCTCCGGGTCGATCAGGCCGGTCGGCCGGATGACCTGCTCGACGACGTCGCCCTGCACCTTGCCCAGCTCGTAGTCGCCCGGCGTCGCCGACAGGTAGACCGTCTGCTTGATCCGGTCGGTGAACTCCTCCCACTTGAGCGGGCGGTTGTCCATCGCGGAGGGCAGCCGGAAGCCGTGCTCGACCAGGGTGCGCTTGCGGCTCATGTCGCCCTCGTACATGCCGCCGATCTGCGGCACGGTCACGTGCGACTCGTCGACGACCAGCAGGAAGTCGTCCGGGAAGTAGTCGATGAGACAGGCGCCGGCGCTGCCGGGCGCGCGGCCGTCGATGTGCCGCGAGTAGTTCTCGATGCCGGAGCAGAAACCGACCTGCCGCATCATCTCGATGTCGTAGGTCGTGCGCATGCGCAGCCGCTGGGACTCCAGCAGCTTGCCCTGCCGGTCGAGCTCCGCCAGCCGCGTCTCGAGCTCGGCCTCGATGCTGCGGATCGCCCGCTCCATGCGGTCGGGCCCGGCGACGTAGTGGCTGGCCGGGAAGACGAAGAGCTCCTCGACCTCGCGGACGACCTCGCCGGTCAGCGGGTGCAGGTAGTAGAGCCGCTCGACCTCGTCGCCGAACATCTCGATGCGGACGGCGAGCTCCTCGTACACCGGGAAGACCTCGATCGTGTCCCCCCGCACCCGGAAGGTGCCGCGGGTGAAGGAGAGGTCGTTGCGGGTGTACTGCTCGGTGACCAGTGTGCGGAGCAGCTCGTCGCGGTCCCGCTCCTCACCCTTCCGGATCTTGAGCGCCCGTTCGACGTACTCCTGCGGCGTGCCCAGGCCGTAGATGCAGGAGACCGTCGAGACGACGATGACGTCGCGCCGCGTGAGCAGGCTGTTGGTCGCCGAGTGCCGCAGCCGCTCGACCTCCTCGTTGATCGAGGAGTCCTTCTCGATGTAGGTATCGGTCTGCGGGACGTACGCCTCGGGCTGGTAGTAGTCGTAGTAGGAGACGAAGTACTCGACGGCGGCGTCGGGCAGCAGCTCCTTGAACTCGTTCGCCAGCTGCGCGGCGAGCGTCTTGTTCGGGGCCATCACCAGCGTCGGGCGCTGCACCTGCTCGATGAGCCAGGCCGTCGTCGCCGACTTGCCGGTACCGGTGGCGCCGAGCAGCACCGTGTCCTGGGCGCCCGCGTTCACCCGCTCGGCGAGCGCCTTGATCGCGGCCGGCTGGTCGCCCGCCGGCTCGTACTCGCTGACGACGCGGAAGCGGCCCTGGGTGGGCCTGATGTCGGTGGTCGTGCGCACGGGGACGACGGTACGTCGGCGGTACGACAGAACGCGCGGTCGCGAGCCGGCGACGCCCTGCGCACGCCTTCCGGGGCCCGCGTGGAACCGGACGCAACGGTCCCGTGGCAGGTACTTGCGCAGGCCCTCGGGGGCGTCCTAGCGTCCCGCCTCGCAGGAGCATCCCCTCGGGCCAGCGCCACCCGGACCCCCCGGGCGAGGTCGGCCCGGCGCTCCGCGCACGGCGCCCTCGCGGGCTCCCCGCGAGGGCGCCGTCGTGCATCCCCGGGGTACGACGACGTCACACCGATCCGAGGTGTGCGGGGGCCCGGAGAGGGGCACCGCCGTACGGTCGCCCCGTCCCGGCCTCCTCCAGCGCCATCCCGGAGAGAGGCCTCGCCCCTGCACGGGGCAAGCAGCAGGAGGAACCAGTCCATGACCCAGGTATGGCCCGGCAGTGCCTACCCCCTCGGGGCCACGTACGACGGCACCGGCACCAACTTCGCGATCTTCAGCGAGGTGGCCGACAAGGTCGAGCTCTGCCTCTTCGACGACGACGGCAACGAGGAGCGCGTCCGCCTCCCCGAGATGGACGGCTACGTCTGGCACGCCTTCCTGCCCGGCATCCACGCCGGCCAGAAGTACGGCTTCCGGGTGCACGGCCCGCACGACCCCGCCCAGGGACTGCGGTGCAACCCGAACAAGCTGCTGCTCGACCCCTACGCGAAGGCGATCGACGGCCAGATCGACTGGGACCAGTCGGTGTTCGGCTACGACTTCGAGACCAAGGAGCGCAACGACGACGACTCGGCGGCCGCCATGCCGAAGTCCGTCGTCGTCAGCCCGTTCTTCGACTGGGGCGTGGACCGCCCGCCGAGGACGCCCTACAACAAGACGGTCATCTACGAGGCCCACGTCAAGGGCCTGACGATGACCAACCCGCGGATTCCCGAGGAGCTGCGCGGCACCTACGCCGGCGTCGCCCACCCGGCGACGATCGAGCACCTCACCGACCTGGGCATCACCGCCATCGAGCTGCTGCCGGTGCACCAGTTCGTGCAGGACGACACCCTGCAGCAGAAGGGCCTGCGCAACTACTGGGGCTACAACACGATCGGCTTCTTCGCCCCGCACAACGAGTACGCCAGCGACACCACCTCCGGGCAGCAGGTCCAGGAGTTCAAGGCGATGGTGCGCGCGCTGCACGAGGCGGGCATCGAGGTCATCCTCGACGTCGTCTACAACCACACGGCCGAGGGCAACCACATGGGCCCGACGCTGTCGTTCCGCGGCATCGACAACCGCACGTACTACAAGCTCGTCGAGGGCGACGAGCAGTTCTACATGGACTACACCGGCACCGGGAACACGCTTAACGTCCGGACGCCGCAGTCCCTGCAGCTGATCATGGACTCGCTGCGCTACTGGGTCACCGAGATGCACGTCGACGGCTTCCGCTTCGACCTCGCCTCGGCCCTGGCCCGCGAGCTGCACGCCGTCGACCGGCTGGCCACCTTCTTCGACCTCGTCCACCAGGACCCGGTCGTCAGCCAGGTCAAGCTGATCGCCGAGCCCTGGGACGTGGGCGAGGGCGGCTACCAGGTCGGCAACTTCCCGGCGCTGTGGACGGAGTGGAACGGCAAGTACCGCGACACCGTCCGCGACTTCTGGCGCGGCGAGGACGCCATCGTCGGCGAGTTCGCCAGCCGGATCACCGGCTCGGCCGACCTGTACCAGCACTCCGGCCGCCGGCCCATGGCCAGCATCAACTTCGTGACCGCCCACGACGGCTTCACGCTCAACGACCTCGTCTCCTACAACGAGAAGCACAACGAGGCCAACGGCGAGGGCAACAACGACGGCGAGAGCCACAACAGCAGCTGGAACTGCGGCGTCGAGGGCCCGACCGACGACCCGGAGATCCTGCAGCTGCGCGGCCAGCAGCGGCGCAACTTCATCGCCACGACGATGCTCAGCCAGGGCGTGCCGATGCTGCTTCACGGCGACGAGCTGGGCCGGTCGCAGGGCGGCAACAACAACGGCTACTGCCAGGACTCCGAGCTCACCTGGATCGACTGGGAGAACGTCGACCAGGGCCTGCTCGAGTTCACCAAGAAGGTCACCAAGCTCCGCTGCGACCACCCGACGTTCCGCCGGCGCCGGTTCTTCAACGGCCGGCCGGTGCGCCGGGGCCTGGGCGAGCCCGTGCCCGACATCGACTGGCTGACCCCCGCCGGGGAGCAGATGGCCGACGAGGACTGGGACGCCGGATACGCCAAGGCGCTGGCGGTCTACCTGAACGGCGTCGGCATCCGCGAGACCGACGAGCGCGGCGAGTACGTCAAGGACGACCACTTCTTCCTGGCGTTCAACGCCTCGCACGAGACGATCGAGTTCACCCTGCCCAGCGACGACTACTCCCGGTCCTGGACGACGGTCCTCGACACCGCGGAGATGGACGAGGTCGAGCCGGTCGAGGTCAAGCCGGGCGAGACGGTGACCGTGCAGGGTCGCTCGATCGTCGTGCTCACCGGGCCCGCGGAGTGACGGCCACGCAGGACCCCGGCGAGCGCCGCCGGGGGGTCCCCGCTGCGACCTACCGGCTGCAGGTCCACGCGGGCTTCGGGCTCGATGACGCCGCCGGGGTGGCCGGCTACCTGGCCGACCTCGGGGTGACGCACGCCTACTCCTCACCGCTGCTGCGCTCGGCCGAGGGCAGCACCCACGGGTACGACACCGTCGACCACGCGCACATCGACGAGGCCCGCGGTGGGCGGGAGGCGTTCGACCGGTTCGTGGCCGCGCTGCACGAGCACGGGCTCGGGCTGGTGCTCGACCTGGTCCCCAACCACATGGGCGTCGACGACCCCTCGGCCGCGCCGTGGTGGTGGGACGTGCTGCAGCACGGGCAGGAGAGCGCGCACGCCGGAGCGTTCGACATCGACTGGGAGTTCGGCGGCGGCAAGGTGCGCATCCCGGTGCTCGGCTCCGCCGACGACGTCCAGAAGCTCGAGGTGGTGGACGGCGAGCTGCGCTACTACGACAACCGCTTCCCGATCGCACCCGGCACCGGCGAGGGCACCCCGCAGGAGGTGCACGACCGCCAGCACTACGAGCTGGTGGACTGGCGGCGCGCGGACTCCGACCTCAACTACCGCCGGTTCTTCGCGATCAACACCCTCGCCGGGCTGCGCGTGGAGGACCCGGCGGTCTTCGACGCGACGCACGAGCTCGTGCTGGAGCTGGTGCGCGACGGTGCCGTCGACGGCCTGCGCATCGACCATCCGGACGGCCTCGCCGACCCGCGCGGCTACCTGGACCGGCTCGCCGAGGCCTCCGGCGGCCGCTGGACCGTGGTCGAGAAGATCCTGGAGCCCGGCGAGGAGCTGCCCGAGGGCTGGGCGACGGCGGGGACGACGGGCTACGACGCCCTGACCGAGGTCGACCGGGTGCTCGTCGACCCGGCCGGCGGGCCGGCGCTCACCGCGCTGGACACCGAGCTGGCCGGCCGCGCGGTCGACTACGCCGAGCTCGTGCGCCTCTGCAAACGCGAGGTCACCGACGGGATGCTCGGGTCCGAGGTGGCCCGGCTGGTGCGGGTCGTCGGGGAGCTGCCGGGCGTGGACCGCGCACAGCAGACCGAGGCGCTGGCCGAGCTGCTCGCCACGTTCGGCGTCTACCGCAGCTACCTGCCCGACGGCCGGGAGCACCTGGACCAGGCGGTCGCCGCCGTCCGGGCCCGCCGGCCGGACCTCGTGCCGGCCGTGGACGCGCTGTACGGCGTCCTCTCGCAGGCGGGCACCGAAGCGGCCACCCGCTTCGAGCAGACCAGCGGCCCGGTGATGGCCAAGGGCGTCGAGGACAGCGCCTACTACCGGTGGTCCCGGTTCGTCGCGCTCAACGAGGTGGGCGGCGACCCGGCGCACTTCGGCGGCACCGTCGCCGACTTCCACGCTGCGCAGGAGCACCGGCTCGCGGTCAAGCCGCAGGCGATGACGACGCTGTCGACGCACGACACCAAGCGCAGCGAGGACGTCCGCGCCCGGCTGGCGGTGCTGGCGGAGCTGCCGTCGGAGTGGGCGGCGCTGGTGCGCGGCTGGCTGGCCCGCCATCCGCTGGCCGACCGCCCGATGGCGCACCTGGTCTGGCAGAACCTGATCGGCGCCTGGCCGCTCTCGCGGGAGCGGGCGCACGCCTACGTCGAGAAGGCGGCGCGCGAGGCCGGCACGTCGACCACGTGGACCGACCCGGACGAGGCGTTCGAGGCGCAGCTGCACGCGCTGGTCGACGCCGCGTTCGACGACGCCACGACGGCGGCGGAGATCGAGGCGTTCGTCGCCCGCATCGCGCCGCTGGGCTGGTCGAACTCGCTGGCGCAGAAGCTGCTGCAGCTGACGATGCCCGGCGTCCCCGACGTCTACCAGGGCACCGAGCTGTACGACTTCTCGCTGGTGGACCCGGACAACCGGCGTCCGGTGGACTACGAGCTGCGCCGCCGGCTGCTGGCCGACCTCGATGCCGGCGCGGTGCCGGCCGTGGACGGCAGCGGCGCGGCGAAGCTGCTGGTCACTTCCCGGGTGCTGCGGGCCCGACGGGACCGCCCGGAGCTGTTCGGCGGGTACACGCCCGTCGAGGTCCGGGGCTCGGCCGCCGACTCGCTGATCGCCTACGACCGCGGGACCCCGGAGCAGGACGGCGTCGTCGTCGTGGCGACCCGGCTGCCGGCACGGCTGGCCCGGACCGGCTGGGGCGACACCGCGCTGCAGCTGCCGACCGGCGCCTGGCGCGACCTGATCACCGGTGAGCGGTTCGTCTCCGACGTCGCCGGGATCGCCGCCGACGTGCTGCTGGCCCGGCTGCCGGTTGCCCTGCTCGTCCGCGAGTAGCCACGACATCGGCGATCTCGCGCGCTCTCGAGCCGGAAAGCGTGCGAGATCGCCGAACTCGTCGTCGGCCGTGCCCGCTCGTGGTGTGATGCGCGCGTGCACATCGACGCGCTGTACCGCTTCCCGGTGAAGTCCCTGCTCGGCGAGCAGGTCGAGCAGGCCCGGCTGACCGGCCGCGGGCTGCTGGGTGACCGCGCCTACGCCCTGGTCGACCCGGCCGACGGCACCGTCGCCAGCGCGAAGCACCCCCGGAAGTGGGGCGCGCTGCTCGGGCTCTCCGCCCGGTTCGTCACCGAGCCGGCCCCCGGTGGCGCGGTGCCCCCGGTGGTCGTGACCCTGCCCGACGGCACGGAACTCCTCAGCGACGCCGCCGGCACCGACGCGGCGCTGTCCGAGCTGGTCGGCAGGCCCGTGCGGCTGACCAGCGAGGTGCCGGCCGGCAGCCGGTTCGAGGAGCAGTGGCCCGACATCGAGGGCCTGGCGCCGGCGGAGTTCATCGAGGGGACGACGCACGCGTTCGAGGGGACCGAGCCGGTGAGCGCCATCGACCTCGGGCAGATGGCCCCGCCCGCCACGTTCTTCGACCTGGCCGCGCTGCACCTGCTCACCCGCGCGACGCTGGACCGACTGACCGAGCTGGGCGACGGCAGCGACTTCGACGTCCTCCGCTACCGCCCCAACGTCCTCGTCGGCGGCACCGAGCCGGGCTTCGCCGAGGACGAATGGGTCGGCCGCAGCGTCTGCCTCGGCGACACCGCGCGCGCCGGCGTCGCCATGCTGACGATGCGCTGCGTCATGACCACCCTCGCCCAGGGCGACCTGCCCGAGGACCGCGGCACCCTGCGCACCGTCGCCCGTCACCACCGCCGCGAGATCCCGGGCCTGGGCACCTGGGCCTGCGCCGGCGTCTACGCCGACGTCTCCGCCGAGGGCGTCGTCCGCACCGGCGACCCCGTCGCCCTCGCCTGAGTCTGCTGCTACACCCCGCCCGGCGACTCCGGGACCGGGTCGTGGAGCTGCCACTGGTCCCATGACGACCACCACCGTTCACCCGCGTCGAGGCGGGCTCCCACCGAGTGCGCTTCCATGCGGGTCCGATCGCGGTCGTCCGGGCTGATCCGGCCCGCCGCGACCATCGCGTCCGGGTGGTCGACGTCTTTCCACTGCCACGGTGAGCCGTCCGCCGGGAGGACGACGTCGATCCCGAGGTCCGCGGTCTCGAAGGCGCCGCCCCCGCCGCCGTCGACATGGCGGACGAACGGCTCCTGGAAGTTGACGTACCAGTGCGTGAAGGTGCCCTGGGCATCGAAGAACTTCCACGCGGCATGCGCCTCGCCGGTGCGCTGGATCTGCAGAACGGTGCTCCCGCTCCACGCCTCCAGCCTGCTCCACGGATGGGGTCCGAACGGATGGGCGAAGAAGGTGAACGGCGAGCCCGGCTCCAGCAGGACCGCGAGGCAGTCGTCCCCGTCGTGGATCACCGTGACCGGGTGCTCCATCCACGGCCGCCCGTGCAGCACCTCGCGACGCTGCACGGTGACCCCGACGTCGAACCTCTCGGGCACGGAGGCCGCGGGCTCCAGCATGCGGTGAGGCTAGAGCGCCGGGCCCCCCAGCGGTCCGGTAGCCCGGCATACTCCGCGCATGGCGCTCTACGACGGGATCGGGCGCACCTACCGGCGCACCCGTCAGGCGGATCCGCGGATCGCGGCGGCCATCACGGCGGCGCTCGGCGAGGTCGACAGCGTCGTCAACATCGGCGCCGGTGCCGGCGCATACGAACCGCCGCAGACGGCGCTCGCCGTCGAACCGAGTCGGGTGATGATCGACCAGCGCCCCGCCGGGGCCGCCCCGGCCGTCCGAGCAGTGGCCGAAGCGCTACCGCTGGCCGACGACGCCGTCGACGCGGCGCTGGCCGTGCTCACCGTCCATCACTGGAGCGACGTCGCCGCGGGGGTGGCGGAGGTGCGCCGGGTGGCACGGCGGCGGGTGGTCTTCTTCACCTGGTGGCCCGAACGCGTGGCCGACTTCTGGCTGCTCCGCGACTACCTGCCCGCGGCCGCGAAGACCGACGCCCGCCTGGCCGTGAAGGTTCAGGAGCTCACGCGGCTCCTGGGGGCCCACGCCGAGATCCGGTCGGTGCCGGTGCCTCACGACTGCGTCGACGGCTTCGCCGCCGCGTTCTGGCGCCGCCCGGAGGCCTATCTCGATCCGGACGTGCGGGCGGGCATGTCCGTGTTCGCGACAACCCCACCGGACGCGCTGCGCGAGGGTCTGGAGCGCCTCGAGGCGGACGTCCGCTCCGGCGCGTGGCACCGCGCCCACGAGGACCTGCTCCACCGCGATGCCCTCGACGTGGGCTACTGCACCGTCAGCGTGGACCTCTGACCCCGTTCGCAGACCGGACGCGGACGGCCCCCACCGGGACGCAGCGCGGTCACCCGAGGACCCCGCGAGGTCGCGGAACGGCGTGGCGGGGCCACGCCGGGACGACTGGCCGGAGGTCGCTCCGCTCGACGCGACGGGCCGGGAAACCGCTCCTAGCGTCGTCCGGGCGCTCGGCCGACTCGGGCCGCCGCGAGGCACCGGACCGCCGAACCCCGTCCGCCGGCGCCTGACTCCACACACATCCAGGACGGGGGCGGGGGACCCGAATCCGACGCGCACGCGCGTCTCGGGGTGAAGCCGCACCGCGCCTTCCAGGCGCGGCGGCCGGGCACCGATTCGCCCGAACCCGACAGCTCACCTCGCAGGCGGTGATCGGAGGATCACCCATGTCCCAGCACCTCTCGACCTCGCGCGCCCTCAGCCGCTCGCTCCGTGCGGGCACCGTCGCCCTCGGCGCCGCGGCGATCGGCATCGGCGCGCTCTCCGCGCCGGCCTCGGCAGCGACGCACGACTGGACCGGGGTCGCCCAGTGCGAATCCGGTGGCAACTGGAGCATCAACACGGGCAACGGCTACTTCGGCGGGCTGCAGTTCAGCTCACCGAC
Source organism: Blastococcus fimeti (assembly GCA_900102115.1). Lineage (GTDB taxonomy): Bacteria > Actinomycetota > Actinomycetes > Mycobacteriales > Geodermatophilaceae > Blastococcus > Blastococcus fimeti. Next base: position 519,784 of record FNAW01000002.1, read on the forward strand.
CTGGCTGGGCCACGGTGGTGGCGAGTTCGCCCCGCGGGCCGACCTCGCCACCCCAGCGGAGCAGATCGCGGTGGCGGAGCGGGTCCTGCTCACGCAGGGGGTGGGCGCCTGGCCCACCTGCGGCAAGCAGCTGCGCTCAGGAACCGCACCCGCGGCCCCCGCGCCCGCAGCAGCACCGGCACCGGCGGTGAGCGCGCCGGCACCGGCTCCGGCACGGGTCGCGGCCGCCCCGACGGCGGCCCGGCCGTCCGCCACGGGGAGCTACACGGTCCGCCGAGGGGACACCCTGGCGAAGATCGCCCGGGCGCAGGGGGTCGAGGGCGGCTGGCGGGCGCTCTGGGCGCTCAACCGGGACTCCGTCCGCAACCCGAACGTGATCCGGGTGGGACAGACGCTCGCGGTGTGACGCCCGGGTGAGCAACGGTCGGCGTCCGGGACGGTCGATTCCCGGACGCCGGCCGTCCCGGAGGCGTCTGCACGGCCTCGGGGATTGGCGACGGTTGCTGCGGGCATGATCGGACCGCTCCCCACCCTCGTCCTGCCCGGAGGCCCCCGCATGTCCGCACCCGTCGAGTTCGCCGTCTGGGCACCGCTGCCGGAGCGGGTGCGCGTCCAGGTCGACGGCGCCGTGCACGACATGACCCGCGACGACGACGGCTGGTGGCGCGCCCAGGTCGAGGCGAGCCCGGAATCGGACTACGGCTACCTGCTGGGCGCCAATGACACTCCGCGGCCCGACCCGCGCTCCCGGCGGCAGCCCGAGGGCGTCCACGGCCTCTCCCGGCGGTACGAGCCGGAGTCCTACGAGTGGGGCGACGGCGCCTGGACCGGACGCCCGCTGGCCGGCGGCGTCGTCTACGAGCTGCACGTCGGCACGTTCACCCCCGAGGGCACCCTCGACGCCGCGATCGGCCGGCTCGGCCACCTGGTCCGCCTCGGAGTGGACTTCGTCGAGCTGCTGCCGGTCAACGGCTTCAACGGCACGCACAACTGGGGCTACGACGGCGTCCTCTGGTACGCGGTGCAGGAGGAGTACGGCGGCCCGGCGGCCTACCAGCGGTTCGTCGACGCCTGCCACCAGCAGGGTCTCGGCGTGATCCAGGACGTCGTCTACAACCACCTCGGCCCCTCGGGGAACTACCTGCCCGAGTTCTTCCCGATCTTCGCCGAGGGCGGCGCGAACACCTGGGGCAACTCGATCAACCTGTCGGGCCCCGACTCCGACGAGGTCCGCCGCTACGTCATCGACAACGCGCTCATGTGGCTGCGCGACATGCACGTCGACGGGCTGCGCCTGGACGCCGTGCACGCGCTGGTCGACGAGCGCGCCACCCACGTGCTCGAGGAGATGGCGCAGGAGGTGGACAAGCTGTCGGTCGCCGTCGGGCGACCGCTCACCCTCATCGCCGAGAGCGACCTCAACGACCCCCGCATGGTCACCCCGCGGGTCGCCGGCGGCCTCGGCCTGACCGCGCAGTGGAGCGACGACTTCCACCACTCGCTGCACTCGGTCCTGACCGGCGAGGGCCAGGGCTACTACTCCGACTTCGCCGAGGCCGGGCTGGCCGGCCTGGCCAAGGTGCTCACCGGGGCCTTCTTCCACGACGGCGCCTGGTCCAGCTTCCGACGCCGCCACCACGGCCGCCCGGTCGACACCGCCACGCTGCCGGGCTGGAAGTTCCTGGGCTACCTGCAGGACCACGACCAGATCGGCAACCGCGCCGTCGGCGACCGGATCTCGGCCACCCTCTCCCCCGCGCAGCTCGCCGTCGGCGCCACCATCGTGCTGACCAGCCCGTTCACCCCGATGCTCTTCATGGGCGAGGAGTGGGGCGCCGGCACCCCGTGGCAGTTCTTCACCAGCCACCCCGAGCCGGAGCTCGGCAGGGCCACCGCCGAGGGGCGGATCGGCGAGTTCGCCGAGCACGGCTGGGACGCCGACGTCGTGCCCGACCCGCAGGACCCGGAGACCTTCACCCGCTCCAAGCTGGACTGGTCGGAGCTGTCGCAGGAGCCGCACGAGCGGCTGCTCGCCGTCCACCGGTCGCTGCTCGCGCTGCGCCGAGCGCACCCGGACCTGGTCGACTCCGACCTGACCGGCGTCGAGGTCGACTGGGACGACGCCGACCGCTGGATGGTCGTGCACCGCGGCTCGCTCCGCGTGGTGGTCAACCTCGCCGAGGAGCCGCGGGAGATCGACCTGGACGTGCCCGCCGGCGAGGTCCTCTTCGCCACGGGCGAGCTGCCGGCCGTCGACGGGAGCACGGTGACCCTGCCGCCGGAGAGCGCGGCCGTGCTCAGCACCCGCTGACGTGCGCCGCCTGCTGCCCGAGCCCTCGAGCGAGCTGGACGACGCCGCGCTGGTGGAGGCCTACCGGCTCCCGCCCGGCCGGTCGCTGCGGATGGACTTCGTCGCCTCGCTCGACGGCGCCGTGAGCGTCGACGGGCGCAGCGCCGGGCTGGGCTCCCCCGGTGACAAGCGGGTGTTCCGGGTGCTCCGCGCACTGGCCGACGTCGTCCTGGTCGGCGCGGGCACCGCGACCACCGAGGCCTACCGCCCCGTCTCCCCCGGCTCCGCCGTGGGCCGGTTGCGGGCCTCGATCGGCGGCCCGGCGACCCTGCCGGTCGCCGTCGTCAGCCGGCAGGCCTCGCTGGACCCGGCGTCCGCGCTGGCCGCGGACCCGGCCACGCTGGTCCTCACCTGCGCGGCGGCGGACGCCGACCGCCGCGCGGCCCTGGCCGCCGCCGGTGCCACCGTGCTGGTCTGCGGCGACGACGACGTCGACCTGCCCGCCGCGGTGGCGGCGCTGGCCGAGCGGGGACTGGCGCAGGTGACGTGCGAGGGTGGACCGCAGCTGCTGCGCGCGGCGCTGACCGCCGGGGTGGTCGACGAGCTGGACCTCACGATCGCGCCCGCGCTGGTCGGCGCGGCGCACCGGTTGCTGCCCGACGGCCTGCCGGCCCCGGTCGGGCTGGAGCTGCGCCAGCTGCTGGAGGAGGACGGCGTGCTGTTCACCCGCTACCGGGTGGCCGGCGCCCGCTGACCGGACGGAGGACCGGACTTTCGGTGCAGTAAGTCCCGGACTTTCGGTGCAGGAAGTACGGACGACGGCGAGAGCGAGGAGAGCAGGCATGGCAGCGCTGACCCGGGACGTCGTCGCGGAACGGATCGCCGGGTTCCCCCGGATCGCGGCCGACCGCCCCGAGCTCAAGCAGGCGGCGGTCGCGCTCTGCGTGACCGAGGCGGACGGCATCCCGACGCTGGTCATCACCCGCCGGGCCGCCGGCCTGCGCGCGCACGCCGGTCAGTGGGCGCTGCCGGGGGGCCGGCTCGACGCCGGCGAGGGCCCGGTCGAGGGCGCGCTGCGCGAGCTGCACGAGGAGATCGGCCTCGACCTCGGGCCGGGGTCGGTGCTCGGGCTGCTCGACGACTACGTGACGCGGTCGGGCTACGTGATGACGCCGGTGGTCTGCTGGGCGGGGCCGGTCGACGGGTTCGCCGGCTCCGAGCCCGAGGTGGCCGCCGTGTTCGAGGTGCCGCTGGCCGATCTCGACGTCGACCCGGTGTTCGAGACCATCCCGGAGTCGGACGGGCCGGTGATCAAGCTGCCGCTGCTGGGCGGGTTCGTGCACGCCCCGACCGCGGCGGTGGTCCACCAGTTCTGCCGGATCGCCTGCCGCGGCGAGGTCGAGCGGGTGGCCGGCTACGAGCAGCCGGTCTTCGCCTGGCGCTAGCCGTCGGCGCGCGGTGCGCCCGGCGGCCGGTAGCCCACGGATTGGGCCCGGTCCAGCGCCTCGAGCGTCTGCTCGACGGTGAGCAGCACGGTCGTCTCGATCGCGCCCAGCGCACCGCCCCCGCCGATCGCCAGGACCACGGCGGCCATGGCGACGTCGTCCGGCGCCTCCCACAGCGTGAAGCCGTCCCACTCGCCGAAGGCGTACCAGAAGCCGTGGAGGGAGCCGCCCACGGACTCGATGTAGGCGGTGGCGGCGCGGCGGCGGTCCTCGGGTTCGGCGATGAGCATCGCCCAGGTCTCCGGGGTGTAGCGGAAACGGGTCAGGTACAGCGGCATGGTCGTGCCTCCCGGTCGCCCCCCGCCGTGCCGAGGCTAGGAGCAGCGGCCGAGCGGGTCGAGACCTCCGCACGCGGCGGGCCCGGCTGCTTGACTGACCGGCATGGACCTGCCGCTGATGCCACCGGTCAAGCCCATGCTGGCGAAGGCGGCGACGACGCTGCCCACCGGCGAGGGCCTGTTCTACGAGCCCAAGTGGGACGGGTTCCGCTGCATCGTCTTCCGCGACGGCGACGAGGTGGAGCTGGGCAGCCGCAACGAGCGCCCGCTCACCCGCTACTTCCCCGAGGTGGTCGAGGCGGTCAAGCAGCACCTGCCCGAGCGCTGCGTGGTCGACGGCGAGATCGTCGTCCCGGCCGGCGACCGGCTGCACTTCGAGGCGCTGCTGCAGCGGATCCACCCCGCCGAGTCGCGCGTGCGGCTGCTGGCCGAGCAGACGCCGGCCTCGTTCGTCGCCTTCGACCTGCTCGCCCTCGGCGACGAGTCGCTGCTCGACCACCCGTTCGCCGAGCGCCGGCAGCAGCTGCAGACGGCGCTGGCCGGCACCCGGCCGCCGGTCTACCTCACCGGGATCACCGAGGACGCCGCGACCGCGCAGCGCTGGTTCGACACCTTCGAGGGCGCCGGTCTGGACGGCGTCGTCGCCAAGCGGGCCGATCTGCCCTACGGCCCCGACCAGCGGCTCATGACCAAGGTCAAGCACGTGCGCACCGCCGACTGCGTCGTCGCCGGGTTCCGCTGGCACAAGAGCGGGCCGATCGTCGGCTCGCTGCTGCTGGGCCTGTACGACGACAACGGGCTGCAGCACATCGGCGTCGCGGCGTCGTTCCCGATGAAGCGGCGGGCCGAGCTGGTCGAGGAGCTGGCGCCGTACCGGGCCGAGGCGCTGGACGGGCACCCGTGGCAGGACTGGGCCAACGCGCAGGTCCAAGAAGATGGCGAGAACCGCATGCCGGGCGCCACGAGCCGGTGGAATGCCAAGAAGGACCTCTCCTGGGTGCCGCTGCGCCCCGACCTGGTCGTGGAGATCAAGTACGACCAGCTCGAGGGCCGTCGACTTCGTCACACGGGCCAGTTCCTGCGCTGGCGGCCCGACCGCGAGCCGCTCAGCTGCACGTACGACCAGCTCGACGTCCCGGTGCGCTACGACCTGGCCGAGGTGCTGGAGACGCCTTGACGGGTGGATCGGGGTCCGGCCGGGGGTGATCGTCTGCACGGGCGCCGGGAGGCTCCTAGGCTCGTGATCATGCGTCTGCACCCCGGCCGGCGAGCCGTCCTGCCCAGCCTGCTCGCCGCCATGACCCTCCTGGCGGCCGGCTGCACGTCCGACGGCGGCAGCGACGACGAGCAGGCGACCACCTCCCCGACCAGCGCCCCGGCCGAGCCGACGGCGGAGCCGATCGAGTGGACCGACTGCGACGAGCAGCTCCAGCCGCTGATCGCCGGCCGGCCCGGGAGCGAGCGCGGCCTGTCCTTCGACTGCGCCCAGGTGAGCGTCCCGATCAGCTACGACGAGGCCGCCGGCGACACGCTGCCGCTGCCGGTCATCCGGGCGGTGCACCCTGGCCAGACGGAGCGGATCGGCTCGCTGGTCATCAACCCGGGCGGCCCGGGGGCGTCGGGCGTCGACGCGGCCATCGGCCTGGCGCTGACCCTGCCCGAGGACGTCCTGCGCCGCTTCGACCTGGTCGGCTTCGACCCGCGCGGTGTCGGTCTGTCCGAGGCCGCCGTCGAGTGCATCCCGGCCGACACCAAGGACCGGATGGTCGCCGCCGAGCCGCAGCCCACCAGCGCCGAGCAGCTCGACGACATCTTCGCCCTGGACACCGAGGTGGCCGAGGGCTGCGCCGAGCGCTACGAGTCGCCCGCGGCGCTGGGCGCGTTCAACACCGTCGACACCGCCCGCGACATGGACCTGCTCCGCGAGGCGCTCGGCGAGCAGCAGCTGACCTACCTCGGCTACTCCTACGGCACCACGCTCGGCTCCACCTACGCCGAGCTCTTCCCGGACAAGGTCCGCGCGCTCGTCCTCGACGCCGCCGTCGATCCCGACGCCGACAAGATGGCCTCCGCCGAGGCCGGCGCCGCCGGGCTCGAGGCCGGCTTCGACGCGTTCGCGCAGAACTGCCTGAGCCTGATCGCCGGCTGCCCCCTCGGCGCGGACCCCCGCCTGTTCGTGGACGAGCTGATGCTCCAGGCGTCGCAGGCCGCGATCCCGAGCGCGAAGGAGGGCGAGACGCGCCAGGCGACGCCGGGCGTCGTGCTCACCGCGGTGAAGGCGGCGCTCTACGACACCCGGACCTGGCCGCAGCTGTCGCAGTCGCTGGCCGCGGCTCGCGGCGGGAACGCCGCCGGGCTGTTCTCCCTGGCCGACAGCTACTCCGGCCGGCTCGAGGACGGCACCTACTCCAACCTGCTCGACGCCAACGTGGCGATCAACTGCGCCGACACCGAGGAGCAGATCGAGGCCGCGGAGGTGCGCCGGCTGGCCGCCGAGTGGGACGCGAAGTACCCCCTGTTCGGCGCGGGCTCGGCGGCCGGGCTCTTCACCTGCACGCCGTGGGAGGCCGACCGCACCCCGCTGCCCGAGCGCGACGCCGAGGGCAGCGCGCCGATCCTCGTCGTCGGCAACGCCGGGGACCCCGTGACGCCGCTGCCCGGTGCCGTGAACCTTGCCGAGAACCTCACCTCGGGCGTCCTGCTGACCTGGCAGGGACAGGGCCACACCTCGTACCCGAAGAACCCGTGCGTCAACGACGCGGTCAACCGGTACCTCATCGACCTGGTGGTTCCGCTGGACGGGCTCACCTGCCCTGCGTGACACTCGGCGCTCTGCCGGGGTAGGGCTCTGGCCGAGGAGAGGACGCACCCGCAGATGGCGAGCAGCAAGGACGCGGTGATCCTCGACGTCGCCGGGCACGAGGTGCGGGTCTCCAACCCGGAGAAGCCGTACTTCGCGGAGAAGGGCATCCGGAAGATCGACGTCGTCGAGTACTTCGTCGCCGTCGGCGAGGGCATCCTGTTCGCGCTCAAGGACCGGCCGACGACGCTGGAGCGCTGGCCGGGCGGGGTCTTCGAGGGCGCCCGCATCTCCACCCGCGTGGACAACACCGGCGACGCGTTCTACCAGAAGCGGGTGCCGAAGAACGCGCCCGAGTGGGTGCCGACGGCGCACATCACCTTCCCCAGCGGGCGCACCGCCGACGAGATCGCGCCGGACTCGGTGGCCGTCGTCGCCTGGTGCGCGAATCTCGGCACGCTGACCTTCCACCCCTGGCCGGTGGACAAGTCCGACGTCGAGCAGCCCAACCAGATCCGCATCGACCTGGACCCGCAGCCGGGCACCGACTTCTCCGACGCGGTGTGGGTCGCCCCGCATGTGCGGGAGCTGCTGCACGAGTTCGGCATGGAGGGGTGGCCGAAGACCTCCGGCGGCCGCGGCGTGCACATCTACGTGCCGATCCAGCCGCGCTGGACCTTCACCGACGTCCGCCGGGCGGTGATCGCCTTCGGCCGGGAGCTGGAACGCCGGCTGCCCGACCGCGTGACGATGTCGTGGTGGAAGGAGGAGCGCGGCGAGAAGATCTTCATCGACTACAACCAGATGGCCCGGGACCGCACGATCGCCTCGGCGTACTCGATCCGGCCGAAGCCGCACGCCCCCGTCTCCGCACCCGTCGACTGGGACGAGTTGCCCGACGTCTCCCCCTTCGATTTCGACGTGCTGACCATGCCCGCCCGCTTCAAGGAGGTCGGCGACAAGCACGCCGGTCTGGCCGACCACGCCTTCGGCATCGAGCCGCTGCTGGAGCTGGCGGAGCGGCAGGCCGCGGACGACGGTTTGGGCGACCTGCCCTATCCGCCCGACTACCCGAAGATGCCGGGTGAGCCGATGCGCGTGCAGCCGAGCCGGGCGAAGAAGCCGGCCGACGACGACGCCTGACATCGGCACGCCGACCGCCTCGATCGCGTGCCTGTGCTTCCTACCCCCTCCGTCCTGCTGACGAGTTCCCGTGGACCAGACTGTGCGCGGACGACGAGGGTTGCTGCCGACACGTGCGGCCGGAGGAGGACGCGGTGTCGGGCTGGCAGCTCCCCCGGTCGGTGCTCGTCCGCCTTCCGCTCCGGCTCAAGCGAGCCGTGCTGTTCTTCGAGGCGCACGGCCGCCCACCGGGGCGGACGACATTCACCGACAAGGTGAACTGGCGGGTGGTCAACGACCGCCGCCCGCTGATCGGCCAGCTGGGCGACAAGCTGGCGATGAAGGCCTACGCGGCCGCCACCTGTCCGGCGGTGCGGGTGCCGACCGTGCTCTGGTCCGGCACTGACCTCGCCGCGTTCTGCCGCGCCGATCTGCCGGAGCACTGGGTGCTGAAGCCCAACCACGGGTCCGGGCGGGTGCACGTCGGCACCGGTCGGCCGGACGCCGCCGAGCTGCGCCGGATCACCGCGGGCTGGCTGGACGAGCCGCTGTACCGGAAGCAGGGCGAGTGGGTGTACACCCAGGCCCGGCGGATGCTGATCGCCGAGGAGTTCCTCGGTTCGGGCGATCCCCCGCCCGACTACAAGTTCCTGGTGTTCAGCGGCCGGGTCGAGCTGGTGCACGTGGACACGGGCCGGTGGGGTGAGCACCGCCGGCGGCTGTACACCCGGGACTGGACGCCGGTGGACGTCACCGAGGCCGTCGCGCCGGGGCCGGTGACCCCGCCCCCGGCGTCGCTGCCGCGGATGCTGGACATCGCCGAGACGCTGGGCGCGGCGTTCGACTTCATCCGGGTCGACCTCTACGAGGTCGACGGCGAGGTCTGGTTCAGCGAGCTCACGCCGTACCCGGGAGCCGGACTCGCCGGGTTCGACCCGGCCCTGGACCGGCGGCTCGGCGCACTGTGGCAGCTGCCGCCCCGCTCAGCCGTGCGTGCGAGACGACAGCTCGTCCCCTGACGGAGCGGTGATCACCCGGTAGGCCGGCACGCCGCACCCCGCTGCCCATCGGGCGCCGCCGGTCGAGCCGGACGCGATCGCCCTGGCAAGCTCGTGCGATGCCTGCGTACGCGTTCTTCGAAGTGGTGCTGCACGACGATCCGAGCCCGGAAGCCCTCGCTGCCTACGAGCGATACCGGGCAGCGGTGCCGCCCCTGATCGAGAGTCACGGCGGGCGCTATCTCGCCCGTGCCTGGCCGGGAACCGCCCTCGAGGGCGCTCCGGCCGGGGACCGGTTCCACCTCGTCGAGTTCCCGGACGCGGCCGCGGCGGAGGCGTTCTGGGCGTCACCGGACTACCTGGAGATGAAGCACGGCCGTGAGGGTGCCGTCAGCGTGCGGGCGGTCCTCCTCGCGCCGCCCGGTTGATCGGTTCGCGGGCCACGCGCCGCCGGCCTCAGCTGTCCACGATCCGAGCGCGAAGGACCGACCGCTCGGTCGTCGAGGGTGATGGCCACGTCGAGGCGCGTGCCGAGCTCCGGCGGAACCCCCACCGTCCAGCAGGCAGCTGGAGCGGTCCTGGTCCGCCGCGAGCCGGTACAGCTCGACGTCGTCCTCGGGCCGGGCGGAGGTCGCCCAGGCCGCACCGCCGTCGGGGCGCACCTCCATCATCGCCAGCCCGGGCCGCGGAGATGAGCGCTCCTCCCGGCCGGTAGCGCAGCCGCTACAGGCGCTGCGCGATGGAGGCCACGACGGCGCGCAGGGCGTCAGCGGACTCGGCGAGCCGGTCGGCGAGGAGCAGGTCCAGATCGGCGTCGTGCAGGTCATCGACGGACGACAGCGGGACGAGGCCCTCTGCGGCGGAGGAGCGGGCGGGTGAGGCGACCAAGGGTGGCATGGGGGCTCTTCCGGACGAGGTGGCGTGCCGGTGCGCCGGCAGATCCGACCCTCCGTGCCGCACCGCAGGAGCACGCCCAGGAATCCGCAGGAAAGGCGCAAGTCCGGCCGACGTCGCCGATCCGTCCCTCCTCGGGGTGAGGACCGCACCCGTTCCCGGCTGTCCCGCGCGACATCGGGCAACCCTGGTCGATGCCAGGACGTCGGACCCACCGGACCGGCGCGGGCAGCAGCGGAGGAGGCGGGATGAAGCACGCGCTCGCGGCGTACGGCGTCGTCCTCGTCGTGCTCCTCATGCTCGCCCGGCAGTACGAGGCGGCCGGCTGGACCGGCGTCGGCGCGCTCGACGTCGCCACCGCTCTGGTGAACTCCCTGCTGGTCGTCGCCGTGGCCGCCGGTCTACTGCTCGCCGGGCGGCTCTCGCTGGCCGCCTGGGCCCGCTCGATGGATCGGTGGCGCCGCGCGCAGGCCGCCGCCGATGGCTCCGCCGTGCCGGACGCACGGATCGTCGGCGTCACCTCCTGGCGCGCCGGTTCCCGCCCCTCCCCCGAGCCACCCGCGCTGCCCGGCGCGGGACCCCTGCCGGCGCAGACCGTGTCGGCGGGCTTCACCTACGTCGGTCCCACCTACGCGCGCGAAGCGCCGGCGGCTCCCCCGTTCCCCGAGCGGCGCGGCCGCCGGATCTGATCATCTCGGCGCCGCATCCCTGGTCGCATCGGCCGTTCAGCCGCTAGGCTTTCCACGTCGGGAAGGCCCTGCGCTATGGCAGGACCCCGATGCACCACCTCAGCAAGGAGCGAGCAATGCCCGAAGGAACTGTCAAGTGGTTCAACGCCGAGAAGGGGTTCGGCTTCGCCACCCCCGACGGTGGCGGACCTGATGTGTTCGTCCACTACTCCGCCATCCAGTCCAGCGGGTACCGCTCGCTCGATGAAGGCCAGCGGATCGCGTTCGACATCGAGCAGGGCCAGAAGGGCCCGCAGGCTGCGAACGTCACCCCGCTCTGATCTCCTGATCAGCACGCAGCGCCCCCGCCCGGTTCGTCCGGGCGGGGGCGCTGTCGTTCCTACGGGGTGCGGGGGACGTACCCGCCGACGAGCGCCTGCATGAGCAGCGCCCCGGCCTCCGGCCCGACGGCGGTCGCGGCGTCGGCGAAGGCCCGCCAGCGCTGCCGCTCGACCTCGGTCGGCGCGTGCTCCGCCCGCGCTCCGAGCTGCTCGAGCAGCCGGTCCCACTCCCCCTGCGGGGTCGGCCACAGGCCGGCCAGCCGCCGGGCCTCCGCCGAGATCGCGGTGATCCGCACGATGTCGCCGGCGTGGTTGGTCAGCGGCTCGATGAAGCCGGCGCTCGCCAGCGCCTTCGCGGCCACGATCACCTCGGCCTTGGGCAGACCGCTGGCAGGCACCACCGCGCCCAGCAGGTAGGGCGATCCGCCGTGCTCGGGGGCGTCCACCAGCCGGGCGATCGCCCGCAGCACGGGCAGGTCGCGGGTGAACCAGGTGTCGGGCAGCGGGGAGGTCACCGGCCCAGTCTCCCCGCCCCGGCGCACGAGGCGGCGCCCCGCCCCGGGACAGGGGGGCGGGGCGCCGGTCGAGGTGCCCTCAGCGGTCGATCGGGCTCAGCGGTCGAATGGGCTCAGCGGTCGCGGACGCCGGTCAGCTCCGGCCGGACCGCCAGGATCACGCCGAGCGCCGCGTAGCCGGCGAGCAGGTGAGCCGCGCCCACGAAGGAGCCGACCTCGGCGCTGGCGAGCGCGGAGACCGGCAGCATGACCAGCACCCAGGTCTCCGCGACGGCGGGCCAGATCCGCGCGGCCCCGCGCCACCGGCCGGCGATCGCGATCCGGATGCCGATCGCCGCCATGCCGAGCATGGACAACGGCCAGAAGGCGTCCAGCGCCAGGAAGACGGCGTCCTCGGAGAGGTCCGGGGCGACCATCCACTGGATCGACGAGGCGATCGCCAGGCCCAGCATGATGTGCTCGGCGTGCAGGAAGCGCCGGGCGAAGGTGCCGGTGCCCGTGGCACGGGTCCGGCGCTGGACGGCGACCAGGGCCACGAGGCCGAGCTGGAACAGCAGCGAGCTGGCCTTGTAGTACAGCGGGTACTCGCCGTCGGCCGGGTCGACGTCGTAGGTGAGCACGGTGCCCAGCGCCCAGGCGGCCGCGCCGGCCGCCATCGCCAGGCCGCCGAGCCGGACGAACCGGGTGGGGTCGGACGTCGGCACGGTCGCGGGCGAGGCGGCGGTGTCGGTGCGGGCGGGTGCCGGGCTGGCGTTGACGGTCATCGGTCCTCCGGATCAGGGCGCGACGCCCCGGTGGCATCGCCGGTGACGACCGTGGCGGGCGGGCGTCCCGGGTGGCCAGGGGCGGCGCACCCGATCGCGCCCGGTCGATGTCCCGTCCGGATCGGGACGCCGCGCCCCTGTCCACCGGGACATCCGGCCCGACAGAATCCGCGCGTGGAGGTCCGCGAGCCCGTCGACGCCGTCGCGCCCCCGGCCCCCCTTGCGCGGTGGGACCGGGCGGCGCCCGTGGTCGGCTGGCTCGGCGCGGCGGGCACGCTCGCCGTCGTCGCCGGCACCGCCGTCCTGGACGCGGCCACACCGGAGGCGGCCCGGGCGGCCACCGAGTCGGGGCTGGGCTGGGAGATCGGGCTCTCCGGCGTCCTGCTCGCCGTCCCCGGTGCGCTGCTGCTGGGCCGGGCCCCGCGCAACGCCGTCTCCTGGGTCGTCGCCGGGACCGCGCTGTTCTGGGCGCTCGACGGGCTGGCGTCGTCGTGGCTGCTCTACGCGCTGGAGAGCGACCCGCCGCTGCCGGGTGCCTCGTTCGCGTTCTGGTTCGTGCAGCGGTTCGGCGCGTGGCTGCTCCTCGGCCTGCCGCTGCTGCTCCTGCTCTACCCCGACGGCCGGCTGCCCCGGGGTGGCTGGCGCACGGTGTCGCTGGTCGCGCTGGGGTGTGCCGCGCTGCTGCCCCTGCTGGTGGTGACCCTGCCGGTGGCGATCCTCGACCGGCGCGCGGGGCAGCCGCTCCCCGAGGTCTTCCGGGGCCTGGAGCTGGATCCCACCAGCCTGCCGGTGCCCGAGGCCGTGGCGCTCCCGCTGCTGCAGCTGGCCTGGCCGCTGGGCGCGGTCGGGATCCTGCTTCCGCTGGCCGTCGTCGTCCACCGGCTGCGCGCCGCCTCGGGCGAGGACCGGCGCCGGATGCGCTGGCTGCTGTGGGCCGGCGTCGTCGACGCGCTGGTCATGCTCGGCGCGCTGCTCTTCCCCACCACGACCGTCAGCTACGACCTGGCCCTCGCCGTCGGGCTGACCGGGCTGGCGGTCACCGTCGGCATCCTGCGGCCGCGGGCCGTCGACATCGACCGGCTGCTCGGCCGCACCCTGGTCTACGGCGGGCTGGCGGTGGGCGTCGTCGTCCTGGACCTGCTCGTCCTCGGCACCGCCGGCCTGCTCCTCGACGACCGCTTCGACGAGCGGAACGCCCTGCTCGTGACGCTGCTGGTGGTCGCGGTCGGCTACGTGCCGCTGCGGGCGGCGCTCTGGCGGATCGTCCGCCGCTGGGTGCTGGGTGAGCGCGCCGACCCCTATCGCGTGGTGTCCGGCCTGGCGGAGCGGCTGGAGCGCAGCGACGACGCCGACCAGCAGCTCATGGCCGTCGCGGCCGCGGTGGCCGAGGCCTTCCGGTCGCCCTACGTCGGCGTCGAGGTCGCCTCCGTCGGCGGCGGGCGGCTGCTGGCCGAGCACGGGGAACGTCCGGCCGCGGTGCAGTCGCTGCCCATCGCCTACCGGGGCGAGGAGGTCGGCCGCCTGCTCCTGCCCGAGCGGGGGGTGCGCGCGCAGCTGCTCACCCGGGACGAGCGGCTGCTCGCCGACGTCGTCCGGCAGGCCGCCGCGGCCGCCCGGGCCGGTTCCCTCGCCGCCGAGCTGCAGGCCAGCCGCGAGCAGCTGGTAGCCGCGCGCGAGGAGGAGCGCCGCCGGCTGCGCCGCGACCTGCACGACGGCCTCGGTCCCAGCCTCGGGGCGGTCGTGCTGCGCATCGACACCGCCCGCAACCTGGCCGCCGACCGGCCCCAGGAGGCCGATGCGGTGCTGCGCCGGGCGCGGGACGACGTCGCCGCGGCGCTGGCCGACGTCCGCCGGCTGGTGCACGACCTCCGCCCGCCCGCGCTCGACGACCTCGGGCTCACCGGCGCGGTCCGGCAGCAGGCCGAGCGGGTGCTGCCCCCGGCCGTGGACACGACGATCACCGCGGACGACGACGGCGAGCTGCCGGCGGCGGTCGAGGTCGCCGCGTACCGGATCGCGTCCGAGGCGTTGGCGAACGTGGCCCGGCACGCACGCGCGACGCGGGTCGGCGTCGCGCTCGTCCGGGACGACGGCGCTCTCGTGGTCACCGTCGCCGACGACGGCGTCGGCATCGCGCCGGACGCCCCGGCCGGGGTCGGGCTGGTGTCGCTGCGCGAGCGGGCGGCGGAGCTGGGCGGGTCGTGCACGGTCGAGTGCCCGGCCGGCGGAGGAACGGTGGTGCGGGCGGTACTGCCCGTGGGAGGAGCACGAGGATGACCGATTCCGACGAAGGTCCGCTGCGGGTGCTGGTCGTCGACGACCACCCGGTCTACCGCGACGGCCTGGCGATGCTGCTCGGCTCGGTGCCGGGGCTGTCCGTCGTCGGGACCGCCGCCGACGGTGCCGAGGCGGTGCGGTGCGCGCGGGAGGAGCAGCCCGACGTCGTCGTCATGGACGTGCAGATGCCGGGGATGGACGGCATCGCGGCCACCCGGGCGATCACCTCGGAGTCGCCGTCGACCGGCGTGGTGGTGCTGACCATGAGCGAGGACGACGGCACCGTCTTCTCCGCCGTCCGTGCCGGCGCCCGCGGCTACCTGCTGAAGGGCGCCGACCAGGAGGAGGTGGTGCGGGCGATCACGACGGTCGCGGGCGGTGGGGCGGTGTTCGGTGCGGCGCTGGCTCGCCGGATCGCGGAGTTCTTCAGCGCCGGGCCCGCCGGGCCGGAGACCGCCTTCCCGCAGCTCACCGTTAGGGAGCGGGAGGTGCTCGACCTGGTCGCCGCCGGGCGGACGAACGCGCAGATCGCCGCCGCGTTGCACCTCTCGCCCAAGACGGTGCGGAACAACGTCTCCAACGTGCTGGCCAAGCTGCAGGTCACCGACCGGGCGCAGGCGATCGTGCGGGCCCGGGACGCCGGGCTCGGCCGCTGACCCGCGGGAATGGTGGTCCGGCGGCCTCCGTTCCTCTGGACATGACGACCTCCTCCCAGCAGCCCCAGGTGCAGAAGACCGACGAGGAGTGGCGCGCGCAGCTGTCGCCGGAGGAGTACGCGGTGCTCCGCCAGGCCGGCACCGAGCGTGCCTGGACCGGTGAGTACGTCGACACCAAGACCGTCGGCGTCTACGAGTGCCGGGCCTGCGGCGCCGAGCTGTTCACGTCCGAGACGAAGTTCGATTCCCACTGCGGCTGGCCCTCGTTCTACGAGGCCTCGGCGGACGACAACGTGATCCTCCGCGAGGACCGCAGCTACGGGATGATCCGCACCGAGGTGCTGTGCAAGAGCTGCCACAGCCACCTGGGTCACCTGTTCGACGACGCCCCGCAGACGCCCACCGGCGACCGCTACTGCATCAACTCGGTCTCCATCCGGCTCGCCCCGGCGGAGTGACCGCACCCGCACACGCCTGAGGGCGGCCTCCCGGCACCGGGAGG
Source organism: Blastococcus fimeti (assembly GCA_900102115.1). Classification (GTDB taxonomy): domain Bacteria; phylum Actinomycetota; class Actinomycetes; order Mycobacteriales; family Geodermatophilaceae; genus Blastococcus; species Blastococcus fimeti. The sequence continues at coordinate 535,394 of FNAW01000002.1, forward strand.
CCGCCCTCGGACGTATCGGGGCGATCTGCTTCTCCGCGGCAAAGCAGTTTGCTCTTCCGCGGAAAAGCGGTCTGCTCTTCCGCGGAAAAGCGGGGGTGGGGTCAGGCCAGGTCGTGGACGATCTCGGAGATCGACTTGCGGACGCCGGTGAAGAACGGGATCTCCTCGCGCACGTGCCGGCGGGCGCGGCTGGCGCGCAGGTCGCGCATGAGGTCGACGATGCGGTGCAGCTCGTCGGCCTCGAAGGCGAGCATCCACTCGTAGTCGCCCAGGCCGAACGAGGCGACGGTGTTGGCCCGCACGTCCGGGTAGGGCCGCGCCTGCATGCCGTGCTCCTTGAGCATGTCGCGGCGCTCCTCGTCGGGGAGCAGGTACCACTCGTAGGACCGGACGAAGGGGTAGACGCAGACGTACCGGCGCGGCTCCTCGTCGGCGAGGAACGCCGGGATGTGGCTGCGGTTGAACTCCGCGGGGCGGTGCAGCGCCATCTGCGACCAGACCGGGTCCAGGTGCCGGCCCAGCGTCGTGCGGCGGAGCCGGGTGTAGGCCTCCTGCAGGGCGTCGGGCGTCTCGGCGTGCCACCAGACCATGACGTCGGCGTCGGCCCGCAGCCCGGCGACGTCGTAGACGCCGCGGACGACGACGTCCTTGCCGGCCAGCTCGTCGATCAGCGCGGACGCCTCGTCGGCGGCGGCGGTGCGTGCGTCGTCGGCCATCGGGCGGGCCAGCCGGAACACCGACCACATCGTGTAGCGGATGCTCGCGTTGAGCTCGTTCGCCCGCTTGCCGATGCTGCGTTCCTCGGTCTGCTCCCCGGTCTGCTCGGTCATGGCCCCATCATCCCCCGTCACGCAGACCCGCCCGCGACCCGGTGTGCGGGTCGCGGGCGGGGCGGTTCACCGAGCCGCGGGCCGGGCGCCGAGCAGGTGGGCGTGCGCCTCGCGGCAGTCGTCGCACGCGGCCAGCCACACGTGGTGGCGCAGGCATCGGGCGGTTCGGCGGGGTCGAGGGGCGGTCGTCTGGGTCGGGTCGTGCTGGGTGCTCACGTCCGTGCAACGCCGCCCGCCCCACCCGCCATGCCCGCCGCTGCCGTGGGCTCCACCACGCCGCGTCAGCGCTCGGGCGGCAGCAGCCAGGCATCGATCTCGATGGCCACCGCCCGTCCCACGACGATCCGCGGCGCCCGTATGCCGACCGCCCTCCGGTCCAGCGTGGCGGCGGCCCGGACGAGCGTGCCGCCGTCCCCGGGCTCCGCGATGCCGGCCACCTCCAGCGGGGTCGCCGTCCCGCGTACCGACAGCAACCCCGCGGCGAGCCAGCAGGCGTCCGCGGTCCGGGTGAAGCGGTCGCAGGTCCAGACCATCAGCGGCTGGCGGTCCACGGACAGGAAGCGGGCCGAGTGCAGGTCGGCGTCGCGCCGGGTGATGCCGGTGTCCAGGCTGTGCAGGTCGAACTCGGCCCGCACCCGCACCGGAGCGCCGGTGCCGTCCACCTGCACCTCGCCGCACCGGACGGCGATCGACCCCCGTACCGGGATGCCGAGGTTGCGCACCGTGAAGCGCACCTGCGTGCGGCTGTCCGACACCCGCCACGTCTGCGTCGTCGTGCGCGCCGCCGCGATCACGACCGGACCTCCGTGGCCAGCCGCGCGTGCAGGACGCGGTCGACATCGACCCGGGTGGGATCGACGACCAGCGCCGGGTCCTCCCACGGGAGCAGGTCGGTGGCAAAGACGGCCCGCCGGATGTCGTCGAGCACCGGGAGGTCCGTGACCAGGGTGACGACGACGAGGGCGTCGTCGTCCCCACGGAGCACCCAGGTGGCGACGACGCCGGGGACCGGCCGGACCGCTGGGGCGATCCGCTCCCGCCCGGCGCGCACGGCGGCGTCGGTCCGGGTGGCGTTCCCGCCCGGGAACCACAGCACCTGGGCGAACCGCGGATCCGCCGCGGCCGCAGCGCCGGCTTCGTGCTCGGCCACGGCGAAGCTGCCGGCCGCGGCGAGGAAGCCCGGGTCCGGAACGCGGGCGGCGGCGGCGTCCGCGGCGCTGCTCCACAGCACCACCAGCGCGCCGTCTCCGCCGTCGAGCCGACCGAGGACGCAGGCGTCCTCCTGGCCGGAGCCGCCGATCCCGGTGAGCAGACCGCGCGCCCAGCTCCCGGCGTCCTCGTCCGGCCAGCGCCGGAACCGGTGGATGGTGGCATGCATGGGGTCCTCCCCTCCCGCGCGGACCGCCGACCGGTCCGGCACGGATCGACCCTCCGCCCGGAGCGGGGCCCGGACATCAGTGCTCCCACTGACCTCCGGTACGCAATTCCGGTACGCAGGGCCCGGCGCGGTGGGATGCTCCCGGGATGGCGGACGCCGGGCCTCCCCCGGGCGCGCACCGGGGGCCTTTCGTCGGCCGGGACGTCGAGCTCGCCCGCCTTCGGGACGCCTTCGACGGGGCCCGCGCCGGCGCGGGCGGCCTCGTGCTGGTGAGCGGCCCGGCGGGCATCGGGAAGACCCGCACCGTCGAGGAGGCGCTCGACGGCGTGCCGGTCCCGGTGGTCTGGGGTCGTTGCGTCGACGACCCCGGCGCGCCGCCGCTGTGGCCCTGGCGGCGGGTCCTGCGTGCCCGGCCGGAGGTGGCGACGGCGGTCGGGGACGCGCTCGCCGCGGTGGATCGGGATTCGGGCGCCGCGGACCCCGACGTCGCCCGGTTCCGGTTCGTGTCGGCGGCGACCGAGGCCCTGATCGCCTCGGCCGGGCCCGGCGGCCTCGTCGTCGTCCTGGAGGACCTGCACTGGGCCGACCCGACGTCCCTGCGCCTGCTGGTCCACCTGGCCGCCGAGCTGCACCGCTCCCACCTGCTCGTGCTCGGCAGCCACCGGGACCCGGCAGGCCCGCACGGGGCGGCGCTGCGCGACGCGCTCCCGGAGCTGCTGCGCTGGCCCGGGACGGATCTGCTCGAGCTCGCCCCGCTCGCGGAGGACGACGTGCGCCGCTACCTCACGGCGGTCGCGAGCGCTCCGCCCGAGCCGAGCACCGTCCGGGGCGTGCACCGCCGCTCGGGCGGCAATCCGCTCTACCTGCGGGCGCTCGCGGCGGCCGGCGTGGGGCCCGACGACGCACCGGCCTCCGCCGCGCTGCGCTCCGCGGTCAGGACGGCGCTGGCGGCCCTGCCACCGGACACGGTCGCGCTCCTGACCGTGGCGGCCGTGCTGGGCGAGGAGGTGCGCCCGGCGCTGCTGGCGGCCGTCGCCGACCGGACGGAGGACGAGGTGCGCCGGGCACTGGACACCGCGGTGCACGCCGGCGTCCTCACGACCGTGCCCGACAGCCCGGGCCGCCGCCGCTTCGTGCACGCCGTCGTGCGCGACGGGATCTACGCCGACCTCGCCCCCAGCGACCGGGAGGCGCTGCACCGGCGGGTGGCGGAGGCGTGGGAGGCGGACGTCGGCGTGGATGACACGACCGCCGGCGTCGTCGCCGGGCACTGGCTGCGGGCCTCGGCCGACCCGGAGGCTCTCGCCCGGGCAGCGGCCTGGGCACGCCGGGCGTCCGCCGCGGCGACGCGGTCGCTGGCGTTCGAGGAGGCGGCCGCCTTCCTGCGGACGGCGCTCGACGCCTCGGAGCGCGCGGGCTGCGACGGTGCGCAGCGGGCGGCCCTGCTCGTCGAGGTCGCCGGCACCGAGTACCGCGCCGGCCGGTTCGCGGAGAGCCTCGCGCACGCCGTCACCGCGTCCGAGACGGCGGACGGGCCGGGCCGGGCCGACCTGCTCGTGGCCGCGGCGCTCGCCGTCCACGACGTCGCGGCGCCCGGCTTCCCGCCGGCGGTGATCGCGCTGTGCGAACGAGCGCTGGCCGAGCCCGACGTGACGGCCTCCCCCGTCCTGCGCGCCCGGTTGCTCGCGCAGATCGCCTCCTCGCACGCGGACGCCGGCCGGCTCGGCGCCTCCTCGGAGCTCTCCGCGACCGCGCTGGAGCTGGCCGAGCGCGCGGGGGACCCGGAGGCGATCCTCGACGCCGTCCGGGCGCGGATGAAGGTGAGCGTCGAATCGCTGCCGTCCGAGGAGCGGCTGCGGCTGGGTCGGCTGGCGATCGAGCACGCCGGGGCGACCGGACAGCCCCTGGTCGAGCTGTGGGGCGCCAAGTGGCGGATCGACGCCGCGCTGGAGACCGGGGACCTGGCCACGGCCGAGGAGGAGCTGGCCCGGGTCTCCGCCCTCGCCCGCCGGACCGGGCTGCCGCTCGTGCGCTGGCACGACCTGCGGCTGCGGGCGTCGATCGCCGCGCTCAGAGGCCGCTTCCCCGAGGCGCTCGCGCTCAACGAGCAGGCCCGCGACCTCGGCGCCCGGGAGCTGGCGCAGGACCTCTCCACCGCCGGCATGTCCGGCGCGTTCCTCCTGCAGCACGCGCTGATCACCGGGGACCCGGGGTTCTGGGACGACGACGCCCGCCAGCTGCTCGACCTCGCCGGCGACATCCCCATCGTGCTGGTCACCCGGGCGCTCGTGGCACACCTCCGCGGCGACCACGACGACGCCCGCGTCCGCTACGAGGACCTGCGCCGGCGGCTGGCCAATCCCGACTTCGCCGCCTCCAGCGGCGTGCCGACCAACCTGGTGCCGCTGGTCGAGGAGTACGCCGACCCGGACACCGCCGAGGTGCTGGCCGGGCTGATCGCCGCCCGCCCCATCGCCGCCGGAGGCGCCGGGGTGTATTGCTGCGGGTCGATGAGCGGGCTGCTCGGCCGGCTCGCCGTCGTCCGCGGTCGGCCGGACGAAGCGGTCGCGCACTTCGAGCGGGCGCTCGTGACCGACACCGCCACCGGAGCACGCCCCGCCGTCGTGCACGACCGGGTGGGGCTGGCCGGTGCCCTGCTGCGCCGGGGGCGGCCGGCGGACCTGCCGCGCGCCGCCGAGGAGGCCCGCGCGGCCCGGCGGGAGGCGGCCGGGCTCGGCATGCCCGGGCCGGCCGGCACCGCGGCCGGGCTCGGGGACGCCGTGGCCGCCGCCGTGCGCGCGGCCGATCCGCTGACCGAGCGGGAACGGGAGATCGCCGGGCTGGTCGCGGCCGCGCTGACCAACCGGCAGATCGCCGAGCGGCTGGTCCTCTCCGAGCGCACCGTGGAGACCCACGTGCGGCACATCCTGCTCAAGCTCGGAGCGGCGAACCGGACGGAGATCGCGGTCCTGGCCTCGCCCGGGACCTAGCGCGGGACGACGACGAGCGGGGGCCGGGCCCGGCCCGGCAGGCAGGCCAGCGCGGCCAGCGCGAGAGCCGCGCCGTCCTCGACCAGCGCCGCGGTCGTCGCCGGCATGCGACCGGCCGCCCACCGCCGCCAGGCCGCACCCGCCACCGAGCTCCCGGCCGCAGCCGCCGCCCCCACCGTCGCGGGCAGCGCGCCGTTGGCGACCGCACGGGTGGCCAGCCGGGCGCCGCCCTCCGCGCCGGCGAGCACGCGCGAGGGCAGCCCGGCGCCGTGCAGTCGCGACGGCGTGCCCCGCTGCTTGTCGGCGACGAACTCCGTGGACAGCGCCACGACGGTGGCCAGCTTGGCTCCCCGCCCCGACCGGCCGGGGCCGGTCCCCCGGGGGGGGGCGGTGAGGATCGGACCCGCGAAGCCGAGGCTGCTGCGACTCCCGGCGGCCAGCCCGAGCAGCGCCGAGCGCAGCACGACCCCGGCGTCGGCCGGCCGGCGCGGGGTACGTCGCTCCCGGTCGGTGGGCGCGGCCTCCAGCACCGCCTGGACGGCCATCCCGTAGGCGAGGTGCGGCACGGCGTCGGCGGCCCAGTCGGCGGCCGTCCAGGTCCGCGGGTCGCTGATGCCGAGCGCGGCGACCGGCAGATCGGTCGCCGCGGTCGACACGACTCCGGTCAGCACGGCGCCGACCGGGGCGGGGAAGCGCACGCCGAACGACCGGACGGTGCTGGCCAGCACGCCCACCCCGAGGCCGTTGGCCAGGCCGGCGAGCGCCCCCAGCGCGGTCCGCCGCGACTCCCGGACCGCCCCGCTGCCCGGGACGGACCGGCCGGTGCGCCCGGCGAGGGCGTCGACGACCTGCTCGGGCACGGTGCTCGCCGGGCGGCCCCGCAGCGCCATGTCGAGGTAGGTGACGACGTTCAGTGCCGTGGCGCCGGCCGCGCCTGCGGCCAGTCCACGCGCGAGGGTTCCGGTCATGCACCGACCCTGCGGGGAGGCGGCGGAGTCGGCAACCGCCGGCGGCGCCGTCGGCGGGTCAGCCGAGGAGGGCGGTGACCGCGCGGTTCGCGTCGCGGATGCAGGCCGGCACGCCCACGCCGTCGAAGGCGGCGCCGGCGATCTCCAGCCCCGGGACCTCGGCGACGGCGGCGCGCACCGCGGCGACCCGGCCGGGATGACCGACGAGGTACTGCGGCAGTCCCCCGCCCCAGCGGACGAGCGCCGTCTGCAGCGGCTCCGGTCGCGCCAGGCCGAGCAGGTCGGCCACATCGGCGACGACGGCGGCGGTGAGCTCGTCGTCGTCCCGCTGCAGGTCCTCCTCGGCGCGGAACCGGCCGACCGAGGACCTGACCAGCAGCGCCTCGTCGCCGGCGAGGTGCGGCCACTTGGCCGACGACACCGTCACGCCCTTGACCAGCCGGCCGGTGACCGGAGGCACGAGCAGCCCGGACCCCGCGGCGATGTGCTGCGCGGGGAAGGCCATGGCGACGACGGCCATCGACGCGTACGGGATGCCCAGCAGCGGCTCGACGGCGCCGGGCACCGCCTCGCGCAGCAGCCGGGCCGCCTTGCCCGCCGGCGCGGTCACGATCACGGAGTCGGCGGGAAGCAGCTCGGGCTCCGCGGCCGAGCCGATCGACAGCTCGAAACCGGTCGCCGTCCGCCGCAGGCCGTGCGCCGGCGTGCGCAGCCGGACCTCGGCGCCCGAGGCGGCGACCAGGGCGGCGGGCAGCGAGCCGATGCCGTCGGAGACGGTGACGAAGACCGGCCCGTCGGCGTCGCCGCGGCTCCGGGCCCCGGCGTCGCGGGCCGCGGCCGCCGCGCCGAGCACCGACCCCGCCCGGGGCAGGGAGGCGGCGAGCGCCGGCATGGTGGCCTGCAGCGAGAGCTCGTCGGCGCGGCCCGCGTAGACGCCGCCCAGCAGCGGCTCGACCAGCCGGTCGACCACCTCGTCGCCGAGCCGCTCGCGCAGCAGCGCGCCGACGGCGACGTCGCCGTCCAGCCGGACGGGGGGCAGACCGCCTTCGGCGCGCACCCGCGCGACGCCGTCGTCGGAGAGGAAGCCCTCGAGGCCGTCGGCCGAGGCCGGGACGCCGAGGACGGTGCCCGCCGGCAGCGGGTGCCGGCCGTCGGGCAGGACGACCGCGGCCTGGGTGGTCGCCGGGGCGACCAGCCGGTCGCCGAGGCCCAGGGCCTCGACCAGCGCGACCGCCTCGGGCACTCGCGCGAGCATCGCCTCGGGGCCGGTGTCGTACCAGTGGCCGGCCAGCTCGACGCGGTGCAGCTTGCCGCCGATCCGGTCGCCGGCCTCGAGGACGACGATCTCGTCGTCGGGACGGCGCCGCCGCCACTCGAAGGCGGCGGCCAGGCCGGTGATGCCGGCGCCGACGACGACCAGCCGCTGGGCGGTCACGACGTCGTGAGCTCGTGCACCAGCTCGGTCACGTGCGTGAGCACACCCGGATCGGTGTCGGGCAGCACGCCGTGACCGAGGTTGAAGATGTGCCCGCGGGCCGCCTTCCCCTGCTCGACGACGCGGCGCACCTCGCGGTCGACGGTGGCGCGGTCGGCCAGCAGGACGGCGGGGTCGAGGTTGCCCTGCAGCGAGCGCTGCGGGCCGACCCGGCGGGCGGCCTCGTCCAGCGGGATCCGCCAGTCGACCCCGACGACGTCGGCACCGGCGTCACCGATCAGCGGCAGCAGCTCACCGGTGCCCACCCCGAAGTGGATGCGCGGGACGTCGCGGTCGCCCAGGCCGTCGAAGACCGACCGGGAGAAGGGCAGCACCCGCTCGGCGTAGTCGACCGCCGAGAGGACGCCGGCCCACGAGTCGAACAACTGCACCGCGACGGCTCCGGCGTCGACCTGGGCCCGCAGGAAGATCGCCGCGGAGACCGCGAGCTTGTCCAGCAGCCGCCCCCACGCCTCCGGCTCGGCGTACATGAAGGCCTTGGTGCGGGCGTGCTCCTTGGAGGGGCCGCCCTCGATGAGGTAGGTCGCGAGGGTGAACGGTGCCCCGGCGAACCCGATCAGCGGGGTCGGGCCCAGCTCGGCCACCAGCTGGCGCACCGCCGTCTCCAGGAAGCCCAGCGCCTCGGGCTCCAGGGGCGGCAGCGCGTCGACGTCGGCGACGGAGCGGACCGGGTTCGCGATGACCGGGCCGATGCCCGGCTTGATCTCGACGTCCATCCCCGCCACCACCAGGGGCAGCACGATGTCGGAGAAGAGGATCGCGGCGTCGACGCCGTGCCGGCGGACCGGCTGCAGCGTGATCTCGGTGACCATGTCCGGGTCCTGGCAGGCGTCGAGCATCACCGTGCCGGCGCGCAGGCTGCGGTACTCCGGCAGCGACCGGCCCGCCTGACGCATGAACCAGACCGGGGTGCGGCTCACCGGCAGCCCTCGGGCGGCGCGGACGAGGTCGGAGTCGGCCGGTGACGTCGACGGGACCGGGGCGGGTGCGGAGCTCACACCTGCCGATACTCCCAGACGACCGACGGCTCTGTGCCCGGAGCGTCACACCCGAGTCGGGCACCGCTGCGGCGCGTCGGGAGCGCTGTGCTACCCGGCGACCTACCCTGCGGACGTGGAGCCGCACATCCTGGCCAACGCCGGGAACAGAGGCAAGGACGCGCGCGGGGACGTCCCCGCCGCGTTCCAGGCCGCCCTGGACGCCCTGGCGGGGGTGCGCGCCCGGCCGGAGATCGTCCTGGAGCAGATCCCGGCGCCCCAGCGGCTGGCCCCCTTCGCGCACGCCCTGGCCGCGTCGGTGAGCGAGCGGGACGGCGACGAGGACGTCGAGATCGCCAGCGCGCGCTTCATCGTGCTGTACGACCCCGAGGGCCACGAGACCTGGAACGGCACCACGCGGTGCGTCGGCTACCTCTCCGCCGAGACCGACGAGGAACTCGTGGACGACACGATGTTCTCCGAAGTGGCGTGGAGCTGGCTCACCGACGCCCTGACCGAGTCCGGCGCCGCGCACGCGACCGTCGGCGGCACGGTCACCCGCACGGCGTCCACGCGCTTCGGTGAGCTGGCCTCGCCCGAGCACTCGGTGGACGTCGAGATGCGTGCCTCGTGGACCGCGGGGGACAGCGCCCTGGACAAGCACCTGCTCGCCTGGCTCCAGGTGCTGGCCAACGCGGCCGGCCTGCCGCCGCCCGGGGTCCACCTGCTGGGGCCCGGCGGAGAGAGTCGCTGACCGGTCCGCCGGCGAGACTCTCTAACATCGGTACCGGCACGCGGGCGTCCGCCCGGTGCCCGACCGACGAGCACCGGCGAGAAGGTGGACGGCAACTGAGCACCGAGCCCACTCCCCGGACGGCGACGGACGACGCCGCGGTGGAGTCCACCGCCGTTCCGCTGCTCGCCCCCCGCGACGGCCTGCCGCCGGTCATCGAGAACTCGACCCAGCTGGTCGAGTACGCCCAGGCACTGCGCGAGGGCACCGGGCCGGTCGCCGTCGACGCCGAGCGGGCGTCCGGTTACCGCTACGGCCAGCGCGCCTACCTGGTGCAGCTGCGCCGCAACGGCTCGGGCACCGGCCTGGTCGACCCGGTGCCGCTGCCCGACCTCTCCGTCCTCCAGGACGCGATCGGCGACGCCGAGTGGGTGCTGCACGCCGCCAACCAGGACCTGCCCTGCCTCGCCGAGATCGGCCTGGTCCCCCGCCGGCTGTTCGACACCGAGCTCGCCGCCCGCCTCGCGGGCCTGCCGCGCGTCGGCCTGGGCGCCGTCGTCGAGTCGCTGCTGGGCTTCTCGCTGCAGAAGGGCCACTCGGCCGCCGACTGGAGCACCCGCCCGCTGCCCGAGGAGTGGCTGGTCTACGCCGCCCTCGACGTCGAGGTGCTGGTCGACCTGCGCGACGCCCTGGCCGCGATCCTCGAGGAGCAGGGCAAGACCGAGTGGGCCCGCCAGGAGTTCGAGGCGATCCTCGCCGCCGGCCCCGCGGCGCCCCGGGTGGATCCATGGCGGCGCACCTCCGGCGTGCACGGCCTGCGCAGCCGGCGCCAGCTGGGCATGCTGCGCGCGATCTGGGAGGCCCGCGACGAGCTGGCCCGCCGCCGCGACATCGCCCCCGGCCGCGTGCTGCCGGACTCCGCGATGGTCTCCGCGGTGCAGGCCGATCCGAAGAACGAGGGCGCCCTGCTGGAACTGCCGGTGTTCCGCGGCCGGGCCAACCGGCGGCTGGTGGCGCACTGGTTCGAGGCGCTGGCCCGTGGCAAGGCGCTGCCCGAGGATGATCTGCCGCCGCACAGCCGGACCGGCGACGGCCCTCCCCCGGTGAACCGGTGGGCCGACCGCGACCCCGCGGCGGCGAAGCGGCTCCAGGCGGCCCGGGCAGGGCTGGCCGAGGTGTCGGAGAAGCACTCCGTGCCGGTGGAGAACGTGGTCTCCCCCGACCTCGTTCGCCGGCTCATGTGGAACCCGCCGGAGCCCCGCGAGCGCGACGTCGTCGTCGAGGTGCTGCGGGCCGGTGGCGCGCGCGAGTGGCAGATCGGTCTCACCGCCGACCTGCTCACCGCGGCGGTCGCCACCGCCTGACCTCTCCCTCGGGTCGCGGAGCGGGGCGCATCGCCCTCGTCAGTGACCCGTCGCCGCCGCCCGGCGTCGCGCGAGCGCGTCGACGCTGGCCGCCAGCAGCAGGACCCCGCCGGTGATGATGAAGTTCAGGTACGCCTCCGTGCCGAGCAGGCCCAGCCCGTTGGCGATGATGGCCACCACCAGCCCCCCGAGAACCGCGTCCCGCACGCGTCCCCGGCCACCGAAGAGACTGGTGCCCCCGATGACCGCCGCGCCGACCGCGTACAGCAGCGCGTTGCCGCCGCCGGAGCCCGGCGCCACGGAGCCCAACCGGGCTGCCGCCACGATGCCGCTGACGGCCGCGAGGGTGGATCCGATCACGAAGACGGCCACCCTGATCCTCGTGACGTCGATCCCGGCCCGTCGCGCTGCCTCGGCGTTGCCACCGACTGCGTACACGTGCCGACCGAAGCCGGTCCGGCCCAGCAGGAAGGTGAGCGCGAGGAGCAGGAGGACGACCAGCGGGATCGCGTAGGGGATGCCGGCGAGCACGACGCCCGGTGCCGGGGCGCGGTCGACGCTCATCACCGCCGTGACGAGGACGACGACGAGGGCGATCACGCCGACGCGGATCAGCACCACGGTGAGCGGCTGGTGCGCCAGCCCCTTGCTCCGCTGGGTGCTCCACCGTCTCAGCTGCAGGACGGCGTAGAGAGCGATCACCAGGACTGCCAGGACCCAGCCGAGGACGACCGGCAGGTTCTTGTCGCTGAGCGCGGAGATCACCGGGTCGCGGACCGGCACGGTGCCGCCCTCGCCGATGAGCCGCAGCGTGAAGCCCTGCCAGCCGAGGAAGAGCGCCAGCGTGACGACGAACGACGGTATCCCCACCAGCCCGACGAGGCTCCCGGTGAACAGGCCGATCAGGACGCCGGTGACGATCGCCGCCGCCACGGCGACGTACCACGGTGATCCGGCATCGGCGAGCAGCTTCGCCATCACGGCCGCGCACACACCGCTGACCACGCCGGCCGACAGGTCGATCTCCCCGAGGAGCAGGACGAAGACCAGGCCCATCGCCAGGATGATGATCGGCGCGGCCTGGTCGGCCAGGTTGGCCATGTTGCGCGGGGTCAGGAAGGTCTCGGGCCGCAGAGCGAAGAAGAGCAGACCCAGGACCAGGATGCCGAGGACGGCGGGGAGCGCCCCGAGGTCACCGCCCCGCACCCGGTCGACGTAGGCCCTGACGCTCGCGCCGAGGGAGTCGGCCGAGCGGTCGTCCTCGAATCCGGACGGTGCGCCACCGGGCTCCTGCGCGCTCGTGGCCGGGGCGACCGTGTCGCTGGACATGACTCAGACCTCCACGGCAGCGACGTCGGCGGGCGCGATCCCGATGCTGCCCGACCGCCCCGCCGTGATGAGCTCGACGACCTGGCTGCGGCTGACCCCGGAGATGGGGATGTCCGCCGCCATGCGACCGAGGTAGAGCGTGGCGACCCGGTCGGCCACCTCGAAGACGTCGACCATGTTGTGGGAGATGAAGATGACCGCGTGGCCGGTGTCGGCGAGCCGGCGGACGAGGTCGAGCACCTGCCGGGTCTGGGCGACACCCAGAGCGGCCGTCGGCTCGTCGAGGACGACCAGCTTCGACTCCCAGAGCACCGCCTTGGCGATCGCGACGGTCTGCCGCTGACCACCGGACAGGCTGGAGACGAGTTGGCGCACGGACCGCAGCGTCCGGACCGACAGCTTGCTGAGGGTGTCCCGGGCCGCCTGCTCCATCGAGACCTCGTCGAGCACGAAGCCGTTCTTGCGCTCCCGGCCGAGGAACATGTTCTGCACGACGTCGAGGTTGTCGGCCAGAGCGAGGTCCTGGTAGACGATCTCGATGCCGAGCGCAGCGGCCTCGCGGGGCCCCGAGATCGAGACCGGTCGGCCTTCGAAGAGGACCTCTCCCGCGTCGATGCCGTGGATGCCGGCGATCGACTTGATGAGCGTGCTCTTGCCGGCACCGTTGTCCCCCACCAGCGCCGTGACCTGACCGGGGTAGACCTTCATGCTGACGCCGTGCAGGACCTGGACGACGCCGAAGCTCTTGTCGACGCCGCGGAGTTCCAGGGTGGGGGTGCCGTCCTCGGGACGGCCGGTCGATTCGGACACGCCGGGCCTCTCGGTCACGCTCGTCACGGATGCGGCCGGACCGCCGGGGCGCCCGTGACGGGCGTCCCGGCGGCCGCGGATCCGGCTACTCGATCCCCAGCTCTCCGCAGGCAGCGGCGAACTCCCCGGTGCACAGTTCCTCGGCCGTGACGAAGTCGTCGTCCACGACGTCCTTGACGTTGTCCCGGAAGATCGAGATCGGCGTCAGCAGGACCGAGGGGACGTCACGGTCGCCCTCGGGGTCGGTGACGGTGCCGGTGGTCTCGGCCTCGTCGCCGTTGATCAGCGCGGCGGCCAGCTCGGCCAGCGCGTCGGCCTCCTCGCGGATCGGCTTGTAGACCGTCATGCACTGGTCCCCGGCGAGGATGTTCTGCAGGCCCTCGGCCGTGGCGTCCTGACCGGTGACGTTCATGGCGCCGGCGGCGTTGTTGCGGCCCAGGATCTGGATCACCGAGTTGGCCAGGCCGTCGTTGGCGGCCAGGACGCCCTGGATGTTGCCGCCGGCCTGGGTGTACATCTGCTCGAAGATGGTCGCGGCCTCCTGGTTGTCCCACTCGGGCACGGCCTGCTCCGCCACCTGCGTGTACTGCGGCATCGCGTCGAGCACCTCGTGGGCGCCGCCCGAGAAGAGCGTGGCGTTGTTGTCGTCCGGCGAACCGTTGAGGAACGCGATGTTGCCCTGCGCCACGCCCTTCTCCTCGAGGCACTGCGCCAGCCCCTGCCCCTGCAGGCGGCCGACCTCCTCGTTGTCGAAGGAGACGTAGTACGCCGCCGATCCGCCGAGCGTGAGCCGGTCGTAGTCGATCGTCTGCACGCCCTCGGCCTCCGCCGTCTCCTGGATCTGGGCGCCCGAGGCCGAGTCCAGGTTCACGATCGCCAGGACGGTGGCGCCCTCGGTGATCATCTGCTCGGCGATGGTGGCCTGCCGCTGGGCGTCGCCCTCGGCGTTCTGGATGTCGTACTCGATACCGGCGTCCTCGAAGGCCGCCTCGAGGTAGGGACGGTCGAAGTTCTCCCAGCGGACCGAGGACTCGGTGTCGGGGAGGATGACGCCGACCTTGCCTTCGGCCTCGCCGCCACCACCGCCGCCGCTGTCGCCGCCGTCGTCGTCGCTGCCACATGCAGCAAGACCGAGGACGAGGGCGGCCGCGATCGCCGTCGTCAGGGTGCTCCGTCGCGCCATGAGGGGGACCCGCCTTTTGTTGGGGTTGCATACAAATTCCCGCGGCGCACATCCTGCGACTCCCCGAGTGTGACCGCAAGCACACTTGTCGCGGGTTTGCGCGACCGTGACCTGGACCGTCCCGGCACGGTTCGGGTCAGCGGGCATCGCGGTACCAGCGGCGGACCCGTCGGGCTCGCGGTGTCGCAGCGGTCCCCGCGATCGGCGCCGAGGGTGGCTGCCGCACGGCGCGGGTGGGATCGCGTGGCGAGGGGGCGGCTCAGCGGAACTTGCGGGTGAGGCTGTCCATCGTGCGGTGCACCGAGGCGACCTTGATGTGCGAGAGCCCGCCGGTCGCGCCGGCGGCGATCATCGCCTCGTGGGCGGCACGCAGGGTCGCCCAGACCGCGTCGGCCTCGCCCTCGAGCGTGGTGCCGAGCGCGCCGACCTCGTAGCGCAGGCCGGACGCCTGGATCACCGCGATCGCGGCCTCGACGTGGGCGTGCGGGTCATCGGGAGTCCCGGGCGGCGAGGGCGCCACCTGGATCTCGGCGATGACGAGGTTCACGCCTGGGCGCCGTCCACCCGCTCGGCGACCTGCTGCTCGCGCCGCTCGCCGAGGGTCGCGCTCCACTCGGTGATCCGGCGGGCGACGTCCTGCTCGGTGAGGCCGACGTCGGCCAGCACCTGCCCGCGGCTGCCGTGGTCGAAGAACTGCTGCGGCAGGCCGAGAGCGCGCACCGGCACGTCGATCTCGCGGTCCTGGAGCGCCTGGGTCAGGGTCGTGCCCACACCCCCGGCGCGGCCACCGTCCTCGACGGTGACCACGAGCCGGTGGCCGGCTGCCAGCGCCACCAGCTCGTCGGAGACCGGGAGCACCCAGCGCGGGTCGACGACCGTGACCCCGATGCCGTGGTCGGCCGCGCGCTCGGCGGCGGCCAGGCACGTCGGGACCATCGAGCCGACGGCGACGAGCAGCACGTCGTCACCCTCGCCCCGCCGGAGCACGTCGACCGGGCCACGGCGCTCCAGGGCCGGCAGGTCCGGCGGCAGGACGCCCTTGGGGAAGCGGACGACGGACGGCCCGTCGGAGATCGCGACGGCCTCGCGCAGCGCCTCGCGCAGCGTCGCCTCGTCGCGCGGCGCGGCCAGGTGCACGCCGGGCACGATCGACGCGATCGACATGTCCCACATGCCGTTGTGCGAGGCGCCGTCCTCACCGGTCACGCCGGCGCGGTCGAGCACCACGGTCACCGGCTGGCGGTGCAGGGCGACGTCCATGAGCAGCTGGTCGAACGCCCGGTTGAGGAACGTGGAGTACACGGCGACGACGGGGTGCATCCCGGCCATCGCCAGGCCGGCGGCGGAGGTCAGCGCGTGCTGCTCGGCGATGCCGACGTCGAAGGTGCGCTCGGGGAACCGCTCGGCGAAGGCGGCCAGCCCGGTCGGGTGCAGCATCGCCGCGGTGATGGCGACCACGTCGGGGCGCTCCGCGCCCACCCGGACCAGCTCGTCGGAGAACGCGTCGGTCCAGGGCCGGCCCGTCTTGCGCACGCTGGCGCCGCTGTCGGGGTCGAAGATCCCGGTCGCGTGCCAGGCGTCGATCAGGTCGGTCTCGGCCGGCGCGTACCCGAAGCCCTTGGTCGTGACGGCGTGCACGATCACCGGCCCGCCGAACGAGCGGGCCCGGCGCAGCGCGGACTCCATGACCTCGATGTCGTGCCCGTCGACGGGGCCGACGTACTTCATGCCGAGGTCCTCGAACATGCCCTGCGGGGACAGGACGTCCTTGAGGCCCTTCTTGATGGCGTGCAGCGCGTCGTACAGCGCGGAGCCGACGACCGGGGCGCGGTGCAGCGCCTGGCGCACCTGCAGCAGGGCGTTCTCGTAGCCGGGGCGCAGCCGCAGGGTGGCCAGCGCGTCGGCGACGCCACCGATGGTCGGCGAGTACGAGCGGCCGTTGTCGTTGACCACGATGACGACCGGCCGGTCCTGCGCGGCGGCGATGTTGTTCAGCGCCTCCCAGGCCATGCCACCGGTCAGCGCGCCGTCCCCGATGACGGCGACGACGGGACGGGAGTCACCGCGGATGGCGAAGGCCTTGGCCAGCCCGTCGGCGTAGGAGAGCGACGTCGAGGCGTGGCTGTTCTCCACCCAGTCGTGCTCGCTCTCGGCCCGGCTGGGGTAGCCGGACAGGCCGCCGCGCTGGCGCAGCCGCTCGAAGTCCTCGGTCCGGCCGGTGAGCATCTTGTGCACGTAGGACTGGTGGCCGGTGTCGAAGACGATCGGCTCGCGCGGGCTGTCGAACACCCGGTGCAGGGCGATGGTCAGCTCGACGCAGCCGAGGTTGGGGCCGAGGTGCCCACCGGTCTTCGCCACGCTGGTGACCAGCGCGTCGCGGATCTCCGCGGCGAGGACGGGCAGCTGCTCGGGGGCCAGCGCGCGGAGTTCCTCCGGGCCGGAGAGCGATCGCAGGAGCGACACGGTGGGGTGTCATCCTCTCCGTCGGCGGCAGGTGCGCGGCAGTGCGTGCACACCGCCCGTCAACTGTACGTGCGGTCGTGGATCTCTTCCGGTCGAGAGCCCGCCCTGGACGCACCTCACAGCGATGTCCTAGAGCCGCGGTACCCAGCGCTCCCCGCGCAAGGCCCCGGCGACGACCTCGACGCCGCGCGCCGCGGCGGCCAGCCGGGCGCCCTCGCGCTCGTAGGCACGCATCGCCGCCTCGATCGCCTCGGCGGGGAGCTGGTCGGCGAGCTCGACCCGGACGGTTCGCCAGCCCGCGCGGGCCGCCTCCAGCCCGGCGGCGACGTGGTCGGCGGCGAACCGGGCCAGCAGCACGGGGTACCGGCGCAGCACCTCGTGCGCCCGGTAGTCCGGCGGGACGAGGTCGAACAGCCAGGCCACGGCCGTGCGCTCCCAGTCAGGGGCGCCCTGGGGCCGGACCTCGTCCGGCCAGCCCGGCGGCACCGTCGCGTCCACCGCACCAGTGTGCCGCATCGGTCGAACAGATGTTCGACCGGCACAGGACGAGGGACGCTATGACTCGCTCTGGCGCTTGAGCCAGAACTGCTCGAACCCCCAGGTCCCGGCGCCGCTGGAGTGGTAGCTGACCAGCTCCCACCCTTGGGCGCCGAGCTGGTTGAGCACGGTGCTGGTGTCGCCCTGCTGGCGTTCCGACGCACCGCCGGGGAGCTTGACGCTCACCCCGGCCCGCTCCGACTCCGCATCGTTGGCTGTGATGACCGAGGCGTATTCCCACGTGGGCACCCCTGAACGGTAGCCAACCGTCTCTCCGCGGGTGATTCCGGGCGTGAGCCTTGCCGCCACCCTGCGGGTCTTCAGGCCGGGACCAGCAGCGCGACGCACTCCACGTGCGCAGTCATCGGGAAGGCGTCGAACCCGCGGATGCCGGCCAACCGGTAGCCGGCCTCGCCGAAGGCGGCGACGTCCCGGGCCAGGGCGGCGGGGTCGCAGGCGACGTAGACGACGGCCCGTGCACCGGTGCCGGCGAGCAGCCGGCTCACGGCCGGGCCCGCGCCGGCCCGCGGCGGGTCCAGGACGACGACGTCGGGCGGGGTGCCCAGCTCCTCGAGCAGCTCGCGCAGCCCCTCGGCATCGACCTCGCCCTGCCAGACCTCGGCGTGCGGCAGGTCGGCGAGGTTGGCGTCCGCGGCGGCGCAGGCGCCCGGGTCGGACTCCACGCAGACCACCCGGCCGGTCTCCCCCACCACCGGCGCCAGGGCTCCACCGAACAGCCCGGCGCCCGCGTACAGGTCGAGCACCGTCTCCCCCGGCCGGACGGCGGCGAACTCCGCCACCGCCCCGACGAGGGCGTCGGCGGCGGCGGGGTGCACCTGCCAGAACCCGGTGCCCTCCACCTCCCAGTCGCGCCCGCCGGCGCGCCGCTCGGCCCGTGTGGCCGGCTCCTCCGGCAGGTCGCCACCGGGCCGGACCACGCGGCTCGACGTCGCCCGTCCGGCGCGGTCCAGCCGGCTGGTGGTCACCGCGCCGGTGGAGTCGATGGACACGTCGACCGCGCCGGCGCCCGGCCACGTCCGCCCCAGCACGGCCTGCGCGGCCGGCTCGACGGTGATCGGGCAGTCGTCCAGGACCACGACGTCGTGCGAGCGGTGCCGGCGCAGCCCGGGCGCACCGGTGCGGTCGACGGCGAACCGGGCCCGCGAGCGCCAGCGCAGCGGCCCGCCCGGGAGCTCCTCCACGACCACGTCGACGTCGTGGAGCCGGGCCAGCCGGGCCAGCTGCTCGCGGACCACGGCAGCCTTGAGCCGGCGCTGCTCGGCCGGGTCCACGTGCTGCCAGTCGCAGCCCCCGCACAGGCCGGGCCCGCTGTAGGGGCAGGGCCGCTCGACCCGCGACGGCGAGGCCTCGAGCACCTCGACCGCGTCCGCGCGGCAGAAGCCGGGGTGCCGGTCCTCGGTCACCCGCACCACGACCCGCTCGCCGGGCAGGCTGTGCCGCACGAAGACGACCCGTCCCTCGTGCCGGGCCACGCAGTGACCGCCGTGCGCGACCGGGCCGACGGTCACCTCGAACTCGGTGCCGGTCCAGCCACCGCCGCGGTCCGGCCGGGGGCCGGCCGCACGCGCCGGGCGGGCCGGCCGGCGTCCGCGGCGCTCAGCCATAGGGGGTCGAGTCGAGGTTGTCGTCGGTCAGCCCGCGCCGCAGGTCGCCCGGCGCGGGGCCGCCGCGCTCCCCGCCGTCCCGCCCCAGCGAGCTCTCCAGCTGCCACGGCACGGTGGTGATCATGACGCCGGGCTGGAACTGCAGGCGCGCGCGCAGCCGCAACGCGCTCTGGTTGTGCAGCAGGTTCTCCCACCAGTGGCCGACGACGTACTGCGGGACGAAGACCACGACCAGCTCGCGCGGGCTGTTCCGGCGGATGTTCTTCACGAAGTCGATGACCGGCCGGGTGATCTCGCGGTACGGCGACTCCAGCACGGTGAGCGGCACGGGGATGTCGAACCGCTCCCAGGCCGCCTGCACCGCGCGGGTCTCGGCGTCGTCGACGTTGACGGTGAGGGCGGTGAGCTCGTCGGGCCGCGTGGCCCGGGCGAAGGCGAGCGCGCGCAGCGTCGGCTTGTGCACCTTCGACACGAGGACGACGGCGTGCACCCTGCTCGGCAGCGTGCGGGCGTCGCCGTCGGGCACCAGTTGCTCCGAGACGTGCGAGTAGTGCCGGTTGATCCCCCGCATCAGGCCGAACAGGACGGGCATCGCCACGATGACCAGCCACGCACCGTGCGTGAACTTCGTGATCACGATGATCACCAGGACCACGGTCGTGAGCGTGCCGCCCAGGGTGTTGATGATCTGCGAGCGGCGCATCCGGCGGTGCTCCAGCGGGTCCTGGGTCGCCTGCATCTCCCGGTTCCAGTGCCGCACCATCCCCCACTGGCCGATGCTGAAGCTGGTGAAGACGCCGATGATGTAGAGCTGGATCAGCCGGGTGACGTCGGCGTCGAAGGCCACGATCAGCAGCATCGCGAAGCCGGCGAGCAGCAGGATGCCGTTGCTGAACACCAGCTTGTCGCCGCGGGTGTGCAGCTGCCGGGGCATGAAGCGGTCCTGCGCGAGCACCGACCCCAGCAGCGGGAACCCGTTGAACGCCGTGTTGGCGGCGAGCACGAGCACGAGCGCGGTCGCGGCCTGGATGTAGAAGAAGCCGACCGAGGTGTCCCCGCCGAAGGTCGCGGCAGCGAGCTGCGCGATGACGGTGCGCTGCGGCTCGGTCTCGCAGTTCGCGAAGCCCTCGAGGTCGCAGGGGTGCTCGACGTACTTGACGTCGCTCATCAGCGCCAGCGCCGTGACGCCGGCGAACATCGTGGCCGCGATGCCGCCCATGAGCACCAGCGTCGCCGCGGCGTTCCTGCTCTTGGGCGGGCGGAAGGCCGGGACGCCGTTGGCGATGGCCTCGACCCCGGTGAGCGCGGTGCAGCCGGACGCGAAGGCGCGCAGCGCGAAGAACAGCAGCGCCAGGCCACCCAGCTGCGTGTACTCGGGCTCGGGCGAGACGGTGTACTGCGCCGTCTCGGCGACCAGCCCGCCGTCGCTGAAGAACCAGCGGACCAGACCGGTGCCGATGAGGATGAAGATGCCGGTGATGAAGAGGTAGGTGGGTGCGGCGAACGCCTTGCCGGACTCGCGCACCCCGCGCAGGTTGGCGGCGGCGAGGAGCGCGACGAGGACCACGGCGATGAGCACGCGGTGCTCGTCCAGCCCGGGGAACGCCGAGATGATGTTGTCGGTGCCGGCCGACACCGAGACGGCCACGGTGAGCACGTAGTCGGTGAGCAGCGCGCTGGCGACGACGAGCCCGGCGAACTGCCCGTGGTTCTTCATCGCGACCTCGTAGTCACCTCCGCCCGAGGGGTAGGCGTGCACGACCTGGCGGTAGCTGAGCACCACCGTGACGAGCAGCAGCACGACGCCCGCCGCCAGCCACGGCGTCAGGTAGAGGAACGCCGTCCCGGCGAGCGTCAGGACGATGAGGATCTCCTGCGTGGCGTAGGCCACGGAGGAGAGCGGGTCGCTGGCGAAGATGGGCAGCGCGTACCGCTTGGGCAGCAGGGACTCGCCGAGGCGGTCGCTGCGCACGGCACGCCCCAGGACGAGGCGTTTCGGGAGTTGCCCGAGGTCGGACAGCGTGGGCACGGCGGCGATGGTACGGACGGCGGGGGCCCGCCCGGGGCCGACGGGCTGTACCGCTCCTCACACGGGTGAGGCGGCCAGGTCGCGCCCGGTACGGCGCCGGTCACGGGTGTAGCTTCGCGCCCGATGCGCGGGCGGACGGCCGCCGGCGCGCTGTCCCGTGGGAGCTGCACGTGCACGTGGTCGTCATGGGCTGCGGTCGGGTCGGTTCCGCCGTCGCCCGCCGGCTCGAGGAGGTCGGGCACAGCGTCGCGGTGATCGACCAGGATCCCGCCGCGTTCCGCCGGCTCGGCCCCGACTTCGGCGGGCGCCAGATCACCGGTCTAGGCTTCGACCGGCAGACGCTGCTCGACGCCGGGATCGACTCGGCCGGCGCCTTCGCCGCGGTCAGCAGCGGTGACAACTCCAACATCATCAGCGCGCGGGTGGCCCGCGAGACCTTCGGCGTCCAGCACGTCGTCGCCCGCATCTACGACTCCAAGCGCGCCGAGGTCTACGAGCGGATGGGCATCCCGAGCGTCGCCACCGTGCCGTGGACGGTGAACCGGCTGATCCGCGAGCTGCTCTCGGTCAAGGTGAGCGAGCTGTGGCGGGAGCCCACCGGCAAGGTCTCGCTCATGCGCATCACCGTCACCGAGGGCTGGATCGGCCGCCGGCTGACGGAGCTGGAGGCCGCCACCGGCGCCCGCGCCGCGTGGCTGGTGCGCTTCGGCGAGTCCCAGCTGCCCACGGCCTCGACGATCCTGCAGGACGGCGACCAGCTCGTCGTCGCCGTGACCGACGAGATCACCGGCCGGGTGCACGAGGCCGTCGAGCGCGGCCCCCAGGGAGGCGAGCACTGATGCGCGTCGCCATCGTCGGTGCCGGCGCCGTCGGCCGGTCGATCGCCGGCGAGCTGCTCGGCAACGGGCACACCGTGATGCTGATCGAGAAGGACCCCCGCAAGGTGCGCACCAAGGCGGTGCCGGGTGCCGAGTGGGTGCAGGCCGACGCCTGCGAGGTCTCCTCCCTGGAGGAGGCCCAGCTGGCCACCTGCGACGTCGTCGTGGCGGCCACCGGGGACGACAAGGCCAACCTCGTCGTGTCGCTGCTGGCCAAGACGGAGTTCGCGGTCAACCGCGTCGTCGCCCGGGTCAAGGACCCGCGCAACGAGTGGCTCTACACCGAGGCGTGGGGCGTCGACGTCGCCGTCTCGACCCCGCGGGTGCTCGCCGCCCTGGTCGAGGAGGCCGTCACCGTGGGCGACGTCGTCCGGCTGATGAGCTTCCGCAAGGGCGCGGCCAACCTGGTCGAGATCACCCTCGCCGAGGACACCCCGTGGGTGGGCCGGGCGCTGCGCGAGGTGCCGCTCCCCCGCGAGACGGTGCTGACCGCGATCCTGCGCGGCGAGCGGGTCATCACGCCGTCCCCGGACGAGCCGCTGGAGGCCGGGGACGAGCTGCTGTTCATCACCCACGCCGAGGTGGAGGACCAGCTGAAGACCGTCTTCGCCCCGGAGGCGGACGGCGGACGCACCGCCTGATCAGGCGGGCGGCCGCTCCTCCGGCCCCTCGGCGGGGCCGGCCGCCGAGCGGTGCTGGTGCAGCCGGGACACGACCCACAGCGTCACGACCACCTCGACGGCGGTGACCGGGACGCCCAGCAGCAGCGAGACGATGCCCAGGTCGGTGGCGTCGCCGCCCTCGCTGCCGAGGTACAGGTAGCCCTGCACGGCGGCCCGCAGGAGGAACACCGCGGCCCACAGCACGGTCAGCCACCCGTACGCCCGGACCAGCCGCGGGTCCTCGCGCCAGGGCCGCTCGGGTTCCGGGTCCGGCTGCGGCCGCCCGGTCGCCGGATCGCGCGGCGCCGGGTGCGCGGCGGCGCGGGCGCGGTCCACCCGGCCGCGCATCCCGGGGAACGCCGAGCCGGGTGCGGCCATCGCCCCCAGGTGGCTCGGGGCCAGGAACTCCGCGATGACGCCCACGAGCGGACGGCGGAGGACGACGGAGCCCAGCAGCACCACGGTGAGGACGGCGTTGCGCAGGATGCCCGGGACGTAGAAGTCCCGGGCCTGGCCGGTGGCGGCCGCGATGGCCACCGCGACGCCGACGGCGAACAGGCCGCTGACCGCCTGCTGCACGCTCTGCCGCCGGGCCAGCCGGAGCGCGAAGATCAGCACCGCGCTGCCGAGCGCGGCCCAGATGCCGGGCCGGAGCCCGGCGATGCCGTTGGCCACGATGAAGGCCAGGGTCGGCACCGTGGCGTCGACCATGCCGCGCCAGCCGCCGAGCTGCTCCAGCACCAGGTGCCGGTCGAAGACGAGCGGGGACGCGCCGGCGTCGTCGCCCGAGCCGGTCCGGCGCTCGTCGTCCGGGGACGGCACGGGGCCGCTCGAACTGCTCTCGTGCTCGCTCACGGACGCCCGGCGCTCAGCAGGAGCCGAGCTCGTACCAGGGGTTGTAGATGACCCGCTTGCCGTCGAAGGCGGCGAACCGGCCGCGCGCGGTGAGCGTGCGCCCGGGCTCGATGCCGGCGATCCGTCGGCGGCCCAGCCAGACCAGCGTCACCGAACCGGACCCGTCGAACAGCTCCGCCTCGAGCGTGGGCACGGTCTCCCGCGGGGTGTAGACGACCGACTTCAGCCGGCCGGTCACCGTCACGACCTCGCCCTTGCGGCAGGAGCTCAGCGGCTCGCAGCCGGCGCTCGCCGACTCGGCGCGCAGTTCCTCGGCGTCGATGGTGTGGTCGTCGGCGGTCAGCCGCTGCAGGGTCCGCGACAACCAGCCGACCGGACGGGTCTCGGTCACGGGCCCAGCGTAGTGCCGCCGGGGGCGGCAGCGCCGCCACCGCTCCCCCCAGCGGGGGGCGTGCGCGGCGGGGTGCCCGCGGCGCCACCGGCGGCGGCCTGCTGCTGGGCGGCGATCCGGGCGGCGGCCTCGGCCGGCAGGGTCAGCGGCAGCGCCTCGCGCACCGGCATGGGCTCCGGCCCGCGGACGACGACGACGGCGCGGAAGGCGTCCTCGAGCGCGGTGGCCGCCTCGGGGCTGGAGGCGGCCGGCCCGCTGATCGTGCCACGCAGGAACCAGCGCGGGCCGTCGACGCCGAGGAAGCGCGCCGGGCGCCGGGTCGGCTCCGGTGCGGGCTGCCCGGGCTGGGCCGGCGGAGCGGCGACGACCGTGCCGGCGAGCTCGGGGCCGAAGGGGCCCTCGACCTCGCGCAGCGACGCGCCCTGACCCGAGGCGGTCGTCGCGATGTCCGCGCGCACGTCGTCCCAGATGCCGGCGGCCCGCGGGGCGGCGAAGGCGGCCACCTGCAGCAGCGAGTCCCCCGAGCGCAGCGTCGCCCCGACCACCTGGCCCTGCGGGTTGAGGTCCACCCGCAGCTCCATGCCGGGCCGGGCGGGCAGCCGCAGCGCGCCCAGGTCGAGCCGGGTGATGCCGTCCTCGGGGGCGTCGGCGACGTCCCAGGGGCCGGTGGTCTCCTGCACGTCGCGCTCGCGCACCTGCGGCTCCGGCGGCACGCCGCGCTCGCGCAGGCTGCGGTCGATCCGGTTGCGTCGTCGTCCTAGCGGCATGTCAGCCCTGCTCCTCGTCCACGGTGCTCGCGACTCCCGTCGAGCCGTGCCCGCCCGCTCCCCGCTCGCTGCCGGGGAGCCGGTCCACCGGCACGAACCGGGCCCGGACCACCGGCTGCACCACCAGCTGGGCGACGCGGTCGCCACGCCGGAGGGTCAGCGTCGCCGCCGGGTCGAGGTTGACCAGGTTCACCTTGATCTCGCCCCGGTAACCGGAGTCGATCGTCCCGGGCGCGTTGACCAGGCTCAGGCCCAGGCGGTGGGCCAGGCCGGACCGTGGGTGCACGAAGCCGGCGTAGCCCTCGGGGATCGCCACGGCGACACCCGTGCCGACCAGCGCGCGC
This sequence comes from Blastococcus fimeti, assembly GCA_900102115.1. Lineage (GTDB taxonomy): Bacteria > Actinomycetota > Actinomycetes > Mycobacteriales > Geodermatophilaceae > Blastococcus > Blastococcus fimeti. The sequence continues at coordinate 560,002 of FNAW01000002.1, forward strand.
TGCAGCGGCGCCAGCTCGACGTCCTCGGCGAGGGTCAGGTCGGCTCCGGCGTCGCCCGGCAGCGCGTAGCGCGGCACGGTGCCCTCGGGAGAGAGCAGCGAGACCGGCACGTCCACGTCGGACGGGGGGAGGTCGGGCACGTCGGCGACCCTAGCCGCGCCGGGCGACGCCGTGCTCGCGCCGGCCCGGGGCAGGGGGTTCAGGCCCCGCCGCGCAGGTCGCGCAGCACCCGTCGGGCCAGCGTCTCGGTGGCCCGGCGGTTGCTGCGGCCGGCCAGCGCGGCCCCGAGCAGGAGCGGTGCCGCGGCCGGCACGTTCCCGACCAGCCGGCGGCCGACGCGCCGCCGGAGCGCCGTCAGGCCGGCGGCGCCCAGGACGGAGCCGAACCCCGCCGCGCTCTGCACGGAGCGCTGCGCCGACCAGCTGGACAGGTAGGCCGCCCCGCGCGCCCGGGCGTCGCCGGGCGCCGGCCGGCCGTGCAGTTCGTGCAGCTCGCCGATCAGCACGACCTCGACCGCGGCGGTGAGCAGCGTCTCCGCGCCCAGCTCGAGCGGGACGGCGAGCAGCGACGGCGGCGCGAACCAGTGCGCCGCCGAGAACCCCCCGGTGGCTGCGCCGATGCCGGCGGTGAGCCGGGCCGCGCGGGCGACGAGCGCGTCCGCGATCTCGGCGTCGGGGGTGCCGGGGTGCGCCGCCCGCAACCGTGCGGCGTCCCGGACGGGCAGCCGCGGAGCGGCGGCCGACAGCAGGTCGCCCAGGACGGCGCCGGGCGAGCGGCCCGGCTCGGCGGCGGGGCCGTCCGCGGGGGCCGACCCCTGCGGCGGGGCCTCGCGGCTGCCGCCGACGGCGGCACCCACGGCCGTGACCACGGCGCCGAGCACGTCGCGCAGCCCGGTCCCCGTGGAGCGGCCGGGCGGCTCGCCCGGCGCTTCGTCGGCCGCCGGACCCGGAGCCGGCTCGGCGCTGCCGAGCAGACCGGAGACGGCGTCGGCGAGGGCGCGGGCGGCACGACCGAGCCCGCTCTCCTCGACCGGGACCGGGACCGGCGGGACCGGCCGGGGCGGCGGGACGTCACGGGGCGCCCCGACGCGCGGCGAGTGCTCGGTCATGGGCTCCCCTCCCCCGGCGTCCCTCGACCCCCGCACGTCGTGCGGGGGTCAGCGGTCGTTCGTCAGGCGCAGTCGCGGCAGTACAGGTCGTCGCCCTTGGTCGCGGCGAGCCGGCTGCGGTGCTGCACCAGGAAGCAGCGCGAGCAGGTGAACTCGTCCTCCTGCTTGGGCAGCACGCGGACGGTGAGCTCCTCGTTCGAGAGGTCTGCGCCGGGCAGCTCGAGGTTCTCGTTGAAGTCGGTCTCGTCGACGTCGACGGACGAGGACTGGGCCTCGGCCCGTCGGGCCTTGAGCTCCTCGAGCGAGTCCTCGCCGAGCTCGTCGGCCTCGTTGCGGCGCGGGGCGTCGTAGTCGGTGGCCATGGGGTGCCCCTCCTCCGGGTTCTCGCGGGCGGCGGGCGCCCGCTTCTGCTGACGCGGTGCCGGGTGGGCTCCGTCGTCTCGGCCGGTCGCCGGTGGGCGATCGGTGTGTCTGCGGCAGGGGTCCGCACGAGCGGCGCCCTGCTCCGTACCGGTCACGCCCTGCCGTCTAGGTGGACGGTGGACAGGACCGGCAGCCGCCCAACGCCGTACGGGCTCGGTTTGTGCCCGAGGAGTCACGGGCGACACATCGGGCCCGTGGACGGGCGTCCGGGCTGCGGAGCGGCAGAGGTTACCCTGCCGCCGTGACGACTCCTGTGGGTGCTGATCCGACCGTCGTGGGCCCCTACCTGGCGCATGCGCTGGGCGATCAGCGGTGGCAGGAGGTGACCGTCGATCTCATCGCCGCCGGTATGTCGAACCTCACCTACGTCGTGACGCCGAAGGACGGTTCCCCGGACGACGCGGTGATCCTCCGGCGCCCCCCGACCGGTGCGGTGCTGGCGACGGCGCACGACATGGCCCGGGAGCACCGGGTCATCTCCGCGCTGGACGGCACCGCCGTCCCGGTGCCCCGGACGCTGCACATGTGCACGGACGAGTCCGTGCTCGGTGCGCCCTTCTACGTCATGGAGCGGGTCGTCGGCATCCACGCCGTCAACGCCTTCCCGCCCGGGTACGCCGACGAGCCCGAGCAGCGCCGCGCCGTCGGTGAGGGGCTCATCGACGTCCTGGCCGACCTGCACTCGGTCGACCACGAGGCCGTCGGGCTGGGCGACTTCGGCCGGCCCGAGGGGTTCGCCGCGCGCCAGGTGCGACGCTGGACCAAGCAGTGGGACGCCACCCGCGACCGCGACCGCCCGGATCTCGACGCCCTGGCAGCCCGGCTCGCCGAGACGGTGCCGACCACCCAGCGCTCGGGCATCGTGCACGGCGACTACCGGCTGGACAACTGCCTGCTCGACCCGGCCGAGCCGGGCCGGATCAAGGCGGTCCTGGACTGGGAGATGTCGACGCTGGGCGACCCGCTCACCGACATCGGGATGATGTTCGTCTACTGGCCGCAGGCCGGCGAGGACCGCGCCTCGACCCAGAGCGCGCTGACCACCCTGCCCGGTTTCCCGACCCGCCTCGAGGCTGCGGAGCGGTACGCCCAGCGCACGGGCGTGGACCTGGCCGACCTCAACTGGTACGTCGGTTTCGCCTTCTTCAAGTTCGCCGCGATCATCGCCGGCATCGTCGCCCGCTCGGCGGCCGGCGCGATGGCCGGGAAGAACACCAGCGGCTACGCCGAGCGCATCGACCCGGTCGTCGAACTGGGACGCGCCGCGCTCGAGGACGGTGCCATCTAGCCGGCCGGTCCGGCCCTAGGATCCCGGGCGTGACGACGCTGCGCACCGAACGCCCCCCGGTGCGCACCCGCAGCGGGCGGCGGCCGCTGCCGCCGCTGATCTTCCTGCTGGTGCTCGCGCTGGTCGCCCTCGGCGTCTGGTGGAACGTCTTCCGGCAGGACGCCGAACTCCGGGCCGAGCAGGACGCCGCCTGCGCCGAGGCCGAGGCCGCGCCGCAGGCCCTGGACCCGGCCACGGTGTCGGTCCGCGTCTACAACGCCTCCGACCAGGCCGGCCTGGCCCAGTCCGTCGCCGACGACCTCGGCGCGCGCGGGTTCACCATCGCCGAGGTCGCCAACGACCGGAGCGGTCGCGAGGTGACCGGCGTCGGCGAGGTGCGGCACGGGCCCAGCGGCAAGGGCACCGCGGCGTTCGTGGCCCTGTACCTGCCGGGTGCCGAACTGTGGCAGGACATCCGCGCCACCCAGCAGGTGGACCTCGTGCTCGGCCCGGAATTCGTGATCGGCGAGAGCCTGGCCACCGACGACGACGTCACCGCCGCGCTCGCGCCGGCCGAGGAGGCCGCCGCCGACTGCTGAGTCGGCCCGGCGCCCGGCTACGGGTGCAGCTCGACCAGCAGGTCCCCGAACGCCTCGCCGATCCCCGGCGCGGCCGCCACGACCATCGGCTCGCCGAGCGGCCTGCCGGCCAGCCCGCTCACCACCGCGCCGGCCTCGGCGGCGATCAGCGCTCCGGCGGCGTGGTCCCAGGGCTGGAGGTCGGCCTCGTAGTAGGCGTCCACCCGCCCGGCCGCGACCGCGCACAGCTCCAGCGCCGCGCTGCCGTGCCGGCGGATGTCCCGGACCCGCGGGAGCAGCGCGGCCACCACGGCACCCTGGGCCCGTCGCTGCTCGACGCGGTAGCCGAAGCCGGTCGCCACGAGGCTGTGCTCCAGCGCGGTCGTTGCGCCGGCGGTCAGCCGCACCGGCTCCGGCGCGGCCGGCGTCGCGAGGAAGGCGCCGCCCCCGGTGACGGCGGTGAAGAGCTCGCCGGTCGCGACGTTGAGGACGACGCCCGCGCGGACGACGCCGTCGACCTCGGCGGCGATGGAGACGGCGTAGGCCGGCAGGTCGTAGAGGAAGTTCACCGTGCCGTCGATCGGGTCGACCACCCAGCGCACGCCGGTGGTCCCGGCCCGTTCGGCGCCCTCCTCCCCCAGCACGCCGTCGTCGGGTCGGGCGCCCAGCAGCCGCCCGACGATCAGGTGCTCGCTGGCGGTGTCCACGGCGGTCACGACGTCCACGGAACTGGACTTGACCGACACGTCGTCGGCCGCGGTGGCGCGGCCGAGGCGCACCAGCTCGGCCGCCTCCCGGGCGGTGGCGACGGCCAGCGCCAGCAGCGCCGAAGGGTCGGGTGTGGGAGCACCGGAGGCTGCGGTCACGGGTCGATCCTCCCGCAGCGGGGAGTCCCTCGGGGCCCCTCACTAGCCTGGGCCGATGCAGGGCTTCGGTGTGGACATCGGCGGCAGCGGCATCAAGGGGTGCCTGGTGGACCTCGAGAAGGGGGAGCTGGTCGGTGAGCGGTTGCGGATCGAGACGCCGCAACCCGCGCTCCCCGACCCTGTCTACGGCGTCGTCGGCCGGATCGTGGAGTCCTTCGGCTGGACCGGTCGCATCGGCGTCACCTTCCCCGGCGTCATGAAGCAGGGCGTGGCGCACACCGCGGCCAACGTGGACCGGAGCTGGATCGGGACCGACGTCGACGCCGGTCTGGGCGCCCACGTCCCCGGGACGGTGGAGACGCTCAACGACGCCGACGCGGCCGGGCTGGCCGAGATGCGGTACGGCGCGGGTCGCGACCGGAAGGGCGTCGTCCTGATGCTGACGTTCGGCACCGGCATCGGCAGCGCCCTGTTCGTCGACGGGCACCTGGTGCCCAACACCGAGTTCGGCCACATCCAGGTCGACGGCGAGGACGGCGAGAAGCGGGCCGCGGCCTCCGCCCGGGAGCGCGAGGACCTCAGCTACCCGGAGTGGGCCGGCCGCGTCGACCGGTACCTGGACGTGCTCGAGGCCGGCGTCTGGCCCGACCTGATCATCGTGGGCGGCGGGGTCAGCAAGAAGGCGCACAAGTGGGTGCCGCTGCTCAGCACCCGGACCCCCGTCGTCCCGGCCCAGCTGCAGAACGACGCGGGCATCGTCGGCGCGGCCCTGGCGGCCTCCGAGCGGCCGGATCACTGATCCCGATCGGCTCCGCCTGTTCGCCGCCGGGACCGGGATCCGGTGCGCTGGACGGTGGAAACGCCGGGGCCCGTCGTTACAATGAGCACGCCCCGGGCCGACGTCCTCCAGCCGGGAGGGATCCCCCGCCCGACCAGCGGTCAAACCCCGCGCAGGTCGGTCGAGGTCCCTGACGCCGGAGGGCCGGAACTGGGGCCGTTACCCGAGGACCAGACGGTCCCCTGGCGTACGCCCCAGCACGGGAAGGAACCTGAGTGCCCGCCGACCAGCCAGCACCGGAATCTGCCGACGCGAGCACCACGAAGCGGTCCAGGACCGTCGCCGCCGGCACCCGCGCCTCGAGGACGACGGCTGCGGTTCCGGAGAGCGCCGACGTGGCCGCTCCCGCGAAGAAGGCGCCGGCGAAGAAGCCCGCCACCGCCAAGGCAGCTGCGAAGGGCGGCAAGGCGAAGCCGGTGATCACCCCCTCCACCACCGCCGGCGAGGGCACCGTGCTGACCGCCGTGGCCGCCGACGGGTCGGCCGTCGCCGTGGTCGACGCCGGCTCGGAGGGGCTCACCCTCGACGAGACGGTCCTGACCGGCAAGGACGGCGTCGAGGTCGCTCCCGCCGAGGACGAGGCCGCCGAGCCGGGCACCGACTTCGAGTGGGACGAGGAGGAGGAGTCCGAGGCGCTGCGCCAGGCACGCAAGGACGCCGAGCTCACCGCCTCCGCCGACTCCGTCCGGGCCTACCTCAAGCAGATCGGCAAGGTCGCCCTGCTCAACGCCGAGGAGGAGGTCGACCTCGCCAAGCGGATCGAGGCCGGGCTCTACGGCTCCGAGCGGCTGCGCCAGGTCGAGGAGGAGGGCATCAAGCTCTCCCCGCAGATGCGCCGCGACCTCAACTGGATCATCCGAGACGGCGAGCGCGCCAAGAACCACCTGCTCGAGGCCAACCTGCGCCTCGTCGTGTCGCTCGCCAAGCGCTACACCGGCCGCGGCATGGCGTTCCTGGACCTCATCCAGGAGGGCAACCTCGGCCTGATCCGCGCGGTCGAGAAGTTCGACTACACCAAGGGCTACAAGTTCTCGACCTACGCGACGTGGTGGATCCGCCAGGCCATCACCCGCGCGATGGCCGACCAGGCCCGCACCATCCGCATCCCGGTGCACATGGTCGAGGTCATCAACAAGCTCGGCCGCATCCAGCGCGAGCTGCTCCAGGACCTGGGCCGCGAGCCCACGCCGGAGGAGCTGGCCAAGGAGATGGACATCACCCCGGAGAAGGTGCTGGAGATCCAGCAGTACGCCCGGGAGCCGATCAGCCTCGACCAGACCATCGGCGACGAGGGCGACAGCCAGCTCGGTGACTTCATCGAGGACTCCGAGGCCGTCGTCGCCGTCGATGCGGTGAGCTTCACGCTCATGCAGGACCAGCTGACCAGCGTGCTGCAGACCCTGTCGGAGCGGGAGGCCGGCGTCGTCCGCCTGCGCTTCGGCCTCACCGACGGCCAGCCGCGCACCCTCGACGAGATCGGGCAGGTCTACGGCGTCACGCGCGAGCGGATCCGGCAGATCGAGTCCAAGACCATGTCGAAGCTGCGCCACCCCAGCCGCTCGCAGGTGCTGCGCGACTACCTCGACTGAATGATCTGTCGTCCTCCGGACGACACCGCGGCCACGTGCCGTGCCCCAGCGGGGACGAGCACCACCGTCGCACCTGCGCGGGCCCCTCCGGGGCCCACTCGGCGCGACACGACGTGGGCGCAGGAAGGGTCTTCCCTCCCACCCGGACGGGGGCGCTACGGCATGGGCGGCGGGTTGGCACCGACATCTGTCGGGTAGACCGCGTAGCGTGGGGGACGTCAGAACAGCAGCGGACCCACGGCCGCTCCGGTCACCCGACCGGAACGGCACGCGAGACCAGCACGAGCACGACCGGTACCACCCCAGTGACGTCCCCTGCTGAACCCGCTCCACCGTCGGCACATCACGGACTCGTCTCGATCCGAGAGTCCGGGTTGGCCGACAGCGGAACGGGAACACGAGGGGCCATCCTGGCGCTGTGCAGGAGGCCGATCCGCATCCGCGGATCCGTGCGGTAGAGAGCGAGTGATGAGCCGGATGACCCAGACGCTGACGACGACCCCGCCCACCGATGACCTCGTCGTTCCCTTCCACTGCGACCGCTGTGGGGCTCTGGCCAAGGTGCGAGTCGTACTCGCCAGTGGCAGCGACCTCGTCTTCTGCGGGCACCACGCGCGTGAGTACGAGAGCAAGCTTCGTGACATCGCCGTCGACATCATCGACACCGAGGGCGAGCAGCACGTAACTGCATGAGAGAACCGCTATCGTCGCGCCCGCGATGACTGCCTCACCCGACGACGCCGCCGACTCCTCCGCACCGCCCCGAGCGGACGGAGGGTCGGCGGCTCCGTCGTTCCCGGGCACCCCCGGTACGCAGCGACCGGAGGACACCCGCATGGCCCAGCAACCCCCCGCACACGACGAGACCGTGCGCATGCGACCCGACGGGCCGGACAGCCGGCGCCCCGTCGAGGCCTCACCCACGCCCGCGGCGGACGCCGACACGCCCGGACCGGACAACGCGTTCCCGGCCGGTGACGCGTTCCCGGCAGGTGACGAGGTCGACGACACCCGGCCCGTCCCCCGCGACTGGCTGAGCGGCGCCCCGGAGGCCGAGACCGCGCCCCCGACGGCGGACCACGCCGACCAGCCGGACGCCGACGAGACCGGCGTCCTCGGCGCAGCGGTACTCCCCCGCGCCGACGCCGACGGCCACGACGACGGCGGCGGTGACCACAGCGGCGGCGACCACAGCGGCGGTGACCACGGCGGCGACGACGGCCTGCCCCCGGCCGGTGACGGCGAGCGGGCCGGCTCCCCCTGGTGGCGGCGCACCGCAGTGCTCGTGCCCGCCGGCGCAGTCGTGCTGCTCGCCGCCGTCTACGGCGCGGACCTCGCCCTCTCCTCCGGCAGCGTCCCGCGCTCGACCGTCGTCGGCGGCGTCGAGATCGGCGGGCTCTCCCCCGCTGCCGCCGAGGAGACGCTCACCGAGGAGCTCGGCAGCCGGGTGACGGCCGACCGGGCGATCGTGGCCGACGACGTGGAGGGCGTCTTCTCCCCCACGCGCGCCGGGTTCCGCCTGGACGCCGCGGAGACCGTCGACGCCGCCGACGACCAGCCGCTGAACCCCTGGACGCGCCTGACCTCGCTGTTCACCGACCGCGAGGTCGAGCCGGTCATCGGTGTCGACGAGTCGGCCGTCGCCGACGAGCTCGGCTCCTTCGAGGCCCAGCTGGAGACCTTCGCCGAGCAGGTCGACCGCGCACCGGCCGACGCCACCATCGCCATCGAGGGCACCACCGCGCGCGTCGTCGAGCCCGTCGACGGCCGGACGCTCGACCGCGACGGCGCCGAGGAGGCCCTCACCGCCGCCCTGACCAGCGCGGCGGACGCCGGCGCGCCGCTCGAGCTGCCGGTGTCCGTGGACCCCGCCTCGGTGGACACCCCCGAGGCCGAGCGCGTGCTCGCCGAGATCGTCGAGCCGGCTCTGGCCGCCCCCGTGGAGGTGACCGGGGACGGCCGCACCGCGGAGGTGCCCGTCACCGCCCTGGCCGCGTCGCTCATCGTCACGCCCACCGAGGAGGGCGTCCTGGAGGTCGGCATCGACCCGGCCGCGCTGCAGAACGCCCTCGGCGACGAGCTGGCCGTCTTCGGCTCCCCCGCCCGGGACGCCCGGTTCGAGGTGGCCGGCGGCTCGGTGCGCATCGTGCCCTCGGTCGACGGCACCGGGATCGACCCCGCCCACCTCGCCGAGCAGCTGCTGCCCGTGCTGGACGACCCCGCCCCGCGATCGGTGACCGCCGAGCCCGGCCCCGTGCCGGCCGACTTCACCACGCAGGAGGCCGAGGCCCTGGGCATCCGCGAGCAGATCAGCACCTTCACGACGAACATCGGCAACGCGGCCAGCGGCGAGAACATCCGCGTGGTGGCCGCCGAGGTGGACGGCGCCCTCGTGCTCCCGGGCGAGACCTTCAGCCTCAACACCTTCACCGGCCCCCGCGGCACGGCGCAGGGCTACGTGCCCGCCGCGGTCATCAGCGGCGGCCAGCTGTCGCAGGCGGTGGGCGGCGGTATCAGCCAGTTCGCCACGACGATGTTCAACGCGGTGTTCTTCGCCGGGCTCGAGGACGTCTTCCACAAGCCGCACAGCTTCTACATCAGCCGCTACCCCGCCGGGCGCGAGGCGACGGTCTACGAGGGCCAGATCGACCTGAAGTGGCGCAACGACGGCGACACCGGCGTCTTCATCGACACGCAGTGGACGCCGTCCGCGCTGACCGTCACCTTCTACGGCACCAAGCGCTACGAGATCGAGTCCGTCAGCAGCGAGCGGCGCAACCCGCGGCAGCCGGCGGTCATCGACAAGGTCGACAACGGCAACTGCACCCGGCAGTCCGGCGTGCCGGGCTTCGACATCACCGTGACGCGGATCTTCAAGGACCTGGACACCGGTGCGGTCGTCAAGCGGGAGGACTTCCAGACCCGCTACAACGCCGAGGCGATCATCAACTGCGTGCCGCCGGCCGGTGGGACCCCGGGCGGCCCCGTACCGCCCGCGGCTCCCGAGGGCACCGTTCCGGCGGGGGCTCCCGCCCCCGGTGGCCGGCGGCCCGGTGGCCGGCGGGTGCGCTGACCACCTCACCCGGCGGAGCGGTTCCCGGCCGGGGAGCGCCCCGGACCGACGTCGGTGACGTGCACACTGGGCGCATGAGCGCCGTGCTGCCCAGCGGTCCGCCGGCGCAGGCCGGCGAGCCCGTGGGCACCGTCGGCGCCACCGCCGGGGACGTCCCCGGAGCGCTCCCGGCGGGCGACGCCGAGGGTTCGGGCGCCACCCGGGTCGCGGACCGGCCCCGGGAGCGGCTGGCCTCGTGGCCGGCTGTCCTCCGCGTCCCCCTCCAGGTGCTCGGCCGCACCGTCGCGAAGGCGTGGCAGGACCGCATCCTCGGTCTGTCCGGCGAGGCGGCCTTCTGGCAGATCCTCTCCGTGCCGCCGCTGCTCATCGGGTTGCTGGGGTCGCTCGGCTACCTCGGTGACCTGATCGGCGCCGATGCGGTGCGGCAGATCGAGGACAACCTGCTCAGCGCCTCGGCGGAAGTGCTCACGCCGGATGTGGTCGACTCGCTCGTCGCGCCGACGCTGAACGACATCCTCAGTTCCGGCCGGCTCGACGTCGTCAGCCTGGGCTTCCTGCTCTCGCTGTGGGCCGGCTCCTCGGCGACGGCGACGTTCATGAACACGACGGTCATCGCCTACGACCAGCGCGACGTCCGCGGACCGATCCGCACCCGGCTCAAGGCGCTGTGGCTGTTCGTCGTCGGCATGGTCGTCGCCGTCCTGACCCTGCCGCTGCTGGTGCTCGGCCGCGGGGTGCTGGTGGACCTGCTGCCCACCGACTGGCAGCCGGTGGCGACGGTGCTGATCAACGGCATCTACTGGCCGCTGGTCCTCGTCGGGCTGCTGCTGGCGCTGACCAGCTTCTACAACGTGACGCTGCCCAACCGGCTGCCGTGGAGCCGGCACCTGCCGGGCGCGGTGCTGGCGCTCGGCTTCTTCATGGTGGCCGCCCTCGTGCTGCGGACCTACGTCGCCGACGTCCTCACCGCGGCGCTGCCCTACGGCGCACTGGCCGCGCCGATCGGCATCCTGCTGTTCTGCTTCTTCTTCGGCATGGCCGTCCTGCTCGGCGCCGAGCTGAACGCGACCATCCAGGCCCGCTGGCCGGCCCCGCTGCGCCGGCACGAGCGCCGCCGCCGGGCCCGGCGCGAGGCCAAGCTCGCCGCCGAGGCCCGCCGCCTCGGCAGGTAGCTCAGTCCTTCTTGAGCTGCTGGTAGACCTCCTTGCAGGCCGGGCACACCGGGCTGCCGGGCTTGGGGGTCTTGGTCACCGGGAAGACCTCGCCGCAGAGGGCCTCGACCATCGTGCCCATGACCGCGCTCTCGGCGATCTTGTTCTTCCGCACGTAGTGGAAGACCTCGTTCGCGCTGCCGGTGTCGGCATCGCGGACGTCGGGCCGCTCGAGGATGTCGCTGCTGCTCACTGGGGTCTCCTTCGTGGTCCGTTCGCCGGTCGCAGCCCGGGATCCGGCTGCTTCCGCGCCGGTGTCCATGATGACAGGGCCACGGCGCGATCGTGACCGTTCCGTGATGGACAGCGCCGAGCGGTCCGCTTAGGTTAGGCGAGCCTCACCTGACCATCCTGGCTCTGTCGGCCTGCCCCTCCGGCGATCCACCGCAGCGTGCCGCCCGGCCGACATTCCGTGCGCGCGCCCCGGAGCGCCACCGACGACCAGACCCCCTGCGGCGCTGACCCGTGCCCGCAGCACGACGCTGGAAGGACACCATGCACCGCGCACCACGACTGGTCGCTCTCACCGCCGCCACTCTCCTGATCGGCAGCCTCGCCGCCTGCGGCGAGGACTCCGACCCGGAGTCCTCGGGCTCCGGCGACTTCTCGCCGATCACCATCGAGCACGCGCTCGGCACCACGACCATCGACGAGAAGCCCGAGCGCGTGGCCACGGTGGCCTGGGCCAACCACGAGGTGCCCCTGGCGCTCGGCGTCGTGCCGGTCGGCATGGCGGCCGCCAACTTCGGTGACGACGACGGCGACGGCCTGCTCCCCTGGGTCAGCGAGCGCCTCGAGGAGCTCGACGCCGACGTCCCGGTGCTGTTCGACGAGACCGACGGGATCGACTTCGAGGCCGTCGCCGACACCGAGCCCGACGTCATCCTCGCCGGCTACTCCGGGCTGACCCAGGAGGACTACGACACGCTCAGCGAGATCGCTCCGGTCATCGCCTACCCCGAGGGCCCCTGGGCGACCTCGTGGCGGGACATGATCGAGATCAACGCGGCCGGCATGGGCATGGCCGACGAGGGCGAGGAGCTGATCGCCGACCTCGAGCAGGAGATCACCGACACCGTCGGCGAGTACCCGCAGCTGGCGGGCACGTCGACGATGTTCCTCACCCACGTGGACACGACCGACCTCAGCGAGGTCAGCTTCTACACGCCGTACGACACCCGCAGCGCCTTCTTCGAGGACCTCGGCCTGTCGACCCCCGCCAGCGTGCAGGACGTCTCCACCGACCCGGAGAAGTTCTCCGGCACGATCAGCGCCGAGCAGATCGACACCCTGGACGACGTCGAGCTGATCGTCACGTACGGCGACCAGGAGCTGGTGGACGCGCTGAACGCCGACCCGCTGCTCTCCCAGATGCCCGCGGTGAAGAACGGCGCGATCGTGCTGCTGCCCGACACCCCGCTCGGCACCGCCGCCAACCCGACGCCCCTGGCGATCTCCTGGGTCCTCGAGGACTACGTGTCCATGCTGGCCGAGGCCGCCGGCAAGGCCTCCTGACCCTGGTTGTGACGATCTCCTCGTGACCTCGGTCCTGACCGTCCCGACCCCGGACGCCGCCACCCGGCGGCGCCCGGGGTCGGTCCGGTTCCTCTGGCTGCTCGTCGTCCTGGCGGCGCTCGCACTGCTGATGGCCGCCTCGGTGGCGATCGGCTCGCGCGGCGTCGGCTGGAGCGACATCGTCGCCGCCCTCGGCGGCTCGCAGGAGACCGTCGCCGAGGCTGCGGTGACCAAGCGCATCCCCCGCACGTTCCTGGCGGTGCTCGTCGGTGCGGCGCTCGGGCTCGCCGGCGCCGTGATGCAGGGGGTCACCCGCAACCCGCTGGCCGACCCCGGCGTCCTGGGCATCAACATGGGCGCATCGCTCGCCGTCGTCGCCGGGCTGGCCTGGTTCGGCCTGTTCGGCGCGACCAGCATCATCTTCACCGCGATCGCCGGCGCCGCCCTCGCGGCGGTGTTCGTCTACGCCGTCGGCTCCCTGGGCCGCGGCGGTCCGACGCCGCTGAAGCTCGCGCTGGCAGGAGCGGCCACCGCGGCGGCGCTGACGTCGTTCATCACCGCCATCGCGCTGCCCCGCGGCGACATCGCCGCCAGCGTGCAGTCCTGGCAGGTCGGCGGTGTGGGCGGGGCGACCGGCTCCACGATCACGCCGGTGCTGCCCTTCCTCGTGGTCGGCCTGGTGATCAGCCTGCTCTCGGCCCGCAGCCTCAACTCCCTGGCTCTCGGTGACGAGCTGGCCGCCGGGCTCGGGGAGCGCGTCGCCCTCGCCCGCGGCCTCGCCGCCCTGGGCTCGGTGCTGCTCTGCGGCGCGGCCACCGCCGTCGCCGGCCCGATCTGGTTCGTGGGCCTCGTGGTCCCGCACTTCTGCCGGCTCCTGGTCGGCGTCGACCACCGCTGGCTGCTGCCGTTCAGCGTCCTCGTCGGGGCCTGCCTGGTGACCGCCTCCGACGTGGTCGGCCGCATCATCGCCCGGCCCGGGGAGCTCGACGTCGGCATCATCACCGCGCTGATCGGCGCACCGTTCTTCATCGCCGTCGTGCGCCGGCAGAAGGTGCGCGAGCTGTGACCGCCCTCGCCGCCCCGCCGGACGCCGCCGTCGAGGACGTCGCCCGGCAGCGGGTCCGCCGCACCTCCCGCCGCCGGCTGGTGATCGCGGTCCTGGCCGTGCTGGTGGTCGCCGCGTTCGCCGTCACGCTGATGGTCGGGCGGAGCTTCTACCCGCCCGGCGAGGTGTGGCGGGTGATCCTGGGCGAGAAGGTGCCGGGCGCGTCCTTCACCGTCGGCCGGCTCCGGCTCCCCCGCGGCATCCTCGCCGTGATCGCCGGGCTGTGCTTCGGGTTGGCCGGCGTGACCTTCCAGACGATGCTGCGCAACCCGCTGGCCAGCCCGGACGTGATCGGCATCAGCTCGGGCGCCAGCGCCGCGGCCGTCGTCGGCATCGTCGTCTTCTCGCTCGACGGGGCGGCCGTCTCGAGCCTCGCCGTCGTCGCGGCCCTCGGCGTCGCGCTGCTCATCTACGTGCTCGCCTTCAAGGACGGCGTGGCCGGCACCCGGCTGATCCTGATCGGCATCGGCGTCGGCGCCATGCTCAACAGCGTCATCCAGTACGTGCTCTCGCGGGCCGGCCAGTGGGACTACCAGGAGGCGCTGCGCTGGCTGACCGGGAGCCTCAACGGCACCTCGTGGACGACGGTCCTGCCGGCCCTGATCGCCCTGCTGGTCCTCGCCCCGGTCCTGCTCGGGCAGACGAAGAACCTCGCCGCGCTGCAGCTCGGGGACGACACAGCCGCCGCGCTGGGGGTGCGGGTCGAGCGCACGCGGGTGATCGCGATCATCACCGCGGTGGGCCTGGTCGCGTTCGCGACCGCGGCCTGCGGGCCGATCGCCTTCGTGTCGTTCCTCGCCGGCCCGATCGCGGCACGGATCGTCGGGCCGAACGGCTCGCTGCTGGTGCCCGCCGCCCTCGTCGGGGCCGTGCTGGTGCTGGTCGCGGACCTCGTCGGCCAGTTCGCGCTGGACACCCGGTTCCCGGTCGGCGTCGTCACCGGCGTGCTCGGTGCCCCGTACCTGATCTACCTGATCATCCGCACCAACCGGGCCGGAGGCTCGCTATGACTCGGACCCATGCCCTCGTCGCCGAGGAGCTGACGCTCGCCTATGGCGAGCGGACCGTCATCGAAGGGCTCGACCTCGCCGTCCCGGCGGGCCGGATCACCGCGATCGTCGGCGCCAACGCCTCGGGCAAGTCGACCCTGCTGCGGTCGATGTCCCGACTGCTGGCCCCGCGCGCCGGCCGGGTGCTGCTCGACGGCCGGGCGGTGCACCGGATGCCGGCCAAGGAGCTCGCGCGGACCCTCGGCCTGCTGCCGCAGTCGCCCATCGCCCCGGAGGGCATCACCGTCTCCGACCTGGTCGGCCGTGGCCGGCACCCGCACCAGGGCGTCTTCTCGCGGTGGAGCCGCGAGGACGACGCCGCCGTCGCCGCGGCACTGGAGGCGACGCAGACGACGGAACTGGCCGAGCGCGCGGTGGACGAGCTGTCGGGCGGGCAGCGCCAGCGGGTGTGGATCGCCATGGCGCTCGCCCAGCAGACCGACCTGCTGCTGCTGGACGAGCCGACGACGTTCCTCGACGTGAGCCACCAGATCGAGGTGCTGGACCTGCTCACCGACCTCAACCGCGTGCGGGGCACGACGATCGTGATGGTGCTGCACGACCTGGACCTGGCCGCCCGGTACGCCGACCACCTGGTCGCGCTGGAGTCGGGGCGGATCCACGCGTCCGGCGAGCCCGCCACCGTGCTGACCGAGGACTGCGTGCGCGCGGTCTTCGGGCTGGAGAGCCGGGTGATCGCCGACCCGATCTCGGGCCGGCCGCTCATGCTGCCGATCGGACGGCACCACGTCACCGCGCCCGTGACCGCCGAGGTCTGAGGCGCGCGTCCGAGGCGCTCAGCCCTCGATGATGCGGTGCGGCTTGCTCTCGAGCTGCCGGTCGGGGCCGGCGACGTAGCGGTTGACGTGCTGCCTCTTCTTCGGCGGCCGGTCGTTGGCCATGATGACGGCGATCCAGGGCAGGATCGTGCCGAGGAACGCGAAGATCAGCATCAGCCACACGGTCTGGTAGAACACCGCGGCCAGGACCAGCGAGATGCCGCGCACGAGCATGGTCAGGGCGTAGCGCTTCTTCCGCGCCGCGTGCTGGTCGACCTGGCTGACCTGGGCCTCGGTGATCAGCACGGGCTCGGCTCGGCCCGGCCGCGGGAACTGCTGGCTGGTGGCCACGGGCTTCCATCCCTCCGCCGGCCGGTGCGCGGGGGCGAGCGCCCCCGGCGCTCCCCCGGATCCGCGGCCCATGGTGCCACCGCGGAGGGGGTGCGTGCAGACGCCCGGGTGCAGACTGCGGAGGGGACGGCGGAGGCCGTTCCTGCGACGGGAGGTGTCCGGTGACCGCGATGACGACGATCTCCACCGCGGGGCGGGTGGTGGCCGGGGTCGACGGCTCGGACTCCTCGATGCGGGCCGCGGTCCACGCGGCGGAGTGCGCCCGCCGCCGGGGTCTGGGCCTGCTCGTGGTGCACGTGACCCCGCGGGCCGGCGGCGTCCCGATGACCGACCGCGAGGTCGGCGAGCGCTTCGGGGAGAGCGCCGCCGCGCTGGTCGAGGCGGCGGCCGTCGCCGCACGGGAGGCGACCGGCATGACCGACGTCACCGCCGCGGTGATCGACGACCACCCGGTCGACGGCCTGCTGGCGCTCTCGTCCGGGGCCGCCCTGATCGTGACCGGCCGCCGCGGCGCCGGCGGGCTGCCGGGGCTGCTGCTCGGGTCCACCGCCGGCGCGCTGGTCCAGCACGCCGAGTGCCCGGTCATCGCCCTGCCCGACGAGATCAGGACGCACGCGGGTGCCGGACTGCCCGTGGTCGTCGGCGTGGAGGGGCGCCCCGGTGACGACGCGGTCCTGGCCTTCGCCGTCGCGGAGGCCGCCGCGCGCGGCGTCGACCTCCGCGCCGTGCACGCCTGGCGGCACGTTCCGGTGGAGTCGGCCGTCGGCGGGTTCGGTCCGATCGTGGACTGGAGCGCGGTCGACGCCGAGGAGCAGCGACAGCTCTCCGAGGCGCTCGCCGGTTGGCGGGGCGGTGACCACGGCGTCCGGATCGAGGAGGTGGTGGCGCGCGACCGGGCCGCCACGGCCCTGCTGCACGCCTCGGCCTCCGCGGAGCTGCTCGTCGTCGGCCACCGGCACCGGAGCCGCCTCGCGCGGCTGGGGTCGACGAGCCACGGGGTGCTGCACCGCGCGGCGTGCCCGGTCGCCGTCGTCCCGATCCGGGAGCAGCCGGGCGGGACGTCCACGCCCTAGGCTCGCCCCACCTGCCGCCCGACCGTCGAGGAGAGCCTGTGCGCGCTCGCGAGGTCATGACCACCGAGGTGGTCGCCGTCGAACCCGGCACGTCGGCCAAGGAGGCCGCCGCGCTGTTGGCCGAGCGCGGGTTCGCGGCCCTGCCGGTCGTGGACGGCGAGGGACGGGTGCTCGGCATCGTCGCGGAGGCCGACGTGCTGCGCGGCCGGCTCCCCCGCGACCCGCGCCTGCACGTGCGCCGGGACGACGAGAACGGCACCCCTCCCCCGGCGCTGGTCAGCGGCATCATGACCGCCGACGTCCGCACGGTGGAGACGACCGCCGACGTCGCCGACATCGCCCGGGTGTTCGTGGACGCGCGGCTGCGCAGCGTGCCGGTCACCGACCGCGGCCGGCTGGTGGGCATCGTCAGCCGCCGCGACCTGCTGCGCACCCTGCTGCGGCCCGACGACCAGCTGCGGGACGATCTCGTCGCCCTGGTCGCGGAGTACACCGGCGAGCCCGGCGACTGGGACGTGACGGTGTCCGACGGGTTCGCGACGATCACCCGCACCGGCGGAACGCCCGAGGGCTCCGTCGAGACGGAGGAGCGCGCGCTGCGCACCCTCGCCCGCACCGTCAGCGGGATCGTCGACGTCCGCGTCGGCACCTCCGGGACGGAGTGAGCCCAGCGCGCTCAGCCGGCGTCGGCCTGCTTCTTCGCCGCCGCCTTCTGCTCCTGCTTGAACCGGCGCACCTCGGCCAGCGACTCGGGGCCGGTGATGTCGGCGACCGACCGGGTCGAGCCCTCGTCGCCGTAGGCCCCGGCGGCCTCGCGCCAGCCGGCCGGGGTGACCCCGTACTGCTTGCCGAGCAGGGCCAGGAAGATCGAGGCCTTCTGCGCGCCGAAGCCCGGGAGCTCCTTCAGCCGGCGCAGCAGGGCCTTCCCGTCCGGGGCGTCGGCCCACAGGTTCTCCGCGCGCCCGTCGTAGCGCTCCACGAGGAGCCGGCACAGGTCCTGGGTGCGACCGGCCATCGAGCCCGGGTAGCGGTGCAGCGCCGGCGGCCCCTGGAAGACGGCGGTGAGCTCGTCGGGATCCGCGCCGGCCAGCTGCCCGGCGTCCAGGGTGTCGACGCCGAGCCGGTCGGCGAGCAGGCGGGGCGCGGAGAAGGCACGCTCCATCGGGAACTGCTGGTCGAGCAGCATCCCGATCAGCAGCGCGAGCGGGTCGCGGCCGAGCAACTCGTCGGCGGCGTCGTCCTGGGCGATGCGGATGGTCGGCACGCCCGAGATGGTGCCCTACTCCGGTTCGGGTGCGGTCATCTGCTGCAGCAGGGCCGCGCCGTCTAGAGCCCCCGCGCCAACCGCTCGAGCAGGCCGTCCAGCTGCGCCTCCCGCTCCCGCTCCGGCAGATCCTGCAGGGGGCCCTGCAGGCAGAGCAGGGCGAAACCGTGCACCGCGGCCCAGCAGGTGACGTCGGCGCCGGGACGGCGCTCGGCGGGCAGCACCCCGGCCGTGACCAGGTCGTCGAGCACGGTGGAGAGGACCCCGTAGGCGCCCTGCCCCGGAGCGCCCTCCTCCGGCCGGGCGCAGGCGAAGGCCGTCGAGAACAGCCCCGGCTCGGCGAGCGCGAAGTGCACGTACTCCCGGCCCGCCTCCCGCAGCCGCGCGGAGGCCTGCGTCCCGCGACCGTCGTCGGGGAGGTCGGCCATCCGATCGCGCATCCTCTTCTCGAGTTCGGCCATGCCCCGCGCGGAGACCGCCGCGAGCAGGTCGTCGCGGTCCGCGAAGTGGCGGTAGGCCGCGTTGTGCGAGACCCCGGTGCGGCGGGCGGCGTCGCGCAGCACGACGGCGTCGGCTCCGCCGGCGCGAGCCTGGTCGACGGCGGTGTCGATCAGCGCGGCCCGCAGGTTGCCGTGGTGGTACCGACGCGCGGCGTCGGG
This sequence comes from Blastococcus fimeti, assembly GCA_900102115.1. Taxonomy (GTDB): domain Bacteria; phylum Actinomycetota; class Actinomycetes; order Mycobacteriales; family Geodermatophilaceae; genus Blastococcus; species Blastococcus fimeti. Next base: position 578,750 of record FNAW01000002.1, read on the forward strand.
AGCTTCGACCATGTTGACAGTGTCCACCGGGCGTGCTGTTGTGTCCATGTTGCCGGTGTCCACATGGGCACCTCCGAGCCCCTGCAGGGCGAATCGACAGGAGACCCACGATGCGCAGGACCCCACTCGCCGGCCGGATGACCGCCGACACCCCGCCCGGGACGGTCGTCTTCCTCATCGGCATGCGGATCAACCGGCTGCGGAAGCTCCGCCAGTGGCTGCCGGTCGCCACGGCGATGCCCCGCATGCTCCGGGAACTGGTCGCGCAGCCGGACCTCGGCCTGCTCTCCGCCCGCACCTACGTCAGCGGGCGGACGGTGCTCACCGTCCAGTACTGGCGCAGCGCGGAGGACCTCGACCGCTACGCCCGCGCCCGGGACCACGCCCACCTGCCCGCCTGGCGGGACTTCAACCTGCGCACCCGGGACAACGGCGACGTCGGCATCTTCCACGAGACCTACGTCCTGGACCGCCAGGAGACCGTCTACGTCAACATGCCCCAGGACTTCGGCCTCGGCGGCGCCACCGGTCTGGTGCCCCTGGCCGGCCGCGGCCAGCGCGCGGCCCACCGGCTGGACCCGGCGGTGCCCGACGTCCCCGCGGTCCCCCCGTACTGACCGGCCGGAACCCTCGATCGGACCACCGCGAGCGATGAGTTCGCCCCCCGAGCGCGGTCCAACCGTCGACCACCACCGACGAGGAGCCCCGTGACCCAGCTGCTGAGAGTCCAGAACTTCACCGTCTCGCGCGACGGGTTCGGTGCCGGGGAGGGGCAGAGCCTGGAACGCCCGTTCGGGCACGCGAACCCCGGCGAGCTGATGGCGTGGGCGCTCGGCACGGCGAGCTTCCCGAACCGCACCGACCCCGGTGGCAGCCGCGGGCTGGACGACTACTTCACCCGCGACTTCAGCCACGGCATCGGCGCGGAGATCATGGGCCGCAACAAGTTCGGACCCCAGCGCGGCCCGTGGACCGACCACGCGTGGCAGGGCTGGTGGGGCGACGAGCCGCCGTTCCACACGCCGGTGTTCGTGATGACCCACCACCCGCGCCCGTCGTTCACGCTGTCGGACACCACGTTCTCCTTCGTCGGCGGCGACCCGGCGGAGGTCCTGGAGCAGGCGAAGGCAGCGGCCGGCGGCAAGGACGTCCGGCTCGGTGGCGGGGCGTCGGTCGTCCGGCAGTTCCTCGACGCCGACCTCGTCGACACCCTGCACGTGGCGGTCGCACCGCTGGAGCTGGGGTCGGGCACCCGGCTGTGGACCTCGCCCGACGAGCTGCTCGACCGCTTCCACCGCGACGTCGTCCCCAGCCCGAGCGGCGTCGTGCACCACCTCTTCTGGCGCAGGTGACGGCGGCCACCGTGCCAGACTCGGTCGGCCCGCCGATCGGCTGCGGGTGGACCGGTGTCCCGAGGAGTTCTCCCACCCATGAGCGTCTCCAGCAGCACCGGCCGCCACGAGGCGCCCGCGGAGCCCGGCCGCCCTGCGTCGGAGACGTTCACCGAGGAGCTGCGCGACGCCTTCGCGCCCCGGACGCTCGTGCTCGTCGTCGGGGTCGCCCTGCTGTGCCTGGGCTTCGTGCTGTCCTACGTCGGCGCGTTCCACGACCCGACGCCGCACCGCATCCCGGTCGCCCTGGTGGCACCCGCCCAGGTCAGCGACCAGCTCGTCGACGGGCTGAACGACATCGACGGCGGCCCGGTGCGGGCCCGGGCGGTCGACGACGAGGCCACCGCCCGCCGCCTGCTCGAGCGCGACGAGATCTCCGGCGCCCTCCTCGTCGACCCGTCCGGCACCGTGGACACCCTGCTGGTCGCCACCGGCCAGGGCGCGGCGATCTCCACCGCCGTCGAGCGCGTCTTCACGGCGGTCGAGGCCGACCAGCAGCGGACCCTCACCGTCACCGACGTCGTGCCGCACCAGTCCGGCGACCCCCAGGGCTCGAGCGTCTTCTACGTCGCCGTCGGCGCGGTGCTGGCCGGCTACCTGCTCGCCGCCGTCCTCGGGATGGCGAAGGGCGCGCGCCCGGCGACCTTCCGCCGCACGCTGTGGCGGCTGGGTGCGACGGTGCCGTACTCGCTCGCCGTCGGCCTGGGCATCGCGATCGTCGTCGGCCCGGTCCTGGGCGCGCTCACCGGGCACTTCGGCGCCGTGTTCGCCGTCGCCACGCTGCTGGTGCTCAGTGCCGCGACCGTGACGATGAGCTTCCAGGTGCTGTTCGGCATCTTCGGGATCGCCGCGACCATCCTGGTCTTCGTGGTCGTCGGCAACCCCTCCGCCGGCGGCGCCTACCCCTATCCGCTGCTGCCCACGTTCTGGCGCACCGTCGGCCCCTGGCTGCCGAACGGCGCCGGCGTCGACGCGCTGCGCAGCGCCGTCTACTTCGGCGGCACCGGGATGGCCTCCCCGGTCTGGATCATCGTGGCCTGGATCGTCGCCGGAACGGCGCTGACCGTGCTCGCCGCCCGGGTCATCCAGCGCCGCACCGCCTGACGTCGCGAGGAGGAGGACGCCGTGCGCGCGGTCGTGACCAGGGTCGATTCGGCCGCTGTAACGGTGGACGGCGTCGTCGTGGGCGAGATCGGCACGGGTCTGCTGTCACTGGTCGGGGTCGGCCACGACGACGACGTCGACCGGGCCCGGCTGCTGGCCCGCAAGATCCACGAGCTGCGCATCTTCCCGGGTGCCGACGGCGCCGTGTCCGCGTCCGACCTGGCCCTCCCGGTGCTGGTCGTCAGCCAGTTCACGCTCTACGCCGACACCCGCAAGGGCCGGCGCACGTCCTGGTCCGAGGCGGCCCCGGGCGAGGTGGCGGAACCGCTGGTCGAGGAGGTCGTGGCCGAGCTGCGGCGCCGCGGCGCGACGGTCGCCACCGGGGTCTTCGGTGCCCGGATGCAGGTCTCCTCGGTCAACGACGGACCGATGACCTTGCTGCTCGAGGTCTGAGCCTCCCCGCCCGCGGGTAGGAGGGGTGAGCGACAACACTCCCTGCGGGTTGCCTGTGAACCGGGGGCCGGCGGAACACACGCCCCCGTTCTGACCGTTGTGCAGTGCGTACCACACCGGACACATGAGCAACGGGGCCGGTCCGGACACCCCGGAACCCCATTGACGCCCGGATGCCAGGACCGCCGCGCCACCGATGACCGGCGGATGCATCCGAACCGAAGGCAAGGACGAAGAAGCATCGTGACGCTGCTGCAGTCTTCCCCCAACGACACCCTCGAGGTGCGCTCGCGCACGCCGCGCCGGGAGCCCGACACCACCGGCCTGGTGTCGACCGACCTCGTGCGGGTGTACCTCAACACCATCGGCAAGACCGCGCTGCTGACCGCCGAGCAGGAGGTCGAGCTCGCCAAGCGGATCGAGGCCGGGCTGTACGCCGAACGCCTGCTGGCCGAGAAGCCGACCCTCTCCGCCGCCAAGAAGCGGGACTACAAGATCCTGGCCGTCGACGGGAAGGCCGCGAAGGCGCACCTGCTGGAGGCCAACCTCCGGCTCGTGGTCTCGGTGGCCAAGCGCTACACGGGCCACGGCATGACGTTCCTGGACCTGATCCAGGAGGGGAACGTCGGGCTGATCCGCGCGGTGGAGAAGTTCGACTACACCAAGGGCTTCAAGTTCTCGACCTACGCCACCTGGTGGATCCGCCAGGCGATCACCCGCGCGATGGCCGACTCCGGGCGCACGATCCGGCTCCCCGTCCACCTCGCCGAGCAGGTGAACAAGGTGGTCCGCACCCGGCGCCGCATGCACCAGGAGCTGGAGCGCGAGCCCACTCCGGAGGAGATCGGTCTCGAGCTGGACATGACCGAGGCGCGGGTGGTCGAGCTGCTCGAGCACAGCCGTGACCTGGTCAGCCTGGACCAGACCGTCGGCGCCGACGAGGAGTCCCGGCTCGGTGACTTCATCGAGGACGCCGATGCGGCCGTGGCCGAGGACGCCGTCGCCTTCCAGATGATGAAGGGCGACGTCCGCAACGTCCTGGAGACGCTCGAGGACCGCGAGCGCGACGTCGTCATCCTGCGCTTCGGCCTGGACGGCGGTCAGCCGCGCACGCTGGAGCAGATCGGCAAGCAGTTCGGTCTCTCCCGCGAGCGGGTGCGGCAGATCGAGCGCGAGACGATGACCAAGCTCCGCGACCCCCAGCGCGCCGACGCCCTCCGCGACTACCTCGCGTAGGAGCGCGTCCGACGAGAGCCCGTCCCCTCCGGGGGGCGGGCTCTCGTCGCTCTGGGGGCTTACCTCATCGTTCCGGGGCGCTGCCGGACTCCGACAGCGGGAGACGCACCCCCGGAGCGCTAGACCGAGCTGCGCATGCGGCGCGGGCCCGGGTCGACGCGCGCCGTGGGCGGGCCGATCCGCGCGGTACCACCGGCGACCACCAGCGAGCGCCCGCCGTGCCAGGGGTTGGCCGGACCGACGATCACCGGCTCGAGGGTCAGCCGCAGCACCTCGGGGAGGTCGTCGGCCAGCCGGGCGACCCGCAGCAGCAGGTCCTCCAGCGCGGCGGTGTCGACCGGCTCCGATCCGCGCCAGCCGTCCAGCAGCGGCCAGGCGCGCGGGCCGCGCACGAGCTCCGCGGCGTCGAGGTCGGTGAGCGGCAGCGTCCGGAACGCCCGGTCGCCGAGCAGCTCGGTGGCCACTCCCCCGACGCCGAAGCTGACCAGCGCACCGAACGACGGGTCGTCGACGATCTCCACGACCGTGGCCACGCCCGGCGCGGCCATCTCCTGCACGATCACCGGGTCCCCCGAGGGGATGGCGGCATAGGCGGTGCGCACGTCGTCGGCGTCCACGAGGTCCAGCCGCACGCCGCCGAGGTCGGCGCGGTGCCGCAGCCACGGCGCCGTCGACTTGAGCACCACGGGGTAACCGATCTCCGCCGCGGCCGCGACCGCCGCCTCGGGGTCGCTCACCGTCCTCGTGCGCAGCAGCGGCACACCGTAGGCGCCCAGCAGCGCGATCAGCTCGTCGTCGTCCAGCTCGCGGCCGGCTGGCGCCGACGCCAGCGCGCCCCGCACCAGGGTCCGCGCGGCGTCCTCGTCGACGTCGGGCAGCTCGGGCACCTCGCCGACGGGGCGGCGCCGCCAGCGCGCGTACTCGGCGACCTTGGCCAGCGAGATGACGGCGCGCTCGGGCGTGCTGTACGACGGCACCGAGCCGCGCGCGGGCATGCCGTGCTCGTCGAGGACCGCGAGGTCGGGCGGCACGCCCTCGGTGGAGAGGAAGCTGGCGAGCACCGGCTTGGCCGAGCCCACCGCCACGTCGCGCAGCGCCGGACCGAACTCGTGCGAGCCCGACATCAGCGGCGGCAGGAAGACCGCGATGACCGCGTCGACGGCGTCGTCGTCGACGGCCGCCTGCAGCGCGGCGGCGAACTGCTCGGGGGTGCCGTTCACGCCGATGTCGACCGGCTGGGGGTGGGCCAGCTGGAGACCCTCCTCGAGCACCGCGTCGGCGACCAGCACCCCGATGGCGGTGGAGTTGCCGACGATCGCGACCCGGTCGCCGGCCGGCAGCGGCTGGTGGGCCAGCAGGGTGCCGACGTCGAACATCTGGGCCACCGTCTCGACGCGGATGACGCCGGCCGAGGCGAACAGCGCCGCGACCGACTGCTCCGGCACCGCGACCGACGTGCCGGCCAGCCCCGGGGCGACGCCGACGTGGCGGCCGCTCTTCACCGCGACCACCGGCTTCGTGCGGCCGACGGTCCGGGCGAGGCGGGCGAACTTGCGGGGGTTGCCGAAGCTCTCCAGGTGCAGCAGCACCACCTCGGTGCCGGGGTCGGTCGCCCAGTACTGGAGCAGGTCGTTGCCGCTCACGTCGGCGCGGTTGCCGGCCGAGACGAAGGTGGACAGGCCGATGCCCCGGCTGCGGGCCCGCTCCAGCAGCGCCACGCCGAGTGCACCGGACTGCGCGAAGAAGCCGACCCGGCCGCGCCCGGGGACCATCGGCGCGAGCGAGGAGTTCAGCCGCACCGCGGGATCGGTGTTGACGATGCCCAGGCAGTTCGGCCCCACGACCCGCATGCCGGAGGCGCGGGCCGAGGCGACGAGCCGGCGCTCCACCTCCCGCCCCTCGGGCCCGGACTCACCGAAGCCGCCGGAGACGACCACCAACCCGCGGACCCGCTTGCGCCGGCAGGCCTCGACCACACCGGCCACCTCGTCGGCCGGGACGGCGAGGACGGCGAGGTCCACGTCGTCGGGGATGGACTCGATGTCGGCATAGGCCGGCACCCCGCGCACGTGCCGGGCGGAGGGGTTGACCGGGTACACCGGGCCGGCGAAGCCGTAGTCGAGCAGGTGCCGCAGCAGCGCGTTGCCGATCTTGTCGGGGTCGTTGCTGGCACCCACCACCGCGACCGAGGACGGCGTGAGCAGCCGGGCGATGGACCGCGACTCGCTGCGCTGCTCGCGCTCGTAGGTGACCGCGAGCGCGTCCTCGGTCTGCTCGATCGGGAAGGCGAGGTGCACGACGCCGTCCTCGTAGGAGCGCTGGGACTTGTAGCCGGCGTCCTGGAAGACCCGCACCATCGTGCTGTTCTGGGCGAGCACCTCGGCGACGAAGCGCTTGATCCCCCGCTCGCGGGCGGCCGCGGCCAGGTGCTCGAGCAGCACCGAACCCAGCCCGCGGCGCTGGTGTGCGTCCTCGATGAGGAAGGCGACCTCGGCGTCGTCGGTGCCGGGATAGCGGTCGTAGCGGCCCACTCCGATGATCTGCTCGCCGAGGAGCACGACGAACGCGACCCGGGAGTCGTGGTCGACGTGCGTGAAGCGGTGCAGCTCCTTGGCCGAGAGCCGCTTCATCGGACCGAAGAACCGGTAGTACCGCGTCTGGTCGCTGCTGCGGTCCATGAGCCCGGTCAGCGCGTCGCCGTCCTCGGGGCGGATCGGCCGCAGGTGCACCGTGCCGCCGTCGGCGGCCACGATGTCGGCCTCCCAGTGCGGCGGCGGGGTGGGGGCGGTGTCCTCGGCCGGGGCGCCGGCCGCGGGCCCGCGCGGCTCAGTCACGGGGGTCGTCCGGGTCGAGGCCGAACAGGGGGAAGCTGGCACGCCGGGTCCGGAGGATCGCCCGGTCCACCCGGTTCTCGGTGAAGGTGTCCCACCGGGCGAAGCCGGTGTAGCCGCCCTCGGTCATGTGCGTCGGTGGCCGGGCACGCAGCCCGCGGGAGACGACGTCGTCCCGCCAGGACTGCGGGATCTCCGTCGCCGGGTCCAGCGGCGTGCCGGACACCTCGGCGATCAGGTGGGTCCAGGCCCGCGGCACCGCCCGCACGAGGCCGTAGCCACCGCCGCCGAGCGCGATCCAGCGTCCCTCGCAGATCTCGTGGGCCAGCTCGTGCATCGCCCGGTAGCTGGCGCGCTGCCCGTCGATGGTCAGCCCGAGGTCGGCCAGCGGGTCCTCGTGGTGGGCGTCGCACCCGCACTGCGTGATGATGATCTGCGGCTCGAAGGCGCGCAGGACGCTGGGCACGACGGCGCTGAAGGCGCGCAGCCAGGCGGAGTCCTCGGTGCCGTTGGGCAGGGCCAGGTTGACCGCGCTGCCCGACGCCTTCTCCGCGTCCCCGGTCTCCTCCGGGAAACCGGTGCCCGGCCAGAGGGTGAGCGGCGTCTGGTGGATGCTCACCGTCAGCACCCGCGGGTCGTCGTAGAAGGCGGCCTGGACGCCGTCGCCGTGGTGCACGTCGAGGTCGACGTAGGCGATCCGCTCGTAGCCCTGGCCGAGCAGCCAGGCGATCGCGACGGCGGCGTCGTTGAAGATGCAGAAGCCGGAGGCCGCGTCGCGCATCGCGTGGTGCAGCCCGCCGGAGATGTTGACCGCGTGCTGCGCCGCACCGCTGTGCACCTGCTGGGCGGCCAGCAGGGTGCCGCCGGTGATCAGGGCGGCCGCGTCGTACATGCCGGGGAAGATCGGGTTGTCCGACGTCCCGAGGCCGTGGCCGACCGTCGGGTCGGACGGGGCCTGCCGGACCGCCTCGAGATAGGCCGGGTCGTGGACCAGGCCGAGCAGCTCCGCGGTCGCCGGGTCGGGCCGCATCACCTGCAGCCGGTCGGAGGCCAGCACGCCGAGGCTCTCGGCCAGGCGCATGGTCAGGTCGAGCCGCACCGGGTGCAGCGGGTGCTCCCCGCCCATGGTGTAGCCGAGCAGGCTGTCGTCCCAGACGACGGCGACCGAGTCGCTCATCGCCCGACCCTCGTTCTCGCGGTCACCGCACCTCCTCGTGGCCGTGCGCGGGCGCCGACCGTTCCCCCGTCGAGCGCGACGCTACCGGCGTCGACCAGGCAACGCGCCCCCTGCGCTCGGCGTCGCGCGGCCCGGCGGGGTGGCGCCACGCCCGTAGACTGGTCGCCGACCCGGAGGAGTACCTGTGAACGACCTGATCGACACCACGGAGATGTACCTCCGCACCATCTTCGAGCTCGAGGAGGAGGGGATCACCCCGCTTCGGGCCCGGATCGCGGAACGTCTCCACCAGAGCGGCCCCACCGTGAGCCAGACGGTGGCCCGCATGGAGCGCGACGGTCTGCTGACCGTGGAGGGCGACCGGCACCTGCAGCTCTCCGACGAGGGCCGGCAGCTGGCGACCGCGGTCATGCGCAAGCACCGGCTGGCCGAGTGCCTGCTCGTCGACGTCATCGGCCTGGACTACGCCGACGTCCACGAGGAGGCGTGCCGCTGGGAGCACGTCATGAGCGAGGCCGTCGAGCGACGCCTGCTGGCGCTGCTGGGCAACCCGAGCGTCTCCCCGTTCGGCAACCCGATCCCGGGGCTCGAGGCGCTGCGCGGCGACGAGCCGCTGGGGGGCGAGACCTCCGCCGTGCTCGACGCGCTCACGGTGCTGTCCACCACGGCGACGGCCGAGGGCCGCCCCGTGGTGATCCGGCGGATCAGCGAGCAGTTGCAGGAGGACCCCGAGCTGCTGCGTGCGCTGGCCGAGCACGGCGTCCGGCCCGGCGTGACCATGCAGGCCCGGCTGGTCGAGGGCTCGGTGACGCTGGACGGCTACCCGCTGCCGCTCGACGTCGCCCGGCACATGTTCGTCAGCGCCCTCGACGAGGAGCTGACCCCGCTGGAGGCCGCGCCGATGCTCTGACGGGGCGGGGTCGGCGCTCACTACGGTGAGGCCGACGTCGACCCCTCCTGAGAGCAGGTCCCGGTGAGCCCGTCCGACCCGTCCGACACCGCTGCGCCCGATACCGCAGTGCCCGCGACGCCCGACCCCTTCTCGAGTCCGGCCGACGTCGCGGCGCTGCCCCGCGTCGGCGCACTGGCGCTGTCGGTGGACGGCTCGCGGCTGGCGGTCTCGGTCGCCACGCTGGACCCGGCGAAGAAGAAGTGGCTGTCCTCGCTGTGGGAGGTCGACCCGGCCGGCGCCCGGCCCGCCCGGCGGCTGACCCGCAGCGCGCCGGGCGAGTCCTCGCCGGTGTGGGCGCCCGACGGCTCGCTGCTGTTCATCTCTGCCCGCCCCGACCCCACCGTGGCCGACGCCGGTGACCCGAAGGCGGCGCTGTGGAGCCTGCCGCCCGGCGGCGGGGAGGCCCGGCCGGTGCTGAGCCGGCCCGGCGGGATCGCCGGTGTCGCCGTCGCCACCGGTACCGGCGACGTCGTCGTCGCGGCGGCCACCCTGCCCGGCGGGGCCGAGGCGGAGGCCGACGAGGAGCGCCGCAAGGCGCGCACGGACGCCGGCGTCACCGCCGTCCTGCACGAGGCCTACCCGGTCCGGCACTGGGACCACGACCTCGGCCCGGCGGCACCGCACCTGTTCTGGGCGGGCCCGCCGGCCGAGGACGAGGCGGCCGGGCAGCCGGTGCTGCGCGACCTCACGCCGGACGCGACGCCGCCGCACGGTGCCGGCGAGGAGTTCACCCTCTCCCCCGACGGCCGGCTCCTGGCCCGGTCCGAGGAGATCCCCGACGGGCCGGCCGGGCACCGCAACCGTCTCGTCGTGACCGCCACCGACGGCAGCGGCACCCGGGTGCTGGTCGACGACCCGCTCGCCGACGTCTACGGAGCGGCCTTCTCCCCCGACGGCGCCGCCCTGGTGTGCGTGCGGGAAGCGCTGTCCACCTACGCCGAGCCGCCGGACTACACGCTGCTCGTGGTCGACGTGGCCTCGGGCACGGCGCGGGAACTGACCCCCGGCTTCGACCGGTGGCCCAGCGCCCCGCAGTTCTCGGCCGACGGCACCGCCGTCTACTTCCTGGCCGACGACGACGGCCGGCACGCCGTGTTCCGGGTGGCGGTGGACGGCGGGGAGCCGGTGCGGCTCACCGGCGACGGCGCGTACAGCCACCTGCAGGTCGCCCCCGACGGCAGCGCCCTGTACGCGCTGCGGTCCGCGTACGACTCGCCGTCCGTGCCGGTCCGCCTCGACCCCACGGCGACCGGGCAGGAGCCGCCGGTGCTGCCGAGCCCGGGCACGATCGGCCCGCTGCCCGGCACCCTGCACGAGGTGCAGGCCACCGCCGCCGACGGCACCCGCGTGCAGTCCTGGCTGGTGCTGCCCGAGGGCGCGTCCGCCGACTCCCCCGCCCCGCTGGTGCTCTGGATCCACGGCGGCCCGCTGATGAGCTGGAACTCGTGGTCGTGGCGTTGGTGCCCGTGGGTGCTGGCCGCCCAGGGCTATGCCGTCCTGCTGCCCAACCCGGCGCTGTCCCAGGGGTTCGGGCAGGACTTCGTGCGCCGTGGCTGGGGGGCGTGGGGCGAGGCCCCGTACACCGATCTGATGGCCGCGGTCGACGCCGCCGAGCAGCGCCCGGACATCGACGGATCCCGGACCGCGGCGATGGGGGGCTCGTTCGGCGGTTACATGGCCAACTGGATCGCCACGCAGACCGACCGCTTCCGCGCGATCGTCAGCCACGCGGGCCTCTGGCACATCGACTCGTTCACCTCGACCACCGACGCGGCCTACTACTGGGAGAAGGAGTGGGGCGACCCGCTGGCCGAGCCGCGCCGCTACGAGCAGAACTCCCCGCACCGCTACGCGGACGCGCTCCGGACGCCGATGCTCGTCATCCACGGCGACAAGGACTATCGCGTCCCGGTCGGCGAGGCGCTGCACCTCTGGTACGACCTGCAGAAGCGCGGCGTCCCCTCGAAGTTCCTCTACTTCCCGGACGAGAACCACTGGGTGCTGACCCCGGGGAACGCCACGGTCTGGTATGAGACGGTGCTGGCGTTCCTGGCCGAGCACGTGCGCGAGGAGCCCTGGGAGCGGCCGGCGCTGCTCTGAGCACGTCCGGCGCCGGGCCGGTGCCTCAGCGGCCCGGCGCACCGGTCACACCGGCGGCGCGGCCGGCCTCCTCGAGCAGCGCCCGGAACGAGGGCGGCGGGATGCAGGCGGCGAGCCCGTCGGCGACCAGCCCGGCCAGCGGGTTGCCGGGTTCGCTGTCCAGCGCCCGGTCCAGGGCGGTGTTGGCCATCGCGCCGTCCCCGCGCAGCCACGCGCAGATGGCGACCAGGGCGGCCGGGAAGGCGTCCAGTGGCGAAGGCGCGCGCCGGGTGCACTCGGTCCAGAGCGCCTCGGCCGCCGCCGCGTCCCCGCCCAGCGAGAGCAGCAGCGCCCAGTCCCGCACCTGGGGCTGCCGGAGGCTCCACGCGATCCGCGCGACCTCCTCGTCCCCCGGTCGCTCCTGGTCGCGTCCCGGACGGGAGCGCGCCACCGCCGACCTGATCCGCCGCCGGGCCGCCGACCGGCCGACCGGGCCCTCGGCGCCCACCCGCAGGACCGTGCCCTCCATCGCCGCCTGCGCCGCCTCCCCCGGCGGGGCGAGCCGCTCCGCCAGGGCGTCGCGGTCCGCCGCCACCACGGTGCCGGAGGCGACCGCCGCGGCCGCCAGCTCGCCGACCTCGTCGGGCAGCGGGGTGCCCCCGCCGGGAGCGCAGCACGCGCCGGGACAGTCGAAGTCCCACCAGCGGCCGCCGCGCACCAGCACCGCCTGTTCCAGGGGGATCCCCGCGGCGTCCAGCGCCAGCACGAGCTCGTGCACCAGGGGGCGGTGCGGCAGGCCGGCGCCGCTCTCGTCGGGCGCCTCGGAGACGACGAACGCCAGCGCGGCGCGCGGGCCGTCCGTCGCCAGGTTGCCCGCCAGCATCGACGCCAGCGCGCGGTCGTGCTCGGGGGGCGGGAGGTCGGCCCGCGCGGTCAGCCCGACCCGGTACCCGGACTCCCCGGCGAGGGCGACCAGCACCACCGACTCCCGCGGGTGGTAGCCGAGCAGCTGCGGCAACCCCGCGGCGAGCTCGCCGGCGTCGCCGATGCGGACGGTGACCGGAGGCAGCGGACCCCAGGCGTCGGGAGCCGCGGACGGGGGGAAGGGGGCCGGGTCTGCCGGGCCGGGGAGAGGCATGCCCCGACCCTGGGTCCCGGCGCACCGCCGCGGGGCCGCCCCCGACGATCTGTGGACCGGCGCGCGTCCTGTGGACGGGCGCCGGTCCGGACGGCTCAGTCCAGCGCGTCGGCCTGCGCCTCGTACGCCTGCTCGAGCAGCGCGGTGAAGGCGTCGGCGTCCAGCGGCGGGGTGGCCGCTCCGGTCGGGTCCACGGCCAGCGAGGTGAGGACGATCAGCCGGTCGCCGTCCTCCACGGCGCCCAGCAGGGCCGGCACGGTCACCTCCGTGCCGTCCGGTGCCGCGACCACCGTGGTGTAGCGGAGCGCGGCCGCGCCGTCGCCGAGGTCGGCGACGGGCAGGTTCTCGAACAGGACCCGGGCGGTACCGATGTCCGGGGAGCTGACCTGCGCCTCGGGGCAGCGCTCCGCGGCGCCGGCGAGCGCGTCGACGGTGCCCTCGGTCGGGCCGCCCCGGACCAGCATCTCCACGACCACCGTGGTGCCCTCGGTGGCGCTGACCGCGGCGATCTCGTCGAACTCGGCCAGGTCGGGCTGGGTGCCCTGCACGGCGCTGTTGCAGGCCTCCGGCGTGACCTGCACGTCGCTGAACGAGGCCGCCAGGCCGGCGCCCTGCTCGAGCTCCTCGGGCGAGACCGCGGCCACGACGGCGTCCGGCCCGAAGGCGTCGGCGGGGAGCAGGCCGGAGGCGAGGTCGACCTCGGCCTCCTCCTTCGACGAGGCCTCCGCCGCCTTGCCGTCGGACTCGGCGCGCGACTCCCCGTCCGCGTCGTCCCCACCGCAGCCGGTCAGGACGGCGGCGGACAGCAGGCCGGCGGCCAGGAGGCCGCGCAGACGGGACGAGCGGCGGGTGATCGACATGGGCCGACCGTAACCGGCGCCCCCGGCCGCGGCATCCGCCCGGCGCGGAGGCCGATGTCAGGCGCGGTACTGGACGGCGGCCCGGGCGCGCAGGATCGGGCGGACGAACTCGGCGACGACCGACAGGTGCACCGGGTCCTGGGCGTAGCGGTAGAACGCCTCCACGTCCGGGAAGTCGGCGATCAGCACCGCGGAGGCGTTCCCGTCGGAGAGGCCGGCGTCCTCGGCGACGGACAGGTAGCTCATCCCCCCGACCTCGTTGCGCAGCCCCCGCAGGGCCGCCAGGGTGGCGGCGACCTGGTCCGGGGTGGCCGTCGGTTTCCACGTGAACGTGACGACGTGACGGATCATGGCGTCCACCTTCCCAGGTCGGGGCGCCACCCGGACGGGGGTCCGGACGCGGCTGGTGGCGGGACGCCCCCGGTGGCCTCGTTAGAGTCCCGACCATGGGACGGTCGTTGCGCATCGCACTGCTGTCCTACCGCAGCAAGCCGCACGGCGGCGGCCAGGGCGTGTACGTCCGGGCGCTCTCCCGCGAACTGGCCGAGCTGGGGCACCGCGTCGAGGTGTTCAGCGGCCAGCCCTACCCCGTGCTGGACGACGGCGTGCCGCTCACCCGGCTGCCCAGCCTCGACCTGTACCGCGAGCCCGACCCCTTCCGGATGCCCCGCCCCTCGGAGTTCCGCGACTGGATCGACGTCGCCGAGTGGGCCACCATGTGCGCCGCCGGCTTCCCCGAGCCGCTGACCTTCACGCTGCGCGCGGCCCGGCACCTGCTCCCCCGCGCCGACGAGTTCGACATCGTCCACGACAACCAGTCGCTGGGGTACGGGCTGCTGCGGCTGACGAGGGCCGGGCTGCCCACCGTCGCGACCGTGCACCACCCGATCGCCATCGACCGCGAGCTCGAGCTCGCTGCTGCGCCGTCGCTGCACAAGAAGCTGACCCTGCGCCGCTGGTACGCCTTCACCCGCATGCAGGCGAAGGTCGTGCAGCGGCTCGACGCGGTCACGACCGTGTCGGAGACCTCACGGGCCGACATCGAGAAGCACATGGGACTGCCCGCCTCCCGGGTCGACCTCATCCCCAACGGCATCGACCCCGGCACGTTCACCCCCCCGCCCGAGGGGCAGCGGCGCGACACCGACTCGATCCTGGTCGTGACCAGCGCCGACGTGCCGCTCAAGGGCCTGGTGCACCTGCTCGAGGCCCTGGCCAAGCTGCGCACGGAGCGGCCGGTGACGCTCACCGTCGTCGGCAGCGCCCGGCCGGGTGGCCCGGCGGAGACCACCCGCGACCGGCTGGGCCTGCAGGACGCCGTCCGCTTCACCGGCCCGGTGCCGGAGGAGGAGCTCATCGAGCTCATGCAGCGGGCGACCGTCGTGGCGATCCCCTCCCTGTACGAGGGCTTCTCGCTGCCCGCGATCGAGGCCATGGCCTGCGGGGCGCCGCTGGTCACCACCGACGCCGGTGCGCTGCCCGAGGTCGTCGGCACCCGTGCGGGGCTGCGGGTGAAGGCCGGGGACGTCGGCGAACTCACCGCGGCGCTGAAGCTGGTGCTCGAGTCGCCGTCGCTCGGCGAGCAGCTGGGCCGCGCCGGCCGGCGCCGGGTCCTGGAGAACTACACCTGGCGGGCCACGGCCGAGCGCACCGCCGACTGGTATGTGCAGACCCTGGAACGGAAGGGACGTCCTTGCTGACCGTCGACTACGACCTGCTCGACCTGCGGCCGGGGATGCGCGTCCTCGACCTCGGCTGCGGCGAGGGCCGGCACGCCTTCGAGGCCTACCGGCGGGGTGCCGACGTCGTCGCCGTCGACTGGGGCGTCTCCGAGGTCGAGACCACCAAGCGGTGGCTCGGCGCCATCGGCGAGGCCGGCGAGGCGGGCCTGCGCCCCGACGGCACGCCGGCCCGCTTCGAGGTGGTCCGCGGCGACCTGCTGCACCTGCCCTTCCCCGACGGCAGCGTCGACCGGGTGATGGCCTCGGAGGTGCTCGAGCACATCCCGGACGACGTCACCGCGATGGCCGAGATCTTCCGCGTGCTCAAGCCCGGTGGCCGCATGGTCATCACCGTGCCGCGCTACGGCCCGGAGCGGATCTGCTGGGCACTGTCCGACGAGTACCACGCCAACGAGGGCGGGCACATCCGCATCTACCGCCGCGGCATCATGCGCGAGCGCCTCGCGTCGGTCGGCCTCGTGCCCGGCGCGACGCACCACGCCCACTCGCTGCACGCCCCGTTCTGGTGGCTCAAGTGCGCGGTCGGCGTCGAGAACGAGGACAACGCCGTCGTCCGGGCGTACCACAAGCTGCTGGTCTGGGACCTCATGCACCGGCCGTGGCTGACCCGCACCGCCGAGAAGCTGATGGACCCGGTCTTCGGCAAGAGCTTCGTCATCTACGCCGACAAGCCCCTGACGGCCGCAGGCTCCGCACCGGTCGAGGCGGAGCGGGCCCTTGCCGCCGGCTGACGGTGCCCGGCTGCTGCCCGAGCTGCCGGGGATCCTGACCGGCGACCAGGTGCGGACGACGGTCGCCTGGATCGCCGGCGAGCAGGACGCCGACGGCGCCCTGCCCTGGTTCCGCGGCGGGCAGCTCGACCCGTGGGACTCCGTCGAGGCCGCCATGGCGCTCGACATCGGTGGTGAGCACGACCGCGCCGCCGCCGCCTACCGCTGGCTCGCCGGCCGGCAGCGCCCCGACGGCTCCTGGGCTTCCGAGTACCGCGACGGCGCCGAGGTCTCGGCGGACGTGGAGAGCAACCACGCCGGCTACCTCGCCGTCGGTCTGTGGCACCGGTGGCTGAGCACCGCCGACGAGCAGCTCGTCGCCGAGCTGTGGCCGGTGGTCCGCCGAGGGCTGGACCTGGTGGTCGCCATGCAGCTGGACGGCGGCGCGATCGGCTGGGCGCTGCGCAAGGACGGCACCCCCGACCCGCTGGCGCTCCTCACCGGCAACGCGAGCCTGTTCCAGGCCCTGCGCTGCGGGATCGCCCTGGCCGGGCTCGTGGGTGAACCGCAGCCGGACTGGGAGCTGGCGGTGACCGACCTCGGCACGGCGCTGCGGACCCGCCCGGAGGCCTTCGGCGACCGGTCGCGCTACTCGATGGACTGGTACTACCCGGTGCTGGGTGGCGCCGTCACCGGCGAGCAGGCGCGTGACCTGCTGGCCGGCGGCTGGGACACCTTCGTCGTCCCGGGGCTGGGTGCCCGCTGCGTCTCGGACCGGCCGTGGGTGACCGGCGCCGAGACCTGCGAACTGGCCCTGGCCCTCACCGTCGCCGGGCAGCGCGACGCAGCCCTCGAGCAGGTCGCCGCCATGCAGCACCTGCGCGACGACGACGGCTCGTACTGGACCGGCTTCGTCTACGCCGACGACGCCCGCTGGCCGATCGAGCGGACCACCTGGACCGCCGGCGCCGTGCTCCTGGCCGCGGACGCCCTCTCCGGGGCGACACCGGCCTCGGGCCTGTTCGCCGACCCCGCCGCGCTGCCCGCCGCCGGCACCACCGACGACGGCGCGCGCACCGCCGGGTGGGTCCCGGGAGGTGCGGGCACGGTCACCCCGTGACCGCGCGGAGCCGGGCGGCCTGCCGGGTGAGGTGGTCCCGCTCGGGCAGGTTCGGCGCCGCGCGCGCCGCCTCGGCGTAGAGCCGGGCGGCGGCGACCCGGTCGCCGTCCTTCTCGTGCAGGTACGCGGCCACCGCGGCGTAGCGGGGCAGCGCCGGATCCAGGTCGGCCAGCGCGGCCAGGCCGGCCCGCGCGCCGTCCGCCTCCCCCACCGCGACGGCCCGGTTGAGCCGGACGACGGGGCTGCCGGTGAGCCGGACCAGCTCGTCGTACCACTCCACCACCTGCACCCAGTCGGTCTCGACCGCGGTCGGGGCGTCGGCGTGCAGGGCGGCGATCGCCGCCTGCGCCTGGTACTCCCCCAGGCGGTCCCGGGAGAGCGCCGTCTGCAGGATCTGCACCCCCTCGGTGATCGCCGCGGCATCCCAGCGACTCCTGTCCTGCGACGCCAGCGGCACCAGGCTGCCGTCGGGCGCCGTCCGGGCCGGGCGCCGGGCCGAGTGCAGCAGCATCAGCGCGAGCAGCCCGGCCACCTCCGGGTGGTCCAGCGCCGCCCTGAGCTGCCGGGTCAGCCGGATGGCCTCGGCGACCAGGTCGACGTCCCCGGAGTAGCCCTCGTTGAACACCAGGTACAGCACCCGCAGCACGGTGGCGACGTCGCCCGGCCGGTCGAGCCGAGCGCCGGCGATCGTCCGCTTCGCCCGGCTGATCCGCTGCGCCATCGTCGCCTCGGGCACCAGGTAGGCCGAGGCGATCTGGCGGGTGGTGAGGCCGCCGACCGCGCGCAGGGTCAGCGCGACCGCCGACGACGGCGACAGCGACGGGTGCGCGCACAGGAAGTACAGCTGCAGGGTGTCGTCGACCTCCTCGGCGGGGCCGGGCGGGGGCTCGGCCTCGACGCGTAGCTCCCGCAGCTGCCGCGCGGTGATGGCGCGGGTGGCGTCGAGGAACTTCCGCCAGGCGACGGTGACCAGCCAGCCCTTCGGGTCCCGCGGGAGGTCGGCCGCCCAGACCCGGAGCGCCTCGACGAGCGCCTCCTGGACGGCGTCCTCGGCCGTCGCGAAGTCGGCTCCGCGGCGGACGAGGACGCCCAGCACGCCCGGGACGAGGCCCCTCAGCAGGGCCTCGTCGAGCGGGACGGTCACTCCGTGACGAGGGACGGCTCGCCGTAGAGCGGACGGACCTCGAGCCACTCGCGGATCGGCTTGCCGTCCTTGCCTGGCGCGGCCGACAGCTCACCGGCCAGCTCGATCGCCCGCTCCGGACTGTCGACGTCGATGATCATGAAGCCGGCGATCAGGTCCTTGGTCTCGGCGAACGGCCCGTCCGTGACCGGCGGGCGGCCCTCGCCGTCGTAGCGGACCCACATGCCGTCGGGCGCCAGCGCCTGCCCGTCGACGTACTCCCCGGCCTCCTCGAGCTTGGCCGCGAAGTCGTTCATGTACTGGATGTGGGCGGTGACCTCCTCCGGGGACCAGTGGTCCATCGGCTCGAAGCCGGGCTCGGTCGGTGCGCCGCGGTAGTGCTTGAGCAGCAGGTACTTGGCCATCGGGCTCTCCTCCGGTGATGTGCGGCCATTCTGGCCGCGTCCACCCCGGGGACGGAGCCGTGCGGGCGTTCTCGACATCCCGCCGGAAGAAAAGTTCAGCGGGCGCAGTCGATGCAGGTGCGCGCAGCGGGACGTGCCTCGAGGCGCTCCGGGGCGATCGGCCGGCCGCAGGTCTCGCAGCGGCCGTAGGTACCGGCCTCCACGGCGGTGACGGCGGCGTCGACGTCGGCCAGCCGGCGCCGGGCCTGGTCCAGCAGCGCCGCCACCTGCTGCCGCTCGAAGGCGATGGTGGCGCCCTCGGGGTCGTGCTCGTCGTCGGCGTTGGACGCCTTCGACGCCGCCACGACCTCGTCGAACTCGCGGGTCAGCGCCTCGATCTGGGCCAGCGCGGCAGCCCGCTCGGCCGCGAGCGGATCGCTCATCGGTCCCGGCGCAGCAGCCGCATCGACCCGACACCGGGCAGCTCGGTGAAGTCGCCGGACTCCAGCACCCGGCGGTAGACGCCGTAGGGCGCCTGTCCGCCCTCGGCCGGGTCGGGGAAGACGTCGTGGATCGCGAGCGTGCCGCCGACGGCGAGCTTCGCGACCCACGCGTCCTGGTCGCGGCGCGCGGACTCCTCGGTGTGGCTGCCGTCGAGGAAGAGCAGCGCCAGCGGCGTGCTCCACAGCGGGGCGAGCACCTCCGAGCGCGTCACGATCGCGATGACGACGTCCTCGGCCCCGGCGGTCGCGATGGTGCGGCGGAAGCTCGGCAGCGTGTCGAGCAGCCCGACGGCCGGGTCCACCAGCGACGGGTCGTGGTACTCCCAGCCGGGCTGGTGCTCCTCCGAGCCGCGGTGGTGGTCGACGGTGATCACCTGACGGCCGGTCTCCCGTGCCGCGGCGGCCAGGAAGAGCGCCGAACGCCCCATCCAGCTGCCCACCTCGAGCAGCGGCCCGGGGACCTCGAGCGCCCGGGCGGCCTCGTAGAGGGCGCGACCCTCGTCGTCGGGCATGAAGCCGGGGGCGGCGGAGGCGGCGGCGAGGAGATCGGTGTGCACCCGCACAGCCTCGCCTATCGCGCGAACCGGATGCGCAGGGCGGTCACCCGGCGCTCGGTCGCAGCACCCGCGGCGCCGTCGGCGGCCTTGGCGAAGAACGCGCCGACCGCCGTCGTCACCGGCACTGCCAGGACGAGTGCGATGGCGCCCACCATCGTGCGGATGACCTCCTCGGCGAGCCCCGACGAGGTCACGACGACGTCCCACGGCTGGTCGTAGAGCTCGAACAGCAGCAGCAGCGGCAGCGAGGCCCCGGCGTAGGCGAAGACGATCGTGTAGACGGTCGAGGCGATGTGGTCGCGGCCCACGGCCATCCCGCGGTCGTACAGCTCGCGCCAGGTCATCGCCCGGTCGACCTCGTGCAGCTGCCACACCGCCGAGGCCTGCGTGATGGTGACGTCGTTGAGCACGCCGAGCCCTGCGACCACGATCCCGGCGAGGACCAGGCCGGAGAAGTTCAGCGTCGGGTCGTAGGTGTTGAGGGTGTTGGTCTCCTCGCTCGTGAGGCCGGTGAGCCGGGCGGCCGCGACCGCGAGCGACCCCAGGACGGCCACCAGCGTCAGTCCGAAGAGGGTGCCGACGAGCGCGGTCGTCGTCCGGGCGGAGAAGCCGTGCGCGAGGTAGAGGACGACGAACATGATCGCCGAGGAGCCGACGAGGGTCACCAACACCGGGGACGAGTCGCCGAGCAGCCCGGGGAGCACGAACTTCAGGAGCACGAAGAACGCGATCGCCAGCCCCAGCAGCGAGGCGAGGCCGCGCAACCGCGCGACCAGCCCGACGACGACGGCGAAGGCGACCGCCAGGGTGAGCATCGGGGCGCCGCGCGCGAAGTCGAAGAAGACGTAGGTGGCGCCGCCCTCGGTGCCGACGTCCCGGGTCAGGACGAGGGTGTCGCCCTCCTCGACCCCGTTGGCGACGACGACGGCGTCCAGGTCGATCTGCTGGTAGTCACCGGCCCCCTCGCCGTCGAGGATCTCGACGACCGCGCGGGCGCAGGTCGCGGGCCGGCCGGGGTCGCCGCAGTCGAACTCCTCCACCGACACGACGCGACCGTCGGGGTAGGTCGTCCCGGGGGGCAGGTACGTGGCGGCCACCTGCTCGGCCCGGGTCGGCTCGCCGCTGGGCCACATGACCAGCAGCCCGATCACCGTGGCCAGGCCGACCGGCACGAGGAGCAGCAGCATCAGCCAGACCGCGCGACGCCGCAGCCGCACCGCCTCCGGGCCGGGCGGCGGCGCGTCGGGGTCGGGTCCGTGGCTGTGCGAGTGGCTGGGAGGCACCCGGCCAGGCTAGGAGTCGTGCTCCCCGGCCGGGGGGAGGTCCGCGGAGTCCTCGTCCCCGTTCTCGTCCACGATCGGGAACCGGAGCCACAGGCCGCTGAGCTGCAGCGGTCGGAGCACGGCGGACGACGGCGTTACGAGAGCCACCTCGACCCCGCGCGGAGCGGCCATCCGCTGCAGCTGCACGAGCACCGCCATACCGGCGGAGTTCATGAACGGGACGCCGCCCAGGTGCAGCTCGATCCGGCGCAGCGGCTTGCCGGACAGCAGGACCTCGGTCAGCACCCGCACCAGCGGCCGCCGTGCGGTGTCGGTGAGCTCGCCCTCCAGCGTGAGCGTGACGACGTCGCCGTCGCCGCCCGTGCGCACCTCCGGCTCGGTCTCGCCTCCGGCTCCGCCCAGCATTGCGCCTTCTGCCATGCGCCTGCCTCTTCCCCGCCGGGCCGCCGTTCAAGCAACCACGACGGGGACGCAGGAACATTGAGCTCCGATGGATGTTTATCTCGACGCATGACCGAGGTAATCTCTAGTCGCCACTAGAGGTATTCACCTCGGGCAGCGAACAGAACAGCACGATCTGTGGAGGTGTCGACATGATGCTGACCGCCTACGACCCGTTCGCCGCCACGTCCGCGGCCTTCCGCGCGCTGGACCAGCTGGCCGGTCGATCCGGCTCGATGACCGCCCGCCCGCTCTCGGGCATGCCGATGGACGCCTACAAGGTCGGCGACAACTTCGTCGCGCACCTCGACCTGCCGGGCGTCGACCCGGGGTCGATCGATCTGTCGGTCGAGGGCACCACGCTGACGATCAGCGCGGAGCGCTCGGTGCCGCAGCTGGAGAACGCCGAGTGGGTCGCGGCCGAGCGGCCGTACGGCAGCTACACGCGGCAGCTGGTGCTGGGCCGCAGCCTGGACACCGACCGGCTGGAGGCCAGCTACCACGACGGCGTGCTCACGGTGAGCATCCCGATCGCCGAGAAGGCCCGGGCCCGGAAGATCACCGTGACCCGCGCCGACACGCCCCAGGCGGTCGAGGGCCGCACCATCGAGGGCGACGCGTCGCCTGCCGAGCAGAAGGCCGTCAGCAGCTGACGGCGATTCCCGGAGGGGCCGGACCCGGCGGGTCCGGCCCCTCCGCCTTTCCACGCGGAGGAGGACGGTGATGAGCGACGCCGGCGACCGGCTGCGCCGCCTGGACGACCCCGACTTCCCGGCGCTGACCATGAGCCAGGCCGCGGAGCTCCTCGGGGTGCAGGCCGCCTTCCTGCGCAGCCTGGACTCCTCGGGCGCGCTGCAGCCGCACCGTTCGACCGGCGGTCACCGCCGCTACTCCCGCACCCAGCTGGGCCTGGCGGCGCGGCTGCGCGGACTGCTCGACGACGGGCACTCGCTGGCCTCCGCCGAGACGATCGTCGGCCTGCAGGACCAGCTCGCGGCCGCCCGCGCCGACCTGGACCGACTGCGGAACTCCTTGCGCGGAAACCCTAGGGGGGTATAGTTCCCGTCAGGCGCCACTCCGGGCGCCCGACCAGGAGGGCCGTCGTGACCAGTGCCGAGACCACCGCAGGAACGCCGTCCGGTGAGTGCGCGCACCCGAGCCATGAGCACGGCTACATCCACCGCAAGGACGAGTACCTGAAGCGTCTGCGGCGGATCGAGGGTCAGGCCCGCGGGCTGCAGCGCATGGTCGAGGACGAGAAGTACTGCATCGACATCCTCACCCAGGTCTCGGCGATGACCAAGGCACTGCAGGCGGTCTCCCTGGGTCTGCTCGAGGAGCACCTCAGCCACTGCGTGGTCGCCGCGGCGCGGGCCGGCGGCCGCGAGGCCGACGAGAAGATCCGCGAAGCCACCGAGGCGATCGCCCGCCTGGTCCGTTCCTGATCCCCCCATCCCCAATCCCCTGTGAGGACATCCCCGTGACCACCGCCAGCTACACCGTCGTCGGCATGACCTGCGGCCACTGCGTCGCCTCCGTCACCGAGGAGGTCTCCGCCGTCCCCGGCGTCGGCGCCGTCGAGGTCGACCTCGAGTCCGGCGGCCTGACCGTCACCAGCGACGCGCCGGTCGACGAGGCCGCCGTCCGCGCCGCCGTGGAGGAGGCCGGCTACTCCGTGGCCGGCTGACCTCCGCCGCCCCGGGAGCCGCATGCCATGAACACCCCAGTGAAGCTCGCCTCCTTCGGCGTCGGACTGGTCGCGGTCTTCGGCGCCGCGGCCGGTCTCGGTGCGGTCGTCGGGCCGGTCGGCACGGCATCCGTGGACCCCTCGGCCGGCGGGCACGACATGACCACCGAGGCCGGCGGCGGCCACTCGGACGCCGCCGGCGGCCACCCGGACGCCGCCGGTGCCGCGCACCTCCCTGCCGGTCTGGCCGTCTCCGAGGACGGCTACACCCTCGCCCTCGACCGGCCCGCCCTGCCGGCCGGCGACGACGTCCCGCTGTCGTTCCGCATCGTCGGCCCGGACGGGCACGCGGTGACCGACTACGCGCTCCGCCACGACGAGGACCTGCACCTGATCGCGGTCCGCCGCGACCTGACCGGCTACCAGCACGTGCACCCCGACCTCGGCGACGACGGCACCTGGCGGGTGCCGCTGGACCTCTCCCCCGGTTCCTGGCGGGTCTTCGCCGACTTCGCCGCGTCCGCCGACGGCGAGGACCGCACCCTCGGCGCCGATCTGTCGGTCGCCGGCGAGTACGCGCCCGCGGAGCCGACCGCGCCGTCCCGCACCGCCGAGGTCGACGGCTACGAGGTCACCCTGGACGGCGACCTGCGCGCCGGCGAGGAGTCCGAGCTGACCCTCACCGTCCGCCGCGACGGAACCCCGGTGACCACCCTGCAGCCCTACCTCGGCGCCTACGGGCACCTGGTCGCGCTGCGCACCGGCGATCTCGCCTACCTGCACGTCCACCCCACCGGCGAGCCCGGCGACGGCGTCACCCCCGCCGGCCCGGGCATCACCTTCGCCACCACGACGCCGTCGCCCGGCAGCTACCGGCTGTTCCTGGACTTCCGGCACGGCGACGTCGTCCGCACGGCCGCCTTCACGGTGACCGTCGGCGCCCACGAGGAGCACGGCTCATGACCACGACACCCATCGGGCCGCTGACCGACGTCGAGCTGCTCATCGGGGGGATGACCTGCGCCTCGTGCGCGGCCCGCGTCGAGAAGAAGCTGAACAAGCTCGACGGCGTCACCGCCACGGTCAACTACAGCACCGAGAAGGCGAAGGTCAGCGTCACCGGCGACGTGACCACCGACGACCTCATCGCCACGGTCGAGAAGACCGGCTACACCGCGTCGCTCCCCGAGCCGCCGAGTGCGGAGGCCGCCGAGGAGCCGGCCGCCGACCCCACCCGCGCACTCCGGACCAGGTTGGTCGTCAGCGCGCTGCTCAGCGTGCCGGTGATCGTGCTCGCGATGGTCCCGGCCTGGCAGTTCGACTACTGGCAGTGGCTGTCGCTGACCCTGGCGGCACCGGTCGTGGTCTGGGGCGGGCTGCCCTTCCACCGCGCCGCCTGGACCAACCTGCGGCACGGCGCGGCGACGATGGACACCCTGGTCTCACTCGGCACGCTGGCCGCGTTCGGCTGGTCGCTCTACGCACTGTTCTGGGGCACCGCCGGCACGCCGGGCATGGTGCACCCGTTCGAGCTGACCATCGAGCGCTCGGACGGCAGCGCCAACATCTACCTCGAGGCCGCCGCCGGGGTGACCACGTTCCTCCTCGCCGGCCGGTACTTCGAGGCGCGCTCCAAGCGCCAGGCCGGCGCCGCGCTCCGGGCGCTGCTGGAGCTCGGCGCCAAGGAGGTCTCGGTGCTGCGCGGCAGCACCGAGCTCCGGGTGCCGGTCGGCCAGCTGGCGGTCGGCGACCTGTTCGTCGTCCGCCCCGGCGAGAAGCTGGCCGCCGACGGCGAGGTCACCGAGGGGTCGTCGGCGGTCGACGCCTCGATGCTCACCGGCGAGCCCGTGCCGGTGGAGGTCGGCGTCGGGGACGCGGTCGTGGGCGGCACCGTGAACGCCGGCGGCCGGCTGGTCGTGCGGGCGACGCGGGTGGGCTCGGCCACCCAGCTGGCCCAGATGGCCCGCCTGGTCGAGGACGCGCAGAACGGCAAGGCCGAGGTGCAGCGCCTGGCCGACCGGATCTCCGGCGTCTTCGTGCCGATCGTGCTGGCGCTGACCGTCGCCACGCTCGGCTTCTGGATCGGCACCGGCGCCGGTCTCCCGGCCGCGTTCACGGCCGCCGTCGCCGTCCTGATCATCGCCTGCCCGTGCGCGCTGGGGCTGGCCACGCCGACCGCGCTGATGGTCGGCACCGGCCGCGGCGCGCAGCTCGGGATCCTGATCAAGGGCCCCGAGGTGCTGGAGAGCACCCGCCGGGTCGACACCGTCGTGCTGGACAAGACCGGCACCGTCACCACCGGCCGGATGACCCTGATCGACGTCGTCCCGGCCGATAGCGAGGACGGCGACCGGCTGCTGCGGCTGGCCGGCGCGCTGGAGGCGGCCTCGGAGCACCCGATCGCCCGGGCGGTGGCTGCTGCCGCGGCCGAGCGCGGGCAGCTGCCCGCGGTGGAGGGCTTCACCAACGTCGAGGGGCTGGGCGTGCACGGCGTCGTGGACGGCGCGGCCGTGGTCGTCGGCCGGCCGCGGCTGCTGGCCGACTGGTCCGCGGCACTCCCGCCCGCGCTCCAGCGGGCGGTGGACGCGGCCGAGCTGGCCGGGAGCACCGCCGTCGCCGTCGCCTGGGACGGCGCCCCCCGCGGGGTGCTCGTCGTCGCCGACGCGATCAAGCCGACCTCGGCCACGGCGGTCGCCCAGCTCCGCGCCCTTGGGCTCACCCCGATCCTGCTGACCGGCGACAACGAGCGGGCCGCCCGCACCGTCGCCACCGCGGTCGGCATCGACGAGGTCATCGCCGAGGTGCTCCCGCAGGAGAAGGTGGACGTCGTGAAGCGGCTGCAGGCAGAGGGCCGGGTCGTGGCGATGGTCGGCGACGGCGTCAACGACGCGGCTGCGCTCGCCCAGGCCGACCTCGGCCTGGCCATGGGCACGGGCACCGACGTCGCGATCGAGGCCAGCGACCTGACGCTGGTCCGCGGTGACCTGCGGGCCGCGACCGACGCGATCCGGCTGGCCCGCCGGACCCTGAGCACGATCAAGGGCAACCTGTTCTGGGCGTTCTGCTACAACGTGGCGGCGCTCCCGCTGGCCATGGCCGGGCTGCTCAACCCGATGATCGCCGGCGCCGCGATGGCGTTCAGCTCGGTGTTCGTCGTCTCCAACTCGCTGCGCCTGCGCGGCTTCGCGCCGCTGACGGAGAACCGGGACGCCGCCACTGCGCTGCCGGCGGGTCGGGCCCGCGCCGAGGAGCCCGTCCGGCACTGACGCCCCTCCGGCAACAACATCTCTGGACAGTCGGTCTCTGCCCACACAGGCGGGGCAGAGACCGACTGTGCTCGGGGCAGTTCTCGACGGGTAGGAAGATCCGATGACCGACCACACCCGCCGAGGGGCGGCCCGCCTCGGAGCCGCTGCCGGCGTCACCACGGGGCTCGTGCTCCTGGCCCGCCCCCGGCAGGTCCTCGACGCCCTCGCGCCGGCGTTCCCGCGGGAACGCCGCTGGCTGGTCCGCGCACTCGGCGCCCGCATGCTGGCGCAGCACGGTGCGGTGCTCACCCGTCCCGAACCGGAGCTCGTCCGGGCCGGCGCGGCCGTCGATGCACTGCACGCCGCGAGCATGCTGCCGTTCCTCGCCTCCGCGCGGTACGGCCGGGCGGCCCGGATCAGCGCGGCGGTCGCGCTCGGCTCCGCGGTGGCCGGGCGGGTGCTCGCCGGGTCACGGCGCCGGTGGCAGTCAGAGCGCCGGTAGCAGCAGCAACGCCGTCGGCAGGAGCAGCAGCAGGACGGCACCGAGGAGCGCGCCCGCCCGCGCGGCCGGCGGCAGTGGAGCCGGGGGTTCGAGCAGCCGCACCACCCGGGCCCGCACCGAACCCCCGGTCGCCGCGAGCGCACTCCCGGGCACCTCCGCCGCGCCGGGGCGCCCGGCGGCGGCCACGACCGCCTGCGCCAGGGTGCGCCGCGGGTCGGCGCCGTCGAGGTCGCGCCCGTCCAGTTCCTGGAGCGCGACGTCGTCGGCCCGCATCTCCACCAGCTCCCGGACCGCCGCGTGCGCGCGCCCCGCCGCGGGCAGCACCGGCAGCGCCGCCTCCCACGCCACGAACGGCAGCAGCAGCAGGTGGTGGTGCTCCCGCAGGTGGGCGCGCTCGTGCGCGACGACGGCGGCGAGCTCCGCCTCGTCCAGCTCGGCGACCATGCCCGAGGAGAGCACCAGCAGCGGCCGGGCCCCGGGGATGCAGAACGCCACCGGCGCCGGGTGCTCCAGCAGCCGGGTGTCCGGCGCGGCGCCCGGCTCCACCACGAGCTCCAGCAGCTGGCGGTGGCGGTGCCGGGCGCGGGCGGTGCGCACCCAGGAGAGGGCGAGCACCCCGAGCAGCTGGAGGGCCAGCACCGCGGCGAGCGTCATGGCGACCCAGTGGTCACCGCGCACGGGGTCGTCGGCCGGCTCGCCGCGGATCCACGACCACCACGCCTCGGGCAGCGAATGGCCCCACGGCGCCAGGCCGTGCACGAGCAGCGCGCCGATGATCGACAGGCCTCCGGCCAGGCCGATCGCCTGCCAGCAGACCAGCGCCACCAGGGGATCGCGGCCCGGCCAGCGCGCCCGGCCCAGCAGCGCCGGCACCGGCCACGCCAGCGCTGCGGCGAGGACGGCGAGGGCGGCCGCGGTGACGGGCAGCATGCGGGGTGAGGTCAGCGACCGTCGCCGGCGAGCAGCTCCCGGAGCAGCCGCGCCTCGTCGTCGTTGACGCTGCCGACGAACCGGGCCAGCACGGCCTGCCTGTCCGCCGCCTGACCGAGCACCTCGTGCATGAGCTCGGCGGCGTGGTCCTCGCGGCTGGCGCGGGCGGTGAAGCGGCGCGGCCGGGCGTCGTCGCGGACGACGAAGCCCTTCTGCTCCAGCCGGGTCAGCACGGTGTGCACGGTGGTCAGGGCGATGCCACGGTCGGCCAGCCCGTCCCGCAGCGTGGTCGCCGCCACCGGACCGTCGGCCGACCACAGCTGGTCCATGACGGCCCGCTCCAGCTCACCCAGCGTGGCCATCGGTCCTCCTGTCGTGCGGGTCACAGCGC
Organism: Blastococcus fimeti; assembly: GCA_900102115.1. GTDB lineage: Bacteria > Actinomycetota > Actinomycetes > Mycobacteriales > Geodermatophilaceae > Blastococcus > Blastococcus fimeti. The sequence goes on from FNAW01000002.1 coordinate 606,612, forward strand.
GTTCTTCTACGTGTCGTAGAAGAGTTCTTCTACTCAGCGTAGAAAGGTTGTGTCGATCGTACGACGGTCGCCGCCGAGAGACGAGGAGCAGGTGCCGTGGACGTCCTGGGCATGGACACGCTGGACATCGCGCGCTGGCAGTTCGGGATCACGACCGTCTACCACTTCCTGATGGTCCCGCTGACCATCGGCCTGGGGATCCTGGTCGCGGTCATGCACACGATGTGGGTGCGCACGGACAAGCCCGAGTGGCTGCGGATGACCCGCTTCTGGGGCCGCATCTACCTGATCAACTTCGTGCTCGGCGTGGCCACCGGCCTGGTGCAGGAGTTCCAGTTCGGCCTGGCCTGGAGCGAGTACTCGCGCTTCGTCGGCGACGTCTTCGGCTCGCTGCTGGCCCTCGAGGCGCTGCTGGCCTTCTTCCTCGAGTCCACCTTCCTCGGCCTGTGGATCTTCGGCTGGGGCCGGATCCCGAAGAAGGTGCACCTCGCCGCGCTGTGGGCCGCCGTCATCGGCTCGATCGTCAGCGCGTACTTCATCATCGCCGCGAACTCGTGGATGCAGCACCCGGTCGGCGTCACGGTGGGCGAGGACGGGCGACCGGTGCACACCGACTTCCTCGCCGTCCTCACGAACAACACCGCGCTGGCCGCCTTCAGCCACGCCGTCGTCGCCGCGCTCATGGTCGCCGGCGCGCTCCTGGTGGGCATCGGGCTGTGGCACCTGCGGAAGCGGAAGCTGGCGGGCCGCTCCCCCGAGGACGTCGACCACGCCGTGTGGCGACGCTCGGTCCGGCTCGGCGGCTGGGTGTCGCTCGCCGCGTTCGCGCTCACGGCGCTCACCGGCGACTGGCAGGGCAAGCTCATGTACGAGCAGCAGCCGCTGAAGATGAGCTCGGCCGAGGCGCTCTGCGAGACCGAGGCACCGGCGTCGTTCTCGATCTTCGCGTTCGGCAAGTTCGGCTCGAACGAGTGCGACGACGTCCACTCGATCACCGTCCCGTACATCCTCAGCTACCTCGCCCACGGCGACTTCTCCACCGCCGTGCCCGGCGTCAACGAGCTGCAGGAGGAGTACGCCGCCGTCTACGGCGAGACCTACCCCGACGACCCGTCGTTCGGCGCCAAGGCCGGCGAGCCGATCGACTACGCGCCGGTGCTCGCGGTCACCTACTGGAACTTCCGGCTGATGATCGGCATGGGCGGGCTCTCGGCCGCGGTCGCCGCCTACGCCCTCTGGTCCACCCGCCGCGGCCGGGTGCCGACGTCGAGGATCGGCGTGTACGGATCGCTGCTCGCCGTCGGTGCGCCGTTCGTCGCGAACGCCTCGGGCTGGATCTTCACCGAGATGGGCCGGCAACCCTTCGTCGTCCACCCGAACCCCGACGTGCCGGTCGAGGACCAGGTGTGGTTCTTCACCGCCCAGGCGGTCTCCCCCGGCATCAGCGCCGCCGAGGTCTGGACGTCGCTCATCACGCTGACCGTCGTCTACGGCGTGCTCGCCGTCGTGGAGCTGTGGCTGATCGGCCGGTTCGTCCGCGCCGGGGTCACCAGCGGCGACGGTCACGCCACCCCCGGGTTCACCCCCGAACCGCCGGACGACGAGGACGACGGCGCCCCGCGGCGCGACGACGACGTCCTCCAGTTCGCCTACTGAGTCAGGAGTCGACCGTGGACCTGCAGACCCTCTGGTTCGCCGCCGTCGCGGTGCTGTGGACCGGCTTCCTGCTGCTCGAGGGCTTCGACTTCGGGGTCGCCGCCCTGCTGCCCGTGCTGGGCCGCAAACCCGCCGACCGGCACGTCATGCTACGCAGCATCGGCCCGCTCTGGGACGGCAACGAGGTCTGGCTGATCACCGCCGTCGGAGCGGTGTTCGCCGCCTTCCCGGGCTGGTACGCCACCTGGCTGCCGGCGCTCTACCTGCCCTTCGTGCTGGTGCTCTTCGGGCTGATCATCCGGGCGGTGGCCTTCGAGTGGCGGCACTCGCACCACACCGAGCCGTGGGACGCGACGTGGACCCGCATCATCACCGCCGGCTCGCTGATCGCGGCGCTGGGCATCGGAGCCGCCCTGGGCGCGACCACGCTCGGGCTGCCCATCGACGCCGACGGCACCAGGGTCGGTGGCGCCTTCGCCGGGCTGAGCTGGGCGGCGCTGCTGGGCGCGGTCGCCGTGCTCGGGTTCTCCCTGGTCCACGGCGCTCTGTTCCTCGCGCTCAAGGTGGACGGCGACGTGCGGCTGCGCGCCCGGGCGTTCGCGCTGCGGTGGTCGCCGGTCGCCGCGCTGCCGCTCCTGGCGTGGGCCGGCATCACGCACCTGCGCTACGGGACGCCGATCACCGGGGCGCTGTGGCTGGTCGCGGCGCTGGCCGTCGTCGTGGCGTGGACGCGGATCCGGCTGGACCGGGAGGGATCGGCGTTCGCGGCGTGGGCAGTGCTGCTCGTGGCCTCGGCCGCGACGATCTTCGGCGCCGCCTACCCCGTCGTCGTCCCCTCGACGGTCGACGTCGCCTTCGACGTGACCGTCGCCGACGCCTCGGTCAGCGACTACACGCTGATGATCATGACCTGGGCCGCCGGCATCGGGCTGCCCGTGGTCCTGGGGTACCAGACCTGGACCTACTGGGTGTTCCGGAAGCGGCTCACCGCCGAGCCCGTGCAGGAGGAGCCCGCCGAGGTCGTGCCCGCATGACGAGGGCAGAGACGGCCATGTCTGCCCCGTCGGGGCGGGGGCCGCTGGGCGCGCTGGCCGGGGTCCCCGGGCTGACCGGCGCGCTGGTCCGCGCGGCGCTGGCCGCCCTGGCGCAGACGGCGGGCCTGGTGCTGCTGGCCGCGGGCCTGGCGCACGCGGTGGCCCGCGGTTCGGGGCTGACCGAGGGGTCCGCGACCGGCCCGCTGGTGCTCGCGGCGGCCGGGGCCACGTTGCGCGGGGTCGCCGGCAGCGTCGGCGAGGCGCTGGCCGCCCGCGACGCGCGGCGTGCCGAGGACCGGCTGCGCCGGGCGCTGCTCGACCGGCTGGCCGGCTCCCCCGCCGCGGTCGCCGTGGCCGGCGGGCCCGGCCCGGCCGCGGTCCTGGCGACGACGCGGCTGCACGAGCTCGGGCCCGCGCTGGCCACCTACCTCCCGGCGCTGGCCCGGACCGTCGTGGTGCCCCCCGCACTGCTGCTCGTGCTGGCCGCGACCGACCTGCTGTCGGCGGTGCTGGTCGCGGTCACCCTGCCGCTGGTGCCGGTGTTCATGGTGCTGGTCGGGAGGTACACGCGGAGCGCGACGGCGGACTCCGCCCGGGCGCTGGACCGGATCGCCGCGCACGTCGCCGAACTGGTCCGCGGACTGCCCGTGCTCGTCGGCCTCGGCCGCGCCGCCGACCAGGCCGCCGCACTCGCCCGGCTCGGCGAGGCGCACCGCTCCCGCACGATGGCCACGCTGCGGGTCGCCTTCCTCTCCGCACTGGTGCTCGAGCTCATCGCGACGCTGTCGGTGGCGCTGGTCGCGGTCACGGTCGGCCTGCGGCTGGTGCACGGCGACCTGTCCCTGGCGCTCGGGCTCACCGCGCTGCTCCTGGCACCCGAGGCGTTCACCCCGCTGCGCTCCCTCGGCTCGGCCCACCACGCCGCCGAGGACGCCGCACTCGCCGCCGCGGAGGCGCGGGCGGTGCTCGCCGCGCCGGACGCTCCCCTGCCGGCGCCGGCCGCCGACGACGACCCGCGTGGCGCAGACGTCGCCGTCCGCGGGCTGATCGTGCGCTATCCCGGCCGAGGCGTGGCGGCGCTGCCCCCGACCGACCTCGTCGTCCGCCCGGGCGAGCTGGTCGCGCTCACCGGCCCGAGCGGATCGGGCAAGTCGACGCTGCTCGCCGCGCTCGCCGGCGTGCTCGCAGCCGACGCCGTCGAGGGCGGTTCGGTCACCGGAGTCGGACCGCTGGCCTACGTACCGCAGTCCCCCCGCACCACCGGCGCGACGGTCGCCGACGAGCTGCGCCGGCACGCGGGCTCGGCACCCGGCGCGGACGCGATCGTCGGCGAGGCGTTCGTGGTGGAGGCGCTGGCGCGGGTCGGGGCGACCGACCTCGCCGGCCGCGCACCGGGCTCCCTCTCCCCCGGCCAGCTGCAGCGGGTGGCCCTGGCCCGGGCGCTGGTGCGGATCCGCCGCGGCGCCTCGCTGCTGCTGCTGGACGAGCCGACCGCGCACCTCGACGACGACGCCCGCGCCCTGGTCGCCGACCTCCTGCAGAGCCTGCGCGGCACCGTGACCGTGCTGCTCGTGACGCACGACCCCGCGCTCGCCGCGTCGGCCGACCGCACGGTCGTCCTCCCCGCCCCCGCCATCCGGACTTCCGGTGCAGAAAGTCCGCCCCCCGTCCGGACTTTCGGTGCAGAAAGTCCGGATGAGCCGGAGCCGGAGCCGGCATCGGCATCGGCGCCGGTGCGCGGCGCGCTGGCCCGGGCCGGGCTGCTGGGCGCCCTGGCCGCGGCTGCCGGGGTCGCGCTCACCGCCGTCTCCGGCTGGCTGATCGTGCGGGCCGCGGAGATGCCACCGGTGCTCACCCTGCTGGTCGCCACCGCGGGCGTCCGGTTCTTCGGCATCGGCCGCGCGGCGCTGCGCTGGCTGGAACGGCTCGCCGCGCACGACGCCGCCCTCCGCCTCGCGGCGCAGACCCGCGTCCGCGTCTGGCGGGCCCTGGCCACGCAGGGGCTGGCCGCCGACCGCTCCCCCGGCGCCGCCCTGGCCCGGGTCGTCGGGGACGTCGGCGTCGTGCAGGACCTCACCGTGCGGGTGCGCCCGGTGCTCGTCGTGGCCGGCGTCGTGCCGGTCGCGACCGTCGCCGTCCTGGCGCTGGTCCATCTGCCCGCTGCGATGACGGTCGGCGCGGTGCTCGCGCTCACCGTCGCCGGCGTCGTCGCCGTGCACCGCCGGCTGGACGCCGGGGCGGCGCGCACCGGACGCACGCTGCAGGTGGAGTCGCTGCAGGCGACCACCACCGCGCTCGACGGCGCCGCCGACCTCCGGGCGCACGGGCTCGCGGCACACACCGCCGCCGACGTCGCCGCGGTCGCCGACCGGCAGGCCGCCGTCACCCGCACCGGCGACCGCGCCGCGGCGATCGGCACCGGCCTGGTCGTCCTGGGCACGGGGCTCGCCGCCGTGCTGGTCACCGCGGTCGCCGTCACGGGTGGCGTGGCCGGTCCCGTGCTCGCGGTGCTGGCGCTGGCCCCGCTCGCGCTGGCCGAGCCGCTCTCCGGGCTGGTGCCCGCACTCCAGCGGCGGGGCGCGCTCGCCGACGCCCAGGCCCGGCTGGACGCCGTCGTCGCCGCCGAGCTCCCGGCCGAGCCGGCCGCTCCCCTGCCCGCGCCCGACGGGGTACGCGACCTCGCCGTCGAACGGCTCACCGCGGGCTGGCCCGGCGGGCCGGACGTGCTGCAGGACCTCACCGCGTCGGCGCGCGCCGGCGACGGCTGGCTGGTGCTCCGCGGCCCCTCGGGCGCGGGCAAGTCGACGTTCCTCGCGGTGCTCATGGCGGCGCTGCGCCCGCGCGCCGGCAGCTATGCGCTCGACGACGTCGACACAGCCCGGCTGACCGGCGACGACGTCCGGTCCCGCATCGCCTGGCTGCCGCAGGAGGCGCACGTCTTCGCCTCCAGCATCCGGGCCAACCTCGCCGCCGCTGCCCCGCGCGGCGTGCTGGTCGGAGCCGACGGCGAGGCGCGGATGACCGCGGCGCTCACCGCGGCCGGACTCGGCCCGCTGCTGGCCGCCCTGCCCGACGGGCTGGACACCCCGGTGGGCGCCGGCGGCGCGGCGCTGTCCGGCGGGGAGCGCCGCCGGCTCGCGACGGCCCGCGCCCTGCTGGCCGGCCGCGACGTCGTCCTGCTCGACGAGCCCACCGCGCACCTGGACCCCCCGACGGCGCAGGCCCTGCTCGCGGACCTCCGCACCGCACTGGCCGGCCGGGTCGTGGTCTGCGTGACCCACGACGCCGACGTCGAGCGGAACGGCGACACGGTGGTCCGGCTCGGCGAGCCGGCCCGCACCGCCGTCTAGCGGCTCCCGGGCACGAGCGCGGCCAGCGGGACGTGGTGCTGGCCGGCGTGCACGTCCCGGTCGCGCAGGCTGGCCTGCGCGACCGGACGCGGGAAGGACACCTTGACCACGTTGAGCTCGGGGATGCGGAAGAACAGCACGTCGGCCGGGTCGAGCCCGTAGAGCCGGGCGACGACCTCCTCGTCCAGGAACTCCTCGTCGGCCACCAGGGCATAGCCCTCGGCGTCCCGCATGAACAGCTCCATCGTCACCCAGAACGGGCCGGCGTTCTTCGAGCGGACCTCCAGGGCGAGCTCGCCCAGCGTCGGACGGCGGTCGGCGCTCATCGGGAGGCTCCTTCGGGCAGGCGGATCCGGAACAGCGCGCTCGGATCATCGACGTCGACGACGTGGTGGAGGACGAACTCGTAGGAGGCGCCGCGCTCGGTCTCGGCCGGCGAGTAGGCGAACGCCAGGCTCGGCAGGTAGGCCATGTCCCGCGTCGGCAGGTGCAGCATCAGCGGGTTGGCGATCTTCGCGACCGCCGTGGCGGTGGCCTGGTCGGGCGCGTGCACCAGCAGCATCACCCCGACCTCCCGGGGCGGCCCGGTCGCCGGGTCGAGGGCCTCGAGGATCGCGTCGTGGCCGTAGAGCCGCAGATCGATCTCGTAGGCCGGCGGGACGAGGTCCAGGGTCTGCCGCACCCGGGCGGCGAGGACCTGCTTCAGCAGCGCCGCCCAGTCCGCGATGTTCTCGAGGATGTGCGGATCGCGGATCGCGCTGAACGACATCGTCGCGTACCCGGCGATCCGGGCGCCCTCGAGCTTGATGGTGTGCTGGTCGGCCGGCTCGAACCGGGAGCCCTCGACGCGCACCCGCCGCTCGTCCAGGGCCCGGTAGGTCGCCTCGCGCACCTGCAGGGTGCCGGCGGGCTCGCGCATCTGGAAGGGGTCGACCGTCTCGTAGAGCATGTGCGCCGCGACCGAGGTGGGCGTGCAGGACGCCGCGGGGTCCAGCGGCTCGATGGTGAAGCCGCCGGCGTCGACGGTCGCGAAGACGCCGCCGGACCGCGGGTCGGTCGTGCACTGGCCCCCGCACTCGACGATCTTGGCCGCGTGCCAGGTGGGCCCGGCCGGCATGCCCCGCATCAGCGGGAGGGCGGCGATGACGGCGGTGTCGGTCGCCCGGCCGGCGAGGACGACGTCGGCGCCGGCTTCCAGCGCCGCCATGATCGGTTCGGCGCCCATCATGCCGACGATGTGCGTGCAGCTCTCCAGCGTCGCGGCGTCCAGCGGGCCCTGCGGCGGGAGCGGATGGATCCGGCCCGCGTCCAGCTCCGCCACCAGGTCGGCGGCGTCCTGCTCGCTGTAGATGCGGGCCACGCTCAGCGCCAGGCCCTCCTCCGCCAGCAGCCCGTCCACGATGCCGGCCACCCAGTCGACGCCGGCGTCGGTCCCGCCGGTGCCGCACGAGCCGATGACGAGCGGGATGCCCGCCGTCGCCGACGCCCGCAGCAGGAGGCGCAGGTCGCGGGCGACGGCGGCGGCGCTGGTCTTCGCGGTGGCCGAGCCGAGGTAGTGCGGGCCCGAGTCGGTGGAGCCGCCGTCGACGGCGATGACGTCGGCGCCGAGCGCCAGCCCCCGCTCGACCGTCTCGGCGGGGAAGCCGCCGCCGAGCATCCCGGACGGCACGAGGATGCGGACCTCGTCCGGCGGATGGGCGGTGCTGGTCATGTCGGTGTTCCTCTCATGGGGGGCGGGCGGGTGCTGGAGGAGCTGGGCGGGATCAGATGCGCGTTCAGCGAGGAGCGTGGCCGGCCGTCCAGCGCGTCGAGCAGCTCGCGGGCGCCCTCGAGCCCGGCCGCCCGCCGCGCCTCGGCGGTCTGCCCGGCCAGGTGGGAGAGGACGGTGATCCCCTCGACGCCGCGCAGCGGGCTGTCGGCCGGCAGCGGCTCGGTCGCGGTGACGTCCAGCGCGGCTCCCGCGATCCGGCCGGCGCGCACGGCCTCGGCCAGCGCGACCTCGTCCACGATCGCGCCGCGGGAGGTGTTCACCAGGTGGGCCGTCGGCTTCAGAAGCGCCAGCGCCGCCGCGTCGAGGAGGTGCCGGGTGGCCGGGGTGAGCGCGGTGTGCACCGAGACGACGTCGGCGGCGGCGAGCAGCTCGGCCAGCGGCACGAACCGCACCTCGGCCGGCCCGCGCTGCCCGGGCGGTACCCCGGTGCTGCACAGCACGGTCATCCCGAACGCCCGGGCCAGCGGGACGACGGCGCGCGCCGCGGCGCCGTAGCCGATCAGGCCGAGGGTCCTACCGCGCAGCTCCATCCCCTCCTGCCGGGGCCAGCCGCCCGCCGCGACCCCGGCCGCCGTCGGCACCAGCCGGCGGGCCTGCATCAGCACCAGGCCCAGCGTGTACTCGGCGACGGCGTTCGCGTTGATCCCGGGCAGGGTGCTCACGGAGACGCCCGCCCGGGTCGCGGCCGCCACGTCCACGGAGTCGGAGCCGACACCGGTGCGCACCACCGCCCGCAGCCCGGTCGCCGCCGCGAAGACCTCCGCGGTCATCGGCTCGTTCGCGATCAGCGCGCCCTGGACCCCGCGGAGCGCCGCCCGCAGCTCGGCCGGGTCGCGCACTCCCCGGAGCGGGAGGTGCCGGGTGGCGCAGCCCGCTCCCTGCAGGAGGAGGTCGACCTCGTCGCCGGGCGCGAGGTGGTCGGTCGTGACGAGCACCGAGCGCGGTGCCGGCCGTCCGTCCCTGCCGTCCACGGCGGACCTCCTCGCTCGGGTGAGGCCACCGTAGATGCCATAGCAAAATAGTCAACAGATGCATCGATGGGTGCCATGGCGAGCTACGCTGCGGGCATGACGGTCCCGACGACGACCCGGCCGGACGACGCCGGCGCGACCCGCGCGGAGCTCGTCTACCGCGCGGTCCGGGCACGGATCGGCTCCGGCGCGCTCCGACCGGGCCAGAAGATCACCGAGCGCGGCCTGGCCGCGGAGCTCGCCGTGAGCCCCACCCCCGTGCGCGAGGCGATCCGCCGGCTGGAGCAGGACGGGCTGATCGAGCGCACCGGCCCGCGCACCGTCGTCGTCGCCGGGATGCACGACCGGGCCGTCGAGGACCTGGTCGAGGTGGAGATCGGCCTCCGCGGCCTGGTGGCCCGGTTCGCGGCGCGGCACGCGACCCCGGAGCAGCTCGACCGGCTGGACGCGATCCTCGACCAGGCCGACGACCTGCTCATCGTGCTGACCACCCGGCACCGCAACGGCGACGACGTCGACCGGCACGTCACCGCGCTGCTCGACCGGATGCAGGAGTTCAACGAGGCGGTCGAGGCCTGCGCGGACAACCCGGTGCTGGTGCGACTGCTCGAGCAGTCCCGCGTGTTCTCCCGCCCCGAGCGCCGGGCCCGCGTGCTGGAGGGGATCGCGGCGGACGGATCCTTCGGCCTGGACCGGTACGGCAGCCACCGCGCCCTGGTGCGGGCGCTGCGGGCCGGGGACTCCACGACGGCGGAGCGACTGGTCACCGAGGACGCCCGCGGCGGGCTGGACGCCCTGCTCGCACGCACGAGGTCGTAGAGAACTGTCGTACCTCCGCGGGACGCTCCGCGGCATGGATGCGACCTTCACCGGAGCTGTCTTCCTCGGCATGAGCGTCGACGGGTTCATCGCCCGGCTCGACCACGACCTCTCCTGGCTCACCGGCGCCGACGAGGCCGGCGGTCCGCCGGACGACGGCGCGGGCGGCGACTTCGGGTTCGCCGAGTTCGTCTCGGGCATCGACGCCCTGGTCATGGGCCGGTCCACCTACGAGGTGATCGCCCCGTTCGCCGAGTGGCCCTACCAGGGCCGGCCGGTGCACGTGCTGAGCAGCTCCCTGCCGGCCGACGCCGACCCGCGGATCACCGTGCACCGCTCCTTCGACGAGGCGGTCGCCGCGCTCGGCACCGCGGGCTACCGCCGGGTCTACGTCGACGGCGGCCGCACCGTGCACCAGTTCCTGGCCGCGGGGCTGGTCGGCGAGCTGACGCTCTCGCGGGTGCCGGTGCTGATCGGCACCGGGCACACGCCGTTCGGGGAGTTCCCCGCCGACATCCCGCTGGAGCACGTCGGCACGCGGACGTTCCCCGCCGGCATGGTGCAGAGCACCTACCGGGTGCGGCGCTGACTCAGGCCGCCGGCACGTCCACGGCGATCTCGTCGCCCAGTTCCGCGCCCTGCAGCAGTGCGAGGTCGTCGCCGGACCAGAAGCTGCCCGGGTCGTACCAGTTCTGCGGACGGGAGGCCGGGAGCAGCCCCATCGCGGTGTAGGTCGCCGCGACGAGCTCGGCGCAGTAGATCGCCTCGGCCGAGGTGCGCCTGCGCACCCGTCCGTTGATCCACCCGCTGGCCAGGCCCCGGGTGGTCGGGAAGGGCTTGCCGTCCAGCCGCGCCACGGTGCGCAGCACGGCGTCCTCCATCTCCGGGGAGACGCCGCCGTCGTCGGCCGGGCCGACGAGCTGCCGCAGGAACGCCTGCTGCCCGTACCTCTGCCGCCAGGTGGTGACGGCGTCGCGCAGGTCGTGCAGCTGCACGCCCCGCTGGTGCTCGCCGGTCCAGACGTCGGGAAGCGAGCGCCCCAGCTCGGCGTGCCAGAGCAGCGGCGGCAGGTCCTCCAGGACCACGGCCATCCCGACGTGGTTGACCGGCGCGTTGGTCACCGCGCGGATCGCCCGGTCGGCGACCGAGACGCCGCGGAAGATCCACACGTCGCCGGTCCGGGTCAGCTCGACCGCGTCGTCGAGGGAGATCGCAGGCACGGGGCGCTACGTTACGGACGTGCGCCCCTGGAAGCTGCTCGGACTGGCCGGTCTGGCCGGTGTCGCCGCGACGGGTGCGGTGCTGGCCCGCAACGAGCGGCAGCGCCGGGCGCTGACCCCCGACGACGTCCGCACCCGCCTGCACGAGCGGCACGCCGCGCTCGCCGCCGTCCCGGACCCGGAACCGCAGCCGACGACCGCAGAGCTCGTCGCCGGCCGCGGCCACCGGGTCGCCCGGCTGCTCCGCCGCCGCTGACCGAAGCCGATCGCGCCCCGCCGGTATGCCTTCGGGCAGGTGGGGGTAGCCACTGCGGACCTTGTCGTCCACAGCTCTGGAGCCCCTCATGGCCCGCAACACGCTCTCCCGCACGCTGCACGACGTCGGACTCTCCGCCTGGTTCGGCGGCACGCTGGCCAATGCGGTCGCGCTGAACGCCGCCGCGGGCGAGGCCGGGAGCGACGCGGCCACCGGGCGCGTCGCCAACGCCGGCTGGGACCGGTGGACGCCGGTCAACGCCGCCGCCATCGGCGCGCACCTCGTGGGCAGCGTCGGCCAGCTGCGTGCCAACAAGCAGCGGGTGGCCGCCCAGCAGGGCGTCGCCGGGATGTCGACGCTCAAGACCCTGGTCACGGTGGCCGCCCTCGGCGCCACCGCCTACAGCCGGGTCCTGGGCCAGCAGGTCTCCGCCGCCGGCGCCGTGCCGTCGAAGTCCGGCACCAAGCCGAGCAAGCGGACCAAGGTCGCCCAGGCCGACGTCGCCGCCGCGCAGCAGCAGCTGGACACCCTGCAGTGGGTGATCCCGGCGCTGACCGGCGTGCTGGTCGCGATCAGCTCCTACGCCGGCGAGCAGCAGCGCCCCGGCGAGGTGGCCCGCGGCCTGTCCGAGGTCTGACCACCGCTCAGCCGGGCAACGCCGCCTCGTCCTTGAGCGCCACGCCCGAGGCACCCAGCTCCCGGGCGCCGGCCAGCAGGGCGGCCACCGTACGGGCCGCCTGGTCGTAGCCGAGGCCGTGCGGCGGGCGGACGTTGGAGACGCAGTTGCGCTCCGCGTCCACCCGCCCCGGCCGCGGCTCCCAGGTGAGGTAGACGCCCAGCGAGTCGGCCGACGAGAGCCCCGGTCGCTCCCCGATCAGCACGACCACGGCGCGCACCCCGAGCGCCGCACCGATCGCATCACCGAGCCCGACCCGCGCCTGGTGCGCCAGCACGACCGGCGCCACCGACCAGCCGTCCAGCCGGTCGAGCAGCGCCGTGACCAGCCCCGCTGCATGCTCGTGGACCGCCCGCGGCGAGAGCCCGTCGGCGAGCACGATGCCGAGGTCGTCGCCGCTCGACGGCAGCGCGGTGCCCTCGGCCAGCAGGCGGCCGAGGTCGGGGCGCTGCAGGTACTCCGCCCGGTCGGCGGCGGCGGAGCGCACCTCGAGCACGTCGAGATCGCCGAGCCCCGCCCGCACCGCGTCGGGGTCGAGCGCGGTGTGGACGGCGTCCCGGGCGACGGCGTGCGCGAGCCGGAACTCCAGCTCGCGCGCCGTCGGCAGCCCGTCACCCGCCCGGCCCAGCGCCACGCGCGCCCGGGTCGCCCCGCGCAGCACCGCCCACGGGTCGTCCCCGACCACACTCACGGCCGGGCCGCCGCGAGCAGCGCCTTCGCCGCGGGCGCGTCGGGAGCCAGCTCGCGCACCCGCCCGTCGTCGCCCAGCAGGTCCATCCGCGCCAGCCACTCCTCGAACTCCGGCGCCGGCCGCAACCCCAGCACCTGCCGGGCGGTCAGGACGTCGGAGAACGACAGCGACTGGTAGTGCAGCATGACGTCGTCCGACCCCGGGACGGCGATGACGAACGAGCAGCCCGCGGCCCCGAGCAGCAGCATCAGCGAGTCGGTGTCGTCGGCGTCGACCTCGGCGTGGTTGGTGTAGCAGACGTCGACCCCCATGGGCAGGCCGAGCAGCTTGCCGCAGAAGTGGTCCTCCAGCCCCGCCCGGATCACCTGCTTGCCGTCGTACAGGTACTCGGGCCCGATGAAGCCGACGACCGTGTTCACCAGCAGCGGCTCGAACTGCCGGGCCACCGCGTAGGCCCGGCACTCGAGCGTCTGCTGGTCCACCGGCCGCCCGTCGACGCCCAGGTGCGCGCCGGCCGAGAGCGCCGAGCCCTGCCCGGTCTCGAAGTAGGTGACGTTGCGGCCGACCGTCCCCCGCCCCAGCTCCAGCGCACCGGCGCGGGCCTCGGCGAGCAGGTCGAGGGTGACGCCGAACCCCCGGTTGGCCTCCTGGGTGCCGGCGACCGACTGGAAGACCAGGTCCACCGGCGCACCCTTCTCCAGCGCGCGCAGCGTCGTCGTCACGTGCGCCAGGACGCAGGACTGCGTGGGGATCTCGTAGCGCTGGATGACCGCGTCGAGCAGCTCCAGCAGCGCGATCGTCCGGTCCGGGGAGTCGGTGGCCGGGTTGATCCCGATGACGGCGTCCCCGCTGCCGTGCAGCAGCCCGTCGAGCACCGACGCCGTCACGCCCAGCGGGTCGTCGGTCGGGTGGTTGGGCTGCAGCCGCGAGGCCAGCCGGCCGGGCAGCCCGAGCGTCGACCGCAGCCCGGTGACCACCCGCGCCCGCCGGCCGACGGCGATCAGGTCGGCGTTGCGCATCAGCTTCGACGTCGCCGCCACCATCTCCGGCGTGAGCCCGGGCGCCAGTGCGGAGATCGCCGGCTCGTCCCCCTCGGCCGCCCAGCCGAGCAACCGGTCGCGGAACTCCCCCACCGTGAGCGAGGCGACCGTCGCGAAGGCGGCCGCGTCGTGGGTGTCCAGGATCAGCCGGGTGACGTCGTCCTCCTCGTAGCCGACCAGCTGCTCCTCGAGGAACGTCGCCAGCGGCAGGTCGGCGAGCACCGTCTGCGCCGCGACCCGCTCGGCCGCCGACTCCGCCGCGCACCCGGCCAGCACGTCGCCCGACCGCGCCGGGGTCGCCTTCGCGAGCAGCTCGACCAGCGACGGGAACTCGAAGGTGTGCCCGCCCAGCGTCGTGCGTCGAACGGTCACCGCACCTCCTCGTCGGCGGCGGCCAGCAGCGCGAACTCCTCCTCGGGCGCCGAGGCGACGAGGTGGTGGCGGCTGTAGAGCGCGAAGTAGCCGAGGAACAGCGCGTAGGCGGCCAGCGTCCACAGCGCCGCCTCGACGTCGACCAGGAAGGTGGCCACCACCGCCGCGGCGGCCAGCACCAGGGCCACGCCCGTCGTCGCCACCCCGCCGGGCGTGCGGTACGGCCGCTCGAGCTGCGGCTCGCGGCGGCGCAGCACGATGTGGCTGACCATCATGAGCACGTAGGAGACCGTCGCCCCGAAGACGGCCATGTTGAGCAGCATCGCGCCCTCGCCGGTCAGCGACAGCACGAACCCGACGGCCCCGGGCACGAGCAGCGCCAGCACCGGGGCCTTGCGGCCGTTGGTCACCGACAGCGCCCGCGGCAGGTAGCCCGCACGCGAGAGCGCGAAGGTCTGGCGCGAGTAGGCGTAGATGATCGAGAAGAAGCTGGCCACCAGGCCGAACAGCCCCGCGTAGTTGACGACGTCGGTGAGCCCGTCGGACGAGCCGGCCACCTGCAGCGCCTCCACCGGCGGGTTCCCGCTGGCCGACATCGCCTCCGATCCACCGGCCCCCGAGGTGAACACCAGCATGAGGACGGCGAGGACGAGCAGCACGCCCATCGCCGCGACGATCCCCCGCGGCAGGGCGCGGGCCGGGTCCCGCGCCTCCTCCGAGGCCAGCGGCACGCACTCGACGGCGAGGAAGAACCAGATGGCGAACGGGAACGCGGCCCAGACCCCCATCCACCCGTGCGGCAGGAAGTCCGAGGCGCCGGCGGCGTCGGTGGGGGCGATGTCGAGCAGGTTCGCGGAGTCGAACGCGGGGATGGCGCCGACCAGGTAGAGCACCAGCCCGGCGACGGCGACCGCGGCGATCGCCATCATGACCTTGAGCGCCTCCCCGACGCCCAGTAGGTGCACGCCGATGAACAGGGCGTAGGCGGCGAGGTAGACCCACCAGCCGTCGGTGATGCCGAACAGGCCGAGGGACTCCACGTAGGCGCCGATGAAGGTGGCGATCGCCGCCGGGGCGATGGCGTACTCGATGAGCACGGCGACGCCGGTCGCGTAGCCGCCCCACGGGCCGAGCGCCCGCCGGGCGAAGGTGTAGCCGCCGCCGGCGGTCGGCAGCGCCGAACCGAGCTCGGCCAGCCCGAGCACCATCGCCCCGTACATCACGGCCATGAGGACGACGGCGACCAGCAGCCCGCCGAACCCGCCCTCGGCCAGGCCGAAGTTCCACCCGGCGTAGTCACCGGAGATGACCGCGGCCACGCCGAGCCCGGCCAGGAGCACCCAGCCCGCCGTGCCGGTGCGCAGTTGCCGCTTCTGCAGGTAGCCCGCGTCGACCGCCTCGGCCTCGACCCCGGCGTGGTGGTGTGCGGCCCGGGCGGTGGGTTCGACGGTCATGGCGGCGCCTCTCCGGTCATCCCCCGCGGCCCGGGGACGCCAGCCTGGCCCTGCCCACCGGTGCCCGGCAACGGGCTGCGACGTGTTGGAACACGGAGTTCACGTCGCCGCCGCGCGGCCGCTCAGATGCTGCGCCAGCGCCCCTCGGTCGCGTTGCCCGCGGGCTTCGACTCCAGCACGTTCCCGGCGGTCGGCGGCGTCTCGTCCTTCGACACCGCCAGCTGCTGGAGCAGCGGTCCGACGAGGACGTCGTAGATGCCGGGCACGATCCGGAAGCCCGCGGTGACCACGTGGTTGAGGACGCCGGCCTGCACCACACGGCGCGGCCGGTCCAGCGTGGAGAGCACCCGGCGGGCGACCCGGAACGGCGAGTAGACCGGCGGTGGCGGCCGGCCGGTGTTGCCGGTCCACGACGCCGCCTGGCTGTAGATGGGGGTGTTCACCCCGCCGGGCTGCACGATCGAGATCGAGATGCCGGGCTCGTCGCGGGTCTCCACCTGCAGGGTGCGCACCAGGCCGAGCTGCCCCCACTTGGCGGCGACGTAGCTGCCCATCGTGGGCGCGGTGACGTTGCCCAGCAGCGAGTTGACGACGGTGAGGTGCCCGGCCTTCTGCGCGCGGAAGACCGGGAGGACGACGCGGGCGACGTTCGCGGTGCCGTGCAGCGCGGTGTCGACCACCGTCTCGTACACCTCGCGCGGGACGTCCTCGATCCGCCCGTAGGCCATGACCTGCGCGGAGTGCACCACCACGTCGAGCCGGCCGAAGCGCCCGGTCGCGGCGGTGACCGCGGCACGGACCTGGTCCTCGTCGGTGACGTCGCCGGCGCAGACCACGACCTCCTTCGCACCGGCCGCCCGCATCTCGACGGCGGCCTCCTCGAGAGAGGCCCGGTCGCGCGACATCAGCACCAGCTGGGCGCCGCGGCCGGCCAGCTCCAGGCCGGTGGCGCGGCCGATGCCGCTGGAGGCGCCGGTGACCACGACGGTCAGCGGTGCGTCGTCGGGAGGGATCGGCATGGGGGCGGTTCAGCTCCTCGGCTGGGTGGTGCGTCCGGGCACGACTACCCGTGCGCCTCCGGGGTCAACCGGGCGCGACCTCGTCCAGCCGGGCGAGCAGCCACCCCGGCCCCGTGACCGCGGCCTCCGCCGGCAACCGGGCGCGCAGCCCGCGGTCGGCGGTGACCACGAGCACGGCCCGACCGGCGGCCGCGAGGGCGCCCGCCTCCGTCACGAGCGCGTCGTCCCCGCTCCCCGTCGCGCGCACCACGCCGACCGCCGCCGGAGCGGTCGCGTCGCGGGCCTGCCCCTCCAGCACGGCGACCACCGCCGTGCAGGTCAGCGGCCCGCCGTCCGGGCCGACGAGGGAACGGCCGACGAGCCCGGCGAGCCGCTCGAGCAGGCGGGTCGCGGCACCCGCACGGTCCCGCCACCAGCCGTCCGGGCGCGCGCCGACGACGTTGGCCGTGTCGACCAGGAGCACCGTCATGCGCCCTCCTTCCCGTTCGCCCGTCCGGGGGACGTGGGCCCCGGTGCCGTTTGCGGGCCGCCTGCCGGGCAATCCCGCCGGGCGTCCGGGGGGATCGACGCACGATGCACGTCTCGTCAGGAGACCACCATGGCCGGCACCGACTCCACCCTGCCCCAGCGCGACGAGACCCTCGTGCAGCCCGTCGCGGCGGAGCGACCCACGCCCCGGCACGCCGCCCCGCCGTCGGCCCGCGACGCCGTCGCCGCCCAGCGCGCCTCGTTCGGCGGCATCCGGTGGGGCGCGGCCTTCTTCGGCTGGCTGTCGGCCAACGGCCTCGCCGTCCTGCTGATCGCACTGCTCGGGGCCGGCGGGGTCGTGCTCGGCCTGGCGCAGGGCGTGGACACCGCCGACGAGGCCGCCGCCCGGGCCGAGACGATCGGCCTCGGCGGCGCGATCGCCCTCCTCGTCGTGCTGTTCGTGGCCTACCTGGCCGGCGGGTACGTCGCCGGCCGGATGGCCCGTTTCGACGGTGCCCGCCAGGGCCTCGCCGTGTGGCTGATCGGGTTGGTCGTCGTCCTGGTGCTCGCGGGCGCCGGCGCGATCGCCGGCGCCCAGTACAACGTGCTGCAGGAACTCGACCTCCCGCGCATCCCGGTCGACGAGGGCACCGCGACCACCGGCGGGCTGATCACCCTCGCCGCCGTCCTGCTGGCCACCCTGCTCGGCGCGCTGCTGGGCGGCAAGGTGGGCGACCGCTACCACCGCAAGGTGGACCGCGCGGGCTTCCCCGCCTGACCCGGCGCTCCTACGCTCGCGGGCATGTGCCGGAACATCCGTCCGCTCTCCAACTTCGAGCCGCCGGCGACCCCCGACGAGGTCCACGCCGCCGCCCTGCAGTACGTGCGCAAGATCAGCGGGACGACGAAGCCGTCGCGGGCCAACACCGAGGCGTTCGACCGCGCCGTCGAGGAGATCGCCGAGGTCTCCGCGCGGCTGCTCGACGCCCTGGTGACGACCGCACCTCCCAAGGACCGCGAGGTCGAGGCGGCGAAGGCCCGCGAGCGGGCTGCGCTGCGCTACGGCACCTGAACCGGCTCGCCGGGGCGGGAATGCTTGAGCCTTCATGCAGCTTGACCGGCGCATGACCTCCTACGCCGTCACCGGCGCCACCGGGCACCTCGGCCGCCTCGCCGTCACGCACCTGCTCGACCGCGGGATCCGCGCCGCGGACGTCGTCGCCGTCGTCCGGGACGCCGGCAAGGCCGCCGACCTCGCCGAGCGTGGCGTGCAGGTGCGCGCGGCCGACTACGACGACGCAGCAGCCGTGAAGGCGGCGCTCGCCGGCGTCGACCGGCTGCTCTTCGTCTCCGGCAGCGAGGCCGGCCGGCGGGAGGCCCAGCACCGCAACGTCGTCGCCGCCGCGCAGGCCGGCGGCGTGCAGCGGATCGCCTACACGTCCATCGCCCGCGCCGACAGCAACAGCACGCCGCTGGCCATCGAGCACCGGGCCACGGAGGAGATGCTGCGCGGGTCGGGCATCGACACCGTGCTGCTCCGCAACAGCTGGTACGTCGAGAACTACACCGCCCAGCTGGAGCAGTACCGCGCGACGGGCGCGATCGTGGGCGCCGCCGGCGAGGGCCGGGTGGCTGCCGCTCCCCGGGCCGACTACGCCGAGGCCGCTGTCGCGGCCCTGCTGGCCGACGTCCCCGGGTCGGCGACCTACGAGCTGGGCGGCCCGGCGTTCACGATGTCCGAGCTCGCCGCCGTCCTCGGTGACGTGACCGGCACCGACCTGGCCTACCGCGACCTCTCCCCCGCGGACTTCCGCGCCGGCCTGGTGGCCGCCGGCCTCGACGAGGGGACGGCGGAGTTCGTGCTCGCCCTCGAATTGGCCACCGCCGCGGGCGAGCTGGACGTCCCGTCGACCGACCTCGAACGGCTCCTCGGCCGGCCCGCCACCGATCTGCGCAGCGCGCTGACCGCGCTGGTGGGGTGAGGCACACCGATCGGTCGTGCACAACGGGAGTGGGGCGCACCGCCCCCGGGTACGGACTCCCCTCGTGACCTCCTCCACCGCGCCCGCGGCCGCTGCCGCCACCGGCGGCGCCACCCGCTGCCCCGACTGCACCGACGGGCTCGGCCAGCCGCGCGAGGTGAAGCCGGGCAGCTTCCGCCAGCGGGTGCACGCCAACCGCAGCGTGGCCCTCGCCTGGCGCATCGGCGTCTTCGTCGTCGGTCTGCTGTTCGTGGCCCTGGGCCTCGCGCTGACGGTGCTGCCCGGGCCGCTCACGATCCCGCCGGTGCTGCTCGGCCTGTGGGTGTGGTCGACCGAATTCGCCTGGGCGGCGCGGTTCTTCGCGACGTTCCGCCGCAAGGCCTCCGACGCCTGGGTGCACGCCAAGCAGCACCCGGTGAGCTCGCTGGCGATCACCGTCGGCGGGCTGGCCGCCGCGGGTGTCGCGTTCTGGGCCGTCGGCCACTACGAACTGGTCGACAGGGCGACGACCGCGCTCGGCTTCTAGGCCCCGCTCCGCCCGTTCCGGCGCCGGCATCGTCGTAGGCCCACCCCACCATCTGGCCATCGCCCCCAGAGAGTGGAGCAGGCCATGGACCGGACGAGCGCCATCACGCAGATGCACCAGGGCTATCTCGACGCGCACGATCTGCTCGTCGCCGGCACCAGGCCGGGTGACATCCCTGAGGTCGCCGCGTTCATGGCACGGCTGGACGAGGACACGGTCTTCCGCTTCCCCTCGCTCCAGCTCGAGCTCCACGGCCGCGCAGCGATCGAGGAGTTCATGGTCGAGGCGCGGCAGGCCACCGGGATGCGCGAGACGTCGGAGCGGGTGGTCGAGCACGGGAACCTCGTGGTCTCGTTCAACCGGAGCTCGATGGCCGGCGGCGGAGGCACCGCCGAGGTCCCGGTCGTCGCGGTATTCCAGTTCGACGGCGACCGGGTGTCCGGGTTCTGGGGCTTCGCCGGCTGAGGACCGGTTCCCGGACCTGACAACGACCGCTCCGGGCCGTGACGGAGACCGGCCGGCCCTCAGGTCGGCCCGACCTCCGTCGGGTCCGGCGTGCGGAACGGCGGGTCGTCCGGCGCGTCGCCGGGCTCTCCCGCGGCGGTGTCCACCGGCGCCTCCTCCGGGCGGTCGGGCTCTTCCCCGCCCACCCCGAAGCCCTCCGCGGGCGGTGGCGCACCGGCTCCGGGATCGGCGGCCGGGATCCCCTCGTCGGGAGTTCCCACGTTCGGCTCGAACGGCATCGACATCGACATGCCGGCCGCCCTACCCGCACCGCGCGTGTCCGCACCCCGCGCGACGCAGCGTTCCCCGTCCCGTCGCCGGGCGGCCACCCGCCGTTGGCCCCCCGCGGGTGGGGACGGACGACCGCCGATGAGTTGAGCGCGCCTCTCCCGTCCTACCTCCCGTGCGGCCTCCCCGGCCGCAGAGGAGCACAGGAGGCGCAGTGACGATCGCAGAGGTTGCCGCCGTCCGGGGGGCCGGCGGCGCATCCGGGGAACCGGCCATCGAGACCGAGGGCCTGGTCAAGCTCTTCGGCGCGACGCGGGCGGTCGACGGCGTCGACCTGGTCATCCCGCGCGGCGGCGTCCACGGGTTCCTCGGGCCCAACGGGGCCGGCAAGACCACGACCATCCGGGTGCTCGCCACCCTGATCCGCCCTGACGCGGGCACGGCGCGGGTCTTCGGGCACGACGTGGTGCGCGAGGCCGACGCGGTCCGCGCCCGGGTCAGCCTGACCGGCCAGTTCGCCTCGCTGGACGAGGACCTCACCGGCGACGAGAACCTCCGGCTGCTGGCCCGTCTGCTGGGCTATCCGCGCGCCGAGGGGCGGGCGCGGGCCGAGCAGCTGCTCGCCGCCTTCGGGCTCACCGACGCCGCGGGCAAGCAGGTGAAGAAGTACTCCGGCGGCATGCGGCGGCGGATCGACATCGCCGCCAGCATCGTCGTCCGCCCCGACCTGATCTTCCTCGACGAGCCCACGACCGGTCTGGACCCGCGCAGCCGCAACCAGGTGTGGGAGGTCATCCGCGCGCTGGTCCGCGGCGGGACGACGGTGCTGCTCACCACCCAGTACCTCGACGAGGCCGACCAGCTCGCCGACCGGATCTCGGTCATCGACGCCGGCCGCGTGGTCGCCGAGGGCACCCCGGGCGAGCTCAAGGCCTCGGTCGGCACCGGCACGTTGCAGGTCCGGGTGCGGCGGCCCGACCAGCGGGCGCAGGCCCGCGACCTGCTGCAGCGGGTGCTCGGCGTCGAGGTCCGCGAGCAGAGCGACCCGGCCGGCCTCACCGTGGGCATCGGCGACGCCGGGCCCGTCGCGCAGGCCCTCGCGGCGCTGGCGGACGCCGACATCGGCCTGGCGCAGTACGCGCTGGGCCAGCCCAGCCTGGACGAGGTCTTCCTGGCGCTCACCGGGCACACCGCCGAGTCCGTTCTGCCGTCCGCCGACAGCCAGCCCTCCGAGGAGACCCCGGCATGACCGCCGTCGCCAGCACCCCGACCCCGACCGCGAGCCACTGGACGCCGGACACCGCCGCGGTGCACGAGGCCCTCGTCGCGGGCGCCCGTCCGCGGCCGCAGGGACCGTTCGCCGCCTCGGCCACCTTCGGCTGGCGGACGCTGCTGCGGATCAAGCACGTGCCCGAGCAGCTCTTCGACGTCACCGCGTTCCCGGTGATGATGACGCTGATCTTCACGTTCCTGTTCGGCGGCGCCCTGGCCGGCTCGGTGGACGCCTACATCCAGTTCTTCCTCCCCGGGATCCTGGTGCAGAGCATCCTGATGATCACGATGTACACCGGGGTCGCGCTGAACACCGACATCGAGAAGGGCGTCTTCGACCGCATCCGGTCGCTGCCCGTGTGGCGGCCCTCGGCGCTGGTCGGTGCCCTGCTGGGCGACGTCCTGCGGTTCACGCTCGCCTCGGCGGTGATCATCTCGCTCGGTCTGCTGCTGGGCTTCCGGCCCGACGGCGGCCCGCTGGGCGTGCTCGGCGCGGTGGGACTGCTGCTGGTGTTCGCCTTCGCGCTGGGCTGGATCTGGACCTTCCTCGCCCTGCGGCTGCAGACGCCGAACGCGGTCATGGGCTGGTCGATGCTCGTCATCACCCCGCTCACCTTCGGCAGCAACATCTTCGTCGACCCCTCGACGATGCCCGGCTGGCTGCAGGCCTTCGTCGACGTCAACCCGGTCTCCCACCTGGTGACGGCGGTGCGCGGGCTCATGCACGGCCAGTCGATGGCCGGGGACGTCGGCATGGTGCTGCTCTGGTCGGTGCTGCTGGTGGCGGTGCTCGGCCCGCTGACGATGCGCCGGTACGGCAACCGGAGCTGAGCGCGCTCGGCGGCCTCGGGTACGAAGGGGGCGTGACCGTCAGCCCCGTCCTGCGCCGCGCCCGCTTCGCCGAGCTCTCCCCGTTCGAGGTGTACCGGCTGTGCCGGCTGCGCGTCGACGTCTTCGTGGTCGAGCAGGCCTGCCCCTATCCGGAGCTGGACGGCCGCGACCTCGAGCCCACGACCGAGCACCTGTGGTTCGAGGCCGACGGCGAGGTGGCCGCGCTCATCCGGGTGCTGGAGAACGGGGAGAGCCGCGCGATCGGCCGGGTCGTCACCGCGCCGGCCTTCCGCGGACAGGGGCTGGCGGCCCGGCTGATCGAGCTCGCCGTCACCGACCACGGCGACGGCCCGCTCACCCTGGGGGCCCAGGCCCACCTCGAGGGCTGGTACGAGCGCTTCGGCTTCCGGCGCAGCGGTCCGGGCTACGACGAGGACGGCATCCCGCACGTACCCATGCGCCGCGAGCCCGGCTGAGCTCAGGCCTCGGAGATCCGCCGCACCTCGGGCTGCACGCCGTCGCTCTTGTGCACGAGGCTGGACCACACCGGCTCGGGATGGGTGTCGACGCCGGCCACGACGTCCTCGGCGGTGCGCAGCTTCGCCACCTTGTGGATCAGCACGCCGAATCCGACCTTCGCGACGACGTCGGTCGCGGAGTAGCCGACCTGGATGACGGTCAGCCACGCCGCGGTGACGTCGACGAAGACCGGGATCGCGTAGATGAGCGGATAGATCCCGAAGCTCCCGAGCAGCACGATCGTGGCGTTGCGCAGGCTGGTCGCGGCCTCCTTCCCCATGGTCGGCAGGGAGGCCCGCACGGCTGCGATCAGTGCCGCCACCAGGTAGCCGAAGAAGACCGTGCTGATCAGCCCCCAGACCACCAGCGCCGTCCGGTCGCGGCCGTCGGCGATCACCTGCGAGCCGAGGTAGCCGGTCACGATCATCAGGAAGGCCGCGCCCATGGTGGTGAACCGCAGGTTGCGCGCCCGGGCCCCCGCGATCGAGCACACCGCCAGCAGCTCGACGGTGAGCAGCGGCACGGTCACCGACCAGTCGATGTAGCGGGTCCCGACGGAGTTCCGCGCCTCCTCCGTGGGCACCCACACCTCGCCCTCCAGCCGGAAGCCGGAGTCCCAGTCGCTGTAGAGCAGCGCGTACGCCACCATCGCGACCGCCGACAGGCACACCGCCGCGTAGGCCGAGGGCCGGTAGCGGGCGGACACCTCGTCCTTGCTGATCAGCGAGTACAGGAAGTAGGCGAGCAGCGCGAAGCCGGCGCCCAGCAGCGCGAGCTGCACCACGTCGTAGAGGCCCAGCGGCATCGTCTGCAGTTCGGGCGTCGGGGTGTCGTAGACGTCCACGAGCCGGCGACTACCCCGGCCGGGTGGGCACAACCGCCGACCGGCCACGATGCCGGTGTGGACGACGCCCGCGCACTCCTGACCGCCGCCGACCGGATCGAGCAGCTGGCGGCACGCAGCACCCCGGGCGACTGGCGGACGGCCGGCCTGCTCGCCTCCCGTCCCGAGGTCGTCGCGCACCGCCCGGACGGCGGCAGGGAGCACGTGGCCGAGGCCCGCTCGGCATCCGGCACGTGGATCACCGCGTTCTCCCCCGCGCTCGCCGGGCCGCTGGCGGACCTGCTGCGGACGGCGGCCGCGCGGCCCGAGCCCGAGCCCACCGCGGTCGCCCTGGCCCGGACGCTCCTCGACCGTTTGCCTACCCTCGGGGAGTGACGGCGACCCGGGAGCACCGCGTCCCAGCGCCGGCCGCAGCTCCCGATCGAGGCCGGCCGCGGTGGTCCCCCGCCGAGCTCCTCCCGCCGGCGCTGATGCTGGCCCTCGGCGCCCTGCTGCTGCTCCCGGGGCACGGGCTCTGGTTCGACGAGCTGTTCACCGCGGAGGTCGGCCGCCTACCGCTCGGCGACATCCTGACGGCGATCCGGGACGGCGAGGGCGTGACCAGCTACCTCGCCGGCGTCCCGCCGTCGTACAACGCCCCGTACTACGTGGTCGTCCATGCCTGGATGTCCGTGCCCGGCCTGGGCGGCGACAGCGCGCTCCGCGTCCTCTCGCTCCTTGCGACCGCCGGCGGCCTGGCACTCATCACCCGGGCCGTCGCCCGGTTGGGCGGCACGGCGACGGGCGTCCTCACCGGGCTGCTGCTGGCGGCGAGCCCGCTGCTGCTCGAGCACTCGGTCGAGGCCCGCAGCTACGGGCTCACCGTCCTCGCGACCGGGGCCGCGGCGCTCGGCCTGGTGCGCTGGCTGCAGGAGCCGCCCCGGGGGCTGGTGCTCTTCGGGCTCGCGGGCGCCGGCATGGGGCTGGGCCACTGGTACGCGGTCACCGTCCTCGCGGCGTTCGTCGTCGCCGCGATCGTCCTGCGCGGACGCCGTGCCCTGCCGGTGGTGCTCGTCGGGGCCGCCGCTGCCCTGCCCGTGTGCCTGCTCGTCGCGCTGAACGTGCTCAACGGCACCGGGTCCCGCAACGCCGAGCACCTGCGCGACACCGACGGACGGCTGGTCGGCTACGCGGTCGAGGCCTGGGCCGGTGGGCGGACACCGCTGCTCGTCCTCGCCGTCGGGCTGGCCGTCATCGGCGCGGTGCGGGGCGGCGGTACCCAGGGGCGCGAGCTGCGGGTGCTCGGGCTGGCGTGGACCTGCGTTCCGCTGCTGCTCCTGCTGGCCGCCGAGTTCCTCCGGCCGGTCTACCACCCGCGGTACCTGCTCGCCGGCCTCCTCGGGCTCGGCGTCCTGGCCGCCGCGGGTGCGGTGGCGGCGCCGCGCGGTGCCCGGACTCCGCTGGCCGGGCTGCTGCTGGCCTGCGCCCTGCTCACCAGCCTCCCGCTCGCCGACCGCGAGCCCCGGGAACGCGCCGACGACCTCGTCCGCATGCTGGCCGGGCTCCAGGTCGCGGGAGAGCCGGTCGTCGCCGCCGACCAGCGCTCGGCCATCGGGCTGGACCACTACGTGCGCACCCTGGCGCCCCGGCTGCGCGCCGACCTGGTCCTGCCGCCGGACGACGCGCCGGCGGACGCCGACCGGGTGTGGCTGGTCCGCAGGCTGATCGACGGGGTGCCCGAGCCGACCGACGACGACGGCATCCTGGAGGACGCAGGCCTCAGACTCACCGACGAACGGACCTTCCGCGGCACGCAGACCCGCCTGGTGCTGCAACTGTGGGAGGCCGGCCCCTGAGCCGGCCGGTCAGCGACCGGACCGCGCCGCCCAGGCCAGCGAGCGCAGCGACTGGCGCAGCCGGGCCCGGCCGGACCAGGCCGACCGGCCCTCGGTGCGGAGGTCCCGCTCGACGGGGACGCTGACGACCGGGCGCCGGGCACGGGCCACCGCGAGGACGACGCTGGGCGCACCCTCGTCGCGGACCGCCCTGACCACGGCTGTGCGGACGGCCGGGTCCATCGCCAGGTAGGCGCCCGCGTCGGCCGGCAGCCCGGTGAGCCGTGCGGCCAGTCGCCGGTGCAGGCCTCCGGTGAGTTGTCGCGCGGCCGACTCGTACTGCCCACGCCGTCCGGCGAAGACCGCCGAGACATCCCCCACGGCGAGGCGGTCGAGCAGCAGCGGCAGCGCCTCGGGCGGGTCCTGCAGGTCCGCGTCGAGGCACACCCACACGTCGGCATCCGGTTCGGCGACCAGGCCGGCGACGATCGCGGCGTGCTGGCCACCGTTGACGGGGAGGTCGCTGACCGAGATCCGCCGGTCTTGAGCCGCCAGGGCGCCGGCGACGGCCGCGCTGTCGTCGGGCGAGGCGTCGATGACCAGGCGCAGCCGCCAGGCCCTCCCCTCGAGTGCGGCAGCCACCCGCCGAGCCAGGGGGCGCAACGTGGCCGTGTTGCCGTACACCGGCACGACGACGGCGATCCGGGGCGTCACGACCGCGCCCAGGTACGGGCGAGTCCCTCCGCCAGGTCGATGGTCGGGAGCCAGCCCAGCAGCCGGCGCGCGGCCGTCGGGTCGCAGACCCAGTCCGCGGTGTCCCAGTGCCTGCCCGGATGCGCGCCGGCGGCCGTGGCGATCGGCCGGCCGGTCACCCGGGCGGCGGTCTCGACCAGCTCCTCCGTACTCGTCTGCACACCGGTGCCGATGTTGAGCACCACGCCGGGTGGCAGGTCCTCCTGCCGGGCCGCGCGCAGGCAGGCGTCGACGACGTCGCCCACCCAGACCCAGTCGCGCCGGCTGACGTGCGGGGGCAGGGGCACGGTGCCGCCGGTGCGCGCCGCCTCGAGGACGACGGGGACCAGCCGGGTCGGGTGGTCATCGGGGCCGTACACCTGGAAGGCGCGGAGGACCGCCGCGCGGACGCCCCGTTCGGCAGCCGCCGCCTGCAGCAACAGCGACCCGGCGGCCTTCGTCGCACCGAAGAAGCCGCGCGGCTCCAGGGCGGCCTGCTCGGTGAGCGGCGCGGACGAGGCCGCGTACTCGGTCGAGGACCCCAGCCGGACGACGGTGCGGCACCGGTCGGGCAGCGCGTCCACCAGCCACGGACTGGTGTTGACCGCCACGGTGGCGGCCCGTTCCTGGGTGGTCGCCTTCGCCCGACCGGCGGCGAGGGAGAACACGACGTCCGGGTCGGCCGCACGGACGGCGGCCGCCGCGGCCGGCGGGTCAGCCAGGTCGACCTGCTCACGGCCGAGCGGCACGACCTCCCAGCCCTCGATGCGCAGCCGTCGCACCAGGTGCCGGCCGACGAAACCGCCGCCCCCGGTGACGACCGCTCTCACGCCGCGGGGCCCACGGTCACCGATTCGTGCCTGGCGGGGAGGCTCGGCCGGGTGACCGCCAGGAGCCGCTGCCGGTCCGCCGCTGCGTCGGCGGGGTCGGCCCGGCGCAGCTCGTCCAGGGAGTCGAGCAGCTTCGGCACCTCGACCCAGGGGTCGCGCCCGTGCATGTCGGCGATGAAGGACCGGCGCAGGAAGGTGAAGTCGGTGCGCAGCCGGACGAGCTCGGCGGCGAGCACCTCGCCGGGGACGGGGAAGCCGCCGCCGGGCAGCGTCAGCCCGCCGACGCCGAAGGGCTGGGACACCTCGGCCCGGACCGCGTCGACGGTGCCGTCGACGAGGGGACGGAAGAGTTGGTCGGACCGGCGGTCGATGCGCAGGTCGTTGAGCCCCACGTAGACCCGCGACAGCGGCCGGCTGGCGATCGCGGCGGACGCGTCGACGGCGTCCTGGGTCTCGATGAGCACGCCCAGACCGCAGCGCCCCGCGACCAGGTCGAGGGTCCGGTCCACCGACTCTGCGGTGCGCACCATCGGCAACAGCAGCTCCTCGGCGCCGCGGGCGATGGCGTCCTCGACCTCGTCCGCGGTCCACGGCCCGTAGCCGTTGAGCCGGCAGATGAGCCGGCCGTCGGTCGCCGCCCGCATCCGGGTCAGGTCCTCGGGGGTGTCCGTGCTGATCTGGGTGCCTTCGCCCAGCTGCCGCCGCTCCTTGCCCCGTCGTTCCCAGTCGACGACGATGCCGGCCGCTCCGGCAGCGACGACGTCGCTGCCCCATCCGGGATCGACGGAGAAGAGGAAGAGGTCCACGCGCGTAGCTTAGGGTGTCCTAAATAGCGGTGTGACGCCGCCGGGCCGGATCCGGCGACTCAGGCCGACAGGACCGGATGCGGCAGCTCGCCGGTCGTCGCCGGCGGGAAGGCCTGCGCCGACCCCCGGACGGTCACGGCGACCTGCTCACCCGTCGCCGGCAGGTCCGCCCCGACCAGCCGCGCGCTCACGGTGCCGGCATTCGCGAGGATCAGCCGGACTCGCGCATCGTGCCCGAAGAAGTCGACGCCCTCGATCCGCGCCACGACCGCCTCCGGCGCCGCCGCCGGGTCCGAGAGGCGCAGCTGCTCCGGTCGCAGGAGCACCCGCGCCCGCCCGTCCGGGTGCCGGCCGTCGACCGGGACCGCTCCGAGCGCGCAGTGCGCCGTCCCGCTCCGCACGTCCGCGTCGAGGACGACGGCCTCGCCCACGAACGTCGCGACGTCGAGGTCCTGCGGGCTGCGGTAGAGGGTGCGGGGGTCGGTCAGCTGCACGAGGCGCCCCTGGCGGAGCACCGCGACCTGATCGGCCATCGACAGCGCCTCGGCCTGGTCGTGGGTGACCAGCACCGCGGTGGCGCCGATCGCGTCCAGCGCGGCGGAGACGGCGAGCCGGGTCTCCTCCCGCAGCGTCGCGTCGAGGGAGGAGAACGGCTCGTCGAGCAGCACGAGGGACGGCGCGGGCGCCAGGGCCCGGGCGAGCGCGACCCGCTGCTGCTGCCCGCCGGAGAGCTGGTGCGGGGACCGGTCCGCGAGCGCGGCGTCCAGGCCGACGAGGCCGAGCAGCTCGCGGACCCGGCTCCCCTCGCGCCGCTGCCGGCGCGGCAGCCCGAAGCTGATGTTGCCGGCCACGGTGAGGTGCGGGAACAGCCCGCCCTCCTGCGGCACGAAGCCGACGCCGCGCCGGCGTGCGGAGACGCTGCGGCCGCCGCCCGCCACCAGGCGGTCGCCGACCACCACCGTGCCGGCGTCGGGGTCGTCGAACCCGGCGATCAGCCGCAGCAACGTGGTCTTCCCGCAGCCCGAGGGACCCAGCAGCGCGGTGAAGCTGCCGCTGGGCACGTGCAGGTCGACCCCGTCCAGCACGGGGACGCCGGCGGTGTATGCCTTGGTCAGGCCGGTCACGGTCAGGGAGCTCATGTGGTCAGACCTCGTCGGGCGTCTCGGGACAGCAGGACGGTGGCGGGTGCCGAGAGCAGCACCATGATCACCGCGTAGGGGGCCGCCGCGCCGTACTCCACCGCGCTGCTCGCTGCCCAGAACGCGGTGGCCAGCGTCCGCGTTCCCGTGGGCGCCAGCAGCAGGGTGGCGGTCAGCTCGGTCACGACGGCGAGGAAGACCAGCGCGGCGCCGGCGCCGATGCCCGGTGCCAGCAGGGGCAGGGTGATGCGGCGGAGTCGGTCGGGCGCCGAGGAGCCGAGCGACGCCGCGACGTCGTCGTACAGGGGTGGCGCCTGCTCGACGGCCGAGCGGACGGTCACGATCGCCCGCGGCAGGAACAGGATCGCGTAGGCGGCCAGGAGCACCGGCACGGTCTGGTACAGCCACGGGGTGACCCGGATGCTGACGGTCACCAGCGCGAGGGCGACGACGATGCCCGGCACGGAACTGCCCAGATAGGTGCTGCGCTCGAGGAACGTAGCGACGCGTCCGCGGGCCCGCACCGCCAACCAGCCGGTGGGCAGCGCCATCGCCGTGGTGAGCACCGCCGCTGCCGCCGCCAGGCCCAGCGTCGTCGACGTGGTGGTCGCGAGGGTCGCCCAGTCGACGGCGGAGGCCGCCCCGCGCGCCATCCAGTAGCCCAGGCTCCAGAGCGGGACCGCCACGGCCAGCCCGACCAGGGCGCCGAGCGCGAGCAGCGCGGGTGCGGTGAGCCGGCGGAGGGCGATCGGCCGGACCGGGCGGGGGGCACCGCGGCCACTGCGCGCGTACCCCCGCCGTCCCCGGAGCCGGATCTCGGCGAGCAGCAACAGGAGGCAGAGCATCACCAGGACACCCGCCAGCATGGTCGCGCCCGGGCCGTTGAAGGTGGCGCGGTACTGGTCGTAGATCGCGGTGGTGAAGGTCGGGTAGCGCAGCATCTGCAGGGCGCCGAACTCGGCCAGCAGGTGCAGCGCCACGAGCAGCCCACCCCCGAGCAGCGCGATCCGCAGCTGGGGCAGCTGGACGCGGAGGAAGACCGCCCACGTCGAGAGGCCCAGCCCGCGGGCGGTGTCCTCGAGCGCCGGGTCCAGCCCGCGGAAGGCAGCGGCGACCGGCAGGTAGACGAATGGGAAGTAGGAGAGCGTCACGACCAGCAGCGCGCCGGCGTAGGTGTCCAGGCCGGGCAGCAGCGAGATCCACGCGTAGCTGTTGACGAACGCCGGCACGGCCAGCGGAGCGACGAGCAGCACGTGCCAGATCCGCCGGCCCGGCACCGACGATCGCTCGACCAGCCAGGCGGCTCCGACGCCGAGCACCCCGCAGCACAGCACGGTGCCCAGCACGAGGCGGAGGGTGTTCCAGAGGAGCTCCCCGACGCGGGGGCGCAGCACCAGCTCCTGGATCCCCGACCAGCCGAGGTCGGCCGAGTACCAGGCGATGTAGCCCAGCGGCAGCAGCGCGAGAGCCGCGACGGCCAGCGCGAGCGCGACGGTGACCGGCGAACGGCGCAGCCGTCCTCCGGGCGCGCCCGTGCCCCGGTCCGCCGGGGGCGCACCGGGGTCCGGGACCCGCAGCTGGGAGGTGGTCAGAGGAGCCCCACGTCCTGCATGAGCTCGGTGACCAGCTCGGAGTCGAGCGAGCCGGGGTCGACGTCGGGGGCCTGCAGGTCGGCCAGCGGTGGGAGCGCCTCGGCGGAGGCCACCCCGACCCCCACGGCGTACTCCAGCGCCGAGCTGTCGGCCAGCCGCTCCTGCGCCTCGGGGCTGGTCAGCCACTCGACCAGGCGCTGGGCGTCGTCCTGTTGGTCGGACTCTGCGAGCACCCCGGCCCCGGAGATGCTGACGAAGGCGCCGGGGTCCTGGTTGCGGAAGTAGTGCAGCCGGGCGTCGTCGCCGATCAGGCCGTTCTGCGCCTGGTCGCGGAACCAGTAGTAGTGGTACGTGATGCCGACCGGGACCTCGCCCTCGTCGACGGCCTTCATGATCGCGGTGTTGCTGGCGTAGATCTCCGCGTTGCGCTGCAGCCCGGTGAGCCACTCGCGGGTCGCGTCCTCGCCCTCGAGCGCGAGCACCGCGCTGACGATCGCCTGGAAGTCCGCGCCGCCGGCGGCGATCGCCACCCGGCCCTCCCAGGCCGGTTCGGCGAGGTCGAGCATCGAGGCGGGCAGCTCGCCCTCGCCGATCTCCGCCGGGTTGTAGATCAGCGCGGTCGAGCGGGCGGCGAAGCCGACCCAGTTGCCCGACTCGGGGCGGTACCGCTCCTCCACCTGCTCTGCGGTCCGCGGGTCGACCGGCGCGAGGAGCCCGGCCTTGTCGACGACGTCGATGGACGGGCTGTTCTCGGTGAGGAAGACGTCGGCCGGCGAGGCGTCGCCCTCCTGCACGATCTGGTTGGCCAGCTCGGAGTCGTTGGCGTCGCGGAACTCCAGCTCGATGCCGGTCTCGTCGGTGAAGCCCTCGAGCATCGTCCGGACCAGGCTCTCGTGCTGGGCGCTGTACACGGTGAGCGTCTCGGTGTCCGACGCCTCCGAGCTGCCGCAGGCGGCGAGCGCGACGACGACGGCGGTGGAGGTCAGCAGACCGGTTATCGCCCGGCGCAGCCTGATCACTTCGCGAAGTCCTCCTGCATCGGTGCCGGTTCACACCCGGCCGGTATGGCAAGGCACACCTAAGCATGACGCGCCCCCGCAACCTCCGGCGCCTCGGCCTCCTGCCGCCGCCCGTCAGGCGGTCGTCAGCCCGGCCGGCCCGTCGCAGTCGCGGGCGCGGCCGAGCAGCAGCGCCCGCTCCCGCTCGTTGCGGGTGAGGCCCGCGGCCCGCTCGAACTCCGACCGCGCCTCGGCAGTGCGGCCCAGCGAGACCAGCAGGTCGCCGCGGACGGCCGGGAGCAGGTGGTAGCCGCTCAGCGCCGGGACGTCGACCAGCGCGTCGGCCAGTTCGAGGCCGGCGGCCGGCCCGTACGCCCGCGACACCGCCACCGCGCGGTTCAGCTCGACCACCGGGGACGGGGTCAGCGCGGCGAGCGCCTCGTACAGGCCGGCGATGGCCGTCCAGTCGGTGTCGTCCACGCTGCGGGCGCGGGCGTGGCAGGCAGCGATCGCCGCCTGCAGTGCGTACCGGCCCAGGCCGCTGGGCGCGGTCCGCTCGGCGCGGTCCAGCGCGGCCACCCCACGGGTGACGAGCACGCGGTCCCAGCGGCTGCGGTCCTGATCGGCCAGCAGCACCGACCCGCCGTCCGGGCCGGTCCGGGCGGCCAGCCGCGAGGCCTGCAGCTCCATCAGCGCGACCAGCCCGTGCACCTCGGACTCCCCCGGCACCAGGCCGGCCAGGATGCGCCCCAGCCGCATGGCCTCCTGGCAGAGGGCGGGCCGCGTCAGGTCCGACCCGGCCGTGGCCGCGTAGCCCTCGTTGAAGACCAGGTAGAGCACCTCGAGGACCGAGGCCAGCCGGGCGGTGAAGTCCGCGCCGGTGGGCATCTCGAAGGGCACGCGGGCGGCGGTGAGGGTCCGCTTGGCGCGGACGATCCGCTGCGCCAGCGTCGCCTCCGGGACGAGGAAGGCGCGGGCGATCTCGTCGGTGGCCAGCCCGCCCACCAGCCGCAGGGTGAGCGCGACCCGCGCTTCGCGGGAGAGCACCGGGTGGCAGGCGATGAACACCAGCCGCAGGACGTCGTCCTCCACGACCTCGTCCAGCGCCGCGGCCCAGTCCTCCTCGACGCCCTTCGACTCGACCAGTTCCCGGCCCAGCGCCTCGGTCTTGCGCTGCAGGTTCTGCGACCGGCGGAAGGTGTCGATCGCGCGGTGCTTCGCGATGGCCATGAGCCAGGCACCCGGCTTGGCCGGCACCCCCGACTCCGGCCACTGCTCCAGCGCGGCGACGAGGGCATCCTGCGCCAGCTCCTCCGCGAGCCCGACGTCGCCGGTGACCCGCGCCAGCGCTCCGACGATGCGGGCGGACTCCATGCGCCAGACGGCGTCGACGACGCGGTGCAGGTCC
Source organism: Blastococcus fimeti (assembly GCA_900102115.1). Classification (GTDB taxonomy): domain Bacteria; phylum Actinomycetota; class Actinomycetes; order Mycobacteriales; family Geodermatophilaceae; genus Blastococcus; species Blastococcus fimeti. Next base: position 639,434 of record FNAW01000002.1, read on the forward strand.
GCCGTCGACGCCGTCCGGGCCGGAGGGGTCGTCACGCCTCGCGCTGTGCGGTGAGCGTGTCGCGGAGCTCGTTCTCCTTGTCCTGCAGCTCGGGCGTGAACGCCTCGCCGAAGTCCTCGGGAACGGAGAACGGGCGGATCTCCAGCTCGCCGCCCCGGAAGGGCGCCTTGCGGGCCCACTCGACGGCCTCCTCCTTGGAGGAGACCTCGAAGACCCAGTACCCCGAGACGAGTTCCTTGGTCTCGGTGAACGGGCCGTCGATGACGGTGGCGTTGCCCTCGTCGTCGAACTGCACGCGGGCGCCGTAGGAGCTCGGCCGCAGCCCGTCGCCGTCGAGCATGATCCCGGCCTTGACCAGCTCCTCGTTGTAGGCGCCCATCGCCGCCAGCATCTCCTGGCTGGGCATCGCGCCCTGCTCGCTGTCCTCGGTCGCCTTGACGATCACCATGAAGCGCATCGGACTCTCCCTGTCGTGGAGACGGAGGCCGGACCTGCCGTCCGGCGTGGGCTCCGCTCCACCTTTCCGTCGAACGGGCTCCGCCGGAATCGACACGGCGGCGGAAAATCTTTCCGCCCGGTCAGGAGTGCGGTCGACCGGCGCCCGGGTACGGGCCCGGGCATGGCTGACGACGGGGCATCGGGTGGGTTCGCCGGGCGACTGGGCGCGCACGTGGAGGCCGCCGACGACGGGTCGGCCCGCATCGCGTTCGAGGTGACCGACGAGCACCTCAACCCGGCGGGCACGCTGCACGGCGGGGTCCTGGCGACCCTCGTCGACACCGCCATGGGGACGGCGGTGCGCAGCGCCACCGAGGACGACGACGTCCCGGCGACCAGCCAGCTGACCGTGACCTACCTGCGTCCCGGCAAGCCCGGCCCGCTGACGGTCACCGCCAGGGTCCGCACGAAGGGCGAGCACCTGACCGTGTGCGAGGCCGACGTGGAGCAGGACGGGAAGTCCATCGGGCACGCCGTCGCCACCTTCGCGCTGCTGCACACCTGACGACGGGCGGACGAGGTTCCGGGCTACCGGCCGGCCGGAGCCGACGGGCAGCCCGGACCGATCAGACCGGGCCGGCGCAGTAGATGGTGCCGGGCTCGGTCACCATCTCGCCCTCCCAGAGGGCGTACTCCGTCTCGTCGGCGAAGTCCACGCAGATGTCCTCGACGGGGGCGTCCTCGAAGTCCTTATAGGTCATCTCCTGGTCGTCGATCCCGACGATCTTGAACTGGGCCTCGTCGGAGCTGCAGTCGACCGTCTCGTACTCGGTGTCACTGGTCGTCTTGATGCAGTCGCCGACCTCCGAGGAGCCGGCCCCGAAGAGGCCGAGCGCACTGGCACCCACCACGCCGGCGACGACGACGCCTCCGGCGATGCCGAACCACTTCTTCTTCGAGGACCCGCCCTGCCCGGCCGGCGGCGTCGGGCCCTGCGGGCCCGGGTACTGGGGAGCCGGGTACTGGGCGGCCGGGTCGTAGCCGGGAACGCTGGAGCCAGGGCCGTTGGGCCCGGGGACGTGGGGGCCGGGGGCGTCGGGGCCGGGGACGGTCATGGGTTCTCCTGGGTGTCCGGAAGTGGTGCAGTCGCCGAGAGCTTGCCCCACGGCGTCCTGACCTGGCCGTTCGCCACCGCCTGCTCGGACTCGGCCCGGTAACGAAGCGTTCCGGACCGGCTCGCGTGACCCAGCCGCCCCAGGGCCGCCGCCGATGACGCTGCGCGCGCATCGGATGTCGAGGCGGACGCTCCGGGCATCGGGCACGCCGGCGCCACCGTGGTGCTCGACGCCCGACCCGTCCCCCGTTCGGGGGTACGGGATCGGAGAGCCTGCCTGCAGAAACACTCCTGGGGAGGGATCCCGCCGTCGGCCGGGGACGGCTAACCTGAAGGAGCCCGCACGGTTCTCCGCTGCGGCCGGAGTCCAGGAGGCACCCCGTTCCCGCTCAGCACGGACGATGCGCCGACGCGCACCTCGGCTGCCCCTGCCGGGGGGACGCGAACATCCACCAGGAGCGTGCCGCGGAGATCACCGAGGCCCGCGCCAAGGCGGGTGAGCAGGTCGAGTGCCCCGAGTGCGGCGGCCCGGCCACGCCTCTGCAGATCGTGACGTGGGGGCACTGCCGCCCCTGCCACACCGCCGACTCCCGCTCGATCCAGCCGCTGCGCTGGTAGCGGCGGCGGGCTGACCTCAGCGGCCGGGGCGCGCTCCGGCCAGTTCGCGGGCGGCCACCGCGGCGTCGGCGTCCAGCTGGTCGTCGATCGAGACCAGGAAGGTCTCCCAGGCCTGCTCGGGGGTGACCCCCAGCGCGGTGGCGATCTGGTCCCAGCCGGCACCGCCGCGCAGCGCCGCACGGATGCCGACCAGGCGGCTGTCGTGGGCCTTGCGTGCCACGACCTCGCCGAGGGCGAGCAGTTCGAGGGACTCGTGCACGTCGAGCTGGGTCTCGGTGTCCTTCAGGGCGGCCCAGTGGTCGTCGTCGTCGCGGACGGTGTTGAGCGTGGTGTCGCCGTTGTCGCGGCGGCTGAGGAAGTCGAGTCGGGTCGCGGCCGTGGGCAGCGAGAACTCCGCAGCCAGGACCTCGGGGGTGATGCTCATGACCGAGGTGTCCCCCACCGCTTCGGCGTGGCAAACCGGCAGGGACGCATCTCACCCGTCCGGCGTCGGTGTTCACGCTCCGCGCACGAGCGAGGGCCCGCACCCCGGTACGGGATGCGGGCCCTCGGCCGGACGGGTCAGCTGGAGACGCCGACCGCTTCCTTGGCCAGGTCGGCCAGCCGCGTCTGCGCGGCGCTCGCCACGTTCGACCGCTGCTTGTGGGTCTCCTCGTAGCGGATGATCACGTTGATGTCGTGCGGCGTCGCCAGCTGCTTGATCGCCTTCACGGCGTCAGAAGCCGCCATCGAGTCGTAGCCCTTGATCGGCAGCTCGTCCGCGGTGACGTCGCCGAGCTCCTCGCGGGCGGCCTTCGCGATGTCGGCCGCCTTCGGGTTGCCCTCGCGCCGGGCGATCCGCTCGGCGCGGCGCAGGCCGGCCGCGCGGCTGACGGTGAGCGTCTCGCGGACGGCGTCGGTCAGCGCGACGGCGCGGTCGGCCACGGCGCCGAAGCGCTCGGTGGTCTCCTCGCCGGCCTGCTGCACGGTGTCGACGGCGCTGTTCACCGTGTTGTGCACGAACCGGACCGGCGCACCGGCGGCGCGGGCGACGGTGCCGGCGACCTTCTGCAGGGGGGTCGCCACCAGTGCGGCAGGGCCACCCAGGGCCTCCTCGGCGAGCACGACGGTCAGCCACTCGACGGTGGCCTTGTGCGCGTCGACCAGCTTCTCGGCGAGGCGCTGGACCGTCGTCTCACCGGCCTTCTCGGCGAGCACCTTGAGGTAGGTGGCCCGGTCGAGCAGCTGGTGCTCGAGCTGGAGGTCGGTGAGCAGGGCCTCCTCGAGCGGGATGGCCTGCTCGAAGGTGGCCTTGAGGACGGCGGAGAGCCGGCCGATCGCCGGGGTGACGACGTCGGGGACGCCGCCGGCCGCACGCAGCGCCTCGGTGATCTCGATGGTGCGCGCCGCCGCGTTGTCGGCGTTCTGGGTGAGCTCACGGCGGACGGCGTCGGTACGGGCCTGGGAGATCCGCGTCCGGGCGACCTGCTCCTCGGTCTGCGTGAGCAGGACGAGGGCGCGCAGCTGGTTCTGGATCTTGGTGGTGTCGGTCATGACGAGTGACAACTCCGTGGGATCGGGGATGACCTGACGGTCTGGGTGATGCCCCGATCCCGCGGAGTGCTAACTCCTGCAAGCAGATTGCTAGCAGTGAGGCCGGTCACGACCGGCCTCGGCGATCAGACGAACGCGTCCTGCTGGCGGTCGAGCGGGGCCCGCGGGGTGACGCCGAAGCGGAGGACCGGCTGGGTGTCGTCGTCGCGCAGGTGCTGCGGCGCCAGGCGGGGACGGCGCACCGGCAGCGGGGACGGCGGCAGGCGCTTGCCGCAGCCGACGCAGAACCGTCCGCGCTGCTCGACCGCGTCGCAGTGCGTGCAGGACATGATGCCTCCCGGGGCGTGCTGGAACCGACGGAGACGACAGTCGCAGACCCCGGCGGCGATCCGGGTCGGCCGGTATGCGGTGGTACGACTCGTCACCCAACCGTCATCCACCCAACGGGATCGTCGCGCTCACGCAGTGGGAGCGGCCCCGGTGAGGTGCTCGGCGAGCCGGTCGAGGAAGGGCACCTGTCCCTTCACGAGCTTGGCGCGGGCCTGGTCGAGGGAGAACCACGCCGCCCGGTCGACCTCGGGGAACTCCTGGACGCGGCCGGAGCGCGGCGGCCACTCCAGCTCGAAGGTGTTGCTGACGCAGGCGCCCGCGTCCAGGTCGCCCTCGGCCGCCCAGATCGTGAGCACCTTCCCCGAGGCGCGCAGCTGACCGAGCGGCACCAGGTCGGTCGCCGGGACCGGCGAGCCGAGCTCCTCGGCGAACTCGCGGTGGGCAACGGCCAGCGGGTCCTCGTCGGGGCCGTGCTCGCCCTTGGGGATCGACCACGCGCCGTCGTCCTTGCGGGCCCAGAAGGGCCCGCCCATGTGCCCGATCAGCACCTCGCGGCCACCCGGGCCGAGCCGGTGCAGCAGGATCCCGGCGCTGGCCCTCGGCATGCCGGCGATTCTGCCGCGCCGGGCTCAGACCAGGCTGGTGCGGGTGACGCCCTGGCTGCGCCAGTAGTCGTTGAGGGCGTTGTTGGTGCGGACGAACCAGATGAAGGGCCCGACGAGGATGAAGATGCCGGGGAAGAACCAGAGCCCGGTGAGCGCGGTGACCGGGGGCGCCTGCCCGCGACGCTCGTAGAGCCTGCCCACCTCGTTGCTCAGCAGGAACGGCGAGACGATCCCGAAGATCACCGCGATGAGCAGGGCGATGATCCCGCCCAGCCCCTCGCCGGTGTGCCGCTTCATCTCCTCGTGGGTCTGGAAGTAGTAGACGAAGCCCCAGATCCCGAGGGTGACGAAGAACAGCAGGATGATCATCCCGGTCGGGCGCATGGTGCCGAGCGCGCCCGTGGGCGAGCTGTACTGCGCCCACGGCGGCGGCCCCGGCATCGACTGGGTCGGGTAGCCCTGCTGGCCGTACTCCGGCTGCCCGTACCCGGGCGGCGGTGGCGGTGGCGTCGACCCGTAGGGCTGCGGCCCGCCGACGTCCTGACCGCCGACCGGACGCGGCGACTCGTGCTCAGGCGTGGACATCCCAGTTCCTCCTGACGTGAGCGCAGGACCGCAGTCTGGACCGCCGCGCGAGTCCGTGGGGACAACCGGCGCGCGGAGCGGAACGCGGACCGGCCGCGCCGTCGCGAGGCGACGACACGGCCGGTCGAGGTGCTGCGGGCGGGTCAGCCCTGGGCGCCGACGCTGCGCCAGTAGGCGTTCAGGGCGCCGTTGGTCTTCACGAACCAGACGATCGGCCCGACGAGGATGAAGATGCCGGGGAAGTACCAGAGACCGGTCAGCGCGCTGACCGGCTTCTCCTGCCCGCGCCGCTCGTAGAGGTTGCCGACCTCGTGGCTGTGCAGGTACGGCGAGGCCACGCCGACGAAGATCGCGAGCAGCAGCGCGACGGCGCCACCGAGACCCTCGCCGGTGTGCTTCTTCATCTCGTCGTGCGTCGCGAAGTACCAGTAGAGCGTGTAGATGCCGAGGGTCACGATCGCCAGCAGGATCGCGATACCGGTCGGGCGGATCTTGCCCGCCGGGCCCTGCGGCGCGGCGTACTGCGCGGAGGCCGGGGAGGTCGGCATCGGCTGACCGCCGTAGCCGGGCTGCGCGGCCGGGTAGGGGTGGCCGTACTCCTGAGCTGGGGAACTACCTGGCGTGGACATGCGCCCTCTTCCTGTCGACGAGCCGGCAGGTCCGGCTTCGCGCGGAACCTAGGGCAGCGACGGCCATGGTTGACGGGAAACCGTCGCCCGATGTCCTGCGTTCACCCCACGCGGCTCGCACCGCACCTCCCGGCGCACGTGACCAGGCCTTTCCCGGCAGGCGACCCCGGCCGGGCCTATCGGCCGCGCCACTCCGGACGGCGCTTCTCCAGGTAGGCGGCGATGCCCTCGCGGCGGTCCTCGCTGAGGTAGGGGTTGGGGCCGACGTCGAGGCGCAGCGCCTGCCAGAGCGGCAGCTCGACGCCCTTGACGGCGGTCTCCTTCATCCGGCGGACGCTGATCGGCGCGTTGGCGGCGATCCGCTCGGCGAGGTCGAGGGCGGTGGCCAGCACGGCGTCCGCGTCGACGATCCGGTTGACCAGGCCCCAGCGCTCGGCGTCCTCGCTGCTGATGTACTCCCCGATCAGCAGCATCTCCAGGGCGATGCCCATGGGGATGCGCTTGGGCAGGACGACGGAGCCGAAGTTGGCGCCCATGCCGATGGTGGCCTCGGGCAGGCCCAGCTTGATGCCGGGCGCCGCGACGCGGAGGTCGCAGGCCAGGGCCAGTTCGAACCCGCCGGCGACGGCGTGCCCCTGCAGCGCGGCGACGACGGGCACCGGCGTCTCGGTCACCACCTCGAAGATCGACCGGCCGGGGCGGCCCATCGGTGGCCGGAACTTCTCCCCGCGCTCGTCCTGCGCGCGGATCTCCTTGAGGTCGAACCCGGCGCAGAATGCCGGGCCGTTCCCGGTGAGCACGATCGCGCGCACCGTCCCGCCCTCCGCCGCGTCGAGCAGCTCCTCGACGAGGTCGGCCTGGATGTCGGTGGAGAGCGCGTTGCGCCGCTCCGGCCGGTCGAGGGTGAGCACGCGGACGTGCCCGCGGTTCTCGACGACCAGGCCCGACTCGTACCGCTGCGCTTCGCTCACGGGGCATTCGTACCGGTCGGGGTCGCGGGCAGCACAGCGGGCCCCGCGGTGAGGTTCACCGGGGGCCGCGCCGGGCTCTGGTCAGGCTGGGATGAGGAACGGTTCGCCGATGACGATCTCGGTGCCGTCGGGGCGGAAGGTGCGCCATCGTCCGTCGGGTTGTCGTTCTATCCGGAACCCGTGGTGGACCTTGGTGTGGTGCCGTTCGCAGAGGAGCGCGCCGTTCTCCAAGCAGGTGTCTCCGCCGTCGATCCAGTGCACGACGTGGTGGACGTCGCACCAGTAGCTCGGCGCATCACAGCCCGCGAAGACGCAGTGCTTGTCCCGGACCTCGATCGCCCGCCGCAGGTGGGGTGGGAAGAGTCGCTTGGTCTGGCCGAAGTCCAGGGGCTGGCCTTCGGGGCCGATGACGATGCGGGTGACGTGGCCGTCGCACGCGAGCCAGCGGGCCTTGGCGGCGGAGATGATCCCGCCGAATCCGGTCCGCCCCGCCCCGGCGCCGACCCCGGCCGCCGAGGCGGTGTCCATCAGGTCCTCGAGGTCGATCAGCACACCGATGTGCGGCTTCTGGCCGCGCAGGATCGGCAGGGAGCCGGAGGCGAGCGCGTTGTCACAGAGCTGGACGAGCGCGTCACCGGCCTGCTGGCCGCGGCTACGGGTGTCCCCGGCCGGGCGGGACGCCTGCTGGATCGACTCGACCGCGGCCTGGAACTTCTCCCCACCCACCGCATCCAGCGTGCCGTGGAAGGAGACCGTCCCGTCGGTGTGCTTGGTGAACGACAGGGACCGCTGCTCGGTCGGATCGGGTTCGGTCCCGTCGGGGTCCAGCCGGGCCAGGTAGTGCCCCACGGCCTGGCGCAGGTCGGCGTGCGAGGCGGTCACGGCGACCTCGGTCAGCAGCGCATCGATCGCTGCGACGTCCACGCCCTGGGCCTCGGCGCGGGCCAGGTTGACGTCCGACACCACCGGCGCGATCACCGACACCGCCTCCGCCGACACCGCCCCGACCGCGGCCGCCGCGGCCAGGATCGGCAGCCGCTCCAGAGTGCGCCCGTTGCGTACCAGCCGGCCCGCCTCGCCCTGGGAGAGCCGGTGGTGTCCGCGCAGCCAGGACGTCATCGACGCCTTGCCGTCGTGCTCCCAAGCCTGGGTCAGCTCCCCCTCGCGGACGGTGCGCGCCACCTCGGCATCCAGCCGGTTCCGAGCCACCACCAGCGCACCGGTGCGCTCGATCACCACCGGCCCGAACGACGACGTGAGAACCTCACCGCCGAGCGCCACCAGCGCACCGACGAGACACGCCATCGGCGTCTCACATCCACTCGAACACATGTACGAATTGTACCCCCGTTGACACCACCGCACCACCCGTTTCCCCAGGTCAGACGCTTGTCCACAGATCCGCGCCGGCCGTTGACCCGCCCCGTGAAATCAGCACTGACGCGATGAGTTCCGCCGGCGACAGGCGTCCCCGAGTAGACCAACCTGAGCCCGACAGCCAGCAACGAGAGGCACCGTGATGACCACGCCCGGCACCGACCAGACCCAGCGCGACCTCCAGCAGTGGGTCACTCACACGTACGAGGATCTCGCCGACCTGCTGGCCGACGGCCCTGCGGACGCCTGGGATGCGGCAACGCTGTGCGCGGGGTGGCAGGTGCGGCACGTCGTCGCCCACGTGACCATGCCCGTCCGGCTCACTCCCGAGCGGTTCGGCGCGGAGATGGCGGCCGCGGGCGGCGACTTCGGCCGGCTCTCCGACACGGTGGCCGCCCGCGACGGAGCCCTGCCGGCCCACGACCTCCTGGCCGACCTGCGCTCGCCGACCCTGCACCAGTGGCAGCCGCCGGGCGGTGGCGCGGCCGGCGCGCTCAGCCACGCCGTCATCCACTCCCTGGACGTCACCGTCGCGCTCGACCAGCCGGCGGCGGCACCAGACGGGGCGGTCGTCGCCGTCCTCGATCAGCTCACCGCCGCGAACGGCGCCTTCTTCGGACTCGACCTGACCGGCACGAGGCTCGAGGCGGACGACGCCGACTGGGCCTGGGGCGAGGGCGACGTCGTCCGCGCCGGCTCGGGCGAGCTGGTCGCCCTGCTCGGCGGTCGCACCTTGCCGGACGGCCGCACCCTGCGACACCCTTGAACGAGCCGACCGGCGCTCAGCGCGAGTTGCGGACCCGCATCGTGACCGTGGTGCCGATGCCCAGCACCACGCCCGGGACGGCCAGCCACATCGGCCAGAAGTACGTCGAGCCGGTGCCGAGGCTGACCAGCAGCCACACGGTCACGTTGATGGCGACGACGCTCGCCCACACCGCCCAGAGGATCTTCAGCGCCAGCGGGAACCCAGCCGACCGCCCGACCACCGACGCCCCCGCCGCGCGGGCCACCGCCGCCGACGACGCGACCGAGTGCACCGGCGCGGGCGCCCGCAGCGGGAGGTCGGTGAACAGCCGCTCGAGGTCGCCGTAGGTCACCGCCGCGTACGCCTCGGCCAGCCGTCGGTCGTACTCGTGCAGGTCGAGCCGGCCCTCGTCGTGGGCGGCGCGCAGGCGGTCGGCCGCCGCCTGCCGGTCGGCGTCGCCCGCCCGCAGTTCGGGTGCGTGGGCCATGCCACCTCCGGGTGCGGGACGTCACGGGCATGGTCGCACCGGACCCCCGCGAGCGGAACGATGCGAGCCGCCGGAGCGCCCGTCCTGTGATTCCGACCGGCTTCTCGACGCAGGTGTCACACCCGCCCCACCCGTCGGGGAGCATGGAGGGACCATTCCGTCCTACCCGGTAGACAGGTGACATGGAGAGCACTGCCGAATTCGACCTCCGCGACGCCGTGGCGCCGCGGACGGTGGCTGTCTCCATCGAGATCACCTCCACGCCGGTGCTCAGCTACGCGCTCGCGCACAACGGCATCCCGGTCATCCCCCGGCTGGCGCTGACCTCGGAGAGCACCGTTCGCGGCGCCACCGTCCGGCTGTCGGTGCGCGACGCCGAGGGCCCGATCGCCCGCCCGGTCGAGCTCCTGGCCGACCTCGACGCCGGGCGCAGCACCGTCCTCACCGACGTCGGCCTGGTCATGGACCCGGCCGCGATGCTGCAGGTCGAGGAGCAGCGCCCCGGCGTCATCGACGTCGAGGTGTGGGTGGACGACGACGCCGAGGGCGGCCCCGTCCTCGCCGGCGAGGCGTCCCGGTCGGTGCAGGTGCTCGCCGCCAACCAGTGGCTGGCCTCTCCCCTGCCGCTGGCGCTGGAGATGCTCGCCGCGCACGTCATGCCCAACCACCCGGCGGTGACCGCCCTGGTCGCCGAGGCCACCGACCACCTGGAGTCCAGCACGGGCAGCGGCGCCCTGGTCGGCTACGCCGCCACCGCCGAGCGGGTCGACGAGGTGGTCGCCGCGATCGCCGAGACGCTGCGCGGCCGGGGCTTGAGGTACAGCGAGCCGCCGGCCACCTGGTCCGACGTCGGCCAGCAGGTCCGCACCCCCGGCGACGTCCTGACCTGGAAGGTCGGCACGCCGCTCGACACCGTCGTGCTGCTCGCCGCCGCCCTCGAGCAGGCCGGCATCCGACCGCTGCTGTGGCTGGCCGAAGGCCACGCCTTCCTGGGCTACTGGCGCGAGGAGCGGAGCGCGGAGTCCGCGGCCACCACCGACGCCACGGGCCTGGTCAACCTGGTCGACCTCGGGCTGATCCGCCTGGTCGAGACCACGTTGCTCACGGGCATGGGCGAGCCCGGCGCCGACCTGCACCGCCCCGCCTACGACGGCTGGCTCACCGGCGAGCTCGACCGGATCGTCGGCGTCACCGACGTCCACCGCGCCCGCCGGGACGGCATCGTGCCGCTGCCGGCCCGCGCCCGCGACGAGGCCGGCGTCCTGCAGATCGTCGAGTACCGGGCCGCCGTGCACAGCGCCCCGGCTCCGCCGGAGGGGACGACGGCGTCGGCGCCCCGGCCCGAGGCGCCCGCGCGCGTCCAGCAGTGGAAGAACGCCCTGCTCGACCTCAGCCTGCGCAACCGGCTGATCAACTACACCGAGCGCACCGGCCTGGCGCTCACCGTCCCGGACGTCGCGCTGCCGGTGCTGGAGCGGTTCGTCCACGACGGCACCCCGATCACCCTGCTGCCCGGGGACAAGCTGGCCGCCGTCCAGACCGAGCGCGGCCTCGGCGGCGCCGCCGACCTGCCCCCCACCCAGCTCGCCGACCTGCTGGTCGAGCGCCGCGAGGTGCACGCCGACGTCACCAGCGGCGGGTACCTCCCGCGTCTGCGCAACCTCGCCTACCGGGCGAAGACCGTGCAGGAGGAGACCGGCGCGAACAACCTGTATCTGACACTCGGGTCGCTGGTCTGGGAGCTCGACGGCCGGCCGCTGCGCTCACCGCTGGTGCTCATCCCGGTCACGCTGACCCCGCTGAGCCGCACCGGCTCCTACCGCCTGGCCCTCGACGAGTCGGGCAGCACCGCCCCGAACTACTGCCTGCTGGAGAAGCTGCGCCAGCTGCACGGGCTGAGCATCCCGACGCTGACCGAGACCGCCGACGGCACGATGGACGTCGAGGCGTCGCTCGAGGCCATGCGGGTCGCACTCGTCGGCCACGGCCTGCCCTACCGCGTCGAGGCGACGGCGGACCTCGCCGTCCTGCAGTTCGCGAAGTACCGGCTGTGGAAGGACCTCGACGAGCACTGGGCGGACTTCGCGGAGAACCCGCTGGTCGCCCACCTGGTCCACGAGCCGAACGAGCCCTTCGCCGACCCGGCCCTGGACACCGGCGCCTACGCCGATCTCGACGACCTCGCAGCACGGCTCCCCGTGGCCGCCGACTCCTCGCAGCTGCGGGCGATCGCCGAGGCCTCCGCCGGGCGCACCTTCGTGCTGGAGGGCCCGCCCGGCACCGGCAAGTCGCAGACGATCACCAACCTGCTCACGCGGGCGGTCGCCGAGGGCAAGCGGGTGCTGTTCGTCGCCGAGAAGCGCGCCGCACTGGACGTCGTCGCCCGCCGGCTGGACGCGGTCGGCATGGGCATGTTCGCCCTGGACCTGCACGACAAGGGCAGCCGCGCCTCGATGGTGCGCGCGCAGATCCGGCTCGCGCTGGAGCACGCCGTCTCCGTCGACGAGCAGGGCCTGGCCGCCGACTCGGAGAACCTGCGCTCGGCCCGCCGGCTGCTGGCCCGCTACGCCGACCGGCTGCACACCGAGAACGCCGCCGGGCTGTCGCTGTACACGGCGCGCACCGCGGAGCTGACCGCCGGCACCCACGTCGAGCCGCTGCCGATCCCGCTGCCGTTCGTGGCGAACGCCCCGGCCGAGGTGCTCACCCAGGTGCGGCGCGCCCTGGCGCTGCTGCCCGAGATCGCCGACCTCACCCGGCCCTCGCTGCGCCACCCGTGGGCGTTCGTCGACTCCCCCGCCATCGACCTCCCCGCCGCCCAGGCCGCGGCCACCGAGGTCGACGCCGCGGTGCGCGAGGTGGCGCTGCTCCCCGAGCTGACCCAGGTGCTGCGGCACGCCCGCACCCCGGAGGACTTCGCCGCGCTCGGCCACCTGCTCGGCGGGCCGGCCGTCGGCCTCGACGTCCTCGACGAGACGTTCTCCGGCCGCTGGACGACGGCGACCGGCGCGGTGCTCGGCGAGGTCGCGGCCTTCCTCGCCTTCCGGCACCCCGGCATGGACCTGGTCGCCCCCGAGGCGCTCGGGCTCCCCCTGGCGGAGATCTACGTCGCCGCGCAGACCGCCGCGGCGTCGTCCTGGTGGGGTCGCCGGCGCCGCCTGGTCGCCGTGCGCGACCGGCTCGCCCCGCACCTGCGGCCCGACGCCAAGGTCAAGCCCAAGGACGTCCCCGCGCTGGTCGAGAACCTGTGGCGGGTGCAGACGGCGGTGCAGCAGATCGCCGGCCGGGTCGCCGCGCTGCCGGGCATGACCGTGCCGGAGGGCTGGAACCCGTTCGTCGACCCGCAGCTGCTCGAGCGCCAGGTCGCCTGGCTGCGCCGGGCCGGGCAGGCCGTCGACGGGTCGTCGTCCTTCCACGTGCAGCTGCGCAAGCTGATCGTCGCCGGCATGCCGGTCGGCCCGGAGGCCGCCGGGGCGGTCGCCCGGCTGCACGACTCGGTCACCACCCTGCTGCTGGTCGGCGGCACGAGCGCCGACCAGCTCGCCACCTGGACCGGCGACGACGGTTTCACCCTCCGCTGGTCGATGACCCGCCCCGAGCGCGGCACCGACGGCTCGGTGCTCATGTCGCTGCGCCGGTGGGTCACCTTCCTCGACACCCTCGAGCCGCTGCGCTACGCCGGGCTGTTCGACGCGCGGCGGCTGCTGGTCACCGGCGCGATCCCCGCCGACGACGCCGTCCGGGCGCTGGACCGCGGCCTGGCGATGGCCTCGGTGACCGAGCGGCTGGACGCCACCGGCCTGGACATGTTCGACGAGGGGCTGCACGGCACGGCGATCGAGCGGTTCACCGCCGCCTCGCGCGCCGTCCGCGAGCACCTGACCGCATCCCTGCCCGCCTCGGTGCTCGCCTCCCGCCCCTTCGACGCCGCCTCGGGCGCCGGCCAGGTCGGCGCGCTGCAGCGCGAGCTGGCCAAGCAGCGCCGCGGGCTCGGCGTCCGCCAGCTGCTCGCGCAGTACGGCGAGCTGATCACCTCGGTCATGCCGTGCGTGCTGGTGTCGCCGGACTCGGTGGCCCGGTTCTTCCCGGCCGCCGCGGCCCAGTTCGACCTGGTCGTGTTCGACGAGGCCTCGCAGATCCGGGTCGCCGACGCGGTCGGTGCGCTGGGCCGCGCGAAGGCCGCCGTCGTCGTCGGTGACTCCAAGCAGATGCCGCCGACGTCCTTCCTCGAGCCGACCGCCTCGGTGTCCGACGACGTCGTCGAGGTCGAGACGGCCGTCGAGGACGAGGAGTCGATCCTCAGCGAGTGCGTGCAGGCGCGGGTGCCGCGGCACTGGCTGTCGTGGCACTACCGCAGCCAGGACGAGTCGCTCATCGCGTTCTCGAACGCCCAGTACTACGAGAACCGGCTGTCGTCGTTCCCGGCGCCGACGCACGGCCGGGCGTCCTCCGAGCCGGACGGTCGCGGCGTCTCGCTGGTGCGGGTGCCGGGCACGTTCCACCGGTCCGGTGCCGGGCGGCTGCTGCGCACCAACCCGATCGAGGCCAAGGCGATCGTTGCGGAGATCCGCCGCCGGTTCGACGCGGTGCCCAAGTGGGACGGCGTCGACGCGGTGCCCTCGATCGGCGTGGTCACCTTCAACGCCCAGCAGCGCTCCTACATCGAGTCGCTGCTGCGCGACGCCGACGACGAGCGGCTGGCGGCGGCCCTGGACCGCACCGACGGCGAGGGCCTGTTCGTCAAGAACCTGGAGAACGTGCAGGGCGACGAGCGCGACGTCGTCTTCTTCTCCACCGGCTTCTCCCCCACCGCCGACGGCACGCTGCCGCTGAACTTCGGCCCGCTGAACCGCAGCGGTGGCGAGCGCCGGCTGAACGTGGCGATCACCCGCGCCCGGCGTCAGGTCGTCGTCTTCTCGTCCTTCGACCCGGAGCAGCTGCGGGCCGAGGAGACGAGCTCGGTGGGCATCAAGCACCTGCGCGCCTACCTGGACATGGCCGAGCGGGGCACCGACGTGCTGCCGCGCTCGCCGCGGTCGGTCGCCGTCGTGGACCGGCACCGCGAGGAGATCGCTTCGGCCCTGCGCGACCGTGGCCTGGTCGTGCGGACCGACGTCGGGCTCTCGGAGTTCCGTGTCGACCTGTCGATCTCCCGACCTGTCGACCCGGAGACTCCGGTGGCCGCGGTGCTGCTGGACAGCCCCGCGTGGGCACGCCGGGGCACGGTCGGCGACCGCGACGGTCTCCCGGTCGAGGTGCTCGGCGGGCTGCTCCGCTGGCCGGTGGTCGAGCGCGTGTGGCTGCCCTCGTGGCTGCGCGAGCCCTCCGCCGTGGTCGACCGGCTGGTCGAGGCCGTGGACGCGGCGCCCTCCGCCCCGGCGCTGCCCGCCCCCATCCCGCTGCCGACGGCGGCGCTCGAGTCGTTCAAGGGCGTGGCCGCGCTGCGCTCGTCGGTGACCGCCTCGGTCGCGGTGCCCATGACGTCGCCGGCGAAGCCCACCACCAAGCCCGCCGCCGCGCGCAAGCCGGCCGGGCCCGTGGTGATGGAGGGCGAGACCGCCTTCGTACCGTGGATCCCGAAGGTCGCCGGCGAGAAGTCGGTGCTCGACGAGCTGCCGGCGTCCAAGGCGGCGCGGGCCGTGCGCCGCGTGCTGGCCGCGGGCATCAAGGCCGAGGGGCCGATCCACGTCGACCGGCTGGCCAAGCTCACCGTCGGTGCGTTCGGGCTGAACCGGGCCACCGAGTCGCGGAAGTCGACGCTGCTCTCGCTGCTGCCGCCGTCCGCGGTCCAGGGCGAGCACCTCTGGCCCGAGGGCGTGACGCCGGAGAGCTACGAGGGCTTCCGCCGCCAGGTGTCGAGCACCGACCGGCCGATCGACCAGGTGGCTCCCGAGGAGATCGGCAACGCCATGGCTGCGCTCTGCCGGGCGTCTGCCGGGATGCGCCGCGACGAACTGCTCACCCAGACGGCCGCGGTGTTCGGGCACAAGCGCCGCTCGGCGGCCGTGTCCGCGGTGCTCGAGAAGGCGCTCGCCGCGGCGATCGACCGCGGCCGGGTCACCGAGCAGCCGAACGGCCTGCTGACCCCCTGACCCTCTCTCTGCTTTTCCGCGGAGAAGCAGACCGCTTTTCCGCGGAGGAGCAGAGGTCGTCCGCTCCCGGCTAATAGGGCTGCGCGGTTCCGGATGCACGTGTTGACTGCACCGGCTGCGCAGCACCCCTGACCGCACTCGGAGCGAATCGAAAGGACGATGGAGAAGATCAACGCACGCCTGCTCAACTGGGCGTCGATCCTGGAGGACAACACCCGGGAACAGGCAGAGCGCACCGCGCAGATGCCGTTCATCCACCCGCACCTGGCCCTGATGCCCGACGCCCACCTGGGCATGGGCGCGACCGTCGGCTCGGTCATCCCGACCGACGGCGCGATCATCCCGGCCGCGGTGGGTGTCGACATCGGCTGCGGCATGATCGCCGTCCGCACCCAGTTCACGTCCGACGACGTCGCCGGACGCCCGCTGGACGTGCTGCACCAGCAGATCTCGCGCTCGGTCCCGCTGTCGGCGGGTGGCCGGAACCAGAAGATCCGGGCCAGCGCCGAGCCGCGGATCGCCGAGCTGCGCGAGACGCCCGGGGCCGGACAGGCCGACGCCGAGGCGCGGCAGTGGCCGCAGCAGCTGGGCACGCTCGGAAGCGGGAACCACTTCATCGAGGTCTCGCTCGACGAGACCGACCGGGTGTGGCTGTTCCTGCACTCCGGGTCCAGAGGTGTGGGCAACCGGCTCGCGCAGAAGCACATCAAGGTGGCGCGGGAGCAGTGCGAGCGTCGGCACATCCAGCTGCCCGACCGCGATCTGGCCTACCTCGTGGAGGGTGAGCCGGAGTTCGACCGGTACATCGAGGCGCTGCGCTGGGCGCAGCGGTTCGCCTACCTCAACCGCGAGGAGATGATGGACCGCTGCGTCGACCAGCTGGGCCGGTTCCTCGGCACCGAGGTCGAGCGCACCGAGACCGTGAACTGCCATCACAACTACACCGAGCGCGAGACCCACTTCGGGCGCGAGGTGTGGCTGTCCCGGAAGGGCGCGATCTCGGCGCGGGAGGGCCAGCTCGGCCTGATCCCCGGCTCGATGGGGGCAGCGTCGTACGTCGTCGTCGGGAAGGGCAACGTGCCCTCGCTGATGTCGTCACCGCACGGCGCCGGCCGCAACTTCTCGCGGTCAGCAGCCCGGAAGCGGTTCACGCGGAAGGACCTCGACCAGCGGATGACCGGCATCGCCTGGGGGCACTCGGACGCGTTCCTCGACGAGCACCCCGACGCGTACAAGCCGATCGACCAGGTCATGGCCGACGCCGCCGACCTGGTCGAGGTACGGCACACGCTGCGTCAGATCGTCAACGTCAAGGGCGACTGACACCGGGTCGGCGTTCCCGCCGGGGGCGCCGACCCGGTCAGCCCAGCCGGCTCCGCAGCGTCGGTACGCCGTCCCCGGTGAGGTGGTCGAGGGCGGTCGTGCGGCCGGTCACGGCCAGGAGGAGTGCCTCGGCGGGGCCGCGCACGACCGGGCCGCTGCCGTGCGCCCAGTCGATGTCGTCGGCCTCGAAGCGCAGCCCGTCCAGCGCCCCTTTCGGGACGACGCCGCGACTCGATGCGTCGGTCACGTAGTCCAGGGACGAGCGCAGGCGCTGCTCGGGGATGACGCGTGCCAGGCCCAGCGGCCACCGGATGTCGAGGCCGTGCACGAGGACGTCGGTGAGCGGCGCCTCGGGTCCGGCCCCTGGCGGGGTGAACGTCGAATCCGCCGAGCGGTGCAGCACCTCGAGGAGCTCACCGAAGGGCCGGCGCGCCCGCTCGCGGGTCAGCCGGACGTTCGCCCGATCGAAGTTCCCCCGGCTCACCAGCATGGCCAGCACGAACGTCGGGATGCCCACCTCCAGGGGGACGACGAGGTGCGCGACCACGTCGTGCACCCGCCACTCGCTGCACAGGCTCTGCGTCGCCTGCTGCTCGGCCGTCAGTCCGGACAGCAGATCGGCCAGGCCGCGCCGCTCGTCGGCGATCTCCGCGAAGATGTCCACGCAGGCACCTTGGCAGGAGAGCCGCCGGCGGCGCAGCACGTCGCCGCGTGCGACAGGATCCCCGGCATGCCGCCGACCGTCGCCGAGATCCTCCGGGAGCACGCCGAGCACGAGGCCGAACGCACCTCCCCGCTCATGCAGGGCCTGCTGCTGGGCGCCGCCGAGGACTGGGACGCCGGGGGCATCAGCTCCGTGGTGCTGGAGCCGTACGCCGACGACCCTCCGGGCTCGGCGCTGCCGCTGCGGTTCGCCGCCGCGCTGCACCGTCTGGTGCTCACCGGCCAGGCGCCCGAACTCGCCGCGCACTACCCCACCGTCGGCGGCACCGACGCACCCGATCTCGCCTGGGCACCCGCCCGTCGCGTCCTGGAGCAGGAGACCGCCCGGGTGCGGGAGCTCACAGGGCTGCCGTGCCAGACCAACGAGGTCGGCCGCACGGTTCCGCTCCTCGTCGGCCTCGCGGAGGTCGTGCGCCGGACCGGCGGACCTGTACGGCTGCTGGAGATCGGCGCATCCGCCGGGCTGGGTCTGCTCTTCGACCGGTTCCGCTTCGGCGAGGCCTGGGGGCCCCGGGACTCCCCGTGCCGTCTGCCCGCTCCCGGCTTCGTAACGGACATCCCCGACCTGCGGATCACCGAGCGAGCCGGCTGCGACCTGGCGCCGCTGGACCCGGCGGATGCCGAGGCACGGCTGCGGCTGTCCTCGAGCATCTGGGGTGACCAGGTCGACCGGTTCCGCCGGCTGCGCGGGGCGCTCGAGGTGGCCGCCTCTCTCCACGTACCGGTCGAGCGGGCCGGCGCCGCCGAATGGCTCGCCCGGCAGCTGGCGGTCCACCCCGAGGGGCAGGCGGCGGTGACCGTGGTCTGGCACAGCATCGTCCGGGCCTACGTCGACGCGGACGAGTGGCAGCAGGTGGAGGAGCTCACCGCCCGCCCGGACGTCTGGCGGCTGTCCTACGAACCCGATCCGGGCGCCAACCCCCGCGGCGTCCCCCTGCGCCTGCACCGGCCCGGCACCGACCCCGCAGGGGACGTCCTCGCCTACGGCACCGGCCACGGGCCGCCGCTGTCCGCCCCCTGAGCACCCCTCGCCATCGGCGAACGGCCCGCCCACCTACCCGGACCGGTCACGACCTGAAGGGCCGGTGCGGGCCCGGACAGGCCCCGTCGGATCGACGGGTACCGGCACTGAACGCACCCGTTTTCGCAGGTCAACATGGCCGTAATCCAGGAAATCAGATCTTTACGTGGTCCCCATTGACGGGTGAGCGCGATCACGCATACGTTCCACAGAAGCGAACGCCGTACGGCTAGGCGGAACACCTTGTGGAAACGGAGGATGGCGGATGACCGACCCGATGCTGGCGCCCGGCGGTCTCCTGTCGCCCTGCACGCTCGGGCCGCTGTCCCTCCGCAACCGGGTCTTCGTCCCCGGCCACACCACCAACTTCGGCCGCCAGAACCGGCCGACCGAGCGCACCGCCGCCTACCACGCGGAGCGGGCGCGGGGCGGCGTCGGGCTGATCATCACCGAGGCCGTGCGGGTGCACCCCACCAGCGCCGGCCGCTCGATCAGCCTCGGGTCCTTCGACGACGAGTCGATCCCCGCCTACGCCGCCGTCACCGAGGCCGTGCACGCCGAGGGCGCCGCGATCATCGCGCAGATCATGCACGCGGGTCGCCAGGCCAACGGCGACGCGACCCGCACCGCCGCCTGGTCGTCCTCGGCCCTGCCCTGGAACGCCGGCTCCCACATCCCGCACGCCATGGGCCGCGACGACATCGCCACGATCGTCGCCGCCTTCGGCGACGCCGCCCGCCGCATGCGCACCGCCGGCTTCGACGGCCTGGAGGTGCACGCCGGCCACGGCCACCTGCTCCAGCAGTTCCTCTCGCCGGTCACCAACACCCGGACCGACGGCTACGGCGGCGACCTCGACGGCCGGCTGCGGCTCACCCGCGAGGTGCTCGCCTCGGTCCAGGCCGCCGTGCCCGGCATGCCGGTCGGCCTGCGGGTCAGCGCCGACGAGTTCCTCCCCGGCGGGCTCACCCCGGACGCGGTCATCGAGATCACCGGCCTGCTGGCCGCCGAGTTCCCGCTGCTCTACGTGCACGTCAGCCACTCCGCCTACCACGGGTCCTGGTCGCTGAGCACCCAGATGGCCGACATGAGCTTCGGCCACGCCCCCTTCCGGCACCACGCCGCGATGTTCAAGAAGGCCCTGCCGGACCTGCCCGTCCTCGCCGTCTGCCGGCTGGACTCGCTGCCCGAGGCCGCCGAGCTCGTCGACGCCGGTGAGGCCGACCTGGCGGGTCTCGCCCGCCCGCACATCACCGACCCGCACCTGGTGCGCAAGGCGATGGAGGGCAGAGCGCACGAGACCCGCCACTGCCTGGCCTGCAACCAGGCCTGCATCGGCCGCGTCGAGCAGAGCCTGCCGATCTCCTGCGTGGTCAACCCGGAGGTCGGCGTGGAGCGCGAGTGGGCCGGCGCCTGGGCGGCCGCCGCGGCCACCCCCGCCCGCCGGGTGCTCGTCGTCGGCGGGGGGCCGGCCGGCCTCGAGGCCGCGCTGTCGGCCTCCCGCGCCGGGCACGACGTGACGCTCGCCGAGCGTTCTGCCGAGCTGGGTGGCGCCGTCGCCGTCGCCGCCCGGGTTCCCGGCCGCGAGCGGCTCGGCCTGCTCACCACCGAGCTGATCCGCGACGTCCGTGCCGCCGGCATCGACGTGCGCACGCTGGTCGAGGTCGACGCCGATGCCGTGCTCGAGGGCGGCTGGGACGACGTCGTGGTCGCCACCGGCGCGCACCCGTCGCACCGCACGCTCGGTGACGGCGTCCCGGTCGTCGACCAGGTCCGCGTCGTCGACCGGATCGGCCCCGGTGCCGCCGACCCCGCGCAGGGCACCGTCGTCGTCCTCGACGACGAGGGCGGCTGGACCGCGGCCTCGATCGCGGAGGCGCTCGCCCGCCAGGGCTGCCGGGTGCACCTGGTCTCCCCCACCGCGTCGCTGGCCGCCCGCATCACCACCTACTCCAAGCTCGCCCTGGTGCCGCGGCTGCGCGAGCTCGGAGTGCGTGCCCACCTGATGCGCACGGCGGCCGTCACCGGCCCGGGGCGGGTCACGCTGACCGACACGCTCAGCGGCGACACCACCGAGCTCGAGGACGTGGCGCTGGTCGTCGACGTGGGCCTGCCGGCCGCCGCCGACGAGCTGTACCGCGCCCTCGACGACGTCGACGGAGGGCCCCGCGTCCATCTGGTCGGGGACGCCAACGCACCGCGCACCGCCACCGAGGCGGTCTACGAGGGCCGGATCGCCGGCGCCTTCCTGGGCCGCGAGGAGACGCCGGAAGCCCGCCTGGTCCGGCTGACGTACTGATGCACCCCATCCCCTGAACCCGGGGCCGGAGCACTCCGGCGCCGACCTGCACCGCCCGCACCGACAGCACCCCACGAGCCGTCTCGACCGAGTCGGCCGCGCACGAGAGCTGGAGACCACACATGAGGAAGACCTTGCGGTTGACGGCGGCCACCCTGGCCGGCGCCCTGCTGCTGGCCGGCTGCGGCGGCAGCGACGACGAGGGCGGCAGCGACAACGCCTCGTCCGGCGGCGACAGCGGCTCGTCGAGCCCCGCGGAACTCACCTTCGTCATCGCCTCGGCGGTGACCTCCCCCAAGGAGGAGGTGGCAGTCGTCGCCGTCGGCCAGCAGATGGGCTACTTCGAGGAGGAGAACCTCACCGTCGACACGGTGAACGCCGACGGCTCGGTCGCCGCCGTGCAGGCCGTCGCCGGCGGCAACGGCGACATCACCCCGGCCGACGCCGGTTCCGTCCTCGCGGGCATCCAGAGCAACGTCCCGGTGAAGGCCATCGGCGGCCTGGTGCAGAACTGGCCGTGGCAGATCGCCACCATGCCGGGCAGCGACATCCAGTCCGGCGAGGACCTCGACGGCAAGAAGGTCGGCGTCATCTCGCTGGCCTCGGGCAGCGCCCCCTACGCCCGCGCCTTCATCCGCGAGGCCGGCCTCGAGCCCGACAACGACGTCGAGCTGCTCCCCGTGGGCGTCGGCGCGCAGGCCGCGGCCGCCCTCACCGGTGGCGACGTCGACGCACTGGCCCTCTACGGCCAGGCCTACACCGTCATCGAGAACTCCGGCACCGAGCTCGAGTACCTCGACAACCCGGACATGTTCGACGGCATCCGGTCGCTGACCTTCACCGCCTCCGCGAACGCGATCGAGGAGGACTCCGACGTCTACGAGCGCTTCCTGCGCGCCGCCTACAAGTCGATGCTCTTCGCCGCCGCCAATCCCGAGGCCGCGATGCGCATGGGCTACGAGACCTTCCCCTCGATCCTCGCCGGTGCGCCGATCGAGTCCCGCCTCGAGACCGACGTCGCCAGCCTGACCGCCTGGCTGGAGAGCGCCACCCCCGCCGAGGGCGAGCCGGCCGACTGGTCCGACTGGGGCGCCATCAGCGACGAGGAGTGGGAGAAGACCCAGAGCTACACCAAGGACGCCGGGCAGATCCGCGAGGAGATCGAGCTCGACCGCGTGTGGGACGGCAGCCTGCTCGAGGCCGCCAACGACTTCGACGCCGACGCCGTCCTCCAGCAGGCAGCCGACTGGACTCCCTGACCCGACCGCGATCTGACCTCCCCCACCCCTTCCACCAGGAGGAGCAGCACTGTGGCTACCCAGCCCGCACTGGCCGACGACCGGTCGACGACCGGCCCCGACGCGGCCAACTGGATCGACGTCGCCGGCCTGCACAAGTACTACCGGCCGCGGAAGTCCGAGCCGACGCACGCGCTCTCGGACATCGACTTCCAGGTCCGCCGCGGTGAGTTCATCTCCGTGGTCGGCCCGTCCGGCTGCGGCAAGACCACGCTGCTGAAGATCCTGGCCGGGCTCATCCCCAAGTCGGAGGGGGAGGTCAGCATCGCGGGGCACGCGGTCACCAAGCCGCTGCCCGAGGTCGGGATGGTGTTCCAGGCGGCGACCCTGCTGCCCTGGCGCACCATCCTCGAGAACGTCATGGTGCCCGTCGAGATCCAGAAGCTGGACAGGACGACGCACCGCGCGAAGGCCATGGAGCTGATCGAGATGGTCGGTCTCCTGGGCTTCGAGGACAAGTACCCCTACGAGCTCAGCGGCGGCATGCAGCAGCGCGCCGGCATCTGCCGGGCGCTGGTGCACGACCCCGCCGTGCTGCTCATGGACGAGCCGTTCGGTGCGCTCGACGCCATGACCCGCGAGTACATGAACGTCGAGCTGCTCCGCATCTGGCAGGAGAAGGCGGCGACGATCGTGCTGGTCACCCACTCGATCCCGGAGGCGGTCTTCCTCTCCGACCGCGTCATCGTCATGAGCCCGCGGCCGGGCCGGATCACCGAGGTCATCGACATCGACCTCCCCCGGCCGCGCGACCTCTCGGTCATGAACACCGACCGGGCCGGCGTGTACGTCAGCCGGATCCGCCAGCACTTCAACGCCGCCAGCGTCATCGACTGACCGAGGGACCCACCATGACCGACACCAGCACCGCCGCCGTCGCCGGCAGCGACCGCTCCGCCCCCGCGAGCCCGCCGCCGGTGAAGCAGAAGCAGCGCGGCAAGTGGGACCTCCGCGAACGCCCCGAGCTCTGGATGGTCCCGGCCGTCTTCGTCCTCGTCGTCGCGCTGTGGGAGTTCGGCGTCAAGCTCTTCGACGTCGACGCGTTCGTCCTGCCGCCGCCCAGCGCCATCGCCGAGTCGCTGTGGAACCAGCTGACGAACGACCTGTTCTGGGGCCACTTCTGGGTCACCACCCAGGAGACGCTCGTCGGTTTCGCGATCGGCGTCACCGTCGCGCTCACCCTGGGCACGATGATCTCGCAGGTCCCGATCCTCGAGAAGACGCTGATGCCCTACATCGTCGCCTTCCAGACGGTGCCGAAGGTGGCCCTCGCGCCGCTGTTCGTCGTCTGGTTCGGCTTCGGCCTCACCAGCAAGATCGTCATGGCCGCGGTCATCTCGTTCTTCCCGATCCTGATCAACGTCATCGAGGGCCTGCGCTCCGCCGACGCCGACCGCGTCCAGATGCTCACCGTCTTCGGTGCCAGCCGCTCGCAGATCTTCCGCATGGTGCGGCTGCCCACCGCGCTGCCGTTCATCTTCGCCGGCCTCGACATCGGCATCGTGTTCGCGATCCTCGGCGCGGTCGTCGGTGAGTTCA
Organism: Blastococcus fimeti; assembly: GCA_900102115.1. GTDB lineage: Bacteria > Actinomycetota > Actinomycetes > Mycobacteriales > Geodermatophilaceae > Blastococcus > Blastococcus fimeti. The sequence continues at coordinate 663,164 of FNAW01000002.1, forward strand.
TCGGAGCGCAGGAGGGCCTCGGCTACCTGCTGCTGCAGACGAACTACAACTTCGACATCGCCGGCATGTTCGCCGTCCTGGTCGTCCTGTCGCTGATGGGCATGCTGGCTCACCTCACCATCCGGTTCGCCCAGCGCAAGGTGGCCTTCTGGGCCGAGGAGAACCGGGTGATCGGCGCGTGACGACACGACAGGACCCGAACCGCTTCGACGGTCGCGTCGCCCTCGTCACGGGCGCGGCGCGCGGGATCGGCGCGGTCATCGCCGCCACGCTCGCCGAGCGCGGCGCCACGGTGGCCCAGGCCGACGTCCTCCCGCTCGACCGCTGGGAGTCCTCGCTGGACGGCGGGGCGCACAGCCGGCACTCGGTCGACGTGCGCTCCGAGGAGTCCTGCCGCGCCCTGGTCGCCGAGGTGCTCGACACCCACGGGCAGCTCGACCACCTGGTGAACAACGCCGGCATCGTCCGGCGCGGCTCGGCGGCCGAGACCTCCCCGGAGGAGTTCACCACCGTCCTGGACGTCAACCTGACCGGCACGTTCCGGATGGCACAGGCGGCCTACCCCGCCCTGCGGGCGACCTCCGGCAGCGTGGTGAACATCGGCTCGACCAACGGCCACATCGCCGTCCTCAACACCGTCGCCTACTGCGTGAGCAAGGCCGGCGTCATGCACCTGGCCCGCGTGCTGGCACTGGAGTGGGCGCCCGACGGCATCCGCGTCAACGCGGTCGGCCCGACCATCGTGCCGACCGACATGACCGCCGACGTCCGGGCGGACCCCGCGTACATGGCCGACAAGATGGCCAGCATCCCGCTGGGGAGGATGGCCGAGTCCCAGGACGTCGCCGACACCGTGACGTACCTGCTCAGCCCGGCCGCGGGCATGGTCACCGGCCAGACCGTCTTCGTCGACGGCGGCGTGACCATCGCCTGAGCTCCACCCCATTCCGTTCTGCCGAGAGGAACCCCTTCGTGACCAGCACAGACGCGGCCCAGCCCGACGTGCTCTACACGGCGCGCGTGGCCGTGACCGGTGGCCGCGGCGGCTCCGCGACGTCGGAGACCGGCTCGCTCCGGGCGGAGCTGTCCCGGCCCGCCGAGCGCGGCACCGAGAACGCCGGCACCGACCCCGAGGAGCTCTTCGCCGCCGGGTTCGCGGCCTGCTTCGACAGCGCCCTGGCCGTCGCGGCCCGCCGCGAGCGGATCAAGGTCGGCAAGACCTCGACGACCGCGTCGGTGTCCCTCACCAGCACCCCCGAGGGCACGTTCGCGCTCACCGTCGCCCTCGACGTGCAGGCCCCGGACTGCCCGCAGGCCGACCTCGAGCGCGCCGTCGCGGTCGCGGAGACGCTCTGCCCCTACGCGAACGCGGTGCGGGGCAACGTGCCGCTGACCCTGCAGGCGACCGGGCTGCAGTGAGCACCCGCGAGGACGACGTGGCGCCGGCCCCCGGGAGCGCCACCGACGACGCCGTCCCCCGCTCGGGACTCCTGCGCGCGATGGCCGTCATCGAGCTGCTCGCCGAGCGGGCCCCGGAGACCGTCGGCGTCTCCACGGTGGCGCGGGCGCTGGACTACCCGAAGGCGGTGGCCCACCGCATCCTCAAGGAGCTGGTGACCGCCGGCTTCCTGGGGTTCGACGACCGCACCAAGCTCTACGGGCTGGGCCCCGTCGCGCTGAAGGTGGGCCTGGCGGCGCTCCGGTCGCTGGACGTGACCCGGGTGACCCGGCCCTACCTCGAGCAGCTGGTCCACCGGACCCAGGAGACCGCGACGCTGTCGGCCCGCCAGGGCTGGACCCGGGTCTACGTCGACCAGGTGCTCTCACCCCGGGAGATCCGCATGGCCGTCCCGCTCGGCACCAGTCACGCGCTGCACGCCGGGTCGTCGTCCAAGGCGATCCTGGCCGCGCTGCCCGAGGAGCAGGTCGAGGAGTACCTGGCGTCGGCGTCGCTGGAAGCGGTCACGGCCGCGACCATCGTCGACGTCGACGCACTGCGGGCCGAGCTCGCCCGCGTGCGCCGGCTCGGCTACGCGATCAGCACCGGCGAGCGGCAGCCCGGTGCCGGCAGCGTCGCCGCGGCCGTCCGCAGCGCCAGCGGCGACGTCTGGGGCTCGATCTCGGTCTGCGGTCCCCTGGACCGGTTCACCCCCGAGGCCTTCACCTCCCACGGCGAGCTGCTCGTGGAGGTGGCCGCCGCCATCAGCCTGGAGATCGGCTACCGCGAACCGCACGCCACGAGCACCCGCACGTGACCGCCGCCTCCGGGCCGGCTGCGGCCCGGGAGCAGCACCCGCAGGGACTTCCCGACAGCGCTCGACGAAGCGCGCAACGAGTGGAGGAGAACGTGCCCGAAGGCCCGTTGACCGGACTCCGAGTCATCGACGTCTCCACGATCCTGGCCGGCCCGCTGTGCGCCCAGATCCTGGGCGACTTCGGTGCCGAGGTCATCAAGATCGAGCACCCGGTGGCCGGGGACAGCATGCGCGGCCACGGCCGCGCCAAGGACGGCGTCCCGCTGTGGTGGAAGGAGATCTCCCGCAACAAGCGGACCATCGGCCTGTCGCTGTCCTCCCCCGCCGGCGCCGAGGTGTTCCTCAAGCTCGCCGCCACCGCCGACGTGATCGTGGAGAACTTCCGCCCCGGCACCCTGGAACGGTGGGGCGTGGGCCCCGAGCAGCTCCACGCGGTCAACCCGGGTCTGGTCCTGGTCCGCATCACCGGGTTCGGCCAGACCGGGCCGTACTCCAAGCGCCCGGGCTTCGGCACGCTGGCCGAGGCGATGAGCGGCTTCGCGCACCTGACCGGGCAGGCCGACGGCCCCCCGACCCTGCCCGCCTTCGGGCTGGCCGACAGCATCTGCGGCATCGCGGCCTCCTCGGCCGCGGCCATGGCCCTGCTCGCGCGGCACACCAACGGCGGCAAGGGCCAGGTCGTCGACATGAACCTGCTCGAGCCGATCATGGCCGCCGTCGGCCCCGGCCCCACGGTGTTCCAGCAGCTCGGCGAGGTCGGCACGCGGCACGGCAACCGCTCGACGAACAACGCGCCGCGCAACACCTACCGCACCAAGGACGACAGCTGGGTGGCGATCTCCACCAGCGCCCAGGTGATCGCCGAGCGGGTGATGCGCCTGGTCGGGCACCCCGAGGTGATCGACGAGCCGTGGTTCCGCTCCGGCGGCGAGCGCGCCGAGCACGCCGACCTGCTCGACGACATGGTCGGTGGCTGGATCGCCGAGCGCACCCGCGAGGAGGTCGTGCAGGCCTTCGAGGAGGCCGGCGCGGCCATCGCACCGATCTACACCGCGCAGGACCTGGTCGAGGACGAGCACGTCCGCGCCACGGAGATGCTCACCACCGTGCCGGACGACGACCTCGGCGAGGTGCTCATGCACAACGTCATGTGGCGCATGTCCGAGACCCCCGGGAGCATCCGCTTCCCCGGTCGCGGCCTGGGCGCCGACACCGACGACGTCGTCGGCGAGCTCGGCTACGACGCCGAGGAGCTCGCCGACCTGCGCGCCCGCCAGGTCCTCGCCTGAGCTCCCCCGACCTCCCGCTCGATCCCCCCTGACCCCTGAGGGATGCCCACCGTGACCACCAGCACCACCCCCGATCCGCTCCTGCAGGCCCTGACCGGGTCGTTGCGCACCTACGACCTGGGCCGGCCGCTGACCGTCGGCATGCCCCAGTCACCCAACCACCCGGCGTTCTGGCACACGCTGCCCCGCCGGCACGGCGACATGGTCCGTTCCGACGGCGGCTCCGCGGCGAACGACATGATCAGCATGGGCACCCACGTCGGCACCCACATCGACGCCCTCGCGCACGTCTCGCACGACGGCCGGATGTTCGGCGGGCTCGACGCGGCGGAGGCCGGCGTCGGTGGCAAGTACGTCGAGCTCGGCGTGCACACCATCGCCCCGATGATCCGGCGCGGCGTGCTGCTGGACGTGCCCGCGGCGCTGGGCACCCCCGAGGGCTGCGACCCCGGCTACGAGATCACGCCGGCCGACCTGGGCGCCGCCGAGGAGCGCCAGGGCACCCCGGTGCGGCCCGGCGACGTCGTGCTGATCCGCAGCGGCTGGGGCCGGCACTTCACCGACCCCGACCGGAACGTCTACATCGGCGGCGCCAGCGGCGTCCCCGGCGTCGGCGAGGCCGGCGCGATGTGGCTCGCCGAGCGCGGCGCGCACGCGGTCGGGGCCGACACGATCGCCTTCGAGTGCCTGCACCCGGGCGCGGGGCACAGCGTGCTGCCGGCGCACCGGGTGCTGCTGGTCGAGAACGGGATCTACATCGTCGAGGCGATGGCGCTGGAGGAGCTGGCCGCCGACGGCGTGCACGAGTTCATGTTCGTGCTCTCCCCGCTGCCGATCTTCGGCGCGACCGGCTCCCCGGTCCGCCCGCTGGCGGTGGTCACCCGTGGCTGAGCAGATCGCCACCGACCCGACGCTCGCCCAGCAGCTGGCCGCGTTCGCGGAGAAGTCCTACACCGACGGCGTCCCCGCCGAGGTGGCCGCCAGCGTCCGCCAGCGCGTGCTCGACGTCGTCGGGCTGTGCGTGGCCGCCCACCGGCTGCCCACCAGCGCCGGCGCCGTCGCCTTCGTGCTGGAGCAGGGCGGCAACGGCCAGGCCACCGGCGTCGGGGTGGCCGAGCCGTTGCCCGCCGCCCAGGCCGCCTTCCTCAACGGGGTCCTCGCCCACTCGCTGGACTACGACGACACCCACCTGCCCTCGGTGCTGCACCCCAGCGCCAGCGTCGTCCCGGCCGCCCTGGCCGCGGCCGAGGCCGGCGGGGCCACCGGCGAGCAGACGGTCGCCGCGATCGCCGTCGGCCTGGAGATCGCCGTCCGGCTGGGCATGGCCGGCTACGACGCCGAGCTCGGCAACTCGGTGTTCTTCGAGCACGGCCAGCACGCCACCTCGATCACCGGCGCGATGGGCGCCTCCGTGGCGGCCGCGCTGCTGCTGGGCACCGGCGCCGAGGGCGTCGCGAACGCACTCGGCATCACCGCCTCCTTCGCCGCCGGCATCATCGAGGCCAACCGCACCGGCGGCACCGTCAAGCGGCTGCACTGCGGCTGGGCCGCGCACTCGGCGGTCACCGCCGCGCAGCTGGTGAAGCACGGTTTCACCGGCCCGCCGACGGTGCTCGAGGGCCGGTTCGGCTTCTTCGAGGCGTTCCTGCGCGACCAGGTCGACCTCGCCCAGGTCACCGACGGGCTGGGCACGGAGTGGGCGGTGCCGGGCATCTTCTTCAAGCCCTACCCGGCCAACCACTTCACCCACGCCGCCGTCGACGCCGGTCGGGCCCTGCGCGCCCGCGGCGTCGACCTGGAACGGATCGAGCGCATCGAGCTGCGGGTGCCCACCGCCGTCGTCCGCACCATCGGCGAGCCGATCGAGGGCAAGCGCGCTCCGGAGACCGGCTACCAGGCCCAGTTCAGCGGGCCGTACGCCGTCGTCGCCGGGCTGATCGGCGGCTCGGGCCTCGGCGTCGGCCTGTCGGACTACACCGACGAGCTGGCCACCGATCCGTTCCGCCGCTCGCTCATGGCGCGTGTCGACGTCACCGGTGACGCGCGCTGCGACGAGATCTTCCCGATGCAGTTCCCCGCCGTCGTCACCATCCGGACCGACGACGGCCAGGACCGGACCGAGGAGGTCCTGGTCAACCGCGGCGGACCGCAGAACCCGCTGTCCGACGCCGAGCTGACCGTGAAGTTCCAGGAGAACGTCGCCGGCCGGCTGGACGACGACGCCACGCGCCGGGTGCAGGACTCCGTGCTGCACCTCGACCGCACCGACGACGTGGCCGCCGTGCTGGCGCCGCTGCGCCGGTTCACCTCCGCCGGCTGACCCCTTCTCCCCCACGATTTCCGCACAACCTGGAGGTACCGAAGTGAGCTACGACCTGTTGGTCCAGAACGTCCGCGTGGTCCGCCACGACCGCCCCGAGCCGGAGACCGCCGACATCGCCGTCACCGACGGGAAGATCGCCAAGGTCGCCGCCGGCATCGACCCGGCCGAGGCACGCACCGTCGTCGACGGCGGCGGCAAGCTGGCCTTCCCCGGTGTCGTCGACGCCCACCAGCACTGGGGCATCTACAACCCGCTGTCCGAGGACACCGCCAGCGAGAGCCGCGCGTCGGCGCAGGGTGGCGTGACCACCGGCATCACCTACATGCGCACCGGCCAGTACTACCTGAACAAGGGCGGCCCGTACTCGGAGTTCTTCCCCGAGGTGCTCCAGGCCTCCGAGGGCCGGGCCTACGTGGACTACGCCTTCCACCTGGCGCCGATGATGAAGCAGCACATCGAGGAGATCCCGTCGCTGGTCCGCGACCACGGCGTCACCTCGTTCAAGATCTTCATGTTCTACGGCAGCCACGGCCTGCACGGCCGCTCCACCGACCAGAGCTCGTTCCTCATGACCCCCGAGGGCGAGCGCTACGACTTCGCGCACTTCGAGTTCGTCATGCGCGGGGTGCAGAAGGCCCGCGAGGAGTTCCCGGAGCTGGCCGACCAGATCTCGCTGTCCCTGCACTGCGAGACCGCCGAGATCATGAGCGCCTACACCAAGATGGTCGAGGAGGAGGGCACGCTCACCGGCCTGGCCGCCTACTCGGCCTCGCGTCCCCCGCACTCCGAGGGCCTGGCCGTCAGCATCGCCTCCTACCTGGCGCACGAGACCGGCCTGCCGACGATCAACCTGCTGCACCTGTCCGGCGCCAAGGCCATGGACGCGGCCATGCGCATGTCGAAGGCCTTCCCGCACATCGACTTCCGCCGCGAGGTCACCGTCGGGCACCTGCTCGCCGACATCACCACCGCCTCGGGCATCGGCGGCAAGGTCAACCCGCCGCTGCGTCCCCGCGAGGACGTCGAGGCGCTGTGGGAGCACCTGCTCGAGGGCAACATCGACTGGGTGGTCAGCGACCACGCCTGCTGCCGCGACGAGGTGAAGTTCGGCGAGCCGCGCGACGACGTCTTCGTGGCCAAGTCCGGCTTCGGCGGTGCGGAGTACCTGCTGCCCGGGATGGTCAGCGAGGGCCGCAAGCGCGGGCTCCCCTACTCGCGGATCGCCCAGCTCATCTCCTGGAACCCGGCGCAGCGCTTCGGCCTGCCGACCAAGGGCGCGATCATCGAGGGCCTGGACGCCGACTTCGCCCTGGTCGACGACGACAGCACCTGGACCGTGCGCGCCGAGGAGTCGGAGTCCACGCAGGAGTACACGCCGTTCGAGGGCTTCGAACTCACCGCCGCGGTGACCGACACCTTCCTCCGCGGTGCGCAGATCCTCGAGGGCGGCAAGGTCGTCGGCGAGCCCGGCGGCCGGTACCTGTTCCGCCCCACCGGCAAGTAGGCGCGCCCGTGACCCCGGCACCGCGCAGCTACCTCTACGTCCCCGGCGACCGCCCCGACCGGATGGCCACGGCCGCCGGCCGGGGCGCGGACGCGCTGATCCTCGACCTGGAGGACGCCGTCCCGGCCCCCGCCAAGGCCGCGGCGCGCGAGCACGTGCGCACCTTCCTGGCCGCGGCGCCGGAGGGCCCGCAGTGGTGGGTGCGGATCAACGCGGAGTCGGTCGCCGAGGACGTCGCGGCCGTCGTCGGCCCCCGGCTGTCGGGGATCGTGCTGCCCAAGGCCGACCCGGCGCTGCTGGCCGAGCTCGACCGGGCCCTGTCCTCGGCCGAGGCGGAGTCCGGGGTGGTCCCGCGTTCGGTGCCCGTGCTCGCGCTGATCGAGACCGCGCGCGGGTTGGTCCGGGCCGAGCAGGTCGCCGCCGCCTCCCGGGTGGTCCGGCTGGGTCTGGGCGAGGCGGACCTCGTCGGTGAGCTGGGCCTGCAGCCCGGGCCCGACCGGGAGGAGCTGTGGCCGCTGCGGTCGCGGATCGTCGTCGCCTCGGCAGCCGCCGGCATCCTGCCGCCCGTGGGCCCGGTGGAGACGGCGATCCGCGACACCGATCGCCTGGTGCGCACCACGGCGCTGCTGCTCCGCCAGGGCTTCCGCGCCCGGACGGCGATCCACCCGGACCAGGTGACCGTCGTGAACGAGGCGTTCACGCCCTCGACCGAGCAGCTGGCCGCGGCCCGCGACGTGCTGGACCGGCTGGCCGCGGCACAGGAGCGGTCGGCCGGCGTCGCGCTCACCGCCGACGGCCGGTTCATCGACGAGGCGGTGGCGCGCAGCGCCCGGGAGGTCGTCGGCCGGGCACGCTGAGCCACCCGGGGCACGGGCCGGACGGGGACGTCGCGCACAGGCGCTCGTCCCCGTCCGGCCCGTGCTCGTTTCAGACATATGACGAATTCGAGAATGCTGTGAGCTGCGTTCCGCAGAGCCGAACGGTGATCATTTCGGGAATGGTCGTTCTCGCGCCTGACCTGCGCTTTTCCTGGGGAGGAAATGGTCCTTGACAATCTCCTTCGGGGCTGGAAAGACTGCGGTTGCCAGGCATTCGGAACGGTGTTCCGCTCAGCCGAACGAATGATCTCGTCTCGTCGCCGACCTGCACCGGGACGACCCGCTACGCCGAGCTCCACGGAGGAACTGTGATCGACATCGAGAACCGGCTGACGCTCGACGAACGGTCCGCCATCGACTTCGTCCTCGTGCTGCGCAAGCGCTGGGCCGACACCGTCTACCCGGCGCTCACGGCCGAGTACGAGGCCTCCGGCGCACCTGCGGGCACCGTCGAGGAGGTGGCGGAGCCGCTGCACGCACTGCCCACCTATCCCTGGTTCAGCCATCTGGAGCGCAGCCAGCAGAAGATGTCGTGGCGGCTGGCCGGCGACGCGGTGGTCGGCCGCCGCGACGAGCTGGTCGCCGACCTCGAATCGGTGCCGCTCCGAGGCCACGGGACCCTGGAGCTCGACCCCACCGTCGCCCTCCCCAGCTGGTACACCGACTACGACATCCACATCCAGCCGGGCAGCTTCTACTCCGACGACCTGTCGGCATACGTGTACGAGATGGGCGCGCGGGTGGTCATGCTGCGCGACAACGACGGGTACAAGTTCCACCGCCTGTTCGCCGAGACGGCCCTGCCCGACGTCCCGGGCGCGACCCGCGTGATCGACCTGGGCTGCGGCTTCGGCAAGAGCACCCGCCCGCTGGTGGGCAAGTACCCCGGCGCGGAGGTCATCGGGGTCGACCTCGCGGCCCCCGGCCTGCGGCTGGCTCACGCGGAGGGCGAGGACGAGCAGCTGCCGATCACCTACCGGCAGGCCGACGCGCAGGACACCGGCCTCGAGGCCGCGTCGAGCGACGTCGTGACCGCCACGATGATGCTGCACGAGATGCCGGCCGAGGCCATGGACCGGGTGATCGGCGAGGCCGCCCGCCTGCTCAAGCCCGGTGGCGCCCTGCGCTTCCTGGAGTTCATGCTCACCGGCGACGCGGTGCGCGACGCGATCGTCTACGAGCACGCGGAGCGCAACAACGAGCCGTTCTTCCGCGCCCTGTTCGCCACCGACGTCCTGGCGATCTGCGCGAAGCACGGCCTGGTCGACGCCACCTGGACCCCGTTCGACGAGCGCGCCGACGGCCTGAGCCCGGACGGCTGGGGCAACCGGGAGGGCTGGCACTTCCCCTGGGCGGTCCTCTCCGCGACCAGGCCCGCCACGGCGGGGAACCCGACGGGAGCCGCGGCGTGAGCACTCCCGAGTTCGACTACTTCGGCAGCCCGCACGTCTCCAAGCTGGTGGACCTGGTCCTCCTCCTCGGCACCGAGGTGCACGTCGCCAGCACGCGGGTGCGCGCCCTGGAGGCGCTCCTGGTCCGCAACGGCACACTGGCCGCCGGCGCCGTCGACACCTTCGAGCCCGAGGCCCGGGAGCAGGCGTCGTTCGACTCCGCCCGCGACCAGTTGATGCAGCGCATCCTGCGGATCATCACCGAGGCCGGCCCGGCCGAGCACCCGCTGCGCGAGCAGTGGGAAGCCACGCTGCAGCGGAAGAACGGCTGATGGCCGCCGTGCACCCCGCCGAGCTGGTCGACACCTACCTGCAGCTCTGCGAGGACCGGGACCTCGAGGCGGCCTCCCGCTACCTCTCCCCCGACGTCCGCATGGAGTTCCCGGGTGGTGAGGTGTTCGGCTCGCTCGCCGAGCTGGTGGCTGCCTCGGGCGGCAAGTACCGCTGGGTGCGCAAGCGCCGCACCCGCTTCGCCGTGGGCGAGACCGAGGGTCAGACCACGGTCACCTCCATCGGCACGCTCTACGGCGAGGCGCTGGACGGCACCCCGTTCCAGGGCATCCGGTACGTCGACTTCTTCGTCGTCGGCGCGGACGGCCTCATCCACGAGCAGCTGGTGTGGAACGACCTGGTGATCACCGGCGTCGTCGCGCTGCCCGGCTCGGCGGCTTCCACGTGACCGGACTCGACACGGCCGCCGCGCTGCAGGCGGTCGACGACCACTTCGACGAGTTCGTCGCCGAACTGCAGGAGCTCTGCCGCATCCGCAGCCGCCGGCAGGAGGCCGACCAGATGCAGCGGGCGGCGGAGTTCATCGCCGGTTCGCTGCGCCGCTGGGGCGGTTCGGCCGAGGTGCTGCCGTGGGAGCACTCGCACCCCTACGTGCTCGGGGAGTTCGCCGGCGGGGAGAAGCGGCTGCTGCACTTCAACCACTACGACGTCGAGGTCGAGCCCTCCGGGGACGACGCCGACGCGATCAGCCCGCCGTACGCCGCCGAGATCCGCGACGGGAAGCTCTTCGCCCGCGGCGTGGCCGACGACAAGGGCGCGCTCATGTCCCGCATCTACGCCGCGGCGGCCTGGAAGCTGTCCGGCCAGGAGCCCCCGGTGACCTCGGTGTTCATCGAGGAGGGCAAGCAGATGCTGCACAGCCCGGGGCTCGGCTCGTTCGTGGCGGCGCACGCCGAGGCGCTGCGGGCCGACGCGGCGCTGTGGGAGAACTCCTGGCTGGACGACGAGGGCCGGCTGCTGCTCAAGCTCAGCGAGAAGGGGATCCTGTACCTCCGGCTGTCGGTGCGCACCCTGAACCGGGAGCTGACCAGCCAGAACACCGCGATCCTGCCCGCGGCCACGCACCGGCTGGTGCACGCGCTGGCCTGCCTGGTCGGCCCGGACGGCGAGGTGCGGGTGCCCGGCTTCGCCGATGACGTCCGCCCGCCGACCGGGGCCGAGCGGGAGATGCTGCTCGACCTCTCGTTCCCCGGCGAGTTCCTCAGGCAGCGGGCGGGGGTCTCCCGCTTCATCGGCGACCTCTCCGACGCCGAGGCCGGCGCCGCGGTGCGGGTCGAGCCGACGATCACCATCGGCGCCGTCGAGGGCGGCGACCAGCGCGACGACGTCACCCTGGGCATCCCGGCGACCGCGTCCGCGAAGGTGGAGGTCCGGCTGATCGCCGGGCAGGACCCCTCGGACGTGCTGGAGAAGATCACCGCGCACCTGAGGGCCTCGGGCTTCGGCGACGTCGAGGTGCACGAGATGGCGCGGAGCCGGCCGAACATGACGCCGGCCGACGACCCGTGGGTGGAGCTGGTGGCCGACGCCGCGCGCCGGACCTACGGCACGGAGCCGGTCATCGAGCCGTACACGATCTGGATCGGCAACCAGGGCGTCCTCGAGGGCACCCCGATCGTCGGGGTCGGCGTCTCCCGCGCCGACGCCGGCATCGACGGGCCGAACGAGTACATCCGGCTCGACGACTTCCGGGCCGGCATCAAGCACGTCATCGAGGTCATGGCGGCGATGGCCCGATGACCGGGCTCAAGGGCCGGTCGACCCGCGGCTACGTCTCCGTGCCGTGGGGGCAGGCGCACTACCGGGTGGCCGGGGACGACGGGGCGCCGACGGTGCTGCTGCTGCACCAGTCGCCGCTGTCGTCGGCGACCTACGAGCCGGTGCTGCCGCTGCTGGCGGCCCGTGGGGTGCGCGCTGTCGCGGTGGACACGCCCGGCTACGGCATGTCCGATGCACCGCCGTCGGTGTGGTCGATCCCGGAGTACGCGCACGCCGCGTGGACGTTCGCCGATGCCCTCGGCCTGGACCGCGTGACGCTGCTGGGCCAGCACACCGGTGCGGTCGTCGCCGCGGAGGCTGCGCGCCGGGCGCCCGGGCGAGTGGCCGGCCTGGTGTTCCAGGGGCTGCCGCTGTACTCGGACGACGAGCGCGCCGAGAAGATGCGCTCGTGGGCGCCGGGCTACTCCCCCGCCGAGGACGGCAGCCACCTCGCGCAGGTGTGGGGCCGCATCCACGACCTCTATCCCGACATCGGCCTGGAGAGCGCTGACCGGCAGGTGGTCGAGTACCTGAGCGTGGGGGCCGACTACGCGCCGGCCTACCGCGCGGTGTTCGGCCACGAGGTGGACACCGCGGCGCTCGCCTCGGTGCCCACGCTGCTGCTGCACGGCGACCGGGATCTCGTCGCGCGGATGGACGAGGTCGTCACCGCGGCGTTCCCGCACGCGCGGCTGCACCACGTCCGGGGCGGCACCGACTTCGCGCACGAGGAGTTCCCCGAGGCGTTCGCCGAGGAGCTCGCCACGTTCGTGCGGAGCAGCGCCCAGGCGTGAGCCGCCCGCCGTCGACGGCGGGCGGCTCAGCCCAGCGTCACCGCGCCGCTGCCGTTGGGGACGAGCTCGACCCAGGTGTTGCCGGGCGCCAGCTGCACCGGCGCACCACCCGGACCGGCGAGGACGACGGGCGCTGTCTCCGACGCCTTCGACCAGGTGGCCGCGATCGTGCTCCCGCCGCTGGCGACGAGGGCCTCTCCCCCACCGACCATGCGGGTCTCCGGAACGGGGTTGCCGGCCGGGTCGCGGAAGGCCGTGTTGACGACGTCGACCCGCAGCACGACCACGTTGGCCGCGCGCAGCCGGGCGCCGTCGGCCCCGGTCGCGGGGGTGTCGCCCTCGGCCCGCAGCCAGCCGTTGTCCGGCGCGCTCCAGGTCCAGTTCGGGCGGCCGCTGCCGGAGAGCTTGAGCCGCACCAGCGCCGCGGGCGCGCCCATGGCCACCGCGGTGGGCGGCTGGCCGGCCGGGGCGAACTGGAACTCGGGGGCCGGCGGCGCCAGGTGCTCCGGGTCGGCCTGGGCGAGGAACTTCGCCGGGTCGGCGTACACGTTGTGCGGCGCGGAGCGGGTGCTCAGCCGGAAGAAGCCGTCGGCGCCGGCGTCCTGGCTGAGCACCTGCATGCCCGCGTTGCTGATCGCCCGCACGAAGTCCGGGCCACCCCCGGAGAACGCGAACAGGCCGTGCAGCGGGCCCGCGATGGCGGCGTCCATCGGGCGCACCGAGCGGATCGGCCCGATCTCCGGCGGCACGTTCGAGTGGAAGACGGCGACGAAGCGGGTGATGCCGCCCTCGACGACCTCCTCCCACACCACGTCGGCGCTGTTCAGCCCGGTCTGCGGGCGGGCGGCGACGGAGTTCTCGATCTTCACCGCGAGCGCGGGGCGCTGCGGTGGCGCCTCGATCTCGACCCCGGTCAGCGGCCAGGGCACCAGCACCGGCGCGGGCGGCGTCTCGGGCGCGGGAGTGCTCGCCGCGGCGGGCTCGGTCTTCTCCGGACCGCAGCCGGCGGTGAGCGCCAGCGCAGCGATCACGCTGAGGGTGCCGGCCGTGCGGCCGAGGGTTCGGCGAGTGCGCTTCCGGGACGACATGGCCGTGACGATATGGGCGCATCCCGTCACGGCCCGTAACGCCACGCGCCGTGTGACGCCTGGTGCGCGGCTCAGGTCCGGGTCAGGGCCAGCACGGTGACGTCGTCGGTGCTCGGCGGCGCGAGTGCGCCGAGCACCGACTCGAGCAGGGGCTCCGGGCCGGCCGGGCCCGCGACGACCGCCTCGCTCAGCGCGGCCAGCCCGCGCTCCAGCCCGCCGCGTCCCCGCTCGACCAGGCCGTCGCTGAACAGCACCAGCCGGTCGTCGCCGGAGAGCGTCAGCCGGGCCTCGGCGTAGGTGGGCGCGTCGAGCACGCCGAGCGCCGGACCGCGCCCGCCCATCACGTACTCCGCGCCGCCGTCGTGGGCGTGCAGCACCGGCAGGTGCCCGGCGCTGGCGACGACGACCTCCCCGGTGCGCGGGTCGAGCTCGGCGACGACGACCGTCGCCATCTCGCCGGGCAGCAGCGCCCCGATGACCTCGTTGATCAGGGACAGCGCCGCGGCGGGCCCGGCGGCGTGCAGCAGCTGCGCCCGGAGCGCGTGCCGCAGCTGAGCGGTCACAGACGCGGCGGCCAGGCCGTGCCCGGCGACGTCCCCGAGCACGACGGCCAGCTTCCCGCCGGGCAGCAGGACCAGGTCGTACCAGTCGCCGCCGACGACGTCCTCGGCGCTCGGCACGTACCGGGCGGCCATCGCGACGCCGGGCACCTTCGGCAGCTCCTGGAGCAGCAGCGTGCGCTGGAGCGCCCCGGCCAGCCGGTTGTCCTCCTCCGAGCGGTTCAGCGTCGCCGCGGCGAGGTGCCCGGCCAGCGCCCGGGCGGCGGCCACCTCGTGCTCGCGCCACGGACGCGAGGTGCCGCGGACGATCTCGCTCCAGGCGGAGAACGAGCGCCGCGGGCTCAGCCGCGGGCCGTCGTCGGTCTGCGCGACCTTCGACTCGTACGGGTTGCCGCCCCAGGTCACCTCGCGCAGGGTCTCGGGCCGGAACCAGGCCAGGAAGTCCCCGCGCCCGACCGGGACGGCGAGCACACCGCTGGCGGTGTCGAGCAGGTCGGCGGCTCCGGGCACCAGCGCCGAGGCGGAGTCGGTGGCGTTCACGCCGGCGTCCAGCAGCGCGCCGACGAGCTCGGCCACCCGGTCGCGCGGCGGCGTCGTCCCCAGCAGCCGGAGCTGCCCGCCCAGCCGGACCGCGGCCCCCTCCGCCGGCAGCAGGTCCAGGACGGTGACGTCCTGCTCGGTCAGCGCGGCGCCGAGGGCACGCGGCGTCCGCCCGACGGCGGCGGCCAGCTCGGCGGCGCGCTCGGCGACCTCGACGACGCCGTCCAGCTCGCTCTCGGCGACGACCGTGTGCAGCAGGAGGGAGGCGGTGCGGCCCAGGAACTCCGCGGCGGTGCGGTCGGCGACCGACGGGCGGTGCGGGCCGGCGTAGTGGTGGCAGGAGATGAGGCCCCACAGCCGGCCGCGGTCGATCAGCGAGACCGACATCGAGGAGACCACGCCCATGTTGGCGAGGTACTCCAGGTGCACCGGGGAGACGCTGCGCAGCATCGCGCCGGAGAGGTCGAGCGGGCGGCCGGTCGACGGGTTCACGGCGGGCTCGAGCGGCACCCGCGCGTACCCGGCGTCGGGGATCAGTCGCATCCAGTTGGTCGTGTACAGCGCACGGGCCTGGGCGGGGATGTCGCCGGCCGGGAAGCGCAGGTCGAGGAACGGCTCGAGGTCCTCGCGCCGCGCCTCGGCGATCACCTCGCCGTTCCACTCGGCGTCGAAGCGGTAGACCATCACCCGGTCGAAGCCGGTCACGGTGCGCACGTCGCGGGCCAGCGTGGCGCTCAGCTGCTCGAGCGTGGGAGACGCGGCCAGGCGCTGCAGCACGCTCGGCAGCCGGCGGTGCCAGGCGGCGCCGGCCTGCTCGGCCCCGGCGACCGGCTCCCACTCGGTGAGCAGCAGACCGTCGGCACGGTGCAGGACGAGGTCGACCTCGGCACCGCCCACGGTCACCCGCAGCGGGTTCACCTCGGCGAGGTCGCCGGCCAGGCCCTCGCGGAGACGGGCGAGGTCGGCGTCGTCCAGCAGGTCGGGGAGGTGGGTCGCGACGCGCCCGAACAGCTCGGGAGCATTGGCCGAGGCGACGACGACGTCGAGACCGGGCTCGGTGACGGCGAGCAGCACGCCGTGCGGCTGGACGGCGCCGGGGATCGCGATGGGCTCGTCGGCGCAGCGCGCGAGGGCCTCGTCGTCCACCGGCCCGGCGGTCACGTCCCCGCGTCGCGGCCGGCGACGCCCGCGGGGATCTCGCCGGGGGCGCTGACCAGCGGCACGTACGCACCGAGGCCGAGCAGGTCGATGGTCAGCCGTACAGGGCCGTTGGAGCGGGGCGCCAGGACGTAGAGCCGGACACCGGCAGCCTGGGCCTTCCGGGTGACGCCGAGCAGCGCGCGGGCGCCGGAGGAGTCGAGGAACGTGGTGTGGGTGAGGTCGACGACCAGCTCGGCACCGGGCCCGGCGAACGCCTCGTCCGCGGCCTGTTCCAGCTGAGGTGCCGTCGCCAGATCGAGCTCACCACGTACGGTGAGAGCCGCACGGCCGGCAACCGTTCGCCGTTCCACAAGGAAGAGCACCGCACCGCCCCTCTCACCTCGTCGTCCCGTCGAGAGTAGGACATCGGTGCCGAGGGGATCATTCCTGCGATGGACATCTCGTTCAGCGTCCGACTGCCGCGCGATGCGCGCAGCCTGCCCCTCATGCGGGGGCTCATGCGCCAGGCGCTCGAGCACCTGGACGTCTCGACGCAGACGATCGAGGAGATCGTCCTGGCGCTCACCGAGGCCTGCGCGAACGTGGTCCAGCACGCCGGGCAGCACGAGGAGTACCAGGTCGACGTCGCCATCACCGACGACCTGTGCCGGGTCAGCGTGCTCGACGACGGGCAGGGCTTCGACTTCCAGCAGGTGTCGGCGGCCCAGGGTTCATCCCTGGAGACCGGGCGCGGGCTGATGCTCATGCAGGCGCTCGTCGACGACCTGCAGTTCGTCCGGTCCGAGGACGGCCGGCACCGCGTGGAGCTGGCGAAGCGCCTGCGCGCCGAGCCGAAGCTGCGCCTGCTCACGACCTGACGGGCCTCCCTGCGGGGACGCCGGAGGCGTGGACGACGATGACGGCGTGAGCGCTGCGGTCGACGACTCCTCTCCCGATCGGTTCGCCGCGCAGGTGGACGACGCCGTCCGCCGGCTGGAGGGCGTGGCCGAGCGGACCCCGCTGCAGCGCAACGCGCGGCTGTCCGCGCTGACCGGAGCCGACATCTGGCTCAAGCGCGAGGACCTGCAGGTCGGGCGCTCGTACAAGATCCGCGGCGCGTACACGATGATCTCCGCGCTCCCCGACGCCGAGCGGGCCGCGGGCGTGGTCTGCGCCAGCGCCGGCAACCACGGTCAGGGCCTCGCCTACGCCTGCCGGGCGCTGCAGGTGCGCGGGCGGGTCTTCGTCCCCGGGACGACGCCGCGGCAGAAGCGCGAGCGGATCGCCGCGCTCGGCGGCGACATGGTCGAGCTGGTCATCGCCGGTGACTCCTACGACGAGGCGGCCGCCGCCGCGGCGCAGTTCGCGGCGACCTCCGGGGCGACGCTGGTGCCCGCGTTCGACTCACCCGCGACGGTGGCCGGGCAGGCGACCGTGGCGGTGGAGATCCTCGACCAGCTGCCCGAGCCGCCGGACCTCGTCGTCCTGCCGGTGGGTGGCGGTGGGCTGCTCGCCGGCGCCGGCACCTGGCTGCGCGCGCACTCCCCCAGGACCCGGATCGTCGGCGTGGAGCCGGCGGGTGCGGCGAACATGGCCGCGGCGCTGGCCGCCGGCAGGCCGGTCGACCTGACCGAGATGGACACCTTCGTCGACGGCGCAGCGGTGCGTCGGGCCGGTGCGGTCACCTATCCGCTGGTGCGCGACTCGGGCGCGGAGCTGATCGCCGTCCCGGAGGGGCAGATCTGCACCGAGATGCTCGACCTCTACCAGGCCGACGGGATCATCGCCGAGCCCGCGGGCGCGCTGGCGCCGTCGGCGCTGAGCGGCGGGCTGGTGACGCTGGAGCCCGGGCAGACGGTGGTCTGCGTGCTCTCCGGCGGCAACAACGACGTCAGCCGGTACGCCGAGGTGATCGAGCGGTCGCTGGTGCACCGCGGGCTCAAGCACTACTTCCTCGTCGAGTTCCCGCAGGAGCCCGGAGCGCTGCGCCGGTTCCTCGACGAGGTGCTCGGGCCGGACGACGACATCGTGCGGTTCGAGTACGTGAAGCGGGACAACCGGGAGACCGGCGCGGCGCTGACCGGCATCGAGCTCGGCCGGGTCGAGGGCCTGGCCGAACTGCTCGCGCGCATCGAGGACAGCCCGCTGCGCATCGAGCACCTCACGCCGGGGTCGACGGCGTACCGCTTCCTCGTCTGAGGCGGGTTCAGCCCACCGGGGCGCCGGCCTCGGCGAGGGCGTGCCGGATGAACGCGGCCGCCTCGTCGGTCTGCAGGCTCGCGTCGTCCGGGACCCGCACGACCGAGCGCGCCGTGCCGATCCACGCCCTCAGCTCGGGGTCCTCGCTCCACCGGCGCGTCCGGGTGCCGATGTCGAGCATGTACTTCGGCAGGTCGAGGTGGGTGCTGGGATGCGGGCCGGGCGGGCACAGCTCGTTCTTCAGGTCGTCGCCGTCGTAGGAGGCCTCGACGTAGGCGGCCAGGGAGGCGCTGAACACCTGCTGGCAGGGGATCACCGCCTGCAGCGTCATGCGGGAGCCGTCGAAGATCGGCACCGGCGGGCGCGGCTCCAGGCCGTCGGCGGTGCAGTCCACGTAGAGCGTGCCGGGCTGCGCGGGCACGGTGACGTCGCCGAACTCGATGCGGTCGACGTCGATGGCCGTGACCCGGCCGTGCCGCAGGACGTCGTCGATCCGCCGGAGCTCGTCGAGCTCGGCCCGGGTGACCGTGGCGCAGCGGAACGCCGTCGGCACCACGTCCGGCGCCAGCCGCATCACCAGGCCACCGGACTCCAGGGCGGCGATGAGCTGGTCGGCCGCGCCGGACCCGAGCGCGGGGTCCGGCTCGACGCCGCCGGGCTCGGGGGCCGCCGGCGGGCCGGGCTGGATGCGCGCACGGTCGAACAGCCACGCGTCGCGCGGCATGATCCAGCTGATGTCGGCCGGGTCGACGCCGTGCTGCAGCAGCCAGAGGCAGGCGTCGATCCCGGTCTTGCCCGAGCCGACGACGGTGACGTGCGCGGGGCGCGAGGTGAGGCCGACGAGGTCGTTGGGCGCGATCACCCGGACCCCGGCGGCCACGGCGTACCGCGGCGTCGTCATCGACGGGACGGTGACGTTCATGTACGTCGCGTCGACGACCCTGCGGCGCACGACGACGTCGGTGGTCCGCCCGCTGACCAGGGAGGTGAACCGCTGCGCGCCGTCCTCGGCCGGACCGTCGTAGTTCGACATCGGGAAGTAGGACACGCGGCCGCTCGCGAGGAACGTCCTCCGCATGACGTCGTCGAAGTAGGCCAGGACCTCGTCGCCGGTGGCCAGCTCGTGCAGCCCGGCGTTGAGGCCGACCGCGTCGATGGCACCGGTGCCCAGCTCGCGGGAGTTCACCCCGTAGAAGACCGAGGGCTGGTGCAGCCGCACGAAGGGGTAGGCGCGGGTCCAGTGCCCACCGGGCTGGTCGTAGCGGTCGACGATCGCGACCGTCGCGTCGGTCTCGGTGAGCAGCGTGTCGACGAACGCCATGCCCATCGCACCCGCCCCGATGACGAGGTAGTCGACCTCGAGGGGCGCGGGGTCCGTGGTCTCTGCGGGCACGAGGCGGTTCTCCAGACGTCGACGGGCGTGATCGCGGACGCTAGCTCACGACGCGCGGCCGCTGAGCAGGGCGAGCACGTCGTCGTACCGGCCCTCGACCTCGGCGAAGCGCAGGAACCGCACCCGGTCGACCAGCACCTCCCGGACGTCGGGCTGCGACTGCAGGATGTTGAACGTCTCGGTCAGGTACTCCTCCAGCGGCATGGCGCTCTCGTCGTCGGCGTGGCCCGGCATGAGGTCGGTCCGCACGGCCGGCGGCACCAGCTCGACCACCTGCACCGAGCTGCCGGCGAGCTGCACGCGCAGGCTCTCCGTCCACGAGTGGATCGCGGCCTTGGTCGCGTTGTACGTGGGCGTCGCCGGCAGCGGCACGAACGCCAGCCCCGAGGAGACGGTGGCGATCGTGGCGTCGTCCTGGGACAGCAGGAGCGGCAGGAAGGCGTTCACCGTCCGGATCGGGCCGAGCAGGTTCGTGGTGACGGTGGCCTCGGCGACGGCGAGGTGGCCGGGGTCGCGCAGGTCCTCCGGCTGCATGATCCCGGCCATGGTGACCAGGACGTCGAGCTGCGGGTGGTCGCGTCGCACGGTCTCGTAGGCGGCGGCGATCGAGGCGGGGTCGGCGACGTCGAGCTGCAGGGCGCTGATCCCCGGGTGCTCCGCGACGATCCGGTCCAGGAGCTCCTTGCGCCGTCCGGCGACGATCACCGTGTTGCCGGCCTCGGCGAACCGCAGCGCCAACCCGAGGCCGATGCCCGAGGTGCCGCCGGTGAACAACATCGTCCTGCCTGTCGTCTTCATGGCTCCCACCGTGCGGCCGATGCCCGCCGGGCGGGAGAGGAGCGGTTGTCCAGGGATCGGCGGTCCCTGGATCCGTGTCGTCGTGGCGGGCAGGATGACGGCGTGGACCGCGCCCAGCTCGCCGACTTCCTCCGCCGCCGCCGGGAGGCCCTGCAGCCCGCCGACGTCGGCCTGCCGTCGGGGCCGCGGCGCCGGGCGGCCGGGCTGCGCCGCGAGGAGGTCGCCGCGCTGACCGGGATGTCGACGGACTACTACGCCCGGCTCGAGCAGCAGCGCGGCCCGCAGCCGTCGGAGCAGATGGTGGCGGCGCTGGCCCGCAGCCTGCGGCTCACCCTCGACGAGCGCGACCACCTGTTCCGGCTGACCGGCCACCACGCGCCGGTGCGGGTGCGCCGCTCCGAGCACGTCAGCCCGGCGCTGCTGCGGGTGTTCGACCGGCTCGAGGACACCCCCGCACTGATCCTGTCCGACCTCGCCGACACCCTCGTGCAGAACCGGCTGGCACGCGCGCTGCTGGGCGACGAGACCGGCTACACCGGGCTCGCCCGCAGCGCCGTCTACCGGTGGTTCACCGATCCGCGGGCGCGCAGCCACTACCCCGAGCGGGACCATGCCCACCAGAGCCGGCTGCAGGTGGCGGGTCTGCGGGCCGCGGTGACGGCGGGCGGCGCGGACCCGCGGGCGCAGGAGATCGTCGGCCGGCTGCTGGCCGGGAGTTCGGAGTTCCGCGAGGTGTGGGAGCTGCACGAGGTCGGGAAGCGCTTCGACGACGCCAAGACGCTGGTGCACCCCGAGCTCGGGGAGATCGCGGTCGACTGCCAGGCGCTGTTCACCGAGAACCAGGCGCAGGTGCTGCTCGTGCTCACTGCCGCCCCCGGCACCGAGGCGGCCCAGAAGCTGCAGCTGCTGTCGGTCATCGGCGAGCAGGACTTCAGCACCGGCGGTCAGGCGGTCATGAAGCCGCTCTCGTAGGCGGCGATCACGGCCTGGGTGCGGTCCCGGGCGCCCAGCTTGAGCAGCACGCCGCTGACGTGGGTCTTCACCGTCTCGCGGCTGAGGAACATCTCGGCGGCGATCTCCGCGTTGGACAGCCCCGCGGCGACCAGCCGCAGGACGTCGGCCTCCCGGCCGGTCAGCTCCGGCAGCGCCGCGGCACCCCGCGCACGCGAGGGCGTGTGCGAGGCGATGAGCCTGCGGGTCAGGTCGGGCAGCACGAGGGAGGAGCCGCGGGCGACGATGCGGATCGCGTCGACCAGCTCGTCGGGGTCGGCCCGCTTCAACGCGAAGCCACTGGCGCCGGCCTTCAGCGAGCGGAACAGGTAGTCGTCGTCCTCGAAGGTGGTCAGCACCAGCACGCGCGGGCGGCCGGGGTCGCGGGCGATCAGCCGCTCGGTCGCCGTGATGCCGTCCATGTCCGGCATCCGCACGTCCATGAGGACGACGTCGGGATCGGTGCGGGCCGCCACCTCGAGCGCCTCCCGGCCGGTGCCGGCCTCTCCGACCACGGTGAGATCGGGCTCGCTCTCCAGGATCACCCGCAGTCCGGAACGGACCAGCACGTCATCGTCCACGAGCACCAGGCGCAGGGTCATGCGGCACCGGCCAGCGGCAGGACCACGCAGAGCTCGAAGCCACCCGACGGCGTGGGCCCCGCGGTCAGCGTGCCGCCGGCGGCGCGGGTGCGCTCGTGCAGGCCGGCGAGCCCCCGCCCCCCACCAGGGCCGGGCCGGCTGTCCTGCTGCTCGGGGCGCTCGTTGTGCACGCTCACGGCGAGGGTGTCGCCCAGGCGCAGGACCTGTGCGACGGTCACCGGGGTGCCGGCGTGCCGCAGCACGTTCGTCGTCCCCTCCTGGACCACCCGGTAGGCCAGCGCCTGGAGGGCCGCAGGCACCTCGTCGGTGCCGACGTCGACGGTGAGGGCGACCGGCAGCCCACCGTCGCGCAGGCCGACGAGCAACTCGTCGAGGTCGGCGAGCGTCGGCGGGGCGAAGGGCGCGAGGTCGCGGCCGTCGTCCTCGGCGCGCAGGACGCTGAGCGCCCGGTCGAGCTCGGCCAGTGCGGCGCGGGTGTTGGTCTCGATGTGCTGCAGCGCCTGGCGGGCGAACTCCGGCTGGACCGGGGCGTCGCCCCCAGGGCTGAGCGTGCGCCGGGCGGCGGTGGCCTGCAGCAGGCTGGCGGTCAGGGCGTGGCCGATGGTGTCGTGCAGGTCGCGGGCCAGCCGGTTGCGGTCGGCCAGCCGCCGGCCGCCGGCCTGCAGGGCGGCGATCCGCTGCTCCGCACCGGCGCCCAGCAGGCGGGGACCCACCGCCGCCGCCAGCCGCACCAGCAGGTCCAGGAGCAGCAGGGCCGCGAGGACGACGAGGGCCATCAGCGCCAGCAGCGGGAGCGCGTTGAGCACGTTCCAGTCGAGGCCGAAGCGCAGCGCCACGCAGAGGACGGTGGCGAAGAACAGGACGGCGAGCGTGGCCGCGCCCAGCAGCACCCGGGCGCCCAGCCAGCCGACCGCCCGCCAGGTGCCGGCCGACGTCACCAGCCGGCGCACCTTCGTCCTGACGCCGGGCTGCCGCCGCACCCGCTCGCCGGCCGGGACGTCGACCCCGAGCAGGCTGCGCAGCATCCGCCGCTCGAGCCCGGCGACACCCCGGATGGTCGCCAGGACGAGCAGGATCAGCAGCAGCCCGACGCCGTAGATGACCGCGACGACGGAGCCGAACAGCGCGAAGTAGAGCGCCAGGCCGAGCGCGCCGGCCGGCAGCAGCGCCAGCGCGTAGAGCACGCGTCCGGGCCAGCCGGGGCCCGTGGCGGCGGCGACCACCCCTCGGAGGCCGGCACCGATCTCGGCTGCGGAGCGGGGGAACGTCGTCGTCGGCACGGTCCGATCCTGGCGCTCGCGGCCGCCGGGCGATTCCCCCGTCGGCGCGCTCCGCTCCTCCCCCACGTGGGGGAGCCAGGTCGGCACCGCGGGGTGATCCGCGCGCACGTCCCTGACCGACACGCTGCTGATCATGACCGAGACGAACTCCTGGCGGCAGTGCCGCCCGCCGGCGGGCTCCGCATGATCGAGGTGCGCGGGCTCACGAAGCACTACGGCGCCGTGCGCGCCGTCGACGACCTGACCTTCGAGGTGCGGCCCGGCAAGGTGACCGGCTTCCTCGGACCCAACGGTGCCGGCAAGTCGACCACCATGCGGATGGTCCTGGGCCTGGACCGGCCCTCCGCAGGCTCCGCCCTGGTGGCCGGGCGGCCGTTCGCCCGGCTGGCCGAGCCGCTGCGCACGGCCGGCGCGCTGCTCGACGCCCAGGCGGTGCACCCGGGCCGCAGCGGGCGGGACCACCTGCGGGTGGCCGCCCGCGCGAACGGCATCCCGCTGCGCCGGGTCGACGAGGTGGTCGACCAGGTCGGCCTCGGCCCCGCTTCCCGCCGGCGGGTGAAGGGCTACTCCCTGGGCATGCGGCAACGGCTAGGCATCGCCACGGCGCTGCTCGGCGACCCCGCGGTGCTGCTGTTCGACGAGCCGATGAACGGCCTGGACCTCGACGGCGTCCGGTGGATCCGCCGCCTGGTGCGTCAGCTCGCCGACGAGGGCCGCACGGTGCTGCTGTCGAGCCACCTCATGAGCGAGATGGAGCAGACCGCCGACCACCTGGTGATCATCGGGCGGGGCCGGCTCATCGCCGACGCCTCGATGGCCGAGGTGATGCGCGGCGAGGGCGCGCACCGCCAGGTGCAGGTGCGCACCCCCTCCCCGGACGAACTGGCCGGCGCGCTGCTGCGCCGGCAGCTGCGCGTGCACCCCACCGACATCGGCGACCTGCTGGTCGAGGGCGCATCGCCGGAGACGGTGGGCGACGTCGCGCTCGAGGTGGGGGTCGCCGTGCACCGGCTGGCCGAGGTGCAGAACTCCCTGGAGCAGATCTACCTCGACCTCACCGGCGACAGCGTGCAGTACCGCGTCGCGGCCGAGCCGGAGCCGGCCGGGACGGTGCAGCGATGAGCGCCGCGGTGCTCGCCCCGCCGACCACCGGGACCGGCACGGTCTTCCTGCGGGCCGCCGGCGCCGAGTGGGTGCGGCTGCGCACGGTGCGGACGACGTGGGCCTGCCTGCTGGCGGCCGCCGTCGTCATCGTCGGGCTGGGCGCCATCGCGGCGGCCGACGAGGCAGAGGGGACGGCGACCGCGAGCAACCCCGTCGTGTCGACCTTCGCCGGTGAGTACGGCGTCCTGCTCGGCCAGTTCGGGCTGCTCGTGCTGGCACTGCTCGCGGTCACCCAGGAGTACGCCAGCGGGTCGATCGGACCGACGCTGCAGTGGACGCCGCGCCGTGGGGTGCTGCTGGCGGCGCGGGTCGTCGTCCCGACCGTGGCGGTGACGGTGATCGGCGTGCTGCTGGCGCTGGTCGCCGACCTGGTCGCGCTGCTGATCGACCCGGAGCTCACGCTGCCGCTCGGCGACGCGGTGGCCGGCCTGGCGCGGATCGCCGCGGTGCTGGTCGCGGGATCTCTGCTCGCCGTAGGGGTCGGGTTGCTGCTGCGGTCGACGGCGGCCGGGCTGGCCACGGTCTTCCTGCTGCAGCTGGTCCTGCCCTTCCTCATGCAGTCGTTCAACGTGGGCTGGCTGGCCGACCTGGCCGAGTGGCTGCCGGGCACGGGGGCGGTGCGCACGCTGCTGGGCGAGCCGGACTCGCTGTCCCTGGGCGGTGCGCTGGCGCTGCTGGCCTGCTGGTCCGTCGCCGCGGTGGCTGCCGGTAGTTGGCGGCTGCTGCGCCGCGATGCCGGCTGACCTTCGCCTGACTGCCAGTCCCGCACAGTCGGTCTCTGCCCCGCCGGTGGGGGCAGAGACCGACCGTCGTCGCCATCGCCACATGGCGAGAGCCTTAGCGCTTGCCCCACAGCTCGACGCCTCGCGCCAACAGTCCGGCCCGCACCCGGCTCTCGAGCGCCCGGGCAGAAGAGGTGGCGTCCGTGATGGTCCAGCACACCAAAGGGGCGGCCCACTCGATTGCAGCCACCGCCCAGAGCAATGTCCGCTCGGGCCCCACCTCGCGCAGGTGCTCGAGGCGGGCGCTGACGAAGGCCGCATCCGCGAGCGCGCGGTCCAACGCTGCCTCCCCGAATCCGGATGCCGCGGCTCGGCCGGAGCCGTACCGGCCCAGGCGACCCCAGAGGCCTTGCGGCGCTCGGCTCCCGTCCCGACCGGCACGCTCGCCCGCCATCCCGCAGTAGACGACCCGGTCGCGGACGCGGAAGAGGTAGACACCCGGAAGACGGGGAGCGGCAGCCCGTGCGCCTGCCCATGGAACCCACGGAGACCAGTCCGCGCAGCCGGCCAGGAAGTCAGGGACGTCGCCGTATGCACCGTCCCCGGCGTCGTCCGGGTTCACTCCGGGTCGCCTGATCGCCGCAGAGCCGCAGCCGTAGCGCGATAGGCGTCCTTTCGGTCCAGCATGCGTCGCTGACGCTGGGCGAGATCGCGATGGAAGAGGCCATCGACGTCCTTCAGGCTGTCGACGATGTGGTTCACCGGGGCGATGTGCGGGTCGAACCGACGACGCCACTGATCGGCGCGGAACGCCGGCTCCCCCATCTGTCGCGTGGGCACGCTGTGTGGATCGGAGACGCTCATGCGCCCAGCACCCGTACCGGCTCGCCGGCCACCCAGGCGGCGACGTCCTCGACCGCCTCGCCGTAGTACACCTCGTAGGTTCCGCGGGTGACGTAGCCCAGGTGCGGGGTGAGCACGGTGCGAGGTG
Source organism: Blastococcus fimeti (assembly GCA_900102115.1). Lineage (GTDB taxonomy): Bacteria > Actinomycetota > Actinomycetes > Mycobacteriales > Geodermatophilaceae > Blastococcus > Blastococcus fimeti. Next base: position 689,174 of record FNAW01000002.1, read on the forward strand.
CCGACCGCAGCGGGTGGTCGCGGGGCAGCGGCTCGGTCTCGAACACGTCCAGCCCGGCGCCGGCGATCCGGCCCGCATGCAGGGCGTCGAGCAGTGCCTGCTGGTCGACGATCGGCCCGCGGCTGGTGTTGACCAGGACGGCGGTGGGCTTCATCCGGGCGAGGTCGTCGGCGCCGATCAGCCCGCGGGTGCGCCGGGAGAGCAGCAGGTGCAGCGTGACGACGTCGGCGGTGGCGAAGAGCTCCTCGCGCTCCACCCGCCGGACGCCGACCTCCGCGGCCCGCTCGTCGGTGAGGTTCTGGCTCCAGGCCACGACGTCCATCCCGAAGGCCTGACCGACCCGCGCAACCCGGCTGCCGAGCCGGCCCAGACCGACGACGCCGAGCCGGGCGCCGTCCAGGTCGCCGCCGAGGGTCTGCTGCCAGCCGCCGGCGCGGACCGAGGCGTCCTCGCGCGGGATCTGCCGGAGCGTGGCGAGGATCAGCCCCCAGGTGAGCTCGGCGGTCGCTGCCGCGCCGGCTCCGGTGCCGCAGACGGTGATGCCGAGCTCGGTCGCCGCGGTCACGTCGATGGCCCGGTTGCGCATGCCGGTGGTGACCAGGAGGCGCAGGTTGGGCAGCCGCGCGAGCAGGTCGCGCTGGAACTCGGTGCGCTCGCGCATGGCGACGACGACGTCGAACGGCTCGAGCCGCGCGGCGAGCGCGTCGACGTCGGAGACGGCGTCGTGGAACTCGACCACCTGGACTGCCCCGGGCACGCGGGACCAGTCGCAGAAGTCGGCGGCCACGGACTGGTAGTCATCGAGGACGGCGATGCGGTGCACGGTTCCGGTCTACTACACGCCGGTCATCAGAGGTCCGGCTCGCACTCTCCGGAGCCCAGGGCTACCAGACCGGTCAGGTCGCCGGGTGCGAAGTCGGGGACGGTGCTGGTCGTCGGGTACATGAGCTGCCCGGCGTCGATCACGTGGTCCAGGCCGACCAGATGCCCGAGTTCGTGGAGGACCACGGCCCGGGCGACGGCCGCTCCGCCCGGCGTCGCGAGCAACTCGATGAACGCTGCGCCGTCCAACGACACACCTCCGGTGACGAGCACCCGGGGTCCGTCGCCGATGGAAACCCCCTGACTGCCGGCCTCACCGATCACACCGGAGACGAAGGTCGGGTTCTCCGCCTCGGTCTCCCATGCGACGACCACTGGAGCCCAGCGGTCGCCATAGCGCTCGGGCTGATACGGCTGGCGGTCGTCGAAGGGGCGTTCAGCCGTGGCGCCGTCGTAGACGAACTGCAGACCGGTGACCTCTGCCACCCGGTCGACCGCGTCGTGGATCAGGTCCTCCCCGCCGACCGGTCCGTTGCCCGGCCGGAGGACGTAGTGGATCGGCCGGCACGGGTCGTAGGCGACGGGGGTCGTGCCATCGTCCTGCAACGCCGCGAACTCATGACTCCCGCCACCGGCCGGCGCAGGGAGTGGCGTACCTAGAGGGGCTTCGGCCGCTTCGTGGCCCGGGGTCGGGTGCGGGAACGCCGACGACGCCTCGGCTCCGCCGGACCAGGTCGGTCGCGGGAGCATCGCCACCCCGACGCACAGTGCGATGAGGACCGCGCTGACCAGCACAGTCCGGACGCGCGAGCGGCGACGCAGCTGCCGCGGAGTCGGAGTCGACCAGGATCGCCACTCGGTCGGTGGCGTGCGGTGCCCGGTCGCCTCGTCGAGGACCCACTGCGGCACGCGGCCCGTGGGTGACCTCGGCACCCCCGCCGGGTTCCCCGGCGCGGCCCCGTCACCTGCTCTCCACTCGCCCACTGCCCTCAGATGTACCGCTTGCAGGCGGCGGGAGCCATGGACCGGCACCCCATGGGGGGAGGCTCCGGGCCCGGAACGTCGACGGCCCCCGACCGCGGAAGGCGATCGGGGGCCGTCGAGGCGTGCTGGGAGTTCAGCGGCGCTTGGTGCCGCCGTTCTTGTTCTGGAAGTCGGCGAGCATCTTCTTGAGCTTCGCCTGGTTCTGCGGCTTGCGTGCTTCCTGGATCACCCGTGCGGCGACCCCGGACGCGATGAGCTTCCGGATCATTCCGGCCATGTTCGCCTCCTCAGCTGTGGACTGACATGTTCCGTGCCCCGGGAAGACACCCGCCAACCGCTGCGCGGTCGCGCACTGCGATGTCGGGCGGGCCGGCGCAGCCTCCGTGTCGACACGGCGACAAGGCGATCCCTCGACAAGTCCACACAATGCGACAACCGGACGGTCCGGTTTCGGGATGAATGCGCCGGAGCCGCGGGAGGTCACGCGCGGATAACGTTACGGAGAGACGTCGGCCCGTACCGGTCCGTCACCCGCAGCCACTTCCCCTGGAGCGCCCCGTGTCCTCGTCCTACCGCCCGTTCCTCTCCCTGGTCACCGACACGCCTGCCGAGCCGGCCGAGGACCTGTCGTGGAGCACCCCGTGGACGGCGCCCCCGGCCGCGGACGACGAGTCGTGGCGGCTGTCCGCGCTGTGCGGCGAGACCGACCCCGAGGCGTTCTTCCCGGAGAAGGGCGGCTCCACCCGCGACGCCAAGCGCGTCTGCACCGGCTGCGACGTGCGGGCCGAGTGCCTCGAGTTCGCCCTGAGCAACGACGAGCGCTTCGGCATCTGGGGCGGGCTCTCCGAGCGCGAGCGGCGTCGCCTGCGCCTGGCCCGCCGGGACGCCATCACCGCCTGACCCCGCCGCGATCGACCCGGCCGGGTCGGGTAGGACGGCGGAGTGACGTCTCCCCCTCCGGTCCTGCTGCTCGACGTGGACGGCGTGCTCAACGCCGTCCGGCACGACCTCCCCGAGGGCTGGCAGCGCGGCCGCTTCAACGGCTACGTCCTCTCCTGGGATCCCTCGGTGGTGGCGCGGCTGCGCGCTCTACACGAGTCCGGCCGGGTGGAGCTGCACTGGCTGACCACCTGGACCGACATGGCCGACCGGCTGCTGGCCGAGCCCCTCGGACTCCCCCGCGGACTGCGCACGCACGGCCGCGACCTCCTGCCCACCGGCTACGGCGGCTCCCTGGGCGGCATCGCGGGCTGGTGGAAGCTCGCCGCGGCACAGACCGTCGCCGAGGCCGAGCCCGACCGGCGGATCGTCTGGATCGACGACGACCTCGCCGATCAGGCCGAGGACACCAGCGAGTGGCTCGCCGCCCACGGCCAGGTGCTGGTGGTCGCCCCGGACTACTCCACCGGGCTGACCCACGCCGAGCTCGACCGGGTGGAGGCCTGGCTCGACGGCGCCGGCTGACCCACCGCGACGTCGAACGGGCTCACAGGAACTCTTCGTACGCTGGCCGTTCGACGTCGACCAGGGAGCAGCACCACATGGCCTCCTTCGAGCCGGACTCCCGCACGGCCCGGTGGCTCCGCCGCCGGCCCGCCGAACCCGTGCCTCCCGTGTACGAGCAGTACGACGGTCACGGCGAGCCCGAGCGGTACGACGAGTACGGCCGTCCCGTCCGCCGGCCGCGGTTCGACCGGCCGCCACCGGCCGGCAACGACTGGTACGGCGCGCCGCCGGACGTGGCCAACCCGCCGGTCCGGCCGGGACGCCGGGGGCGTACGGCGCCCGAGCGGCCGGTTCCGCCGGCTCTGCCGGAGGCCGGCCGCCGCGGCCGGCGGAATCGTGCCGGCCGGCCGCGCCGCCGCCTGCTCCGCCGCATCGCGAAGGTGGTGGCGGTGCTCGCCGCCGTCCAGGCGCTGCTGGTGCTCTCGCTGCGCTGGATCGACCCGCCGACGACGGCGTTCATGCTGGCCAACCCCGACGGCTCGATCCAGGAGTCGGTGCCGGTCGAGCACGTCTCCCGCACGTTCCTGGCGGCGGTCATCGCGCACGAGGACTCGCAACTCCCCTACCGCTCCGGCGCCTTCGAATGGGACGCGCTGTGGGACCGGGCGACGGCGCACCTCTCCGGGGAGGACGACCCCTCCGGCTCCACGATCCCGCAGCAGGTCACCAAGAACCTCTTCCTCAACCAGGAGCTGAGCGCCGTCCGCAAGGCGGTCGAGGCCGCCCTGTCGATGGAGGTGGCCGCGCTGATCGACGACCGCCGGATGCTCGAGCTCTACGTCAACTACGCGCAGTTCGGCCCGACGATCTACGGCGTCTGCGCGGCGTCCTGGTACTACTTCGACGTCGCCCCGCAGGACCTGTCCCAGGCGCAGGCGGTGCAGATCGTCGGGCTGCTGCCCTCACCCGGGCACGTGCAGCGGGCACCCGGCGGCGGCATGGACTTCGAGGTGGACGACGGCCTCGGCTGGCTGTCCCGCTCGCACATGCTCAACGCCGAGGCGCGGGTGCCCCGCCACCTCGACCGGCTCGGCACCCAGCCGGTCGAGGACGTCGGCATCACCGGCTCGGCCGCCGACGAGGAGCCGTCGGGTGACGACTGCACGAGCGCACCGGCCGAGGTCACCGAGCTGATCGACGCGGAGGGCACCGGCTGACGTCCGCTCTAGAGGTCGTCCTCCTCGTCCCAGGAGTGCGGCTCGACGGTGTGCGCGGTGAAGGTCAGCCCGTGCACGGCCGCACGGGACGTCATCTCGGCCACCAGCTCGTCGGCCCGGTCGGCCGGCCAGTACCAGTAGCCACCAAGCAGCGGATCGGCGTTGTAGAGGGTGTCCGTCTCCGCCCACTCGTCCCCCACTGGGAACGACCACAGCAGCGAGTCCGCCGCGTCGTGGGCGTCCCCGAAGCGGTGCTCCGGGGGCACCCCGAGCGCGAACTCGATCCGCAGCTGCGGCCGCTCGATCTCGGAGTACCGGTCGGTGACGTCGACGTGGGGCAGGCCGGCGACGATCGACGCGACGATCCGGTGCATCCCGTTCGCGATCCGGCCGTCCTCGGTGTCGAGGATGACCGGCTGGCGGAAGCCGCCGGCGGCGATCGCCGCCAGCGTGGTGACGCGCTCGCGCTCGTCCGGGTCGTCGAGCATCCTCCGCCGATGGTCGGCCCAGTCGGCGCTCCCGTAGGCCGGCTGCACCCGCGCGAGGAGGTCCCCGATCGGCACCCGCCAGACCGGCCGGCCGTCCGCCGTCGGGGCGACAGCCGGCTGCGCCTGCAGCCAGCGTTCGACGTCCGTCTCGTCCACCGCTAGACGGTCGGCAGGGTGATCGACGACGGCGTCGCCCCGCCGGAGCAGATCCGGTGCGTGACCGGGACGCCGTGGGTGGCCTGGCCGAGCGGCTCGCCGGTGCCGAGGTTGCGGGCGTAGCGCGGGTGCGCGCCGCCGGAGACCTGCAGCCGGATGCGGTGCCCGGCCCGGAAGCGGTGCGCGGTGTCGGGCAGCGTCGTCTCGACCGTCCGCTGCCCGAGGGCCGGCTCCTCCCCCGGCGCCGGGTCGAGCCGCACGAGCCGGTCGGTGACGTTGATCGACTTCCCGTTGGGCTGGACGTCGCAGATGCGGACGAAGAGGTCGGCGTACGGGTTGTCCGACTCGACGACGAGCCGCACGCGCACCCCGCCCTGGATCTCGACGGGCTTCCGCAGCACGCCGGTGGTGAAGGTGCGGACGTCGTCGCGGGCCTCGAGCTCACGGTTGTCCCGCTGTCCTGCACTGTTGGCGAGCACCCGCCCGCCGACCGACGGGGTCGGGGCAAGAGGGTCGTAGGTGAACGTGGTGGCCGTGGCGGCGGTCGGGACGTCGTCGTCCAGCCGCGCGTCGGCAAGGTAGAAGGTGCGCTCGGCGGGCACCGGCGGCCAGTCGGGCATCGTCCGCCAGGTGCGGGCACCGGTGACGTGCACCCGCACCCGGTCGGGGCGTTCCGGTGCCGACGGGGCGCCGGCCACGGGCAGGTGGGTGTTGAGCCAGGCGAGGCTCTCCGGCGTCGTCACCGCCGGGTCGATGCCCAGGTGGGCCCAGGGGCCGACGGTCATGGCGACGTCGACGCCGCGCTGCCGCAGGACGCCGTACTGGTAGAGCGTCTGCTCGAGGAACCAGTCCTGCCAGCCGCCGATGAGCATCGTGGGGACGGTCGAGGAGTGCACGGCCGGAGTGGCGCGGTACCGGTCCCAGTACGGGTCCTCGAGGTCGGGGTGGTCCAGCCACTCGTCGAACCAGGGCGCCGGGGTGCCGCCGAAGCGCTCGGCCAGCCCCTGCAGCGGCAGCTCGCCGAGGAACGGGCTCAGCCGCCGCTCCGCCCGCGACAGGCGGACGAGCCCGCGCAGGAAGCCGACCTGCTCCTGGTGGGCGACGAGGTCGGTCCAGATGGCGAGGTTGGTGAGCTGGAAGGCGCCGTCGATCAGCCCGGCCTGGGCGAGGTCGTGCGGGCCGATGTGCAGCACCATCGCCTTGAGCTCGGGCGGCGGGTCGAGAGCGAGGGCCCACTGCGTGTAGGCGAGGTAGCTGGGGCCGAGGGTGCCGAGCCGGCCGTCGAACCAGGGCTGGTCGCGCAGCCAGGCGACGGTGTCGCGGCCGTCGTGCTCCTCGTTGACGACCGGCGTGAACTCGCCGCCGGAGCCGAACGTTCCCCGGACGCTCTGCAGCACGACGGCGTAGCCGCGCTCGGCGTACGGCACGGCCATGGAGACGGCGAACCCGGCGCCGCGGCCGTACGGCGAGCGCAGCAGCACCGTCGGGTGCGGGCCCGTGCTCGTCGGCAGGTAGACGTCGGCCCGCAGGGTGGTGCCGTCGCGCATCGGGATGTCGACGCCGCGCATAACCTGGACCGGTGCCAGCGGTGCCGGCAGCTTCCACCGGCGGCCCAGCGCGGCGGCGGCGAGGCGGGCCGGGCGCGGGAGCGGCTGCGGCTGGGTGGGATCGGGCCGGGGCACGAAGCCTCCTGGTCAGGGCGGCGGGGACGGCGACCTCGGACCCTAGCCGCGGGTTCCGACGGTCTGCCTGTCGGCGGCGGCACCGAGGGCCCGCTCACCGAGACATACTGGTCCGCTTGCGTCCCACCTACCTCAGGGCACGCGACGAGCGGCCCGAACATCAGCAGCGGACGGTAGGAAGACGCAATGGGTGACAGCACGGGGACCGACGGCATGCCGACCAGCACTCCGACGCCGCCGGGCTCGGCGACGACGGTCGACCTCACGGCGACCAAGGTGCTCAGTTACCCCCTGGCGCACAACAGGGTGCCGGTCGTGTCCCGCGTGACCGTCACGAACAGCGGCACGCGCATCGAGGCAGCGACGCTGCGGCTGTCCGTCCACGACGCGGAGGGCGCGATCGGGGCACCCGTCGACCTGCTCGTCGACCTCGAGGACGGCGGCACGACCGTCCTCACCGACGTCCCGCTGCGCCTCGACCCCGCCGCCATGCTGCAGGTCGAGGAACAGCGTCCTGGCAGGGTCGAGGTCGAGGTCGTCACGGGCGATGCGGTCGTCGCCCGCGGATCCGTGCCCGTGCAGGTACTGGCCGCGGGGCAGTGGCTCGCCACGCCGTTGTCGCTGGCACTGGAGATGCTGGCCGCGCACGTGATGCCGAACCACCCCTCGATCACCGCCCTCGTCGCCGAGGCCTCGGACCTGTTGCAGGAGAGCACCGGCAGCTCGTCGGTGCAGGGCTACCAGTCCGGCGCGGGCCGCGTCGACCAGATCGTCGCCGCACTCACCGAGGCGATGCGACGGCGCACCATCCGGTACAGCGAGCCCCCGGCGAGCTGGGCCGACATGGGACAGAAGGTGCGCACGCCTGCGGAGGTCCTGGACGGACGGATCGGTACGTGCCTGGACACCGTCGTGGTGCTCGCGGCGGCGCTCGAGCAGGCCGGCATCCGCCCGCTGCTGTGGCTCGTGGACGGACATGCCTTCCTCGGCTACTGGCGCGAGGAGATCCCGGTCGAGAGCGCGGCCATGACGGACGCCGCACCGTTGGTGAACCTGGTCGACCTCGGCCTGATCGGGCTCATCGAGACGACGATGCTGACCGGTGGCGAGGAGGTCATCGCCGCCGACCTGCACCGCCGGCCGTACACCCGGTGGCTCACCGGCGATCTCGACCAGGTCCTCGGCGTCGTCGACATCCACCGGGCGCGCCAGGACTCGATCCTGCCTCTCCCGGCCCGGACCCGGGACGCCGACGGAACCGTCCACGTCGTGGAGTACCGGCCGGCCGTGCACAGCGTGCCGCCGAACGCCGTGGCAGCCGCGGAGCGACCGGTCCCGAACGGAGGCCGGGCCGAGGTGCCGGCGCGTGTGCAGCAGTGGAAGAACGCCCTGCTGGACCTGAGCCTGCGCAACCGGCTCATCAACTACACCGAGCGGTCCGGCATCGCGCTGACGGTTCCGGACGACGGCCTGGCCCGGCTCGAGGACATGGTCGTCGGCGGTACGGCGATCAGCCTGCTGCCGTCGGACCAGATCGCACAGGTCCAGCGGGCACGAGGACTGGGCTCGGCCCGCGACCTGCCTCAGGAGCTGCTCGCAGAGACGCTCTACCAGCGCCGCGCCCTCCATGCCGACGTCGGTGAGGTCGCCTACCTCGTGCGCTTCCGCAGCCTGGCCTACAAGGCGAAGACGATCGTCGAGGAGACCGGGGCCAACAACCTGTACCTGGCGCTGGGCAGCCTGGCGTGGGAGCTGGACGGCCGCTCGCTGCGCTCGCCGCTGGTGCTGGTGCCCGTGCTGCTGACCACGACGTCGCGGGGCGGCGCGTACCGAATCTCCCTCGACGAGGCCGGCACCAGCACTCCGAACTACTGCCTGCTGGAGAAGCTCCGGCAGTTGCACGGCCTGTCGGTCCCGGGCCTCGAGGAGCCGACCGAGGACGGTGCCGGCATCGATCTCGACGCCGCCCTCCAGGCGATGCGCGTCGCGTTGGCCGAGCGCGGCCTGCCCTACCGCGTCGAGGCGACCGCGGACCTCGCGATCCTGCAGTTCGCCAAGTTCCGTCTCTGGAAGGACCTGGACGAGCACTGGGCCGACTTCAGCAGGAACTCGCTCGTCGACCACCTGGTGAACGCCCCCACCCAGCCCTTCGCGGACCCGGTTCAGGCCGGCGGTGATGGCACCGACCTCGATGAACTGGCCGCGCGATGCCCCGTGCCCGGTGATGCGTCGCAGCTGCGTGCGGTCGCCGAAGCCACGGCAGGGCGGACGTTCGTGCTGGAGGGTCCGCCCGGGACCGGGAAGTCCCAGACCATCACGAACCTGCTCACGCGAGCGGTCGCGGATGGCAAGCGGGTGCTCTTCGTCGCCGAGAAGCGGGCGGCGCTGGACGTCGTCTCCCGGCGACTGGCCGCCGTCGGCATGAGTCCGTTCGCTCTGGACCTGCACGACAAGGGCAGCAAGCCCGCCGTCGTGCGGACCCAGATCCGGCAGGCGCTCGACCACGCGGTGCAGGTCGACGAGCAGGGCCTGGCCACGGAGCAGGAGAACCTGCGGTCGGCACGGCGCACGCTCGCGCGGTACGCCCAGCGGCTGCACGAGCCCAACGGTGCCGGACTGTCGCTCTACTCCGCTCGCACGGGTGAGCTGACCGCCGGCACCGAGGTTCCCGCACTGCCTGTTCCGGCCGCCTTCGTCGCGACCACGACCCCGGAGGACACGGCGGCGATCCGCCAGCTGCTGGCCGGGCTGCCCGACCTGACCGACCAGGCGCGCCCCCGGCCCGCACACCCGTGGGCCTTCGTGGACACCGCCGATGTCGACGTCGCATCCGCTCAGCGCGCGGCCCTCCGCGTCAGCGAGGCCCTTGACGCGCTGCCCGGGGACGGGCGGCTCGCGGTCACCCTCAGGGCGGTCCGGACGCCGTCCGACCTGGACGCCCTGGCCCGACTGCTCGGCGGTCCTGCCGTGGGCCTCGACGTCCTCGACGAGACCCGATCGTCGCGGTGGACAGACGCCACGCGCTCGGTCGCCGGCGAGGTTGCGGCATTCGTCGCCGCCGCGCACCCGGGCCTCGACGTCGCGACGCCCGCGGCCCTCGACCTGCCGCTGGCCGACATCCACGCCGCGGCCACCGCGGCGGCCTCCTCCAGCTGGTTCGGGCGGAAGAAGCGCCTGATCGCCGTCCGCGAACAGCTGGCTCCCGCACTCCGTCCGGACGCGGAGGTGAAGCCCAAGGCAGTGCCGCAGCTGACCGCTGCGCTCCTCCAGGTGCAAACCGCCGTCCGCGGTATCGCCGACCGGGCAGCCGGCGTGCCAGGACTGGCCGTTCCTGCTCGGTGGAACCCGCTCACCGACGCGGGCCGATCCGTGCTCGATCGCCAGGTGGAGTGGCTGCGGCTCGCAGGTGACGTCGTCGACGCGACCGACGGGTTCCCCGGGGCACTCCGCGCACTTCTCGCCGGCGGACCGGTCGCCGATCCCTCCGCAGCCGACCTCGTGAGCAGGGCTCGGGACGCGGTCACCGAGCTGCTCACCGCCTGTCGGACCCCGGAGACCCGGATCAGTGAGTGGACCGGTGCCCAGGGCCTGCTCGCGCGCTGGTCGGAGACGAGGGCGGAGCGTGCCGCCGAGCTGCCCGGGCTGCCGTCGTTGCGCCACTGGTCGGAGTTGCTGGCCGGGCTGGAGAGGCTGCGGGCTGCCGGCCTGGACGCCGCCCGCCAGACGATCCTCGGCGGCGGTCTCGAGTCCGACGAGGCAGTGCGGGCATTCGACCGGGGGGTGGCTCAGGCCTCCGTCGAGGAACGCCGCACCGCCACAGGGCTCGACGGCTTCGACGCCGAGCGCCACGGGCGCGCCATCCGCCGCTTCGCTGGGGCCTCGCGGGCCGTTCGGGACCACCTGCGGGCCTCCGTGCCCGCCGAGGTGCTCGGCAGCCGCCCGTTCGACCCGGCGACCGCGATCGGCCAGGTGGGGGCGCTGCAGCGCGAGCTGGCGAAGCAGCGACGCGGTCTCGGCGTGCGGGCCCTGCTGTCGACGTACGGCGACCTGATCACGGCCGTCATGCCGTGCGTGCTGGTCAGCCCCGATTCCGTGGCGCGCTTCTTCCCCGCCGTCGAGGGGCTGTTCGACCTCGTCGTCTTCGACGAGGCCTCGCAGATCCGGGTCGCCGACTCCATCGGGGCATTGGGGCGGGCCAGAGCGGCCGTCGTGGTCGGTGACAGCAAGCAGATGCCGCCGACGACCTTCGCGGAGCCGTCGTCCGGTGGCGACGACGAGGAGGAGAGCTCGCCCCTCGCGGCGGTGGAGGACGAGGAGTCGATCCTCTCCGAGTGCGTGCAGGCCCGGGTGCCCCGACAGTGGCTCTCCTGGCACTACCGGAGCCAGGACGAGTCGCTGATCGCCTTCAGCAATCGACAGTACTACGAGAACCGCCTCTCCTCCTTCCCTGCGCCGGTGCACGGCCGGGCGACCGCCGGTCACGACGGCCGCGGCGTCTCCCTGGTACGGGTGGACGGCCAGTTCCACCGATCCGGCCGCGGCAAGCTGCTGCGCACCAACCCTGTCGAGGCCGAGGCGGTCGTCGCCGAGATCCGCCGTCGCTTCGCAGCGTCACCGGACGCCCTGCCCTCGCTCGGTGTGGTGACCTTCAACCAGCAGCAGCGGGCCTTCATCGAGGCACTGCTGCGGGACACCGGCGACGAGCGGCTCCTCGAGGCGCTGGACCGCACGGACGGCGAGGGCCTGTTCGTCAAGAACCTGGAGAACGTGCAGGGCGACGAGCGGGATGCGGTGCTCTTCTCCACCGGCTTCAGCGTGAACGAGCGCGGGGTGCTGCCGCTGAACTTCGGGCCGCTCAACCGCGCCGGTGGCGAGCGGCGGCTCAACGTGGCTGTGACCCGCGCGCGACGCCAGGTCGTCGTCTTCACGTCGTTCGACCCGGCGCAACTGCGGGCCGAGGAGACCTCGTCCGTCGGTATCAAGCACCTCCGGGCGTACCTCGATCTCGCGGCCATGGGCACAGGGGCGTTGCCCAGGGACGGCCAGGTCGTGTCCGTGCCCGATCGGCACCGGGAGGAGATCGCCGCCGCGCTGCGCAGCCGCGGTCTCGTCGTCCGGACCGACGTCGGGCTCTCCGACTTCAAGATCGACCTCTCCGTCGCCCGGCCGGAGGCACCGGACGCGCCGGTCATGGCCGTGCTGCTGGACGGCCCGGCATGGGCTGGGCGCGGGACCGTCGGTGACCGCGACGGCCTGCCGCTCGACGTGCTCGGGGGGATGCTGCGCTGGCCGGCGGTGGAGCGGGTCTGGTTGCCGTCCTGGCTCGCCGACCCGGAAGCCGTGATGGATCGCCTTGTGGCCGCGCTGGATGCTCCGGCCCCTGTCGTCACTCCCCCGTCCGCGCCCGCGCCCGCGCCTCCGCCGGCCCCGGCGCCCATGCCGGTCGCGACGACGCCGTTGGTGGTCGCGTCCGCTGCGCCCGATGCCCGGACGACGATGGAGGGAGAGGGCCCGTTCGTGCCATGGCAGCCGGGCGTCGTCGGGGACCGCGCTGTCCTCGACCAGCTGTCGAGGCCCAGCGCCGCCGAAGCCGTGCGAACGGTGCTCATGTCCGGGATCTCGGCCGAGGGACCGATCCACGTGGACCGGCTGGCCCGTCTTACGGCGGCCGCTTTCGGCCTGGGCCGGGTCGCCCAGGGTCGTAAGGACGCCATCGCCGTATTGATCCCTGACTCGCTCAGGAAGGGCGAGTTCGTCTGGCCCCGGCCGGGTGAGGCGGCCGAGTGGGCCGGGTTCCGGCGGCAGCCGGGCGGCAGCGACCGGCCGCTGGAGCACGTGGCGCCGGAGGAGATCGGCAACGCCATGGTTGCGCTCTGTCGCGCTGCTGCCGGTATGACGCAGGACGAACTCTTCGCCCAGGCGCTGGACGTCTTCGGCTACCGCCGTCGGACGCCGGCCCAGGTGGCGATCCTCGAAGCCGCTCTGGACCGGGCGACCGGGAACGGACGCCTCGCACTGGAACCGTCCGGGCTGCTGGTGGCGCGAGTGGCGTGAGACCCGGCGCGGGGCCCTAGGGTCGGGTCATCGTCGTCCCTCGAGGAGCTGGCATGCGCGCAGTGCAGTACCGGACCGTCGGCAGCGAGCCCGAGGTCGTCGAGATCCCGACCCCGGAGCCGGGCCCGGGCCAGGTTCGGCTCAAGGTCACCGCGGCCGGACTGTGCCACTCCGACGCCTTCGTCATGAGCCTCCCCGAGGGCGCCTACGAGCTGCCGCTGACGCTCGGGCACGAGGGCGCCGGTGTCGTCGACGCGCTGGGCTCAGGCGTGACCGGCGTCGAGCTGGGCGAGTCGGTCGCGGTCTACGGCGCCTGGGGCTGCGGGGTCTGCCACGCGTGCGCCCGGGGCGCGGAGAACTACTGCCCGCGGGCCGCCGAGCTGGGCATCAAGCCGCCGGGGCTGGGTGCGCCCGGTGCGCTGGCCGAGTACCTGATCGTCGACGACGTCCGGCACCTGGTGCCGCTCGGCGAGCTCGACCCGGTGGCCGCGGTCTCGCTCACCGACGCCGGGCTGACGCCGTACCACGCGATCGTCTCCAGCCTGGGTGCGCTCCCGGCCGGGAGCACGGCCGTGGTGATCGGCGCCGGCGGGCTCGGGCACGTCGGCATCCAGATCCTGCGGGCGATCACCGGTGCCACCCTGATCGCGCTGGACGTCAGCGACGAGAAGCTGATGCTGGCCCGTGAGGTCGGCGCGCACCGGGCGCTGCACTCCGACGACTCGGCCGTCGCAGCCATCCGGCAGCTGACCGACGGAGTCGGCGCGCAGGCGGTCTTCGACTTCGTCGGTGCCGCGCCGACGCTGGAGATCGCCCGGCAGTCGGTCGCCATGGACGGCGTCATCCAGATCGTCGGCATCGGCGGCTCGGTGCTGCCCACCGGCTTCTTCTCGACGCCGATGGGCGCGACCGTGCGCGCGCCCTACTGGGGCACCCGGTCGGAGCTGATCGAGGTGCTCGACCTCGCCCGCACCGGCGCGATCCACGTCGAGACCGAGCGCTTCACCCTCGACCAGGCACCCGAGGCCTACCGCCGGATGCACGAGGGCACGCTGCGCGGCCGCGCCGTCGTCGTTCCCTGGGACTGATCCCCCTCAGCGCTCCTGCTCGTCCTCGTCCCAGCTCGTCGGGCGCGGCGCGGGTCGATCGGTCGCCGGCTCCATCCGCTGGGTGACCTCGAGCTCGCCCGTGTCCGGACGAGCGTGCCGCCCGCTCCGGGGCAGGGCGAACTCGGCCGTCTCGTCGTTCAGGTGCTTGGCCATGGCGCTGTCCTTCCCTGGGTTCCGGTCCAGGGTAGGGACGATCGGGGTCCCGCGCGGAGCCTGCGGAGAAGGCCCAGGTGGGAGCAGTGCGTGCGGCCAGGGGATGCTGGCCCGAGACCGATTCGAGGAGTGCCCGTGCCGTCCATGCACCGCAGCCACCGCGTCGCCGGCGCGCTCGTCGGCTCGGCCGTCGGCGACGCGCTCGGCGCGCCGTTCGAGTTCGGCCCGCCCGGCCAGTTCACCGCCCGCTTCCCGACGCCGGCGCGCGGGGCGAGGACCGAGATGTGCGGCGGCGGCTCGCTGGGCTGGGAGCCGGGCGAGTTCACCGACGACACCCAGATGGCGCTCCTCGTGGCGACCTCGCTGGTCGAGAACGGCGGGCTCGACGAGGCTGACGTGTTCGCCCGGTTCGCGCAGTGGGCGGCGGCGAACCCGCCGGACATCGGCAACCAGACCCGCGCCGTACTCTCCTCCGGCCGGCCGTGGGACGTCGCCGCGGCCGAGCACTTCGCGCGGTCCGGGCACGCCGCCGGCAACGGCGGGCTGATGCGGACGACGCCGGCCGCGATCTGGTTCTCCCGCTCCGGCACCGGGGCCACGATGGACGGCGCCCGGCGGCTCTCCGCACTCACCCACGGCGACCCGTCGGCCGGCGAGGGCGCGGCGATCTTCCACGAGCTCATGCGGGTGGCACTCGACGGCGGCGACCCGCTGGCAGCCATCGAGGCGACCCTGGCCCTGGTGCCCGAGGAGCACCGCGACAGGTGGGCGACGGTGCTCGACCCGTCGTGGACGCCGGCCGACGCGACCGAGTCCAACGGCGCGGTATGGCCGACGCTGGGCCAGGCGGTCTGGGCCCTGCGGAACGGCCGCGACGTCGCTGAGGTGCTGCGGCTGGTGATCGACCTCGGCGGGGACACCGACACGGTGGCGTGCGTCGCCGGTGGGCTGGCCGGTGCGGTGTTCGGCATGGGCGGCATCCCGAGCCGGTGGGCGTCGGTGGTGCACGGCCGGGTGCCCGGCTTCACCGACAAGCTGTGGCGGCTCGCGGACCTCCAGCAGCTGGCGGCCGCGCTGGACGGCGCGGCGCAGCAGAGCTACGACCCCGGCGTCATCCCGCGGATCGGACCGGCCGAGGTGCTCCCGGGCATCTGGGCGGCCAACCTCGACGGCGCCCGGTACAGCGAGCAGGACTTCGCCGTCATCTCGCTGTGCCGGCTGGGTGAGCCGTTCGAGCACGAGCTGCAGCGGATGGCCTACGTCGCCGACAACGAGCACAACAGCGACCTCGACGTCGTCCTCGCCGACGTCCTGGACGACATGGCGGCGCTGCGCGCCGAGGGGCACCGGCTGCTGGTGCACTGCCACGGCGGGGCGTCGCGCACCGGCCTGGTGCTGCGCGCCTGGCTGATGCGCACCGAGGGCATGACGGTGGACGAGGCGACGGCCCACGTGGCGGCGCGCTGGCCGCACCTGGGCTTGTGGAACGCCAGCTTCACCGCGGCGCTCGATCGGCTGTCCGCGCAGTCCTAGGCAGCACGCCCGGACGCCGCCGGAGAGCATTCCCGCGAACCCACCTCGGGCGTACCGTGCCGCCATGGCGCCCGCGGACCCCGCGGCGGACGGCGCCGCGCCGCGCCCCCGGTCGGGCCGGCCGCGCCGGTCCTCCGCTCGCGACGGACGGCTGCCTGCCGGCCTCGTCACGTTCGTGATGGCCGACATCGAGGGCTCCACCCGGCTGTTCCACGAACTCGGCGACGACTACCCGGCCCTGCTGGAGCAGTACCGAACGCTCCTGAGCCGAGCCTGCCGGGAGCACCACGGGGTCGCCGTCGAGACCGACGGCGACGCGGTGCTGGCCGCCTTCGCGGACGCGGGGAACGCGCTTGCCGCCTGTCTGGACGCCCAGCGCGCGCTGTCCGGCCCCGGGTGGCCCGGGGTGGTGCGGGTGGTGGCACGGATGGGCGTGCACACGGGAGAGGCGGCACCCGTGGGCCCGGGATACGTGGCCCTCGCCGTGCACCAGGTGGCCCGCATCTGCGCCGGCGCGCACGGAGGCCAGGTGCTGGTGTCCGAGGCCGCCGTCGACGCCGCCGGTGGCCGCGTGCCGTCGAACGCGGAGCTCGCCGTCCTGGGCTCGTTCCGGCTGCGCGGCTTCCCCGCCCCGGTCCAGCTGGCCCAGCTGCGGCATCCGGACCTGCGGGCCGAGTTCCCGCCGCTGCGGGGGCTCGGCAACGTGACCGCCGTGCTGCCCACCCCGCTGACCTCCTTCGTCGGCCGGGTGCGCGAGCTCGACGTGCTGGGCGCACGGATCGCCGCCCAGCGGCTGGTGACCGTCGTCGGCCCGGGCGGCAGCGGCAAGACCCGGCTGGCGCTGGAGGCCGCGCGGCGGCACGAGGCACGCGGCACGCCCGCCGTCCTCGTGGAGCTGGCCGGCACGAGCGCCCCGGCGCTGCTGCCGGCCCAGGTGGCCACGGCGCTGGGCATCCGGCTGTCGGTCGGCGACCCCGTGACCGCACTGGTCGACGCCCTCCGTGACCGGCAGCTGCTGCTCCTGCTGGACAACTGCGAGCACCTGCTCGACGCCGCCGCCCTGCTGACGGCGACGCTGCTCGCGCGCTGCCCCGATCTGCGGGTGCTCGCCACCTCCCGCCAACCGCTCGGCGTGCCCGGTGAGTCGGTGCTGCCGTGCGAGCCGCTGGACGTGGAGGGGGACGACAGCGACGCGGTCCGGCTGTTCCTGGACCGAGCGAGCCTCGCGGTGCCCGCGCTGGCCGAGCCGTCGCCGGAGGAGCTCGCGCTCGTGCGGCGGCTCTGCGCCGAGCTCGACGGCCTGCCGCTCGCCCTGGAGCTCGCCGCGGCCACCCTGGCCACGCTGCCGCTGGCCGAGCTGGCCGCCCGTCTCGGGGACCGCTTCGCCGTCCTCGGGACGGGCGTGCGTGGCGTGCCGGAACGGCAGCG
Source organism: Blastococcus fimeti (assembly GCA_900102115.1). GTDB lineage: Bacteria > Actinomycetota > Actinomycetes > Mycobacteriales > Geodermatophilaceae > Blastococcus > Blastococcus fimeti. The sequence continues at coordinate 706,246 of FNAW01000002.1, forward strand.
GACCCTGGCCGCCACCATCCGGTGGAGCGTCGACCGGCTGCCGGAGAACGAGCTGGCGCTGTTCACCGCGGTGTCGGTCTTCTCCGGCGGCTTCGCCCCCGATGCCGTGGACGCCGTCGCCGGGCCCGAGATGAGCGACGGCGCCGGCACGCTGGTGCCGCTGCGCGCGCTGGCCGACAAGTCGCTGCTCCAGGTCGACCACCGCGCCGGGCGGTACCGGATGCTCGAGACGCTCCGTCAGTACGCGGACACGCTGCTCGACGACGACACCCGCCGTCGGCTGCGCGACCGGCAGGTGTCCTTCCTCGTCGGCCTCGCCGAGCGGATCGAGCCGACGCTGCGCGGCCGCGAGGGCGCCGCCGGCTGGCGGCGGCTCGACGCCGAGCGGCTGAACGTGCGGGCCGCCTTCGCGCACGCCCTGGCGACCGGCCAGGGCGAGGCGGCGCTGCGGATCGCCGCGGGTGTCAGCTGGTGGTGGTACCGGCGCGGGCAGGTCAGCGAGGGGCGACGCTGGCTGGCCGACGCGCTCGCCGCCGCGCCGGGAGCGCCGCCCGCCGTGCGGGTGCGGGCGCTGCTCGGCGACGCGTTGCTCGCCTACCTCGCCGGGGACGTGGTCTCGATCCGCGAGCGGGTGGAGGAGGTCGTGACCCTCGCGCCCGAGGAGGCCGGCGACACCGTCGCGCTGGCGCTGGTGCTGCGGGCCTTCGTCCGCGCGCTGCTCGGGGAGGACGACGCCGTCGCGGAGTTCGAGGTCGAGGCCGCGCGTGCGGTGGCGGCCGCCGAGCGCAGTGGAGTGGGGTGGGTCCGCTCTGAGATCGCCATGACCCGGGGCCAGTTCGCCCGCATGGCCGGTGACGCCGACGCCGCTCTCCGCCACCTCGACGAGGCCGAGGCGATCGCCGTCGAGTTCGGTCACACCTGGGCCGTCGGATCGGCGCTGTTCGTGCGCGCGAAGGTGCTGCTCGCCCTCGGCCGCGCTCCCGAGGCGGTGCGGGCGGCGGCCATGGCAGTGAGCGCGGCACTGGCCGACGACGACGCCACCGGCGTGCTGGCCGTCCTGCTCACCGGCGCGGGGACGGCCACCGCGGCCGGATCACCACGCTCGGGAGCGCTGATCCTGGGCGCGGTCGAGACCCTGAGCCGCCGGGTCGGCTACGACCCGATGCAGATGGACCCGGTGGACGGGCCGGCGTACCTCGCCGCGACCCGCGCTGCGCTGCCGCCGGACGAGTACAGCGCCGCGCACACCGAGGGCGCCGCGCTGGATCTGCCCGGTGCGTGTGCCGTCCTGATCGATCTGGCCAGCGCCGTGCCTGCTGTGCAGCCGGCGGGCGTCGCCGAGCGCCCGGAGTGAGCCGGGTCAGCGCGTGTACGGCGTCCCGGCCTCGAGGGGCGTCGCGCCGTCGAGCTCCGCGCGACCGCGGCCGGCGGCCTTGGCCTCGTAGAGGGCGCGGTCGGCGCGACGCATGAGCTGGGAGGCCGTCTCGCCCGGGTGGTGGACGGCGACACCGCAGGAGAGCGGGATGTCGGGGTGCAGAGCGCAGACACGGCGGACCAGCGCCAGGGCCTCGTCGCCGGTCATCCGCGGGAGGATGAGGGAGAACTCGTCGCCGCCGTGCCGGGCCAGCTCGGCGCCGTAGGGCAGCTCGGCCTTCCAGGCGTCGGCGACGCGGCAGAGCATGCGGTCGCCGGCCTCGTGGCCGGCGGTGTCGTTGATGGCCTTGAAGTGGTCGAGGTCGAGCAGCGCCGCAGACAGGGGTTCGCCGGTGCGGGCGGCCTCGGCCATGCACTCGCTGAGGGCGTTGTCGAAGCCGCGACGGTTGCTCAGGCCGGTCAGCGGGTCGCGGCTGGCGTCGGAGGCCCGCATCACGAGTGTGTGGGCGACCCGACCGAGGCCGATGAGCAGCAGGTCGAGGCCTAGGACGGTGCCGAGGGTGACGTCCTGGGTGAGGAGGGCAGCGTCGACGCTGCCCAGCGCGAGCACCAGGTGCGCGACGGCCTGCGGGCCGGCGAAGAAGAAGTGTGCGTCGAGGACGACGAAGGCGATGAGCGTCGCTGCGGCGATCGCGGTGACCGGGTCGGGGCACAGGACGACAGCGATCGCGATCAGCGCCGTTGCTGCCACGACGGGCAGGTGGAAAGCGCGCCGTGGCCAGTGCCTCCCCCAGACGCCGGCAACCACGGCCGACAACAGGGCGGTGGTGCAGAGGGCGAGCAAGATGCCGCGATTCTCGTTGGAACCGGCGCCCAGAGCGAGGCAGATGCCGGCGAGGCCGCCGAAGGCGAAGAGCGTCGCGATGGTCTCGGCCATGACGCGCGTCGTCGCCACCTCGGGCGCTCGGAACCGGCTCACGCCATGGATGTCGGCTGTTCGCGCTGCCCGCTTGATGCCGATCTTTGGAACAACTCCCCCACCGGGGTGAGGCCCTCTTGCTTCCGCTGTCCGAGCGCTCGGCGCTGGAGTAAGTCCGTGCCGGGTCGCAGTACGACCGAGGGTTGCTGCCCGGTTACGTTCCTGTCATGGGAGACGTGACTGTTGGCCTCTACGAGCATCTGGTGACTGAGCAGCTCAAGTCCGACCTCACCTCTCTCCCGACGCACCTCACGCAATTGGGTGCGCTAGACCCAGTAGACGCGCACGAGACATTGGTCCGGCACATCGCCACGCTTGCAGACCGTGCCCTGCGCGCTGCTGGCGGCAGCGACGCAGCGGCCGTGAGCCGACAGGTCGCCCTGACCAATCAGATCGTCCAGTCAATTGGGGTCCTGGCGCCCGACACGGCAGACACGCATGACACCGTCGTCGACCCGGCCCGCACGCTGCTGGCAGTCGCTGCGCAGACTGGCGTCCCGGGCGCCGTTGCCTTCCCGGAACGCCCGGCCGTCCCATTGTCGACGAGCGCCCTTCTTGTGAATGGCCGCGGTCAGCCCCGCATCGGATTCGAGGTCACCCGAGAACTCGCGTCGGCGGACACCGTCGATCTCCTATGTGCGTTCATCAAGTGGCAAGGACTGCGCGTCCTCGAGAAAGCCCTACTCGACCTGCGCGAGCGTGATGGCCGCCTCCGCGTCATCACAACGACCTACATGGGAGCGACCGACCAGCGAGCGCTCGACCGCCTCGTCGAGCTCGGCGCCGAGGTCAAGATCTCTTACGAGACACGCACCACCCGACTGCATGCCAAGGCCTGGCTCTTCCGCCGCCGGACGGGCATGTCCACGGCTTACGTTGGCAGCTCCAATATGTCCCGAACCGCGCTGATCGACGGCCTGGAGTGGAACGTTCGGCTCTCCAACGTTGAGCAATCACACCTGCTCGAGACGTTCGCGGAGACGTTCGACAGCTACTGGGCTGATCCGTCCTTCGAGGCCTATGACCCCGCACGAGACGGCGACCGGCTTCGACAGGCGCTGAGCGCCGAGCGCGGCGGACCGAGCGACCTGCCGATCCAGATCGCGACGCTTGACGTTCAGCCCTACAGCTACCAGCGCGAGATTCTCGAGGGGCTCGAGGCTGAGCGGTTGGTTCACAATCGCTGGAACAACCTCGTCGTCATGGCGACCGGCACCGGAAAGACGGTGGTGTCGGCGCTCGACTTCCGCCGGCTACAGGCGGTTGGGACCGCTGATCGGCTGCTCTTCATCGCGCACCGCGAGGAGCTGTTGGTTCAGAGCATGTCGACCTTCCGCCACGTCCTTCGTCAAGGCGACTTCGGCGAACTCTTCGTCGGCGGCCAGCGTCCGCGCGAGTGGCGGCACGTCTTCGGGTCAGTGCAGTCCCTCACCCAACTCGACCTCCAGGAACTTGATCCCGCCCATTTCGACATGGTGATCGTGGACGAGTTCCACCACGCTGAGGCAGCGACGTATCGACGCCTCTTGGAGCACCTCAAGCCGAAGGTCCTCCTAGGACTCACCGCCACACCCGAACGGACCGACGGCGCCGACGTGCGCACGTGGTTTGACGGGCGGACGGCGGTCGAACTTCGCCTGTGGGAAGCGCTCGACCAGGGATTACTCGCGCCGTTCCAATACTTCGGCCTGCACGACGACGTGGCTCTAGAGCAAGTGCGCTGGAAGCGTGGGCGCGGCTATGACGTCACCGAACTCACGAACGTCTACACCGGCGACGACCATCGCGTGCGACTCATCTTGCAAGCGGTGCGGAACAAGGTGGAAGACCCGGGCCGCATGCGAGCCCTCGGCTTCTGCGTCAGCATCCAGCACGCCCAGTTCATGGCAGAGCGGTTCAACGCCGCCGGCATCCCCAGCCGAGCGATCACCTCGCAGACGTCTCGCGAGGACCGGGCGGCTGCCCTCGCTGCGCTCCGTGAACGCCAGGTCAACGTGCTCTTTGCGGTCGACCTGTTCAACGAGGGGCTGGATATCCCAGCTGTGGACACCGTCCTGTTCCTCCGGCCGACAGAGAGCGCGACCGTCTTCTTGCAACAGCTTGGCCGTGGTCTGCGGCTCGCTGAGGACAAGGCGTGCCTCACGGTGCTGGACTTCATCGGCGCGCAGCACAAGGAGTTCCGCTTCGACCAGCGCTTCCGAGCCCTCACAGGGAGTTCCCGACGCGGGCTGCAGCGAGACGTCGAGCAGGGGTTTCCAACCCTCCCAGCCGGCTGCCACATCGAGCTGGATCGAGTAGCTCAACAGATCGTGCTGGACAACATCAGGCAGTCGCTGAGCGTTTCGTGGAAGGGACTCGTCGCCGAGGCACGCAGCCTCGAGCCACCGACGATGGCGGAGTTCATCGAGGAAGCCGGCATCGAGCTCGAAGACCTCTACCGCGGGAACGGTCGAAGCTGGCTAGACCTGCAGCGTGCAGCCGGTTGGGACGACGCCGCGGTGGGCTCGGACGACGCAGCGCTTGGAGCGGCATTCAGCCGCATGCTGCATGTGGACGATGTTGAGCGGCTGCGCTTCCTTGATGCGGTCACCGCGTCTGCCGAGAGCCCGGGGACCGAGCGGACCCGCCGACTGGCAGCAATGCTTCACTTTTTACTGTTCGACGCGCGAACGCCATTCAGCAGCATCGAGGAAAGTGTCGCCCGTCTGCTCGGCAACCAAGGACGGGCGGGCGAGCTTCGTGAGCTCGCCGGAGTTCTCCACGACCGCATCCATCGTGTAACTCCTGCGTTGGAACTCGCTGGGCCACGTCCGCTGCATGTACATGCGAGGTACAGCCGCAACGAGGCGCTGGCCGCCTTCGGCATGGAGAACCTCAACGGGACCTTTGGCTCAGGCGTGCGCTGGGTGCCTGGAGACCAAGCCGACGTCTTCTTCGTGACCCTCGTGAAGTCGGAGGCACACTTCTCCCCCACGACGATGTACGCGGACCACGCCATCTCTCCGACGGTGTTCCAGTGGGAGTCGCAGAGCACGACCGCGGAAGCGTCCCCAACCGGACAGCGGTACATCAACCACCGGGAGCTCGGGTCGACGGTGCACCTCTTCCTCCGCGAGACGAAGACCGCCGACGGAACGCTTGGGACGCCTCCATATCTGTACGCCGGCCCCATGTCCTACGTCTCGCACACCGGCGAGCGCCCGATGCGAATCCTCTGGAGCCTCGACCACGCCCTCCCGGCCGATGTCTTTCACGCAGCCAAGGTCGCCTAGCGCTGTACCGGCCATGCAAGTGCGGCACCTGACAAGAGGCTACGGAAGGCGAGGGCGCAATCGATTCCAGAGTTGGCGCTTGTGGAGCGCGATCAGGATGCGCTTCTCAAGGGCCTTGGCACTGGCCTTGTCTTCCGTCACCGTCCATGACACGTGAACGTTGGTCCACGCAAGCGCAGCTCGAGCCCAGTCCTTGGCTCGTTCACTAACGCCTTGCTCGAGGTAGTGCAGGCGCTGGCCAACGAAGGCGGGATCGGCCAGCGCTCGATCCATCGCGGCCTCGCCGAGACCACTCACGGCGCCTCGCCCGCGCGCGTAGACGCCGAGCCTCCCACGCAGCCCCGGCTGACTGGCCGCCCGCTCCCCGGCATGTCCGACATAGAGCAACGGTCCAGTCGCTCCGCTACGCGCGAGGTAGACGCCCGGCAGGGGTGGCGCCTTCCTGGCCTCATCCGCCAGCGCTCCCCATGCCGACCAGGCGGCCAAGGGCGTGACTGCTCGAGCGGATCCACGGACGGCCCCCGATCAGTTGGCTGACGCCCCTGTCAAGGGCAGGGGCACGCCGACACGCCACGGCAGCGCACCGACGCCGTCCTATCACTACGGGCGGTGTTCAGGTAGGACTTTCCGAGACACCGTCGTGCCGAGGGCCGCGGGCACGCGATCAAGTTGGAGAGCAACCACACATGCAGGGCTTCGAGGGCAAGGTCCAGTTCGTGTGGCAGGTCGCTGACCTGCTGCGCGGTGACTACAAGCCGGCGGAGTACCGCGGGGTGATTCTCCCGCTGCTGGTGCTGCGTCGGCTGGATGCCGTCCTGGAGGAGACCAAGCCCAAGGTGCTCGAGCGCGCCGAGCAGCTCAAGGGCGTGACCGACAACCCGGACCTGCTGCTCCGGCAGGCGGCCGGGGTGCCCTTCTACAACGTGAGTCCTCTGACGTTCAGCAAGCTGCTGGACTCCCCGAACAACCTCGCCCAGCAGCTGCGCTCCTACATCGGAGCCTTCTCCCCGGGCGCCGCGCAGGTGCTGGAGAGGTACCGGTTCGACGAGCAGATCAGCCGGCTCGACGATGCCGGGCTGCTGTACCTCGTCCTCGGCAAGTTCGCCGACCTGGACCTGCGTCCCGAGGTCGTGCCCAACCACGCGATGGGCTACATCTTCGAGGAGCTGCTGCGCAGGTTCTCCGAGCTCTCCAACGAGACCGCGGGCGAGCATTTCACCCCGCGCGAGGTCATCCGGCTGATCGTCAACCTGCTGTTCGGCGAGGACTCCGACGTGCTCACCGGCACGGCGCCCGTGCGGTCGATCTACGACCCGGCGTGCGGCACCGGCGGCATGCTCAACATCGCCGACCAGTACCTGACCAGGCTCAACCCAAAGGCCCGGTTGGAGATGTTCGGCCAGGAACTCAACCCCGAGACGTGGGCCATCGCGCGGTCGGACCTGCTAATTCAGGGCCAGGACCCCGAGCGGATCGTCCTGGGCAACACGCTCACCGCCGACGGGCACGCGGACAAGCGCTTCGACTACCTGCTGGCCAACCCGCCGTTCGGCGTCGACTGGAACAAGTCGAAAGCCGCGATCACGGCAGAGGCCGCGCAGCCGGGCGGACGGTTCAGCGCCGGACTCCCCCGGGTCTCCGACGGGTCGCTGTTGTTCCTGCTGCAGATGATCGCCCGTATGAAGCCGGCCGAGGACGGCGGCAGCCGGGTGGCGATTGTCTTCTCCGGCAGCCCCCTGTTCGCCGGCGCGGCCGAGTCGGGCGAGAGCAACATCCGCCGCTGGATCATCGAGAACGACTGGCTCGAGGGCATCGTCGCGCTGCCCGACCAACTCTTCTACAACACCGGAATCAGCACCTACGTCTGGATCGTCACCAACCGCAAGCGCTCCGAGCGGCAGGGAAAGGTCGCGCTGATCGACGCCCGAGGCGAATGGTCCAAGATGCGCAAGTCCCTCGGCGACAAGCGCAAGTTCCTGGACGACGCGCACATCGACGAGATCACCCGGCTCTACCACGACGCCCCCCAACTGGACGGCGTAGACGAACGGGTGAAGGTCTTCGACGACGATGCCTTCGGCTTCCGCCGGATCACCGTCGAGCGGCCACTGCGCCGCCGCTGGACGGTCACCGAGGAAACCATCGAGGCCGTCCGCGCCGCCAAGCCGGTGGTCGCACTGTCCGTTGGGGACGATGACGCGCGTAGGGCTCATGACGCCGTACTCGGCGCCCTGTCCGATCTGGTCGGGACGTCCGAGGACACCGAGCCGGCGTTCACCAAACTGCTGCTCAACGCCTGCACTGCGCGCAAGCAGGTCGGCCTGCCGCCGGCCATCAAGAAGGCCGTGCTCGCGGCGGCCGCGAGCGCCGACCCCGACGCGCCTGTCGTGGTTGACAAGAAGGGCGACCCCCTCCCCGACCCCGACCTCCGCGACAACGAGAACGTGCCCCTCGTCGAGGACGTCGACGCCTACGTCGAGCGCGAGGTGCTCCCGCACGTGCCGGACGCATGGGTAGACCACACCAAGACGAAGGTCGGCTATGAGATCCCGTTCACCCGGCTCTTCTACAAGTACGTACCACCGCGTCCGCTGGCCGCGATCGATGCTGAACTTGAAGCTGTAGAGGCGGAGATCCAGCAGGTTCTCGCAGGAGTGAAGCGATGACGCAGATCCCCCTGCGCTACATCCTTCATCCGCGCGAGATAGTCGGGCAGAACACTCTCGAAGTATTATCCGTATACCGCGACCACGGGGTCATACCTAAGGGCTCGCGCACCGACAACTACAACAAGACGCCCGACGACCTCTCTCGCTATCAGCGCGTAGATCCCGGTAATTTAGTCGTGAACAAGATGAAAGCCTGGTCTGGGTCGGTCGCCGTTTCAGAACACACGGGGATCGTGAGCCCAGATTACTTGGTATGCGAAGTGTCCACGGCGACGCACCCCCGCTTCCTGCACCACTGGCTGCGGTCTCGGCCTGCGGTTGCGGAGATGCGTGCTCGCAGTCGAGGAATCCGCCCGAACCAAGAGCGCCTGTACTGGGATGACCTCGCGGCTATGCGGATTGACCTGCCTCACCTTGAGGCACAGCGCCGTATCGCGCAGTTTCTCGACGCGCAGGTTTCTCTCATTGATCGGGCCCTCGACCTTCGGAAGCGGGAGCGGGATCTCATAGGCGAACGCCTTGCCACGCAGGTGCAACACACTATCGTCTCTAGCGGCCCTTATCTCTTGCGATCAGTGGCATCGATGGCGAGATACATCAACGGCTACCCCTTCAAACCCTCCGACTTTACGCTGACGGGACGGCCGGTCATCCGGATTCAGCAGTTGAACGATCCGGAAGCGCCCACGGATCTTTACGATGGCCTAGCAGACGACCGGCACCGATTGAGGGACGGCGACCTAGTCTTCAGTTGGTCAGGATCATTATCAGTAGCAATCTGGCGGCGAGGCGACGCCATTTTGAATCAGCACTTGTTTAGGGTCCTTCCAGCACTGGACGTGGACAAGAACTGGCTTGAGCATGCCCTTAAAGCTGCCATTGAGCTTTTCGATCCATTCATGCATGGGTCGACGATGCGCCATATCACGGCACCGATGATGAAAATGGTTCGCCTACCCTTGCCACCCCTGGAAGAACAGAAGCGCCTTGCGAAAATCCTCGATCGCGCGGTCTCTGAGACGGCATCGCGCCAAGCCCTCCTTGACCGCGCCTCCCTCTTGCTTGAGGAGCGCAAGCAGTCGCTAATCACGGCTGCCGTTGCCGGCCAATTCGACGTATCCACGGCTCGGGCGGTGGCGTGATGGCGGGGCACACCGAATCCGACTTCGAGGCCGCGATCGAGGCCCACCTGCTCGCCAACGGCTGGCGGCACGGCTCCCCCACCGACTACGACGTCCCGGTAGGGCTCGACACGGTGCAGCTCATCGAGTTCCTCCAGGAGACCCAGCCGATGGTATGGGCGAACCTGACCCAGCAGCACGGGTCGGCCGTCGTCGCCAAGGTGACCAAGCGGATCGCCGACGAGATCGACGCGCATGGCGTCATCCAGGTGCTCCGTCGTGGGGTGAAGGAGCGGGGGCAGCGAATCCAGCTGGCTTTCTTCCGGCCCACGCACGGGCTCAGCCCGGAACTGGTCGAGAACTACGCGAAGAACCGGCTGCTCATCTACCGGCAGCTGCACCACAGCGAGACCAGTCCGCACCAGTCGCTGGACCTGATGCTCGCCGTCAACGGCATCCCGGTCGCCACCGCGGAGCTCAAGAACCACTTCACCGGCCAGACGGTCGAGCACGCGAAGAAGCAGTACCGGGATCCGAAGCAGCGCAATCCGAGCGACCGGATCTTCGCCCGCCGCGCCCTAGCGCACTTCGCCGTCGACCCCGACGTCGTCTTCATGACCACCAGTCTCAACGGGTCGAAGACGGTGTTCCTACCGTTCAACCAGGGCTCGGACGGTCCCGGCCACAAGGGGGGCAAGGGCAACCCGGCCAACCCGCACGGCCACCGCACCGCCTACCTGTGGGAGCAGGTCTGGGCGCGCGACACCTGGTTGGACTTGCTGCACCGCTACGTCCAGGAGGACGTGCCCAAGCAGGGCGCCCGCTCGATCCTGTTCCCGCGCTACCACCAGTGGGACGTCGTCGAGCGGCTCACCTCGCACGCCGCCGTCCACGGCGCCGGGCAGAACTACCTGCTGCAGCACTCCGCCGGCTCGGGCAAGTCCAACTCGATCGCCTGGCTGGCGCACCGCCTCGCCGACCTGCACTCCCCCGGCGACCCGGCGCGGCTCGCCCCCGACGCCGGGATCGGCACCGACGAGCTGGTGTTTGACAAGGTCGTCGTCATCACCGACCGCCGTGTCCTAGACCAGCAGCTGCAGGCCACGATCTCCGGGTTCGAGCACGTCCAGGGACTGCTGAAGCGCATCGACGAGGACTCCCAGCAGCTCAAGGCGGCACTCGCCGACACCCAGACGAAGATCATCATCACCACGCTGCAGAAGTTCCCGGTGATCGCCCAGGACGCCGCCGTCGTCGGCAAGCGGGTCGCGGTGATCGTCGACGAGGCGCACTCCTCCCAGACCGGTGACGCCGCGCAGAAGCTGAAGAAGGTCCTCGGGGCCGGCGCGGACCCGCTCGCCGCCGCAGAGGCCGAGGCGATCAGCGCCGAGGCCGCCCAGGCCGACGATCAGGACGTCCTGGCCGCCGTCCTCAGCGGGTCTGCGGAGTCCCGCGGTCGGAGCCCGAACCTGTCGTTCTTCGCCTTCACGGCGACACCGAAGGGCAAGACCCTGCAGCTGTTCGGCACGCCGCGCAAGGAAGCCGGGACGACTGTCTACGAGCCGTTCCACCTCTACTCGATGCGGCAGGCGATCGAGGAAGGCTTCATCCTCGACGTCCTGGCCAACTACGTGACCTACAAGCGCTACTACCGGCTGGCCAACGGGCTGACCAGCGACGACCCCGAGGTGGAGAAGGGCAAGGCGGCGGTAGCGCTCGCCCGCTTCGTCGACCTGCATCCCTCGAACCTCGACCAGCGCGCCGAGATCATCATCGAGCACTTCCGCACCGTGACCGCGGGCAAGATCGGCGGCCAGGCCAAGGCGATGGTGGTGACCGGCAGCCGGCTGCACGCCGTCCGCTACCTCGCCGCCGTCCAGCGGTACGTGGAGAAGAAGCAGCTCACCGGCATCCGCGCCATGGTCGCGTTCTCCGGCAGCCTCGTCGATCCCGACGTCCCCGGTGACGCCGTGACCGAGAGCGGCCTCAACGGCTTCCCCGAGACGCAGACGAAGCAGCGTTTCCACGACGAGGGGCAGCTGCTGATCGTCGCGGAGAAGTACCAGACCGGCTTCGATGAGCCGCTGCTGCACACGATGTACGTGGACAAGAAGCTGGAGGGCGTGAAGGCGGTGCAGACGCTCTCCCGACTCAACCGCATCCATGCCGGCAAGGAGGACACCTTCGTCCTCGACTTCCGGAACACCGCCGAGGAGATGCGCGAGCAGTTCGCGCCGTTCTACGAGAGCAGCTGGACGGAGGAGACGGACCCCAATCTGCTCTACAACCTGCAAACCCGGATCGAAAACCACCACGTCATCGATCCGGAGGAGCAGCAGAAGGCCGTGACGGCGTTCCTGCTGGGCAACTCCGCCACGCACGCGACGGTGTCGGCGAACGTCGACCCCGCCGTCCTCCGTGCGGGCAACCTGCCCGAGCACGAGCTCACCGACCTGCGCGAGGCCCTTAAGGCGTTCACGCGCGCCTACGCCTTCCTCGGCCAGGTCATGAAGTTCACCGACGAGGAGCTGGAAAGGCTCTACCTCTACGGGAAGCTGCTGCTCGCGAAGCTGAAGGAGTCCCCCACGGAGTCCGGGTCCATCGATCTGGGCGACACCGCGCTGGCCTTCATCGGCCACCAGGCCGGCCTGGCGACCAGCGGCAGCAACACCCCGGGCGAGAGCAGCGGCGAGATCGAGAGCTTCACCGGCGAGGGCCGCGGCGGCACCGTCGAAGAAGCGCTGATGATCAAGCTCTCCGAGCTCATCGGCACGTTCAACGCCGCGCACGGCATCGATCTCAGCCAGGCGGAAAGCCTGCTCATCTACGTCGGCGTGCCCAGCCACCTCTCGGATGACGAGGACGTGCAGCAGCGGGCCGCGGACAACACCGAGGAGCAGTTCTCGCTCACAATTAAGAAGGACGACATCGCAGGCGCGCTGTTCCAGAACCAGGAAAGTTCGAACAAGCTGCTCAAGGCGCTCCTGGAGAACGAGACGTTCGCCGACGCTGTCCAGAAGATCATCAGCGCTGAAACGTGGAAGGCGGCCCGCCGAAAGCACAATCCCCAGCAAGCACTACAACGCTGACGTCATCTTCAAGGTTACAGCTACGAGAATAGGACGACTATCGCCGTGATTACGCAGCTCCACATGCAGGATTTTCGAGCTTTTCACAGCGAGGAACTTCTTCTGCGGCCGCTTACCATCCTCGTGGGTGAGAACAATTCCGGCAAGTCATCCGTCCTGTCGGCGATCCGCCTATTAGCGCAGACGGTCCAGAGCCCCGACCCGTCAATACCGTTGCTTTTCGATGGCCCCCTTGGGGACTACGGTAGCTTTCGTGACGTTGTGCACGGGAATTACCGAGGTCGCCCTATGGCTTTATCCATCACCACTCCACTCGGAGGCCGAGGCGGGAGCGAAACCCCAGCATCCGGGGGCGTGACCCTACGGAGCGAGTTTAAGTACCGACAACAACGCCGGGAAACGATACTTAAGTCCTCGCGCCTCATGGACGACGAGCGAACCATTCTGGGTTTGGATAGGGCAAGCAACTCGGAACGCGCTAGCCTGACCATAGTGAATGGGATGTCCGTTGATCCGGCCGTTCGATCACAACTGCGGGAACCCTTCAGACTGGCTAACTTCATTCCCTCCCTCCGAATACCAGAGATCGTGTTTCCGCGAAGCGACTCATCCGAACGCAGCGCTCTCGAGGCTCACTGGCGCAATTCCTACGGGTTGGCACGTCGCGCGTCGGACGCCATCTACAGGGCCTTACGCTCAGTCGAAGTAATCGGGGCCATGCGCCAGCCACCCCCTCGTACTTCACTACATTCTGGTGCGGTGAGCGACAAAATAGGCGTAGCTGGCGAGAATTGGGCCAGCCTGGTTGCACTTGCTATGTCGGGTCGCAGCAGGCAGACCTTTATGCCCCTGGTGGGCAGCTGGCTAAAGGCGGCCGGCATCGCAGCGGACGTCAAGGTGACCTGGTTGTCGGACCGTCATTTCGAAGTGGGCATCAAGCACCCAGTTACTGGCGAGGTAGAGAACATTTTGGATGTTGGTCGCGGAACCAGCCAGGTTCTACCCGTTCTCATCGGCGGCTACCGACTCAGAGCTGGCGACACATACCTGGTCGAAGAGCCTGAGATTCATCTACACCCCCGCGCACAAGCGAGCTTAGGGGATTTCTTTTGCGAGTTGACTCAACGCGGGGTGCAGTCCATCGTTGAGACGCACAGCGAGTACCTCATCACGCGCCTGCAACAGCATGTCGCTTCAGGCGCACTGCGTCCCGAGCAGGTCGTATTTTACTACGTGAGCGCGAGTGGCGGTTCAAAGCGTTTGCAGTCCATGGAGCTGTCCCCGGAGGCCACATTTGTCGGCGGCATACCGGGTGGCTTCTTTCCGCAGCGGCTAGAAGAAGCAAATAGACTGGTGCAGGCAAGAGGAAAGCGCTCGGCCAGTGTGAATCATGACTGAGCCAACTCCCATAGTTATCGATGCGAACATCATCGCCGAAGTCTACAGGGAGAGTAGCGGGCAGTCGCTCTCGTGCACAGCTCCACCATCCAGCGTCATCGATGACCTGCAAACGAGTGGCCGCGAAATACTACTTGACATTGACGGCCACATCCTGCATGAGTGGCAATCGTGCGTCAATTACGAGTGGTTCGAGAACTGGTACCTGACTTTCGCCACTCAAAGCAACGTGGCGTCTATCGCCGTGGACCCATGCCAGGTGCTGCTGAAGGAACTACAAAGCAAGCACGGTTTTCCAAAGTCAGCCGATAAGTGGTTGGTTCGAACCGCGGCCACAGGCGCCCGGATTGCTCAATCGTGCGATTTACTCAGCGAGGATATGGACTTTCGAGAACCAAAAGCTAAAGGAGGGAAGGACCGACAAGCGCACCTGTCTGGTCAAAAAAAGGGGGGCGTGTATAAGGCTCTCGAGCAACAGGGGGTAGTGGTTATCTCTATCATGCAGTACTAGCGAAGCAGCCGTCCGGGCACACGGAACCACCGGGCGAGGGCGATCGTGAAGCTGCCGGCAGCGCGAAAGACGAGGAAGGACGCGGGATCATGTATAGGTTCTCCCCCCGCCTCAGCCCGGCATCCCGGCGCCAGCGCGCCTCCCCTACTGAGCCGAGCGGCGCAGCGACCACATCTGCGCCGGGCGCTCCGACTGCATCGCGACATCCCACGGGATCGCGCCGTTGACGACCTCCTTGCGGAAGTTGCCCACCGCCACGCGCGCGAGTTCCGGGTCGGCCGCCACGCGCTTGGCGAGTTCGAGCGCTCGATCCTCGACCGCGGCGTCGTCCAGCGACTCCCACGCCAGCCCGAGCTCGACGGCCTTGTCGCCGTTGATCTCCTCGCCGAACAGCGCCATCGCGGCCGCCGCCTCGCGGCCGATCAGCCGCGACAGGATCACGAAGTGCCCGCCGCCCGGGTGCATGCCGCGCCTGAGGAAGCCGGCCAGCAGCCGGACGTCCTTGGCCACGATCCGCAGATCCGCCGCCAGCAGCATGTTCATGCCGGCGCCCACCGCCGAACCACGCACGGCCGCCACAGTCGGCACCTTCACCTGACCCAGCCGGTAGAAGGAGTCGTAGATCTTGCCCATGCCCTCGTAGGCGTCCGGCGCCGCCGGGTCCTTGCCCGCCGAGGTCAACGTAGCGACGTCCCCGCCCGCGCAGAAGGACTTGCCGACTCCGCGGATCACTAGCGCCCCGACCTCCGGCTTGGCGTCCACCTCGTCGAACGTCGCGATCAGCTGGTCGGCCATCCCAGGCGTCAGCGCGTTGCGCCGGTCCGGAGCGTTCAGCGTCACGATGGCGACGCCGCCGTCCACCTCGAGCAGCACTTCACCGGTTCCGGCCACGAGCCCACCTTCCTGCCGAGCGGACCGGCCCGACGCCGGCTCCACCTTCCTGACAGGCATCAGACCACGACAGCCGTGGTGGCGCCGACGCGGCCACCGGTCACGCATCCCACCCTCAAACAGCAGAACGGCCCGGTGTCCGCTTCGCGCGGGCACCGGGCCGAACTCAAGCCAGCGACGACTACTACTCGCAGCCGATGCCGTCGTCATCGCGGTCGAGGTGGCTGCCGTACCCGGCGTCCCCCCGACGGACAGGCGCGGCACCGGCAGCACGGGCAGCGTCACAGTTCTTGTAGTAGGCACTGGGCGCAGGCGCCTGAACCTGCGGGGCCGGGGCCGGGGCCTGGACCGCCGGCGCCGGTGCGGGCTTGGGAGCCGCGGGAGCGGGCTTCGGCGCTGCGGGCGCTGGCTTCGCCGCCTCAGCAGCCGCTGCGGCCGCCTCCCGGGACACGAGAGCCTGCTCGCGCGCGTCGAGCTCAGCACTGCGAGCGTCCTGCTCAGCGGTCTGCTGGGCGAGGCGCTCCTCGCCCGCGGCCGTGGCGCGCTCGATCCGCTCCTCCGCAGCCTCGACCTCCTCGGCCAGTTCGTCAGCCTGGTCCTGGGTCTCGGTCAGCTCGCTCTTCAGGGAGACGTAGGCCGGGGCGGCCGTCACGTCCTCCTTCTCCTGGCCGGTTCCACCAACGCCCACGCCCACCAGGAACGCGAACAGCGGAATCGCCCACTTGAGCCACCGCTTGGGCTGCTTCTGTGCTGGCTGAACAGGCCCCGGAAAGCCCGGCATGGCGGTGGTCTCAGACATCAGTAGTGCTCCATCCCCGAAGTGGTACGGCACCGTATCGCTGGAGGTGCGGGCTGCGGGGTGTCTCTGAGACGACTGCGTCTCGATGGAGCCAGTGGGATAGAACGAGGCGATCGCTCTGGTTCCGAAGCTTGCGCGCCGAGAGTGCAGAACGCACTGCTCATTCGGGCGAGCCGGGCGGATCGAGGACGGCGGGCAGCCGCGCCACCGACTACCCTCGGCCGAGTTCCTGAACGCCCCGTGCATCTACCTGCTGTCGGCTCCGCCGGCGGATCAAGGCGGCACGCCTGATCCGCAGATGCACAGAGGTCATGTTCTACGCAGGCTCGCGCGACAACGCGCTTCTCCGGCACGCCGGTCCCACGTACTTCCCGCTCGCCTTCATCGCGCGACTGCCCTTCGCGATGATGGTGGTCGGCGTCCTGACCCTCGTCGTCGCCGAGCGCGGCTCGGTCACCCTCGGCGGGCTCAACTCCGCCGCCGCCGGCATCGGTACCGCCGTCGCCGGCCCGCTGCTCGGCGCGGCCGTCGACCGGTTCGGGCAACGCCGCGTCCTCGTGCCGGTCGGGCTGCTCAACGCCACCCTGTTGGGCTCCTTCCCGCTCGTCGTCGGCGGCAGCGCCTCGGACGCCGCCGTCCTCGCCTTGTCGGTCCTGATCGGCGCCACCGCGCCGCAGGTCGCGCCGCTCTCCCGCACCCGGCTCGTGGCGATCATCCGGCGGCACATCGCACCGGACCGCCAGGAGAAGACGCTCAACAGCACCATGGCCTACGAGTCCACCGCCGACGAGACCGTCTTCATCATCGGGCCATTCGTGGTCGGGCTCCTCGCCAGCGCGATCGCCCCGTGGGTGGCCATTGCCGGCGCCGCGGCCATCACCTTCGTCTTCGTCACCGCGTTCGCCCTGCACCCCACCGGCCGGATCGAGCCCGGCACCCGCGGGACAGCCGAGGCGCAGGCCCCGGTCCGCGAGCTGGCCCGTCTCCCGCTCGTCACCGTCGTCGTCGGCACGCTGGGCGTCGGCATCTTCTTCGGCACGACGCTGACCTCGCTCACCGGCTTCCTCGCCGAGGTCGGCGACGGCGACCGCGCCGGCCTGCTCTACGGCGTCATGGGCATCGGCTCGGCCGTGCTCGCGCTCGGCTCGGCCGCACTCCCCCAGCGCTTCACCCTGCGCGCCCGCTGGCTGACCTTTGGCTCCCTGCTGTTCGCGGCGTCGGTTGCCTTCGCCTGCGCGCGTTCGGAGACCGACCTCGTCGTCGCCCTGGCGATCCTCGGGCTCGGCGTCGGCCCGACGTTGGTCACCCTCTACAGCCTCGCCGCGCAGCTCAGCCCGGCCGGCCGCTCGGCGACCACCATGACGATGCTCGGCTCCGCCGTCGTAGTCGGTCAGGCGCTCGCCTCCGCGGTCACCGGTGCGGTCGTCGACCAGGCCGGCGCGAACGCCGGGCTCGTCGCCCCCGCACTCGCCGCCGCGGTCGTCGTCGCCGCCGGCCTCGCGCACACGACGGCGCCGCAGCCCGCCGAGGAGCGCGAGCTCGTATCCGCCTGACGCGCCGATGGGCCCGGCCACCCGTGAGTGGTCGGGCCCGTCGTCAGCGGGTCAGCTGAGCGCGGCGGCCCGGCGACGGCCGAGCACGGTCAGGCCGAGACCCAGAGCGAGCGCCAGCAGTCCGCCGAGCAGCGCCGGCGCGACCGGGCTGCCGGTGTAGGCGAGCGTCGAGCCGGTACCGGCGGCCTTCGTGTCCGCGCCGCCCTCAGCGCCCATCGACACCGGAGTGCTCACCGGAACGACACCGCGGAGAGCGCCCGGCTGACCGGACACCGGGGTTCCCGGCGTGCCCGGCACGACGGGAGTTACCGGCACGAACGCCGAGGAACACGTGGTGCTCGCGCTACCCAGGATGCCGACGCCGATCCCGCAGACGCTGACCGGCGCATCGACGTCGACGACCGGGTCCGTGCCGTCCGTCGAACCGCCCGAGCCGGACGCCGGCGCGGTGCAGGTCGCGCCCGCGTCGCCCAGGACGCCCGCGGCGACGCCGCAGACGGTGACCGGTGCGTCGACGTCAGCCACGGTGCCGTCCGTAGCACCAGCCGCGGCAGGCGCAGCGCAGGTCGCGTCGGCGTCGCCCAGGACGCCAACGGCGGTGCCGCACACCAGCACCGGGACGTCGGCGTCAACCAGCGAGGCGTCATCAGCACCGCCGCCCGACGTCGCCGGAGCGCCGGAGGACGACCCACTCGCGGTCGCGTCGCCCAGCACGCCGATTGCGTTGCCGGTGACGGTCACCGGCACGTCGACGTCCACCGCCGAGCCGGAGCCCCCGCCGGTCGCGGGAACGGCCGCGGGCTGGGCCGCGTCGACCCCGCCGGCGTCGGCGGCGTTGCCGCCGATGCTGATCGGCACCGTGACCGCCAGACCACCGAGGTCGACGCCCAACGTGCCGTCGAGCGCCGGCAGGTCGATCTCGGCCGGGGTGGTGCCGGCGGTGCCCAGCACCGCCAGTGCGTTGTCGGTGACGGTGACCGGAACGGTCACCTCGGCCGCGTTCTCGTCGGCGGACGCGAGGCCCGTGCCGGCGGTCAGCAGACCGCCGGTAATCAGGGCCGTCTGCAGCCCGCGCTTCATCCACACGTTCATGAGGTGTCCTTCTCTGACTGAGGGACCGGTCCGATCGGACCGGCTTGGGGTGGCCGCGGTCAGCGCAGGGCTGACCAGGGCGTCCTCAGTCGGGAGCGAAGGAAGGGTCGAGCGCGCGGTCTGCTGCCGCGTCTCGTGCGCCGTCGGCCGCGGCGCCCAGCGCCAGGAGGCCGACGGCGGGAACAGCAGGCGGCACATCGGCCGCGTGCTGGTCAGGGGACGACGGCCCGGAGGCCGCCGCCGGTGCCGGTGCGCCGGACGGCAGGGCCGGTCCGGGCACCGGCACGTTGCGCCCGCCGGGGACAGGGGCGGGAGCATCGAGGGAAGCGCCGGTCAGCTGCCCGACGACGGCGCCGGTACGGGTGCCCGAACCGGCCGTCGCGGCCGTGGGAACGCAGCCGGCGATCTCCCCGCTCATCGGAACGAGCACGGGAGCGTCCAGCGCGGACGGGCTGTCGACGACGGTCACGGCCGGCTCAGCGAGCACCGCAGGCACGGGCGCCAGGACGGCGACGGGCCGCAGCACCGGCTCGAGCACCGGCCGCAGCGGAGCCACCACCGGCTCCACGACGGGCGAGAGCACCGGCGACAGGGCGCCGACCACCGGCGCGGTGACGGGCTCGACGGCCCGGAGCACGGGCGCGACCAGCCGCTCCCCCACCGGCGCCAGTGTCTGCGCGATCGGCGTCACGGTCGTGTCGACGACGGGCGCCACGACCGGCGCGACGGCGGTGGTGACCGGGGTCAGCAGGTCACCGGTCAGGTCGGCAAGCCCCTGCACCGACGCAGTCGGCTGCGCAGGAACGGGCTCTGCAGCCGCGGCGGAGGAGGTCGCCGAGCCGGCCAGCCAGACCCCAGCGGCGAGGCCGGACAGCACCAGCACGCGGCGTGCCGTCGGCGAGCCCCACGGTCGGCGGAGGGCAGCGGTCATGGTCATGGCCATCGCTCCTCCTCAACCGTCGGTGATTGGTGCGTTACGAGGAGTGAACGCCCGTGGCTCGGTCGCCGCCATCCGAACCGTGTCCCTCGATGGAGTGCTGCGCCGACAGGACGATGACCGTGCGTGACCGAGGACCTCCCCCCGACGGAGGAGAACGGCGGAGACACGTTCAGGCCGGACGAGAAGTGGGACGATGCAGTTCCCATGAAGTGGTCCGGCGTCCCCGAGGTGGCGACCGCGCGCGTGATGACGCAGGCGCTCAGCACCCTCTACGTCTTCGGTGGCAGCGCCAGCCTGCTCGCCGTGCTCGGCGCCGACACCACGTGGGCCGACCGCGCGCCGGTGGCCGTCCTCGCGCTGTCCGCGCTGCTCGCCGGCGCCGTCGTCCTCCGGTTCGGCGCCCGCTGGCCGCGGCCCGCCTTCCACGTCGCCGTCCTGCAGGCGACGATCGTCGTCGTCGCCGGGGTGGTGCTGGCCGCCGACGCGCCTACGGCCGTGGCCATCGGCGCCCTGACCAGCTTCCTCGCGATCGCCGCGTGCTTCTTCTTCAGCCTGCCGCTCGCCGTCCTGCACACGGCCGTCGCCCTGGTCGGCCTTACCGGCGGTCTCATCGCCCAGGGCGACGTCGCCCTGTCCACCGCGCTCTCCCTTGATGCGATGGTCATCGGCCTCAGCGTCGTCACCCGCGGGCTCGTGCTGCGCGCCTCCAGCGCCAACCGCGACCCGCTCACCCGCCTGACCAACCGCCGCGGCTTCGACCAGGCGCTGCACGAGCTGATGCGCGCGGTGTCCCGCACCGGCGAGCCGATGTCGGCAGCCCTGCTCGACCTCGACCACTTCAAGGCCATCAACGACACCCAGGGCCACGACGCCGGCGACCGCGTGCTGCGCCAGGTGGCCCGCGTGTGGCGCCGCGCCCTGCCCGAGTCCGCCGTGCTCGCCCGCCACGGCGGTGACGAGTTCGCCCTGCTGCTCCCCGGCATGCCGGGACCGGAAGCCCTCGAGCTGGTACGCCGGATCCGCGGGATGCACCCGGAGATCGGCATGTCCTGCGGCGTCGCCCAGCACGAGCAGGGCGAGAGCGCCGCGCAGCTGATGCGCCGCGCCGACCTGGCGCTCTACACCGCCAAGGCCGCCGGCCGCGGGCGCTGCGAGCTCGGCGACGGTCCGGTGGCCTCGGACCTGGTCGTGGACCTCGCCGCAGCCCTGGACGCCGGCGCTGTCACCGTGCACTTCCAGCCGATCGTCGACCTGCTCGCGAACGCCGTCGTCGGGGTCGAGGCGCTGGCCCGCTGGACCCATCCGGAGCGCGGCCCCATCCGGCCCGACGAGTTCATCGCCGTCGCCGAGCAGCACGGGCTGATGCCCCGCCTCGGCGAGCAGGTGTTCCGCTCGGCCTGCACCCAGCTCGCCGCACTGCACGTCGCCACCGGCCGGCGCATCCGGCTCGGGGTCAACGTCTCCGGTCGCGAGCTGTCCGACCCCACGTACACCCAGCGGATCCGCGCCGTCCTGGCGGAGACGGGCTGGCCTGCGCAGGAGACCATCCTCGAGGTGACCGAGAGCCTCGTGGAGGCCGAGTCCTCCACCGCCGTGGCCGCCCTCCACGAGCTGCGCGCCCTCGGCTTCGGTGTCGCCATCGACGACTTCGGCACCGGCTTCTCGTCGCTGAGCCGCCTGGACACGCTGCCCTCGGCCATCCTGAAGCTCGACTCCTCGTTCATCGCCACCGTCGCCAGCTCGGAGCGCCGGGCCACGATGCTGCGCAGCATCGTGGGCATGGCCCACGTGCTGGGGATGGACGTCGTCGCCGAGGGCGTCGAGACGGCGGAGCAGGACGGCCTGCTGCGCACCATCGGCTGCCGGTTCGGGCAGGGCTACCTCTACGGCCGGCCCGCACCCCTGGCGGACGTCGTCCCGCTGCTCGAGCGCCGGTCCGACCGCGCCCCCGCCGCCCTGCGCGGCTGACCCAGGGCTTCGAGCGAGCTCCGGCGCTGCCGGGAGGGCGCACTAGCCTGCTCCGATCATGGCGAAGAGCAGGAAGAAGCAGCGCGGCGACGCCGGTCAGCCGGCGCCGACTCCCGAGGAACATCTCGTCGATGCGCTCGGCGCGGCCCTCGACAACCCCTCGCCCGGTCCGCTCCTCGCCATCCTCGGGATGCTGCTCAGCGCCACCCGGGGCGAGGGGGCGCCGCCGGTGGCGGAGCTGGTCCGGAACCTGTCCGACATCGGCCGGCCGGAGAGCACGGCTGCATCACTCGGCATCGCCACCCTCACCGGCGACGTCGAGCTGCGCAGCCGCTTGCGGCGGGAGATCGGCGCCGCCGGCCAGGTGCTCCCCCGCTGGCTCGCAGAACTGGACCGCACCGAGCCCGGTGACCGGGCGGTCGAGATCAGCACCGCGTACGGCGACGTCGACCACCTCCTGGTGAGCGCCACGGTGCCCGGCGGCCATCCGCTGACCGCGGTCGTCCGCGTGGACAACGAGCTGGGCGCCGTCGCCACCGACGGGTTCCTCGCCGAGCAGCCGTTGGACGCGGTCGTCCCGCAGATCCTCGAGGACACCGGCCCGGACGCCGCTGCCCGCGACCTCCCCACCGCCGACGCCCGTGCGCGCATCGAGGCCGCGCTCCGCGAGCTCCCCGGCTCCGACCGCGACGAGGGCTGGATCGAGCAGCGCGCGCTGATCACCTGGCTGGCCGGTCTGCTGCCGCCCGGCGGCGAGGTCCCGGACTCCGAGCTGTCCGACGACGAACTGGACGGGATCGCCCAGCACTTCCTGAACAGCTCCTCCGGCATCGCGTGGTCCACGGACGACCTCCGCCCCCTGCTGGACGACGTCCTCGCCTCCGCCAGCGGCAACGGCCGCGGGGACCCGCTGATCTGGAGCCCGCACAACGTGCAGCGCGTCCTGGACCCCGAGCTCTGGTTCCTCGACGCCGAGACGCCGTACCTGGAACGGGCTCCGGAACTGCTGCGCGACCTCGTCCGCTACGGGCACGCCGAGCGCGGGCTGCGGCCCGAGCTCACGACCCTCGCGCTGGCCGCCGTCGACGCCTCCGTGACCGCTTTCGTCGCCGCCGTGCGCAGGCTGGCGGAGGCCGACTCCGACCCCGAGTAGGGGTCCAGAGCGCACGACCGAGGTGCGTCCTCGCCAAAGGTGCGAAACTGGGGTCAGTCGACCGTCGGCGGGGCGCCTCCACGCCTCACCGACCGGTCGATGCGCTCCCGCCTACCAGGAGCGCTGAGGGCCCCCGCGGGACTCGTCACCCACCGAACGAACGGAAACCCTTGGCTCTCATCGCCTGTCCGAAGTGCAACAGCGAGGACATCACCGGCACCGCCCAGCCGGACAGCACGCTGCTGATCCACTGCGCCGACTGCGGCCACGAGTGGCTGCGCGGCGAGGCCCGCCGCGACCCGGGCCGCCCGGCGGTGCAGACGATCGACTCCCTGCACTCCACCTTCCCGACCGCGGCCTCGGTCCGCCCCGACGTCCGCGAGCGGGTGGAGCTCCTCAAGTCCGAGTTCCAGCTCAACCGCCCCGAGCCCGACCCCGACGTCGCCGCCTTCCGCGAGCGCTACCAGGCGCTGTTCACCGCCGAGGGCCTCGGCGAGGCGACCCCGGAGCAGCTGCTGCACTTCGCCACCTCCCCCACCCTTGCCAACGCCGGCAACATGTCCGGCCTCAACCGCGCGTGGAAGACCCAGGGCGAGGCGACGGCGGCGCAGAAGGTGCGCGAGTCGATCGAGTACCTCGTGCACGGCCCCGCGAGCCTGCGCATCGAGGACCGGCTCACCCAGCTGATCGACGGCAAGAAGATCGGCCTGCCCTCGTTCAACAAGGAGCCCCTGCTCACCAAGGTGCTCTGCGTCGTCGAGCCCGAGCGGTTCCTGCCGGTGCTCAAGTACACGGCGCCGACCGACGGCAAGAAGGAGATCGCCAAGCTGGTCTTCGACCTCGACCTGCCGGCCGCCGAGAAGGTCGCCTGGACGATCGGGCGCGTGGCGATCTGGAGCAACGACCTGCTGCGCTCGCTCGTCGGCAACGACATCCCCGACCTGCACCAGGCCGTCGCGTTCCTCGCCTGGGCGAAGACCCGGCCGGCGCTGTCCCGCTCCTGACCTGTTCCTGATCGACCCGCGAGCCCCGCACCGCCTCGGTGGTGCGGGGCTCGCGTGCGTCCGGGACCGGTGACCTTCGTCCGTGGACAGCACCCCGGGACGCCAGCAGCATGGCCGGTGCGGCGACGCCGCCCGGGCGCCGCGCCTGTCTGCGGAAGGGGGGCGTCATGTACGCCCGAACCACGACCGTCATGGCCGATCCGAAGCGCATGCACGAGGGCGTCGCCGACGTCCGCGACAACGTCATGCCCGCCGTCGGGAAGATGGACGGTTACACCGGCCTGTCCATGCTCGCCGACCGCAGCTCCGGCCGCTGCATCGTCACGACCGGCTGGGAGAGCGCCGACGCGCTGGCCGCCAGTCGCGACCGGGTGATGCAGCTGCGGCAGCAGGCCGCCGACCGGTTCGGCGCCCGCGACACCGAGGTGCAGGAGTGGGAGATCGCGGTCATGCACCGGCTGCACGCCGCCGGCGACGACTCCTGCGCCCGCGTCCTGTGGAGCCGCATCGACCCCGCGCGGACCGACGAGACCCTGGACGCCTTCCGCAGCCAGATCGTCCCGGCGATGGACGACGTCCCCGGCTTCTGCAGCCTGAGCCTGCTCATCGACCGGGAGACCGGCACGGGCTCGCTGACCACCGTCTACGCCGACCGCGCCGCCATGGACGCGACCCGGGACCAGATCTCGGCCATGCGCGACGCCTTCACCACGCAGATGGGCGTCATGGTCACCGCCGAGGCCGAGTTCGACGTCGTGCTGCACAGCCTCCGGGTGCCCGAGCTGGTCTGAGGCGGGCGGGCGGCCGGCAGCTACCCCCGGCCGCCCGACACCCCGGCGCGGGTGGACCACAGCGGGTGAGGGCACGCCAGACCCCCGCCGGGGTGGTGCCACCACCCACCGCATGATCACCGCGGCTCTTGACCGGCCGTCCGGCCGGCGAGCACGGTGGCCGTCCGATCGCACACCGCGATCGGACGGCAGCGGGGGACGCGCCGACGAGGACGCCCATGGCCATCTACGTGTACCGGTGTGACACCCACGGCGCCACGGAGCGCTCGCTCCCCATCGGCACCGCCCAGCGGACGACGGAGTGCACCACCTGCGGGGCGACCGCGTTCCGCGTCTACACCGCGCCCCGGCTGTCCCTCGGCGACGCCACCCGCCGCGCGCTCATCGACCGGACCGAGCGCTCCGCGGACCAGCCCGACGTCGTCTCCTCCCCCGGCCCCCGGCCGACCCGCCGGGCCCCGGTGGCCGCCAACCCGGCGCTGCGCCGGCTGCCGCGGCCCTGACGCACATTCGATCCACGGGGGACCGCCAGGCCGTACACCGAGCGAAGGGACACCCCATGGCCAGCGTGGGACTGCTGTACGTCGGAGCCGTACTGATCCTCAACGGCCTGATGCTGCTCGGCTTCGTGGACGCCCGTGCGGCCGCGCCCCTCAACCTCTTCGTCGGCGCCCTGCAGGTGATCACCCCGACCTATCTGGTCTTCACCGCCGACGGCGACGCGAACACCATCCTCTTCGCCTCCGGCCTGTACCTGTTCGGCTTCACCTACCTGTACGTCGGCATCAACCTGCTGGCCGGCCTCGACGGCACCGGGCTCGGCTGGTTCTCCGCGTTCGTCGCCTGCTGCGCCCTGGTCTACGCGGGCCTGAACTTCGGCCGCCTCGACGACGCCGCCTTCGGTGTCATCTGGCTCTACTGGGCGGTCCTGTGGGCCCTGTTCTTCGTCGTCCTCGGCCTCAAGCGCGAGGAGTGGACCCGGGCCACCGGCCTGGTGGCCGTCGTCGCCGGCGTCTTCTCCGGCGCCGTCCCGGCGTTCATGCTGCTCACCGAGGTCTGGGACGACTACCTCACCGAGTCGGCGATCGTCCTCGCCGTCATCTTCCTCGCTTCACTGGCGCTCGCCCTCCGACTGCGCGGACCACAGCCGGCCGCGGCAGAACCCGCCCCCGAACTGCGGGAGGGCACTGCCCCGCCGTCGCACCGTGCCGACGTCCCCACGGCGCGTCCGGGCACGACCGCCACCGGCGAGAGGAGGTGAGCGGCCCGCTGTCCGCACTCGCGCCACGCCGTCCCCACCGTGCTGCGCCGCACCGGAGCAGCCGCTCAGAGCCCCGGAGGTAGACCGTGCCGAAAGTCGTGTTCCCGCTCGACTCGTCGAAGAAGTTCACCGACCAGCAGTACGTCGGCCACAACCGGTGGCACCCGGACGTCCCGGCGAACGTCACCGTCCGCCCGGGTGACACCTTCCGGGTCGACTGCCGGGAGTGGTTCGACGGCGCCATCCACAACGACGACTCCGCCGACGACGTCCGCGACGCCCCGCTGTCGACCGTCCACGTCCTCAGCGGCCCCTTCGCCGTCGAGGGCGCGCAGCCCGGCGACCTGCTGATCGTCGACATCGTCGACGTGGGCCCGATCCCCCAGGAGGACTCCGGGCCGCTCGCGGGCCAGGGCTGGGGCTACACCGGCATCTTCGCCACGCAGAACGGCGGCGGCTTCCTCACCGAGCAGTTCCCCGACGCCTACAAGGTGATCTGGGACTTCACCGGCCAGACCGCCACCTCCCGGCACGTCCCCGGTGTCTCCTTCACCGGCATCGTGCACCCCGGCCTCATGGGCACCGCCCCGTCGGCCGACCTGCTCTCCAGGTGGAACCGCCGCGAGCAGGCGCTCATCGACACCGATCCCGACCGCGTACCGCCGCTCGCCCTGCCCCCGCTCCCCCAGGACGCGATCCTCGGCACGCTGCAGGGCGCGGACCTCGAGCGGGCGGCCGCCGAGGCCGCCCGCACCGCACCACCCCGCGAGAACGGCGGCAACCAGGACATCAAGAACTTCACCAAGGGCAGCCGGGTCTTCTATCCCGTGTTCGTCGACGGCGCGAAGCTCTCGATGGGCGACCTGCACTTCAGCCAGGGCGACGGCGAGATCACCTTCTGCGGCGCCATCGAGATGGGCGGCTTCATCGACCTGCACGTCGACCTGATCAAGGGCGGCATGGAGACGTACGGCGTGAGCGAGAACGCCATCTTCATCCCGGGCAACGTCGATCCCCGCTACGAGCGGTGGCTGGCCTTCTCCGGCACGTCGGTCACCCTGGACGGCGAGCAGCGCTACCTGGACTCCCACCTGTCCTACCAGCGGGCCTGCCTGCACGCGATCGACTACCTGACGAAGTTCGGCTACTCCCCCGAGCAGGCCTACATGATCCTGGGGGCGGCGCCGATCGAGGGCCGGCTGTCCGGCGTCGTCGACATCCCGAACTCGTGCTCGACGGTCTACATCCCGACCGGGATCTTCGACTTCGACGTCGAGCCGTCGGCGTCGGGTCCGACCCGCATCGATCCCGGCATGGGCGTCCCCCGGTCCAGCTTCTGAGACCGGCGCAGGGCCCCGGCCAACGGGCCGGGGTCCTGCGGCCCGCCGGTCGGACGCCGTGCACCTCAGACGCCGTGCACCTCAGACGCCCAGGTGCGCCAGCGCCTGCAGCAGCAGGGTGCTCTGCCCGTTCATCAGCTCGGCGAGCACGGCCGGGTCCCGCGCCTCCAGGGGCGTGACCCAGGTGAGTTCCAGGGCGTCCTGCTGCGGCGCGCAGTCCCCCTCGACCGGGACGACGTAGGCGAGGGAGACGGCGTGCTGCCGCGGATCGTGGAACGGCGTCACGCCGGGCGTCGGGAAGTACTCGGCCACCGTGAACGGCTGCGGCGCCGGCGGCACCCGCGGCAGCGCGAGCGGGCCGAGGTCCTTCTCCACGTGCCGGAGCAGGGCCGTGCGGATGCGCTCGTGGTACAGCACCCGCCCCGACACCAGGGCCCGCTTGATCTGCCCGTCCTCGCCGGCGCGCAGCAGCAGGCCGACGGCGATCACGGTGCCCTGGCCGTCCACGCGCACCGGCACCACGTCGACGTAGAGGATCGGCAGCCGCTCGCGGGCGAGGTCCATGTCCTCCCGGGAGAGCCAGCCCGCGTCGGAGTTCGTCACCTCAGTCATGTGCCCTGTCTAGCTCACGACGCGCCGTCGCACCGCGCACGGGGGGCGACGGCGCGTCCCCCGCGCGTCAGTTGCCGGCGTAGGCCGAGACGCCGAACGTCTGGTCGCCGTCCTCGTCCTCGTGCACCAGGACGCTGTACGCCGCGCCGTCGACGATGGCGGTGCAGGAGCCCTCGGTGCACTCGACGCTCTCCACCTCACCGCCCTGCTCCTCGACGAAGTCGCTCACCGCGGACTCGGTGTCGGAGTTCTTCTCGTCCACCGACTCGCGGTAGAAGAACAGCGAGACCAGGGCGGCCGCGACGGCGATGATCGCCACCGAGACGCTGATGACGAGGGTGGCGTTGCGGTCGAACCAGCCGGGCTCGGGCTCCTCGGCCGGGCCTGCGGCGCCGCCGAAGTAGGGAGCGCCGGGGTCACCGGGCACCTCCTGCGTCGCCACGGGGGCGGCAGTCGGCTGGCTGTCGTCGGTGCTCATCGGTGCAGGCCTCACGTCGTCGGTACTGGAGAAAGCACTCTGTCACGAGACGACCCCGTTCCGCGAGCAGGCCCGCGGGTTCACAGCAGCCGCACAGCCTCAGCGGGGCAGCCACCCGGAGGCGAGCTTGGCGTGCACGGCCTGCAGCGCCCCCAGCGGGGAGAGCCCCTCGCGCGCCTGCAGCCGGCGCACCTCGGCGAGGACGTCGTCCCAGCGGTCGGGCGGCGCGGCCTCGCGCAGCAGGGCCCGCGCCTCGGCGAGCTCGGCGGTGATCCCGGTGCGCTGGGGAGGGATGGAGGGCAACCTGTGCGCGATCGGCTCGAGCTCCATGGAGCGCGAACCTAGAGGTCAGCGGCTCGCCTCGGTAGTCCTCCGGTCACGGTGGGTCAAACCCGCTCGGTCTCCCGGACCTCGGGCCGGGCGTCGGCGGGGACGTCCGGACGGGCGTCGGGACGACGGCGCATCGTGCGCACCGTCCGCGAGGCGGCGGTGCGGGCCAGCCCGATGATCGGGCCGGTGTCCCAGGTCCGGCGGCCGGTGTCCTCGACCTCGGTCCGGGGTGCGGGGATCTCGCTCTCCGCCGTCGCCCGCTGTGCCACGGCCGCGGCCAGGCGGGCCCGCCGGCGGGCGAGCACCTGCTCCTTCTGCCGGTCGACGCGCTCCTTCTCCGCCATGACGAGCAGCTCCTGCACGGCCTGCTCGACCTCCACCCGCGCCGACTGCTGCAACTGCTCGATCTCGAGGTCGCCGTCGTCGCGCAGGTCGGTGAGCCGGTCGTAGGTGCTGCGCGGCCCCACGTTCAGCAGCATCTTCATCAGCACCGGCAGCAGCTCGATCGAGATGAACAACAGCGCGAGCATGTAGTGCGCGACCGCCATCGTCGCGTTGGACTCGCTCAGCGCGGACAGTGCCTGCAGCCGGATGAGGATGCCGGTGTTGTCGGCGTTGGTCTCGTCGAAGGCCGCCTGCAGCGCGGTCTGCTGCTCGGTCAGCCGGGCGAGCTCGGCCCGGTCGGTCTCCAGGTTCGTGGCCGCCTGGGTCATGCTCCGCGCGGCGCCGGCCGAGACGGCGGCGAGGGCGGCGTCCAGGTCGTCCCGCGCCGCGGCGACGACGTCGCGCTGCGCGTCGGCCGCGGCCCGCGCCTGGGCGTAGGCCTCCCCCGTGCCGGCGTCACCGGTGCCGCAGGTGCCGTCGAGCTCGCACTGCGCCCGGGCCGAGAGCTCCCGCTGGGTGCTCAGGGCGGCGTCGTAGACGGCCTGTGCGGTTGTCACCCCGGCCTGCAGCGGCCCGATGTCGGCGGCCGCGCTGCCCCCGCTGGCGACGACCGCCTGCTCGGTGACGACCTTCTCGCGCAGCTCGGGCAGGCCGGCGAAGCGCGCGTCGCCGTCCAGGCTCTGCTTGTAGGCATCCGAGGCCTCGGCCTGCAGCGCGACGACCTGGCTGTCGATCTCCTTGTGGAAGATCTGCAGCGTCAGGGGCGTGGAGATCACGATGCCGAGCACCAGCGCCAGGCCGACGCGGGGCACCGCCATGAGCAGGTTGCGCTTGAGCGAGGCGTCGTGCGCCATCCCGACCAGCAGCATCCGGTCGAGGTTGACGATGACGAAGCCCCAGCCGACGCCGAGGAGCAGCGCGAACGGCCACCAGACGCCGAGGGCCATGTGCACGGCGAAGGCCGCGGAGAGCACCGCCAGCCCACCGGTCGAGAGCAGCACGCCGCCCAGCGCGACGAACTTCGCCCGCGCACCCGGCACCGCTTCGAGCACGTCGGCCCGGGCGCCGGACAGCACTGCCAGTCCGTCGCCGATCCGTCCACGTCGTCGCGCCATCACTGCACCTGCCCCCTCGGTGGCGGGATCGAGGAGCTCCGCCACCGGTGTGAGCTATCGGCGGGCCAGGCCGCAGAGCGGACCCCCGGAGACGAGATCGCCGATCTCGCACGTTCCCGGGGGCCGAAGCGACCGAGATCGCCGATCTCGCCGTGGCGCGCCTCGGGAGGGGAGCATGCTGGTGAGGACGGAGGTGGCCCCGTGACCGCACCGCTGCACCTGCCGAGCGCCGGCCCGGCGCCGATCCCGGGCGACGCCGCGCTCGCCGCCGTCCTCGGGTACGCGCGCGGGCGGCGGCCGCTGTACTACCGCGCCCCCAACGCCCGCACCGGCCGCTGGGCGCAGGTGCCGGCGTTCGGCTACGAGCGGTTCGACGCCCGGCCCGTCCCGGACGGCCCGCTCGGCGAGGTCGACATCCTCACCGCCGAGGGGCTGCACGGCCGGCTCGGCCGCGAGGCGTGGACGGCGATGGCCGCGGCGCTGCCGGCCGTCAGGACGCTGGCCGACGACGTCGTCGCCCGCGCCGCGGGACGTGCGTTCTGGGAGCTGCCGGAGGACGAGTTCTCCGTGCTCGCCGAGCCGGGCACCGTCGGGGAGCTGCTGCGCCAGGTCGGCGACCTGTGCGCCGTCCGCGGCCTGAGCCGGCCGCACGTGGTCGCGGCCCTGCACGCCCGGCACCCGGCGCTCGTCCCCCTGCTGCACGACACCACCCGCTGGCCGCTGCTCCCCCACGTCCGGGAGGGCGACAGCGGTGTCGAGGCGGTGATCCACCGGGAGCTGTTGCACGCCGCGGACGCCTTCGCCGCGCTCGAGGACGCCGTCCGGGCCGAGGGGCTCGCGCTCACCCGGCTGCGGCTGCACGATCTGCTGCTGTGGCTGTCGACGACGCTCCGGTTCGCGCACGCCGCGACCGAGGGCGCGGCGTCGGCGCACCGGGCCGACTGAGAGGCGGGCGATGACGACGACCCTGGACGAGGTAATGGCCGAGCTGACCGCGCTCGAGGACCCGCGGATGCGCGCGGTGAACGAGCGGCACGGCGACGACCACGGCGTGAACCTGACCCGGCTGCGCGCGGTGGCCAAGCGGCTGAAGACCCAGCAGGAGCTCGCCCGCGAACTCTGGGCCACCGGCGACACCGCCGCCCGCCTGCTGGCGCTGCTGGTCTGCCGGCCGAAGGAGTTCGGCCGCGACGAGCTGGACGCCATGCTGCGGGAGGCCCGCGTGCCCAAGGTGCACGACTGGCTCGTCAACTACGTGGTCAAGAAGAGCCGATCCGCCCCCGAGCTGCGACAGGCCTGGTTCGCCGACCCCGACCCGGTGGTGGCCAGCGCCGGCTGGGCGCTGACCACCGAGCGCGTGGTCAAGGCGCCCGGCGAGCAAGACCTCCCCGCCCTGCTCGACCTGATCGAGGCGCGGATGGCCGACGCTCCCGACCGGCTGCAGTGGGCGATGAACGAGTGCCTGGCCCAGATCGGGATCACCTCCCCGGAGCACCGCGCCCGCGCGATCGGCATCGGGGAGCGCCTGCGGGTGCTCGAGGACTACCCGACCTCCCCGGGCTGCACCTCTCCCTACGCGCCGACCTGGATCGCCGAGATGGTGCGCCGGCAGGAGCCTGCCGCTACGTAAGCGGAACGTCCCGCCGGCGAGACCGGACGGAAACCCCGGGCGACCAGGGTCGGCCCATGACCACGCTCGCGCCACGGCCGGCAGCAGTCCTGCACGACCGCACCGTGGTCCCGCTGCTCGGCCGCGCCGCGGCACTGCTCGCCCTCGGCTCGGCCGCGGTGCACCTGTTCCTGGTCGACGTCGGCACCCTCGGCTCGCTGGCGATGCTCGGCATGGCACTGGTCTGCCTGCCCTGCGCCTGGCACCTGTGGCGCACCCCGACGGGCAGCACCTGGGCCGCGACCGCCGGCCTGGACGCCGCGATGCTCGCCCTGCACGCGCAGATGCTCGCCCCGCAGGCCGGTCACGCGCACGCGGCCGGCTCCGCTCCGACGGCGATGTGGCCGGGCCTGGGCCTGGTCGCGGGCCAGCTCGCGCTGGCGAGCGTCGCGGGACTGGTCGCGCTCCGGCGGTGAACCAGGGGTCAGGGCCGCCAGCGTGGATCGCGGCCGGTCTGCCCGAGCAGCCGGTCGAGCAGCGGCGCGTTCTCGGGCACCGGGACGACGGGGCCGTAGAGGCCGGCGCGGGCCTCGGGGTCCGCGCCGAACGAGGCGGCGAACTCCAGGCACCGCTGCGCCGACTCCTCGTCGGGCCGGTACTCCTGCCCGGTGGCGACGGCGAGGTCCCAGCCGTGCACCACCAGCTCGTCCAGCGCCACGACGGCCATGGCGGCTCCGGGCATCTGCACGCCGCCCGCCTCGGCCATGCCCTCCCACGCGTCGGGCTTGCGCCACGCCTCGACCAGCTCGTCGAGCTGGGCGGGCAGCCGGGTGCGCCAGTCCGCGGCCAGGTTCGCGGCGTCGGCCTGCGGAGCGCCGCCGGGCACCACCTTCTCGGCGGCCATCCGGAACGCCAGGGTCAGGCCGACGAGGTGGTCGAGCAGGCCGGCGACCGTCATCGGGCCGCACGGCGTCGGGTTGCCGAGCTGTGCGTCGTCGACCGCCGCCGCCACGCGGCGGAGCTCGTCGGCGGCGGGGGCGAGGTCGAAGGTCGGAGTCTCCATGCAGCTAGGACCGGGCGGCCGCCGGACCCTCATCGGCCGCTAGTCGGAGAACGACACCTGGGGTCGGGCGCCGTCGTTCCGCCACCCGGTCTGCTGGCTCAGCCCGCGCACCTTGCCCGCGCGCAGAGCGGCGACGTGCTCGTCGCAGAGCCGCAGCTCGACGGGGCGGATCGGGAGCTCGGCCACGCCGATCTGGGTGGCGCGGCGGGTGCAGTGCTCGGCGTCGCAGGTCCGGCCGGGATCGGTCATGGACCCGAGTCTCCCCCGGAGGGCCGAGCCGCGTGGCAGCCTGGCCAGGCATGAGCGACCCCTTCGACCTGCAGCGGTTCGTCGACGCCCAGCGCGACAGCTACGACACCGCGCTCGCCGAGCTGCGCGCCGGAGCCAAGCGCAGCCACTGGATGTGGTTCGTCTTCCCGCAGGTCGCCGGGCTCGGCCGCAGCGCCACCGCCCGGCACTTCGCGATCTCCGGGCCGGACGAGGCGCGTGCCTACCTGGCCCACCCGGTGCTCGGGCCGCGACTGCGCGAGTGCGCCCGGGCACTGGTCGAGTTGGACGGCAGCGACCCCGTCACCGTCCTCGGTCCGGTCGACGCGCAGAAGCTGCGCTCCTCGATGACGCTGTTCGCGCACGCCGACCCCGCCGAGCCGGTGTTCCGCGCCGTCCTCGACCGGTACTTCGGCGGCCGGGAGGACGAGGCCACCACGAGCCGGCTCTGAGGCGCGCTGCCGGTCATGGGTCAGGGCGCCGGGAAGCGTGTCCCGAGCGAGGTCAGGGGCGCCGGGCGGGCGAACAGCCAGCCCTGCGCGTAGCGGCAGCCCATGGCCAGCAGAGCCTGCCGCTGCTCCTCGGTCTCCACGCCCTCCGCGGTGACCGCGAGACCGGCGCTGTCCGCGAAGTCCACGAGCAGCCGCACCACGGCCCGGTCCCGGTCGTCGCCGGTGATGCCCTGCACGTACGAGCGGTCGATCTTCAG
Source organism: Blastococcus fimeti (assembly GCA_900102115.1). Taxonomy (GTDB): domain Bacteria; phylum Actinomycetota; class Actinomycetes; order Mycobacteriales; family Geodermatophilaceae; genus Blastococcus; species Blastococcus fimeti. The sequence continues at coordinate 740,018 of FNAW01000002.1, forward strand.
CCCGTCGGCGCGCACGTCGCGCAGGTGGCGCAGCGACGTGCCACCGGCACCGACGTCGTCGAAGGTGACCTTGAACCCGGCCGCGCGCAGCTCGGCCAGCGGCCCGACGGCAGCGGCGAGCTGGTCGACCAGCAGACTCTCGGGCACCTCCACGCGCACGATCGCCGGCTCCAGGCCGGCCGCGGCGACCGCGGCCTCCATGACGCCCAGCAGTCCGGGCGTCAGCAGCCGGTCGGTGCTCACGTTGACGTTCAGCGCGACCCGCTCGGCGTCCCCGCCGACCACCCGACGCCAGTCGGCGAACTGCTGGGCGGACGTGTGCAGCACCCAGTCGTCCAGCTCGGTCAGCTGGCCGGCGCGGGCGGTGGCGGGCAGGAAGGCGTCCGGCGTGAGGAAGCCCAGCCGGGGGTGCTGCCACCGGACCAGCGCCTCGACGCTGCCCAGCCGGCCGTCGGCCAGCTGGACGATGGGCTGGAAGAGCAGCCGGAACTCCCCGCGTGCGATCGCGTCCGCGACCGTCGTGTCCATCATCGGGTCGGCGTCCGCGGAGGTCGTCACCACGACCGGGCCGGTCACGTGGTCGCCGCCGTCGCGCTTGCCGGTGTACATCGCGAGGTCGGCGGCACGCACCAGCTCGCCGGGGTCGATGCACCCGTCCGCGCTCACCGCGACACCGGCGCTGATCCGCACCCGCTGGTGCACGCCGTCGGCACGGCTGATCGCGGCCACCGCGGCGTGCATCCGGCCGGCGATCGCCGTGACGTCGACGCCGCGGCCCGCGACCGGGGAGGTGTCCAGGTCCAGGCACACGGCGAACTCGTCGCCGCCCAGCCGGGCCACCAGGTCGCTGGGGCGGGCCGCCTCGGTCAGGGCGGCGGCCACCTCCTGCAGGAGGGCGTCGCCGCGGTCGTGCCCGAGGGTGTCGTTGACCTGCTTGAAGCCGTCGAGGTCGAAGTAGACCACCGCCGTCCGGTGGCCCGGCTGGGTGGCGCTGCGCCGGCAGGACTCCCCGACCCGGCCGAAGAACGCGTGCCGGTTGGCCAGCCCGGTGAGCGGGTCGCGCAGCGCCTGGCCGGCCAGCGCCCGCGCGAGGGCGGAGAGGAGCACCGGCATGGGGACGACGCACACCCCGTCGGCGCCCTGGACGAGCACGTGGTCCTGCACGTGGTGGGGATCCCGGGTGATGGCCCGGCTGGAGGCCGCCACGACGTCGGTCGACGGCGGCAGCGTGAGCGCGTCCCACTGCGCGATGTCGGCCAGGCGGCGGCGGCCGTAGAGGGACCGGCCGTAGCCGTAGGGGCCGCTCATCATCGCTTCGAAGCGGCTGCGCTCGACCAGACCCACGATGCCGTCGACGTCGGGATGGACGATCACCGCGCAGCCCGCGTCGCGCGCCTTGCCGAAGGCCCGGTCCAGGTCCTCGCAGCTGGCGGCGCCGGGCAGCACGGGGGCGCTGCGGGCGAGGCCGTCCAGGGTGGGGTTCTCCCCCGGCTCGCCGGCAGCCGGGTGCAGCACGTCGAGTCCGTCCCGGACCCCGGTCAGATCAGTGATCACGAGATGTCCGTCGGCCCGTGGACGGTAGCCCCCGAGGGCACGCGCACCGACCTCACCCTCGCGGGTGGGACGCGCGCCTGACCTGCACGTTCAGGAGTGACGGAGGTCACCGTGCCGCCGGGCCGGCGGACCAGGGCGGCGTGGCGACGGGTGCGCGATCCCCCGCCGCCGGTCATCCGTCGTTCACACGCCCGCGCGGACGTTCACACCGACGGAAGACGGAAGCCCGGCTCGCGGAAACACCACGCACGGAGAGTGCAGGGCAGGGTGGTGCGCACCTCGCATCCGCGGGGCCCCACCGCCTCCGTCCCGCTCGTCTCCCCGATGCGTCAGGAGCTCTCTCCGCATGGCCGCCGACACCGCTCTTCCCGCCCAGCTCGACCTGCCCGACACCGCCGCCCACCACCCGCTGGACCCGCTGAGCGGTGCCGAGATCGAGCGCGCCGCCGCGATCGTCCGGGCGAGCGCGTACGGCACACCGACGCTGCGGTTCGTGATGATCTCGCTGGCGGAGCCGGCCAAGCCGGCGGAGCTGGTCTTCGACGCCTCCGACGTGCCGCCGCGGCAGGCCTTCGTCGTCGCCTACGACGCCGTGGCGAAGCTGGTCTCCGAGGCGGTCGTGGACCTCGACGCCAGCGCCGTCGACTCCTGGACACCGGTGCCCGGCCGGTTCCCCTCGTTCGTGATGGACCAGCTGGCCGGCGTGGAGCAGGTCGTGATCGCCGACCCGCGCTGGCAGACGGCCATGCGCGAGCGCGGCGTCACCGACTTCGACCTCGTCATGGTCGACCCGTGGCCCACCGGCTACTACGGCCCGCAGGACTCCTACGACAACTCCCCGCTGCTGTGCCGCCCGCTCACCTTCGTCCGCACGGCGCCCGGCGAGCACGGCTACGCCCGCCCGGTCGAGGGCGTCATCGTCACTTTCGACCTCGACGCCATGACGGTGCTCGACGTCGAGGACCACGGCGTCGTGCCCCTCCCCCGGTTCGCCGGCAACTACGAGGAGCGGTTCCTCTTCGCCGAGGACAACCGACCCGCGTTCAGCGAGTTCCGCACCGACCTGAAGCCCATCGACATCACCCAGCCCGAGGGCGCCAGCTTCACCGTCGACGGCCACCAGGTCAGCTGGCAGAAGTGGTCGCTGCGGGTGGGCTTCAACCCGCGCGAGGGCCTGGTGCTGCACGAGCTCGCCTACACCGACCGCGGGGTGCGCCGGCCGGTCATGTACCGGGCCGCGCTCTCGGAGATGGTCGTCCCCTACGGCGACACCTCACCCACCCACTGGAACAAGAACGTCTTCGACATGGGCGAGATCGGCATGGGGCTGTCGGCGAACCCGCTCACCCTCGGCTGCGACTGCCTCGGCGAGATCTTCTACTTCGACGGCGTCGTCAACGACTCCCAGGGCAACGCCGTGACCATCCCGAACGCCGTCTGCATGCACGAGGAGGACTACGGCATCGCCTGGAAGCACACCGACTTCCGCACCGGCATCGCCGAGGTCCGCCGCTCGCGCCGGCTGGTCATCTCGTTCATCGCCACCGTCGGCAACTACGAGTACGGCTTCTTCTGGTACCTCTACGTCGACGGCGCGATCGAGTACGAGGTGAAGCTGACCGGCGTGCTCACCACCGGGGCGATCGCCGAGGGCGAGCGGCCGCGGCACGGCAACCTGGTGGCCCCGGGCCTGTACGGCCCGCACCACCAGCACCACTTCAACGTCCGCATGGACATGTGCGTCGACGGGCCGGGCAACAGCGTCTACGAGGTCGACTCGATCCCCGAGTCCGACCCCGCGCACAACCCGCACTCCAACGCCTGGATCACCCGCGAGACGCTGGTCGCCTCCGAGGCCGAGGGCGCGCGCGACTGGGAGTTCTCCACCGCCCGCTTCTGGAAGGTGGTCAACCCCTCGAAGGTCAACGAGCTGGGCAGCCCGGTCGGCTACAAGCTCATGCCGCGCGACGTCGTCCCCTCGATGCTGCAGGAGGGCTCGGCCATCTACGACCGCGCCCGCTTCGTGCAGCACAACCTCTGGGTCACGAGGTACGAGCCGCGGGAGCTCTACGCGGCCGGCGACTACCCGTACCAGTCCCGCGACGCGCAGGGGCTGCCCGAGTACGTCGCCGACGACGCGCCACTGGAGGACACCGACGTCGTGCTCTGGTACACCGTCGGCGCGCACCACGTCGTCCGCCCGGAGGACTGGCCGGTCATGCCGTGCGCCTACATCGGCTTCATGCTCAAGCCGGTCGGCTTCTTCGACGGCAACCCCGCGCTCGACCTGCCGCCGAGCCCCGCCCGCTGCCACTGCGCTCCCGGCGCCTGCGGCTGCGCCGGGCACGACCACGGGCTGCCCGCGGCCGAGGCGGCTCCCGGCTGCCACTGAACGACAGACGACGCTCCGGCGCTGCCCACTGGGCAGCGCCGGAGCGCGCTGGTGTCCGGTCAGCCCACCGGTGCGATGCGGCCCACGGCGTCGGACACCTGCTCGTAGGCGCGCCCGGCCCGCAGCACCGTCGCCTCGTCGAACGGCCGGCCGGTCAGCTGCATCCCGAGCGGCAGCCCGGCGGCGTCGAACCCGACCGGCACCGAGAGCACCGGCTGGCCGGTCAGGTTGCCCGGAGAGGTGAGCCGGATCATCGCCGAGGAGATCGCCTCGGTGACGCCGTCGGACCAGGTGACCTCGGTGGCGCCGACCTCCGGGGCCGCGAACGGCATGCCGGGCATGACCATGAGGTCGATGTCGTCGAACACCTCGGCCCACGCCCGCTGCATGAGCGTCCGGATGCGCAGCGCCTTGATGTAGTCGGTGGCCAGCACCAGCTCGCCCACCTCCAGCGAGAGCCGGGTGTCCTCGAGGTAGAGCTCGGCCTTCGCCCGCAGGTCCTTCTGGTGGTAGGCGCTGGCCTCGGGGTACACGATCGCCCACTCGGTGGCCAGGATCTGCTCGGCGTAGGGCGTGCTCACCTCGCGCAGCTCGGCACCCAGGCCCGCGAGGACGTCGATCGCCGTCCGCACCGCCCGCTCGACGTCCTCGCTCACGTGCTCGAAGAAGTAGTCGCTCGGGACGCCGATCCGCAGGCCGGCGATGCCGTCGTCCAGGCCGGCCGTGTAGTCCGGCACCGGGACGTCGATGCTCGCCGGGTCGCGCCGGTCGTAGCCGGCGATCGCGTTCAGCACGTGCGCGCAGTCGGTCACGTTGCGGGTCAGCGGGCCGACGTGGTCCAGCGACCAGGCAAGTGAGGCGACCCCGCGCCGGGACGCCCGTCCGTAGGTCGGCTTGAGGCCGACGGTGCCGCAGAGCGTGGCCGGGATGCGGATCGACCCGGCGGTGTCCGAGCCCATCCCCACCATGCAGCTGCCCGCCGCGACCGCCGCGCCGGAGCCGCCGCTGGAGCCGCCCGGGATCCGGCCGGTGTCCCAGGGGTTGCGGGTGGTCGGGGTGATCCCGCCGAAGGCGAACTCGTGGGTGTGCGTCTTGCCGACCATGACCATGCCGGCACCCAGCAGCTGCTCGACCGACGCCGAGTCGGTATCGGGCACGATGCCGGCGCGCACCGCGGAGCTCGACGTCGTCGGCACCCCGGCGGTGTCGTAGAGGTCCTTCACGCCGAGCGGGATGCCGTGCAGGGCGCCGAGGTAGCGGCCCGAGGCGATCTCCTGCTCGGCGTGCGCGGCGGCCTTGCGGGCGAGCTCGTCGGTGACGTGCGCGAAGGCGCCCAGCTGCGGCTCGGTCGCCTCGATCCGGGTCAGCACCGAGTCGGTCAGCTCGACCGGCGACAGCCGGCGGGCGGAGATCTCGGTGGCGGCGGCGGACAGCGACAGCTCGAACGGTTCCATGGTGGTGCGGCTCCTTCGGGGGTTCGGGTGGATCGGGGTCGGTGGGGGCTCAGCGGCCGGGGATGTCGGCGACCAGCACCTCGGCCGCCTTGCGCGAGGCGAGCTGGTGCTCCTCGATCTCGGAGATGCCGTAGACGTCGGCCAGCAGCGCGAGGTACGGATCGGCGATCGGCTCGACACCGGCCAGCGTGGCGATCGTGATGGCGCCGCAGACCGCGACGTAGTGGATGCTGTAGCCGCCCTCCTGGACCATCACCAGCCGGCCGTCGCACAGCTCCGCGGCCGCCTCCATCACCCGCTCGGTCAGGGTGGCGAAGCCCGCGGCGGAGACCATCGTGTGCGCCAGCGGGTCGAAGTAGCTGGGGTCGAAACCGCAGGCCACGACGATGAGGTCGGGCTGGAACGCCCGGAGCGCGGGCACAATCACCGCGTCCATGGCGTCGACGTAGCCGGCGTCCCCGGTACCGGGCGGCCGCGGCACGTTGAGGTTCGTGTACAGCCCGGCCCCGCCACCGCGCTCGTCGACGGTGCCGCCCTTCGGCGGGTAGAGCCGGTCCTGGTGCATCGAGATGGTGAGCACCGTCGGGTCCTCCCAGAACACCCTCTGGGTGCCGTTGCCGTGGTGCACGTCCCAGTCGACGACGGCGATCCGCTCCACCCCCAGCACCTCTTGCGCGTGCCGGACGGCGACGGCGACGTTGTTGAACACGCAGAAGCCCATGCCGGTCTCGGGCACCGCGTGGTGGCCGCACGGGTTGACCAGCGCGAACCCGTTGTCCACCACCCCGCCGACGACGGCGTCCACCATCGCCAGCGCTCCGCCGGCGGCCAGCGCGGCGATCTCGTAGCCGCCCTTGCCGAACGGGGAGACGCCGTCCCCGGCGTCGCCGCCCTTGGGCAGCGCGCTCTCGGCCACGATCCGGTCGTGGTGCTCCACGGTGTGCACCCGCAGGATCTCCTCCCGCGTGGCCGGCCGGGCCGGGACCCGCTGCAGCTGGTCGAGCAGCCCCGAGACCTCGACCAGCTCGTGCATGCGCCGCTTGTTGTCGGGATGCGCGAAGTGGTGGCCCACGGGCTGCAGCCCCACCGCGGGATCGGCCGGGGTCAGCGACCCGCTGCCGGTGTCGTTCCAGCCGTACAGGGGGTGCCAGAGGTAGCCGGTCGTCATGGCTGCCGACCCTGCCGAGCCGGTGTTCCAGCGCGGTGACGATCCGGTGAAAGGTCCGGCGACCGTCCCCTCCCCCGGACTTTCGGTGCAGAAAGTCCGGCCCTCCCCCGGACTTTCGGTGCAGAAAGTCCGGGGTCGACCGTCACCGAGACGGAACCGGACGGACCCCGCCCCGACACACCGCCCCGGCATCGTCCACCGCGGTGATCACCTCGCCACTCCCCGCACCCGACGGAAGGCTCCCGCATGCGCACGGCCGGCACGAGCACCCGATGAAGCTGCTGCCCGAGGAGGAGGAGCGGTTGCAGCTGTTCCTGGCCGCCGAGCTGGCCCGCCGGCGCCGCGCCCGGGGGCTCCGGCTCAACCAGCCCGAGGCGCTCGCGCTGATCTGCGACGAGATCATGGAGGCCGCCCGCGACGGGCGCTCCTACGCCGAGGCGCTGGAGATCGGCGGCACCGTGCTCGGCCCGGACGACGTGCTGGACGGCGTCCCCGCGCTGCTGGACAGGATCCAGGTGGAGGCCCTGTTCGACGAGGGCACCGTCATGGTCACGCTCTACCACCCGCTGGGCGGGGGCGACTCCCCCGTGGAGGGGCCGACGGACGACGTGCTGATCAACCCCGGCCGCGAGCGGGTGACCGTCGAGGTGACCAACACCCTCGACCGGGCCGTCCAGGTGACCTCGCACTACCACTTCTTCGAGGCCAACCGCGGGCTGCGGTTCGACCGCGCGGCCGCGTTCGGCATGCGCCTGGACGTCGCCGCCGGCACCGCGGTCCGCTTCGAGCCCGGCGACCGGCGCCCGGTCCAGCTGGTGCCGATGGCCGGCAACCGCGTCGTCCGGGGCATCGCCGGCCTGGTCGAGGGCGCCCTGGACGACCCGGAGGTGCGCACCCGGGCCCTGGCCGCGGCCGAGCGCGCCGGCTACCTCGGGGTGACCTCGTGACCGCCGTCCCCCGCGACGTCCACCGGCTGCTCTACGGCCCCGGCGAGGGCGACGTCGTCCCCCTCGCCGACACCGGCCTGCGGCTGCGGGTCGAGCGCAGCGTCACCGAGCCCGGCGAGGAGTCCCTCGTCGGCGCCGGCCGCAACCTCCGGGACGGGCTCGGCGTCCGCGTCGGCGCCGCCCGGGACAGCGCGCTGGACATGGTCATCACCGGCGCGGTCATCGTCGATCCCGTCCTCGGCGTCATCAAGGCCGACATCGGGATCAAGGAGGACCGGATCGTCGGCATCGGTCAGGCCGGCAACCCCGACATCTCCTCGGGCGTGGACCTCGTGGTCGACGCGCAGACCCAGATCGTCGGCGGCTGGAACCTGATCGCCACCCCGGGCTCGATCGACACCCACGTGCACCTGGCGAACGCGGCCCAGGCCGACACCTTCTGCCGCAACGGCTACACCACTGTCATCGGCGCCAGCCCCGGCCCGTCGTTCGACGTCGGGGTGGGCGGCAGCTGGATCTACGACTCGCTGGTCGACGGCATCGGCGCGTGGCCGCTCAACATCGCGATGATCGGGCGGGCGGCCAGCGCGCGGGACGACCTGGAGGCCCACCTCGAGGTCGGCGTCTCCGGATTCAAGATCCACGAGGACTTCGGCGCGTTCCCCGCGGTGATCGACGCCGCGCTGCGGGTCTCCGACGACCACGACGTCCAGACGATCATCCACACGGACACGATCAACGAGTCGGTCACGCTGGCCGAGACGATGGACGCGATCGCCGGCCGCACGATCCACGCCTACCACGTGGAGGGCACCGGGGGCGGGCACGCACCGGACATCCTGGAGATCTGCGGCGAGCCGAACGTGCTGCCGTCGTCGACCAACCCGACGAACCCCTACACCGAGGCTGCGCTCGCCGAGCACCTCGACATGATCATGGGCGCGCACCTGCAGCACCGCTCGATCCACACCGACCTGGCGTTCGCGCAGTCCCGGATCCGCCCCACCACGATGGCCGCCGAGGACGTGCTGCACGACGTCGGCGCGATCTCGATGATGGGCTCGGACTCCAACGGGATGGGCCGGGCAGCGGAGTCGGCGCGGCGCACCTGGCAGCTGGCGGCCAAGATGCGCGACCTCGGTGGCGAGCAGCCCGCGGACGACAACGAGCGCATCCTCCGGTACCTGGAGAAGTACACCTGGTGCCCGGCCGTCGCCCACGGCATCAGCGACTCGGTGGGCACCCTGGCACCGGGCCGGCTGGCCGACATCGTGCTCTGGGACCCCCGCTTCTTCGGGGTCAAGCCGACCACCGTCGTGAAGTCCGGGGTCGTCAGCTACGCCGCGACCGGCACCGGCAACGGCTCGGTGGTCATGACCGAGCCGATCCGGATCCGGCCCCAGTGGGGCGCGTCCGGTGCGACCTCCGCCCGGCTGGCCCGCGTCTTCACCAGCGCCACCGGGCTGGCCGCAGCGGAGCGGCGCGGGGCGTCGTACCTGTCACGGCTGCTGCCGGTGCGCGGCACCCGGCAGCTGACCAAGGCGGACATGTCCCGCAACGCGGCGACCCCCGACGTCCGGGTCGATCCCGACTCCTTCGTGGTCACGGTGGACGGCGTGGAGGCCGTGGTCCCGCCCTCGACGTCGGTGCCGCTCAGCCGCCGCTACCTGCTGATCTGAGCGCCGGTGACCGACCTGCCCTTCGCCCTGCTGCAGCTCACCGACTCCGCCTGCCCCACCGGGGGGTTCGCGCACTCCCACGGGGTGGAGGAGCTGGTGCGCAGCGGCCGGGTGACAGACGCCGACAGCCTTCTCGCGGCGCTCACCGAGTACGTCGTCGAGTCGCTGCCCGGGCGCGACCTGGCGTTCGCCGGGCTCGCCTGGGACGCCGCGGCCGCCGACGACGTCCCGCGGGTGCGGTCACTGGTCGACGAGCGGGTGGCCACCCGGCTCACGCGGGCGACCCGGGAGGCGGAGGGCCAGCGCGGGCTGGCGCTGCGCCGCGTGGTCGCCGCGCTGCACCCCGGCGATCCACTGCTCGACGCCGCCGCCGGCAGCTCCACGGTGCTGTTCGGCGTCGCTGGCCGGCTGCTCGGCGCCGACCGGCGCAGCACCGTCCGGGCCGCCGCCTTCAGCCAGGTGTCGGCGATGGCCCAGGCAGCCGTCCGGATCGGCCGCGTCGGGCCGACCGGAGCACAGCACGTCCTCGGCCGACTGGCCGGCCCGCTCGACCGAGCGGTTGCAGAGAGCGAGGAGAGAACACATGGGGATTGGCACGGCTTCGCACCATCATGGGAGCTCGCACAGTCACGGCACGAGCACCGGACATCCGGCATGTTCATCACCTGAGACCGAGCCGCCGGCCCGGCCGCTGCGCATCGGCATCGCCGGCCCGATCGGGTCGGGGAAGACCACGCTGATGATCGAGCTGGTCCGCCGGCTGGCCGCCGACGGGATCGCCTGCGGGGTGGTGACCAACGACGTCTACACGACCGTCGACGCCGACATCGTCACCCGCTCCGGGGTGCTGCCGACCGAGCGGATCGTCGGCGTGGCCACCGGCGGCTGCCCGCACGCCGCGATCCGGGACGACGTCTCGGTCAACGACGCCGCGGTCAGCGGGCTGGTCGCCCGCGAGCCGGGCCTGGACGTCGTCTTCATCGAGTCCGGCGGCGACAACCTGACCGCCACCTTCTCCCGGGAGCTGGTGCACCGGTGGATCTGCGTCATCGACGTGGGCGCCGGCGACAAGATCCCGAGCAAGGGCGGCCCCGGCATCACCGAGTCCGACCTCGTGGTGGTCAACAAGAGCGACATCGCCGACCAGGTCGGGGCCTCGGTGGCCATCTTCCGGCGCGACCTGGACGCCGCCCGCGGCGACCTGCCCTACGCGGTCACCTCCACCCGGGACGACGCCTCGATGGCCTCGGTCGCCGGGCTGGTCGGCGCCTGGGCGACGGTCGGGTGACGGCAGCGCCCGTCCTGTCCCGGCCGGCGGTGCGCGCCCGGCTGGACTGCACGGTCGGGCCAGACGTCGCCGGTCGGCAGCGGGTGCACGGCACCTGGTCCGGGCCGGTGCACCCGGTGCACCACCCGGCCTCCCGCGGGCCCGACGTCCTGGTGCTCACCACCGACACGGCCGGCATCGCGTCCGGCGACGAGCTGCACCTGCGGGTGCGGCTCGCCGCCGGCGCCGACCTGGTGGTCACCGATCCGGGCCCGACCCAGCTGCTGCCCGGGGCCGGCGCCGGGGACCCCGCCGGCCGGCAGACGACCGTGCTCGAGGTCGCGGCCGGCGCACGGCTGGTGCTGCTCCCGAACGCGGTGGTCCCGCTGCGGCGCTCCCGGTCCCGGGTCGACACCGTGGTGCGGCTCGAGCCCGGTGCCTGCGCCGTCGTCGGCGGCGTGCTCGCGCCCGGCCGCGTCGCCCGCGGGGAGGTGTGGGTGCCCGACCGGCTCGACACCACCACCGACCTGTACCAGGACGGGCGGCTGGTCGTCCGCGACGCCCAGCGGGTCGAGCCGCTCCCGGGGGCCACGCGTGAGGCCGGGCACCTGGTCACCGCCTACGTCGTCGGACCGCCCGATCCCGAGCTGCTGCCCCGGGTGCGCGCCGCGGCCGACGCGTGCGCCGGGGTGTCGGCGCTGGCCGACGACCTGCTCGCGCTGCGCGCCGTCGTCGACACGCAGTACGAGGCCGCGGCCCTGCTCCGCGCGGTCACCGAGGTGGTCCGGCCCGACCTCGTCGACTGGGGCTGGGGCCGGATCGGCCGCTAAGCCGCTCCCCGACGCGCCACTCCCCCGAAACGAGCCACTGCCCGGCAGGTCCGCGAGGACCTGCCGGGCAGTGCTGCTTCCCCGGTCGGCGGCTCAGAGCGGGGCGAGCGCCCCGATCCAGTCGGTGGCCGTCTCGAGCGCGGCACCCACGCCGAGGACGGTGCCCTCGGCGAACGGCCGGCCGATGATCTGCATGCCCACCGGCAGCCCGTCGACCGGTGCGACCGGCACCGACAGCGCCGGCAGCCCGGTGATGTTGGCCGGACCCGACAGCCGGGTCAGGCAGTCGGTCGGCCGCTCGGCGAAGCCGTCCGCCCAGGTGACGGCCGTCTGGTCGGCCCGGGGCGCCACCACCGGGACCGACGGCGCGACCAGCACGTCGATGTCCTCGTACATCTGCCGCCAGGCCTGCTGCATGAGCGAGCGGACGCGGGTGGCGTTGATGTAGTCGGTGGCCAGCACCAGCTCGCCGGCCTCCAGCGCGACCCGGACCTCCTCGGTGTAGAGCTCCGGGGACTCCCGCATCGCCTTCTGGTGGTACGACGCGGCCTCCGGGCCGAGCATCCCCCAGGAGACGGCCTTGATCTGGTCGGCGTACGGGATCGTCACCTCGACCAGCGTGGCGCCCAGCCCTTCGAGCACCGCGATGGCGGCACGGACGGAGGCCTCGACCTCGGGCTGCACGTGGTCGAAGTAGAAGTTCGAGGGCACGCCCACCCGGAGCCCCCGCACGCCGCGGTCCGCGGCCGCCGCCAGGTCCGCGACGTAGTCCGGCACCGGGACGTCGACCGACGCCGGATCGGCGCGGTCGAAGCCGGCCGTCGCCGCCAGCACGTGCGCGCAGTCGACGACGTCGCGGGTCAGCGGGCCGACGTGGTCCAGCGACCAGGACAGCGACGCCACCCCGCGGCGGGAGATCCGGCCGTAGGTCGGCTTGAGCCCGACGGTGCCGCAGACCGCGGCCGGGATGCGGATCGAGCCGCCGGTGTCGCTGCCCAGCCCGACGAGGCACTCCCCCGCCGCCACGGCCGCGCCCGATCCGCCGCTCGATCCGCCGGGCACCCGCTCGACGTCCCACGGGTTGCGGGTCGTCGGCGTGGTCGCCCCGTAGGCGAACTCGTGGGTGTGCGTCTTGCCGATCATCACCATGCCGGCCGACAGCAGCCGGGTGACCATCTCCGCGTCGGTGTCCGGCACGAAGCTGGCCCGCACCTGCGAGCTCGACGTCGTCGGGACGCCGGCGGTCTCGTAGAGATCCTTCACCCCGAGCGGCAGGCCGTCGAGCGGGCCGCGGTAGGCGCCCTCGACGATCCGCTGCTCGGCGTCGGCCGCGGCCTTCCGGGCCAGGTCGGGGGTGACGCAGGCGAACGCGTTGAGCGTCCCCTCGACGGCGTCGACCCGCTCGAGGACGGAGTCGGTCAGCTCCACCGGGGAGAGCTCGCGGCTGCGGATCGCCGCGGCGGCCTCGGTCAGCGACAGCTGGTAGGGCTGCACGCTCACTCCCACCGGGCGTCGAACGCGGTGGCCGGCGGGGTCTCCCCCAGCGGCACCTCGTCGAGGGTGTCGAGCATCGCGTAGATGCCGTTGATCATCGGGCCGACGACGTCGAGCCGTTCGGGGCCGAGGTCGAGCCGGGCCTGGCGGGCGGCGAGCGCCAGCGCCTCGCCGACAAGCTCGCGGGACTGGGTGGACATCGGGACTTCCTCCTGGGGTCGGGCGGGTGGGTGTGGTCGGTGCCGGGTCAGCCGGGCAGCGGCGGGGACTGCAGGTGCCAGGTCGTGGCCGCCTCGTAGGCGGCGCCGACCCGGAGCACGGTGGCCTCGTCGAAGGGCCGGCCCATGACCTGCAGGCCGACCGGCAGACCGCCGTCGCTGAACCCGCAGGGCACGGTCAGCGCGGGGATGCCTGCGGCGTTGGCCGGTGCGGTGAGGCAGTTGAGCGCGAACAGGATCGGGTGCTCCTGCCCGCGCAGCGCCGCCGTCGTCGAGCCGTAGGCGGGCGCCGGGATGGCGAGGGTCGGGCTGACCAGGACGTCGACGTCGCGCAGCGCGGCGGCGAAGCCGGCCTGCACCAGCCCGCGGGCGCGCTGGGCGTTGACGTAGGCGGTACCGCTGATCAGCTCCCCCGCGAGCAGCCGGAGCCGCACCTCCTCGGTGTAGGCCTCCGGCATCCGGCGGATCTCGTCCTGGTGGATGGCGCTGGCCTCCACACCGGCCAGGGTCGAGAGCACGTCCTCGGTGAGCTCCACGTCGGGCACCTCGACCGGCACCAGCGTGGCACCGGCCGCCTCGAGCACCCCGATCGCGGTGCGCACCGCGGCGTCCACGTCGTCGTCGGACCAGTCGAAGAACCAGTTGACCGGGACGCCGATCCGCAGCCCGGCGACCCCCGCCGTCAAGCCGGAGAGGTAGTCCCCCACCGGGGCGTCGACGGACGACGGATCGGCCGGGTCGTGCCCGGCGAGCACCTGCAGGCAGAGTGCTGCGTCGCCGACGGTCTTGGTGAGCGGGCCGGCGTGGTCCAGCGACCAGCTCAGCGCCGCGACCCCGCGCTTGCTGATCCGCCCGTAGGTCGCCTTGAGCCCGACCACCCCCGTGAGCCCCGCGGGGATCCGGATGGAGCCGCCGGTGTCGGAGCCCATCGCCATCAGGCAGAGGTCGGCCGCGACCGCCGCACCCGAGCCGCCGCTGGAGCCGCCCGGGATGGTGCCGACGTCCCACGGATTGTGGGTGGGCGCGGAGACGACGCCGAAGGCGAACTCGTGGGTGACGGTCTTGCCGACGACGATCGCGCCGGCCGCCCGCAGCCGGCGGGTGACCTCCGAGTCGGCGTCCGCGACGTGCCCGGTCCGGACGTCGGAGCCGGCCAGGGTGGGCCGGCCGGCGACGTCGTAGAGGTCCTTGAGCGCCACCGGCAGCCCGTGCAGCGGCCCCAGCGGGCGGCCGTCGCGCACCGCCGCGTCGGCCTCGGCCGCCAGCGCGAGCGCCTCGTCGGCGTACACGTCGGCGTAGGACTGCAGGACGCCGTCAGCCCGGTCGATCCGGGCCAGCACCGCCGCGACCAGCGCGGTGGAGCTCAGCTCGCCCGAGGCGACCAGCGCGGCCGCCTCCTGCAGGCCGAGCGCGGCCGGGTCGTCACCCGGCGCACGCCCGGCAGCGACCGGTGCACCCGGCACGACCGCCCCCTCGGCCGGGGCACCGCCCGGCTCCGGGTAGCGCACCCCGCGGGCGGGCTCGAGGTCCCGCAGCGGGAGCGCCCGGAACCGGTCGGCGACCGCCCCCGGGTCCGCGGTCGTCGTCGTCTCCTCGACGGCGGTCATGCGGCCACCGGCTCGAGGACGGCGTCGAGCAGCCGGCGGGTGACCTCGTTCTGCGGCTTGTGGAAGATGTCGTCCACCGGGCCGGACTCGACCAGCTCGCCGTGGTGCAGCACCGCGGCGCGGTCGCACATGTGCTGCACCAGCGCCAGGTTGTGCGTGATGAGCAGCATCGTCAGGTGCCGCTCCTCCTGCAGCTGCTGGAGCAGGTTCAGGATCTGCGCCTGCACCGAGACGTCGAGGGCCGAGGTGGGCTCGTCCAGCAGCAGGAACTCCGGCTCGCTGGCCAGCGCCCGGGCGATGCCCAGCCGCTGGCGCTGACCGCCGGAGAACTCGTGCGGATAGCGGTCGGCCTGGTCGGCGCGCAGGCCCACGTGCTCCAGCAGGTCCACCACCCGGTCGCGCACCTCGTTCTTCGGGCAGAGGTCGAACTGGCGCATCGGGAAGGCCACCTGCTCGCCCACCGCGCGGCGCGGGTTGAACGCCGACCCGGAGTCCTGGAAGACGATCTGCATGCGCTGCCGCAGCCGGCGCATGCCCTTCGGGGTCAGCCGGGTCACGTCGTGCCCGTCGAAGCCGACGAAGCCACTTGTGGGCTCGACCAGCCGCAGCAGCATCCGCCCGATCGTGGTCTTGCCCGACCCGGACTCCCCGATCAGCCCGAAGGTCTCCCCCCGGAGGACGTCGAAGGTCGCCCCCTGGACGGCGACGAACTCCTCCCCGGTGCCGAAGAGCGTCGGCTTCGCGTAGACCTTCCGCAGGTCCTGTGCCTGCACCAGTACGTCACGCCCCGACATGCTGAGCCACCCCCGCCATTGCTGCCTTCTCCTCGGCCCGCCGGTGGCAGACCGCCTCCTGCCCTGCTCCGGACGCCACCGTCGGCGGGTCCACCTCCCAGCACTCCGGGCCCACCTCGGGGCACCGGGGTGCGAAGGCGCACCCGTCGGTGAGCCGCAGGGGCAGCGGCGCCGAGCCGCCGATCTGGTACAGCCGCTGCCGCACGTGCCCCTCGCCGGCGGCCTCGGTGCGCAGCCGCGGGACCGAGGCCATGAGGCCCCGGGTGTAGGGGTGCTGCGGGGTCCTCAGCACGTCGGCCACGTCGCCGTGCTCGACGATCCGGCCCGCGTACATGACCGCCACCGTCCGGCACATGTGCGCCACCACGCCCATGTCGTGGGTGACCATCAGGATCGCCGTCCCCAGCTCCTGGTTGATCTCCTGGAGCAGCTCGATGATCTGCTTCTGGACCGTGGCGTCCAGCGCCGTCGTCGGCTCGTCGGCGATCAGCAGGTCCGGCTCGCAGGCCAGCGCCAGGGCGACGACGACGCGCTGCCGCTGCCCCCCGCTGAGCTGGTGGGGGTAGCTCTTCAGCTTGGCCACCGGATCGGGGATGCGCACCAGTTCGAGGGCGTTCAGCGCCTTCTCGCGGGCCTCCTTCTTCGACAGCCCCTGGTGCAGCCGGAGGACCTCCACCAGCTGCTCCCCCACCCGGAAGAACGGGTCCAGGCTGGTCATCGCGTTCTGGAAGACCATGCTGATGCTGCCGCCACGGATGGCCCGCATCTCGGCCTCGGACTTCTGCAGCAGGTCCTCGCCCCGGAAGAGGATCCGGCCGCCGGCGATCGTGGCGTTGCGGGAGCCGAGCAGCCGCAGGATGGACAGCCCGGTCACGCTCTTGCCCGACCCGGACTCCCCGACCATCCCGAGGATGCCGCCGCGGGGGATGTCGAAGGACACCCCGTCGACGGCCTTGATGGTGCCGAGCTCGGAGGCGAAGTGGGTCTGCAGGTTCTCGACGCGCAGCAGTGGTTCGGTCATCGTCGGTTCTCCTGTCGCGCTCAACTGGTCTGCTTGTGCGGGTCGAGGGCGTCGCGGATGCCGTCGCCGATGAGGTTGAAGGCGAGCGCCGCGACGAGGATCACCAGGCCGGGGATCGTCGCCACGTGGCCGTAGCCCTCCAGCAGGACGCTGCGCCCGTCGCTGGTCATGACGCCCCAGTCCGGCGCCGGCGGGGTGACGCCGACGCCCAGGAAGCTCAGGCCGGCGGCGAGCACGATCATCAGGCCGCAGAGGCTGGTGCCGTAGACGACCAGCGGCGACATCACGTTCGGCATGAGCTGCTGGCGCAGGATCTGCGCCTGCGTCGCCCCGGCTGCGCGGGCCGCCTCGACGTACTCCTTGGCCGATTCCTGGACCGTCGCCGTGTACACGACCCGGGCCATGTAGGGGACCATCGTGATGCCGATCGCGAGCATGACGTTGGCCAGGCCCGGGCCGAGGACCGCGGCGATGGCGATCGCGAGGAGCACCACCGGGAACGCGAACAGCACGTCCAGGACGCGCATCACCGCGTTGCCCGTCCGGCCGCCGAAGTAGCCGGCGAACATGCCGATCAGCAGCGCGATCGGCGCGGCCGCGAGCACCGGCAGGACGGCGACGGTCAGCGAGTAGCGCCCGCCGTAGATCAGCCGGGAGAGGATGTCCCGCCCCTGGCCGTCCAGCCCCAGGAGGTGACCGGGGGTGCCGATGCCCTCCAGCCGCTGCGAGGCATCGCCGTCGAGCGGGTCGTAGGGCGCCAGCAGCGGCGCGAACACCGCCACCAGCGTCAGGAACACGAGGATCCCGATGGAGACGACGGCCGCCTTGTCCCTGCGCAGCGCCCGCCACATCAGTGCGGGACGGGAACGGCTCTTGATCTGCGCGGCCACCGTGTCGCCGGCGGCCACCGGCGAGACGACCTTCTGGCCGAGTGTCGTCGAGGTCATCCGACGGCCTCCCTGGTACGTGGGTCGAGGAGCGCGACGACGATGTCGGCGATGAGGTTGACGACCACGAAGACCAGCGCGATGAACAGGACGCCGGCCTGGATGATCGGCATGTCGTTCGAGGTGATCGACGTGTAGAGCTGCCCGCCGAGACCGGGCCAGCTGAACACCACCTCGATGAAGATGACGCCGCCCAGCAGGTAGCCGACCTGCAGGCCGACGATGTTCACGATGGGCGGCAGGGCGTTCCGGAGGGCGTGCTTCCAGACGATCTGCCGCTCGGGGACGCCGTTGGCGCGGAGCATCCGGATGTGGTCCTGCTGCAGGGCCTCGACCATCACGCTGCGGGTGAGCCGCGCGATGACCGCCGTCGGGACCACCGCCGCGGTGGCCGCCGGCAGGACGAGGTGCCGGAGCAGGTCCCCGAGCCCGCCGGGTTCCCGGACGTCGTACATGCCCGACGTCGGGAGCCAGCCGAGCTTCAGGGCGAAGATGCTGATCACGACCAGCGCCGCCCAGTAGACCGGCACGCTGGCCCCGGCGAGCGACAGGAACATCGCCCCCCGGTCGAACAGCGAGTACTGGCGGGTGGCCGCCAGCACCCCCAGCGGGACGCCGATGACCAGGCAGATCACCAGCGCCCCCGCGGCCAGGATGATCGTGTTGCCGAGCTTCGGGAACACGATCTCCGCGACCGGCTGGGCCATCGTGAGCGAGGTGTTGAGGTCGCCCTGCAGCAGGCCGCCGAGGTAGCTGACGTACTGCTGCACGAGCGGCTGGTCGAGGCCGAGGTCGGCCCGCACGGCGGCGATGGACTCCGCCGTCGCGGTGGGACCGAGCATCGTCCGGACGGGGTCGCCCGGGACCAGCTGCATGATCAGGAAGACCAGGACGGACACCCCGAGCAGGACCAGGATCATCGAGCCCGCGCGGCGGGCGAGGTAACCGGCCATCAGCGCAGCCACACCGACTTGAGGTCGTACCACTCCTCGCTCGGGTTCACGAAGCCCTGCACGTCGCCGCTGAGCACGTAGGGCGCCTTGTCGTTCACGATCGGGGCCATGGCCGCGTCCTCGTGCACGATCTCGGCGGCCTGGCGCCACAGGTCGTCGGCGGTGGCCTCGTCGAGCGCCGTCGCCGCCTGCTGCATGACCTCGTCGAGCGCCGGGTTGCTGTAGTGCCCGACGTTGGAGCCGTTGGGCGCCTGCAGGGTCGAGGAGGTGACGTTGCGCAGCCAGTACGGCGTCGTCATGCCCCAGGACATCTGGGCCATCCCGGTACCGGCCGGGATGCCCTCGGCCCACTCGGTGAGGTAGGTGATCCACTCCGTGGTGTCGAGCTCGACCCGGATGCCGACGTCGGCCAGGTCCTGCTGGATGTACTCGGCCATCGGGACCGGGACGATCTGCCCCGAGCCGTCCACCGAGGTCATCAGGGTGGTCTCGAACCCGTCGGCGTAGCCGGCCTCCGCGAGCAGCTCCTTGGCCCGCTCGGGGTCGTACTCGAAGTACTCCTCGCTGGCCTCGTAGGCGCTGTTGGCCGGGGGCAGGACGCTGTAGGCCGGGTTGACCGTGCCCTGCAGCAGGTCCTCGGACATGCCCTCGCGGTTGATGGCGTAGTTGACCGCCTGCCGGACCCGGACGTCGGAGAAGATCGGGTCGGTCATGTTGAAGGCCAGGTACCAGAGGTGCGGCGGCGCGCTGGTCGCGACCTCGAAGCCGGCCTCCTCGAGGCTGGACACGCTGTCGGGCGAGGGGACGGCGATCATGTCGACCTCACCGGCCCGCAGCGCGGACACCCGCGTGGAGGGGTCGGGCAGCGGCCGGAAGACGACGCTGTCGAGGTAGGGCTTCTCGCCCCAGTAGTCCTCGTTGCGCTCCAGGGTGATGCGCTGGCCGCGGATGCGGTCGACGAACCTGAAGGGTCCGGTGCCCGTGGGGTGGTCGGCGATCTCGTCGTTGCCGTACTTCTCCAGCGCGGTCGGGCTGATGATCCCGGTCGAGCCGCCGCCGCCCTGGGTGAGCAGGCGCAGGAAGGCCGAGAACGGCTGCGTCATCGTCATCTCGACGGTGAGCGGGTCCACCGCGTCGACCGAGGCCAGGTGCTGCCAGACGAACACGGTCTGCCCGGCCGAGCGGTCGTCGTAGAACTCGAAGGTCGGGTCGCTCATGCGCCGGACGTTGAACACGACCGCCTCGGCGTCGAAGTCCGTCCCGTCGTGGAACGTCACGCCCTCGCGGAGGTGGAAGGTGTACGTCATGCCGTCCTCGGAGACCTCCCAGGACTCGGCGAGCCCGGGGATGATCTCCGGGATGGGCGCCTCCTCGGAGGTCTTCGAGAGGTCCTCGTCGACGAGCGCCTCGTACATCTGCCGGTTCACGCGGTAGGTGACCCAGCCGCCGGCGCGGTGCGGGTCCAGCACGTCGGTGTCGGACTCGATGCCGATGGCGAGGGTGCCGCCGCTCTGCGGATCGCCGGCGGGACCGTTGTCGGCGGCGTCCGCGCCGCCGCAGGCCGAGACGAGCAGAGCCAGCGCCAGGAGGCCGGCCGAGAGCCGGCCGGCACGCGGCCGGCGGGCTCCACGGTCAAAGGTGGTGAGCAAGGTTGGATCCCTCCATCGGGGCAGCACGAAGCACCACGGGCAGGTGGGGCTGGAAATGGGGATCGGCGCATCCGGACGACGCTGGCGGAGCGACCGAGCAGAACGTAAGGGCGCTTTGTTGCTGCGGCGTTTCCGCCCTGGAACCAACGGAAGAGTGGCGCGGCTCACGTCCGGAACGCTGCTCCGACCTGCGCGAATGCCCATCCGGACCGGCAAACGGATCGGAACCGGCGGGAAACAATCCGCTCCTACGGTAGGGTCCCCTGCCCATTCCCGAGAGGTGACCCGTGCCGGTTTCCCGCCCGTCCGCAGACGACCTGTCCCGCATCGCGAAGCAATTCCACTTCACGCTCGACGCCGACCAGCTCGAGACGTTCGGCGCCCTGCTCGAGGCGGGTCCGCTGGTCGGGTACGACGCGCTGGACGCGATGGAGAGCGCGGTGCCGGAGGTCCGGTACGAGCGCGGTCCGGCGACCCGGCCGGAGCCGGCCGACAACCCCTACGGCGCCTGGTACGTCACCGCCCGGATCGAGGGCGCACCCGACGGCCCGCTGGCGGGGAAGACCCTCGCCATCAAGGACAACATCAGCGTCGCCGGGATCCCGATGATGAACGGCAGCGCCGTGCTCGAGGGGTTCGTGCCCGCCGCGGACGCCACCGTGGTCGAGCGGATCCTGGACGCCGGCGGCACCATCCTGGGCAAGTCCGTCTGCGAGCACCTGTGCTTCTCCGGCGGCAGCCACACCTCCGACACCGGCCCCGTGCGCAACCCCTACGACCTCGACCGGGCCACCGGTGGCTCGTCCAGCGGATCGGCGGCGCTGGTGGCGGCCGGGGTCGTCGACATGGCCGTCGGCGGCGACCAGGGCGGGTCGGTGCGCATGCCCGCCGGCTGGACCGGCATCTACGGCCTCAAGCCGACCTGGGGGCTGGTCCCCTACACCGGCGCCATGCCGATCGAGCCGACCGTCGACCACCTCGGGCCGATGGCCCGCACGACCGCCGACGTCGCGCTGCTGCTGGAGGTGCTCGCGGGCACCGACGGGATGGACCCGCGCCAGGGCGGGCCGCAGTCCGCGCCGCCGCGGCAGGCCTCCTACGCCGACGCGCTCACCGGCGACGTGACGGGGCTGCGCATCGCCGTCGTCCGGGAGGGCTTCGCGATCGAGGGGCTCTCGGAGCCGGAGGTCGACGCGGCGGTCCGCGCGGCGGTCGCCCGGTACGCGGAGCTCGGGGCGGTCGTGGAGGAGGTGTCCATCCCGTGGCACAGCGCCGCGATGCCGATCTGGAGCGCGGTGGCCAGCGAGGGCATGGTCGACACCATGCTGCGCGGCAACGGCATGGGCACCGGCTGGCGCGGCCGCTACTCCCCCGACCTGCTCGAGCACTTCGCCCGCGGGCAGGCCGAACGGGCCGACAAGTTCTCCGACACGGTGAAGCTCACGCTGCTGGCCGGTCAGTGGATGCTCGACACCTACGGCGGCGCCTACTACGCCAAGGCGATGAACCTCGTGCCGGCGCTCACCGCTGCCTACGACGCCGTGCTGGCGGAGTACGACCTGCTCGTGATGCCGACCCTGCCGATGGTCGCCACGGTGCTCCCGCCGGCGGACGCCCCGACCGCCGACGTCGTGGCCCGCGGGCTGGAGATGATCGTCAACACCGCGCCGTTCGACGTCTCCGGGCACCCGGCGATCAGCCTGCCGTGCGCCATGACCGAGGCGGGTCTGCCGGTCGGGATGATGCTGATCGGCAAGCACGGTGACGAGCGCACGATCCTGCGCGCCTCGGACGCCTTCGAGAAGAACGTCTTCGCGCCGCCGCCGCCTCCCGCGATCGGCTGACGACCACCGCCGCGCACCGTCGTCGTCGAGCGTGACGGCGACGGTGCGCGGCGGCCGGAACAGGCCGCCTGACCTGCGGTTTCTGTCGTACCCCCGCTCTAGTCTGGACGTGTCGACCAGCTGATCGAGCGGGAGGGGGCGTGGTGTCCGAGCTGCTGTCCGCCCTCGACGAGCTCGCCGGGATCGACCTCGACGAGCTGTCCCCTGACGGACTGCTCGACCTCGTCGCCGGCCTGGTGACCGCCACCAACCGGATGACCGCTGCGGTCACCCGAGCTGTCCGCGCCGCCGATCGGCGCGAGGCCTACGACCGCGACGGCGCAGTGTCGATGAAGGCGTGGTTGCGCGGCAGCTGCCGAATGGACCCAGCAGAGGCGACGGCGACGGTCTCGACCGGCCGTCGGCTCGAGCAGCTGCCCGCCACCGCCGCCGCCTTCGCCGACGGTGCCATCAGCGCGGCCCACGCCCGGTCATCACCAAGGCCCTGACCCCCCGCCGGATCGCCCAGGCGGCCGCGGCCGGCATCGACCTCGTCGAGACCGACTCGATCCTGGCCGACCTGGCCCGGGCCACGGCCCCGAACGAGACCGGCCGCGGCGTAGCCCAGTGGGTCGCCGGCGTCGACCCCGACGGCGCGCTGGACGACGCCGCCGACACCCGCCGCCGCTTCACCATGGCCCCCGGGCTCGACGGCCGGGTCCACCTGCGCGGCGAGATGGACGCAGTCGGCGGCGAGTACCTGCACACCGCCCTGGCAGCGCTGATGAACGGCGACCGGCCCGCCGGTGACCCGCGCGGCCACGCCGAGCGGCAGGCCGACGCCCTCGTCGCCCTCGCCAAGGGCGCGCTGGACGGCGGCACCCTGCCCGACGTCCGCGGCGAACGGCCGCACGCGCGGGTCACCATCGACTGGCTGGCGCTGTGCGCCGAACGCGGCGCCCCCGGCGTGACCGGCGGAAGGCTGGCCTGGTCGGGGCCGATCACCCCCGAGACCGCCCGGCGGCTGGCCTGCGACGCCGGTGTCGCCCGCATCATCACCGGTCCGGACGGCCTGCCGCTGGATGTCGGCCGCGCCCAGCGCACCGCGAGCGCCGCTATCCGCCGGGCCATCGAACTACGCGACGAGCACTGCGTCTTCGCCGGCTGCGACGCCCTCCCCGAGTGGTGCGACGTCCACCACGTCGTCCATTGGGCGCACGGCGGCCCCACGAGCTGCGACAACGGGGCACTGCTCTGCGAGCGGCACCACACGAGCTGTCACGAGGGCGGGTTCACCATCCGCCGCGACCCCGGCACCGGTCGCTGGCACACCCACCGCCCCGACGGCACCGAGGTCCTCAGCCGCGCCGGCCCCTGAACCGCCGGCGGCTCACCGCCGCGGTACCTCGACCCAGCCCCCGGTGCCGCGCAACGTCGTCTTCAGCACCTTGCCGCCGGCGTTGCGCGGCAGCGCCTCGCCCAGCACCCGGACGTACTGCGGCACCTTGTAGTCGGCCAGCCGCTCGCGGGCGAAGGCGATCAGCGAGGGCACGAAGTCCTCCGGCGCACCGGGCCGGGGCAGGACGACGGCGCCCACCTTCTCGCCCATCACCGGATCGGCGACGCCGACGACGGCAACCTCCAGCACGTCGGGGTGCGCGGCCAGCGCGTTCTCCACCTCGACGGAGTACACGTTCTCGCCGCCGCGGTTGATCATGTCCTTGGCGCGGTCGACGATCCGCACCATGCCGTCGGTGATCGCGGCGATGTCGCCGGTGTGCAGCCAGCCGTCGACGAACGTCTCCGCCGTCCGCGCCGGGTCGCCCCAGTAGCCGGCGACCACGTTCGGCCCGCGCACCAGCAGCTCCCCCACGCCGGACACCGGATCGGGCCGGTCCAGGCGTACCTCGTTCACCGGAGTCGGGAAGCCGACCGACTCGGCGTGGTCGACGGCGTACTCGTGCGGCAGGAAGGTGGCGATCGCCGAGGTCTCCGACAGCCCGAACCCGTTGCCCACCCGCGCGTGCGGGAAGGCCGCCAGCAGCCGGTGCACCAGCTCCGGCGCGATCGGGGAGCCGCCGTAGCTGAGCGTCCGGATCGACGAGACGTCGGTCGTGGCGAAGTCGGGGTGCCGAAGGGCGAGCTCGAAGATGGTCGGGACCGCGGTCACCAGCGTGACGCGGTGCTCCTGGATCGCCGCGAGGAACGCCGCCGGGGTGAACTGCGGCATGACGACCGACAGCCCGCCGAGGCCCATCTGGGTCATGAACTGCGAGCAGCAGCCGGTGACGTGGAACAGCGGCACCGAGATGAGCCCGACGTGCTCCGGGCCGCGCGCCAGGCTCCGGCAGCGGATCACGCTCTCCACTGTCGACAGGAAGTTCTCGTGGGTGAGCATGGCGCCCTTGGGCCGGCCGGTCGTGCCCGACGTGTAGAACAGCGCGGCGACGTCACGGTGCTCGCGCTCGGGCACCTCGCCGGGCTCGCCGTCGGGCAGCGGGGCGTCGGGGAGGACGACGTACGCGGCCCCGCAGTCGCCCAGGATGTACTCGACCTCGGGCTCGGCCAGCCGGGTGTTCATCGGCACGACGATCGCCCCGGCCAGGTGCCCGCCCCAGAAGGCCAGCGCCCAGTCCAGCCCGTTGCCCAGCCGGATCGCCACCCGGTCACCGGGCCGGACCCCGGCGTCGCGCAGCCCGCCCGCGACGCGCAGCGCGCGGTCCCACAGCTCGGCGAAGGTCACCGACGGGCCACCGAGCTCGAGGACGGCCGGCCGCTCCGGGTACCGCTCCACGGTCCGGCGCAGCATGTCGACGACCGTGCCTCCGACCGCGGTGTAGCGCCGGATCCCGTCCGCGCCGACCTCGATGCCGCTGGTGTCGAAGGGGCTCTGCCCGACCGCGACCACGTGCTCCCCCACTCCTGGCACCCCTCGGCGCCCGCTCTTCGCATTCTGCGCCGCACGGCCCCTCCCGGAGCGATCGGGGGCGGAGGACGACCGGCGCACGGGGTGACGTCGGCCCGGCGGGGTGTGAGCGGGACCGGGACCGGGCAGGCTGGCGGAGTGAGTGACACGAGCACCAGCGGATCGGGCTACGTCGAGCCGGAGTACCAGCGGGACACGAAGTACATCGAGGACCGGATCACCGCCGACGGCCGGGACGGCTGGCCGGTCGAGGCGGGCCGCTACCGGCTGATCGCCGCGCGCGCCTGCCCCTGGGCCAACCGCACGATCATCGTGCGCCGGCTGCTCGGCCTGGAGTCGGCGATCTCGATGGGCCTCTGCGGGCCCACGCACGACGAGCGCAGCTGGACCTTCGACCTCGACCCCGGCGGCCGCGACCCGGTGCTGGGCTACGAGCGGCTGCAGGAGGCGTACTTCGCCCGCGATCCCGAGTACCCGAAGGGCATCACGGTGCCGGCCGTCGTCGACGTCCCGACGAAGGCCGTCGTCACCAACAACTTCCCGCAGATCACCCTCGACTTCTCCACCGAGTGGACGCAGTTCCACCGGGACGGCGCACCGGACCTCTACCCGGAGCACCTGCGGGACGAGATGGACGAGGTCATGCAGCGCGTCTACACCGAGGTCAACAACGGCGTGTACCGGTGCGGCTTCTCCGGCTCGCAGCGCGCCTACGACAAGTCCTACGAGCGGCTGTTCACCGCGATGGACTGGCTCGAGGAGCGGCTCACCGACCGCCGCTACCTCATGGGCGACACGATCACCGAGGCCGACGTCCGGCTGTTCACCACGCTCGCCCGCTTCGACGCCGTCTACCACGGGCACTTCAAGTGCAACCGGCAGAAGCTGACCGAGTTCCGGGCGCTGTGGGGCTACGCGCGCGACCTGTTCCAGACCCCCGGGTTCGGCGACACGACGGACTTCCCGCAGATCAAGGAGCACTACTACGTCGTCCACGCCGACATCAACCCGACGCAGATCATCCCGGCCGGGCCGGACACCTCGGTCTGGCTGACCCCGCACGGCCGCGAGGAGCTGGGCGGCTCCCCGTTCGGCGACGGCACCCCGCCCGGCCCGGTGGCCGAGGGCGAGCAGGTGCCCGAGGGCCACGGCCCCGGGGGCATCCCGCACCGCTGACCGGGACCGGGACCACGGGGCCGGCGCCACGACGGCGCCGGCCCCCGTTCCGCGTCAGTGGGTGTCGAACACCTCCTGGTAGGCCGCCACGGCCTTCTCCGTCGCCGCCCACTCGTCCGCCGTCGGGTTGTACGGGTCGGCGGCCGGGGGCAGCGCACCGAACTTCAGCAGGGCGGCCATGAGCAGGATGCGCGCCTTGGTGGCCGACAGGTTGTTGCCGGTGACGAACACCGAGCTGTACTTGTAGGCCATGCCGCCGGTGTTGCCCCGGCCCACGCGGACCACCGGCATCCCGGAGAAGATCGCCGCGCTCAGCGCCGCATCCGTCGTCGGGTTGGAGATGCCGTAGGGCGACATGCCCTCCTCGACGAAGCCGGCCAGCGGGGCGGAGGCCAGGTTGGCCTCGATGCGTGCCAGCACCTCCACCTCACCCGACGGGTCCGGCCGGTCGGCCGCGCTCGTGACGTGCGGGGTGTACCGGCTGTACTTCGTGAGCGTGACGACCGGCATGGCCCCAGACAGGAGCGCGCCGTCGGCGTCCTTGACGGGGACCTCCACGGTGCCCACGCCGCCGGACAGGGAACCGGTCACCCCGAACACCGACGACGGGAGCACCGACAGCCGGACGTCGGAGCAGAACGTGTGCCGCCGCGAGGACACGAAGGTCACCTGCGGCGGGCCGAACCCCCCGATGTCGGCCACGACGCCGCCGTGCCCGCCGACCACCTCGTAGTTCCCCGGGCGGGCGTCGGTCTTGGTGACCTCCCGTGCTGCGAACACCATCTCATCGACGACCATGACCGCACCCATCCGATTGCGGCCGTCGGCATCAAGCGCGACCCCGGACAGGATGTACTTGACGCCGTCGACGAGGTTGCGGTCACCGTCGGCGCTCAGCGTCTGGTGCGGGCGCTGCGCCGAGTGCCCGACGAGCGGGATGTCGGTGTCGACCACCAGGCCCAGCCAGTACATCGTCTCCTCGGTCGTCGGACTCCCCTCCAGCCACTGCAGGCCGGCGTACCGGCCCGACGACGCGGCCGCCTGCACCTCGTTCGTCGCGCGGGCGAGCACCGCCAGGCTCGGCTCCCGGCCGAGGTGGTGCGGGTAGTAGACGAAGTAGTCCTCGCCCAGCAGCTCCGGGTCGACGTCCCCCTCGCCGGTGTCTGTCCGCCGGCCCCCCGGGAGGCCCTTCGTGTACCCGCCGGAGGGTGCCGGGCGGTAGAAGTCGAAGTCGGCCACGGAGGACAGCTCCACCGGCCGGCCGTCCCCGCCTGCGCCGAGCCGGTCGATCTCCTCGTAGATCCGGCTGGCGTCGGGGTAGAAGGTCTGGCGGGAGCGGGCTGCGGCCGCGAGCGGGGCCGTCGTCGCGTCCTCCCACGCCGAGCCGTCCGCCTGGCGGGCCATGTACGGCAGCGGGACGAGCCCGTCCTCCGGCCGCAGCTCGGCCACCAGCACCGGGGTGCCACCGCCCTCGGGCTCCACCTCGGAGAAGGTGCCGTCGGCCGCGAGCCACCCGTCCGGGGGCGCGTAGAGCTCCGCGGCGTCCGCCTCCAGCGGGTGCGCGGTGAAGGCCTCGATGTAGACGGTGACCGGTGCGGCGAGCCGCTGCGGGCGCAGCACGTCGAACCGCGGGGCGGTGCCGTCCGGGTTGAGCAGCGGCTCGAGGCCGTGCCGGCGTCGTGCCTGGTTGGACGTGACCAGCGGCGGGCTGTTGCCGATGGTCGCCGTCGGCCCTGCGAAGACGGCGATGCGTGGTCGTGCCATGGGGGTGCCCCGTTCTCGAGAGGGATGGGAGAGCGGCACGGTCAGTCGATCCAGACCGCGTTGAGGTCGAACCACTCCTCGCTCGGCGAGACGAAGCCGCGCACGTCCGCGCTCAGGACGTAGGGCGCCTTGTCGTTGACGACGGGGGCGATGGCCCGGGCCTCCTGGGCCAGGACGACCGCCTGCTTCCACAGTTCGTCGGCGGCGTCCTCGTCGGTGGCGGTGGCCGCCTGCTGCATGAGCGCGTCCAGCTCCGGGGACGAGAAGCCCGCGACGTTGGGCCCGTTCGGCGCCACCAGGGACGACGAGTTGAGGATGTTCAGCCAGTACGGCGAGCTCATCCCCCAGGACATCTGCGCCATCCCGACCTCCGGCGCCAGCCCCTGGTTGTAGGTGGTGAGGTAGGAGATCCACTCCGAGGCACGGATCTCCACCCGGATGCCCACGTCGGCGAGGTTCGCCTGGATGTACTCGGCCATCTCCACGGGGATGATCTGGCCGGACCCGGAGGTCGAGGTGGTCAGCACCGTGGAGAACCCGTCGGCGAAGCCGGCCTCGGCGAGCAGGCGCCGGGCCTCCTCCGGGTCGTAGCCGTAGGCGTCGGGGTCGGGCACGGCCGCAGCGTTGGCCGGCGGGAGCACGCTCTGTGCCGGCACGGCGGTGTCCTTGAGCAGGTCCGAGACCAGCCCGTCGCGGTCGATCGCCAGGTTGATCGCCTGCCGCACCCGGACGTCGCTCGTCGGGCCCTCGGCGACGTTGAGGCTCAGGAACCACAGGTGCGGAGGTGCGCCCTCGGAGACGACGAAGCCGGCGTCGCGGAGGTTCTGCAGGCTGTCCGGGGACGGCGCCGCGATCATGTCGACCTCGCCGGCGCGCAGGGCCGCGGCCCGGGTGCTGGCGTCCGGCAGCGGCCGGAAGACCACCCGGGAGAGCTTCGCCCTCTCGCCCCAGTACTCCTCGTTGCGCTCGAGGGTGATCCGCTGGCCGCGCACGCGGTCGACGAACCGGAAGGGACCGGTGCCCGTCGGGTGGTCGGCGATCTCGTCGTTGCCCCACTTCGCCAGCGCCGTGGGGCTGATGATCGTGTTGTAGCCGCCCTGGGTGAGCAGCCGCGGGAAGGCCGAGAACGGCTGGGCCATGGTCAGCTCCAGCGTCATCGGGTCCGGCGTCTCCACCGCGGTCAGGTGCTGCCAGACGAAGGCGCTCTGCGCGGCCGACTTGGTGTCGTAGAACTCGAACGACTCGTCCCACATCCGCCGGATGTTGAAGGCGGCGGCCTCGGCGTCCAGCTCCGTGCCGTCGTGGAACGTCACGTCCGGCCGGATGTGGAACCTGTAGACCAGGCCGTCGTCGGAGACCTCCCACGACTCGGCCAGGGCCGGGCGCAGCGGCGGGATCGGTACCTCGTCGGAGGACTTCGACAGGTCCTCGTCGATGAGGCCCTCGTACATCTGCCGCGTGACCCGCGTGGTGACCCAGCTGCCCGTGCGCGGCGGGTCCAGGACGTCGGCCTCCGACTCCATCCCGATGATCAGCGTGCCGCCGTCCTCGGCGGAGCCGCCCGAGCCGGTGTCCCCGGAACCGCAGGCGCTGAGCAGCACCGTGAGGGCCAGCAGGACGGCGGGAGCACGCCGCCCGAGCCGTTGGCGGGCCGGCCACGGACGCCGACGCTGGGGGTGCTGACCGGACATGGAGGCCCTCCTCGGTGGGGCCGCGCGGCCCCCTCGCCGAGGAAGCTAGGAAGACCGTGTGTCCGGCCAGTTGCGCGGCGATCACCGCTCCGCGCCCGGCCGGTGACCCGCAGCACATGCCTCGGGGGCCGCGCCGGGTCGATCGGCTGCCAGGATCGCGCCATGTCCTCCGCGGCCCGATCCGGCACAGGCCGGCAGCCCGGCGCGCCGGTCACCGGGCTGACCATCGACCGCGGGCAGTCCGACCCGACGCGCTGGCCCTACACCGTCCCGGCGGTGCGGCACGTGTACGACTCGGGGCTCGCGCTGGCGCCGGGGGCGACGGTGCTCATCGGGGCCAACGGCGCCGGGAAGTCGACGCTGGTCGAGGCCATAGCGGCGTCGTGGGCGCGGCGGATCACCGCCTTCCGCCAGGACTGGCTGCAGCGGTCGATCGCGGAGCCGGCCGACGAGGACTCCGACCTGCACCGGTCACTGCGGCTGGCCTGCACCCGCGGCGGGCCGACCGGCGGGCTGTTCCTCCGGGCCGAGCGGCTGCACGCCCAGGCCGACCAGTTCTCCGCCCGCGGGCGCTGGAGCGAGCGCATCGACGGCCCCCTGCTGGGCCGCAGCCACGGGGAGGGCTTCCTCCAGGTGCTCGCCGGCATGGTGGCCGAGCCCGGTCTCTACGTCCTCGACGAGCCGGAGTCGGCGCTCTCCTTCGACAGCAGCCTCATGCTGCTGACGATCCTGCAGGACATGCTCGCCGCGGGCAGTCAGGTGGTCATGGCCACGCACTCCCCCGTCCTCGCCGCGCTGCCCGGCGCCGCGCTGCTGCAGCTCGACGAGCGCGGCATCACCCCGGTCGACTACGACGACTGCGACCTGGTCACCTCCTGGCGGGCCTTCCTCCGCCGGCCGGACGCCTTCCTGCGCCACCTGCGCTGACCGGGGACCGCCGGCGGCCGACCGGGCCCGGATCGCCGGCGGCGATAGGCTCGGGGCACCCATCCCGTCTCCCGAAGGGCCCGACCAGGTCCTCGCAACACCCTGAGGAGCCTGCTCGTGCGGCCCGCCTTCTTCACGCTGACCGACGGCCGCTTCGTCCCGGACGAGGACGCCCGGAGCTGGTGGACCCCCGGCATGCTGAGCGGTCCCCTGCTCGGCGGCCTGCTGGCCCGCGCGCTTGACACCGCGTTCGGTGCTCCCGAGTTCCAGTTCAGCCGGCTCACCGTCGACCTGTTCCGCAACGCCCCGTTCGAGCCGATCGAGGTGACCACGGAGGTCATCCGCGAGGGACGCCGGATCCGTGTCACCGAGGCGCGGGTGCTGACCAGCATCGGCGTCGTCGCCCGGGCGAGTGGCGTGCAGCTGCGCCGTGGTGAGCAGCCGCCGAGCCCCGTGCCCACCCGTACGCCGGCCTGGGACGCCCCCGACCCGACCGGGATCACCGATCCCTACTTCGGCTTCGTCCCCGACGGTGACCACTCCCGCCGGGGCATGTGGATCCGGGCGGACCGCCCGCTGGTGGCCGGCGAGGAGCTCACGCCCTTCGTCCGCGCCGCGCTGGCCGCCGACGAGGGCAGCCCGGTGGCCCACCGGGGCGAGACCGAGCTCGAGTTCATCAACGCCGACTACACGCTCACCCTGAGCCGCGACCCGGTCGGGGAGTACATCGGCCTGTCCGCCGGCGGCCACGTCAGCGACGACGGCGTCGCCGTGGGGCACGCCACGGTGCACGACCAGAAGGGGCCGATCGGCTTCAGCATGTCGACCGCCGTGGCGAACGTCCGGAAGGTGTGACGTGGCCCGTCCCGCCTACTTCACCCTGACCGACGACGGCCGGTTCGCCCCGGGCGAGAGCGCCAAGAGCTGGTGGGTGCCCGGCATGATCCACGGCCGCCTGCTGGGCGGGCTGATGGCCCGCGCGCTGGAGACCACCCACGGCGACCCGGGGTTCCAGTTCAGCCGGCTCACCGTGGACATGTTCCGCAACGCGCCGTTCGAGCCGGTCGAGGTGAGCAGCGTCGTCGTCCGCGAGGGGCGCCGGATCCGGGTGACCGAGGCGACGGTGGCCGCCGGCGTCGGCACGGTCGCCCGGGCCACCGCGGTGCAGCTCCGCCGCGGCGAGCAGCCCCCGAGCCCGGTGCCCACGCGCACGCCGGCCTGGGACGCTCCCGACCCGGCCACCGTGCGCCGCTCGTTCCACGAGTTCGGCGACGACCCGTCCCGCCGCCGCATGTGGATCCGGGAGAAGAGCCCGCTGGTGGACGGCGAGACGCTGTCCCCCTTCGTCCGCGCCGCGCTCGCGGCCGACATGGCCAGCCCGCTGGCCCACCGCAGCCACGACGAGCTCGAGTTCATCAACGCCGACTACACGTTGGTGCTCAGCCGCGACCCGGTGGGACCCCACATCGGCCTGGAGTCCGGCGGCCACGCCAGCGACGACGGCGTCGCGGCCGGGCACATCACGATGCACGACGCCGAGGGCCCGATCGGGTTCAGCATGGCCGTCGCCGTCGCCAACGTCCGGGCCGTCTGACCGCGACGGCTCGACTGGCCGCGGAGGGGTGGCCTGCGTCACAGTGTGCCTCGGCGGCGGACGCCTGAGGGGCGACCGCCGGTGTCCGAGGGGGAATCGGCATGTACGCACGCTCCACCACGTTCCACGGTGACCCGCACCGGATCGACGAGGCGCTCACCTACCTGCGCGACCGGGCGATGCCGGCGCTGATGGGCATGGACGGCTTCGTCGGCATCTCGATGCTCGCCGACCGCGGCTCCGGCCGGTGCATCATCACCAGCTCCTTCGAGGACCTCGCCGCGCTGCACCGCAGCGCCTCGGAGATGCGCGGCATCCGCGCCCGGACCGCCGACATCCTGCAGAGCCCGCAGGCGCTCGAGGAGTGGCAGATCGCGCTGCTGCACCGCGAGCGGAGCGCCCCCGAGGGCGCGCGCACCCGGGTGACCTGGTGCCGCACCGACCCCGACCGCCTGGACCCCACGCTCGACGCCTACGCCGAGAGCATCGTGCCGCGGCTGTCCGACCTGCCTGGCTTCTGCAGCGTGAGCGTCCTCGCCGATCCGGTGGAGGGCCGCAGCGTCGCCGCGGTCACCTTCGCCGACGACGCCGCCCTGGAACAGGCGGGCGCACAGCTCGCCCCGCTGCTGCAGGAGCTGGGCCGCCGGTACGCCGGCCAGGTCACCGACGAGGCGACCTTCGACCTCGTGCTCGCCCACCTGCGCGTGCCCGAGACGGTCTGACCCTCCCCCAGGATCTCCAGGACGGACTCACGTGGCGACGTCGGAACCGACCCCCAGCACGGACCAGCCAGGCCGGCACACCGGCCCGCCCGAGGAGCAGGAGCGCACGAGGACGCCACGGATCCGGCTGTCCGGCGGCGCCCCGCTGGGCCGGCACCCGGCCGGGAACCCGCTGCTGCTCGCCTCGGGGCTGCTCCTCGGGTTGTTCCTCGCCCCGGTGCTCCTGGACCGGCTCGACTTCGCCATCACCGACCGCGCCGCCGCCGTGGCCCGCAGCGCCGCGACCCGCTGGCCGGGCGGCGGCGAGCCGTGGTTCTGGCCCGCCTGGGTGGCGCTGCTGGCCGGCATCGTCGCCGTCGTCGTGATCGCCCTGGCCCTGGCGCGCGTCCGGCTGCCCGATCTGGTCGTCGGCGCGCTCGGCGCAGTGCTGGCGCTGGCCACGGCGCGCGCGGCCTGGGCCACCCTCGACGTGGTGGACGCCCGCATCTGGGACCTGCTGACCGTCTGCGCGATCTTCCTGGTCGCGTTCGGCCTCGCGGTATCGGCGGTCGCGCACGGGCGCTCGCCCTCGGACGAGGGCGCGGAGGACGAGACGAAGAAGAAGAAGGACGCGGACTCCGGCGACGCCGGCGGGGTGGCGGGCACGGCCGTGGGCGGCCTGGGGCTGGCGCTGCTCCTGCTCCTCGGCGGGGCCACCGTCGGCCACGTGCAGGCCGAGGGGCTGGGCCCCGCGGGCCCGCCCCAGGACCTCGCCGGGCTGCTGAGCATCCGCGCCGCCGACGCCGCGGTGGCCGCCGACACCCCGGGCGCCTGGGTGCCCCAGGTGGCGGCGGCGCCGATTCCCGACGACGCAGCCGCCACCGGCTACTCCGTGCAGCACCGCGCGTGGACGGCGCGCCAGCCGGTGCTGCTGCTCCGGGGCGACGATCTCCCGGGGGCCGGGCTGGACGACTCCTGGTGGCTCACCCTGGCCGCCCTGCCCTTCGGCTCCGAGGCGGAGGCGCAGCAGTGGTGCACCTCCGCCGGGATGGGCCCGCCCGACTGCGTCGCCCGCCGCCTCCCCGGCTGACGCCCCGGTCAGACCACCCGGGTGAGCGCCGGCCAGAGCCCGTTCGGGCCGTCGGCCAGCAGCCCCTGCGCGAGCACCTTCGACCAGACCAGCTCGCTGCCCGCCTCGTCCCGCCACGACCAGAGCCGCTTGGTCAGGTGGTGCAGCTTGTGCTCCTGGGTGAATCCGATGGCGCCGTGCACCTGGTGCGCCAACCGCGCGACGACCTCGACCGCCGCACCCGCCCGCACCTTCGCCGCCGCGGCCGCCAGCCAGAAGTCGTCCGAGCCGTGGTGCAGCGCCTGCACCGCGGCGTCGGTCAGCGCGGTCACCGCCGTCACCTCGCCGGCCATCTCCGCGAGCTCCATCTGGATGGCCTGGAACTTCGCCAGCGACCGGCCGAACTGCTGCCGCTCCCCCGCGTACTGCACGGTCCAGGCCAGCACCTGCTCCAGCGCGGCGGTCAGCTGCACCGCCCGCGCCAGCGCGTAGCCGGCCCGCAGCTCGCGCACCTGCGCCGGGTTCAGCGGCGCGGCCACGGCCGGGACGCCGTCCAGTTCGAGGGTGCTCCGCGGCTCACCGGCGAGGTTCACCGCGCCCGAGGCCGGGAGCCCCGCCGTCGGCAGCAGGGCGAGCACCGCGCCGTCCGGACCGGTCGCCAGCAGCGCCACGTGCGCGGCCGCACCGCCCCACGGGACGTCGGCCACGGTGCCGGAGAGCGACCACCCGTCGCCGGCCGGCGTCGCCCGGACCCCCTCGGCGTGCCCGAAGGTGAGCGGCTCGTCGACCGGAGGCAGCGGCAGACCCGCCGCGATCACCGCGGGGCCGGCCACCAGCAGCTGCTCGGCCACCGGCACCGCGCCCGCGCCGGAGGCCAGCGTGCGCACGATCGCCACCGCGTCGGCCAGCTCGCCGCCGGAACCGCCCGCCGACTCGGGCAGCCCGACCCCGGTCAACCCGTTCTCGGCCAGCGCGCTCCACAGCCCGGCGTCCCAGCGCCGCTCCGGCGTCGGGTCGAACGGCTCGTGCCGGGCGAGCAGACCGCGGACGGTCTCGATCACCAGATCCTGGTCGGAGGCCATCAGCGCAGTCCCAATCCACGAGCCACGATCCCTCTGAGGATCTCGTTGGTGCCGCCGCGCAGCGTGTAGCCCGGCGCGTGCAGCTGCGCCTCGGCCAGCGCCCGCGCCAGCGGGTCGGGCGAGTCCAGCGACGGCAGCACGTCGACCACCCGCCGGATCTCGTCGATCACGTCGGCCTCGAACGTCGTCCCGACGTCCTTGACCAGGGCGGCCGGGATGTTCGGCAGCTCGCCGCGGTCCAGCGCCGCCGCGATCCGCAGCGACATCTGCCGCAGCGCCAGCACGCGGGCCGACAGCCGGCCGAGCACCGCCAGCGCCGCCGGGTCGCCCGAGTCGACGACTCGACGTCCGAACTCGGCGACGAGGGGATATGTCGACAGGAACCGCTCCGGCCCGGACCGCTCGAAGGCCAGCTCGGCGGTCACCTGGTGCCAGCCGTCGCCCTCGGTGCCCAGCAGCATGTCCCCCGGCACGACGACGTCCTCGAAGACCACCTCGTTGAAGTGGTGCCCACCGTCGAGGATGCGGATCGGGTTCACCGTGATGCCCGGCAGCGACAGGTCGATCAGCAGCTGGGACATGCCCGCGTGCCGGTTCGCGGTGTCCACCGGCGCGGTGCGCACGAGCACGATCCCGTAGTGCGAGGCGTGCGCGTTCGACGTCCACACCTTCGCCCCGTTGACCACCCAGTCGCCGGCCTCGTTGCGCACCGCCTTCGTGCGGATCGAGGCGAGATCGGAGCCGGAGTCCGGCTCGCTCATGCCGATGACGAAGTAGCACTCGCCGCGGGCGATGCGCGGCAGGATCTCGCGCCGCTGGGCCTCGGTCCCGTAGCGCAGCAGGTTGGGCCCGGACTGCCGGTCGGCGATCCAGTGCGCCGCGACCGGTGCCCCGGCGGCCAGCAGCTCCTCGGTGACGGCGTAGCGCTCCATCGCGGTGCGCTCGTGCCCGCCGTACTCCTTCGGCCAGGTCATGCCCAGCCAGCCGCGCGCGCCCAGCCTGCGGGAGAACTCCGGGTCCACGCCGGACAGCCAGGTGTCCACGTGCGTGCTGAAGGTGCCGGCGGCCATCTCCTCGGCGAGGAAGTCGCGTACCTCGCCGCGCAAGCGCTCGGCCGCCTCGGACCGGGGTGCCGGCGCCAGTGTCAACGGGTTGGTCATGCGACTCCCAGCTCGATGCGGACTCCTGCCTCGGTTGTACAGGGTGCACCGGACAGCCGCCCCTGGGGCCGGGCCATCAGACCCGGGTGAGGACCAGCAGGGCGATGTCGTCGGCGCGATGCGCCCCGGTGAGCTCGGCCAGCAGGTGGTCGCAGAGCGCGCCCGGATCCGACGTCCCCGCCGAGGAGGCCGCGGCCAGCAGCAGGGCGAACCCCTCGTCGATGTCGGCCGAGCGGCTCTCGACCAGGCCGTCGGTGAAGAGGATCAGGCTGGCCCCGTCGGGCAGCACGCCGATCCACTCGTCGGCGACCGACGGCGGCGCGCCCAGCATCCGGCTCGGCGGCACCGGCAGGAACGACGCCTGCCCGCGGACCAGCAGCACCGGTGGCGGGTGCCCGGCCGAGGCGATCCGGAGCCGGCCCGACCCCGGGTCCAGGGTGGCGAACAGCGCCGTCGCCATCCGCTGCAGGCCCAGCAGCGGCCAGCCCGCCTGCAACCGTTCGACGACCGCTCCGGGAGCCGGGCCGTCGGCCAGCAGCGCCCGGTAGACGCTGCGCAGCTGCCCCATCGTCGCCGCGGCGGTGATGTCGTGACCGACGACGTCGCCGACCGCCAGCCCGATCTCGCCACCCGGCATCCGGATGACGTCGTAGAAGTCCCCGCCCACCTCCACCCCGCGGGTGGCGGCGAGGTAGCGCACCGCGATCTCCAGGCCCTCCAGCGCGGGGGGCGCCGGCGGCAGCAGGTTGCCCTGCAGCGCGTGCGACGTGCGGACGGCGAGATCGAAGCGCTGCGCCCGCGCCACCACCAGCCCCAGCTGCAGGGCGAGCTGCTCGGCCACCTCGACGTCGGCGACGGTGAAGGGCCCGCGCCGGCGGTCGGCCGCGACCGTCAGCACGCCCAGCTGGCGCCCCTCGGCGGTCAGCGGCACGGCCACCACCGCGGCCAGGTCCAGTGCCCGCATCGCCTCGAGGTGTTCGTCGTCGACCGCGATCGACTGCAGGAACTCGTCGTCGACCGTGCGGATCCACTCGGTGCCGCCATCCTGCAGCGCCCGGACGCTCGGGTGCGTCGCGGACCGGCGGGGCAGGTGCCGGCTGCGCAACTCGTCGGCCACGTGCGCCAGCGCGGGATCGCGGTGCCGTACCGCGGGCCGGATCAGCCCCTCGTCGGTGTCCAGGTCGACGACGCAGAGGTCCGCCAGCCGCGTCACGACCAGCCCGGCCAGCCGGTCCACGGTCTCCGCCACGTCGGCGGCCTCCGCGAGCAGCCGGGCCGCGTCGAGCAGGAACGACGCGCGGTCGGCCTGCCGTGCGGTCTGCTCGTGCAGACGGGCGCGCTCCAGCGCCTGCCCGGCCTGCCGGCCGACGGTCCAGATCAGGTTGACGTCGGCCGTGGCGAGCTCCCGGGTTCCCCCCGGCTCGTCCAGGCTGATCAGGTCGCCGACGCCCTCGCCGCGCGCGAGGACGAGCACGCCGAGCCGCCGGCCGTCGGCGGTCACCGGCACCACCACCAGCTCCGACAGCGCCGCCGCGGCCATCGCGGCCGACAGCGACGGCTGGTCGGCCCGCAGCTGCTCGGTCAGGAGGATCGATCGCACGCCCCGCGCCAGCTCCACGGCCAGCCGGCTGCCCGCGGCGTCACGCAGCTCCTGCAGCAGGTGATCCGGCAGCCCTTCCGACCGCACCGGCCGCAGCGCGGGCGGCGCCCCGGGGTCGTGCGGATCCGACTCGACCAGCACCAGCGCCGCGCCACGCGCCAGCAGCGCCTCGCAGCTGCGCTCGACGATCACCGACGCGACGTCCTCGACCGAGACCGCGGCCGCCAGGTCGGACACCACCTGCTGCAGGGTCAGCGAGCGCAGCTCCGACTCCTCCGCGGCCTGCTGCGCGGCCAGCAGCTCGCGCTCGTACCGCCGGCGGGCGGTCGCCTCGAAGATTGTCGCCCGGATCAGCAGCGGCGCGCCCTCGTCGTCCCGGAGCTCGACGGCGTTGGCCAGGCAGGACAGCGTCGTTCCGTCGGCGCGCATGAGGTCCAGCGCGATCTCGCGCACCGCGCCCTGCATGCGCAGCAGCGGCACCAGATGGGTCTCGTAGTAGACCCGCCCACCCATGCTCAGCAGGTCCTGGAAGTGCGCGCCCAGCACCTCGTCGGCCGACCGGCCGATCCAGGAGCAGAAGGTGCGGTTGACCTTCACGATCCGGCCGTCGGGCACCGTCGAGAGGTAGCCCATCGGGGCGTTCTCGTAGAGGTCCGCGGGGTCGTCCTCGAGCAGCCGGTCCAGGCGGCCGAACTCCTCCGGGTCCGGCCCCCCTGCGGCCTCCGGCCTGGGCACCGTCACCCCGGGAGGAAGGCCCGGATCGCCGCAGCCGTCTCCTCGGGCGCGCTCAGGTGGGGGCAGTGGCCGGTCGCGGCGAGCTTGGTGAACGTGCTCCCGGGGATGTGCTCGTGCACGTAGCGCCCGACCACCTCGGGCGCGATGACGTCCTCGCTGCACTGCAGCACCAGCGTGGGGACGGTGACGCTCGGGAGGTCGGCGCGGTTGTCCGACAGGAACGTCACGCGGGCGAAGTGCCGGGTGATGTCTGGATCGGTGCGGCAGAAGCTGTTGGTGAGCTCGGCGGCCAGCTCCGGCTGGTCGGGCACCCCCATGATCACCGGCGCCATCTGCGCCGACCAGCCGAGGTGGTTGGCGTCCAGGGCGTCGAGCAGGCCGGCGATGTCGGTGCGGCTGAACCCGCCCGTGTAGTCGCCCTCGTCGACGTACCGGGGGCTGGGGCCGATCATCACCAGCGCCCCGAACAGCTCGGGAGCCGCCTGCAGCGCCAGGACGCCGATCATCGCGCTCACCGAGTGCCCCACGAAGACGACGTCGCGGAGCTCCAGCTCGCGGCAGATCGCCACGACGTCGGCGGCGTAGCCGCGCAGCGAGTTGTAGGTCGCGTGGTCGTAGGCGGACAGGTCGGAGTTGCCCGAGCCGACGTGGTCGAACAGCACGATCCGGTGGTCGCCCTCGAACTCCGGGACCACGAAGCGCCACATCTCCTGGTCGCAGCCGAAACCGTGGGCGAAGATCATCGGCCGCCCGTCCGGTGTCCCACCGAGACGCACGCAGTTCCGTTGCAGCACATTCCCCACGCGGCAAACCCTAGGCGAGGAGGCCCGGCGTGTCTGCGGCCCGCGGGCCGACGAGCGGTCACCGCGGGTCAGCCTCCGGGCACGGACGGACGCCGCGCACCGGAGCGCTCGGCCCGGCCGACCGATCCGTTCCGGAAGTCCCTGTCCCCGCGGTGCCGTCCCACCCTACTGTCGCCGCGTCGTGCCCCGACGTCGTCCGGGGCCCAGGCCCGAGCCTCCCGCGAGGTCCCGCATGACCGCTGTCCACGCCCGCACCGCCACCCCCGTCCTCCCGGTGCCGCGCGCGCCCGCCGACGACGCCCGGTCCGACCGCACCGCCACCGCCCCTGCCGGCCGGGCCGCCGCCTACCAGCGGGTGCTGCACCGGGTGGAGCGCCGCGAACTGCGGCTGCTCGCCGAGCTGCTCACCTGGGCTCCCCCGGCCGAGCCCGCCCGCACCCGCGCCCTCATCGGGCACGCCGACCTGGTCTCGCGGCTGCTGCTGGGCCACCACCGGCTCGAGCGCGAGGCGCTGTGGCCGGCGCTGCTGGACGCCGTCCCGGCGTCCTCCGAGGCGGAGCTGCGCCACGCCGTCGCCGGCTGGACGGAGCGCGCCGCCCGCATCGACTCCGCGGTGCGCGACCTCGCCACCGCCGCCCGCCAGTGGGAGGTGGCCGGCACGGCCGCGGCCCGCGACGTCCTGGCACGGGCCTGCCTCCGGCTCGCCGAGGCCGTCGACGTGCACACCGCCGACGAGGAGCGGGTCCTGCTCCCCCTGCTGGCCGCGCACCTCGACACCGCCCGGTGGTCCGCCGTCGCCGCGGCTTCGTCCTGCCGGCTGACCCGCCGGGAACGGCGGCTCGTGCTCGGCCTCGCGCTCGAGGACTCCTGCGCCGGGGACCGTGCCCGCCTGCTCGACGGCCTGTCCCGGCGGCAGCGGTGGGCGTGGCGGCTGGCCGGTGCCCGCCGCTATCGCGCCGCGGTCGTGCGGCTCCGGGGGGAGCCGCCTGCCGCGTGAGGTCTCAGTAGCGGGACGTACCGCAGTCGGTGCAGCGCTTGCGGACGGCGCGGGTCTCGGTCCGGCAGTTCTCGCACGTCCAGGTCGCGTCGTGCGCGTCGCTGTCGGGAGCGGTCCGGGTCTCGGGCCGCTCGAGGGTGCTCGTGGTCATGTGGGTTCTCCTCCCCTGGCTGACGGCTACGACGCTAGGCAGCTGGGATGTCGCGGAGGTGTCCGCAGAGTTGCCATTCGGGCGGGCGGCGATGAGTTGGCTCACCCTGCGTGGTCTCCACCCCCGTGACGACCTTCGTGCTGGTCCCCGGCGCCGGCGGGAACGCCTCCTACTGGCAGCGGCTGGTGCCCGAGCTGGCGAGCCGGGGGCACCGCGGCCTGGCCGTCGACCTCCCGGCCGCGGATCCGGACGCCGGGCTCGCCGCCTACGCCGACGCCGTCGTGGGCGCCGTCCGCACCGCGCTCGGCGCGGATCCCGAGCCGCTGGTGCTGGTCGCGCAGTCGATGGGCGGCCTGACCGCGCCGCTGGTGTGCGACCGGCTGCCGATCCGCCTGCTGGTGCTGCTCAACGCGATGGTGCCGCGCCCCGGCGAGACCGGCGGCGCGTGGTGGACGAACACCGGCCATCGCGACCCGGGCGACACCATCGCGGCCTTCTTCCACGACGTCCCCGCCGACGTCGCCGCCGCGGCCCAGGCCGAGCCGTTCGAGCAGACCGACCGCCCGTTCGACGACCCGTGGCCGCTCGATCGCTGGCCCAACGTACCGACTCGGGTGCTGGCCGGGCGGGACGACCGCTTCTTCCCGCTCGGGTTCCAGCGACGGGTCGCCGCGGATCGGCTCGGGCTGCCGGTGGACGAGATCCCCGGCGGGCACCTGGTCGCGCTGAGCCGCCCGTCCGAGCTCGCCGACCGGCTGGTCGCCTACCTCGGCAGCTGATCCCGCGCGCGCATAATGGGCGGCCGCCCCGACCGGCGGCCCCTCGCGGGGATCCCCTGCATCTCCGACCGAAAGCGGCACTCTTGTCGACAGCTCGAGCCGCGGACGCCCCCGACACCGGGATCGCCGCGGAACAGCCCTACGTGACCGCGCTGTTCGACCGGCTGGACGAGGTGCGGGCGCGCAGCGTCGGCCGCCTCGACGACGCGCTGGCGATGGTGCCGCACAACCCGCAGGCCGTCGGCGAGCGCGAGGCCGCCGTCGAGCTGCACACCCACCGGATCGTCGCCCTGGACGCCGCGGAGCACGGCCTGGTGTTCGGCCGGCTGGACCGGCACGAGTCGGACGTCCCCCGGTACATCGGCCGGATCGGGCTGTTCGCCGACGGCGCCGAGGAGCCGCTGCTGATCGACTGGCGCGCTCCGGCCGCCCGGCCGTTCTACACGGCCACGCCGCTGCACGACGAGGGCGTGCGCCGCCGCCGGCACATCCGCACCCGCGGCCGCGCCGTGGTCGGCGTCGCCGACGAGACCCTGGACATCAGCGAGGCCGCCCTCGACGGCGGCACCACCGACCGCGGCGGGCTGGCCGGCGAGTCGGTGCTGCTCGCGGCGCTCAACGCCTCGCGCACCGGCCGGATGACCGACATCGTCCGCACCATCCAGGCCGAGCAGGACCGGATCATCCGCGCCGACGTCCGTGGCGTGCTCGTCGTCCAGGGCGGGCCGGGCACCGGCAAGACCGCCGTCGCCCTGCACCGGGCCGCCTACCTGCTCTACACCCACCGCGAGCGGCTGGCCCGCAGCGGGCTGCTCGTCGTAGGCCCCTCCCCCACGTTCCTGCGCTACATCGCCGACGTGCTGCCCTCCCTGGGCGAGACCGGCGTCGTCCTCGCCGACGTCGGCGGGCTGCGCCCGGGGCTGCAGGCGCACGCGCCGGAGCGTCCGGAGGTCGCCGAGGTCAAGGGCCGCCTGGTCATGGCCGACGTCGTCGCCGCGGCCGTGAAGCGGCGGCAGGCGGTGCTCGACCGCCCGGCGGAGCTCGTCATCGACGGCATCCTGGTCCGGTTCACCAAGGCCGACGCCGCACGCGTGCGCAGCCGTGCCCGCGCCGCATCCCGGGTGCACAACGAGGCGCGGCCGGCGGCCGCGCGGATGGTCATCGAGCTGGTGGCCCGCAAGTACGCAGACAAGCTGGGTGAGAACGTGCTGGGCGGGGCGAACCTGCTCGACCCGGCCGACGTCGCCGCGCTGCGCCGCGAGGTCTCCGTCGAGCCCGCGGTGCACGCCCTGATCGACCAGCTCTGGCCCCGGCTCACCGCCGAGCGGGTGCTCCGCGACCTGTTCGCCTCGCGCCGGCAGCTCGACGCGGTGGCGGCCGGGCTGACCGAGGACGATCGGGCCCTGCTGCACCGGGCACCCTCGGCGCCCTGGACGCCGGCCGACGTGCCGCTGCTCGAGGAGATCGACGAGCTGCTCGGCATCGACGAGTCCGCGCAGCGCCGGGCCGAGGAGCTCGACCGCCAGCGCCGGCTGCGCGACGCCCAGGAGACCCTGGACATGCTGCACGGCTCGCGCTCGACCGACGCCGAGACCGAGGACGAGGCCGAAGAGCTGCTCGCCGGCGACCTGCTCGACGCCGAAGGGCTGGCCGAGCGGCAGGAGGAGACCGACTACCGCAGCACCGCCGAGCGCGCGTCGGCCGACCGCACCTGGACCTACGGGCACATCATCGTCGACGAGGCGCAGGAGCTCTCGGCGATGGCGTGGCGGCTGCTGCTGCGCCGCTGCCCCACCCGGTCGATGACCGTGGTCGGGGACGTCGCCCAGACCAGCACGCTGGCCGGTGCGACCAGCTGGGCCGAGGTGCTCGACCCGCACCTGGGCCGCACCTGGCAGCTGGCCGAGCTCACCGTCAACTACCGCACGCCGAGCGAGATCATGGCCGTGGCGACCGAGGTGCTGGCCGCGACCGGCGCGCCGACCTCGGCCGCGACGTCGGTGCGCTCCACCGGCGTGCACCCGTGGGCGCAGCGGGTCGCCGACGCGGAGCTGGCCGACGCCGTCGCCGAGGCCGCGCTGGAGCTCGACAAGGAGGAGGGCACCCTCGGGGTGCTCGTCCCGCACAGCCGGCTCGACGCGGTGGCCGCCGCCGTGGCCGCCCGGCTGCCGGCCGACCCCGACCGCGCCGACGCCCCGGTGGTGCTGCCGCCGGAGGGCGCCAAGGGCCTGGAGTTCGACTCGGTGCTCGTGGTCGACCCGGCCGGGATCGTCGCCGAGGGCGTCCGCGGATGGAACGACCTCTACGTCGTCCTCACGCGGGCGACGCAGCGGCTCGGCGTCCTGCACCCGGACGAGCTGCCCGCCGAACTCGCCGGGCTCGACCAGCGTTGACCCCCGTGGCCGCGGGGTCTCCCCTCCCAGGGATCCCCGGCAGAACCTAGTGCTCTGAGTCGCCTGGGACTCAGAGCACTAGGTTCCGGGAACTGGATTCCGGGAACTGGGTTCCTGAGGCCGGGTCCCGGCTGCTGGGCTCCGCGAACCAGGTTCCGGAGACCGCTCATGCTGGGGGCTGCGGCCGCACGTCCAGGACGACGCCGCCGGCCGGACGGGCGGGGATGCGGTGCAGCGCGATCTCCAGGTCCTGCTCCGGGACGTCGACCTCCAGCCGGGCCAGCCGGACGGCGAGCGCCGACAGCAGCGCCACGGTCAGCTGCTCACCCGGGCAGCGGTGGTTGGTGCGCGGGTCGCCGCCGCCCTGGGGCACCAGCTCGAAGGCGTCGATCGCCCGGACCTCTCCTGCGTCGGTGAGGAAACGCTCGGGGCGGAACTCGTAGGGGTCGGGCCACAGCTCGGCGTCGTGGTTCTGGCCGTACAGGTCCAGCA
Source organism: Blastococcus fimeti (assembly GCA_900102115.1). Taxonomy (GTDB): domain Bacteria; phylum Actinomycetota; class Actinomycetes; order Mycobacteriales; family Geodermatophilaceae; genus Blastococcus; species Blastococcus fimeti. The sequence goes on from FNAW01000002.1 coordinate 783,855, forward strand.
GCACCATGGAGTTCTGCGGGATGCGCTCGCCGTCGTACTCCGTCTCCTGCGGCGCGCGGCCGCCGATGAACGGGGCGAAGGGGTAGAAGCGGCGGACCTCGTGCGCCCAGGCCTCGGCGAACGCCGCGTCCCCGGATGCCAGCCGCTCCCGGTGCTGCGGCCACCGGATCAGCGCGTGCCCGGAGAACGTCATGAACCAGGCCACGGCCGTGGTCGGCCGGATGATGTTGAGCAGCTCGACCGCCGCGACGCGGGCGTCCAGCTGCTCGCCGTCGGCGTCGGTGTGCCGGGCCACGACGTCGACCGCGCTGCCGGCCGGGACCACCGGGCGGCCCGCCCGCACCTGGTTCACCAGCTCGGACAGCCAGGCCTCCCGGCGTCCACGGGCCCGGCGCGCCCGCCAGTGCCGGGGGCCGCCGGTGGCGAACCCGTCGACCAGCGCCACGAGGTCGCGGGCCAGCCCGGGCACCTCGTCGTCGGCGACCGCGATCCCGGCCCACCGCGCGACGGTGCCGGCGATGACCTCGGCCGACTCGTCGAACAGCACGATGCGGCGCCCCCGCCAGCCGGCGGCGGCGTCGTCCCAGGCGCGCGTGGCCTGCTCGACCAGGGCCGCGATGCCGTCCTCGCGCATGAGCAGCGCGACGAACATCGCCTTGCGCACCCGGTGCAGCTCGCCGTCCAGGGTGTGCACGGCGCCCTTGCCGAAGAGCGTGCCCTGCACCGGCTCCGGGATGGCGTGCGCGCGGCGGACGTGCGCCTCGTCGTAGAGGAAGCGGGTGGCCTCGGGCCCCTCGATCGCCAGCACCTTCAGCCCGCCCAGCCGGGTGGGCACCGTGCGCCGGCCCAGCTGCCGCCGCTTGTCGGGCAGCCAGCCGTATCCGCGGGTCAGGAACTGCAGGCCGTTCTCGGGTCGCGCCATGCCAGGGCCGGTGCCCCGCCGACCGGCGGGGCAATCGCGATCAGGCCCCGCAGCCGCCGGCGCCGCAGGCGCAGCCACCGCAGCCGCCCCCGACCGGGGCGGGCGCGGGCTGCGCGGCGACGGTGCGCAGGTTGACCGCGCTGACCAGCACCGGCACCGCCAGCAGGGCGACCAGCACCGCGGCGACGACGGTGGCGGCGTCGGCCGCCCGGGCCCAGTCCTGGTCGACCCCGCGGGCCACCAGCAGAGCGGTGACGAGCACGCCGACCCCGAGCAGCACCGAGCCGCCGCGCCGGGCAGGGCCGGTGCGGCTCAGCAGCGCCAGCGCGCCGGCCAGCAGGACGACCGGCGCGCCGACCAGCAGCACGCGGGCCGCCGCTCCCCCGGGGAGCAGGGCGACGACGAGCGCGACGACGCCGGCACCGACCGCGCCGGAGCCGAGCGTCCGGGCGCGGCCGGCCAGCTCGCCGTCCAGGCCGGGCGCGTTGCGGAGCAGCACCGCGCCGCGGACGGCGAGGAAGAGGCCCAGCGCACCGAGCAGCAGCCGGGCGCCGCCGTCGGACCACAGGATCGCCGCCGCGGCGACGACGAGCATCGCGCCGCCCAGAGCGAGCCACTGCGGCCACGCGCGACGGGCGACCTCGGGGGTCGGCTGAGCGGTCAGGACGGTTCCAGCGTTCGCCACGCAGCCAGTGTCCCTCACCGACGGGGGACGACGGCAGGCACGGTGGCCGTCCGCATGCCACGCTGAGGCGTTGATCTTCTCCCACCGTCTGGAGTCCTCATGAGCGGGCAGCGTTCGACCGGTGGCACCCTCCGTGCCGCCGACGGCGACGGACTCGAGAACCTGGCGCGCGTCGGGCTCCTCGCCTACGGCGTCGTCCACCTGCTGGTGGCGTGGCTGGCGCTGCAGCTCGCCTGGGGGACCTCGAGCGAGTCGGCCGACCAGTCCGGGGCGCTGCAGACCCTGGCCGAGTCCCCGCTCGGGAAGCCGCTGCTGTGGATCGTCGCGATCGGGCTGATCGCGTTGGCCGTCTGGCAGGCGCTCGAGGTGCTGCGCTGGCGCTCGGGCTGGTCGGCGTCGGGCACGCAGCGGAGCCGGGCGGTCAAGAAGACGGTCAAGGCGCTCGCCAAGGCCGTGGTCTACGCGGCGCTCGCGGTGCTGGCGATCCGCTTCGCCACCGGCAGCGGCTCGTCCAGCTCCCAGCAGCAGCAGGAGACCGCGGCCGGCGTCTTCGGCTGGCCGGCCGGCCGCTGGCTGGTCGGCGCCGCCGGGCTGGTCCTGATCGGCGTCGGGATCTACCACGTCTACAAGGGCGTCACGAAGAGCTTCCTCAAGGAGATCGACCTCGCCTCGGCACCGTCGTCGGCCACCCGGCTGGTGACCCGGCTCGGACAGGTCGGCTACCCCGGCAAGGGCATCGCCCTCGGCGTGGTCGGCGGGCTGCTGGTGCACGCGGCGGTCACCTTCGACCCGGCGGACGCCAGCGGTCTGGACGGCGCGCTGCGGACCATCCTCGAGGCGCCGTTCGGCCAGTTCCTGCTGACCCTGGTGGCGCTCGGCATCGCCGCGTTCGGCGCCTACCTGTTCGTCCGCGCCCGCTATCCCGAGCGCACCTGAGCCCGGTCCCGCACGATCATCGGGTGCCCTCTGCCCGCGTGCTGCTCGACCGGGTGCACGCCGTCGTCGAGCAGGCCCGCGAGGTCACCGACCATCCGGTGCTCCGGCACCTGGCCCGCGTCGGGCTGATCGCCTACGGCGCGATGCACCTGCTCATCGCGTTCCTCGCCGCCCGGATGGCGCTCGGGCTGCGCGGCGCGGACGCCGACCAGACCGGCGCGCTGCAGACCGTCGGCTCCGGTCCGGGCGGCCGCACGCTGCTGTGGGTCATCGGCCTCGGCCTGCTCTGCCTCGGCCTGTGGCAGGCCGCCGAGGTGCTGCTGTGGTGGCGCGGGCTGCTGGACCCGGCCCACCGGCGCCGGGCCGCGGTCGTCTGCGCGAAGTGCCTGGCCAAGGGCGGGGTGTACGGCTTCTTCGGCGTCACGGCGCTGCTGTTCGCCGTCGGCCTCGAGTACCAGGCCGACGAGCGGCTGCCGGAGCTCACCGACGACGCGCTCGAGATCCCCGGCGGCGCGGCGGCGGTGTGCCTGGTGGCGGCCGGGGTGGTCGCCGTCGGGCTCTACACGCTGGTCCGCGGGTTCACCGGCGGCTTCATGAAGGACGTCGACCTGCCCGCCGCCCCCGATCGCTGGGAGCCGGTCATCGAGGGCCTCGGCCGGATCGGCTACGTCGCGAAGGGCATCGCGTTCGGGCTCGTCGGCGTCCTGCTGTGGCGGGCGGCGACCTCGGCCGACGTCACCGACGCGACCGGGCTGGACGGCGCCATGACCGCGATCGCGGGCGTGGGCGCCGGCCCGTGGCTGCTCGCCGGGATCGCGGTCGGGTTCGCCGCGTTCGGGGTCTACGCCCTCGCCCGCGCGCGGTACCCCGACCGCGATCCGTCCAGCTAGTTCCGGGGCCCGCCGGCGGCGTAGATGACCTGGCCGGAGATGAAGCCGGCATTCTCGCTGACGAAGAACGAGACGGTGTGCGCGATGTCCTCGGGCTGCCCGGCCCGGGCGACCGGGATCGCCGCCGCGCGCTTGGCCACGTAGGGCTCCCACTCCTCGCCGATCCGCTCGGCGGTCGCCTTCGTCATGTCGGTGACGATGAAGCCCGGCGCGATGGCGTTGGCCGTGACGCCGAACTTGCCCAGCTCGATGGCGAGGGTCTTCGTGAAGCCCTGCAGGCCGGCCTTGGCCGTCGCGTAGTTCGCCTGACCGCGGTTGCCGAGCGCCGAGACGCTGGACAGGTTCACGATCCGGCCCCACTTCGCCTCGATCATGTGCTTCTGGGCGGCGCGGGTCATGAGGAACGAGCCGCGCAGGTGCACGTTCATCACGATGTCCCAGTCGGCGTCGCTCATCTTGAACAGCAGGTTGTCGCGGGTGACGCCGGCGTTGTTGACCAGCACGACCGGCGGGCCGAGCTCCGCGGCGATGCGGTCGACGGCGGCCTGGACCTGCTCCGCGTCGCTGACATCGGCGCCGACGGCGAGCGCGCGACCGCCGGCGGACTCGATCGAGGCGACGGTGTCGGCGCAGTCCTCGGCCTTGAGGTCCAGCACCGCGACGGCGAAGCCGTCCTGCGCCAGCCGCTGGGCGGTGGCCGCCCCGATGCCGCGCGCTGCGCCGGTGACGATGGCGACCTTGCTCATGGTGTGCTCCCGTTCGTCCTGGTGGTGGCTGTCGTGGTGGGGGTGCGCGTCGTTCAGGCGACGCGCTCGAACACCGCGGCCAGGCCCTGCCCGCCGCCGATGCACATCGTCTCCAGGCCGTAGCGGGCCTCGCGCCGGTCCATCTCGCGCAGCAGCGTGGCGAGGATCCGGCCGCCGGTCGCGCCGACCGGGTGGCCCAGCGAGATGCCGGAGCCGTTGACGTTCGTGCGCTCCCAGTCCTTCTCGGTGAACTCCCACTCGCGGGCGACGGCGAGCACCTGGCTGGCGAACGCCTCGTTCAGCTCGATCAGGTCGATCTGGGAGAGCTCGAGCCCGGCGATCGCGAGCGCCTTGGCCGTCGCCGGGACCGGGCCGATGCCCATGGTCCGCGGCGGGACGCCGGCGACGCTCCACGAGACGAGCTTCGCCAGCGGGCGCAGGCCGAGCTCGGCCGCCTTCTCGGGCGTGGTCACGATGCAGACGGCGGCGCCGTCGTTCTGGCCGCTGGCGTTGCCGGCGGTCACGGTCGCCTCGTCGTCCTGCTTGCCCATGATCGGGCGCAGCCGGGCGAGGGTCTCGACGTTCGCCTCGGGGCGGATGTGCTCGTCGCGGTCGACGACGGTGTCGCCCTTCCGGCCCTTCACCGTGACGGGGACGATCTCGTCGGCGAACCGGCCGGCCTCGACGGCGGCGGCGGCCCGCTGGTGGCTGCGCACCGCGTACTCGTCCTGCTCCTCGCGGCCGATCTCGTACTCGCGGCGCAGGTTCTCCGCGGTCTCGATCATGCCGCCGGGCACCGGGTGGTTCGTGCCGCCGGCGGTGACCCGGCCGCGCACCAGACCGTCCTCGAGCAGCACACCGGTGCCGGCGCGCACGCCCCACCGCATGGCCGCCGAGTAGAACGGCGCGTTGCTCATCGACTCCGCGCCACCGGCGAGGACCAGGTCGGAGGCACCGGACTGCACCTGCATCGCGGCGTTGACCACGGCCTGCAGCCCGGAACCGCAGCGCCGGTCGATCTGGATCCCGGAGGCGGTGACCGGCAGACCGGCGTTCAGCCCGGCCACGCGGCCGATCGCCGGCGCGTCCATCGTCGGGTAGCAGTTGCCCAGCAGGACGTCCTCGACCGATTCCGGGGGGATGCCGGTGCGCTCGATCAGCGCACGGATGACCGTGGCCGCCAGGTCCTGCACCGGGACGTCGCGCAGCGAGCCGCCGAAGCCGCCCACCGGGGTCCGCAGTGGCTCGCAGATGACCGCATCTCGCACGGGGTTCCTCCTGGGATAGGTCCGCGTCCGCAGCCCCTGGAGCGGCCGGCGCACGTCAGGAGAAGTGTGCCCCGCGGCACACGGCTGCGCGCACGCACCCTCGTCCGGTCAGGCGACGATCGCGTCGTCGTCCGCGGCCTCGACCTGCTCGGCGCCCAGCAGCTGCCACAGACCGGTGATCTGCAGCGGCCGGACGACCGCCCGCGAGGCGGCCAGCACGCGCAGCGCGACGTCCTGCTCGCGGGTGCGCCTGTGCGCCGCGGCGAGGACGCACAGGCCGGCGGAGTCGAGGAAGGTGACGTCGCGGAGGTCGATGGTCAGCTGCGCCGGCCCGCCGGCGAGCACCGCCTCCAGGCAGCGCTTCAGCGCGGGGGCCGACGAGGAGTCGATCTCCCCGGCGGCGGTCACGTGCACGGCCGGACCGTGGACGGCGACGTCGATGCGGACGAGATCGGTGACCGGCGGTTCGGCGAAGGATGCGGCCACGGGGGCGCCTCTCGGGCGGATGGGACCGGAACCCGGAGGGGCGAACCTCTCGCGAGCGACGCGACAGATCCGTTCCGCGGGGAACGGCTGGCTGTTGAACCGCTGCGGCCACGGTACGAGCCCGCACCGCCCGGTGGCAAGGGCCGGCGGGAGGCCCCGGCAGCGGCGCGGATACTGGAGGGATGACGCCAGAGCCTGCGCGCGGACGCTCGAGCACCGGACCGGTCCTCGGGGCGGTCGTGGCGGTCGCCCTGTCCGCGCTCGCGTTCCTGGTCCTCGACGTCGTCATCGCCGTCGCCGTGGCCGTCGTCCTCCTGACCGTGCTGGGCATGACCCTCGCCGCCCGTGGCTGGGACCAGCACTCCACCTTCGAGGAGCGGGAGCAGGAGCGGGCCCGCCGGCGCAAGGAGAAGTGGGAGCAGAACGCGGGCGCCCGCGAGCGGGACCGTCGCCGCTGGGAGGCGCACCAGGCCCAGCAGGCCCAGACGGGCACCGACGACTCGCAGCGCTGATCCACGCAGCGGTAATTCGCTCGACGGCGCCGGAACCCGTTCGTAGGGTCCGGCCCATGCGGTACTTCGTGCGGCTGCGCACCTCCTCCTGAGATCCGGGCCTCGCGCCCTCTCCGAGCCTCGTGCTCCCGCCGGGACCGGCCCTGCCGTCCGGCCGCGGCGAGCCGACCTGTCCGGCCGCCGCCCCTCCCCCTGGTCCGCCGGGCCTCGTGCTGCCCGCGACCGTTCCCGCACCCGCCTTCCCTGCTGGAGGTTCCCCGTGTCACGCCCGAGTTCGATCCCCGAGGGCCCCGCGGCCGACGCCCGCGCCGGCCTGCCCGAGTCCGAGACCGCCGGCTTCGACCGGCTGGCCCACGCCGTGCTGGCGTCGCCGTCGGCGCCCCTGGGGCCGCTGCTCCGCGCCCAGCTCCCCGGCACCGCCGGGGTGCAGTGGCTGCGGCACGAGGGGCTGGCGCCGACCACCCGACCGACGGCGCTCACCGCCGCGCAGTGGCGCTCGCTGTACGACGCCTGGAGCCGGACGTCACGGGTACCGGCCGCCGGTGCGCCACGCTCCGGGCGCGGCGGCCGGCCGTCAACCCACGGGCACGCGCCAGGAGCGACCGCCATCCCGCGCTGGGGTCAGTGACGCCCGCGGTTCACCCGATCGCGTCCTCGGCCGCCAGGTCGAGGACGCGGTCGGGGGCGGCGAACGCCTCCGCCAGCGCCTGACGCAGCTCCCAGCGCCCGGCCCGCCAGGCCAGCGCCCGGCCGAGCGCCCCCGGTGTGCCGTCCACCCGGTCGGGCTCCCCCGGCCACCAGGACACCGGCGTCCTGCCGACGGCGAGACGCTCGTCGACCGCCACCTCGCCGGGCAGCTCGTCCAGCCCCAGCCGGGCAGCGGCCAGCCCGGCACCGGGCAGCTCCGCCCAGGGCCGGGTGGCGCCCGGCTGCCCGGTCGGCCCGCCGCGCACCAGCTCCGAGGCGAGCGGGAGGTCGAGCAGGTCGGCGACGGGCCCGGGCCGCCCGCCGCTGGGGACGGCGGCGGTTCGCACCAGTGGCTGCAACCACGGGGCATCGAGGACGACGGCGTCCTCGACGACGCGGTCCGGAGCCACGCGCACCCGCGCAGGCGGCTCCACGTCCAGCCCGTCGAGCACCTCGGCGAGCCGGGCGTAGACCGTCCCGAGCAGGCCCGACCGCACGGTGCGCGAGGGGTCGCCGAGCCGGTGCACCAGGTCGATCGCACCGTCGACGTCGGCCAGCACGTCGTCCAGCGTGGTGGGCGGCCGCAGCAACGCCAGTAGCTCCGGCGCGGCATCGGCCGGTTCGTACAGGCCCTGTAACGGGCCTGCTCCAGGCGTTCTCAGCCGGTCGGGGCGCCGCCCGTCGAGCACCGGGTGCGTGGCGAGCCACCAGCGCAGGTAGCCCGGCACCGACGTCCCGCCCAGCAGCACGTCGTCCCAGGCGGCGGCCGGCAGCGCGGCCAGCAGCCGGAGCGCGCCCGGCCAGTCGGCCACCAGCTCCAGGTCGCGGACGGCGGTCAGCGGCGGCCACTCCGGCGGCGGCGCGTCCGGAGGCAGCCGGTCGAGGACGGCGTCGGCCCACTCCTCGGCGGCGTCGACGTCGAGACCGTCGGGGTCGTCGGCCGTCACGAGCGCGAAGGTGTCGAGCACGCCGATCCGGCGCAGGGCCGTGTCGTCGGCCGCGGCGGCGAACGCAGGGTCGAGGACCCCCAGCGCACCCGGCTCCAGGACGTCGGCCAGGGGCGATCCGGGCAGCAGCAGCTCCCCCGCCGGCGCCCAGCCGCCGTCGGCGTCGGGCAGGGCGAGCTCGGCCAGCCAGGTCTGCCCGTCGGCCGCGGGACCAGCCGCGGCGACCAGCGCGAGCACGGCGCCGGCGAGGTCCGCCGGCTCCCGCCCGCCGTCCTCGACCGCCTCCAGCGATCTCTCCACGACGGCCCGCACCGCCGGATCCGCCAGCACCGCGGCCGCCGTGGCCGGCCGGGCACCCAGCCGCTCCAGCAGCCGCCGGGCCTCCGGCGTCCCGACCGCCTGGGGCTCGGCCAGCCGCAGCCCGAGCGGGGCGAGCCGGGCGGCGGGCAGCCCCTCGTCGGGCAGCAGCACCCCCGCCGGCCCGTGCGCGGTCCGCCCGTCGGCCAGCGGCACCGGCAGCGCGCCGAGCTCCTCGCGGTCGGCGCCGTCCAGGGCGGCGTACAGCCGCGCCCACCAGGACGGCGGCCGGTCCACCCCGCGCACCGCCTCGACGGCCTCGGCCACGCCGATCCGGCGCACCCCGAGCGCGCTCAGCACCGGGGCATCGCTCCGCCGCGACCAGGCGGCGGGCAGCAGCCCGGGCAGTACGCCGGTGAGCGCGGCCACCCGTTCGTCGGTGGCGTCGTCGAGCACCACCGCACCGATCGGCGCCCGGCGGCCCTCCTCCCCCGCGACCGGCAGCCAGTCGGTGGCCGACAGCCGGTCGCCCACCGCCCGCTCCAGCGCCGCGTCCAGCGGCGCGCCCGCCCACCGCGGACGCGGGAGCAGCGGGAGCACCGAGGGGTCCGCGGGCAGCTCCCGCACCAGCGCGGCGAAGCACCGGGCCGCCTCGACCACCAGCAGGTCGGTCACCGGGCCGGGGAGCACGTGCCGCCGGTCGGGGCCGAGCGGAAACGGGGCGATCAGCCGCAGCGGCAGGGACAGCGGCTCGTCCGACGGCGTCGGCGCGTGCACCACCTGCCCGGCCGGCAGCGGCACCGGCCGGCTGTCGTCGTCGACCGGCACCGCCCAGGTGACCGTCCAGCTCCGCCGGGAGCGCTCCTCCACCGCCCGGTGCGCGACGAGCTCCTCGGGCAGCTCACCGGCCGCCGTCGCGACCACCCACGACGTCGCGACCTCGCCGTCGGTGAGCCGGACCAGAGGAGGAGCACCCTCGCGGCTCAGCACCCGCCGCCCGCCGTCGACCTCCACCTCGATCCTGCGCAGCGCCGGCAGGGCGAGCAGCAGCTCGGCGGTCAGGCCCGCCAGCGCCGCGGCGACGTCGTCCCGGGTGCCCGGGCGCAACGGCAGCACCACCTCGGTGGCGAAACCCTCGGCCGGGGCGCCGGCGGCCGGCTCGGGCAGCCGCAGCACCGGAACCGCACCCTCCCGGGCGGCCAGCTCGGCGGCGAGGTCGGGGACCGCGGCGACCGCCGCACGGGTCCGGGCCGCGCTGAACCGGACGCCGCCGGTGGTCGAGAGCACGGTGGGTTCGTCGGTCACCGCCAGCACCGCGGCGAAGCCGACGCCGAACCGGCCCACGGTCCCGGCGTCGTCGCGCTTGGCCGAGGCCCGCAGCGTCGCCAGGCCCTCGACCCCCGCGGCGTCCAGCGGGGCGCCGGTGTTCGCCGCGCGGAGCTCCGGCGCGGCTCCTCCGGTGAGCACCAGGCGCAGCCGGCCCGGCTCCCCCGCCCGCGCGGCGGCGTCGGCGGCGTTCTGGGCGAGCTCGACCAGCAGCCGGTCGCGGTACCCGCCCCGGACCAGGTCCTCCTCGGCGTTCGCGTCCTCGCGGAAGCGGGCCGGGGAGTCCGTCCAGGCGGCCAGCACCCGGCGGCGCAGCTCCGCGGTGCCGAAGGGGTCGGCGCCCGGCGTGCTGCCCATGCAGCGAGACCTTAGGGTCCGCTGCGACTCCTCTGGGTGAGTCCGCGGTTGACGATCACGGGGATGGGGCAGGTGGCCTGCGACGGCCGACGTCCCGGTCGCGACGAGCTCGGAAGGCGGTGCCCGTGGCCCTCTGGGAGTTCGCGCGCCTTCCGCACGGCTTCACCGAGCTGTGGTGCCAGGAGCTGAGCTCCCTCGACCAGCTGGCCCGGCTCCGGTCGCGGCTGCGGGCCACCATGACCGGCAACGCCACGGTGGAGCGCCCCGACCAGGACCACTGGTCCGAGCGGCTGGTGCTGATCGCCGACGAGCTGGCGTCCAATGCCCTGCGGCACGGCGGCACCCCGGTGGCCGCCGCGCTCAGCCAGGCCGGCGACGAGTGGCTCGTCGCGGTGAGCGACGCCTCCCCCGACATCCCGCCGACCCCCGCCCAGGGCCGCGACCCCGGCAAGGGCGGCTTCGGCCTCTACCTCGTCGCCGACCTCTCCGTACGGCACGGCTGGACCACGGTCGGCCGCGGGCAGAAGACGGCGTGGGCGGTCGTCGCCGCGGTCTGATGCTCGACCGGGCCGGAGGGCGAACCCGTCGGTAACCTGCGTCCCATGTCGCTCGCCGAAGAGATGGACGCGGTCACCGGTACCTCCGCCGGGAGCGTCGACCGCCACGCCACGTCCCGCACGTTCGAGTCCACCGACCCGGCCACGGGTGCGGTCGTCGGGGTCTTCCCGATCCACGACGAGGACGCCGTCACCGAGACCGTGGCGCAGGCCCGCGCCGCCGCCGAGCTCTGGGCCGGCCTCGGCTTCGACGGGCGCAAGCAGCGGCTCGACGCCTTCCGCGGGTACGTGGCCCGCCGGCTGCACGAGCTCGCCGACCTGGTGCACCGCGAGAACGGCAAGCCGCACGCCGACGCGATCCTCGAGATCAGCCTGGCCATCGACCACCTCGCCTGGGCCGCCGGGCACGCCCGGAAGGCGCTCGGCCAGCGGCGGGTCAGGTCCGGGATGCTCGCGGCCAACCACGCCGCGTACCTCGAGTACCAGCCGCTGGGCGTCGTCGGCGTCATCGGCCCGTGGAACTATCCGGTGTTCACGCCGATGGGCTCGATCGCCTACGCGCTGGCCGCCGGTAACGCCGTCGTCTTCAAGCCGTCGGAGTACACGCCGGCCATCGGCGCCTGGCTCGCCGCCGCCTGGCGGGCCGCCGTCCCGGACGCCGCCGACGTCGTCCAGGTGGTCACCGGGTTCGGCGAGACCGGCAACGCGCTGTGCCGCGCCGGCGTCGGCAAGATCGCCTTCACCGGCTCCGCCCCGACCGGCAAGAAGGTCATGGCCGCCTGCGCCGAGACCCTCACCCCGGTGCTCATGGAGCTCGGCGGCAAGGACGCGATGATCGTCGACGACGACGCCGACGTGGTGGCCGCGGCCGACGCCGCCGTCTGGGGCGCGATGAGCAACGGCGGGCAGACCTGCATCGGGGTCGAGCGCGTGTACGTGACCGAGGCGGTCTACGACCGGTTCGTCGCCGAGGTGACCACCCAGGTGCGCGAGCTGCGGCCCGGTTCGGACGACGAGGCCACCTACGGCCCGATGACGATGCCCTCGCAGATCGACATCGTGAACCGGCACGTGCAGGACGCCACCTCCGCCGGTGCCCGCGTGATCACCGGCGACGCTGCCCTGTCCGGCCAGGGCTACGTCGCCCCGACCGTGCTGCTCGACGTCCCGGAGGAGTCCTCGGCGATCCGCGAGGAGACCTTCGGCCCGACGCTCACCATCACCAAGGTGCGCGACGCCGAGGAGGCGCTGCGGCTGACCAACGACACGACCTACGGCCTGGCCGGTTCGATCTTCTCCGGCACCAAGGCCAAGGCGATGGACCTCGCCCGCCGGATGCGCAGCGGCATGACCTCGATCAACTCGGTGCTGACCTTCGCCTCGGTGCCGGCCCTGCCCTTCGGCGGCGTCGGCGACTCCGGCTTCGGCCGGATCCACGGCGAGGACGGGCTCAAGGAGTTCACCCGCTCGAAGTCGATCACCCGGCAGCGGATCGCGCTCCCGGTTAACGTCATGAGCTTCCGCCGGCCGGCCAACACCACCGACCAGCTGGCCCGCGTCGTCGGCATGCTGCACGGCCGCCACCGGTGAGCGGTCGGCACACCGAGTACGACGTCGTCGTCGTCGGGGCCGGCTCCGCCGGGTCGGCCCTGGCGGGACGGCTGAGCGAGGACCCGTCGCTGCGGGTGCTGCTGCTGGAGGCCGGCGGCTCGGACCGCGTGCTGGAGGTCCAGATCCCGGCGGCGCTCTACAAGGTCTGGCGCACCCGGCGGGACTGGAACTACACGACCGAGGACCAGCCCGGGCTCGGCGGCCGGAAGCTGTTCTGGCCGCGCGGCAAGGTGCTGGGCGGCTCCTCGTCGATCAACGCGATGATCTACATCCGCGGGGCGCGCGCCGACTACGACGAGTGGGCGCACCTCACCGGGGACGACTCGTGGTCCTACGACTCCGTGCTGCCGCTGTTCCGGCGGATGGAGGACAACGCCCGCGGCGCCGACGAGTGGCACGGCGTGGGCGGTCCGCTGCGGGTCGAGGACCTGCGCTCGCCGCACGCGTGGACGAAGGCCGTCGTCGAGTCCGCGGTGGCGGCCGGCTATCCGCGCAACGACGACTTCAACGGCGCCACGCAGGAGGGCGTCGGGCAGTACCAGGTCACCCAGAAGCGGGGACGCCGCTGGTCGGCTGCCGACGCCTACCTGCACCCGGTCATGGACCGGCCGAACCTGACCGTGCTCACCGGCGCCCTGACCACCCGGGTGCTCGTCGAGGGTGGGCGCGCGACCGGTGTCGAGTACCGCTGGAACGGCTCGGTGCACACCGCCCGGGCGACGGCGGAGGTCGTGCTCTCCGGCGGCGCGGTGAACTCCCCGCAGCTGCTGATGCTCTCGGGCATCGGTCCGGCCGACCACCTGCGCGAGGTCGGCGTCGACGTCGTGCACGACCTGCCGGGCGTGGGCGCCGGGCTGCAGGACCACCCGCTGGTGCCGGTGGTCTGGGACGTGCGCTCCGGTGAGTCGCTGTTCCGGGCGGAGTCGCCGGCGGGCTACGCGAAGTGGTTCGGCGCCCGCCGCGGGTCGCTGACGTCGAACCTGGCCGAGGCGGGGCTGTTCACCCGGTCCCGGCCGGACCTGGCCGAGCCCGACCTGCAGTTCCACTTCCTGCCGGTGAAGTTCTGGAAGCAGGCCGAGGTCGACCCGGACGTCGACGCCTTCACCTCCGCGGTGGTGCTGGTGGACGTGCACTCGCGGGGCTCGGTGCGGCTGCGCTCGACCGACCCGACGTGGGCGCCGTCGATCGACGCCGGCTACCTGACCGACGAGCGGGACCTCGACGCGCTGGTGTGCGGGGTGGAGAAGGCCCGCGAGATCGCCTCGGTCGGGCCGCTGGCGTCGGTGCTGGGCGACGAGTGGTCGCCGGGTGCCGCGGTCACAGGGCGGGACGCGCTGCGGGCGAAGGTGCGGGAGACCCTCGAGTCGCTGTACCACCCGGTGTCGTCGTGCCGGATGGGCACCGACGACCTCGCCGTCGTCGATCCGCAGCTCCGGGTGCACGGCATCGAGGGCCTGCGGGTGGTCGACGCCTCGGTCATGCCGACGCTGGTGCGCGGCAACACCAACGCCCCGACGATCATGATCGCCGAGCGCGCGGCCGAGCTGATCCGCGGCCGCACCGTCGACCCAAACCTCGCCGCCGCCCGCTGACCACTTGAGCGTCCCACGCAGGACTCGGGACTTATGTCGTGCGTGCCGTACGCACTTGCGGGCGCAGAGCGGCACCCAGGTCAGCTCGCATCTCGACTAGCCCAAGGCACGCCGCGCAACATAACGGCGCCCGGAGCCCGAAGGCAGGGGGCTCAACACCGACTTCGTTTGCCGCACTCCTCGGCCGACTCAATAGTTGGGAGAGGTACCAGACCGACTTCCCACGAGCGACGAGTAATCGCACAGGTTTCGCTTGGCAGAGCAGCGAGTGCAACGCCTGGCAGCCCAGATGGGCACCCTCTTCACTCCCATTCAGTTGGGAGCCCTAGAGATTCGGGCGGTATGCCTAGTTGACCTAGAGAGTAGCCAATAGCCCAACGCACGCCCCTATCCGGGTCGTTGACTGCCGCACGCAACGATACCTCCACGCGTTCATCGCGCCCAAAGTGCCACAAGCGCATCGCAATCGCGTTCCGCACATCGGCGGACTCGTCATCTCGTAGCATCCGTAACAGAATCGTTAGCGTTCGGGGATCTTCCGCACATTTTGCGACTAGTCGAGGGACGACCCTCGATCTAACGTCGGGGTCCGGGTTCGACATGCCATCCAGAAGTTCATCTGCCGAGCGCAATCCATCCGCGAGGGCCGCAGCGTCAGCTCCGGCATCCCGCCGTCGCTTCGACGACATCATGGTCACCCTTCCGCAAAGTTCGCACCCTAGAGCCCATCGCTCACGACGAGAAGTTACAACTGGTCACACTACCGAATCCGTTTCGGTCATTTGTTACGCCCCCTTGCCGGGATTCTTCTGACTGGGATGTGCTTGATGGGTCCAACGTTTATGTGCGCCCTTGCCCCGGCACCGCTACGAACTGGGTGCTTCATGATTCCGTGCCCCCACAAGGCGGCCTCTTTCCGGAAGCGGTCGAGCGTCCGTGCATCCTTAGGCGTCAGACCACCTCTGGCTTTGGCATCGCGCGCCAACTGAATGACAGCATCCTGCGCCCCCGTAAACCTCTTACTGCTGGCGCAATTGTGAACCAAAGTGCCAGCGCCCGAATCGCCGACGATGAAGGTGTGAACGTTGGCGACGGTGAGGTTGTAGACGGTCTGGCTCTTGACCCAACCCCGATCGCCGGTTCGTTGAACGACACGCAGTTCACCCGTCGCCCCTTGGAGCAGGTCTCCAACGGCCAGATCGTCGGCATGTGTCCACCCCTGTTGCTCGACCCAGACCGGATGACCGGCGGTCGCGGTCCAGGCATCGGCACGGAGATCGTGATCACCTACCTGTCCATCCTCAAGCGCGGAGGCAGGTGCGGGCCCAGTGACGACGTCGATTAGGTGCTTATCGCCGTGACCGACGATCACGTTGAGTACGGGCTGCGCCGACAGTTCTCCGGACAACGGGTCACGTGCGGCGACCAGGTCACCGACCTCGACGTCACCGATGGCGATGGTGGTCCCGTCAGCCATCAAGACGCCGGTCATCGGGGCGAAGCTGTTCGGCAGCTTGCAACTCGCCGACGCTCGCCTCAATGGCTTGGCGACGACTTGACCGACCTTGGACGCGACGCGTCCGCCGACCCGGGATGCGGCGATGCCGGCCTTTGCAGCGGCTCCGCCGCCCGGGACCATGGCGGCGGCCGCGACGATGCCCATCTCGAGGGCTTTCCGCTTGTTGCCTGCGGCGGCATAGGCGCCTGCAGAGATGGCTCCGGCGGCCACGCCGATGGGCCCGGGAACCACGGTCGCCACGACTTCGGCCACCTTGGCGACCTTCTTCATGGCCTTCTTGAAGATCTTCGGCATGCCCCACTGGCCGTCGAGGTCGACGCAGTTGACCGGGTCACCGGAGCAGTAGTCGTAGGCGGTGGCGTTTCCGCCCGGGGACGGGTCGCGGGACCAGAACCGGCCGGTGGCCGGGTCGTAGAGCCGCACGCCCATCAGCAGCACGCCAGCGAGGGCGTCGGCGGAGCGCTGCTTGCCGCCCAGCCAGCCGTACCGGCCGTCCTTACCTGGCGCCTGCCCGGTGCTGGCGATCCGGCCGCCGGTGGTGAGGTCGGTGGGGTTGCCGAACTCGTCCGCGGTCTGGTGCCGCAGCCCCGTGTAGTTGGGAGTGCTCTGCCCGTCCAGGATCGGCAACTCGGTCATCACGTCGCCGTGCAGGTCGATCAGCTGCAGCACCCGGCCACCGGTCTTGCCGGTCTCCATCGCCAGGTCCCCGTCGAGACCATCGACGTAGCGGGTGATCTCGTTCGGCAGCGAGGCGTCCTCGGCGATCCAGGCCGGGGAGTCCGAGTCCGAGTCGTAGTGGTTGACCTTGGTGACTGCTCCCTGCCACCCCGGCGTCCCGTTGCCCCCGACGGCCCACGCCTGGTTGGCGTAGGAGGCGAAGCGCCCGATCGCGTCCAGCGTCCAGGTCTGCCGAGCGACCCCGTCGATCGTCTGGGAGGCGATCAGGTCGTTGGCGTAGTACGCGTTGGCCACCCGAGCGCCCGGGGAGCCGCGGACCGGAGCCGTGGTGATCCGGCCCAGCGGGTCGTACACCCATGAGCCGGCGTCGATCCCCGACTCCGACACCAGTCGGTCGGCGGAGTCGTAGGTGTACGAGCTGTTCGCGACCGCCGCCCCACCGGGGTTCCCCGGATCGGCACACGTGGTCTGACCGGATACCGCCGTCGCCAGCGACAGCCGGTTCCCACGCGGGTCATAGCCGTACGTGCGCGCCACGCAGAGCGAGGTGCCGCTCAACGTGTCCTGGACAGTCGTGAGCCGGCCCAGAGCGTCGTAGTTGTACCGCTTGCTGGCTGCCGGGGTGGCATGGGTGACCATCTGGCCCGAGCTGTTCTCCAGCGCGGCCGACTGCGAGATGACGGCGTTGTCCGACGTCCGCACATAGGCGCGGGAGATCGGGGTGCGGTTGGCGTCGTAGCCGATGCGCAGCTCCACCCCACCGGGGAGCGACTGCTGCGTGACCTGCCCATCCGGGCCGTACGACGCCGAGATCGTGCCACCCACGGAGTCGGTCACCGAGGTGACCAGGCCCCGCGGTTCCTTCGCGCGGTCGTAGGTGAACGACGTCGTCGAGCCCGTGCTGTCGGTGACCTGGGTGGGCTTGCCGTACCGGTCGAACACGCTGGTGGTCCACCCACCGTTGCCGTCCTCGTACCGGGTCATCCGACCGAGCCGGTCGAAGGCCTTCTTCACCGTCGAGGTCACCGCACCCGAGACCGGGTCCCGGCCCTGGATGACCGTCACATCTCCGGTCGCGGGGTCGTAGACATTGACGGTCTTCGCCACCGGAGCGCCGGCCCCGGTGCCCGATGCGGTGACCGCCACCGACAGCACCCGGTCCGCGGAGTCGTACTCCGTGACCGTGGTCCGGGACTGCGTCGTGGTGGCGCCGTTGACCGGGCCGGTCGCGGACTCGGTCACCGAGGCGATGGAGCCGTACCGGTTGTAGGCCGTGACGTGCTTGACCGGCAGCTGCCCCGCCATGCGGGCGGGGTCGTGCCCCGTCACGGCGCCGGCGACGTAGTTCATGCACGGCAGACCCGCGCGCGGGCTTGTTGCCGCACTCCGCCTGCTGCGGGTTCGGCCCCGCGGTGTAGTAGACGGCGATGTTGGTCCGCGCATCCTGGCCGTTCGCGCCGATGCCTCGCGACGTCTCAGGCGGCCGGCATCAGCGGGCCGCACCCGGCCGGCGCACCGCACCCGTGCCACTCCCGGCCCCAGGCGCACCACGCCTCTCAGGCGTCCGGTACCGCGCCGGCTCCGTTGCTAGCGTCGGCTCGCCATGGGGACGACATCACTGGACGCCGCTCCCCGGTCCGCAGCAGCGGTCGCCGTCCCTCAGACGCCCCGGGACCGCGTGCGGCGGCGGCTCGGCTGGCTGTGGATGGCCCTGGCCGCAGCACCCTTCCTGATCGCCGCGGCCAGGTTCGCCGTCGTCGGCGACCTGACGCTGGGCAGCGACTTCGCCCTCACCGCCCTGGACGTCACCGATGCCGGGCGGCTCGACCAGGCCGTCGGGCCCTACTCGCGCTGGGGGTGGGCGCATCCCGGGCCGGCCTGGTTCTCCCTGCTGCTCCCCGTCTTCGCGATGCTCGGTTCCACCGGAGCCGCACTGGTCGTGGCCTCGTTGACGCTGCACGGCTTCTTCGCCGCGCTCGTCGTCGCAGCCGCCGGCCGCAGCCGGCCGTGGGCGCAGCCGTTGGCGGCCGGCCTGCTGCTGCTCTACGTGCTGCGGATGCCCGACCGGGTGTTCGCCCTGGTCTGGAATCCGTACGCGCTCCTGCTGCCGACCGCGCTCCTGCTGACGCTCGCGGCCCGGGCGGCGCTCGGCAGCCTCCCGGCGGCGGCCGGGACGGTGCTCGTGGGCAGCTACCTCGTGCAGACGCACGTCGGCACCGCGCCGCTGGTCGGCCTCGTGGTCGTCGCCGCCGCGGCGGGCGCCGCCCTCACCGCCTGGCGCGGTGAGCTACCGGAGCGCGGCCGCCGCGAGTGGTACCTCGCAGCAGCCGGCGTGGCTGGGACCGCGCTCCTCTGGCTGCCACCCCTGCTTCAGCAGCTGACGGCTGCCCCGGGCGAGGGCAACTTGGGCAGCCTGGCCGCCTACTTCTCCGCGGAGAAGGCCGAGGGCACGCTGACGTACACCTGGCCGCAGGCCTTCTCCGCCTTCGCGCAGATGCTCGGCATGCCGGTGCACGGCTGGCAGGCGACGGCCGGCGACATCGACACCGGCGACCGGTCGCTGGGCGTGCTCGTCACCGGGGGCGCCCAGCTGGCCGGCGCGGCCGCCCTCCTCGGAGTCGGCCTGCTGATCGGCCGGCGCCGGTCGGCGGCCCTGGGCGCGGTGCTCCTGGCCGGAGGCGTGGCCGGGGTCGTGGCCTGCCACTCGGTCACCGGGGCGATGTCGAACTACCTGGCGGTCTGGATCACCGTCCTGCCGGCGGTGCTGCTGTTCGGCTGGCTGGACCTGGCCGTCGACCGCCTGGTCCCGCGCGGGCGCGCGGGCACCCGCGCCGTCGTGGTCGTCGCCGTCCTGACGACGGCGGTGGCGGCCGGAACGACGACGGCGCTGACCGGTGCCACGGACGCCCTGGGCGACCAGCCCGGCGTCGACGACGGCGCCCGGATCGCGCTGGACGAGCTCCCCCCGCCGACCGCGGACCAGCCCCCCGTCCTGCTCGACATCGCCTCGGACGCCCTGTGGCCCACGGCGACCGGGATCGCGTTGCAGCTCGAGCAGGCCGGGCACCGGGTCAGCGTGGACCCCTCGTGGACCAAGCTCTTCGGCCGCGACCGGCTGGCGCAGGGGACGGAGGTCTGGCGGCTGACCGTCGTCGTCGACTCCTACGCGCCGCAGCTGCCCTACGGCACGGTCATCGGCACCGTCCCCACCGACAGCGGCGCGGACGCCGCGCTCCTGCTGTCCCGCCTGCCCGGCTGACGGGGTCTCAGGCGCGGCGGCCCAGGCGGGCGAGCAGGCGGGTGGCGCGGTCGGCGTCGGACGGGGCCTCGATGCCGTCGCGGCAGATGCCCTCCATGTACAGCGCCGGCCCGAAGCCCTCGATGCCGCGCTCGATGCGGTCGAGCTCGGCGTCGGTGAGGGTGCCGTCGAGCCCGGCGGTCCGGGCGACGTCCCAGCGGTGCACGACCATGTCCCAGACGTAGAACTGCTCGAACGTCGCGCCGACGGTGCTCGGCCCGAAGAAGCCCTCGTAGGGCGTCGCGACGACGTCGTCGGTGAGCGCCTCCTGCACCCGCTTGGCGTGGTCCCGCCAGGCCGCGGCCGGGTCGGCCGCCAGGTCGGGCGCCGCGCCGAGCTCGACACCTCGCTGCCCGAGGAAGTCCCGCTGCGTCTCGACCAGGTGCCCGACGACGTCGGCGGCGGTCCAGCCCTCGCACGGCGACGGTTCGCTCCAGGCGCCGTCGGGCAGCGCCTCGAGGACGGCGGTGAGCGGGGCGGAGGCGGCCTCGTAGGCAGCAGCAGTCGGGTTCATGGCCCGAGCCTGCCCTGCTGCGGCAGGCTGGTCTTGATGAAACCCGACAGCGACCGGCTCGAAGCCATCGCCCGCGCCCACCTCAAGGACCCGCGCGACGCCTCCCACCGGATGCACCGCTACGACGCGCCTCCGCAGTTCGCCGGCTTCCTGCAGTGGTTCTGGATCCCGGTCTGGTCGGTGCCGCCCGGGCAGGAGGCGCCGCAGAAAGTGCTGCAGTACCCGAACTCGCTGATCGTGATCGCCCAGGACTACGCCCGCTTCTACGGCGTCGTCGCCGGGCTCTCGACCACCACGCTGACCGGCGACGGCTGGGCGGTCGGCGTCGCGTGCGCGCCCGCGGCGGGCTTCCTGATCTCCGGCCGGCCGATGGCGGAGTTCACCGACCGCGCCGTCGACGTCTCCGAGGTGCTCGGCGACGCCGGGGAGGAACTCACCGACCGCGTCCGGACGGCGATGGCCGCGGACCCCGCCGACCCGGCCGCGCACGCTGCGGCGGTCGACGCATTCGGCGACGCGCTGCAGCGCTACCTGCCCGTCGACGACGAGGGTGAGCTGGTCAACCGGCTGGTCGCGTTCGTCGAGTCCCGTGGCGACGTCACTCGCGTCGCCCAGGTGAGCGAGGAGTTCGGGCTGGGCGAGCGCGCCCTGCAGCGGCTGGTGCACCGGCGGATCGGGCTCACGCCGAAGTGGCTGATCCAGCGCCGGCGGCTGCAGGAGGCCGCCGAGCGGCTGCGCACCGAGGGCACCTCGCTGGCCGACGTCGCTGCCGCGCTCGGGTATGCCGACCAGCCGCACTTCTCCCGCGACTTCGCCGCCGTCACCGGCATGACCCCCGGCGAGTTCGCCGCCCTCCACGCGCACCCCTAGGGACTTTCTGCACCGGAAGTCCTGGACTTTCGGTGCAGAAAGTCCGGGGAGGGGTCAGCCGTGGGCCTGGGCGGCGGCGGCCTCCTGCGGGTCCGTCGGCAGCACGGTCTCGGCCGGTGGCGGCAGGTTGCGGCGGATCGAGATCGACATGACCGCCGCCGCCATGCAGAGCGCGCCGGCGAGGAACCAGGCGAGGTCGTAGGAGCCGGTGACGTCGCGGATCACTCCCCCGCCGAACGCCGCGACCGCCGCGCCCAGCTGGTGGGAGGCGAAGACCCAGCCGAACACCACCGGCGCGCGGTCGCCGAAGTGCTCGCGGCACAGCGCCAGCGTGGGCGGCACCGTCGCCACCCAGTCCAGGCCGTAGAAGACGATGAACACGACCATGGTCAGCTGCGGCTCGGGCCCGAACAGCGGCGGCAGCAGGAACAGCGAGAACCCGCGCAGCCCGTAGTAGGCCAGGAGCAGCAGGCGCGGGTCGACCCGGTCGGTGAGCCAGCCCGAGAGGATCGTCCCGGCGATGTCGAAGATGCCGACGACGGCGAGCAGCGACGCCGCCGTCGTCACCGGCATGCCGTGGTCGTGCGCGGCCGGGATGAAGTGCGGCTGCACCAGCCCGTTGGTCGACATGCCGCAGATGAAGAAGCCCCCGGCGAGCAGCCAGAACGGCCGCGCGCGGACGGCCAGCGCCAGCCCCTGCAGCGCCGAACGGCCGGCGCCCACCCGCACGGGGTCGACGTCGTCGGCCGCCGTGCCGCCGTAGGGGACGACGCCCAGGTCGCGCGGGCGGTCGCGCAGCAGCCAGGCCACCAGCGGGAGGACGGCGAGCGCGGCGGCCGTCGTCCCGAGCGAGGCGGCGCGCCAGCCGTGCTCGGAGTCGATCCAGGCGACCAGCGGCAGGAACACCAGCTGACCGGCCGCTCCCCCGGCGGTGAGGATGCCCGACACCAGCCCGCGCCGGGCGACGAACCAGCGGCCGGTGACCGTCGCGACCAGCGACAGCGCCATCGAGCCGGTGCCCAGCCCGACCAGCACGCCCCAGAGCAGCACCAGCTGCCAGCTCGCGGTCATGAACACCGTGAGCCCGCTGCCGACGGCGACCACCAGCAGCGCGCACATCACGACGCGCCGGATGCCGAACCGCTCCATGAGCGCCGCCGCGAACGGCGCGGTGAGCCCGTAGAGGGCCATGTTCACCGCGACCGCCGCCGAGATGGTCGAGACCGACCAGCCGAACTCGTCGCGCAGCGGATCGATAAGCACGCCCGGGACGGCGCGGAACGCCGCGGCTCCGACGAGCGCCAGGAAGGTCACCGCGGCCACCCACCAGGCGGGGTGGATGCGCGGCGGGAGTGCGGTTCTCACGGCGGACAGCATCGTCCTGACCGGCCCCGGGGACGAGGGCCAGGTCTGCCGGGGAGCGCCGGTTTCCGGCCACCATCGTCACCCGATGTGACCTGTCCCTCCCCACCGGTGGGACCACGCGGGCGCTCCGTCTGGTTGAGTACTAGATACCGGCGCCGCCCTCGCTCATCCTGAGCGGCAGGAATCGACGTCGGGCTGAGGCTGCGCCACCTTGGTGCGCCCGGCTGACCGACGTCTCGCCGACGATGCGAGCCCGCCCTGCCCCCGTGCAGTCGTGCCGGCGCTCGCGTTCGCGAGGTGGAGTGCAGCCACCGAACGTCGAAGGACTCCCTTGACCTCCAGCACCAACCACTCCCCCGCCTCCGCCGCCTCCTCGGACGGCGGCCCCCGCCGCCGTCGCGGTGGCCGTGGCCGCGGTGCGGGCACCCGCCCCGCCGGCGAGCCGGGCTCGCAGGACCAGCAGCAGGACCGTCCGGTGCCCACCCCCGCGCCGGCTCCCGTCGTCGTCCCCGTCGGGGCCGACGCCACCGTGCTGCCCACCGACACCACCTTCGAGGCGCTGGGCGTCCCCGCCCCCCTCGTCGAGGTGCTCACCGGCAGCGGGATCACCGCGCCGTTCCCGATCCAGGTCGCGACCCTGCCCGACAGCCTCGGCGGCCGGGACGTCCTCGGCCGCGGCCGCACCGGCTCGGGCAAGACCCTCGCCTTCAGCATCCCGCTGGTGGCCCGCCTGGCCGCCTCGGACAGCAAGCGTCAGCCGAAGCGCCCCCGCTCGCTGATCCTCGTGCCGACCCGCGAGCTGGCCAACCAGGTCGCCGCCGTCGTCGACCCGATGGCCCGCGCGCTCGGCATGCGCACCACCACGATCTTCGGTGGCGTCGGCCAGAACCCGCAGGTCCAGGCGCTCTCGCAGGGTGTCGACGTCGTCATCGCCTGCCCCGGCCGGCTCGAGGACCTCATCCAGCAGGGCCACTGCGACCTCGGCGCCATCGAGGTCACCATCCTCGACGAGGCCGACCACATGGCCGACCTGGGCTTCCTGCCCGGCGTCAAGCGGATCATGGACCGCACTCCGAAGGTCGGCCAGCGGATGCTCTTCTCCGCCACGCTGGACAACGGCGTGGACATCCTGGTCAAGCGCTACCTCAGCAGCCCGGTCACGCACTCGGTCGACCCGGCCGTCGCCCCGGTCAGCACCATGACCCACCACGTCTTCCACGTGCAGACCGCCGACAAGCCCGAGGTCGTGCGCCAGCTCGCCTCGGGTCTCGGCCGCAGCGTGCTGTTCACCCGCACCAAGCACCAGGCGAAGAAGCTGGCCAAGCAGCTCACCGCGCAGGGCATCCCCGCCGTCGACCTGCACGGCAACCTGAGCCAGAACGCCCGCGAGCGCAACCTCGAGGCGTTCAGCAACGGCTCGACCCGGGTGCTGTGCGCCACCGACATCGCCGCCCGCGGCATCCACGTCGACGACGTCGCCCTGGTCGTGCACGTCGACCCGCCGACCGAGCACAAGGCCTACCTGCACCGCTCGGGCCGCACCGCCCGCGCCGGTGCCGGCGGCATCGTCGTCACCATCACCACCCCGGACATGGTCGGCGAGGTGCGCACCCTGACCCGTCAGGCCGGCATCAACCCGCTGGTCAGCAAGGTCGCCCCCGGTGCGCCGCTGCTCGAGGAGCTCACCGGTCCGCCGGCGCCCTTCGTCGAGCCCGCGCCCGTGGTGGAGCAGCAGCCGCAGGGCAACGGCGGCGGACGTCGTCGTGGCGCCGGTGGCGGCGGTGGCGGTCGCGGCACCTCCTCGGCCAAGCCGGCCTCCGGTGGCCGTGGCGGTTCGGGGAGCTCGGGCGGTTCCGGCCGCTCGTCCGGCCCGGCCCGCACCCGCGCCGAGCTCGCCGCCCGCGCCGGCTCCTCGTCGGCAGCGTCGTTCAGCGCCGGCTCGCGCCGGGGCCGCTGACCCCAGCGGTGGGGCGCCCGCGGGCGCCCCACCGCTGCACGATTGACCGGAGCGGTGCTGGGCACTGCGCTTCCATGCTGAAGCTGCCCATCACCCTGTCCGAGATCGCCCCCCGCATCAGCGCCGGCGCCTTCATCCTCAACAGCGGGCTCGGCAAGCGCGGGGCCGACGAGGAGACCGCGGCCGGGATGCACGGATTCGCCGCGGGCACCTACCCCTTCCTGAAGTCGGTGCCGCCGCAGCAGTTCGCGCAGGGGCTGGCCACCACCGAGATCGTCCTCGGCGCCGCCCTGCTCACCCCGTTCGTGCCGACCTTCGTCGCCGGTGCCGCGCTCACCGCCTTCTCCGGTGGCCTGCTGGGCCTCTATCTGAAGACGCCCGGGATGCGGAAGCCCGGCAGCCTCGCCCCTACCGAGCAGGGGCTGGCCGTGGCCAAGGACAGCTGGCTCGTCGGCATCGGCATCGGGCTGATGACCCGCGGGCTGATCGAGCGCCGCCCCCGCGTGACGGTCAAGAAGGCCACCAAGCTGGCGAGCAAGCAGGCCAAGCAGGCCGCGAAGGACGCCCGTCGCGAGGGCAAGGCCGCCGCCCGGTCCTGACCACGGGGGTCGCTACGGTCGGGGTCATGGCCACGATCGAGACGACGACCGCGACCCTGCACGTCCGCCTGACCCGGTTCGAGAAGTTCTTCGGCCTGCTGCGTGACCTCGAGGTGCCCCGCTCGGCGGTCACGGCCGTGGAGGCGGAGCCCGCCGGGCTGGCCGCCGTCCGCGGGCTGCGCGCCCCGGGCCTGGGCCTGCCCGGGGTGCGGGCCATCGGCACGTGGCGCCGCCGGGGCGAGAAGTCCTACGTCTCGGTGCGGCGGAACCAGCCGGCGGTGCGGATCAGGCTCACCGGCCAGCGCTACGACACCGTGCTCGTCGGCACCGACGACGCGGTCGGGGTCGCGGCCGCCCTGCGCAGCGGCGGCTGACCCCGACCGGCGTCGGTCAGTTCCCGCTGGCGAAGGCGGCGTCGAACGCCGCGGCCGGCGGGTCGAACGCCAGCCGGCGCACGAACTCCAGCGCCTCGGGGGCACCGACCAGGCGGTCCATGCCGGCGTCCTCCCACTCCACCGAGATGGGCCCGTCGTAGCCGATCGTGTTGAGCATCCGGAAGCACGCCTCCCACGGGACGTCGCCGTGCCCGGTGGAGACGAAGTCCCAGCCGCGGCGCGGGTCGGCCCACGGCAGGTGCGAGCCCATCCGGCCGTTGCGGCCGTTGCCCACCTGCTTCTTCGCGTCCTTGCAGTCGACGTGGTAGATCCGGTCCTTGAAATCCCAGATGAAGCTGACCGGGTCCAGGTCCTGCCAGACGAAGTGCGACGGGTCCCAGTTCAGGCCGAAGGCCTCCCGGTGCCCGATGGCCTCCATGGTGCGGACCGTCGTCCAGTAGTCGTAGGCGATCTCGCTCGGGTGCACCTCGTGCGCGAACCGCACACCCACCTCGTCGAAGACGTCGAGGATCGGGTTCCAGCGGTCGGCGAAGTCGCGGTAGCCGTCCTCGATCATCGGCTCCGGCACCGGCGGGAACATCGCCACGGTCTTCCAGATCTTCGACCCGGTGAAGCCGACGACGACGTCCACACCGAGGGCACGCGCCGCCCGCGCGGTCAGCTTCATCTCCTCGGCCGCCCGCTGCCGGACGCCCTCCGGGTCGCCGTCGCCCCACACCCGCGGGTGCACCATGCCGCGGTGCCGCTCGTCGATCGGGTCGTCGCAGACGGCCTGGCCGTTGAGGTGGTTGGAGATGGCGAAGACCTGCAGGCCGTGGCGCTTCAGCAGGTCCAGCTTCTCCTGCGCGTACGAGTCGTCGGTCGCGGCCCGCTCGACGTCGAGGTGGTCACCCCAGCAGGCGATCTCCAGGCCGTCGTAGCCCCACCCGGACGCCAGCCGGCACACCTCCTCGAACGGCAGGTCGGCCCACTGGCCGGTGAACAGCGTGACGGGGCGCGGCATCAGTCGTCTCCTGGGATCTGGGTCCAGCGGGCCCGGTCGGCAGCGCTGCGCTCGACGGCGTCGAGCACCAGCTGCACCTGCAGCCCGTCGGCGAAGGACGGCGCGGGGTCCGCGCCCTGGGCGATGGCGGTCACCAGGTCGACGACCTGGTGGGTGAAGCCGTGCTCGTACCCCAGCCCGTGCCCGGCCGGCCACCAGTGGCCGACGTAGGGGTGCCCGGGCTCGGTGACGACGATCCGGCGGAAGCCGGCGGTCTCGCCGGGCTCGTCGCCGTCGAAGAAGTGCAGGACGTTCATGTCCTCGAAGTCGAAGGCGAGACTGCCGCGCGAACCGTTGATCTCGATCCGGATGGCGTTCTTCCGGCCGAGCGCGAACCGGGTCGCCTCGAACACGCCGAGCGCGCCACCGGTGAAGCGGCCGGTGAAGACGGCCGCGTCGTCGACGGTGACGGTGCCCGTCCCCTCCCCCGCGACGCCGGCGAGCGAGCCGGCCTCGGCCGGGAGCGGGCGCTCCTTGACGAAGGTCTCCAGGAGCGCGCTGACGCCGGTGAGCCGCTCGCCGGTGATGTGCTGGGTGAGGTCGACGATGTGCGCGCCGATGTCGCCGAGCGCGCCCGAGCCGGCCTTGTCCTTCTCCAGCCGCCACGACATCGGCGCGGTCGGGTCGGCGATCCAGTCCTGCAGGTACTGGGCACGGACGTGGCGGATCTGCCCGAGCCGGCCCTCGGCGACCAGCTGCCGGGCCAGTCCGATGGCCGGCACCCGGCGGTAGGTGAAGCCCACCATCGAGCGGACGCCGTGGGCGGCGGCCTTCGCCGCGGCGTCGGCCATGGCCCGGGCCTGGGCGACGGTGTTGGCCAGCGGCTTCTCGCACAGCACGTGCTTGCCCGCCTCGAGCGCGGCGATCGCGATCTCGGCGTGCGTGTCACCGGGGGTGCAGACGTCGACCAGGTCGACGTCGTCGCGCTCGATCACCCGGCGCCAGTCGGTCTCGGTGCTCGACCAGCCGAGCTTGGCGGCGGCCGCGGCGACCGCGGCCTGGTTGCGGCCGGCGAGCACGGTGAGCTCCGGCCGGAGCGGGAGGTCGAAGAAGTGGGGGGCGGTGCGCCAGGCCTGGGAGTGGGCGGCGCCCATGAACGCGTAGCCGATGAGGCCGACGCCGAGCGTGCGGGGCATGGAGGCTCCTGGGTGGAGCGGAGCCGCCGGGCGGGTGCGAGCACCCACCCGGCAGCTCCGGATCAGTCGATCAGGACTCGAACGCGGCGTCGAGGAACTGGTCGACGTTGTCGGCGGTGACCACCGGCGCGTTGAGCACGATCTCGCGCGGCACACCCTGGGAGTTCAGGTCCGAGATGCCCTTGCCCTGGGCGATGAGCCGGGCCAGCCGGACACCGTCGGCCGCCTGGGTGTGCGGGTAGATGACGGTCGCCTTGAGGACGGAGTCGCCCGCCTCGATGGCCCGCATCGCGTTCGCCGAGCCGGCGCCGCCGACCATGATGAACTCGTCGCGGCCGGCGTTCTCGATGGCGGCCAGGACGCCGACGCCCTGGTCGTCGTCGTGGTTCCACAGGGCGTCGATCTGCGGTGCGGCCTGCAGGAGGTTGGCCGCCTCGGCCTCACCGGACTCGACGGTGAACTCTGCCGCGACGCGGTTGCTCACCTCGAGGCCGCAGTCGGCCAGCGCGTCGGCGAAGCCCTGGCTGCGGTCCTGCGTGAGCGGCAGCGAGTCGATGCCGGCGATCTCGGCGACGACGGCGTCGGGCTGGTCGCCCAGCTCCTCGCAGATGTAGGTGCCGGCCGAGACGCCCATGCCGTAGTTGTCGCCCAGGATCGTGGCGCGGGCGGCGAAGGGGCTGTTGAACTCGCGGTCGACGTTGATGACCGGGATGCCGGCCTCCATCGCCTGGAGCGCGACCGGCGTCAGGGCGTCGCCGTCGAAGGGCAGCAGCACGATGGCGTCGACGCCGTCGTTGATGAAGGTCTCGACCTGGCTGATCTGGGTGCCGACGTCGTTGGTGCCCTCGGCGACGCGGAGCTCGACGTCGTCGTACTCCTCGTCGACGGCGCGCGCGGCCTCGGTGATGCCGGCCATCCAGCCGTGGTCGGCCGCGGGGGCGGAGAAGCCGATGACGACGTTGTCGCCCTCTTCGTCGTTGTCGCTGGCGGCGGCGTTGCCGCCACCGTCGCCCGAGCTCTCCGGCTCGTTGCTGGTGCAACCGGCGACCAGGGCGCCGGCGCTCATCAGGGCGACCGCGGTGTAGGTCATCCGGCGGAAGGGACGCTGCCTCGCTGCAGACATGGAGATCTCCTCGGGGGTGTTCGCCTCCCTGGCTGGACCGCCAGGTCGTCGGGCTGGTCGGGACGTGCGGGTGGAGGTGCGGGGTCCGGCGGGCGGGGCGCCCGTCGGGGTGGTGCTGGCCGGGGTGCGGCGGTGAGAGGTCACCGCACCCCGGTCAGGTCGTGGGCGCGCCGGGCCGGGCGCCGCCGGGGCCGCCGGGCTCGCTGGTGCCGCCGGAGACCGCTCCGGCCGGGCTGCCCTGGATCAGGCCGCCGCCGGCGGGGCCGTCACCTGGTCGGCGGAAGGTGAAGCTGCCCGTGGCCAGACGCTGCTGGAGCAGGACGGCGGCGACGATGATCACGCCGCGCGCCACGGCCTGTGCCGAGCTGGACAGGTCGTTGAGCGTGAAGACGTTGCCCAGCGTGAAGAAGATGATCACGCCGAGGACGGTGCCCACGATCGTGCCCCGGCCGCCGATCAGCAGCGTGCCGCCGATGACGACCGCGGCGATCGCCTCCAGCTCCCAGAGCGTGCCGTGCGTCGAGCTGCCGGTGGTCGTCCGGCCCATGATCATCACGGCGGCGATGCCGCAGGTGATGCCGGAGAGGACGTAGAGCTTCACCGTGTGCCGCTGCACCCGGATGCCGGCGAGCCGGGCGGCCTCGGCGTTGCCGCCGACGGCGAAGGTGCGGCGGCCGAACGTGGTGCGGTTCAGCAGCACCCAGCCCGCGACGGCCACCAGCGCGAAGATGATGACCAGCGTCGGGATGCCCAGCACGTCGCCGGAGAAGAAGTCGAGGAACGCGCTGTCCCGCACGATCTGCGTCCGCCGGTTGGCGATGATCTCGGCGAGGCCCCGGGCCGCGGTGAGCATGGCCAGGGTGGCGATGAAGGCAGCGAGCTTGCCGTAGGCGATCACCACGCCGTTCACCAGGCCGGCGACCGCGCCGACGGCCAGCGCGGTGAACACCATGACGATCCAGTGGACGTCCTCGGCCAGCTGCTGCGTGGCCAGGGTCGTGGCCCACACCGACGACAGCGCCGCGATCGCGCCGACGGACAGGTCGATCCCGCCGCCGATGATCACGAAGGTCATGCCGATGCTGACCACGCCGACGATCGACGCCCCGCGCAGGATCGTCAGGACGTTGTCGACGTCGGCGAAGCGGTCCCCGGCGGTGATCAGGCCGACGGCGCAGAGGATGGCCAGCGCGACGACGAGGCCGAGGTTGCGGCCGACCGGCCCGGACATGAAGCCCGGCCCCTTGCCGGCGTCCCGCCCGTCGCCGGCCGGCGCCGCGGACACGTCGGTCACGCCTCCGGTCGTCGCCGTGGTGCTGCTGCTCATGCCACGTCCCCTTCGTGCTGCATCGTTGCCACCGGGGTGCCCCGGTGGGCGGTCCCCTGCATGACCAGGTCGAGCACCCGGTGCTCGTCGAGCGCCTCGGCCCGCTCCTCGGCGACGACCGCGCCGTCGGCGATCACCAGCACGCGGTCGGCCAGCCCCAGGACCTCGGGGATTTCGCTGGAGACGACGACCACGGCAACGCCGCGGTCGGCGAGGTCGCGCACCAGTGCGTAGATCTCCGAGCGGGCACCGACGTCGACACCGCGGGTGGGCTCGTCGAGGAGCAGCACGCGGCAGTCGCGCAGCAGCCAGCGGGCCAGGACGACCTTCTGCTGGTTGCCGCCGGACAGGGTGCGGACCTCGCGGTCGACGTCGGCCGGGCGTACGTCCAGCGAGCGGGTCAGCTCCTGGGCCGCGGAGCGCTCGGCGCCGCGGGCGAGGAAGCCGCCGCGCGCGAAGCGGGCCAGGCTGGAGATGCTGATGTTCCGGGAGACGGAGTCACCGAGCAGCAGCGCCTGGCTCTTGCGCTCCTCCGGCGCCAGCCCGACCCCGGCGGCGACCGTGCTGCCGACGTCGCCGTTGCGCAGCTTCTTGCCGCCGACGCGGACGGTGCCGGCGCTGGCGCGGCGGGCCCCGAAGACGGTCTCGAGGATCTCGGAACGCCCGGCACCGACCAGACCGGCCAGGCCGAGGATCTCGCCGGGGCGGACGCTGAAGCTGACGTCGCTGAAGCTGCCCCGCAGTCCCAGCCCCTCGACCTCGAGCAGCGGCGCCTCGTCGCGGGCGACCTCGGCACGGCGCTCCGGGAAGACGTACTCGATGGTGCGGCCGGTCATCAGCGTGATGACCTCGCGGGTCGGCGTCTCGCGGGCGGGGAGCCCGGTGGCGACGGTGCTGCCGTCCTTGAGGACGGTGATCCGGTCGCCGACCTGGCGGATCTCCTCCAGCCGGTGGGAGATGTAGACGACGGCGACGTCGTGGGCGGTGAGGTCGCGGACGACGGCGAAGAGCCGCTCCACCTCCTCGTTGTCCAGGACCGCGGACGGCTCGTCCATGACGATGAGCCGGGCGTCCTGCGACAGCGCGCGGGCGATGCTGACCATCTGCTGCGACGCGGCCGAGAGGGAGCCGACCTCGGCGGTGGCCCGGATCTCGGGGTGGCCGAGCCGGGTGAGCAGCTGGGACGCCGCCTTGTTCGCCGCTGCCGGGCGGGTGATGCCGAACCGCGACTGCTCGCGGCCCAGGAAGATGTTGTCGGCCACCGTGAGGCCGGAGACCAGGTCGAGCTCCTGGTAGATCGTGGCGATGCCCAGGGTCATGGCCGCCTGGGGGCTGCCGAGGGTGACCTCCTCGCCGCGCCAGGTGATCCGGCCGGCGTCGGGCTGGTGCGCCCCGGCCAGCACCTTGATGAGGGTCGACTTGCCGGCGCCGTTCTGGCCGAGCAGGCAGTGCACCTCACCGGCGCGCACGTCGAGGTCGACGCCGTCGAGCGCGCGCACACCCGGGAACGTCTTGACGATGCCGTGCATCTCCAGCAGCGGGGTGCCCCCGACGGCCGGGCGATCCGGTTCGGTCACGCGTCGTTCTCCAGACTTTTGCTCACCGTTGATCATTAGTCGGTTGAGGCAGCAACATATGAGGGCGGTCACACGCGGTCAAGAGCCACGGCCGCCGCGTTTACCGAACCGAGACACGCACGACTCGCGGGCGTCGCACGGGCGCCCTGCCCGGATGGGCGTCGGGCGGGAAGTGACCGGCCGGGTCAGCGCTCGGACGCGAGCACCGCGACCGAGTCCTCGGCCAGGAACTCCTCGATCGCCATGCGGGCCGCTCCGACGCGGCCGGACAGGTCGGGCGCCTCGCTGACCGAGATCTCCAGCGTGCGGGCGGCGAGCGGCATCGACCGCTGGTAGACCGCCTCGCGGATGCCCGCGAGCAGGGGCACACCGGCGCGCGCCACCCCGCCGGTCATGACGATCCGGTGCGGGTTGAAGAAGTTGACCAGCGCCGCGAGCACCGTGCCGATGGTGCGGCCGGCGTCGCGGACCAGTTCCAGCGCGGCGCCATCGCCCTGCGCGGCGAGCTGCACGACGTCCCGGACGGTCCGGACGGGCAACCCGGCGGCGCGCGCGTCGCGGAGCAGGGCCTGCCCGCCGGCGATGGCCTCCAGGCAGTTCTCCTGGCCGCAGCGGCAGCCGACGGTGCGCCCGTCGGGCTGGCCGACGTAGATGTGCCCGATGTCGCCGGCACTCCCCTGCGCCCCGCGGTAGACCCGGCCCTCGACGATGACGCCGCAGCCGATGCCGGTGCCCACCTTGACCACGAGCAGGTCCTGCTCGGACCCCGCGACGCCGATCTCGCCCAGGGCCATGACGTTGACGTCGTTGTCGACGTAGACCGGGCACCCGTACCGGCCGAAGGCGCTCGGGACGGGGTAGTCGTGCCAGCCCGGCATGATCGGCGGGTAGGACGGCCGGCCGGTCGAGAACTCCACGGGCCCCGGCACGCCGACTCCCACGGCGCACACGTCGGCGGGGGTCAGCCCGGCCTCGGCCAGCACCTTCTGCGCCAGCTGGTCGACCTCGGCCAGCACCACCTCGGGACCGTCGGCGATGTCGATCGGGTGCCCGACGGTGGCCAGGATCTGCGCCGAGAGGTCGGTGACGGCGACGTCGACGCTGCTCGCACCCAGGTCGACGGCCAGCACGCACCCGGCCCGGCTGTTGAACTGCAGCAGCGTGGGGGGTCGCCCGCCCGTGCTCCCGCCGCGGCCGCCCTCCTCGAGGAGGCGTGCGGCGATCAGCTGGTCCACCCGCGCGCTGACCGTGTTGCGCGAGGCGCCGGTGAGCGCCACGAGGTCGGCGCGGCTCCGCGCGCGGCCGGTGCGCACATGCCGCAGCAGTGCGCCGGCCGACGCGGAGGTGGACGCCACGCGGTCATAGTGGCACGCCCCGACGTCGTCGCCGAGGCCTCGCACGCGGTCGGGGGACGCGGTTCAGCGGACGCCGAGCAGGTGCTCCATCGCCAGCTGGTCCAGCCGCTCGAACTGCAGGCCGCGCTCGCCCAGCGCGACCGGGTCGTGCGCCTCCGCCCGCAGCGCGTCCAGCGACTCGCCGTCGGCCAGGGTCGGGACGGCGAGCTCGGCGACCTTCGCCGCGGCCAGCGCCTCGGCGACCTCGGGGTCGGCGCGGAACGCGCGCGCCTTGTCCCGCAGGATCAGGTAGTTGCGCATGCAGGCCCGCGCGGTCTCCCAGACGCCCTCGATGTCCTCGGTGCGCGGGGGCTTGTAGTCGAAGTGCACGTAGCCGTCGTAGGCCTTGCCCGTGCCGGAGCCGAGCATGGTGTCGACGGTCCAGAAGGCGCCGCGCAGGTTGCCGGCGCCGAAGCGGAGGTCCTGGTCGAACCGGGGTCCGTGCTGGCCGTTGAGGTCGATGTGGAAGAGCTTGTCGTGCCACAGCGCCTGCGCGATGCCCTGGGCGAAGTTCAGCCCGGCCATCTCCTCGTGCCCGACCTCGGGGTTGAGCCCCACGCGCGAGGGCTCGTCGAGCTCGTCGATGAACGCGAGCGCGTGACCGATGGTCGGCAGCAGGATGTCGCCGCGCGGCTCGTTCGGCTTGGGTTCGAGGGCGAACCGGATGTCGTAGCCCTTGTCCCGGACGTAGGCGCAGAGCAGGTCCAGAGCCTCCTTGTAGCGGTCCAGCGCGGCGGCGACGTCCTTGCTGCCGCCGGACTCCGCGCCCTCGCGGCCGCCCCACAGCACGTAGGTCTTCGCCCCCAGCTCGGCGGCGAGGTCGATGTTGCGCAGCACCTTGGCGACCGCGTACCGGCGGACGGCGCGGTCGTTGGCCGTGAAGCCGCCGTCCTTGAACACCGGCGCCCCGAACAGGTTCGTGGTGGCCATCTCCACGCCGAGACCGGTCTCGTCGAGGGCCGCCTTGAAGCGCTCCAGCGTCTTGTCGCGGGTCGCGTCGTCCGGCACCAGGTCGTCGTCGTGGAAGGTGACGGCGGCAGCACCCAGCTCGGCCAGCCGGTGCACCGCCTCGACCGGGTCCAGCAGCGGCCGCACGGCGCCGCCGAACACGTCGACGCCCTGCCAGCCGACCGTCCAGAGGCCGAAGCTGAACCTGTCGTCCTTCGTCGGGGTGTGGTTCGTCATGCGGAGGTCTCCGTCCGGATGGGTGGGTCGGCAGGGATGGGTTCGGGGGCCGGCACGAGGGTCGGGTCGTCGAGGACCTGCTCCAGGGCGACGTGCGCGCCGCCGCGGACGGCGGCGGTGAAGCCGAGCGTCGAGAGGACCACGCGCGCCCCGGCGAGGTCGGCGGCGAACACCCGCTCGCGGAGCTCGGCGGTCATGGGCTCGAGCAGGAAGCGGCCCAGGACGGCGAAGTAGCCGCCGAGCAGCACCACCTGCGGGTTGACCAGGTTGATCAGCACGGCCGCGCCGGTGCCCAGCCCGGTGCCGACCGCGGCGAGGGCGTCGAGGGTGCGCCGGTCGCCGGCGTCGGCCCGGGCGGCGAGCTCGGCCAGCCTCGTCTCGAGGTCGCGTCCGGAGTCGTGCACCGGGTCGTCCGGGTCGGCGGCGGCCCGCAGCAGCGCGCCGAGGCCGACGACGGTCTCCCAGCAGCCGCGCCGCCCGCAGCCGCACACGACCGCGGGATCCCCGAGGGGCGTGTGGCCGACCTCGCCGGAGAACCCGGCGGTCCCGCGCAGCAACCGCCCGTCGACGACGAGCCCGCCACCGACGCCGACCTCACCGGTCAGGTAGACGAGATCGGGCGTGCGCGCCTCGGGCCCCATCGCCCACTCGGCGATGGCGGACAGGTTGGCGTCGTTCTCCACGCGCACCGGGCACCCGGGGCCGAGTCGGGCGACGAGCCCGTCGAGCACCGCGACGTCGTGCCAGCCGAGGTTCGGCGCGTCGGGAACGACGCCGTCGACACTGCGGACCAGGCCCGGGACGGCGACCGTGATGCCGACCGGGACCGCGGCACCGGCCGCGGTGGCCGCCTCGCCCACGAGCCGCGCGACCTCGTCGAGCGTGCGCTCGGCGCCCAGCGCGGGGACGTCGAGGGCCACCCGGTGCTCGAACCGCACCTCGCCGCCCAGGTCCAGCACGAGGATCGCCACGTAGTCGACGTTGAGCTCCACCCCGATGCCGCAGACCCCGGTGCCGTCGAGGTGCACGGGCAGACCGGGCCGCCCGACGGCCCCTCCGCGGTCGACCTCGCCGTCGGTGACCAGACCCCGGTCGGCGAGCTCGGCCACGAGGCTCGAGACGGTCGCCTTGTTCAGGCCGGTCTCCTGGGCGATGCGCGCCCGCGAGCGCGGGCCGGCGTCCCGGAGGAGCCGCAGCACCCGCCCCAGGTTGCCCCGGCGGACGGCGGCCTGGTCGGCGGGCACGGCCTGGGGCGCGGCCACGGGGAACCGGTGCGACTCGGACACGGAACCCCTTCCCTCGTCTCGCGGGCCCTATTCGTCGGGCCGCTCAACAAATTAGGGTGACGGGCATGGAGTGGTCAAGCTCACTGCGCGTCCCGCGGGCCTCCCGGTGACCCCGGTCCTCGTCGCCGGCGTCGACACCTCGACGCAGGCCTGCAAGATCGTGGTCCGCGACGCCGGGACCGGCGCCCTGGTCCGGTCCGGGCGGGCGCCGCACCTGCCCGGCACCGAGGTGGCGCCCCGGGCGTGGGAGGAGGCCTTCACCGCGGCGGCGTCCGCGGCCGGCGGTCTGCACGACGTCGCCGCGGTGGCGGTCGGCGGCCAGCAGCACGGCATGGTCTGCCTCGACGAGGACGGCGAGGTCGTGCGGGACGCGCTGCTCTGGAACGACGTCCGGTCGGCGGCCGCCGCGCACGACCTGATCCTCGAGCTCGGCGACGGCGACGAGACCGCCGGGCGCCGGGCCTGGGCCGACGCCGTCGGCGTGGTGCCGGTCGCCTCCTTCACCGCGACCAAGCTGCGCTGGCTGGCCGACGCCGAGCCGGCGAACGCCGACCGCACGGCCGCGGTCTGCCTGCCGCACGACTGGCTCACCTGGCGTCTCTCCGCAGATCGCGCGCCGAGCACGCTGACCACCGACCGCGGCGACGCCAGCGGCACCGCCTACTGGTCGGCGCGCACCGGCGAGTACCGCCTCGACCTGCTGGAGCGGGCGATGCGCGGCCGCCGACCCGGCGTGCCCCGGGTGGCCGGTCCCGCCGAGCAGGTCGGGACGCTGGCCGGCTCCGGCGCGCTGCTCGGGCCCGGCACCGGCGACAACGCCGCGGCCGCGCTGGGGCTGGCCGCCCGGCCCGGCGACGTCGTCGTCTCGATCGGCACCTCGGGCGTGGTCTCCGCCGTCACCGCGACCGCCGTGGCCGACGTGACCGGCACCGTCGCGGGCTTCGCCGACGCGACCGGGAACCACCTGCCGCTGGTCGCCACCATGAACGCCGCTCGGGTGCTCGACGCCGCGGCCGCGCTGCTCGGGGTCGACCACGCCACCCTGTCCGACCTGGCCCTCGCCGCCCCCTCCGGCGCCGGCGGGCTCGTCCTCGTCCCCTACCTGGAGGGCGAGCGGACACCGAACCTGCCGCACGCCACCGGCTCGGTGCACGGCCTCACGCTGCGCACCGCCACCCCCGCGCACCTCGCCCGCGCGGCCGTCGAGGGGCTGCTGTGCGGGCTGGCCGACGGGATCGAGGCCGTCGTCGCGCAGGGCGTGGCCGTCGAGCGGGTGCTGCTGGTGGGCGGCGCGGCCCGCTCCCCCGCCGTCCAGCAGCTGGCGCCGGGCATCCTCGGCCGCCCGGTGCTGGTCCCCCCGCCCGGCGAGTACGTCGCCGACGGCGCCGCGCGGCAGGCCGCCTGGGTGCTGTCCGGCGCGGCCGGGCCGCCGGAGTGGGCACAGCCGGGGCTGCAGGTGTTCGAGGCGGCGCCGGCTCCGGAGGTGCGGGAGCGCTACGCCGAGGTCCGCGGCCGCACCGACGGCCAGTAGGAGATCACCGGGGAGCGAGGAGGAGCGCCGCCACCTCGGCCGGGTGGGTCTGCGGCGTCATGTGCGCCGCCCCGGCGAGCTCGACCAGTCGGCCGCGCGGCGCGGCGCCCGCCAGCTCGGCGGCCCAGTCGGCAGGGCAGAGCGCGTCGCGGCTGCCGCGCACCACGACCACCGGCACGCCCAGGCGGGGCAGCCGCGCCTCGATCCGGTCCGGGGAGGCCTCGCGCCACAGCGCGCGCATCGCCCGCGGCCCGGTGGACAGCCACTGGGCGAGGATCCGCGGCACCTGCCGCGGCGGTTCGCGCACCGCCGTCCGCAGCCAGGCCGTGACCAGCCCGCGCAGCCGGCGCAGCCGCGGGTCCGTCGTCGGCCCGAGCAGCACGACGGCGGCGACCCGCGGATCGCGCTCGGCCGCGGAGACGACGACCTGGCAGCCCTGCGAGTGGCCGACGAGGACGACCGGCCCCGGGCCGAGCCGCTCCTGCAGTTCGGCGGTCAGCACCGCGAGCGGCGGAACGGGTCCCCCGCGGCCCATCCCCGGCAGGAGGACGACGTCCACCGGCACCGTGGCCGGCAACCGGTCCCGCACGCCCGCCCAGGAGCGCGCATCGAGCCCCAGACCAGGGACGACGACGACGCGGTGCGGCGGAGTGCTCACCCCGGCGGTCTACCCGTCCCGCCCGGCGACGGCCAGCCGGGACCGCCCAGATGTGGTTCGGATCGCCCGGGGGCGACGGGGGTCGGGGGCGTTCGGAGTGGGAGAATCGTGAGCATGACGACATCAGCGACGCGTGCCCCCGCCGGACGCGAGAGCGACAGCGGCCGGCCGCGCGTCGTCATCATCGGCTCCGGCTTCGGCGGCCTGTTCGCCGCGAGGGCGCTGGCCAAGGCCCCCGTCGACGTCACCCTGATCGGCAAGACCGCCCACCACCTGTTCCAGCCGCTGCTCTACCAGGTGGCCACCGGGATCCTCTCCGAGGGCGAGATCGCCCCGGCCACCCGCGAGGTGCTGCGGCACCAGAAGAACGTGACGACGGTGCTGGGCGAGGTCGTCGACATCGACCTCGCCGCCCGCACCGTCACCTCGACCGTCCTGGGCCGCACCACCGTGCACCCCTACGACGAGCTGGTCGTCGCGGCCGGCGCGGGGCAGTCGTACTTCGGCAACGACCACTTCGCCGAGTTCGCCCCCGGCATGAAGAGCATCGACGACGCCCTCGAGCTGCGCGGCCGCATCTTCGGCGCGTTCGAGCTGGCCGAGCTGGCCACCGACCAGGCCGAGATCGACCGGCTGCTCACCTTCGTCGTCGTCGGCGCCGGACCGACCGGGGTGGAGATGGCCGGGCAGATCGCCGAGCTCTCGCGCCGCACCCTGCGCCGCGACTTCCGCCGGATCGACCCCACCAGCGCGCGGGTGATCCTGCTCGACGCCGCCCCCGCGGTGCTCCCCTCCTTCGGCGAGAAGCTGGGCGAGCGCGCCCGGCGCCAGCTCGCCGAGGGCGGCGTGGAGGTCCAGCTCGGCGCCATGGTCACGTCGGTCGACGCCAACGGCATCGACGTGAAGGACGGCGACGGGCAGGCCCGCCGCATCGAGGCCGCGACCAAGATCTGGGCCGCCGGCGTGCAGGCCAGCGGGCTGGGCCGGCTCCTCGGCGAGCAGTCCGGCGCCGCCGTCGACCGCGCGGGCCGGATCTCGGTGCAGCCCGACCTCACGCTGCCCGGCCACCCCGAGGTGCACGTCGTCGGCGACATGATGGCGCTGGACAAGCTGCCCGGCGTCGCCCAGGTCGCGATCCAGGGCGGCCGCTACGCCGCCACGGCGATCAAGCGCCGGCTGGCCGGCAAGGAGCCGCAGGCCCCCTTCCGCTACAAGGACAAGGGCTCGATGGCGACGATCTCGCGCTTCCACGCCGTCGTCGACCTCGGCGGCCGGCTGAAGTTCGAGGGCTTCATCGCCTGGGTCATGTGGCTGGCCCTGCACCTGCTCTACATCGTCGGGTTCCGCAGCCGGCTCACGGCCGCCCTGCACTGGACGGTCAGCTTCCTCGGCCGCGGCCGCTCGCAGCGGGTGGCCACCCAGCAGCAGGTCTACGGACGGCTGGCGCTCGAGCAGCTCGGCCCCGGCTGGGAGGCGTCGAAGACCGGCGGCCCGAAGGAGACCCCGCCCGCGGGCGAGGACATGACCGGCCGCCAGTCCGCCTGATCCACCGACCGGCGCGCCGCATCCTCCGCCCGGTTCCGCCCGTTACCACGGGGTAGGCCTCCGCCTCCGCGCCGCGTTCCGGACCTCCCCCTGCCGGGGCATCCGAACCGTGGAGCGGTACCGGGAACGCCTCGGAGACCGGGAGGATGCAGGTCATGGATCGCCCCCGCGGCGCCCCGGCGGAGACGCTGCTGGTGGCGCTCTACCTCGTCAGCGGAGCCCTGTGCTTCGCCGGCGCGGTCCGGCCGATGCATCCGGAGGCGCCCGTGGGGCTGCTCTGGGCGCTGGGCTGCGTCGGCGTCATCGGAGGCGCGGCCCTCGCCCTCCTGCGGCGGAACCTGCCCACCTGGGCGCTGGACGGCGCGCTGGGCCTGCTGTCGGTGCTCATCGGCGTCCTGGCCTGGCGGTCGGTGACGGCGGTCGGGATCGTCGGGCTCGGCCCGGCCATGATCGCCGTGGGCCTCTACGCCGCGCACGTGCTGCCACTGGCGGCCGCGCGGGCGCACGCCGCCGTCCTCGTGGTCGCCGCCAGCATCGGCGCCGCCGCGGCCGCGCCGGCCGGCTTCGCGCCCGCCTGGCTGGCCCTGGTGGTCACCGTGGTCGCGCTGACCGAGGCGCAGGGCCGGCTGGCCCGTCGGCTGCGCGAGGCCGCGGACACCGACCCGCTCACCGGGGTGGCCAACCGGCGGGCCTGGGAGGCCGAGACCTCCCGCCACCTCGCCCGCGCCCTCCGCGTCGGAGAGCCGCTGAGCATCGCCATCCTCGACCTCGACGACTTCAAGAAGGTGAACGACCGCGACGGCCACGGCGCGGGCGACGCGCTGCTGCGCGATCTGACCGCCGGCTGGTCGGACCGGCTGCGGCACGCCGACCTGCTCGGCCGCTACGGCGGGGACGAGTTCGTGCTCTGCCTGCCGTCCACCGACCAGCAGGGCGCACACGAGCTCCTGGAGCGGCTGGAGGCGAGCCACGAGTTCCGCTGGTCGGTGGGCCTGGCCACCGTCGGCCCGAGCGACACGCTGGCCACCGTGCTGGCCCGCGCCGACGAGGACCTCTACCTGCGCAAGCGCGCCGGTCGCACCGCCGGCTAGACCCGCGTGGCGCGCGCGAACCGGCCGGCCCACTGCTCCAGCAGGACCGGGAGCTCGGGCGGGGAGAGCACCGTGAACTCGGCCTCGACGCTGCCCAGCGCCAGCGCCGCCCAGTTCAGGTCGTAGGTCTCCATCCGCAGCCGGCACGTCCCGTCCGGCTGGTCGGTGATCGTCGCCCAGGGCCCGATCCTCCGGCGGACGTCCTCGGCGGGCGCCTCGACCAGGGCCTCGACCAGGTGCGCCGCGGACCGCGCGTCGGTGCCGTGCCGGACGAACGCGGCGGCGTCCTCGGCCGGCAGGGGCCGGGGCGCGAACCGCTGCCCGGTGCCGCGCGGGTCGCTCAGCCGGTCCAGGCGGAAGCTCCGCCAGTCCCCCCGCCCCAGGTCGTAGGCGACCAGGTACCACCGCCGGCCCATCGCCACGAGCCGGAAGGGCTCGGTCAGCCGCTCGGTCCGGGCGCCGTCGGCGGCGGTGTAGCGGAACTCCAGCCGCTCGGTCTCCCGGCAGGCGCCGGCGACGGCGACGAGCACCTGCGGGTCGACGACGGCGCCGGACGTGCCCCCCGGGGCGGGCACGGTCATGGCGCTCAGCGCGTCCGCGCGACGCCGGAGCCGCGCCGGCAGCACCTGGATCACCGTGGTGAGCGCCCGGACCGACGCCTCGGCCATGCCGGCCACCGCGCTGGAGGCCGCCGCCTGCAGGCCGACGGTGAGCGCCACCGCCTCGTCGTCGTCGAGCACCAGGGGTGGGAGGGCGGCGCCGGGGGCCAGCCGGTAGCCGCCGTCCACCCCCGGCTGCGCCTCCACCGGGTAGCCGAGCTCGCGGAGCCGCTCGACGTCGCGCCGGAGGGTGCGCAGCGAGACGCCGAGCCGTTCGGCGAGCTCGCCGCCGGCCCAGTGCCGCCGCTGCTGGAGGATCGACAGCAGCCGCAGGGTGCGGTTCCCGGGGTTCGCCACGGATGCAGATCCTGCCCTATCGCGGCCATGATCTGTCACCAATGGCTCCTAGCGTCATGGGTGACCGATCCACCGACCGGAAGGCACTCGCGATGACCACCTCCACCCTGACCACCGAGCGCGCGGACCTGCTCGAACTGCTGCAGACGCACCGGCACTTCCTGCGCTTCACCGTGCAGGGCCTCTCCGACGAACAGGCCCGCGAGCGCACCACGGTCAGCGAGCTGACGCTCGGCGGGCTGATCAAGCACGTCAGCCGCATCGAGGCCGACTGGGCGCGCTTCACCGTCGAGGGCCCGGCGGCCGTGGCCCCGCCCGCGGACG
This sequence comes from Blastococcus fimeti, assembly GCA_900102115.1. Lineage (GTDB taxonomy): Bacteria > Actinomycetota > Actinomycetes > Mycobacteriales > Geodermatophilaceae > Blastococcus > Blastococcus fimeti. The sequence goes on from FNAW01000002.1 coordinate 825,044, forward strand.
AGGCCGGCTTCGCGGACTGGGCCGACGGGCACCGGCTGCTGCCCGACGAGACCCTGGCCGGCGTGCTGGCCGGCTACGAGGAGGTCGCCGCCCGCACCGACGAGCTGGTGCGGACGCTGGACCTGGATGCGTCGTTCCCGCTGCCGGAAGCGCCCTGGTTCCCCCCGGGCGCACGCCGGTCGGTGCGCCGGACGTTCCTGCACATCGCCGCGGAGACCGCCCAGCACGCCGGGCACGCGGACATCCTGCGAGAGTCCCTCGACGGCCAGAAGACGATGGGCTGACCCGCGTCAGTCCTCGCCGAGCGCGGCGAGGTGGGCTGCGGCGCGGTCCCGCGCCTCGGCCGCCTCGTCGGCCTCCCGTTGCGCGGCCGCGCGGCGGCGTTCCTCCCGCTTGAGCGCGTACGCGGCGTCGGCGGCCGCGCGCTCGGCCTCGGCCAGCTGGTCGGCGAGCTCGTCCACCCGCGCCTGCAGCTCGATGCGCCGGGTGGCGAGCTCCTCGGCCTGCGCCCGGTGCTCCTCGAGGGTGGCCGCCGCGTCGTCGGCGGCCGCGGTGGCCTCCTCCAGGACGGCGTGGGCCGCGGCCACCTCGCGCTGCCGCTTCTCCTCCGCGGCGCGCCTGCGTTCCTCCTGCTCGCGCGCGCGGCGGTCGGCGGCGGTCTCCCCCGCCGGCTTCTTCGGCGCCGTCCTGTCCGAGGCCGCCTTCTCCGGCTTCGCGGCGGTCGCGGCAGGGCGCTCGGCCCTCGGAGCGGGATGGACCAGCCGGAGGTCGGGCCTGGACACCGTCGTCCCCAGGCCGCTGTAGGTCATCGGCGAGGTGAGCCGGCCGGTGAGCAGGGCCCGGCCGGCGTCCGGGTCCGCCATCGCGGCGCGCAACGTCTCCTCCACCTGGGTGGCGACCGCCGTGCTGACCGGGTGCCCCCGGTCGGAGGCGAGCTTGCGCGCCTGCCGGGTCAGCGCGGTGACCAGCTGCCGCCGCTGGACGTCCAGTGCGCGCAGCTGGTCACCTGCCAGGTTCGCCTGCGCCTCGCGGAGCAGGTTCCCCAGCTCGACGAGGTCCTCCAGCTCGGTGCGCTGCTCCCGCACCAGCAGGTTGCAGGCCCACGCGCCGGCCGACGGCTTGGGCAGCGCGCCGATCTCCTTGGCCAGCGCCTTGTCGCCGTCGGCCTTCGCGGCGTCCTGCCGCTCCTTCCGGAGCGCGACGAACTCCTCCGGCGACACCTCGTACAGCTCGTCGGCCACCTCGTCGAAGTCCACCCGGCGACCCTGCCACGTCCACCCCGAGGGCAGAAATGGCCATGTCTGCCCTCGGCGGGTCAGCAGCAGGCCGGAGCCGGTTCGACGGCGGTCTTCCCCTCGAGGTCCGGGCGGGCGTCACCGGTCACGGTGTAGACCTCCCACGGCTCGCCACCCGGGCCGGTCACCCACACCTTGTCCTGGACCGCGTAGCAGCAGGTGGTGTTGTCCTCCGGCCGGGTCGCCAGGCCGGCGTCGGCGAGCCGGTGGGTGGCCGCGGTGACCTCGTCGGTGGAGGCGACCTCGACACCGAGGTGGTCCATGCGGGTGGGCTCGCCGGCCTCGCCCTCCAGCAGCACCAGCTTCAGCGGGGGCTCGGCGATGGCGAAGTTGGCGTACCCGGGCCGGCGCTTGGCGGGCACGGTGTCGAAGAGCTGTGAGTAGAAGGCGACGGCGGCCTCGAGGTCGGCGACGCGGAGAGCGAGCTGGACACGGGACACGGGGACCTCCTGGAACAGGACATCGACGGGCGTCGATGTCTGAACACCGAATGAACACCGAACATCGATGCTTGTCAATACGATGGACGTCGTTACGATGGCGACCGATGTCCACCATGGAGGAGACCCGATGAGCGACCCCGGCCTGGCGTGCTGCACGCCCCTGTCCGGCACGGCGATGTCCGCCGACCAGGCCGAGCAGGTGGCACCGCTGCTCAAGGCGCTGGCGGACCCGGTGCGGCTCCGGCTGGTCAGCCTGATCGCCTCCAGCACCACCGGCGAGGCCTGCGTCTGCGACCTCAACGACGCCTTCGACCTCACCCAGGCGACGATCAGCCACCACCTCAAGGTGCTGCACTCCGCCGGGGTGCTCGACCGCGAGAAGCGCGGCGTGTGGGTGTACTACGCGGTCCGGCCCGAGGCGCTGGCCGCCGTCGCCAGCCTCTTCCAGGCGCCGGCGCTGACGCCGGCATGAGCGACGCCGTCCGCGAGACCGCCCGCGCCGACGTCCCCGCCGACGCCCCGATCCTGCAGAAGCTCTCCACCCTCGACCGGTTCCTCCCGGTCTGGATCGTCGCCGCGATGGCGCTCGGCCTCGCACTGGGCCGCTGGGTCCCCGGTGTCGACGACGCCCTGAGCGCGATCGAGGTGGGCAACGTCAGCCTGCCGATCGCGGTCGGGCTGCTGCTGATGATGTACCCGGTGCTCGCCAAGGTGCGGTACTCCGAGCTCGACCGGGTCACCGGCGACCGCAAGCTCCTCGCCGCCAGCCTGGTGCTCAACTGGGTGCTCGGCCCGGCGCTGATGTTCGCGCTCGCCTGGCTGCTGCTGCCCGACCTGCCCGAGTACCGGACCGGCCTGATCATCGTGGGCCTGGCCCGCTGCATCGCCATGGTGCTGATCTGGAACGACCTGTCCTGCGGCGACCGCGAGGCCGCCGCCGTCCTGGTCGCGATCAACTCGGTCTTCCAGATCGCCGCCTTCGCCGCGCTCGGCTGGTTCTACCTGCAGGTGCTGCCGGGCTGGCTCGGCCTCTCCACCACCTCGGCGGAGTTCAGCGTCTGGGCGATCCTGGTCAGCGTCCTGGTCTTCCTGGGCATCCCGCTGGTTGCCGGCTTCCTCACCCGCACGATCGGCGAGCGGCGCCGCGGCCGCGCCTGGTACGAGGAGCGGTTCCTGCCGCGCATCGGGCCGGTCGCCCTCTACGGACTGCTGTTCACGATCGTCATGCTCTTCGCGCTACAGGGCGACGCGATCACCTCCCAGCCCTGGGACGTCGCCCGCATCGCCCTGCCGCTGCTGGCCTACTTCGCGCTGATGTTCGGCGGCTCGTTCCTGCTCGGCATGCGGCTGGGGCTGGGCTACGCGAAGACCGCCACGCTGGCGTTCACCGCCGCGGGCAACAACTTCGAACTCGCCATCGCCGTCGCCATCGGCACCTTCGGCGTCACCAGCGGGCAGGCGCTCGCCGGCGTCGTCGGGCCGCTGATCGAGGTGCCGGTGCTGGTCGGCCTCGTCTACGTGTCCCTATGGGCCGCCCGCCACTGGTTCCCGGGCGACCCCACCGTCCCCGACCTCGCACGGAGCGCCCGATGACCGATGCCAAGGCCCTGCCCGGGCTGCTCGACCCGAACGTGGTGCTGCGGCGCCACGTCGAAGATCTCTCCGCGCGCTTCTCGGGCATGGTGAGCGCCGAGACCGTCGAGCGGATGGTCTTCGAGTCCTACGCCGCGTTGGGGCGCACCGCCCGCGTGAAGACCCACGTGCCGGTGCTGGCCTGCCGCTTCGCCACCTCGCGGCTCACCGCACTGGCCCAGGCCAAGGGGGTGCTGGCCAAGGAGGCACCCGAGGTCCTGTTCATCTGCGTGCAGAACGCCGGGCGCTCGCAGATGGCCGCGGCCATGGTCGAGCACTTCTCCGAGGGCCGGGTGCACGTGCGGTCCGCCGGGTCCATGCCCGCCGACACCGTCGACCCCGTCGTCCTCGACGTGCTCAGCACCCGCGGGATGGTGGTCACCGACGCGTTCCCCAAGCCACTGACCGACGACGTCGTCCAGGCCGCCGACGTGGTGATCACGATGGGCTGCGGGGACGCCTGCCCGATCTACCCGGGCAAGCGCTACCTGGACTGGGCCGTTGCCGACCCGGCCGGCCAGGACCGGGCCGCGGTGGACGCCATCGCCTCGGACATCGAGACCCGTGTGCGGGGGCTGCTCGCCGAGCTCGCTGCATGAGCCGCCGTCTGGTCGTCGTCGGTGGGAGTGACGCCGGGATCTCCGCCGGCCTCCGCGCCCGCGAGCTCGACCCGTCCGCGGAGGTGACCGTGGTGGTGGCCGACGCCTACCCCAACTTCTCCATCTGCGGCATCCCGTACTACATCTCGGGTGAGGTGCGGCCCTGGCAGTCCCTGGCGCACCGCACCTACGCCGACCTCGAGGCGGCCGGGCTGACGCTGCGGGTCGACACCCGGGCGACCCGGATCGACGTCGCCGGGCAGCGCCTCGCGGTGACGGGCCACGACGGGACCGAGCAGCTGCTGCCCTACGACGAGTTGGTCGTGGGCACCGGCGCCCGACCGGCGCTCCCCGCCGTGCGCGGTCTCGGGGGCAGCGAGGGGCTGGGCCCGGCCGACGGCGTGCACCTGCTGCACACCATCGACGACACGCACGCCCTGATGGCGAGCCTCACCGACCGTCCGGTGGCATCGGCCCTCATCGTGGGGGCCGGATACATCGGCGTCGAGATGTCCGAGGCGCTCGTCGCGCGCGGCATCGCCACCACCGTGGCGCAGCGCCCTGCCGAGGTCCTGGCCACCGTGGACCCTGAACTCGGGGCCCTCGTCCGCGCGGAGATGGAGGACCGGGGCGTCGAGGTGCTCACCGGCACCACCGTCGTCGGGCTGGCACGGGCCGGCGACGGCCGGATCACCGTCACCGCCGACGGCGGCCGGCTGGAGCGGACCTTCGACCTCGTGGTCGTCGTCGCCGGCGTCCGCCCCGACGTGGCGCTCCTGGTGGACGCCGGAGCGACCATCGGCGCCGGAGGCGCAGTGGTCGTGGACGACACGATGGCCACCGGCCTGCCGCACGTCTGGGCGGCCGGGGACTGCGTGGTCACCCACCACCGCCTGATGGGGATCACCTACCTCCCGCTGGGCACCACCGCGCACAAGCAGGGCCGCGTGGCAGGCGCCAACGCCGTCGGCGGACATGCCCGCTTCGCCGGCAGCGTCGGCACCCAGGTCGTCAAGGTCTTCGACCTCGTCGCCGCGCGCACCGGCCTGCTCGAGCACGAGGCGCTGGCTGCCGGCTTCCGGCCGGTCACCACCCAGGTCAGCCCGGACGACCACAAGGCCTACTACCCGGGTGCACAGCCGATCACGATCCGGGTCACCGCCGACGCCGACACAGGCCGGCTGCTCGGCGCGCAACTGGTGGGACGGCTCGGCAGCGAGGTCGCCAAGCGCGCTGACGTCTACGCGACCGCGCTGTTCCACGCCATGACCGTCGAGGGCATGGCGGACCTGGATCTGACCTACACCCCACCGCTGGGCTCGCCCTGGGACGCCGTGCAGATGGCCGCCCAGGCGTGGAGCCGCGACCACCGACCCCCGTCGGTCACTGCCCTACCGTCGGTGCTGACCGAATGAGCCCCCTGAACGAGGAGAACCCCGTGAGCGACCGTCCCAGCGTCCTGTTCGTGTGCGTGCACAACGCGGGCCGCTCGCAGATGGCCGCCGGCTGGCTGCGGCACCTCGCGGGCGACGCCGTCGAGGTCCGCTCGGCCGGCTCGCTGCCCGGCGACCAGGTCAACCCGGCCGCGGTCGAGGCCATGGCAGAAGTCGGCATCGACATCTCCGACCAGCAACCGAAGGTGCTCACGACCGACGCGGTCGAGGCCTCCGATGTCGTCATCACCATGGGCTGCGGCGACGCCTGCCCGATCTTCCCCGGGAAGCGCTACCTGGACTGGGCCCTGGAGGACCCGGCGGGCAAGGGCGTCGGGTCCGTCCGGCCGATCCGCGACGAGATCGAGCGGCGCATCCGCGGGCTGCTCGGCGAGCTGCTCCCCGTGGCCCCGCCCGGCTGAGCGGGCTCCCCCGCCCGGGCAGCAACCCCGGAGCGCGACGGCGGTCCGGGGTTGCTGTCGTTCTGCACTGCGCTGGTCAGCCGAAGATCAGCACTCCCAGCACCGACGCGACGACGAGGCCTGCCATCACCGGGAGGAACAGCATCCGGGCCAGGTCCACCGCCGACACCCGGCAGAAGCCGGCGACGGCGAGCAGCGAGGACCAGGCGACCAGCGTGCCGCCGCCGGACCAGATGTTGCCCATCTGGCCGATGGCGGCCAGGGTCGGGCTGCTCACCCCGGAGCCGTCGGCCAGGGAGCCGGCGAGCGCACCGGTGAGCGGGAGCCCGGAGAAGCCGGAACCGTCCAGGCCGGCGACCACGCCGACGAGCATGATGCCGAGCGCGGTGATCATCCCGCTCTCCGGCAGCTGTTCCTGGAGCCGGGTGACGAGGTCGAACAGCAGGCTCGGGGCCGCCTCGTCCTCGCCGACACCCAGGATCTGGCCCGAGTAGTCGCCGCTCCCGATGAAGAAGAACCCGGCGATCGGCAGCACCACGCCCATCGCCTTGAAGGCGAACACCAGGCCGTCGATGATGTGGTCGGCCGCGGTCTCCAGGAAGTTGCTCCCGCTGCGGGCGAACGCCGCTCCGAACATCACCAGGATCGCGATGCCGCCCACGAGCGCCGCCGCGTCACCGCCCTGCAGGTCGTCCACGTCGTCGGACACCGTGGCGACGATGAGGTAGACGACCAGGGCCAGGTAGGCCAGCGGCACGAGCAGCGCGAAGGCCTTGGAAGCCACCGGCTTCTCCACCGGGTGGATCGTGTGCGCCTCCGGCGCCACCGGGCCACCGGCCGGCGTGCCGATCAGGGCACGCCCCTTGCCGAGGTGCGCGGCCACTGTCTGGGCCTGGTCGCGCGTCCCCGCACCACCGACACCGACGAGCACCCGCTGACCCTCCGTCGAGGGGCCACCGCCTCCGGTGCCGTCGCTGGGCAGGTCACCGGTGGGCCGGCCGCCGCTACGACGGGCCGCCGCACCACCGCCGAGGTCGCCGGCGTCCTCGATCGCCTCGGCGTCCGCGGAGGCGGAGCGGCGGTCGCCCGCGGACTCCCACTCCGCCAGCAGGGCGTCGGACGGCTTGCGCATCTTGCGGAACTCCATGACGTAGCCGATGGCGATGGCCACGGCACCCACGATGAGCGACAGGACGAGGGCCCGGTCGGCCACGAGGGAGACGTCCTCGATGCCCGCCGTGGTGGCCGACAGCTGTGGCGCCACCCCGATGATGTAGTCCGACGACAGGGCCATGCCCTGGCCGGCGACCGCGATGGTGAAGCCGATCGCCAGCGGCCGCAGGCCCGACCGGATCGCGACCGGGATCAGCACCGCCCCGACCAGCGGCACCGCCGGGGTGGGCCAGAAGAACAGCGAGATGAAGTACGTGACGATGATCAACGTCCACCAGGACAGGTGGGCGTTGCGCATCACCTTGCGGAAGGGGGCGACCATCCTGCGGTCGGACCCGAGTCCCTCCAGGGCCCGCAGCATCGCGGTGACCATCGCGATGATCAGGAAGATGTTGAAGAGCGCGGTGGCCGCGGCCAGGCTGGCGTTGAAGACCGACGCCAGGCCGGTGACGAGACTGCCCGACCAGACGAGTGCCGTCAGGAACGTGGCCACGACAGCCGGCACGACGATGTTCTTGCGCATGACCATCGTGGCGAGGATGACGACGACCCCGGCCAGGAAGACCCAGTGCGCTGCTGTGAGTTGCATCGACGCCCCTTCGGATGAGCCCAATGTGATGGACGGAAAGGTCCTCGACCGGGCGGGGGCAGTCCATGAACGATGTGCACAGTCCGGCCGCCTCCGAATGTGCAGCGTGCCGTAGGAACGTTGTGCGCACGTTGGCACGCTGTTTCCGCTGCAGAAACGGAGAGGACACCGTGCCCCGCTCGACGACCGATCAGGTGACCTCGGCTCGACCAGTCGAAGGCGCAGGGCCGGACGGCTCCTCGCCGGCCACCGCTCCCCCACGGGCCGGCTGGCTGCTCGCCGCCCTGCTGGGCGCGACGTTCCTGGGCACCGTCAGCAACAACATCGTCAACGTGCCCCTGCGGCAGATCACCGATGACCTCGCCGCCACGGTGCCGCAGGGCGTACTCGTCGCCTCGGCCTCCGTCCTCGTCCTCGCTGTCGCCATGCCGCTCACCGGCTGGGTGAGCGACCGGCTGGGCCGACGCCGCACCCTTCTCCTGGCCCTGTCCGTCCTGCTGATCGGGACGATCGGGTCGGCCCTCGCACCCACCCTGCACCTGCTCGTGGCCAGCCGGGCGGTCCAGGGACTGGGATGCGCGCTGGTCCCGACGGCGGTCATGGGAACGCTCGCCCGGTCCTGGCCGGCCGCTCGCCGCAACCGGGTGATGGGCGCCTGGGGCGCGGCGAACGGCATCGGCCAGGCGGTCGGGCCCCCGATCGGTGGGGTGCTCGCCGACGCCTACGGCTGGCGGTCGATCTTCTGGCTGCTCGTGCCCGTCACCGTCGGCGTACTCGCACTGACCTTCTTCGTGACGCCGCGGGAGCAGCCGCAGAAGGCGCCGATCGACGTGCTCGGCGTCGGCTCGCTGACCGTCGGCGTGGCCGCGCTCATGGCCGCGATCACCGTCGCCCCGCAGGACGGCGTCCCCGCGTGGTGGCCGCTGCTCGGCGTGGCCGTGGGCGTGCTCGCCCTGGCCGGTTTCGTGGTGTCCGGCCTGCGTCGGCCCGCGGCATTCATCGACCCGCGGCTGCTGATCGAGATCCGCTGGCTGCGCAGCGCCGTCGGCGTCTTCGTGCAGCAGGTGACCCTGTTCTCCGTCCTCGTGGCGGTACCCCTGCACCTGACCGGTGTCGTGGGCCTGTCGGGCACGGCCACCGGTCTCCTGGTCTTCTTGCTGCCGGCCGTGTGGGCGGCCTCCGCTCCGCTGGTCGGCCTGCTCGCCGACCGGACAGGCCCGCGGCCGGTGCTGCGCACCGGTCTGGCGGTCCTGTTCTCCGTCGATGTCGGGCTCGCCGTACTGCTCGGGACCCGCACCGGTTCCGCCGTCCCCGTCGCGGTGGTGCTCGTGATAGCCGGGCTGGGTGTCGCCCTCGTGCAGACGCCGTCCCTGACCGGGGCCACCCGCTCACCCGCCGGGCAGCGGGGCGCCGGGCTGGGCCTGTTCAACATGATGCGATTCGTCGGCGCCTCGGTCGGCGCCGCGGGGGTGGCCGCGGCCTATCCCGACCATCTCGAGTGGCTCTTCGGGGGGTGCGCAGCCATCGCGGTGCTCGGGCTGGTGCTCAGCTTCACCGGTCGCGAGCTGCCCGACGCCCCGGCCGCACGAGCCCCGGCTCCCGCGCAGGCGCCCGAGCTCAGACCGGGCTGACCACGCGCTCCACCTCCGCGGCCGTGTCGGCCAGGAGGTCGAGGGTGTGCGCCAGCCACACCGCGAACTGGTTGTCCGCCTTGCGCAGGTCCATCCCCAGCAGCCGGGAGGCCCGGTCCAGCTTGTAGAGCATGGTGTTGCGGTGGATGTGCAGGTCCCGGGAGGCCGCGTTCACGTTGCCTCCCGCGGACACGTACGCCAGGACCGTCGCCTCGAGGTCGACCGAGGACGGCTCGCGCAGCGGGGCCAGCAGGTCGGTGGCGTAGGAACGTCCCGTCCGGCTGGCGGCCACCTCCTCGAGGACGGCGTGCACGCGCAGATCCTGGTACCCGCAGACCTCGCCGAGTCCCAGCCGGCCCTGCAGCCCGTGCGCCAACCGGGCCTCCCGGTAGCTGTCCGGGATGGACAGGGCGCCGACCGCCGGCCGGCCGTACGCGACGCGGATCGGGCGACCGCCCTGGTCCCTGCGGCGGGCCAGGTACCGGTGCAGTGCCTCGGCGTACTCGGCGACGGCCGCCGTCGCGTTGTCCGGTGTCCCCATCGTGCCGCGCCGGGCGGCCTCGCGGACGACGACGAGCACGTCGCCGACCATCGCCGCCTGGGTGTGCCGTTCCTGCTCGGGCAGCAGCCGGGCGACCTCCGTGGCCAGGCCCAGGAGCCGGGAGGGCGAGTCGGCGTCGGCCGGGGTGGTCAGCCCGGAGGCCACGACGACGCCGAACCAGGAGCGCACCGGGAACGAGTAGTGCGCGGCGCGGGCGCTGATGTCGTCGGTCGTGGCGAACCGACCGTGCAGGAGGCCGTGCACGAAGTCGCCGCGCGCCTGCTCCTTCGCCCGCTGGACGCTGCGCAGCCGCAGCATCTCGGTGCCGATGATCGGTGCCGCCTGCTCGACCAGCACCCGGTGCTCGGCGAGGTCGTGCGGATGGGGGTCGTCGCTCTCCTCCAGCAGCAGGATCCAGCCGTCGTGCCGCCCGCCGAGCACGATCGGGGTGAGCACGCAGGCCAGCTCACGGTCGCCGAGACGGATCGGCGCGACGCGGGGGTGCAGGTCCTCGGGCTCCTCGGGAGTGCCCAGCGTCTCGGCCTGCTCCGCGAAGGCACGCGCGAGATCGGCGGGCTCCACCGTCCGCTGCTGCTGCTGCTCGAGCGCGGCGAGCTGCCCCCGGCTGTCGAACACGGCGACCGGCCGCTGCGACATGCGCGCCATCTGGCTGCACAGCGCCGTGAGTTCCGCGCCCCGGTAGAGCAGTTCGGCGAGGGCGCGGTGGACGGACAGGCCGTACCGCAGGACGTGCGTCTCGCGGGCCAGCGTCAGGTCGGCGACCAGGCGGTTGAGCGTCGCGAAGGGGACCCGGTCGGGCATGGTGAGCAGGGGCAGCTGGACGGCGGCGACCGCGTCGGCGGCCGAGGCCCCGTACCCGTCGACCAGCAGCGCCGCGGCGCCGCGGGCGGCCAGCCGCTCGGCCGCCCGCGTGACGGTGACCCCGTCCCGCTCGAGCTCCGCGGCGTGGACGTGCACCAGGACCCCGCCGAGCGGGTCCTCCTGCTGGACGGCGACCGACCAGGGCGCCACCCAGTCCACGCGGGTCACGGCACCGCTGCGCCCGGCGTGGATCCGCGCCCGGCGCATCGCAGGCTCCTGGAGCAGGCGCGCCAGGGTCAGTGCGTCGTCGGAGTAGGCGTGGGGCACGGCGTTGCTCCTTGGGTCACTGTGCACAACCATCGGCGATCCCGACGCTGCAGTCTCACCATTGCTGGCGCCGGCGTCCAGCCCCCAGAGTGGGCTCGCCGGCTCCCGTTCCGCGGAGTCCGGCAGTCTGGTCCGGCCCCGCGCCGGAGGAGGAGTTCTCGTGCACCAGGTCTTCCGGATCACCCTCGACGACGCCCTGCCGATGCTGCAGGCCGCCCGGGCCAAGGCCGAGGAGCTCGGCGTCAAGCAGACCCTGTGCGTCTGCGACGACGGCGGCAACGTCCTCGCCCTGCACCGGCTGCCCGGCGCCCGGCTGACCGGTGTGGACATCTCGATCGCGAAGGCGTTCACAGCCGCCGGGCACGAGCGCGCCACCCACCTGTTCAACGAGCCGCCGAACGGCCCCGCTCTGCCGGGCAACGAGGCGTTCGGGATCTCCCACATGCTCCCCGGGAAGTTCGCGATCTTCGTCGGCGGATTCCCGATCGTGCACGAGGGGCAGATCGTCGGCGGCATCGGCGTCAGCGGCGGCAACGGCGAGCAGGACAAAGCGGTCGGCGCTGCCGCGCTGGAGGCCTTCGCCGCCCACGTGGCGGGCCCCGCAGCCGGCTGATCCGACGTGTCGACGACGGGGGCGCAGCCGGATGGCTGCGCCCCCGTCCACGTCGTACCGGCTCAGGACGGCTGCGTGACAGCGGCGACCAGCTCGACCTCGACGGGGGCTCCCGACGGCAGCGTCCGGACCCCGACGGCGCTGCGTGCGACCGCGCCCCGCGCGCCGAGGCGCTCGCGCAGGACGGCCGACGCGCCGTCGGCCACGGCGGAGTGCGCGGTGAAGCCCTCCACGGCGGCGATGAAGACGGTCATCTTGACGACGCGGTCGATCCCCGCCAGCCCGACCGCCTCGACGAGCGCGGTGACGGCGTTGTCGGCAGCCAGGCCGGCCGCTTCCCGCGCTGCCGCCATGTCGACGTCGCGGCCCACCACACCGGTCACCACCAGCTCGCCGTGCCGGCGCGGAGTCATGCCCGCCGTCCACGCCCATCCGCCGTGCACCACGGCGGGTAGGTACGCGCCCTGCGGCGGTACGGCCGTCGTCGACGGATCGACGCCTTCCCGTTCAGACACCGAGAGCCACCCCGTCCATCCGCGGGTCCGCGGCACCGGCCAGCACCCCGCGGTCGTGGTCGACCGAGACGACCAGGGCACTGCCCCCGCCGCCCCAGTCCCCCACGTCCCGGACGTCGTGCCCCCGGGCGACCAGGCCGGCGAGGACGCCGTCGCCCAGGCGGCTCTCGCACTGGAGCGTCTCCGGGGTGCCGAGCGCGTCGGCATCGCTGCCGGGGTGCACCGTGGTCCGCGGGGCCGACACCGCCTCCTGGGGATCCAGCCCGCCGTCGACCAGGTGCGACAGCACCTGCATGTTCCACTGCACCTGACCGTCGCCCCCGGGCGTGTTCCCGACGTGCCGCAGCCGGCCGGCACCGTCGGTCGCGATCCAGGCGTTGAGGGTGTGCAGCGGCTTGCGCCGCGGCGCAAGCGCATTGGGGTGCCCGGGGATCAGGTACGCGCCCCGGGCGAGCCGGTTGTTGAGCGCGATGGCGGTGCCGGGGATCGAGATCCGGGCGCCGTAGGTGAAGGCCAGGGACGAGATCGCGCTGACCGCCCGCCCGTCGGCGTCCACGACGACGCAGCTGGTCGTGTCGCCGGCGATGCCGGCCGGCGGTCCGACCGTCCCGCCCTCACCCAGCAGCTCCGCCCGGCCCCGGGCCAGCTCGTCGGCGCCGAGGAGCTCGCGCCAGGCGTCGTTGTCGGCGGCGCACCGCTCGTACCTGTCCCGGAACGCGCGACGGGCCGCCAGGGAGAGCAGGTGGACCGACTCGGCGCCCGACGTGGGCAGGTCGGTCAGCAGCCCGTCGAGCAGCCCCGCCTGCTGCAGGAGCATCCACCCCGGCGTCGGCGGCGGCGTCTGGTGGACGGTGAGGTCGCCGTAGGGCGCACTGATCGCGGTCTCCACGGGGACGTCCCCGGCGAGGAGCCACTCGTCCCCGGAGAACGGGGCGCCGCCGGCACGCAGCATCTCTACCGCGCGCTCCGCGATCGACCCCTCGTGCAACGCCGACGGGCGCCGGGCCAGGAGCTCGATGCTCCGGGCGAGTTCCGGGGAGCACAGCAGGTCGCCCACGTCGGGGATCCGGCCGGACGGCAGCAACCAGCGGGCGAGATCGTCGTCCCGGGCCAGCGCGTCGGCGTGCTCGGTGATGTCGCGGCGGTTCTTCGCGGTGCACGGCGTGCCGGCCAGGGCGGCGGCGGCCGCCGGGGCCCAGAGTTCGGCCAGCTCCCTCGTCCCGCCCCGGCCGTGCAGGGTGGCCAGCGCACCGATGGCTCCCGGCGAGGCCACGGCCTGCGGTCCGGTGAGCGGGACGGCGTGCAGCCCGGCGTCCAGGTATGCCTCGGCCGAGGCACCGTCCGGCCCGAACCCGCTGCCGTTGACCGTCCACACGCGACCGTCGGGCTCCCGGACGACGGCGAAGAAGTCACCGCCGATCCCGCACTGTCCCGGCAGCACCAGCCAGGACATAGCCGTCATCGCGAGCGCGGCGTCCACCGCCGTCCCGCCGTCGGCGAGCACCCGGACACCGGTCTGGCTGACCACCGGGGAGCTGCTGCTGACCATCCCCGCCGTGGACAGCGTCGAGGTGCGCACCGGCCCCCACGACGCCGGCCATGCCCCCGGTCCGGTCACATCGACGGCGGCTTGCGCCGACGCGGTCCCCCCTCGACGACGTCGCGCTCGGTGAGCCCGACCAGCACCTGGCCGTCCTCCTCCCGCACCGGATAGGTGCGGATGGGCTCCGTGGCCGGTGGCTGGATCGGCTCTCCGGTCTGGAGGTCGAACACGCTGTTGTGGCACGAGCAGCGGATCCCGTCGTCCTGCAGCTTGCCGGAGCTCAGCAGGCAGTCCAGGTGGGTGCAGTAGTTCGAGGTCGCATAGGCCTTGCCGTCCACTCGCGCGACGGCGAGCTCCATCTGACCGTGCTCGGTCTCGGCGTAGAAGCGGCGGACGTACCCCTCGGGTACCTGACCGGCCCGGCAGATGCGGACGAAGGCGCACTCGGTGCCCGCCGCGGCGAGCTCCTCGTCCGACGCGGGGACCACGGCCGTCTCCTCGGGGGCGGTCATGCGCTCAGGTAGACGGTCTTGTCGACCGTGTAGAAGCTCATCATCGAATCTCCAGCCTGTTCCTTCGACGTCTGGGTGCTGCTGTCCTTGAGTCCACCGAACGGTGCGTTCATCGCCTGCCCGGTCGTCGGCTGGTTCACCTTGACCAGGCCGGCCCCGACCCTGCGGGCGAAGGTCATCGCCCGGCCGATGTCCCGGGTGACGATGCCGGCCGACAGGCCGAACCGGGTGGCGTCGGCGAGCTGCAGGGCTTCGTCGAACGACTGCACCCGCAGGACCGCCAGCACCGGTCCGAAGACCTCCTGGGTCGCCAGCTCGGACGCCGGGTCCACATCGGCGAAGACGGTCGGCCGCACGTAGAGGCCGTGGGCGAGGTCGGACGCGGTGAGGTCCTGGCTGTCGTCGTCCGGACCCCCCGCGACCAGCGTGGCGCCGTCGTCGAGGGCCCTGGCCACGTAGCCGAGCACCGACTGCTGCTGGCGCTCGGTGGCCTGGGGCCCGAGGTCCGCGCCGGCGGCGAGGCCGGGGCCGACGCGGAGTGCCCGTGCCTTGGCGGCGATGCGCTCCACGAGCTCGTCGTGGACGGCGTCGTGGACGATGACGCGGCTGGTGCCGGTGCAGGCCTGCCCGGCGAGGCCGAACGCGCCCTTGGCGATGAGCGTCGCCGCGCGGTCGAGGTCGGCGTCCTCGAGCACGAGGACGGGGTTCTTGCCACCCATCTCGAGCTGGGTCCGCTGGCTGGCCCGCGACACCCGGTGGATCGCCTCGCCGACGTTGGTGGAGCCGGTGAACGTGACGGCGTCCACCCGCTCGTCGGTCACGAGGGCCGAGGCCGCCTCGGCCCCGCCGTGCAGGACGGCGATGGCGCCGGGCGGGAGACCGCCCTCGAGCAGGGCGTCGACCAGGCACTGACCCAGCAGCGGCGTGACCTCGCTCGGCTTGAACACCACGCCGTTCCCGGCTGCCAGGGCCGGCCCGAGCTTGCGCGAGGGGATGTTGAGGGGGAAGTTCCAGGGCGTGATCGCCGCGACGACGCCGACCGGCGCGCGCAGCGTGAACACCAGGCTCCCGTCGCCCGTCGGCAGGGTCACCCCGGCCGTGCGCATCGCCTCACCCGCGTAGTACCTCAGGTTCATCGGCGTGCGGGACACCTCCATGGTGGCCTCCGCCCGGGTCTTGCCCTCCTCCCGGACCAGCTCGACGATCAGCTCGTCGCGCTGCCGCTCGAGGACGGCCGCGGCGGTCTCCAGCACCTTGGCCCGCTGCTCGGGACCGGTGGCGGCCCACTCCTGCCAGCCGGCGGCAACCGCGGAGACCGCGGCCTCGGCGTCCTTGGCGTCGGACTCCGGGAAGGTGCTGACGACCTCTCGGACGTCGGCGGGGTTGCGCCGTTCCAGGGTGCGGCCGGTGACCGACTCCACCCAGGAGCCGTCGATCAGGTTGCGCACGGTGCGGGCGGTCATCGGACCGTCACCTCTTCCTGCTCCAGGAGTTCCTCCAGCTCGATCGACTCGTCGGCCAGTTGCTCGGCGTTCACGGGGATCTCCAGATCCATCAGCTCACGTGCGACCGAGAGGTCCTCACCGCGCTCGATCGAGGCGCCGCCGACGAGGCGGCCGTCGCGGAGCCAGAACGCCGTGCCGTCGAGGTCGGCGAGGCTGCCACGGGTGACGACCGAGTCGGTCGCACGGCGCCCGGTCAGCCCGAGACCCTGCACGTTGACGTGGTACTGGTCCGTCCAGAACCAGTGCGCGTCGCCGGCGACGGAGGGCCGCCCCGCCACGGTGGCCGCGATGGCGGCGGCCTGCCGCTGGGCGACGTCGACGTGCTCCACCCGGACGCGCCCGTAGAGCGGGTGGTCGTGGGCGGCGACGTCGCCGGCGGCGAACACGTTCGGCACCGAGGTCCGGCCGTGGGCGTCGACCTCGACGCCGTTGCCGACGACCAGTCCGGAGCGGACGGCGACCTCGGTGCTGGGCTCGATCCCGATGCACACCACGAGGTCGTCGACGGTCTCGCTGCCGTCCAGGGTGACGACCGTGACGCCGTCGGTGCCGGGACGGATCTCGGTGATCGCCCCGCCCAGGCGCAGGTCGATCCCCCGTCGCTGGTGCAGGCCGGTCAGGGCGGCGCCGATGTCGGGACCCAGGGCCCGGGCGAGCAGCACCGGGTCGCGGTCGAAGACGACGACCTCGGCGCCCGCGCTCAGGGCTGCCGCCGCGATCTCGCTGCCGAGGAAGCCGCCACCGAGCACGCCGATGCGGCGCCCGGCGGCCAGGCACTCGCGCAGCCGGTCGCTGTCGGCCAGCGTGCGGATGTGGTGGACGCGCTCGCCCTCAAGGCCCGCCAGCCGACGAGGTCGACCCCCCGTCGCGAGGACGACGACGTCGGCGGCGATGGCCGCGCCGTCGGCCAGGAGCACCGACCCGGTGCCGGCGTCGATCCGGTCGACCGGGCTGCTCGTGCGCAGGGTGACCTCGTTGGCCTCGCACCACGCGGGAGCGAGCAACCACAGACCGTCCTCGCCGCCGCTGGTCAGGCGCTCCTTGGACAGGTGCGGTCGCTGGTACGGGCCGACCGGCTCGTCGCCGACCACCACGACTGGACCGGCGAAGCCGCGCCGGCGCAGCGCGCGGGCGGTGGCGGCAGCCACGTGGCCGGCGCCGACGACCACGAGGGTCTGCTCGCTCACCGGGTCACCGCCCGGCGGAGTGGGTCGCGGAGTCGGAGGTGGTGGCCTCCCGACGGGTGACCGGCTCGGGGGCCACCAGGACCGCACCCTCCTCGGTGACCTGCACGGCGTAGGTGGCCAGGCGACCGTCCTGGTCCTCGGCCTCGCCGGTGCGGGGATCGAACTTCCACTGGTGGCCGGGGCAGATCACCTGACCGTTGAGGAGGGTCCCCTTCGCCAGGGACCGCTCCTGGTGGATGCAGGTGTCGTCCACGGCCAGCACCTCGTCGTCGACGAGGAAGAGCGCGACGGGACAGCCGCCGACGACGACCTGCTTGCGCTTGCGGCGGGCGAGGTCCTTCATCTCGGCGACGTGCACCCAGGCGTTCGGGTCCTGCGGGTCGACGAGTGGCGCCGGGGAGGTGGCAGTGGGCTCGCTCACGAGGGTCTCCGGTCGGTGTCGTGCGGAGGTACCGGCGGGGCCGGTGAGGTCAGGTGCGGGAGCGGCGTCGGCCGCCGGGTACAGCTCGGGGTGCCGGGCGCGAGGCGCCCGGCACCCCGGTCGTTCGTCGCGATCAGGCCTGCGCAGCTGCGTCGAGGTCGGGGGCGACGTAGGTGTCGTACAGCGAGCGCGTGTAGGAGTAGCGCATCTCCGCACCCCACCGGACGAACTGCAGGCAGCGCTGCTGGAGCTCCGGGGTGTTCGCGTTCTCGAGCACGATCTGGTAGCCGCGCTCGCCGTGCACCACGTCGGACGTGATGTGCAGGTCGAAGAACTCGATCTCGTCCTCGGTGAAGCCGTAGGTCTCGCGCAGCGGGATGATCTGCTTCTTGTAGATCTCGGGGACCTGGGACTCCAGGCCGACGACGAGCGCCGCCGTGGCGACGACGAAGTGCTCCCGCAGGGCCGTCGCGTAGCACCAGGCCTGCAGGCCGCGGGTCACGGCGTTGGCGTTGTTCGGGTCCTCGATCCGCTCCTTGGTCGTCCCGCAGGCCTCGCCGAAGCGGATCAGCAGGTCGGTGTGGCGGATGTCGGCCAGCTCCTCCTCGTACATGTTCTGGAGCAGGAAGTCCTTGGCCTCGGTGATGGTGTCCGGGGTGTTGGCGTAGACGATGCCCAGGTAGTCGGCGAAGGGGCCGACGTACTGGTAGTGGTTCTCGGCCCACCGGGCGAAGTGGTGCCGCTCGAGCTTGCCCTCGGCCCACGCCTTGCTGAAGGAAGCGTTCTTGGCCTCACGGCCCTTGATCGCGTTCTGGAGCGCGGCGCGGAAGTCGTCGTGGCTGAGCAGCTCGGTGCTGGGGCGGTTCAGTGTGGCGGTCATGGATTGCCTTCCCTGGGAACGCGTGGGCTCGGGCTGGTGTGTTCCACGCTAGGAGCGCCAGGACCGCCGTCAGAGGGTCATCGTGCACAGCCCTGCATCACTTGCATGTGCACATGAACCAGCGCCTCGACAGGTGGCGGACGGGGATCCTGCTGGGGTGTCTGGGCCTTCCGCGACCTCCGTCCCCGCGACCGCCACACCCTCGCGCGGGCCGGCCGCAGAGCCGGACCGTCAGCACCGTCACGCCCTGCGCCTCCGCCAGAGCCTGGTGGTCGCCCTCGCCGTGCTCAGCGGCGCGACCGACGCGATCGGGCTGATGGCGCTCGGCGGTGCCTTCACCAGCGTCATGACCGGCAACCTGGTCATCCTCGGGGCGTCGGCCAGTGACACCGACGGTGCGCTCGCCATCGCCGCCGGCGGCGCCATCCTCGCGTTCTGCGCGGGCGCTGCGCTGGGCGCACGCATCGCCGGCTCCCCCGAGGCCGGCGACCCGGTGTGGCCGCGGGCGGTGACGGCCGCGCTGGCCGTCGAGTTCGTGCTGTTCGCCGGCTTCGCGGTCGGCTGGTGGGCCGCCGGCGCCGACCCCGGGCAGGTACTCCGCCACGTGCTGCTCTTCGCCCTTGCCGCGGCCCTCGGGATCCAGAGCAGCACCGTGCAGCGGTTCGGGGTGAGCGGCCTGTCCACGACCTACCTCACCGGAACGCTCACGACGGTGGTCATCCGGCTGGCCTCCGGCCGCGGGCTCCGCGAGGTGCGGGGCAGCGTGCAGATCCTCCTCGGCCTCGTCGTGGGGGCGGCGGCCGGCACGGCGCTGCTGCTGGTGTCACCGATGGCGACACCCGCCCTCCCCCTGACGGCGCTGGCGGCGGTTCTCCTCGTCGCAGTGGTGGTCGCCCGGCGGCGGTGAGGAGCGGCTCAGGCCGTGTCGTCGCGGCGGAGCACGAAGAAGAACGGGCCGTCCAGTCCCCGGAGGTCCATCAGCCCGAGCCGGACGTCGTCGGACACCCGGCGGAAGACGTCGATGATCGGCAGCGCGTCGTAGACCATCGCCGCGGTGCGCACGCCCCGGTGCTCGACGGTCCGCAGCCGGGCGCGCGGCTTCGACGTCGTCACCAGGGGGCGGACCAGGCGGAACGCCGCCCGCGCCGCCCGGGAGTGCGCGAGCGCCGGCCGGTCGCGCAGCACGGCCATCGGCACGAAGGCCGGGTCGACCGGCCGGGGCCCGGCGCTGGTCGTGAACAGCAGCGGGTGCACGGTCTCCGCGTCGAGGAACTCCTTGCCGTACCAGCCGTAGGCCTCCAGCAGGCCGTCCAGCGGCGATCCGGTGGGCAGCCCGCTGCCCCGCCACCGGCCGAGCATGTCGTCGGTCGGGACGGCGTCGAGGGAGTCGAACAGGGCCAGCGCCTCCTCGGGGGAGGCGCCGGCGCCGTGCTCGACCAGCCACTGGTCGGTGCTCATGCGGGGTAGGTCAGGAGACCGGGCGCTCGAAGGTGACCAGCACGCCCTCGACGCCGCCCGGACCGATGCGGCCCTTGACCTCGACGGCGGTGACGGCCTTCAGCTGCCAGCCCTCGCGGGCGTGCTCGTTGAGCACCTTCTCGAGCTTGCCGCCGGACATCTTGCCGCCGACCATCCCCTCGCGGATCTCCTCGACCTTGTACTCGAACCGTGCAGCCATGCCCAGCCTCCTCGTCGACGCGCGGAGCCTGCCCGGACGGGAGACCTGCGTCGAAGGGGTCAGCCAAGCACGGGCAGGGTGCGCTTGGCTGCGAGCCCGTCCATGCCGGCCTGGATGTCCGCCTCGACCTGGTCGTAGATCTTCTGGACGTACGCCTGGTCGTCGGCGCGCTCCGGGTCGTCGTCGACCTCGATCGGCTCCAGCAGCCGGGTGCGGATCTTCGCCGGCAGCGGCACGTGCGCCGGCAGGATCTCGACCGCCAGGGGGAACGGGAAGCCGGCGATGATCGGCAGGTTGGCCCCCCGCAGCGTGGTCTTGAGGCCGGTCACCCTGTCCAGCGCGTTGGCCAGCCACTTCCCCTCGGAGACGACGAAGACGGTGTCGTGGCCGCCGACGGTGGCGACCGGCACGATCGGGACGCCGGACCGGATCGCCTGCTTCACGAAGCCGGTGCGCCCGCCCAGCGTGGCGACGTCGCGCTTGCGCCAGCTGCGCATCGCGTCCACCTCGCCGCCGGGCCAGACGACGACGTCCTCGCCCTGCTCCAGCGCCGCGCCGACGCTCCTGCGGTTCGCGGCGATGACGCCGACGGCGCGGAAGTAGTCGCCCAGGCCCGGCGCGGCCATGAGCACGTCGTGCGCGGTGCCGTGCAGCGCCCGCCCGCCCTCGAAGTGGGTGTGCCAGGCGTTGACCAGCGTCCAGGCGTCCATGGTGAGCGCCCCGCCGGAGTGGACGCCGACGACCAGGCTGGTCCGGTCCGGCACGTTCTCCCAGCCGTCGATCTCCAGCCGGAAGTACCACCTGTTGAGCAGGTCGTAGAACGGCTGCTGCAGCTTGAGCAACGTCTCGTTCGGCGGCTGCGGCTCCATCGCGGCGCCCACGCGCCAGCCGATCAGTCGCTGGAGGAGGTTCTGCTGGTTCTCGGCCATGCGGGTTCCCTCTTCGCTGAAGGACGACGGCGGTTCCGTGCAGGGCAACGGCTGCGCGGCCGGAAGGTCACGCTGCGCCGCACAGGATGCCCGGTCAGCCCGGCGTCAGCACTGCGGAGCCGCCGGCTGCGGACCCTCCGGCCGGTCGGTCAGCCAGCGCCGGATGTGCGCGTAGACCCGCGGGTGGTTCGTGAGCCCGAAGTGGTGCAGCCCGCCCACGCGCTCGACGTGGTCGGCGGGGAAGGGCAGCCGGTCGTCGTCTCCGGTGTCCCCGAGGGCGCTGCGGGGGGACACCATCAGGTCGCCGAACAGGTCGGCCAGCCGACCGGACGGGTTCGGGCTCAGCGTCGCGAGGACGACGAAGTGCCGGGCGCCGTCCTCCAGCGGTACGAGGGTGCGCAGACCCGGATCCGGGCCGTCGAGGTCGCGGCCGGCCCAGTCGTCCTCGACGAGGGTGCCGTGGCGGAGGTCCTTGATGCCGACACTGCGCAACGACAGGACGCGGGCCAGCGGGCGGGTCTCCGGGAGCCGCGCGAGCTGCACGGCGAGCGTGTGCACCCCGCGCTCCAGCGGGGCGCCGAGGTGCGGCGCGCCGAGGGTCACGGTGTCCCGCACCAGCCGGGTCCAGGGCTGCGCCTCCGCGGTGCCGTCGCAGGCCTGGTGCAGGGCGCTGCGCGCGACCAGCCCACCCATGGAGTGGCCGATCAGGACCAGGTCCTGCACCTCCTCCGGCCAGGCCGCGACCAGCTCCGCGAGCAGCTCGGCGAGTGCGCGGCCGTTGTCGGAGATGTGCCGGCCGGTGTTGTAGCGCACGTACACCGGCGTCAGCCCGAGGTCGGCGTGCAGGAGCGACCCGTAGGTGACGTCCGGGCGGCCGAAGTGCTTCTCGGCGCCGTAGGTCCAGCAGTCCTCGGTCTCGGTGAGCCCGTGGAGGAAGACCGCGATCCGCCCGGTCGCCCCGGGGAACGCCGTCCGCAGGGAGTCGGTGTCCAGCGGCACCGCCCGCCCGGCCACCCGCACGGTCGTCCCGACGTCCAGGCCCGGGGCGGCCCGCTCCACGAGGTCGCCGTGCGCACCGTTCAGGAAGCCGAGGACCGCCCGGCCGCGCCGCTCCTCGTCCAGGTCCCGTCCGCTGGCCCGCTCCGCGGCCGCGCGGCCCACGGCCCGCGCGCCGAGCCCGAGCGCCAGCCCCACGCCGGCATAGCTGAGACCGGCGACGGCGTCGTGCCACAGCTGCACCGGTCGCCCGACCGGGCCGACGACCCCGAACACGCGGTCGGCGATGCCCTGGTGCACCTCGCGGACGCGGCGGGTGGTCCCCCGCAACGTCAGCCGGGCCAGCTCGGTCGTGCCCTGGACCTCGTCGGTGCGCATGCCTCTCCCCTACCCGTCCGCGGCACGACCGACGTGTGCGTTGCGGCACCTAGGCTGGACGGTGCACCTGCACCCGACCCGAGGAGTTCCCGTGTTGCGTCTGCTCGGCTGGCTGGTGGTCATCTGGCTGGCGCTCAGCATCCTGGGCGCGGTCATCAAGGGGCTGTTCTGGCTCACCGTGCTCGGTCTGCTGCTCGCCGGGGCCACGGTCGCGCTCGGCTGGACCAAGCGCGACCGGAAGGAACTGCCCCGCCGCTGGTGAGCGGTCAGTCCCCGTCGGCGTCGCCGGACATCCCGTCGCCGTAGCGCAGCGGGTCGCCGTGCACGGGCGGCGGCACGACGGCGTCGGTCTGCACCTCGACCTGGTCCTCCTGGGCGACCTGCGCCCCGGCGACGAACTCGTCCAACGGGATCACGTATCGGGGATCGGCCATGCCGGCAGCCTGCCGCTCCCCCGCCTCCGCCGTCCAGTGCAGCGGAGGGACGACCGCCCGTGGAGAGCAGAGAACTGTCGTACCCCGGCCGTACGTTTGCCCTATGCCGGTGATCGAGGTGCAGCGGTCCTCCCTGGAGGGGGTGCTGCTGGAGCTCTCGCCGGCGGTCGAGCACATGCCGGCCGACCGGCTGTCGGCGGAGGAGGCGACGCGAGCACTGGGTCTGCTGCAGGCCCGCAAGGCGCGGGACGACGCGCGCGAGGCGGAGCTGCTCATGTCACTCGCCGCGGATCGTCCGGACACCGACGACCCGCCGCCGGGGCATCCCGGTGCCCGCCGGCGGAGTCAGGGGTCGCCGGTGCCGGGGACGAGTGAGTTCCTGCCCGACGAGGCGGCGATGGTGCTCAACTGCGGGCGCCCGCACGCCACGGACCTGTTGTCCGACGCCTACCAGCTGGTGGAGCGGATGCCGGCGGTGCACGCGGAGCGGCGGGCGGGTCGGCTGGATGGCTACCGGGCGCGGATCTTCGCCGACGTCCTCGGTACCGCCTCCGACGAGGTCATCGCTGTCGTCGTGCCGGAGATCCTGCCGGCTGCGGCGGGCTGGTCGTCGGGGAAGCTGCGGAAGCGGCTGATCGCGGCCGCGGTCGCAGCGGACGAGGAGTTCGCCGAACGGCGGCGACAGGAGGCCGAACGTCGCGCGGCGGTCCGGCTGTACCCGACGGCGGATGGGATGTCGGCGCTGACCACCGAGGCGCCCGCCGCGGTGGCGGCGGCGATGTGGTCGGTCATCGACCAGGCCGCCCAGCTGGCGAAGACGGCGGGTGATGACCGGCCGATCGGCGTGCTGCGCGCCGAAGCGCACGCGGCTCGCGTACTCGGCATGGGGGACGACAGCCGCCCCGCCATGAGCGGCCACGTCACCATCACCGCACCCCTGTACGCGCTGCGGCCGTCGAGGCCGACGACTGAGACGGCGACGACGCCGATGGTGGCCGGAACTCCGATCACGTCAGCGCACCTCCGCGAACTCCTCGCGCAGCTGAACGCGCTCGGCGTGCAGGCACCCGCCGGCGGCAGCCTCGCGCTGGCCCTCACCGACGACGACGGCGCCCTGCTGGCCACGGTCACGCCCGCCGAGCTGGCCCGCCTCGCCGCCCGCGGCTGCACCCATCACGGCCGCGAGGCTGACTGCGACTGCCCGGTCCTCGGCCCACCACCCGAGGTCCCCGGCTACAGCCACACCGCCGCCCAGGAACGCTTCCTCCGGCTGCGCGACCGCACCTGCCGACATCCCGGCTGCGGCCAACCCGCCGGCCGCACCGACGCCGACCACGTCGTGCCCTACGCCTGCGGCGGCAGAACCAGCTGCGACAACCTCTGCTGCCTGTGCCGCAGCCACCACCGCTCCAAGACCTTCGCCCGCGGCTGGCGCTTCCAGATGGACCCCGACGGCACCCTGCACGTCACCACCCCGTCGGGCATCACGCGGAGCACCCGACCACCCGGCCTCCACGACCAACGCGCACTCCCGCCACCGAGACACAGCCCGGTCGACGACGACCCGCCACCGTTCTGAGCGGGGGCAGGGCCGACCGAGCAGCGGCTGTGAGGCGCACAGCCCGTGACACGCTCCACCGCGTGACGACGAGCGACGACGAACCGACCGCGACGATCCGCGCCGCCGCCGGATACCTGCGGACGTGGCTCGAGGCGCAGGCCGCGCACCGCCGGGTGCCCGGAGTGCAGGTCGCTGTCCGCTCCGGGGGCGAACTGGTGCTGTCCGCCGCGGTGGGCGTCGCCGACGTCGGCACCGGCGCACCGCTCACCACCGAGCACCTCTTCCCCGTCGCCTCTCACTCCAAGACGTTCACCGCGACCGCGGTGCTGCGACTGGTCGAGGCCGGCCGGCTGCGGCTCGACGACCCGATCGGTGCCCACGTCCCCGAGCTGGCGGCCGCGAGCGCGCCGATCGCCCGGGCCACCGTGCGCGAGCTGCTCGGCCACCAGTCCGGGATCACCCGGGACGGCGGGCACGCGGACTTCTGGCAGCTGGAGAGCCCCTTCCCCGACCGGGAGCAGCTGCTCGCCGAGGTGCTGCGCGGCGGCGTCGTCCACGCCCGCAACGAGCACTTCAAGTACTCCAACGTCGGCTACGCCCTGGTCGGCCTCGCCGTCGAAGCGGTCACCGGGCGGCCCTTCGCCCAGCACGTGCACGACGCCGTCCTCCACCCCCTGGGCCTCACCCGGACCGGCGCCGACCACGACCCGGCGCGCGCGGGCGAGTACGCCGCGGGCCACACCGCGCTGCTGCTCGGAGAGGCAAGCCGGCAGGTGCTCGGGCACGACCGGACCGGCGTCTACGCCCCGGCCACCGGGTTCTGGTCCACCGCCGAGGAGCTGAGCGCCTTCGCCGAGGCCGCGCTGGTCCTCGGCGACGACCGGCTGCTCCCCGACGACGCGAAGCGGATCATGCAGCGCCTCGAGACGGTGGTGACCGCCTACGGCACGGAGATCGGCCGGTACGGCCTCGGCGTCGACCTGACCACCGTGGGCGAGCGGCACCTGGTCGGGCACAGCGGCGGCTGGCCAGGTCACATCACCCTCACCCTCGCCGATCCGGGAACCGGGCTCGTGATCAGCGTGCTCACCAACGCCATCGACGGCCCGGCCCAGGAGCTCGCGCACGGCCTGGTGAAGCTGGTCGACGTCGCCCTGGAACCGCGCGCGCAGGTACCCGCACCCCCGGCGGACGCGCCGCCGCTCACCGCCTTCACCGGCCGGTTCGCCGGGCTGTGGGGCGTCCTCGACGTCGTCGAGCTGGGCGGCCGGCTGGTGCTGGTCCGCCCCACCCTCGCCGATCCGCTGCACGGCATGGAGGAGCTCCAGGTCGTCGACGCCGGCACGCTGCGGGTGGCGGCCGAGCCCGGCTTCGGGGCGGCCGGCGAGCTCGTGCTGCTGGAACGTGACGACGCCGGCCGGGTGGTCGCGCTCCGCCTGGCCGGGGTGACCCACCGGTGGACGGGCTCCCTACGGTGACGCCCATGGACGACGACGCACGAACCGGCCCGCGCCGGGTGCTGATCACCGGCGGCGCCTCCGGGCTGGGTGCCGCCCTCGCCGCCCGCTACGCCGCGCGGGGCGACCGGGTGCTGGTGACCGACCGGGCCGACGACGCCGCGGTGCCCGCCGGCGCGCTCTACCAGCGCCTCGACATCACCTCCGAGGACGACTGGCGCGCCGCACGCGACCGCGTCCGCACCGACTTCGGCGGCCTGGACGTCCTGGTGAACAACGCCGGCATCGCCGCCGGCGGTCGCATCGACCGGCTGAGCGCCGAGCACTGGCGCCGGGTGATCGACGTCAACGTCCTCGGCGCGGTCACCGGCTGCCGCACCTTCGTCCCGCTGTTCAAGGAGCAGGGCCGCGGCCACCTGGTGAACGTGGCCTCGGCGGCGGGCCTGGTGCACCCGCCGGCCATGACCTCCTACGACGCCGGGAAGGCCGCGGTGGTCGCGCTCTCGGAGAGCCTCCGGTGGGAGCTGGCGCCGTGGGGCATCGACGTCTCGGTCGTCTGCCCGTCGTTCTTCCGCACCAACCTCGCGGCCTCGCTGGGCGGGGACGACCCGATGATGGAGACGGTGGCCACCCGGCTGATCGAGGGCTCGAGGCTCGGCGCCGACCAGATCGCCGAGCGCGTCGTGCGCGCTGTCGACGCGAAGCGCTTCCTGGTCCTCCCCGACCGCAACGCGCGGCTCGCCTTCTGGACCAAGCGGCTGGCCCGTCCGCTGTACGACCGGCAGATGCTCGGCATGGGTGCGCGCATCCGCAGCGCCGAGCAGCAGGCCGGGGGCACGGCGTGAGCCGCGGCGTCGTCCTCGTCACCGGCGCGAGCGCCGGCCTCGGCGAGGAGATGGCCCGCCAGTTCGCCGACCTCGGCTACGACCTGGCGCTGTGCGCCCGGCGCACCGAGCGGCTCGACGCCCTGGCCGAGGAGATCCGCGCGCGTACCGGCCGGCGGGTCGAGACCGCGGCGCTCGACGTGACGGACGCCGACGCCGTCCCCGCCGTCTTCGGCCGGTTCGCCGAGTCGTTCGGCACCATCGACCGGGTCGTCGTCAACGCCGGCATCGGCAAGGGCGCGGCGCTGGGCACCGGCCGGGCCGACGCCAACCGGGCGACGGCGATGACCAACTTCGTGGGCGCGCTGGCCCAGACCGAGGCGGCGCTGGAGATCTTCCGCCGCCAGGCGCGCGGCCACCTCGTGCTGATCTCGTCGATCTCGGGGCTGCGCGGCATGCGCAAGGCCATGACCACGTACGCCGCTACGAAGGCCGGTGTCGCGGCGCTGGCCGAGGGGCTCCGGGTCGAGCGCATCCCCGGCGTCGACGTCTCGGTGATCTACCCGGGCTACATCAGGTCGGAGATGAACGAGCACGTCCAGCAGAAGACACGGTTCATGGTCGACACCCCGACCGGCGTCCGCAGCATGGTCGACGCCATCGAGGAGCGCCGCGCGAGGGCCTACGTCCCTGCCTGGCCGTGGGTACCGGTCGGGTTCCTCCTGCGGGTGCTCCCCCTGTCAGTGGTCCGGAAGCTGACCTGAGCGGAGCCGACCTGGACGCCGTGGCCGCGATGGTCCGTCAGGTCGCGGCCCAGGTGCACCTCCCCCTCTTCGGCCGAGGCGTGGAGGGCGAGGAGAAGTCGCCGGGCGAGCTGGTCAGCCGGGTCGACCGCGAAGCGGAGCGGTTGCTGACCGACGGGCTGGCGGTACTCGCGCCGGGGATGGCCGTCATCAGTGAGGAAGCCGCATCGGCGGATCCGTCGCTGCTGGGAGCGCTGCACGGCGACCGACCGGTGTGGCTCGTCGACCCGCTCGACGGCACCCCGCAGTTCCTCGCCGGCTCCCCCGACCACGCGATCATGCTGGCACTGGTGGACCGCGGCCGGACGGTCGGCGCGGTGGTGCACCAGCCCCAGCACGGGCGCACCTACACCGCGGAGCAGGGCAGCGGCACGTGGCGCGACGGCGTGCGCCTGCACCGCGCACCGGCCGACCCGGAGAACCTGGCGGCACTGCGCGGTGCCGTCCTCCGCCGGTTCCTGCCCCCGGATGCTCGACGGGCCGTCGAGGCGAACGAGAGCCGGTTCGGCGACCTCAGGCCGCACACCACCTGCGCCGGCGTCGAGTACCCCCGGATCATCGAGGACCGGGCCGACTTCGTGCTGTTCTGGCGGACGCTGTCCTGGGACCACGCGCCCGGCGCCCTGCTGCTCGCCGAGTCGGGGGGCGTGACCGTGCGACCGGACGGCAGCGCCTACCGACCGGACGACGACCGGTCCGGGCTGCTGGCCGCTCCGGACGGCACGACGGCGCAGGCGGTCCTCACCGGCCTGGGCCTGCGCTAGCGTCCCCGCCCTGATGCACGGCGACTTCCCCGCGATCGTGGACGGCGTGCTCGCGGCTGCGCCTGCGGACGGCCGCGCGCTGGTGGGGATCGACGGCGTCGGCGGCAGCGGGAAGAGCACCTTCGCGGCCGAGCTCGCCCGCCGGATCACGGCGCGGCCGGTGCTCGTGCTGCACGCGGAGGGGTTCTTCAACCCCTCCGAGATCCGCCACGCGCGAGGGCGGCACTCCTCGGAGGGGTTCTGGCTGGATGCCTACGACTACGCGGCGCTGCGCTCGTCGGCGCTGGAGCCGCTGAGTGCAGGTGGGGACGGCATCTACCGGGCCGGCTCGTTCGACCGCTCGACGGACCGGACGGTCGAGACACCGACACGGCACGCGCCCGCCGACGCCGTCGTCCTCGTCGAAGGAACCTTCCTCCACCGGGACGAGCTCGTCTCCTTCTGGGACCACTCCCTCTACCTCGACGTGCCCTTCGAGGAGACCGAGCGACGCATGGCCGAGCGGGACGGCCTGTCCGGGATCGCCGTCCACGAGCTGATGCGGCGCTACACCGGCGCCCAGCGCCGGTACTTCGCCTGCGCGCGCCCGTGGGAGCGTGCCTCGGTGGTGGTGGACAACCGCGAGCTCGGCCGGCCCCGGACCATCGACGCGTCCGATGCCTCCGCGGCTACGGTGCGCGGATGAGCGACGCCGCCACGTTCGCGCTCGACCGCGACCAGCGCCGCGCTCAGCAACTGTCGCCCAGAAGGCGGCCTCTGAGACGTCCGCTTGCGTGATCAACACGCACCCATGGTCGCCTCGATGCACGTCGAGACGACCCTCAGCGTGTGTTGATCACGAATCGGCGACACGTCCCCTCGTGGGCCGCTTGAGGACACCTCTCGCGGCACCGGAGACGTTCCCGCGGGAACGTCGTCAAGCCACACATCGTGACCGCGCTCCCGTGGGAACGTCTCGCCTTCGAATGAGCTGCTCTGGCACGCCGAACGCCGCTGCCGGGCCGCATGGGCAGCGGCGGACGTCGCCGGGCGGGGTACTAGCTCGTCCGGCGAGCCTGGACCGCCGCGACGGTCCCCCACACCGCGGCCGCGGCGAGCACGGCGACGACGATCAGCAACAGGTTGCGGCCGACGTCGTGCGGCAGGAACGACGGGTTGTCCGGGTCGGCGCCGTAGCCGAGCACGAACGGGAACGCGACCAGGGCGAGCACCCCGGCAACCGCGCCGCCGACGACGGCGGCCGGCCGCGCAGCGCGCGGGAGCACCCGGGCGGCCAGCCACCCCAGCCCGATCCAGACCGGTGCGAGCACGAGGTCGTGCAGCAGCGCGCTGCCCACGAACCAGGTCGCCCAGGCGCGGAGCGGAACGTCGGCGGTCACGAGCCCGAACACTCCGTAACCCACCGCGGCGAGCCCCGGCAGCAGGAACAGCCAGCGCCACCAGAGGCCACGGGTGTCGACGTCGGCGGTCATGCCGGCGTCACCAGCGTGACCCACTTCGTCTGCATCACGCCGGGACGGTTGGGCGCGATCAGCCGGACGGGATAGCCGTGGTCGGGGTCGAGCGGAGCGCCGTTCAGGCCGGTGGCCAGCAGCGTCCGCGGGCTGCGCGCGTGCGGGGGCGCGACGATCGAGCGGCGGTAGAGCCCGCCCTCCTGCAGCGACTCGACGGCGACCTCGGTGTCACGGGCCAGCCCGGCCTCGGCGAGCAGGTCACCGAGCCGGACCCCGGTCCAGGTGGCGTTCGCGCTCCACCCCTCGACGCAGGCGATCGGCAGCCGCTCGGTGCGCTGCGGGAACGCGGCCAGGTCGTCGAGGGTCAGCTCCAGCCGGTTCGGCCCCTCGATCACCAGCCGGTACTCGGGACCGATGTCGGTGGTCCGGGCGGCCTTGGCGGTCTGCCGCACCGGCAGCGCCTGCGGGCCGACCCCCGGCTGCCGGGGCGCGAGCAGGGACACCGAGCCCAGTGGCGAGAACGTCTGCCCGACGGTGGTGAGCGTGACGGCGCCGACGCCGAGCCCCGCGGCCAGCACGAAGGCCCGCCGCGGCACGACGTTGGTGTCCTCGGCGTCGATCTCCCCGGCGTCGGCGGCCGGGGTCCCCCGCCGGGCGAGCCCGCGCCGGATCTCCGGCGCCTTGGCGCCGACGTGCACGGCGATCGCGCCGATGGCGATCCACGCCGTCCAGTAGTGCGCGGTCGGGAAGAAGAAGCCGAACGGGTACCACTGCGCGGTGTTGATGACGCCGGTGACCAGCTGCATGGCCGCCGCTCCGACCAGCACGAGGATCGACAGCCGGCTGACCACCCGCGCGACCGTGCCCGCGACCGGCCAGGCGAAGAGCGCCGGGTAGACCGTCCAGAGCTTGACCACCAGCAGCGGGACCGCGGCCAGCCCGACGGCCACGTGCAGCCCCTGGGTGACCCGGTACAGCCAGGACGGCGAGGCGGGCCAGACGAACCAGCCGGGCGGGTGCTGGATCAGGTGGCTGATCAGCCCGGTGACGAAGCAGATCGTGAAGGCCAGGCCCAGCCACACGCCGACGCGGGCGGCCCGGCGCTCGGAGTGCAGCGGGCTGGAGAAGGCTCCGGCGCGGAAGGGTCCGCGCCGCAGGACCTCCGGAGGCCCGGGCACCCGGGCGCCGAGCAGCCGGTCGAGGGCGGTGCTCATGCCCGGCTGCCGACGTCTGCGGCGATCGTGGCGACGGCGCGCGCCGTCCGGCTGCCCGGCGGGCACTGCGCGGCCACGGACACGGCGTCCGGGAAGTGGTCGATGTCGGTGAGCTGGGGCAGGTCGACCACGACCAGCCCGATCGCCTCCAGGGCCTCCCGGGTGCGGACGGCGGTGTCGTCGCGCGACATCGGCACCGACGCCAGTACCGCCGCGCCGTCGGCCCGGTGCAGGCCCAGCGCCCACCACCCGCCGTCCGGCGCGGTGCCGAGGACCGCCGTCCCGGGGCCGCCGCGCTCGAGCCGCTGCGCGCAGCGGACCAGCAGGTCCGGCGTCACCTGGGGGGTGTCCATGCCGATCAGCAGCGTGGGCGCCGCGGTGCCCGCCATGGCGCCGGCGAAGGCGGCCGCGAGCCGGGTGCCGAGGTCTCCCCCGACCTGCGGGACGACGCGGAAGCCGGTCAGGTCGAGTGACCCGGGTGCACCGTCCAGCGCCACGACCCGGCCGACGACCGGGGCCGCGCGCACGGTGTCGAGGGTGTCCCCCACCGCAGCCGCGGCGATGCCGGCCGCCTGCTCGGGGGTGCAGGGCGGGGTGAGCCGGGTCTTGCTCCGGCCGGGCACCGGCGCCTTGGTGATCACGACGACCTGGGTCCGCAGCGCAGCAGTCATCGGGCCAGCACCGCGCTCATGTCGCGGATCGTGCGGACGGTGCCCCGGACGGTGCCGGTCACCTTGGATGTCGAGCCCTCGGTGCGGAGCGCGTAGTCGACGTCGACCTCGCGGACGCGCCAGGCGGCGTCGGCGGCCGAGGTGACCATCTCGAGGGGGTAGCCGAATCGCCGGTCGGTGAGGCCGAGCCCGAGCAGCGCCTCGCGCCGGGCGGCGCGCATCGGGCCCAGGTCGTGCAGCCGCAGGCCGGTGCGCCGGCGCAGCATGCGGGCCAGCGCGATGTTCGCGATCCGGGCGTGCACCGGCCAGGCGCCGCGCGCGGGACGGCGCCGGCCGAGCACCAGGTCGGCCTCGCCCGCGAGCACCGGGTCGGCGACGCGGGGCAGCTGGGCGGGGTCCATCGAGCCGTCGGCGTCGCAGAAACACACGACGTCGGCGGTCGCGACCTCCAGCCCGGCGTGCGCGGCGGCACCGAAACCGCGCTGCGGCACCCCGACGACGATCGCGCCGTGCGCGGCGGCGATCACCCCCGACCCGTCGGTCGAGCCGTTGTCCGCGACGATCGCCCGGTAGCCGGCCGGGAGGCGGGAGAGCACCCACGGCAGCGAGGCCGCCTCGTCCAGGCAGGGCAGGACGACGTCGACCGTCGGGCGGTGCGCGGGAGCGTCCATGACCGGTGTTCGCAGCGGACACCCCGATCGGTTCGCTGCCCGGCAGGGCGCAGCCCGGCCACCTACTGTCCGGCGGGTGACCTCCGCCCCTCCCCGGGTCCGACCGGCGACCGCCTCCCGGGGCCGTGCTGCGCGCGGGCTGACCGTGGTGCTGGTCGCGGTGGGCGTCCTGGCCGTCTGGCTGACCGGCCGGCAGATCACCCGCGACGGCGGCGACCTGCACCTGCGCGAGGGCTACCTGGTCGTCGGGCCGTTCGACGTCGTGCTCGGCCCCCGCGTGCTGCTGCCGGTGGTCGTCGCGGTCGCGGGCGTGCTGTTGGGCCCGGTCCTGGCCCGCCGGCTGCGCTGGCCGGCGCTGCTGGGGGCGAGCGTCGCCGGGGCGGCGGCCTGGGCGGTCGCCCTCTCGGTGAGCAGCGGCTGGGGATCGCTAGCGGCACCGATGGCCACCGAGCACGAGTACGTCGGCGACGTCGGCCGGGTGGGCGACCTGGGCACCTTCCTGTCCACGTTCGTCGACTCGGTCCCGGTGGGCTCGCCCGACCCCTGGGTGACCCACGTGTCCGGTCACCCGCCGGGCGCACTGCTGGCCTTCGTGCTGCTGGACCGGATCGGCCTCGGCGGCGCCGGCTGGGCGGCGGCGCTGTGCATCGCCGGCGGAGCGCTCGCCGTGCCGGCGGTGCTGGTCACCGTCCGCGCGGTGGCCGACGAGGCCGCCGCCCGCGCCGTCGCGCCGTTCGCGGTCCTGCTGCCGGGTGCGGTCTGGATCGCCACCAGCGCGGACGCACTCTTCGCCGGGATCACCGCGTGGGGCGTCGCGCTGCTGGCGCTGGCCGCCGCGCGGGCGCCGTCCCGCCCGCGGTACCCGCTCGCCCTCGCCGGCGGCGTCGTCCTGGGGGTGAGCCTGTACCTCTCCTTCGGGCTGGCCGCCGCCGGGCTCGTCGCGCTCGCCGTCGTGCTGGTGCAGCGGCCGCAGCTCGGGTGGGACGGCGTGCTGCGCGTGCTCGCGACGGCCGCAGTGGGAGTGCTGCTGGTGGCCGCGCTCTTCACCGTCGGCGGCTACTGGTGGTTCGAGGGCATCGAGGTGGTGTCGCAGCGGGTGCGCGACGGCGCCGCCTACGAGGACCGGGCCGAGCACGCCACCTGGTTCCTGGCCGCCAACCTCGCCGCCGCGGCGCTCGCGGCCGGGCCCGCGGTGGTCGCCGGCCTGGCCGGGGTGCGCGGCCGGCTGGTCTGGCTGCCGGCCGCCGCGCTGGCCGGGATGGTGGTCAGCGACCTCACCGGTCTCGTCCTCGGCGAGACCGAGCGGATCTGGCTGCCGTTCGTCGTCTGGCTGCTGCCGGCGACGGCGTCGCTCCCCGCGCGCTCGCACCGCTTCTGGCTGGCCCTGGCGGCGCTGCTCGCGATCACCGTCGAGGTGACCGTCCGCACCCCCTGGTGACCTAGGGAGCCGGGCGGAGCGGCGCGGTGGCGAAGGCACGCATGCCGTCGGCGAAGGCGACCTCGGCCCGGAAGCCCAGCTCCCGCTCGGCCCGCACCGGGCTGGCGACGACGTGCCGCACGTCACCGATCCGGTACTCGCCGGTGATCCGCGGATCGGGGCCGCCGAACGCGTCGGCCAGCGCCCGGGCCATGTCCCCGACCGTGTGCGGGGAGCCCGAGGCGACGTTGTAGGCGCGCACCGCACTCTCCGGCGGAGCGGCGGTCAACGCGCGGAGGTTGGCCTGCGCGACGTCCGTGACGTGCACGAAGTCGCGCTGCTGGCCGCCGTCCTCGAACACCCGGGGCGCGTGCCCGGTCTCCAGGGCGCTGCGGAAGATCGCCGCCACCCCGGAGTAGGGGGTGTCGCGCGGCATGTGCGGGCCGTAGACGTTGTGGTACCTCAGAGCGATCGCGCCGCCCCCGGTCGAGGCCGCCCACGCGGCGGCCAGGTGTTCCTGGTGGAGCTTCGTGGCGGCGTAGGTGTTGCGCGGATCGGTGGGGGTCTCCTCGCCGACCGTGCCCCACGCGAGCTGCCGCCCGCAGACCGGGCAGGGCGGTTCGAACCGGCCGGCGTCGAGGTCCGCACGGCGACGCGCGGCGGCGGGGACGACACCGTCGACCGGGCACTCGTAGCGGCCCTCGCCGTAGACGACCATCGAGGAGGCGAGCACCAGCCGGCCGACGTCGGCGCGGGCCATGGCGGCCAGCAGCACCGCGGTGCCCAGCCCGTTGATGCCGGCGTACTCGGGCATGTCCTGCACGTCGATGCCCAGGCCCACCATCGCGCCCTGGTGGCAGACCGCGTCCACACCGTCCAGCGCCCGGTCGACGGCGGCCGGGTCGCGCACGTCGCCGTGGGAGAACTCGACGCCGTCCGGCAGGCGGGGGGTGCTCCCGGCCGGGTGGACGGCGGGCAGCAGCGCGTCCAGCACCCGCACCTCGTGCCCGGCGGCGACGAAGGCGTCGACGACGTGCGCGCCGATGAACCCGGCGCCGCCCGTCACCAGGACGCGCATCAGGACGCCCGCAGCCGGAGGACGTCCGCGTCGTCGCCGGCGCCCGGCGCCAGGCTGGCGAAGGAACGGCCATCGCGCACCCAGACCGTCTCGACGCGCAGCCCGGCGGCCGCCGCGGGCGCGTCGACGGCGTCGATCCCGACGTGCGCCCACGGGAACCAGCTGCCGCGCTCGGTGCCCCGCTCGAGCCGGACCCGGGCGGCCCGCAGGCCAGTGCCGGGCGGATCGAGCTCGACGAGGACCCGCCCGTCGGAGGTCAGCAGCTCGCGGCACCGGGTGAGCAGCGCGACCGGGTTGCCGCCGATGCCGATGTTGCCGTCGGCGAGCAGCACGGTGTCCCAGTGGCCCTCGGCGGGCAGCGGGTCGAACAGCGACCGGCGGAGGGCGGTGGCCCCGAGCGCGCGGGTCAGCAGGACCGCGACCCGCGAGGTGTCGACGCCGAGGGCGTGCCGCCCCTGGTCGGCGAGCTCGGCGACCAGCCGGCCGGGCCCGCAGCCGGCGTCGAGGACGGTGCCCTCGGCGCGGGCGAGCAGCTCGCGGTCGGCGCCGTCGGCTCGGCCGACCCACTGACCCAGCGCTCCGGCGAGCGAGTGCCGTCGTCCCCCCTCGTAGCGGGCGAACCACTGCCACCGCTCCTCCGGACGACCGGCCGACCTCAGCGCGGTGTCGTAGAGGTCGGCCGGCGCCGGGTCGGCGATCGCGAGGCTCATCGACCGGCGCCCGGGGTCACGGGGCGGGGGGCGACGGCACAGCGGGATCGGCTCACCCCCTGCGTTCGCACGCGAGGGCCGACCGGTTCACGTCCGGAACCGGAAAAGAAAAATTGGTCGGGCGCAATCCGATCGGTCACGTCGGGGCGAAGACCCGGTGACATCCCGATCGACACGAGGAGATCCCATGAAGCAGTTCCGCTCCCCCACGAAGCTCCTGGTCGCCGGCGTGGCCCTGACCGCCGCCCTCGGCCTCAGCGCCTGCAGCAGCGACGACGCCGCCGCCGACGAGTCCACCTCGTCGAGCTCGTCCTCGAGCGCCCAGTTCGCCCGCCCGGAGCCGGTCGCCTCCCTCCCCGCGATCCCCGCCGGCGGCAGCACCGCCGTCGCCCTGGACGCGGGCTTCGTCGAGGCGCTCACCACCCTGGGCCTCACCCCCGGCACCGTCGGGGGCGCCTCGCTCGCCGACGGCTCCATCTCCTTCCCGATCACCGGTGGCACCGTGACGGTGTTCGACAAGGAGAGCGGCTACAAGCCCTACGTGCAGGGCACCGTGTTCCACCAGGGCAGTGGCCTGAGCCTGAGCGCCGGCGGCACCACGGTCGAGCTGACCAACTTCACCATCGACCCGGGCACCCCGTCGCGCCTGTTCGGTGACGTCTCCGTCAACGGCGAGCTCGCGGTGCCCAGCGCGCCGCTGTTCGACCTGGACGGCAGCACCCTGAACCCGCCGACCATCGAGGGCGGCGAGGCCACCCTCCAGGGCACCGAGGTGCTGCTCAGCGCCGAGGCCGCCGAGCTGCTGAACACCACGTTCAAGACCGACGCCCTCGCGGGCGACTTCCTGATCGGCATCGCGACCATCACGGTCCCGACCAGCTGATCGCGTAGCACCGCACGACGCACAGGAGGGGTGGAGCCGACCGGCTCCACCCCTCCTGCGCGTTCCCGTCCGGACTACCCGCGGCCCTCGGCCGGCAGCCAGGTGCGCGCGGCCGAGACCAGCGCCTTGACCCCGGTCGAGAGCGTGGGCTCGATGACCGGGGCGAACTGCGCCGAGTGGTTGGACGGCAGGTCGCGGACGACGCGCTGCAGGCCGTCGCGGTCGGTCACCCCGGCGAACGCTGCCGGGTCGGCACCACCCAGCAGCCAGTAGACGAGCGGCACGCCGGCGGCGGTCGCGAGCAGGCCGACGTCCTCGCTGCCGGTGACCTTGCCGGGGTCGACCGTGAGCCCTGGCCCGAGGTCGCGATCGAAGCCTGCCTGGGTCCGGGCGCAGGCGTCCGGGTCGTTGACCAGCACCGGGAAGGACTCCTGGAGGTTCACCTCGGGCTCCTGCGGCGCACCGGACGCCGCCGCCTCGGCCCGGACGATCCGCTCGATCGAGGTCATCAGCCGGTCGCGGACGTCGGAGTCGTAGGAGCGCAGGCTGATCCGCATCTCCGCGCGCTCGGGGATCACGTTGCCGGCGTTGCCGGCGTGCAGCGCGCCCACGGTGACGACGGCGGACTCACCGCCGGCGACCTCGCGGGAGACCACGGTCTGCAGCCGCATGACGGTCGCGGCGGCCATGACGACCGGGTCGACCGTGGTCTCGGGACGGGAGCCGTGGCCACCGCGGCCGTGCATCACGACGTGCAGCATGTCGGCGCCGGCGAACGCCGGACCCCGCCGCAGGCCGACGAGCCCCGCGGGCAGCGGGCCGACGTGCTGGCCGAGCACCACGTCGGGACGGCCGAAGCGGTCGAAGATCTGGTCGTCGATCATCGCCTGGGCGCCGCCGCCGACCTCCTCGGCGGGCTGGAAGACCAGCTGCACGGTGCCGCGCCACGTGTCACGCTCGGCCGCGAGGGTGGCCGCGGCACCGAGCAGGCAGGTGACGTGCACGTCGTGACCGCAGGCGTGCATGACCGGGGTCTCGGAGCCGTCGCGGGCGGTGCCGCGGGCCGTGCTCGCGTAGTCCAGGCCGGTCTCCTCCTGCAGCGGGAGCGCGTCCATGTCGGCGCGCAGCAGAGCCGTCGGGCCGGGCCCGTTGCGGAGGACGCCGACGACGCCGGTGCCGCCCACCCCGGTCGTCGTCTCGTAGCCCAGCGCCGTCAGGTGCTCGGCGATGATCCCGGCCGTGCGGTGCTCGGCGAAGGCGAGTTCCGGGTGCTCGTGCAGGTCCCGGTAGATGGTCGCCAGGTCGGCGAGGACGTCGGCAGGGCTCACGTCGGCGGCTCCTTGGGTGATCGTCGGGCGGGAGGCGACCGTATCCCGCCCGACGACGTGCGTCACCGTCCCGCGACCGCCACGGCCTCCGGCGCACGCGCCACCCCGGTGGCGGCGACGCTCGCCTCCGCTCCCAGGTCCAGCCGACGCAGCAGCTGGGCGTTGAGCGCCACCACCACGGTGGACAGGGACATCAGCAGCGCCCCCACCTCCATGGGCAGGACGAAGCCGACCGAGGCCAGCACACCCGCGGCCAGGGGCACCGAGACCAGGTTGTACCCCGCGGCCCACCAGAGGTTCTGCGTCATCTTCCGGTAGCCCGCACGGGACAGCCGGATGACCGAGAGCACCGAGCGCGGATCGTCGGAGGCGAGGATGACGCCGGCCGAGGCGATGGCGACGTCGGTACCGGCACCGATGGCGATGCCGACGTCGGCCTGCGCGAGCGCGGGCGCGTCGTTGACACCGTCGCCGACCATGGCCACCGACCGCCCCTGGTGCTGGAGCGCGGCGACCTTCCCGCTCTTGTCCTCGGGCCGGACGCCGGCGAAGACCTGGTCGATGCCCAGCTCGGCGGCCACGCTGCGGGCCACCGGCTCGGCGTCCCCGGTGATCATGACCACCTCGACGCCGAGGGCGTGCAGCGCGTCGACCGCCTCCCTCGACTCCGGGCGGATCTCGTCGGCCAGCGCCATGGCTCCGGCGAGTGCCCCGTCGACGATCACGTGCAGCACCGTCGCCCCGGCGTCCCCCCACCCCTGGGTGCCCGGCAGCGGCTGCAGGCCGTGCTCGGCCAGCAGGTGCGGGCCACCGACGGCGACGGTCCGGCCGTCGACCGTCGCGGTCACCCCCACGGCCGCCGAGGCCCGGAAGCCCGTGGCCGGCCGGACGGTCAGGTTCCGGTGCCGCGCCGCGGTGACGACGGCCCGGGCCAGGGGGTGCTCGCTGTCGGCCTCCGCGGCGGCCGCCAGGGCGAGCACGTCGTCCTCGGGCGCGCCGGTGGTGACGAGGTGCTCCACGGCGGGCTCCCCCCGGGTCAGGGTGCCGGTCTTGTCGAACAGCACCGTGTCGATGGTCCGCATGCGTTCGAGGGCGGCGCGGTCCTTCACCAGGACGCCGCCCCGGGCGGCACGCTCGGTGCTGATGGAGACGACGAGCGGGATGGCCAGCCCCAGGGCGTGCGGGCAGGCGATGACCAGCACCGTGATCACCCGCACGAGCGCGTCCTCGGGAGCACCGAGGACCGACCAGACGACCGCGGTGATGAGCGCCGCGACGACGGCGAACCAGAACAGCCAGCCGGCCGCCCGGTCCGCCAGCAGCTGCGCGCGGGTGGTCGACGACTGCGCCTCGGCCACGAGCCGCTGGATCCCGGCCAGGGCGGTGTCGTCCCCCACCGCGGTGACCCGCACCCGGACGGCGGTGTCCGTGGCGACCGTGCCCGCGACGACGACGTCCCCGGGCCCTCGTCGCACCGGCCGGGACTCGCCGGTGATCATGGACTCGTCCACGTCGGCGGTCCCGTCGACGACCTCGCCGTCGGCGGGCACGCGGCCACCCGGCCGGACGACGACCACGTCGCCGATGGCCAGCTCGGACGGCGCGACGGTCACGACGGTGTCGCCGACCAGCTTCTCCGCCTCGTCGGGCAGCAGCGCGGCCAGCGAGTCCAGCGCGGACGACGTCCGGGCCAGCGACCGCATCTCCAGCCAGTGGCCGAGCAGCATGATGACGACCAGGAGGGCGAGCTCCCACCAGAAGTCGAGCTCGTGGGACAGCACGCCGAGGCCGGCCCCCCAGGAGGCGACGAAGGCGACGGTGATGGCCATCCCGATGAGCAGCATCATCCCCGGCTGCCGGGCCCGGATCTCCCCGACCGCACCGGTGAGGAACGGCCGGCCGCCCCAGACGTAGAGGACCGTGCCGAGCACGGGAGCCACCCACTCGAGGCCGGGGACGTCGGGGAGGTCGTAGCCCACGACCGACGCGAACATGTCGCTGAGCAGGACGGTCGGCAGCGCCAGGACGAGGCTGATCCAGAACAGCCGGCGGAACATGCCGACGTGATCGTCGTGGCCGCCGTGCCGTTCGTCGTGGCCCTCGTGCCCCGACGACGAGGCCGCGGCGAGCGGATCCTCCAGGGCCCGACTGCCCGCGCCCGGGCGGGCGAGGCCCTGCCCGTGGGCGGACCCGTGGTGGCGTGCCGCGGTGGCTGCACCGGGGTTGCCCTGGCGTGACCGACCGGACTGGTTCGCGTGGTCCGACATCGCTGTCCACCTCGTCCCTGCAGTGACCGACCGACGGGTCGGCGAGGGCTGTCTGCCCTCCTCAGGCCTGCCAACAAGGTACCCCCCTGGGGTATTTCACGCCAGACTTCCGTGGCCGCCGCGGGCCGCTCCCCCGCGTTCGCTAGCGTCCGGGCATGAGTGACCGGCGTCCCATCCGCATCGGCAACTTCTCCGGCTACCTCGGCGACCGATTCACCGCGATCGAGGAGGCGCTGGCCGGGGACCCCGTCGACGTCCTCATGGGCGACTACCTGGCCGAGGTCACGCTCGCCGGGCTCGCCACGACGTACCGGCAGAACCCCGAGCGCGGTGGCTACGTCGCCTCCTTCCTGCGCCAGCTCGCCCCGCACCTGGGGGTGATCGCCGAGCGCGGGATCAAGGTGGTGAGCAACGCCGGCGGCTTCGACCCGGCGGGCATGGCCGAGGCGCTGCGCGGCCTGGTGGCCGAGGCGGGGCTGTCCCTGCGGGTGGCGCACGTGGAGGGCGACAACCTGGTCGGCCGGCTCGAGGAGTTCCACGCCGAGGGCTTCGCGTTGGAGAACCTGGACACGAACGCGCCGCTCAAGGACTGGGGCGTCGAGCCGATCGCGGCGAACGCCTACCTGGGCGGGTTCGGCATCGCCGAGGCGCTGCGGGCGGGGGCCGACGTCGTCATCACCGGGCGGGTCACCGACGCCTCGCTGACCGTCGGCCCGGCCGCCTGGTGGCACGGGTGGACGCCGGACGACTGGGACGCCCTGGCCGGCGCGGTCACCGCGGGGCACATCATCGAGTGCGGGGCGCACGCCACCGGCGGCAACTTCTCCGGGTTCCGCACCGTGCCGGGCATCGTCCGGCCCGGGTTCCCGATCGGCGAGATCGCCGCCGACGGCAGCAGCGTCATCACCAAGCACGCCCGCGACGGCGGCATGGTCACCGTCGACACGGTGACCGCCCAGCTGGTCTACGAGATCCAGGGGCCGAGGTACCTCAACCCGGACGCGACGGTGCACCTGGAGACGGTGCAGCTGTCCCAGGTCGGCCCCGACCGGGTGGCCATCGGCCCGGTGACCGGATCGCCGCCGCCGGCCACCGCGAAGGTCGCGGTCTTCGCGCCGATCGGCTACGAGATCTCCACGATGCTGTTCTGCACGTCGCCGGACGTCGAGGCGAAGGTGGCGCTGCTGCGCGAGCAGCTCGAGCTGGCGCTCGGCGGCGTCGTCGACGAGCTGGACGTGACCGCACTGGGCACGGCCGCACCGGACCCGGCGACCCAGTGGGCGGCGACGGTCCCGATCCGGGTGATCGCCACGGCGCGGGAGCGGGAGCAGCTGCGGGCGTTCCCGCAGGCGGTGAGCAGCCTGTACCTGCAGGGCTTCCCCGGTTTCCACCACGACGGGCACGCGCAGGCGGCGCGCGAGCCGTGGCCGCGGATCGACTACTGGCCGGCGTTGCTGCCCGCCGAGGTGCTGGTGCACCGGGCGGTGATGGACGACGGCACGGTCATCGACGCCCCGACGCCGTCCCGCGTGGCGACGGACGACGAGATCGCCCAGCCCCGGCACCCCGAGCCGGAGACCGCACCGTCGACCGGCGGGCACCGGGTGATGCTCGGCGACCTGGCGCACGCGCGGGCCGGGGACAAGGGCGGCAACTCCAACGTCGGGCTCTGGGCGAGCGACCCGGCGCACTGGGAGTGGCTGCGTTCGACGCTCACCACCGACGCCTTCCGCGCGCTCATGCCCGAGGCGCGCGAGCTGACGCTGCGCCGGCACGAGTTCCCGCACCTCCGGGCCGTGCACTTCGTGCTCGAGGGGCTGCTCGGGACCGGCGGCTCGTCCAACCTGCGGGTGGACCAGATCGGCAAGTCGGTCGGTGAGTACCTGCGGTCGAGGTACGTGCCGGCACCGGAGGAATTGCCCGACCGACCCCTGGGTTGAGTGACCCGGACCACTTCCGACGATCAGGAGCTCATTGATGAAGGCTGCCGTCTACCACCGCAACGGTCCCCCGGACGTCCTGCAGTACGAGGAGGTCCCCGATCCGGAGCTCGTGCCGGGCGGCGTGATCATCCGGGTGGAGGCCGTGTCGATCGAGGGCGGCGACACCCTCAACCGGCTGGGCGGCCCGCTGCTCTCCGACCCGCACATCGTCGGCTACCAGGCCGCCGGGACGATCGTCGCGGTCGCCGACGACGTG
Source organism: Blastococcus fimeti (assembly GCA_900102115.1). GTDB lineage: Bacteria > Actinomycetota > Actinomycetes > Mycobacteriales > Geodermatophilaceae > Blastococcus > Blastococcus fimeti. The sequence continues at coordinate 866,843 of FNAW01000002.1, forward strand.
ACCGACCGGGCCGTCGGCGACCGGGTGGTCGCGACCAGCAGCCACGGTTCGCACGCCGAACTGTTCGCCGTCTCCGCCCGCACCACGTGGAAGATCCCCGGGGGCGCCGACATCGCCGCCGCCGCCTGCGTGCCGGTCGCGTACGGCACCGCGCACGACTGCCTCTTCGAGTTCGGCCGGCTGCAGGAGGGCGAGACCGTCCTCATCCAGGCCGGCGCCGGTGGCGTCGGTGTGGCCGCGATCCAGCTGGCCAAGCGGGCCGGCGCCACCGTGATCGCGACCGCGTCGTCGCTCGCGCGGCTCGAGCCGCTCGCCGAGCTCGGCCTGGAACACGCCGTCGACTACTCGAAGAGCGGCTGGGTCGAGGAGGTGCGGGCTCTCACCGAGGGCGGACGCGGGGTGAACGTCGTCGTCGACTCGGTCGGCGGCGCAACGCTGCAGAAGTCCGTCGCCTGCCTGCGCCGCCGGGGCCGCGCCATCACCGTCGGGAATGCCGGGCGGGACGTGACGCCGTTCAACGCCGGCGTCCTGGGGATGCAGAACCAGTCGCTGACCGGCGTCTACCTGGGCGGCGAGATCACCACGCCGCGCGTGCAGACGATGGTGCAGGACCTGGTGGACGACGTCGCCGCCGGCCGGCTGACCGTGCTCGTCGACCGCACCTTCCCGCTCGCCGAGGCCGCCGCCGCGCACGAGTACATCGAGAGCCGGAAGGCCGTCGGGCGCGTCGTGCTCGTCCCCTGAGCCGTCAGGGGTGCGGGGACCACGTCTCCGCACCCCTCTGGCCTCAGTTGATGATCTCGGCCCGCTCGTCCGCCCGGAGGACCGCCAGCCGTTCCCGCCACATCCGAAGGGCCTCCGGCGTCAGCCGCGTCCAGTCCTGGACCTCGCCGATGACCCGGAGCGGGGCGCGGCTGCGGTAGGACCGGGTGGGGTTGCCGGGGAACTTCTTGTCGGTGACGTTCGGGTCGTCCTCGAACGCGCCGGTCGGCTCGACCTCGTAGACGCGCGGCGCACCACTGCCGGCAGCGAGTTCGGCGGCGAGGCCGGCGCCGTCCCGGAGCGCGGTGAAGTAGATGTGGTTCATCACGACCTCGGGGCGGTAGTTCGACCGGAAGCCCGGGGTCAGGAGATCGCCGACCTGCAGGTCGGCCTTCGTGCCGTGGAAGAACGGCCCGGTGTCGGACGGTTCGCTCATCCCCGACACCGTAGGCGAACGAGCCAGGAGGAGCGGTCTGTCCTCGCTGCCGAGTCGAGCCTCGCGGCACGATGGACCCCGTGACGGCGCTGGCAGGGTCAGCCGGCGGGGACGAGCGTCTCGTCGCGGTCCACGGGGCGACCAGCGGGCCGTGGGTGTTCGACCGGTAGCCGGAGGCGTTCCCCGGCTACGACGTCCGTGCTCCGGACCTGCAGGAGGGACCCGACGTCGCCCGGGCCCGGATGAGCGACTACGTCGACCGGGTGCTCGTCGCGACCGCCGACCGCCCTGCGGTCGTCTGCGATGGAGCATGGGAGGCCTCGTGGCGTTGATGGCCGCGCAGCGAACCCCGACCACCCTCCCGAGCCCCGCAGGACACTCGACCGCCGGACGAAGCAGAGCCGCCCCGACCCTCCGAAGAGGGCCGGGGCGGCCGTGGTCATGCGTCGAGGGCGCGCCTCCCGGCGGGCCTCGCTATCAGCTGCAGCCGCTGGTGGAGCCGCAGCCCTCGCAGACGTAGCAGCTGCCGGCGGGGCGCATCTTCGTGCCGCAGGTCATGCACAGCGGCGCGTCGGTGGCGGTGCCGGTGACCAGCTCGAGGAGCTCGGCCGAGGAGTGGGCCTCCCTGACCGACTTCGGGCCGGAGGGGGTGACCTTCTCCTCCACCTTGGCGGTCTCGATCGGCGCGGAGCCGCGGAGCTCCTCCAGGTCGACCTCGTCCTCCTCCGCCACGGCCGTGGTGCTGGCCGATGAGCCGTAGGAGCCGGCGACCTGGGCGGCCCGCTCCTCGGCGGTGAAGATGCCGAGGCCGGCCCGCTTGTCGACGGGCAGGTGGTCCAGGGCCAGGCGACGGAAGATGTAGTCCATCACCGACTGGGCGATCCGGATGTCCGGGTCGTCGGTCATGCCGGCCGGCTCGAAGCGCATGTTGGTGAACTTGGAGATGTAGGTCTCCAGCGGCACACCGTGCTGCAGCGCGAGCGAGATGCCGATCGAGAAGGCGTCCATGACACCGGCCAGGGTCGAGCCCTGCTTGCCGAGCTTCAGGAACACCTCACCGAGGCTGCCGTCCTCGTACATGCCCGCGGTCATGTAGCCCTCGGCGCCGGCGACGCTGAACGAGGTGGTGACGCTCGTCCGCTTCTTCGGCAGCCGCTTGCGGACCGGGTGCGAGAGCGCGGCCGGGGCGGTGGCCTCGACCTTGACCTCGTCCTTGGTGCCGTCGTTCTTGCCCTTGCCACCGGACAGCGGCTGGCCGACCTTGCAGTTGTCGCGGTAGATCGCCAGCGCCTTGAGGCCGAGCTTCCAGCCCTCGAAGTAGATCTTCTCGACGTCCTCGATGGTCGCCGACTCCGGCATGTTGACCGTCTTGCTGATCGCGCCGGAGATGAAGGGCTGCACCGCGGCCATCATGCGGACGTGGCCCATCGGGGAGATGGCCCGCTCGCCCATGGCGCAGTCGAAGACCTCGTAGTGCTCGGGGCGCAGGCTCGGGGCGTCCACGACGTGGCCGTGCTCGGCGATGTACTCGACGATCGCCTCGATCTGCTCCTCCTGGTAGCCCAGGCTGCGCAGCGCCCGCGGCACCGTCTGGTTGACGATCTGCATCGAGCCGCCACCGACGAGCTTCTTGAACTTGACCAGCGAGAAGTCCGGCTCGATGCCGGTCGTGTCGCAGTCCATCATGAAGCCGATGGTCCCGGTCGGGGCGAGCACGGAGGCCTGGGCGTTGCGCCAGCCGTTCTCGCCGCCGATCTCGAGGCAGTCCTGCCACTCCTTCGTGGCCGCGCGGAGCACGTCGGCGTCGTCGGCACCCACCGGGCGGATGGCGTCGTTGGCCGCGGAGTGCTTGCGCATGACCCGGGCGTGGGCGTCGGCGTTGCGGGCGTAGCCGTCGTAGGCGCCGACGATGCCGGCCAGCTCGGCCGAGCGGCGGTAGGCGGTGCCGGTCATCAGCGAGGTGATGGCCGCGGCCAGGCTCTGGCCACCGCGGGAGTCGTAGGCGTGACCGGTCGCCATGAGCAGCGCGCCGAGGTTGGCGTAGCCGATGCCCAGCTGGCGGTAGGCGCGGGTCGTCTCACCGATCGGCTCGGTCGGGAAGTCGGCGAAGCAGATCGAGATGTCCATCGCGGTGATGACCAGCTCGACGGCCTTGATGAAGTTCTTCGAGTCGAAGGTGCCGTCGTCCTTGAGGAACTTCATGAGGTTCAGCGACGCCAGGTTGCACGAGCTGTTGTCCAGGCTCATGTACTCCGAGCAGGGGTTGGACGCGTTGATCCGGCCCGTCTCGGGGTTGGTGTGCCAGTCGTTGATCGTGTCGTCGTACTGGATGCCCGGGTCGGCGCACTCCCAGGCGGCCTGGGTGACCTTGCGGAACAGGGTCTTGGCGTCGACGGTCTCGATGACCGAGCCGTCCATGCGGGCGCGCAGGCCGAACTCGGCGCCCTCGTCGACGGCGCGCATGAACTCGTCGGAGACGCGCACGGAGTTGTTGGCGTTCTGGTACTGGACGCTGGTGATGTCCTTGCCGCCGAGGTCCATGTCGTACCCGGCGTCGCGCAGCGCGCGGATCTTGTCCTCTTCGCGCGCCTTGGTCTCGATGAACTCCTCGATGTCCGGGTGGTCGATGTCCAGGACGACCATCTTGGCCGCGCGGCGGGTGGCGCCACCGGACTTGATGGTCCCGGCGGAGGCGTCGGCACCGCGCATGAAGCTGACCGGACCGGAGGCCGTGCCACCGGAGGAGAGCAGCTCCTTGGAGGAGCGGATGCGGGAGAGATTGAGGCCGGCACCGGAGCCGCCCTTGAAGATCAGGCCCTCCTCGCGGTACCAGTTCAGGATCGAGTCCATCTCGTCGTCGACGGCGAGGATGAAGCAGGCGCTGACCTGCTGCGGGGAGCTCGTGCCGACGTTGAACCACACCGGCGAGTTGAAGCTGAAGTACTGGTGCATGAGCATCCAGGTCAGCTCGTGCTCGAAGATCTCGGCGTCGCCCTCGGTGGCGAAGTAGCCGTGCTCGCGACCGGCCGCACCGTAGGTGAGCACCACCCGGTCGATGAGCTGGCGCAGGCTGGTCTCGCGCTGCGGGGTGCCGACCGCGCCTCGGAAGTACTTCGTGGTGACGATGTTGGTGGCGTTGATGCTCCACTCGGCGGGGAACTCGACACCGCGCTGCTCGAAGTTGATCGAGCCGTCGCGCCAGTTGGTCATCACGACGTCGCGGCGCTCCCACGTCACGTCGTCGTAGGGGTGCACACCGGCGGTGGTGAAGACACGCTTGATCTTGAGGCCCTTGCGGCTGGGCGCCTTCGGGGTGCGCCGCGCGCGGGTCCCGGCCAAGCGGTCGTCGGTCTCGGTCATGGTGTGGAGCTCCCTGGTCTTTGCTTTGGATGTGTCGTGCGAGGGAGATCGGAGGGCTGGGGAAGAGCCGCGATCGGTGTGCTCTGAGGTGATGTCTAGCCGGAGGGTCTGACAGTTCTCAGGTGCCGGCGGAGCCGCCGGCCGGGCCGGGCGCAGGATCGGCGCCCCCGGTGGTGCGGGCCTTCAGCTCGGCGATCTCCTTCTCGAAGTCGGCCACCGAGGTGAAGGCGCGGTAGACGCTGGCGAAGCGCAGGTACGCGACCTCGTCCAGTTCGCGGAGCGGACGCAGGATGGCCAGCCCGACCTCGTGGCTCGGCACCTCGGCCGCGCCACTCGCCCGGATGGTGTCCTCGACCTGCTGCGCCAGCAGCGCCAGCTGGTCCTCGTCGACCGGCCGGCCCTGACAGGCCCGGCGGACTCCGGCGACCACCTTGGAGCGGTTGAACGGCTCGCTCACCCCGCTGCGCTTGACGACGGCGAGGACGGCCTCCTCGACGGTGGTGAACCGCCGGCCGCACTGGGGGCAGGAGCGGCGACGACGGGTGGTGGCCCCCTCGTCGGCCTCCCGCGAGTCGATCACCCGGCTGTCGGGGTTGTGGCAGAACGGGCAACGCATCGCGGTCCACCTCCTTCGGCGACTCCTCGTCCGAGGTGTCCTGTGGACCCTCCTGGGGACATCCGGTGGACGCCGCGGGGAGAACCTGAGGACCAGCCTGTGGACAAGTCTTACAGCTCTGTAACTACTAGATCTAGTGGAACCCTAAGCCTGGCCCCACTAGATGTGCAAGAGCTGCCGCCGTCGGCGTGTTCCGCCCTGACCCTGCCGTCACCCTCAGGAACAGGGCATCCCAGGAGTCACACGACACGCCCGCAGACGCGCCGGACGGCGCCCGTGGAGACCCGAGGGGTCGCCGGAGCGAGGCCCGACGCCACGTGCCGCCGGACCGGCGCGGACTCCGGCCGACCGCGAGCCGGTCAGGAGGTGCGGGAGCCGCTCAACCGGGGACGACGGGACGAGGGCGCGAGGTCGCTCAGCCGCATGGGACGCGTCAGCAGGTCCGGCTCCACGTCGATGCGCCCGGTGCAGACCTCGGCCCGGCCGAAGGACTCCTCCGGACGTGCCGCGCGAGCGCCGGGGACCACCCAGCCGGCGCCGGCGTGCGGACGCGCCGCCGTGCGGCGCGGCTCGGGGGCCCGGTCGGGCTCGACGGCCGGGAACTGGTCGGTGGCGTCGGTGACCGCGCCGAACACCTCGGTGTCGGCGGCGCGGTGCCGGCCCTCGTCGTCCGGGGCGCGGTGCCGGCCGGCGGCGGCAGTCGTCCCCGCCGCGGGCACCGTCCGGACGGAAGTGTCCGCGACCGGGGCCACCTCGACCGGGGCGGCGCCGTCGACGAGCGCCTCCTCGGGTGCGCGGCGGCGACCGGTGCGGCGCTCCGCGGCCGCGGGCGCCGGGGCCTCGTCGCGGATCATCGGCAGCGCGGACGTGGTCGCCGCGTCGGAGCCGACGGTCCGGCCGCGCAGGGCAGAGATGGCCTGGGCAGGGGGCAGCACCTGCTTGACCCGGGAGTCCATCCGGCCGGCCCCGGCGCTCGGCGAGGTCTCGGTGTCGGGCAGGCGGAGTGCGGCCAGTTCGATCCAGGCCGTCTCCTCGACGCCGCCCACGACGACGCGGACCCACATCTGACAGGTACCGGAGGCGTCGTGCCGCCAACCCAGCAGTTCGCCTGCCCACCACGTGCCCGCCTGGAACACCTCGACGGACTGGGGGGAACTGGTGAACACAGCTGCGCGACTGTCCATGGGCCCTGACACCCGACGACCGTAAGCGTTCGGACGACCACCCAGCGTGAAGGCAGGCGGGCTGAGGGTTGACGAACTCGCGCCCTCAGGTTGGAGAGGTGTTGCCCTGGCCCCCGACCCGCCCCCGGGTGTGGCGTCCGGCGTCACGGCAGGACGAGGGTCTGACCCGGCACCAGGGAGGCGTCCGGCAGCCCGTTCAGCTCCCGGATCTCCGCGACGACCGCCCGGACGTCCTCGCCGCTCCCGGCCACCGTGGCCGCGATCGACCACAGCGTGTCGCCCGGCTCGACGACGACGCTGCTCTCCCCCGCCAGCCGGAGGCCGTCTCCTCCGTCCGAGACCACCGAGCCCACCCAGGACCCGACCACCACCCCCACCGCCAGGCCGAGCACCACCCCGAGCCGCCGGGCGCGCCGGGTGAGCCGGAGACCGGGCGCCACGTGGATCTCGGGGACCCCGCCCGGAGCCGGCCTGCGCGGGCCGGGACCACCCGGCACGGGACGCCGGGTGTTCGGCGCCGGAGGCCGGCGGCCGTGGACCCCGGGACCGGCGGGCCCCCGTCCCGCACCCTCTCCTGCACGGGACGACAGCGTCGGCCCGGGTACCGCCCGGAGCTGCCCACGCCGGCCGGACCCCCCGGCCAGCGGCGGACGCCAGGGCGCCTGCACCGCCTCGTCGAACTCCACCACGGCCTGCACCACGCTTCCCATGACCACTCCTCCCGACCCACCGACCGGTGCATCACGTTCGAACGGCTGTTCGAATCGAACGTCTGTGCGATGTCTACCGGACGGCTACGACAGAAGCGACCCCGACGCGAGGACTTTCTTCGAACACCTGTTTGAAAGCCGAGGCGATCGGCGCTACGGTTCTCCCGACGCAACCAGCACGGCTGCACCGGCAGCCCGCGAGGAGGAGACGTGGCGGAGACCAGCGGGACGTCGGGCGGCCGGCGCACGCGCAGCGCGGCGGCCGATCCGGACGGCGACGGCGGCACCGCGACGGTGCGGGCCTTCCCCGACCGCGGTGCCGACGGTGACGGGCTGACCCAGCGGCAGCGCCGCGTGCTGGAGGTCATCCGCGACTCCATCGACCGCCGCGGCTACCCGCCCTCGGTGCGCGAGATCGGCGAGGCCGTGGGCCTCTCCTCGGCCTCCTCGGTGGCCCACCAGCTCTCGGTGCTGCAGAAGAAGGGCTGGCTGCGGCGCGATCCCAACCGCCCGCGCGCCCTCGACGTCCGCCTGCCGGGCGACACGTCCCGCCCCACGGCACCGCTTCCGGAGCAGGTCGCCGGCACCGACGAGCCGCTGGCCGCCCCCACGTACGTGCCCCTGGTCGGCCGGATCGCCGCCGGTGGCCCGGTGCTCGCCGAGCAGGCGGTGGAGGACGTCTTCCCCCTCCCGCGCGAGCTGGTCGGCGAGGGCACGCTGTTCATGCTGAAGGTGGCCGGTGACTCGATGGTCGACGCCGCGATCTGCGACGGCGACTGGGTGGTCGTCCGCCAGCAGCCGACGGCGGAGAACGGCGAGATCGTGGCCGCGATGATCGACGGCGAGGCGACCGTCAAGACCTACAAGCGGCGGGACGGTCACGTCTGGCTGCTGCCGCACAACCCGGCGTACGAGCCGATCCCGGGCGATGACGCCACGGTTCTCGGCCGGGTCGTCTCGGTGCTGCGGAGGCTCTGAGCGACCCCGGGACCCGCGTCGGTGGCAGCGTCAGCCGGCGCGGGTCACGGCTTGGACCGGCGGCGCACCACGCCGCCGATCCAGACGACGACCGTGGCCACGGCCGCGGCGATCAGCGCGGACGTCACCGCCGAGCGTCCTGAGCTGGTGAGCTCGGTCAGGGTGGGCACCGCGCCCTCCGAGGCCGGCGCTGCCGCGGACGCCGTCCCGGCCGGGATCGGCACCACGACGACGTCCCCCGGCACGCCCTCGCCGGCCACGACGAGCTGCACGTTGTCCGCCGTGAAGCTCACCGCCTCGCCCTGCGGCGAGTCGGGCAGCGGTACCCGCACCGGCGTGCCCGACAGGGCACCGGCGACATCGGAGCCGGCGAGCGGCCACACGTAGGCGTCGGTGTAGGTGCGCAGGGCCAACGCACGGCCGTCGCCGGCGACCGCTCCCCCGGTGATCAGCAACTGGCCCGCGCGGCCGACCGGTCCGCCGGGCGTGCCGGTCAGCGTCATGTTGACCGTCGCGACCCGCTCCATCGGCACGGTGGTGTCGACCGAGAGCGGGCCGGTGGGCCGGTACACACCGCTGGACCCCAGGACGTCCTTGGTGACCAGGTAGGGCGTGCCGTCGGGGGCCAGCAGCAGCGCCTCCGAGTCGTGCGCGCCGTCGGGATAGGTGAGCCGGTGCACGCCCGCCGAGCCGTCCGGTCGCAACGCCAGGAGCGCGACGGTCGAGCGGATGGCGGTGTTGTCGCCGGCGTCGGCCAGCCACAGCGTGCCGTCGGCGCTCAGCCCGAGATCCTCAGGATCGTAGGGATCCACGGCCGCGCTGCGCGTCTCGAGGACTCGGCACCCGGCGTCCAGCACCGAGACGCTGAGCTGGTCGCCGCCGTCGTTCATCACGAGCATGCGCTCGCCGAGGTCGACCAGGCCCGAGATCTCGGCCAGTGCCGGGTCGGTGACCGTGCATCGCACCGACGGTGCTGCCGGCTCCTCGGCCGCGGCAGCTCCGACACCGGCGGCGGGCAGCCCGAGACCGAGGAGGACGACCACGCCGAGTCGGACCGCTCGCGTGGTGCGCCGTCCTCCGGAGCCGCTAGGCGGTCGGTCGGCCTGCTCGGGCACGAACCCAGCGTGACAGAACGATTGCATCGAGTGCGTGAACCACGCCCAGCAGCACGATGCCGACGGCCGCGCCCACGACGGCGTCGGTGATCCAGTGGAAGTCCAGCGAGATCATCGACAGCCCGGTCAGGACCGGGCCGACCACGCTCAGCCACCAGAAGAGCCGCTGGATGCGGGCCGGCAGCCCGTACTCCACGGCCTGCCAGCGGGCGACGCCCCACATGAGCACCGCGTTCGCGACGTGCCCCGACGGGAAGGAGGCGCCGTCGTCGTGGAAGAAGTAGCTCCCCGGATAGCCCGGGGCGGTCCGACCGGTGCCGTACTTCAGCGCGTAGACGACGCCGGTGAGCAGCGCGAGTGCGACCACCACCCGGATCGCCGGCAGCACCGTGCGCCGCCGCCAGGCGAGATAGCCCACCAACCCGGCGAGCACGACCAGGATGGTCACCCGGCCGCCGAGCTGGGTCACCAGCCAGACCAGCGGGTACACCGCCGAGTCGGCCAGACCCCAGCCCCGCACGATCTCCGAGACGCGGACGTCGAGGCGCTCGGAGGCGCCGGAAGCGAGCAGGTCCGCGGTGACGAGCCCGCCGACGACGAGCGCGGCCAGCACGAGCCACCACGACGGCCGTCCCACCGGCGTCCCGGAGGTGCTCCCCCGGGGGCCGGCGTCGTGCACCACGCCGCTCGTCACCGGCTCACCGTACCGGGCCGTGACCTCGTCGTGACCTGACCGAGCCGGACGGAGCGCCGCCGGTCAGGCCACCGGTGCGGCGAACTCCTCGAGCGCCGAGGCCAGGGCCCCGTCGACCCGGGCGGTGAGCCGGGTGCCCGCGGCCTCGTGCGCCTCGGCGAGCACCTCGCCGTCCCGGTGGACACGGGCGACGAGGTCGCCGCGGTCGTAGGGCACCAGCACGTCGACGTCGACGTCGGGGTGCGGCAACCGGGCCGCGATGAGCTCCCGCAGGGTGTCCATGCCGGCACCGGTCCGCGCGGAGACCCACACCGCACCGGGCAGTGCCTGGCGGAGGGTGAGGATGGCCTCCTCGTCCATGGCGTCGACCTTGTTCACGACGATCACCTCGGGCACCGCAGAGGCGTCGATCTCGCGGAGCACGACGTGCACCGCGTTGATCTGGCCCAGCGGGTCCGGGTCGGCGCCGTCGACGACGTGCAGCAGCAGGTCGGCGGCGGCGACCTCCTCCAGCGTCGAGCGGAACGCGTCGACCAACTGGTGGGGCAGGTGCCGGACGAACCCGACGGTGTCGGTGAGCGTGTACTCCCGGCCGTCGGGTCCCTCGGCCCGGCGCACGGTCGGGTCCAGGGTGGCGAACAGCGCGTTCTCGACCAGCACGCCGGCCCCGGTGAGCTGGTTGAGCAGGCTGGACTTGCCGGCGTTGGTGTAGCCGGCGATCGCCACGCTCGGGGTCGCGTTCCGGTCCCGGCTGCTGCGCTGCGTCGCACGGGCCGTCGCCATGCCGGCGATCTCGCGGCGGAGCTTGCTCACCCGCGCCCGGATCCGCCGGCGGTCGGTCTCGATCTTGGTCTCACCGGGGCCGCGGGTACCGATGCCGCCACCGCCGGCGACCCGGCCACCGGCCTGCCGGGACAGCGACTCACCCCAGCCGCGCAGGCGCGGCAGCATGTACTGCATCTGCGCCAGCTCGACCTGGGCCTTGCCCTCCCGGCTGGTCGCGTGCTGGGCGAAGATGTCGAGGATCAGCGCCGTCCGGTCGACGACCTTGACCTTGAGCACCTTCTCCAGCTGGTTGAGCTGACCCGGGGTCAGCTCCCCGTCGCAGATCACGGTGTCGGCGCCGGTCGCGGCGACGATGTCGCGGATCTCGTTCGCCTTGCCCGAACCCACGTAGGTGGCGGCGTCCGGCTTGTCGCGGCGCTGGCTCACGGCCTCCAGGACCTCGGAGCCGGCGGTCTCGGCCAGGGCGGCGAGCTCGGCCAGCGAGCGGTCGGCGTCGACCTGCGTCCCCTCGGTCCAGACCCCGACCAGCACCACGCGCTCGAGGCGCAGCTGCCGGTACTCGACCTCGGTGACGTCGGCCAGCTCGGTGCCGAGCCCGGCCACGCGGCGCAGCGCGCCTCGCGCCTCGAGGGCGTAGGAACCGGTGGTGTCGTCCTTCTCCTCCTCCCGCCGGGGGCCGGCGGGAGCAGTGGAGCGGGTCGGGGCAGCCGTCGGCTGCTCGACGGGGGTGTTCGCGGCGGTCGTCATCGTCTCCAGCGTGGCACGGTCTTCGGCAGGTAGCACCTGAGTTGTCATCACCCGGTACAACACACCACCCGAGCGAGTCCATCCCGGGAGCGCACGGTCATCCCGCCAGATAGCGCTCCGTCTGCTGTGCGGTGGCGACCAGCGCCGCCTCGCTCGGGATGGCGCCGATCTGCACGTCCTGGGCCGGGAGCGCGGTCGCGAGGAGCCAGTCGACGGCGACCCGCACCCGGTTCGACGCCGACGGCAGGGCGTACAGGTGGTAGCCACGGGCCACCGCCTTGGCCAGCGGCCCGCGCAGCCTGATGCCCAGCGGCTTGGCGACGGCGTCCCATCCACCCAGGTCCGCGACGAGCCCCAGGTCGCGGTGCCGGTAGGGGCGGGCCTGCCCGTGGCCGAGGTCGGCGGCGACGTTGCGCCCCAGGGCGTGCCCGTGCCGCTGCGCGTGCTGGGCGGTCGGCGGGGTGACCGGCGTCGTGCCGTCGTCCCCGCCCTTCGCGGCGCGCTGGTCGGCGACGACCAGGTCGGGCACCGCCGCCGCGTCCCCGGCGGCGTACACCCCGGGCACACCGGGCACGCGCAGGTAGGGATCGACGACCAGGCGTCCGCGCTGCAGCTCGCTGCCGACCCGGGTCACCAGGGGGCTGGCCGTCACGCCGGCGCCCCAGATCAAGGTGCGGCTGGGCACGGTGGTGCCGTCGGTCAGGTCGATCTCGGTGTCGCGGGCCTCCTTGACCGTGACACCGAGCCGGACGTCGACGCCGCGGCGGCGCAGCGCGGAGAGCGCTACGTCGCCCAGCTGTGGGCCGAGCTCGGGGAGGACCGTCGGTGCGAGGTCGATGAGGACGAACCGGACGTCGGACGGGTCGACCCGCTCCCAGCGCGACGACACGGCGGTGAGCTGGTGCTGCAGCTGGGCGACGATCTCGGTGCCGGTGTAGCCGGCCCCGACCGCGACGACGGTGAGCCGCTGCTCCTTCTCCGCCCGCCCCTCCGGGGTGTCGGGCAGGACGTCGGCGCGGTCCATCTGGGTGAGCAGGTGATCGCGCAGGTAGCGGGCCTCCACCAGCGTCTTCACCCCGTGCGCCCGCTCGGCCACCCCGGGGATGTCGAACTGCCGCGTGACCGAGCCGGGAACGAGGACCAGCCGGTCCCAGTCCAGCTGGGTGGTGCGCGAGACGGTCCCACCGTCCTCGAGCAGGTCCACCCGGAGCGTGCGCCCGGGGACGTCCAGACCGGTGGCGCGGCCGAGCACCAGGCGGGTGCGCGGCAGCCGCTGGCGCAGCGAGACGGCGATGTGCCGCGGTTCGAGCAGGCCGGCGGTGACGTCGGGCAGCAGCGGGCTGTAGAGCAGGTAGTCGGTCGGGTTGACCAGCACGAGCTCGGCGGCGTCGGGCGGCAGGCGCTTCTCGAGGGCACGCAGGGCGTGGAAGCCGGCGAAGCCGCCGCCGACGACCACCACCCGTGGGGGTCGACTCGTCATCGTCCGATCATGGTCGCCCTCGACGCCCCCCACCACCCGCGAGTGCGCCCCGCCGCTGCCGGGTAGCGGGTGCCGGTCGGACATCGCCGTCACGAGGAGCAGTCATGAGCGGGAGCGGATCGAGCAGCCTGGGGTCGAACAGCGAGCTGGAGGACCCGGGCCGGGACCCGAAGGGCATCGGCGGGCCGCCGCGCAACCCGATGGGCGGTGGCCCCGACCAGGACAGCGGGCGGGGCGAGCCCAAGGGCAGCCCCGGCACCGAGGGCATGTCGATGATGCCGGAGTCGCCCACCGACGACGACGACCGCGTCTGAGCCGTCAGGCCCCGAGCCACTCCTGGCACAGCACGCCGGCCGACACCAGCACCGCCGGGCCGGTGAGCACCGTCGTCCGGGGGTCGACCTGCACCGACAGGCGGCCCCCGGGGACGTCGACGACGACCGTCCCCTCGGTCCGGCCGGCTTCGGCCAGGGCCGCGTACGCCGCCGCGCACGCGCCGGTGCCGCAGGAGCGGGTCTCCCCCACGCCGCGCTCGAAGACCCGGAGCCGGATGTGGGCGCCCGGTTCGATCACGTTGACCAGCTCGACGTTGACGCCCTCGGGGAAGAGTTCGGCGTCGAACCGCGGCGCCCGGCTCAGGTCGAGGATGTCGACGTCGACGTCGGTGAGCGCCGCCAGGTGCGGGTTGCCCATCGAGACCGCCCGCCCGGAGAACGTGCGCCCGTCGAGCTCGGCCGAGCCATGCCCGAACTCGGCGGCCGGGCCCATGTCGACCCAGTAGGCGCCGTCGGCCGTTGCCCCCACCCGGCGCGGACCGCCCCGGGTGCCCACCAGCACGCCGTCGGTGCAGGCCGACCGGTCGAGCAGCCCCTCCGCGATGAGCGCGTGGAGGAACAGCCGGATGCCGTTGCCGCACATCTCCGCGTAGGAGCCGTCGGCGTTGCGGTGGTCCATGAACCACTCGCAGGCGGCGAGCTCCGGCCCCAGGACGTCGGCGGCGTCGGGCACGTGCGCGCTGCGCACCAGCCGGAGGACGCCGTCGCCCCCGAGACCGGCGCGGCGGTCGCACAGCCGGCGCACCATGGCGCCGTCCAGCCGGTCGCCGGCCCATCCGGAGCCGTCGGGGTCGGGCAGCACGACGAAGTCGTTCTCGGTCCCGTGCCCGATCAGCACGCGGGGGGTGGCGGTCACGGGCCGATCGTACGGTCGGCGATCACCGCGGCCGCGGCGTCGAGCAGGTCGGGCCGGCCGGCATCGAGCCAGGTCGTGGAGGCGTCGCGGCGGAACCACGAGCGCTGCCGGCGGACGAACCGGCGGGTGGTGACCACCGTCCGCTCCCTCGCCTCGTCCTCGGTCAGCGTGCCGTCGAACTGGGCGAGCACCTGCGCGTACCCCAGCGCGCGGGACGCCGTCGGCCCCTCGCGCAGACCGTCCGCGGCCAGCGCCGCCACCTCGTCCACGAGACCCGACGCCCACATCCGGTCCACCCGCAGGGCGACGCGCGCATCCAGCTCCGCGGCATCCCGGTCCAGCCCGAGCACCACCGCCGGGTAGTGCGGCGCCGGTTCCGGCATCGTCGCGCGGAACGGGCCACCGGTGATCTCGACGACCTCCAGCGCCCGGACGATCCGCCGCCCGTTCCCGGGCAGCACCGCCTGCGCCGCGGCCGGGTCGACCGCGGCCAGCCGGGCGTGCAGCACCGCCGGGCCCGCCTCGGCCAGCTCGGCCTCCAGCCGTGCCCGCACGGCGGCGTCGGTGCCCGGGAAGTCGAGCTCGTCGAGGACCGCCCGCACGTACAGCCCTGATCCACCGACCAGCAGGGGGACGACGCCGGCGGCGCGGAGCCGGTCGATCTCGGCCCGCGCGCGCTCCCGGTACTCGGCCACCGACGCCGGTTCGCGCACGTGCCACAGGTCGAGCAGGTGGTGCGGCACGCCACCGCGCTCGGCCTCGTCCGGCTTGGCGGTGCCGATGTCCATGCCGCGGTACAGCTGCATCGAGTCGGCGTTCACCACCTCGCCGCCCAGCCGGCGGGCGAGCTCGACGGCGAGCGCGGTCTTGCCCGTCGCGGTGGGGCCGACCACCGCGATCACCGGCGGTGGGGCGTTCACCGCGCCGCCCAGTCGGCGACGAGGTAGCCGACCCCGAACGGGGCGGAGGCGGCGTGCAGGTGCGCGACGACCGACCGGTCGGCCAGCGCCGAGCCGACGGCCCGCCAGACGGGGACGCCGGCGGCCATCAGCCGCTGCCCCTCCCCCTCGTCCAGCCCGGCGAGCGCGGCCGCGTCCCCGGCTCCGAGCGCCGTGGCGACGGCGTCGTCGAACGGCTCGGCAGCCGGGTCGAGGTGGCCGGGTGCCTTGACGCTGCGCCGGGCCGACCCGTCGCCCATCGCCAGCACCCCGACGGCTCCGGGGAGGGACCGCACCAGCCCCGGCAGGTCGTCGGGGCCGACGCCCACGCGCGTCCCGGCGTAGCCGGCCTGGTCGAGCAGCCACGTGCCCAGCAGGTGCGGCAGCGGCAGCCGGCGGCCGCCGGGCCGCACCCGGCCGGTGAACGGCAGCTCGAGGTCGACGCCGATCCCGCGCAGATCCCCGGCGTCCCCGTCGCCGAACCGCACGCCGGCCGGCGCACCGGCACCGACGACGACCACCACCGCCGGCGTGACAGCGAGCATCGCGGCCACCGCGTCGGCGCAGGCCCGGCGCAGCGTCGCGGTGTCGGTCTCGGGCCGCCCCTCGACCGCCGGCACGAGCAGCGGCGGAGCGGGGCAGAAGGCGACGGTGACCCCGAAGGGGGCGAACGAGGCCGGCGGCCTCCGGGGATCGGCACTCACATCCAGCAGTGTCGCCGATGCGACGTGGGACACTGCCGGAGTGTCGAGCACGGACAACCCCGGCAGCGGGGCGCAGCAGGCCACTCCACCGATTGTGGAGACTCCCGACGGAGCGAGCGCGGAGGTGGAACAGGTACCGGCGGCAGTGACGCCGGAGGGTGCGCCCGAGGTGGCGGTCCCGGCGGCGGAGACGCTGGAGACGGTGGCTCCCGAGGCGGCCGTCCCGCCGCCCGCCCCCGAGGCGGCCGCGACCGAGGAGCAGGCGCCCGAGGCGCCTGCTGCCGAGCAGGCGGCGGCGCCGGACGCCGAGACCCCGCCCGACGCGGGCTCGGCCGGACCCGCGTCCCCGGTCCCCGCACCGGCGGTCCCCTCCCCCGCGTCGATCGCCCCCACGGCCGGAGCGGTCAGCGACCCCTCCACGTGGGGCCGGGTCGACGAGGACGGCACCGTGTACGTCCGCACCTCCGAGGGCGAGCGCGCCGTCGGCTCCTGGCAGGCCGGCGAACCCGTCGCGGGGCTGGCGCACTACGCCCGCCGGTTCGACGACCTCGCCACCGAGGTCACGCTGCTCGAGGCGCGGCTGAAGGCGCACACCGGCAACCCGTCCGAGATCAAGGGCAAGGCCCAGGCGCTGGCCGAGTCGATCCCGACGGCCGCCGCCGTCGGCGACCTCGAGGGCCTCGCCGCCCGCGCCCGGGCCATGGTCGGCACCGCCGACTCGGCCGCGGCCGAGTCCCGCGCCGAGAAGGCCGCGGCGCGCGCCGCCCAGGTGGCCCGCAAGGAGGCGCTCGCCGTCGAGGCCGAGCAGATCGCCGCGGAGTCGACGTCGTGGAAGGCCGCCGGTGACCGCCTCAAGGCCATCGTCGAGGAGTGGAAGACGATCCGCGGCATCGACCGCAAGACCGACGAGGCGCTGTGGACCCGGTTCGCCGCGGCCCGCGATGCCTTCGGTCGCCGCCGGGGGGCGCACTTCGCCCAGCTGGACACCCAGCGCGGCGAGGCCCGCGCGGCCAAGCAGGAGCTGATCAAGGAGGCGCAGCGGCTCGCCGCCTCGACCGACTGGGGTCCGACGAGCGCGGCGATGCGCTCGCTCATGGACCGCTGGAAGGCCGTGCCGCGCATCGGCCGGGACGGCGACGACGACCTGTGGAAGCAGTTCCGCGCCGCCCAGGACGTCTTCTTCGCCGCCCGCGCCGACTCCGACAAGGCGCGCACCAGCGAGGAGACGGCCAACCAGAAGCTCAAGGAGGAGCTGCTGGCCGAGGCCGAGCGGCTCGACCCCTCGAAGGACCTGCGAGGCGCCCAGAACGCGCTGCGCAAGATCCAGGAGCGCTACGACGCCGTCGGGCACGTCCCGCGCGGGGCCATGCGCCAGCTCGAGGACCGCATGCAGGCCGTCGAGGAGAAGGTGCGCGGCGCCGCCGACGCCGGACGCCCGCGGGTCGCCGCGGAGAACCCGATGGTCACCTCGATGCGCGCCGCGGTCACCAAGGCCGAGGAGCAGCTGGCCAAGGCCGAGGCGGCCGGGGACCAGCGCCGGATCGACGAGGCGCAGACCAACCTCGCCACGCGCCGTGAGTGGCTGGCCGAAGCGGAGAAGTCCGCCCGCCGCTGACCCCACCCCCGGGCCGGTCCGTGCCAGCCTGGGCTCATGCGTCCCCGGTCACCGGACTACTGGGCCGACCCGGGGCGGTTCACCGCCCTGGACGTCGTCGACCCCCTCCCCGAGGGGGTCGACGACGTGGTCGCGGTGGTCCAGGGGCTGCTCGTCTACGACACCGTGGACGCCCCGTTCTACGGCGTCGAGCTGAGCCCCGCGCAGGCCGACGCGATCCACGAGCGGGACACCGCCCGGCTGCTCGCCACTGCGCGGGAGTTGGATCCCCGCGCGCTGACCGAGTCACGGCCCCCCGCGGCGCGGGTCGGCGCGCGGTGCCACGCCTTCAGCCGCGTCACCGTCGCGTTCCTGCGGCACCTGGGCGTGCCCGCCCGGGCGCGCTGCGGGTTCGGCACCTACTTCCGCCCCGGCTGGTTCGAGGACCACTGGGTCGCCGAGTACTGGGACGACGCCGAGGCCCGCTGGGTGCTGGTCGACGCCCAGCTGGACGCCACCTGGCAGCGACGCATCGCGTTCACCGGCGACCCGATGCGGATCACGCCGGCGGAGTTCGTGACCGCCGGGCACGCCTGGCGGGCGTGGCGCCGCGGCGAGCTCGACGCCGACCGCTGCGGCCTGTCGGCGATCGACGAGCACGGCGCCTTCTGGATCGCCGGCAACCTCCGGCTGGACCTCGCGGCGCTGAACAAGGTCGAGATGCTGCCCTGGGACGTGTGGGGCGCGCACTGGGAGCCCGGGCAGCAGCCGACCGAGGAGCTGCTGACCCTGTTCGACGCGGTGGCGGAGCTGACGGTCGCGCCCGACGAGCACCTGCCCGAGCTGCGGGAGCGGTACGAGGCCGATCCGCGGCTGCGGATGGACGGCACCGTCTTCAGCGTGGCCCGGGGCAGGTTCGAGACCGTGCGGTAGGTCGGGCCCTCAGCAGCCGCCGGCGAGCACCGGCAGCGGCTCGGGGACGCCGATCCGCGGCATGCCCAGCGCGACGCCCGGCGTCGTCGGGCGGATCCCGGCCTCGGCCGCGTCGCCGGCCCGCGTGCGGCGGTGGGCCAGCAGCACGCCGTCGGCGACCAGGAAGTGCGGCTTGGCGTCGGTGACGACGGTCTCGACGACGTCACCCGGGCGGACGCCGTCCGCGGCCGTGAAGTGCACCAGGCGCCCATCGCGGGCGCGGCCGGAGAGCCGGCCGGTGGCTGCGTCCTTGCTGCCCTCACCCGCGGCGACGAGCAGCTCGACCCGGCGGCCCACCTGGGCCCGGTTCTCCGCCCAGCTGATCTCGTCCTGCAGCGCGGTCAGCCGCAGGTACCGCTCCTGCACGACCGCCTTGGGCAGCTGCTCGTCCATCTCGGCCGCCGGCGTCCGGGGGCGCTTGGAGTACTGGAAGGTGAACGCGCTGGCGAACCTCGCCTGCCGGACGACCTCGAGGGTCTGCTCGAAGTCGGCCTCGGTCTCGCCGGGGAAGCCCACGATGATGTCGGTGGTGATCGCCGCGTCGGGCATCGCGGCCCGCACGCGATCGATGATCCCGAGGTAGCGCTCCTGCCGGTATCCGCGGCGCATCCGGCGCAGGACGTCGTCCGAACCGCTCTGCAGCGGCATGTGCAGCTGGTGGCAGACCGCCGGGGTCTCGGCCATCGCGTCGATGACGTCGTCGGTGAACTCGCGGGGGTGCGGGCTGGTGAACCGGATCCGCTCCAGGCCCTCGATCCGGCCGGCGGAGCGCAGCAGGTCGGCGAACGCGCCCCGCTCGCGGAACTCCACGCCGTAGGCGTTCACGTTCTGCCCGAGCAGCGTCACCTCGAGCACGCCCTGGTCGACCAGCGCCTGCACCTCGGCCAGGATCTCGCCGGGGCGGCGGTCCTTCTCCTTGCCGCGCAGCGCCGGGACGATGCAGAACGTGCAGGTGTTGTTGCAGCCCACGCTGATCGACACCCAGCCGGAGTAGGCGGAGTCCCGCTTGGCCGGCAGCGTCGAGGGGAAGACCTCGAGCGACTCGACGATCTCGACCTGCGCCTCGGCGTTGTGCCGCGCCCGGCCCAGCAGCGCAGGCAGCGAGCCGACGTTGTGCGTGCCGAAGACGACGTCGACCCAGGGCGCGCGCCGGACGATCTCACCGCGGTCCTTCTGCGCCAGGCAGCCACCGACCGCGATCTGCATGCCGGGGCGGGCGTCCTTCACCGGGCGCAGGTGGCCGAGGTTGCCGTAGAGGCGGTTGTCGGCGTTCTCCCGCACCGCGCAGGTGTTGAGGACGACGACGTCGGCGTCGTCCCCCTCTGCCGCGGCGCGGTAGCCGGCCTGCTCCAGCAGCCCGGACAGCCGCTCGGAGTCGTGCACGTTCATCTGGCACCCGTAGGTGCGCACCCGGTAGGTGAGCTCGGGGCTCTCTGCTGCGCTCTCCATGACAGGAGCGAGGGTACGGCGCGCCCGCCAGGCGCCGTCCGGAGCGACCTGCGGTGCCCCGGCCGGGGGAATCCACGGCGTTCGTTACCGCTTCGTG
Source organism: Blastococcus fimeti (assembly GCA_900102115.1). GTDB lineage: Bacteria > Actinomycetota > Actinomycetes > Mycobacteriales > Geodermatophilaceae > Blastococcus > Blastococcus fimeti. The sequence continues at coordinate 886,656 of FNAW01000002.1, forward strand.
ATCCCACGGTTCGGGATCCGAGACCATCCGGCTTTAGTGTCCCCGGGGTGACCAGCCGCCCGAACGGAGAGCCTCTCGTCCGCCTGTCCGGCGTCGACAAGTGGTTCGGCGAACTGCACGTCCTGCAGGACATCGACCTGTCCATCGACCGCGGCGAGGTCGTCGTGGTCATCGGCCCCTCGGGCTCGGGCAAGTCGACGCTCTGCCGGGCGATCAACCGGCTCGAGCCCATCGACAAGGGCGAGATCACCATCGACGGCGCCCGGCTGCCCGACGAGGGCAAGGAGCTCGCCCGCCTGCGGGCCGACGTCGGCATGGTGTTCCAGAGCTTCAACCTCTTCGCGCACAAGACGGTCCTGGAGAACGTCGCGCTCGGGCCCGTCAAGGTGCGGAAGAAGTCCAAGGCCGAGGCCGAGGGCCGCGCGCGGGAGCTGCTCGAGCGCGTGGGCGTCGCCAGCCAGGCCGACAAGTACCCGGCGCAGCTCTCCGGCGGTCAGCAGCAGCGGGTGGCCATCGCCCGCGCGCTGGCCATGGAGCCGAAGGTGATGCTCTTCGACGAGCCGACCTCGGCCCTGGACCCGGAGATGATCAACGAGGTCCTCGACGTCATGGTCGGGCTCGCCAAGGACGGCATGACGATGGTCGTGGTCACCCACGAGATGGGTTTCGCCCGCCGGGCGGCCAACCGCGTCGTGTTCATGGACGGCGGCCGGATCGTCGAGACCGCCGAGCCCGAGACGTTCTTCACCAGCCCGCAGTCCGACCGGGCCAAGGACTTCCTCTCCAAGATCCTCACCCACTGATCGCCCCCGAACCACCCAGCGAGAGGACCGAACCATGCAGTTCCGCCGCACCGCCCTGGTCGCCGCCCTGTCCGTCGTCGCCCTGACCGCCGCTGCCTGCGGCGACGACGCCGAGGACAGCGCCGCCGAGCCCACCGTCGCCGAGGCCCCCGAGTTCGAGGCGGGCACCACGATGGCCGAGATCGCCGAGGCCGGCACGCTCCGCGTCGGCACCAAGTTCGACCAGCCCGGCTTCGGCCTGGAGAACCTCGAGGGCGAGGTCGAGGGCTTCGACGTCGAGGTCGCCAAGATCATCGCCGGCGCGCTCGGCATCGCGCCCGAGGACATCGAGTGGGTGCAGACCCCCTCCTCCGTCCGCGAGGACGTCATCGAGGGCGACGAGGTCGACATGGTCGTCGCCACCTACACGATCAACGACAAGCGCAAGGAGCGGATCTCCTTCGCCGGCCCGTACTACGAGGCCGGGCAGCAGATCATGGTCGCCTCGGACAACGACGAGATCGACGGGCCGGAGTCCCTCAAGGAGAACCCGGACGCCAAGGTCTGCTCCGTGACCGGCTCCACCCCGGCCGAGCAGATCAAGCAGTACCTGGCCAGCCCCGACCAGCTGACGCTGTTCGACGAGTACTCGCAGTGCGCCGACTCGCTCCGCAACGGCCAGGTCGACGCCGTGACGACCGACAACGTCATCCTGCTGGGCTTCGTCTCGGAGTCCGACGGCGCGTTCAAGCTCGTCGGTGAGCAGTTCACGCAGGAGCCGTACGGCATCGGCATCACGAAGGGCGACGTCGCCTTCTGCGAGTTCATCAACGACACGCTGCAGGAGAACGAGGACGCCTACATCGAGGCGTGGGAGTCCACCGCGGGCGAGGTCGAGGGCACCGAGACCCCCGAGCTGCCCGAGCCCGCCCCGTGCGCCTGACCGTCTGATCGCCCCGCGGCCGGCCGGCCTCTGCCGGCCGGCCGCGGAGCCCCGTCCTGATCCAGCCGCGCCGGCGCCGAGGGAGAGCCAGTGAGTCCTGTCTTCGACAACATCGACCAGTTCGTCGACGGTTTCCTGACCTCGCTCGAGATCATCCTGTGGGCGCTGGCCGGCGCACTGCCCCTGGGCGTGCTCATCGCCGCCTGCCGGGTCTCGCCCATCCCCCCGCTGCGCGCGTTCGGCACGTTCTGGGTGACCACCTTCCGCAACACCCCGCTGACGGTGGTGCTGTTCTTCTGCGCGTTCGGTTTCCCGGAGCTCGGGATCAACCGGTCGTTCTTCTTCTTCGGGGTGCTGGGCCTGGTGCTCTACACCTCGGCGTTCGTCTGCGAGGCCGTGCGCTCGGGCATCAATTCGGTGCCGGCCGGCCAGGCGGAGGCCGCGCGGTCCATCGGGCTGAACTTCACCCAGGGCCTGCGCTACGTCGTCCTCCCCCAGGCGCTGCGCACCGTCGTCCCGCCGCTGGGCAGCGTGCTGATCGCGATGATGAAGAACTCCGCGGTCGTCGGCGCCTTCGGCGTGGGCGGTGACCTGTGGAGCACCGGAGCATCGCTCACCAGCGCCCAGGGCTACCCGACCTTCCCGGTCTACGTCGGCGGCGTCGCGGTCGGCTACCTGATCATCACGCTCACGGCGGGCGCGCTGTTGCAGCTCCTCGAGCGGAAGGTGGCGATCGCCCGATGAGCTCCGAGCAGCAGGCCGTCCTCTACGACGCCCAGGGCCCCCGGGCCCGGCGGCGCACCCTGATCGGCACCGTCGTCGCCGTGCTGGCCCTCCTCGGCCTGGCCTACGTCGTCTACCGGCGCCTGGACGAGCAGGGCCAGTTCTCCATGGAGGAGTGGGGCCCGCTCATCGACCCGGGCAACGAGGCCTTCGACGCCGTCTGGCGGCTGATCGGCGAGGGCATCGTCAACACCCTCAAGGCCGCGGCGCTCGCGATGGTGCTGTCGATCGTCCTCGGCACGCTGATCGCGGTGGCGCGGCTCTCCCTCGGGAGGATCGGTCGGATCCCGCTGATCGGCCTGATCGAGATCTTCCGCGGCCTGCCCGTGGTCGTCCTGGTCTTCATCGGCGTCCGGGTGCTGCCCGACGTCGGGGTCGACCTCAGCGGCCTGCCCGGCGGCCAGGTGCTGTGGGGCCTGGTCATCGGCCTGACCGTCTACAACATGGTGATCTTCGCCGAGATCGTCCGCGCCGGCGTCGCCTCGCTGCCGCGAGGTCAGCGGGAGGCCGCGCTCGCCACCGGCCTGACGAACTGGCAGACGATGCGCATCGTGCTGCTCCCGCAGGCGTTCCGCACCATGCTGCCGGCGATCATCAGCCAGCTGATCGTCGTCCTCAAGGACACCTCGCTGGTCACCTTCATCGCGAACTACGACGAGCTGCTCAGCCAGGGCGAGAGCATCCAGCGCAACCTGGGCAACCCGATCCAGACGTTCACCGTCCTCGCGCTGCTCTACATCGCCATCAACTACTGCCTCGGGCGCCTGGCGCAGTACATCGAACGACGCCAGGCGCGGGCGGGTCGCTCGACGCCCGAGCCGGCCGAGACCGCGGGCCTCGCGCCGGGAGCCGCACCCGTCGGCGGAGGCGCCTGACCGCTACCGTGCCGAACCGATGTCCGCCGTCGGGTCAAGGTCCGCGGCCGGGCCTCCGATGGAGGAGAGAGCGAGGCTCCGCCGACGAGATGAGTGGGACGTGACCGCAACCCTGGCGCCCGGCGGTGCGCGCGCCGAGACGACGACGGCGCTGCACGCAGCCGTCGACCGCGGGCCGGCCGGCCCCGGCCTGCTGCGCGCCTTCGCCCGACCGCGCTGGTGGGCGGAGTTCGCGGTCATCGGCGTGCTGTACGCGGTCTACTCGCTCGTCCGGAACAGCGTGGGGGATGTCGTGGTCCGCGCGTACGCCAACGGCCGGGACATCCTCGCGCTGGAGGACGGCTGGGGGCTGGCCCTCGAGCGGGGGCTGAACGACTGGGTGCACCGCACCGAGGTCGTCTCCGCCGCCGTAGCACTGCACTACGCGACGCTTCACTTCCTGGTGACCCCGGCGGTGCTGGTCTGGCTGTTCCTCCGGCGCCCCACCCGTTACCGCATGGTGAGCGCGATCCTCATGATCACCACCGCGCTGGCGCTGATCGGCTTCTACTGGCTACCGACCGCGCCCCCGCGGCTGCTCTCCGACGAGGGCTTCGTCGACGTGATGAGCCAGACCGCGACCTGGGGCTGGTGGCCGGCGTCCGGCACGCCCGGCTCCGACGCGATCTCCAACCAGTTCGCCGCGATGCCGTCGCTGCACTGCGCCTGGGCCGCCTGGTGCGGCCTCGTGCTGGTGCTCCTCGCCCGCCGCACCTGGGTCCGGATCGCCGGCGCGGTCTACCCGTTCAGCACCTTCTTCGTGGTGCTGGGGTCGGGCAACCACTACCTGCTGGACGTCGTCGCCGGGGTGCTGGTGCTGTGCGTGGGCGCCGGCGTGGTGCTCGCGGCGGCGTCGACGGCCCGGGAACGGGGTCAGGAGGCGGTCGAGGCCCCGGCCGACGACGTGCCGCTCCCCCTCGCCGCCTGACCGGAGCAGTGCCCGGGGGCCCCAGCTGCCCCGCGTCCCGAACCGTTCGTCCCACGTGTCCCGCGGTCGGCGCGCCCTCCCGGTGCGGCCCGGTAGGCGTGGCGAGACTGTCCGTCACCATGGAGACCATCCACGCCGGTCGGCGCCGCAGCCTGCCCCCCGTTCCGCGCACCGCCATCGACTCCGAGATGCCCCTCGAGACGGTCGCCAGCGCGAGCGCTCTCGCCCTGGCCCTGGTCGACCCCGGCGACCACGTCGACGACGCCCAGCGGTTCGTGGCGCGACTCCGCGGCGCCGCGACGGAGTTCGCCGCCGCAGCCGGAGCCGAGTCCGCCGTCGTGCGCGAGGCGGTTCCTCCGGCTCGGCACCGCCGATCGCGGTGCCGCGTGGTGCTGCGCTCCGCTGATGGGCAGGAGACCGACGTGACGTTCCTCGGGTCCGTCGGCAACCCCTCGGACGATGCGCAGCCGGAGTTCGACCTCGACATCACCCGCTGGCTCGCGACCGGGCAGGTCCGCGACGCGGCCTGGCTGGTCGCCGACAGCGACGCCCCCGACGGCGTGGCCGTCGACCTCAGCGCCTGGCGCTCGGTGGCCTGAGGGCGGTCGCTCCCCCGCCCGTACGACGGCCGGGCCACCCCGGGTTTCCGAACCCGGCCCCGTGGGCGACGATGACCGAGCCGCCCGAAGCAGCCGGGCGGCGTCCGCGCCGCGTCACTGATCTCCGGGGGCCGACCATGTCCGGGTTCTGCATCGACGATCGACGGGTCCGCACCCGCCGTCCCGTGGGAGCGGCCGCGTGACCGCCATCGCCCCACGGCCGATCATCAGCCGGCCCGGCCCCGCGGTCGTCCCGTCGAAGGGCTCGCGGCTGTCGAACCTGCTGCGGACCACCGATCACAAGACCATCGGTTTGATGTACCTGACGACGTCGTTCGTCTTCTTCATCCTGGGTGGCCTGATGGCCATGCTGATCCGGGCTGAGCTGGGTCGTCCGGAGCTGCAGTTCCTGTCTCCGGAGCAGTACAACCAGCTGTTCACGATGCACGGCACGCTGATGCTGCTGATGTTCGCGACGCCGTTGTTCTTCGCGTTCGGCAACCTGATCATGCCGCTGCAGATCGGTGCGCCGGATGTGGCGTTCCCGCGGCTGAACGCGTTGTCGTTCTGGCTGTTCCTGTTCGGGTCGCTGATCGTGGTGTCCAGCTTCGCCACTCCCGGTGGGGCGCCGGACATCGGCTGGACGGCCTACACGCCGCTGTCCAACATCACCCACTCCCCGGGTGTGGGCGGCAACCTGTGGATGGGTGGGCTGGCGGTCAGCGGCCTGGGCACGATCCTGGGTGGGGTCAACTTCATCACCACGATCATCTGCCTGCGCGCGCCGGGCATGACGATGTTCCGGATGCCGATCTTCACCTGGAACACCCTGGTCACCAGCATCCTGGTGCTGCTGGCGTTCCCG